>NZ_QIBX01000001.1 GCF_003725995.1 Slackia equolifaciens
TCGGCGGCCTCGGCGTGCGTCATGCCCTCCTCCAGGGCGAGCAGCGCAAGCTCCACCACGTCCCTATCATACATGCGGACCCCCTTCCGGACGCGTGAATCGCGTCCAACTTTTCGTCCGCAGTCCCAAACCGAAATTTTTAGACCCGTTTTCGAATTTCGTTTTCTTATTTCGCAAGCAAAAGACAACAGTTTGCCACGCATAGATAACGCTCTACAGCGTGCGACCCAGATCCTGCTCGGGGCGATAGGCGCGCAGGATGTCGCGCGGACGCAGCGGGAAGGGCGCTTCTATCGAATACGATTCCATGGTGCGGTTGGCCACCTGCACGCGCACGAGATGGCCGCCCACGCAAGCGGGATCGGGGCCCAGCACTACGCCCGTGCCCTTCTTTTGAACCTCGGCCAAATCGGCTTCAGGCTTGGCGTGCCATACGATGCCGCCTATATCGAACGTGCGCACGGGTTGACCGGGGCTTAGCACCTCCACCGTATCGCCCACGGCGAAGCGATTGCGGCACAGCACCGCTCCCGATTCCTCCACGCACGCCACCATCTGGTAGGCGCGCGCATACTCCACGCTACCCTTGTTCTGCCCCGGCTGCCCGAAGTAGAACCCCGTGCACCAGGGACGATGGCTGGTGGTTTCAAGCTCCGCCTCCCATGCATCGGCGGGTTCGCCGTCGAGCACGTGGCGATACGCGTTCACCACGCTGGCCACGTAGTAGGCGCCCTTCGCGCGCCCCTCGATCTTCACGCTGTTCACGCCCGCTGCCGCAAGCTCATCAAGATGCGCAAGCATATTCATATCGTGCGAGCTCATGATGAAGCTGCCGCGGTCGTCTTCCACCACGGGAAAATACTCTCCGGGACGCGTCTCCTCGACCAGCGCATACTTCCAGCGGCAAGGCTGGGTGCAGTGGCCCACGTTGGCACCACGGCCGGTCAGATAATCGCTGATCAGGCAGCGTCCCGAATAGGCCATGCACATAGCGCCGTGCACGAACGCCTCGATCTCCAGGTCGTCGGGAATGCGGCGGCGCAGCTCGGCTATGGCATCGAGGCTCATCTCGCGTGCCACCACGATGCGACGCACGCCCAAATCGTAGTACGCGCGGGCACTGGCAGCGTTCTCGCACGATGCCTGGGTGGACAGATGAATCTCGAGCTTCGGCGCCACCGAGCGCGCAATGGAGATGGCACCCAAATCGCTCACAATCACGGCATCGGCACCGGCTTGCTCCAAAAAGCGGAAATAACGCGGCAGATCGTCCACGTCGGCATCGGTCATCACGGTGTTCACGGTCACGTGCACGCGCGCGCCGTGCGCATGGGCGTAGGCGATGGCGTCGGGCAAATCGGACTCGGTGAAGTTATCGGCGCGTTTGCGCATGCCGTAGCGCTCCGTGGCAAGATACACGGCATCCGCGCCGAAATGAATCGCGTATTCCAGCTGTTCCCTGCCACCCGCCGGAGCGAGCAATTCCATCGTGCGCATTGCGTTTTCGCCTTTCGCCCTCATCTGCCGATTGTCCCGCGCAAGTATAGCGAATCGGGCGCTTGTGCGCGGCATCGAGTTCCGCATTCGCCCCTTTGCGCTCCCCATTTGAATCCTTTAACCATTTCGTTTCCTTCTCGTCATTCGCGGAAGGCCGCCAAAGCGTAAGATGAGGATGCGCCCAACGCCGAAATCCGGCCGGGCGTTCAACACTCCAACGAAAGGGGCACTCCATGCACGTGCACGTAGAACTGGAAAATGGCTATCTTCCCGATGCATACGGCAAATATGCGGCACCCGAGGACAAGCACGAATGGAGCTGCCGTCGCTCCTTCCCCATTCTGATCGAGGATATCCCTGCCGACGCCGAGGCGCTTGCCCTGGTGTTTTTGGATTGGGACAGCGTGCCGGTATGCGGATTCCCCTGGGTGCATTGGACGGCGTTTATCCAGGGCCCGTTCGACGAATCGTTGGAAATTCCCGATGACGCAAGCCGCAAATGCCCCTGCCGTCTGATCCAAGGCTACAACAGCGCCGCCAAAAGCGAGCCTGAGCGCGGCACCGGCTACGTGGGCCCCTGCCCGCCCGATGCGGACCACGCCTACACGCTCAAGGTGTATGCGCTTGACGAAGAGCCCCTGCTCGATGCGCCCTTCTGGGCAAATGAGCTCATTCGCGCATGCCGCGGACACGTAATTGACGAGGCGGGGATGCTGATTCCTAGTCGGAGCTGATGAGGGTAAAAGGGAGCTGAAACGCCCCTCAGAACCCAGGCGCGATGCATAACAACATCCCAATAATTGCATACGCATGCAAGACAAGATCCCGAGCGACTGTTCGGGATCTTGAATTTACAGGAGTCCTGCAGCGGTATTCAATTGAAAGGGCTTCTATCGCGGCCCATCCAGTGGGCGCTTACGCATTTGCACCCTGAGTGGCGACCTTGGCATCCTCAGCCTCTTCGCCGGCGGGCGCTTCATGGGCGCTGCGGGCAAGGAAGTTAGCGTACACAGCGCCAGAGATGTTGTGCCACACGCTGAAGATGGCACCCGGCACAGCGGCCATCGGCATGGCGGCGAAGTGCACCGTAGCCAAAGAGGTAGCCAAGCCGGAATTCTGCATACCCACCTCGATGGAGATGGTGCGGCGCTGAGCCTTGGACAACCCCAGCAGACGAGCTGCGCCGTAGCCAAGCGCGTAGCCCAGCACGTTGTGCAGCATGACCACGAGGATCACGAGCGGACCCACGGCCAGCACATTCGCCTGGTTGGCAGCAACGACGGCCATGATGATCAGCGAGATGCCCACAACCGAGATAAGCGGCAGCACCTTGGCGAAGCCCTGCGCGAACTTCTCGAAGAAGTAGTTGATAACGAAGCCCGCGGCGATGGGAACGAACACCACCTGAACGATGGACATGAACATGCTCATGAACGAGACGTCGACCGTCTGACCGGCCAGCAGCAGCACCAGCGCCGGCGTAACGACGGGCGCCATGATGGTGGTGCACGCGGTCATGCCAACGGACAGGGCAACATCGCCCTTGGCGAGGAACGTCATGACGTTAGAGCTGGTACCGCCGGGGCAGCAGCCCACGAGAATGACGCCCACGGCCAGCTCGGGCGGCAGCTGGAAAAGCTGCACCAGGATAAATGCCAGGCCGGGCATGATGATGAACTGAGCAAAGATACCGGCAATAGCGGCCTTGGGCTTGGTGAACACCACCTTGAAGTCAGACAGCTTGAGCGTCATACCCATGCCGAACATGACGATTCCCAGAAGCGTATTCACATAGCTGGTCTTGATGACGGAAGATACCGGACCGGGAAAGACCAGGGCGATAATGGCTACGAGAAGCGCGATAATCGCCATGTACTTTCCAGCAAAGTCACTTATCCTCTCGAGCACTTTCATCGTTGTTCCCTTTCCTCGGAATCCTTTACGCAAAACGCGCAACCCGCCGCTTTCGGAGGGTTGCAGCATTGTAGCGCTTTAGCACATTAGAGTGCAGTGGTATTAAGGGACGGAAACATTTCGGAAACAAACCGGCGGCAAACGGGGCCAATGTGCAGATATGCGGCCATAAGAGCGGGCAAGCTTCCAAAAGAAAAGCGGCACCCCTAAGGATGCCGCACTTCTCATGCCGAGCCGCACGCGCGATTCGCCCTATGGTTTCGCCCCGTGCTGATTTCGCTCCGTGCGCCTCAATAATGCCTCGGAAGCCTAGAAGCCCAGAATCTCCTTGACGGCAGCTTCGACCTCGGCCAGCGGAGCGGAAACCTTATCGCCCGTGGCACGGTTCTTGACCTCCACGGTGCCCTCGGCCAGGCCGCGCTTGCCAACCACAACCTGCACGGGCCAGCCGATCAGGTCATTGTCGGCGAACTTCACGCCGGCACGCTCGGCACGGTCGTCAATCACCGTCTCGAGACCCGCAGCCGCCAACTCGCTGGCGATCTTCTCGGCCGCCTCGGTAACCTCGTCGGGCTTGGGAGAAAGCGGGATTACGCACACATGCGCCGGCGCGATGCCCGCAGGCCAGATGATGCCGTACTCGTCATGGCTCTGCTCCACCGCGGCCGCCATCGTGCGCGACACGCCTACGCCGTAGCAGCCCATGATGAAGGGCTTCTCGGTGCCGTCTTCGTCCATAAAGGTGGCGCCCATGGCGCGAGAGTACTTGTCGCCGAGCTTGAAGATCTGGCTCACCTCAATACCGCGCGCCAGCTCGAGCGGCTTGCCGCACACGGGGCAGGCATCGCCCTCGCGCACCATGCACAGATCGGCCCACGCGTCCACCTGGAAATCCTCGCCGAGCTTGGCGCCCACCAGATGATAGCCGTCCTCGTTGGCGCCAACCACCCAACGCTCGATGCCGCGCAGGCTTTCGTCCGCAGCAACCTTCACGCCTTCGGGCAGACCCACCGGACCCATGGAGCCCTTGACCAGGCCGGCATCCTTCATTTCCTCATCGGTGAGCGGGGCGAATCCGGGCACCACGCGCTCCGCCTTGACGTCGTTGACCTCGTAGTCGCCGGGCACGAACAGCACCCAAATCCGACCCTCGGAATCCTTGCAGGAGAACGCCTTCATGCAGGCCGCCTCTTCGCAGCCGAGATGTGCCGCCAGCTCGGCGATGGTATGCACGCCGGGCGTGGAGATTTTCTCGCATGCATCCGCCGGATACGCCACCGGATGCGGCGTGCACGCGGCCGCCTCGACGTCGGCAGCATAGCCGCAGGTGCAGTGCACAAGTTCGGCCTCGCCCGTGTCGGCGAGCGCCATGAACTCCTCGGACTCATTGCCGCCGATCTGACCGGAATCCGCCTGCACGATGCGATAGTTCAGACCCATACGCTCGCACATATTCGTGTAGGCGTCGCGCATCAGGGCGTAGTTCTTGTCCAGACCCGCCTCATCGGCATCGAAGCTATAGGCGTCCTTCATCACGAACTCACGGCCGCGCAGAAGGGCGAAACGCGGACGGCGCTCGTCGCGGAACTTCACCTGAATCTGATAGAGGTTCTTGGGCAGATCCTTGTAGCTGCGCAGCTCGTTTTTCACCAGATCGGTGATGATTTCCTCATGCGTGGGGCCCAGCACGAAATCGTTGCCGTGGCGATCGACCACGCGCAAAAGCTCGGGGCCGTAATCGTCCCAGCGGCCGCTCTCGTGCCACAGCTCGGCGGGCTGCACAAACGGCATCAGGATCTCTTGACCGCCGTGGGAATCCATCTCCTCGCGAACGATGTCCTCGATCTTGCGCAGCACGCGCATGCCCAGCGGCAAGAACGAATACAGGCCTGCGGCCTCTTTGCGAATCATGCCCGCGCGCGTGAGCAGCTTGGCGGATACGATGTCCGCATCGCTGGGATCCTCTTTGAGCGTGGGGGCATACAGCGCGCTCATGCGCAGTACGGCATGCTTGGCGAATGTGGTCATGTGCGATTCCTTCTTCGACATCGGGATGGCAGCCGCCGCGCATAGCCGACGCATGGCGCGCCGCATGCCTTGAGGCCTGGTTGCCGTCCTATTTCGGCTTCAAATCTTAGCCCATCAACGATACCCGCCACGAGCCCGTTGCGCAAGGCCTTTCGCCGCTGTTACATCTTTTGGATTTCTTCCATCAGCGCGTCCACGATGCCCTCCTCGGGCACCTTGCGCAAAACCTTCCCATGGGCAAAAAGCGCGCCCGACCCCGCACCGCACGCCACGCCGATATCGGCATCAGCGGCCTCGCCGGGGCCGTTGACCACGCATCCCATGACCGCGACCTTGAGCGGCTTGGAGCAGCTGGACAGACGCGCGTCCACCTGCTTGGCAAGCCCGATAAGGTCGACCTGGCAGCGGCCGCATGTGGGGCAACTGATGATCTCGGGGCCGCGACGGCGCAAATCGAGCGCCGCAAGCAGCATCCAACTGGTGCGCACCTCCTCGGTGGGGTCGTCGGTCAGCGAAATGCGCATGGTGTCGCCGATGCCCTCCTCCAGCAGGATGCCGAGGCCCGCGGCCGACTTGACCGTGCCCTGCATGAGCGTTCCGGCCTCGGTGATGCCAATGTGCAACGGCACCTGCGGAATCTCGCGCGACAGCATGCGATACGTGCGCACGGTGGTCATCACGTCGTGCGCTTTAGCGGAAACCACCACATCATGAAAGCCGCGATCTTCGAAGTGGCGCACGTAGTCGATGGCGGAAGCGCTGAGCTTTTCCGGCAGAGTGAGATCGGTGCGGCTCTTAAGCGCCTCGTCGAGCGACCCTGCGTTTACACCCACGCGAATGGGGATGCCCGCCTCGCCCGCCGCCTCGATCACGGCGTCGGTCGCTTCCCATCCGCCAATGTTGCCCGGGTTGATGCGCAGCTTTGCGGCGCCGCGACGGGCGGCCTCGATGGCAATCTGCGCGTCGAAGTGGACGTCGGCCACCACGGGAAGCGGGCTTTGCTCGCACACCGCGGCAAACGCATCGAGGCACGAGCGCCGCGGAATGGCCATACGCACAATTTCGCACCCCGCATCTGCGAGCGCACGAATCTGCGCGAGATTGGCCTTCGCGTCATCGCCCGAAACGTTGAGCATGGACTGCACCGCGCACGGCGCTCCCCCGCCCACAGGCACGCTGCCCACCATCACCTGGCGCGTTTGTTCGTTAGGCTTCATGATGGCTCCCTATCCCCAGTTTCCGAAGACGAAACGTTGCACGTCTTGATTCACCATGAATAGGAAGAATACCAAAAACAGAGCCATGCCTGCCAAGCTCATTGCGTTCATGGCCTTGTAGCCCACCATGCGCCTGGAAAGCTTCTGGAAGATCTCGATGACAAAGCGTCCACCGTCGAGCGGAGGGATGGGCAGAAGATTCATAAGACCCAACGATACCGAAATGATCGCCATGAAATAGATGAACCAGCCCAGTCCTTGCGCGGCAAAATCGACCGACATGACCGCCATGCCCACCACGCTCGTGGATTGAGACACCACATCCGCCGCCGTTTGCGGGTTGAACAGGCTCACAATGGCCTGCGCAGTCACTCCGATTACCATAAAGCCCATCTGGATGGCATCAAGCGGATTGAGATTCACATGCTGCATCTCACCCGTGGTCATGGTCACATCCACGCCAATGACCGAGAACGCGAGCACGAACGCCAACACCGCGAACAGCAGGTTCATGAAGATGCCGGCAAGAAGGATAACCGTACGTTTCCAAAACGGCTGGGCGCGATAGGTTTGCGCACGCTCGAGCAAATAGAGCGCATGCGGATCCTCGAAAGGACGCGGGGTGCCCTGCGCCAAATCGATACCCGCCTTTTTATCGCGATAGGCGCGCGTACGGAAGATATTATGCTCGTCCTTTTTGCCGGGGCCATCCACGCAGCCCCAATCCTCGAGCACGTACATGACGTCGATGGCATCTTCCAGGCTGATGCCCAGCTCCTCGGCTACATCGTCGGCGTACACGGTGCCATGCTCGTAAGCGTATGCCAGCGCTCGCTCGATATGGGGATTCTCCTCGCCCGGCTCCATGCCGCACACCTTGGCGTAGCCGCCCAACGGCACTGCCGTCACGCCGAACTTTGTGCCTTTGCGCGTGAAACCTATATTGGGGCCAGGCAGACCCAGCATGAATTCCGTCACGCGCACGCCAAATGCGCGCGCCGCCAAATAATGCCCACCCTCATGGATGAACACGAGAATGCTCAGCACGATAACGATGAGCACAATCATGAGGATAATGTCCATAGAACGCCTTTCTTCGTTTTCTCATGGCTTTATACCAAGGAGACGTGAACGTGAAATGGAGCGTTCCCGCATCGTAACCGAACAAGAACGAATTGCCCATACGCGCATAAGCGGATTTCGCCTCAGGCCCCCTCGCCCGAACCGCCTGCATGAAAAAGCCCTCGCAACCCGAGGGCTTTGACCGATTCGATTGTTCGCTCGCGGCTACTGCGCGGCACCGTAGCCACCTGCCGGAGGCAGCGGCGCATCCTTGGGGCCCCACTGCGCCACCTCAAACTGCGCAGTCCATCGGCCCACGGCACGAAGCGTAACCACCATCAAGAACGTCGACGCCACCTGCAGGGCGAACGTTGCGACCAGCATGGCTAGCGACATGCCCAGCATAGCCGCAGAGGGGTTCAAAAGCGCCGCATACGTCCAATTCGAGATAGCCGACGCCGCAAACGAAAGCGCCGTGTTGAGCACACAGTAGAACAGCCACGCAGGAACCAGCCCGCCCGCATCGCGCCGAATCATCTGGAAAATCTTACCCAGCTGCAAGCCTGCACCGCCATCGCGATAAAGCGCCATGCGCATCATGGCCACCCAGATCACGGGCATAACGAGCCATTCAACCGCGAGCGAGATAATCTGACCGGGCAGATCAAGCGTCACATCGACCGCCGCAGCAGCGCTTCCGCCAAACGCGGAACCCGCCAACGCGCCCGATGCGATCTGTTCCGCCACCTGACCCGACATGAGAGCCGCCGCTACAACGCCAGGAATCAGCGAATACAGCAAGGCAAGACCGAACGCGCGCCAGCCGAACGCATACAGCACGCCGTCGGAATTGTCGAATACGCGGGGCCGCATGGGCGTATCAATGCGCCATGCCGCCTCGCGCGCCCATCTGAGCAGAAAACCGTACATGACTACGGCGCCAAAAATGGGAATGCACGTGACCAGGGCCAGGAGCAGTAAAATGACGAACCAGCGCGGCGTACGGGTGACATCCGCCATCGCCTGTTTGAGATACGAGAAGCCGTCTTTGAGACCTTTTGGAGTCGTCTGATCCATGCGAACCCTTTCATCGGGACAATGATTGCGCCGATAGTACCATGTAGCCCCAAGAACAGCACAAAGCTCGCCTAAATTGCAATCCTTCTGCAACTTAAGCGAGCTTTGTACCTTTTGAAGCGCGAGATCGGGCGAAAGCCGGCAAATCGAGCACCGCAGCAACCTCGCTAGCCGATCCCAAACCTCACCCGCAACGATTGCCCATCGCAATAACCCCTGAAACAAAAAATGGGCAACTGCCGAGGAGGGCCTGGCATCGCCCATCTTGCTATCGGAACCGAGAAAGGGAACTCGGCTCCTCACATAATCGACGGCGGAAAACAGGAGGGGCACCGCCGTGCTTTCACGCATCGATTCGCTTGTGCGAAATCGAGTGGAAGCCAGTGCTATTCGACGCCCATGAGCTGTCTTCCAAGCAAATAGCCAAACGTCACACAGCGGCCATGGCTATCGCCAAGAACAACCAGAGGGTAGTCGACGGCATACAGACCGCCAGAGCAGTTTCCGACAGCATAGAGGCCCTCAATTGGCTTGTCGTCCTCACCCAAAACCTGACTGTTCGTATTGATAAGCATGTCGCCCGGACACACCATGCGACACGGACCGTACTTCGCAGCGTAATACGGAGGATTCTTAATCTCGTAAAGAAGCTGCTCGCGCTTGCCGAAATCAGTATCTTTTCCTGCACGGCACAACTCGTTGTATCGCTCAACTTCGGCAAGAAATACCTCTTTATCAAAACTAGGCTCATCGGCAGCAATGGCATCAGCAAGCTCTTCGAAGGTGTCACCCTGCTTGACCATACCGTTTTCCACGCCGGTATCAAATTGCCCCTGATTAAAGCCGGGGCTGTATTCCTGACCATAAAGATGGTCAGGGCCGACCCAGAACATTCCACCGCCAATATCGAGCGTTTCTGGAATCTGGTTCTGCCATTCGCTATCGAAAATGCACCATGCATGATCGGCATTGCCCGGCGTGGTAAGTACGCCGAGAGACTTACCCTGCCCCCATGTATCTTCGTTCATAAAGCGATTGCCGAGCGTGTTGACCGAGAGGAACCATTGGCTCAACTGCAAATATCCCTGGGGATGAATCATGGGTGAAAACGGAGTTTCTTCCATTTTCGCTCCAATCCACATACCCATCTGCTGGCCCTCTCCCATGTTGGCCCCAACCGGCACGTACTGCGTCTGTTCGCAGCGCAACATGAGCGGAGAGTAGGCTTCGCACATCTCATCATTGCCCGAAATATCACCCGTGCACATGATGACACCCTTGCGACCAACGAATTTCTTGTAGCCCTCTTCGGTCTCCGCAATAACTGCCGTCACACGATTATCTTCTTTGACAAGCTGTGCGGCTTTAGCGTTCCAGGAGAACTCAGCACCGGCATCTACCGCGTCGTTATAGAGACTGTAGATTGCCATCTCAAAATTCCCAATCTCTTCGTTTGTAGGGGCCGCTCTTCGCGTCTGATGGAAAAACCTCACCTTTAGAATAAATAACGGATCCGTAATATTCTTATATGTGGGATTCTGATAGCAGCACCCCAGCAAATCGACAACGCCACCATGCGCTTCAACTTTGTCAGAAAGCCAATCAAGAGCTTCGCCCGAACGATTCAAGAAAGTCCACACCAAACGTTCGTTGCAACGGCTGTTGCACTGAGCAATCCAATCGCGTGTCACATCCGTGGGATCAACCTCAACGCCCTGCTCGCGCCAACGCCTATTGTTAATGGAGCCGTAGTGGGCGCCACGCCAAGAGTATGTGGCATTCTTCTCAATCACAACGACTTCGCCACCGTTTTCGGCAATGGAGCATGCCGTAGAAACGCCCGCAAGACCGGCGCCCACAACGATGAAATCCTTTTCCACCGTTTCCACGATAGCCGAATCATCAATAGGCTCAGGCGCGGTCTCCCAGCTCCAACCATTTTGGGATTGCGTTGCCTCCGCAGCGTCTACGCCATCGCTTGCTTGCTGAGGACTGCATCCGGTAAGCGCCGCAGTGCCCGCAGCACCTAAAGCGGCAGCTCCACCCAATTTGAAGAAATTTCGACGACTCATACCCCGTTGCATATCCACGTCTACCCCTTCCTCGGTATGCATAAAACTGCATCGCATCTAAACGATTTTGCTATGATTACCGCTGTCGTTCATTTCGATGCGATGGCGTCACTCTATAAAGCGCTTTCGCCTTCCGCATCAAGAACCACTGGTGATTCCTTCTCAATCACCTGCTACGGGCGATAACTGACCTGGTGCTTTGTGATAATGAGCATCATCTTTTCGGATAGATTCAAACGTTAGGGGGCCATCATAAAACCCATTTCAACATCGAAAGCCGTCAGAAGAAGCGCCCTTTTGTGCTTTCTGGGCATTGGGTTTTACAGCATGTGGTACCACGTGGTGTTCCTAAACCCCTCGTTTACTGCCGCCAGCGGCACTGGCACGGAGCTTTGGCTCATTGCAATATCAATGCACTTCGTAGCACTGGCAACACTTACTTTTCTTCCTCGTGCGTGCTTCCCTCTTTCGGAGCATCGCATCGTTCTTGTAGTCGCCACATGCTGCATGACGGCGGGCTGTGTTTTACTGTTTGCGGGAATCGCGCCTATCGGCCTTCCGCGCTCATCAGCGCTCTCGGCAATACTCATTGGCTTTGGCTCATCAATCTTTCCATCCCTTTGGGGAGAAGCGCTTGCCCGACTGCAAGGGTATGATGTGCAACGCAAGATCCTTGCTATCGCCGCACTATTAGCCCTTGCGGGTTGCATAATCATTCGAGAAGCGCCCTTTAATATAGGGCTTGCATTCATTTCGCTTTTACCCTTCGCCTCCCTTGCAGTCACCATTGCATCACTTCGACTAAGCCCCAGCGGTGTCGCGAAAGTCCCGCCACGGGAATCGCAAACCGCGCGGCTTCCCATGCCCGCCTCAGTGCTGGCATGCATCGTTGCATTCTCGCTCCCTTTGAGCTACTACAAAACATGGGCCCCTGACGGCACATGGCTCCCTGTGTTTGGCATCTCAATTGTGCTTCTGGCCGCAATCTTCACCCTTGATGCTGTCTGCCAAAAAAAAATTCAATCTATTACAGTAATCCCGCAAGCTTTTATCTTCATCATCCCTGACACGGAAGAGGTCACAAGTTCAAATCTTGTAACGCCCACCACGAATTCGCAGGTCGAAGGCTGTGAGCTTTCGGCCTGTTTTCTTATCGCCACCATCACCGCCACCATATCGCCACCAAAATCAGAATATTGAGTGTTGAGATAGAGACTGCTGCGATTGCGACAGGCCTTCCTACTGTTGTTCTCTTCTCTCTTTGGCGGCGCTGCCAGCGCCGCCACGGGTGAGTGCGCGTCACTGCCAATCGAGAGAAGGGATCGGATCATGTCAGTCAACACGGCAGCCATATCGGGACACCTCGTCGAGAACGCCGCGCTGCGCTCCACGAAGGGCGGGACGATGGTGCTGAACTTCACGGTCGCCGTAACGGAGCGCGTGAGGGGCGCGGACGGCGGCTACGAGGACAGGCCCAGCTACATCGACTGCGCCGTGTTCGGCGCGAGGGCCGAGGCAATCAGCCGCTATCTCACCAAGGGGACGCTCGCCATGGTCCAGGGACACCTGAGGCAGCTCGCCTACACCGACCGCCAGGGGCAGCGCCGCAGCAAGGTCGAGGTCATGGTCGACGAGATCGAGTGGCGGACGAGGCGCCAGGGGGACGCCGCGACGACGTGACCCGGCGAGCCCCGAGAGACTCGCCGCATCGGCGGGCGACCAACCCCGCAGCGAGCGCAGCAGCCTCCCCGTCTCCCTAATCGCAAAGAACGATGAAGGGGAATGGGGTGCAACGCCTGCTGCGCCGGCTGCGCATGGACAACCAATCGATCACAGAGAGGAGAAGACGATGCTCCAGTCACTTTGCGACATCCTCGACGACGCCTTCCGCGAGGCCCGGGACGGGTCCCCGGAGCGGTTCCTGGAGGCCGTCGACGCCTACGCCGGCGCCGTCGCCCCCACGGCGGGGCTCGCCGGCGTGGGCCTCGCGACCTTCGCCGACTGGTTCCTCTTCGACTGCGCGTCGCGCGACGGCGCCACCCCGCTCTCAGAGTACGCGGCGGGGCTCCCCGCGGGCCCCGCGCGCGACGACGCCGTCGCCGTCGCGGAGTCGGGCCTCTTCGCCAGCTTCGTCTACGAGGCGCTCGAGGCCGAGGGTGACGCGACGGTCGCCGCGCTCGCCGACATCGCGACCGGGAGGGCCTACGCGGTCGAGGGCTCGCAGCTGACCGGGTGCCCCGGGTGGGCGGGCTCGGTCGTGACCGGGCGCATAGCCCGGGCCGCCGACGGCGCGTGGCACGCCGTGAGCCCGTTCTTCTACCGCGACCGCGCCCCGCTCGAGGTGGGCCTGAGGGTCGCGGCGGGCTCCGGGACTCGCGGCCGGCCGGAACGCCGCTCTCCGTGGCGTTCTCTGCGGAGATGCTGGGCGGCGGTCCGCTCACGGACTCGCTCCGCGTGAGCGGCGCCAAGAGACCATAGGAAGGGGGAATCGATGGGAAACAGGGCGGTCATCACGACCGAGAAGAGGGACCTCGGGGTCTACCTTCATTGGAACGGGGGCAGGGACTCCGTCGAGGCGTTCCTCAGATACTGCGAGCTGCGTGGCTTCCGCTCTCCCGACTCCGACGAGTACGGGTGGGCGCGCCTGTGCCAGGTCATCGCCAACTTCATGGGCGCGTCGGGCCTCAGTGTCGGCATCTCCCGCTACACGACCGACAAGCAGATGGACCCCGGTGACAACGGGGTCTACGTGATCCGGGGTTGGGAGATCGTCGACCGCGTGTACCCGTACACCCCGTTCGAGGAGGAGCGCGAGTACCCGCTCGACGCCATGCTGCGCGAGATCGACGCCTCGCAGCCCGAGGACCAGCGGCTCGGGGCCTACCTCGACGCCGAGGAGGTGCCGACCGCGTCGGTCAGGGTCGGTGACGTCGTCTACGTGCGGCGCGTCGACGGTACCTACGGGGCGTTCCCCGTCGTCGGCGTCGGCGACGGCCGCGTCGTGAACGGCCTCGACACCATTGGCGTGCCCTACGTGGCCATGTACGCCGAGTACGGCCCCGCCGAGGAGAACTGCAACAACTACCTGAGCACGCCCACCGTGAGCCACATGCCGAAATAGGGGGTGAAGCCATGGGCGAGCCCATCGGGAAGAGGGCCATGGATGCCATCCTCGACGCGACTGTCGAGCTCAGGGCCCGAGTCCGGTCCGGCTTCGAGCCCTACCAGGGCGTATACCGCCTGAACGACATGGGCGAGTACGTCTTCGAGGGGGACTGGGAGCGCGTCTGGGCGGGCCGCCCCGCGTGGTGGCCCCACGCGTGGATGCTCGCGGACAACGGGCAGTTCACCGCCGGCATGGTCGGCCGCATGAGCGTGGAGGAGATCGGGGTCGTGTTCGGCAGCGCCGCGTTCGAGCCCGAATACGCCTACTACACGGACGCCGGGGAGGACGGGATGGCATGACGCCCGCAGAAATCAACGAGACCAGACGGCTCGTAGGCGCCTACCCCATCAAGCGGACCCAACCTTTCGAGGATGCAACCGGTCTCGCATCCGCGCCGGTCAGGCGCTGCCTCGCAACTTTCGAGGACTCACTCGACGACTACGCCGCCTCCTGGAACGCCTCGAGTGAGAACCCGGACAGCCGCATATGCCCCGAGTGGTCCGCGCTCAGCGTTGACACCCAGGCCCACTACATAGGCCTCGAGATCGCCCAGTGCATCGTCGCGATGCTCGATCGCATCGAGGGCAGCGAAGGCGACATCCACGATGTCATGCCAGAGGCCTGGGAGATCAACGACGAGGCGTGAGGCATGCCTGACGTCGCTCCACTTGGCTCACCGCATGCTCCCCGGGAGCATGGAGGGGGCAATCCAATGGACGGCAAGCGGTACGTCTCCCGCCTGCTCGAGGACCTCGCGCACATCGCGAGCGGCGAAGAGCGCGACGCTTTCGACCCCGACTGGCTGCGTGGCTACGTCGCGGTCATGTCGTGCGCCGCGCAGTACGCATTGGAACTCGACGAAAAAGAGAACGAATAACACGAAACCCCTGCTCAGGCGTATACCTGGACAGGGGTCTTCTTCCTTGCCGTAATTCAAGCCGTCTTAGGCCCACGAGAAAGGCCCCTCAGCCAAAAGCCAAGCGCTGGTGGACTGCGGAGCCTTGCCATACCGTCGGCCCCTTTGCGCTCTGCTTTCGGGTGCTTGCGGTTGAATCTGGCACATCAACGTATTACCGAACGGGAAGATTCACCCTTCCTTACTAGCAACCCCGACGATTGTCATCTTTCCCGTACTTATGAAACCAATACACCCAGTAACCCGATGCAACAATGAGGAGCAAGCAGCCAAACACACTGAACAGCACCCTCCGAAACCGACAAGCACAGTTCGATAAAACCTAAAACGTATGTTACTTCATACGCTATCACACCGAAAAATCAGTAGTAAAGCCTTTGTGCGCCATTGACATGCAATTGACCTTGCCTTACTCACAGTATAATAAAGAGCGTACTTTGTCAGAAGGAGGGGCCGTGTTAGTTGGCTGGGGCGTTTTCGGTGTCGTGGTCGTCGCAATTTTCTTGCTGGGATTAGGCAATGGAACGATAATTCTTGACGCCACGACGTTCATGATGCTTCTAGCAGCGGCGCCTGGAGCCTTCATAGCTGTAGTATCACTGAACGACAAGCTCGGTAGTAAAAACCGAGGCTACACTGTCGCCGGAGTGCTTTGCGTCGCCCTATTTGCCCTCGGCTTCATGATGAGAGGGCCCGTCGAAACTCCCTCGCATGATGCTCTCGAAGAAACCTCGCAGACCGAAGAAAACGATTCGGTAGTCGACGAAGACTACGACTACGGCTTCGACCCTGAATCGGTGCTCGACGATCAAGAGCAGCCGATATCGGACTCAACCCCGTCTGACGGTGGCGCCAGGCGCGTCCCCCGGTACGAGGACGAGCGTTGGCCGACCACCGCGCCCGAGCTCACATCGGTGCCCGATGATCAGCGCTGGTACAATGCCCGAAGTCATATGGGAACGACCTGCACCGTCGTCGGCCCCGTTGTCGATGTCTACCAAGCCGTCGACGAGGCAGGCGCCCCCGTCTTTGTCGACATCGGAGAAGCGTATCCATCAAGTGGCAACGTGACGCTCGTCATATGGGCTCAAGATATAGACCCGTTCCTCGATATGCTCAACGCCGTCGACGACGGCGGCGCGTGGCTATCGGTAACAGGCTATTTGAATAACTACGAAGGCATGCCTCAATTCAACTCCGCCATGAGCGATATCCACTTTAGATGGTGGACCGACGTCTCTTAACCGCGAGAGCCATCACAAATTGTTGGCGTTGGTATTAGACGAGGCCCCTGCTCAGGCACATGTCTGGTCAGGGGTTTTCTATTAAATTGACGCAATGCGGTATGTCTCGCACCTGATCGGGAACCTCGCGCACGTGACCGGCGGCGAGGACCGCGACGCCTGCGATCCCGCGTGGCTGCTCGGCTACGTCGCAGGGGTCGCGATCGCAGCCGAGCTCGCGCTGGAGCTCGAGAAGGAGGAATGACGGGCAGGCCCCGCCCTCACGGGCGGGGCCTCTTCCCTTTGCCACGACGAACCAGCGGCCCGCCTCCCACCACAGCGTCTTCGTCCGCGCGCCGATGAGCACCGTCCACCGTATGACGAGGTTGCCGGTGCGCCGGCTTCCGAACTCGCATCTGTTGACGACGCGGGCGATGGGCCGCCTTACGCTGGATTTCGACGAGCGGACGCAGCTACAAGGAAAAAGGATTTAAAATATATCTTGACAACAACGGTCAACTTCATCCGTAATTCGGAAAGGTTTCATATGGGTATTTTCGATTTCCTATTCGGTCCTTCACCGGAGCAGAGGGCTGCTCAAGAAGCGGAGCGGAAAAGACAGGAGGCGGAACGGAAAAAGCTGGAAGAGAAACGCGCCGCTGAAGCAAAAGCAGCTTGCTTTGAGCATTCCTGGGCAGCGCTGGAAAGAAAGTATGAGAACAAGGTTGCTATTACCGCCGCTGCTGAATCATCAACAAAACGCCGCGGCCACGAGCAGGAGCTAGTTTTCGATCTCGATGGAGTAACGGCCTACATGGCTATCTCGAAAATCGATCTCGGTTACGTCCCAGACATAAACGTTTATGTTGGGAAGCCCCTGACATTCCGAATCATTTCGATGTCGAAGTACGAGAAGAGCGTGCAGGTCTCGGCGTGCATAATCCTGCAAGAGAAGCGCCAAGAAGAAGAGCGAATCAGGCGCGAACAAGAGAGGAAACAGCGCGAAGAGGCGCAGGCCCGCTATCGCCGAGACCTCGTACGGCTTGCAAGCAAAGATTACCTTGAGGGGACAGTCCTATCGATTCAGGACCGAGGAATCACGGTCAGACTCAAAGATACCTGCGATGGCAAAGAAGTCCAGTGCTGGATTCACATCTCGAAGCTGGCTAACAAATTCGTGAGCCATCCCTCAGAGGTGGTCAAAGTTGGAGATGCAATCAAAGCATGCGCCTCGCTCAAGCCGTCTGGCGATGAGCTCGAGCTCTCGATTAGAGAGTTCGAAGAGAAGGAGGATGCAAGACGTAGGGAGGAAGTCTTCTCGAGGCTCGAGAAGGATGCGATTGTTTCGGGAACGGTGAAGAATATCCTCCCCAATGCCGTATTCGTCGACCTCGGGGGGGTCGATGCGCGCATACACGTATCGGAGCTTTCGAGCGGTTTCGTTAACAATCCAAATGAAATAGTCCGCGTGGGGGATTCCGTCGAAGCAGCAGTGCTTCGCGTAAACGAGGAAAACGGCCGAATCGAGCTCAGTATCAAGCGGTTGAGGCAGATGAGGCTGCAAGAATCGCGAGATGCTAAGGAGTACCAGAATGTCAACAACACTGGTCTATCTTACGAAGGGCCGCTTTGCCTGAGGCTGAACGAAAACAGGGATGGTATTGAAGAGAGGCTAAACTGCCTCGCCGAAAGCATGCGAAACCTGGAGCGGACGTTTCCCGACATCGTCGCAATTCCTTCCAGCAACAAGCTGGAGAAGATTCTTCGCAGCACCTTTCCAGATGGGATGAAGTCGCGGATATTCATCAGGAACCTTACCTTTGAGGGCGCAAGCGGCAACGATAACAAGGTGCTCGCGCTTCGTCCCGAGCTGACAGCAGGCTGCTATCTCTCCTCGATACTGAAGCCAGGATGCTCGCTGATCTTCAAGGGTCGCGTAAGAGGCAAAGAGTTCGTCGTAGACAGCATCTACGACACCATGGATACCGAGCAGCTGGAATACGAGGCCTCCTGCGTGGCGACCGTATTCAGGGATCCAAAGAACGTTGGGGCCAACAATTTCCTGTATGATGCGCTCGAGGAGACGGCCTCGATTACGAAGCACACCTCCGCAAGGCTGGACGAATGGGAGGAGTACCTCCGCTGGAAGAAGAGTTTAGCCGAACAGCAAATCGCGGGGTGCAAGTACTACGACGTGTCGTACGACGAGGGTAGGGGCTACCTCGTCTTCGAACTTGTCTCTGAAAGCAAAGAGGCGTTCCAAGCATTTCGGAAGCACCTGAGGTCGCGCGACATTCTCGTCTTCGGAGATAGCTATTCGACAGAAAAATGGTTCTTCGAATTCAATGAGAACGACGGCAGGCGCGGGAGAAGGGCAAGGGGGGTCCCGCTCGGCAGATTCGAAGGAGTCCTGGCGCAAGGCTACCTCGACGATCTTCCGAATGTCTACGCTGTGCCGCTCTCCGCGGAGGACGAGGCGAGCATCAGGGGCACGTTCGACGTCCCCTATATGGCACGAGTAGCCTACTCGCTGAACGACGACGACGCTGACGAGGTCGCAGAGCTAGACGCCGAGCCGAAGGAAGAGGCTCGGTACATAATCGAAAATCTATTAAGCAAGTACCATAACCAGGGATTTCTCGCGCTCTCAGCTGCCGGCCAATTTGCGCTCATCAACCGGTTCGCCAAGGCAATCGAAGGCCTGCGCAACGATCAATCAAAATCCCCAAACCTTGCTCTTTGGCTCTTCGACGCCACTCGCGCTCGTTTGCCGAAGCGTGGATTCTCTACAGAAGTCGACGAATGGCTAAACCCCGGTATTGCGAGCAACCCAAATCAGAAAGCCGCCGTTCAGAAGATGCTCGACGCGCCCGACCTGTGCCTCGTCCAAGGCCCTCCCGGTACGGGCAAAACCACGGTCATCGCAGAAGCGATATACCAGCTGGCGAAAAGGGGAAACCGAGTTCTGATCGCTTCGCAATCGAACGACGCTGTCGACAACGCCCTTGACCGCCTTGCCGAGAATCCGCAAATCAGGGCGATACGCCTAGGACAGAAAAGCAGAAGGAAGTCCCATCTCGACGGTACACCACCCCATAAATACTCGGAGGACGAGGCTCTCCGTTCCTACTACTCCTCGCTGTCCTCATCCCTCTCAAGCGCTTGGCTTGACAGCTGGGATTCCCTTGATGCGAAAGCCGTCGAGTTCGAGACCGACATAAGGGACGCGACGTACTACAGGGAAGACCTGGCAACCCTCAGGCAGAGAAGAAGCGCCCTCGCAGAGAGGCTCGTTGAACTGAGGGAGGATGCGCGCAGATACGAAGCACAACTTGAGGAAGCCCAAGAAGCAAGGGACGCCATCGTTCAGGAGCATCGCCAAGCGAGCCAGTTCGCAGAATTGGCGTCACATCCGGACTTGGGGAACCTCTATCTGTCGGAGCGCCAGCTCGAATCTTCGATGCCCGTTCTTGCCAGCTGCCTCAACGGCGCCGTCAAATCGGGGTTGCTGGTCGTGCCCTCCATCATTAGCCCCTCGACACAAAGCAGCAGGGCCCTTAACGGGTTTATCGAGATAGCGTTCTCATCTGCCGCGGTCATTCGAGACGTGCCCAACAAGCTCCGATCCTCTTCAAGCACGCAGACCGATGGCGAGGTTCAGGTCCTGGAGAGAAAGCTGAAAGACGTTACGGCCAGGATGACGGAGGCCATCGACGATGACGACGAAGACGCCGTGGCAAAGTGGCGAAATGAGCGCAAGGCAATCAAACTTGAGCTAGACAAGCGAAAAAGCGGCGGCAACGCAGTCAGCCTCGATGCGAGGGAGAAATCCCTGCTGGACGAGAGGCTGCTGGCGAGCATTGAGGGTGGTGATGGCGAAGAGGTTGCTTCGTCCATCGAGTCGTTCCTTCGCGGGTGGGACGAAGCGGTCGGGCAGGTTCGCTCGATTTTGGAAAAAGGTTTTGAGGAGGGGAAGTCGGACGATTCCCAGACGATTCTCGAGCAGATTAAGTCGACCAAGGGGCTCATCGAAAGCACCGAGGATAAAATCAAAGCCTGCGAAGAGGAGATCTCGCAAAAGTCCCGAACCCTTGTATCGCTTTCGGAGAAATACGGCACTTCGACCGCGGACGCTGACGCCATCGTCGACGAACTAAGGACCCAACGGGAGGCGCACCAAGCTAGGCTTGACGCGCAGAGCGCGATGAGGAGCATCTGGGAGCCCGTCATCAGAGGGTTTCGCGACCGGCTCGACAACAGCGAAACCGCGGACTACGACAACGACTATTTTAAGAGGGTCTACATCAACGCCTGCAATGTCGTCGGCATCTCCTGCACTGACAACATGAGGAACCTGGACGAGGCCGGATTCGACGCGTTCGACGTGGTCATCGTCGACGAAGTGAGCAAAGCGACCCCGCCCGAGCTGTTAATCCCTCTCATGAAGGCTCGGAAGGCGATTCTGGTTGGTGACCACCGGCAGCTGCCACCGATGTTCGACGAGCACGAGAAATCGTACTCGGAGCTCATCAGCGACCCCGAGTCCATCCCAGAAGACGTCAGAGACCTCATGACGGGCGAAAACTTCGCTCGCTTCCGGAGCATGGTGACCTCATCGTTGTTCAAGGAGTTTTTCGAGGCAGCCGACGAGAGCATCAAGCACTCACTTCTCGTCCAATACCGCATGCACACTGACATCATGGATATCATCAACCGGTTCTACGACGGCCGCCTTCAGGCTGGGCTGAGCGCGGAGCAGGATAATAGGCTCAAATCCCACGGGCTCGCGTTCAGGGGGATCGACGGGGGATCGTTCATCACAAAGGACAGCCATGCGTATTGGATCGACTCGTCTTCGCTGCCGGACGGCACCCCGATCTATGAGAGCTTCCTGGGCCGCAGCACCTCGGCATGCAACTACCTCGAGATAGCGGCGATCATCGAGCTTCTCAAGCGGATGGCGGAAGAGTACAAGAGGGCTGGCTACGGCAAGGGCAAGAGGAAGAGCATCGGCGTAATCAGTTTCTACCAATCACAGGTGAACGAGTTGCGCAGGAGGTTCAAGGCGGCTAAGAAGGCGTTCGACTTCTCGGCAATCGACGTTGACATCAATACCGTCGATCGCTTCCAGGGCAAGGAGAAGAACATCATCATCGCGAGCCTTGTCAGGAACAATGCGCGCACCAGGGCAAGCAAGCACGTCGTAGCATTCGAAAGAATCAACGTCGCGTTCTCCCGGGCCCAGGAAATGCTAGTCATCGTCGGCGCCAAGCACATGTACGAAGGGCTAAAGGTCGAGCTTCCGAACATGGACACCGGCGAGATTCGCAAGGTTCCCGTGTACAGGTACATCCTCGAGGACCTTTTGAGCAAGGGATGCGTGAGAAGCACGAGCCAGCTGATCGGAGACGAGACGGCGCGACAGGTGCTCGCAGATTATGAGAGGAACAAGGTGAAGAATGAAGCTCGCTGACGTAAAGCTCTCCTTCCCCCGCGTCGCCTACGACGTCACGGTCTCGCATTACGCTCCCAGGCAGGCTACGGCAGTCGAGTGGGTAATCCTCGAAGCAATCCAGGCATCCACGCTTGACCCCAGCTTCCGGGACGCCCCCTTTGCCGCGGTCTTTGAGGACATCCTTTCGATCAAAGATGCTGATAGGCTAATAAAGCCCGTTATATTCGACTTGGTCGGAAGCGGCATGTTGGTAGTCGAAGGACTGTCCGACGAAGCTCCCTTGGGCAAGATGCCGATGAGCCAATTCAGGCTCACGGAGAGGGGCCAGAAGCTGCGCAAGGACGGAATCCTCCCGGCGCGCACAATGGAGGACGTCGTCCATGTTCACTACGACGTCTTTAAGGAGGCCTGCGAGGAGGGCCGGGAAAGACACCTTTCCCCTGAGGCGACTGGCATCAAGGTCGTCGAAGCGGAATCTGCCGATGACGTAGTCTTTCCCTCGGCGGCCATCATTGGCTACTTGGAGTCGTCGCGCGGCCGCTCGAACAACCCGTGGCTCACCAAGGAAACGCATATCCAAGACCTGACGGCATCAGGGGGCAAGCTGTTATGGAAAAACATCACTTGCCCCTTCGAGGTCGGCAAGGACCTGATTTGCCACCTTAACGGAATGGGGGGCACGCCTCTGTCTGCGAAGGTCTTCGAGCAACTGGATTTCCAGTTCACCGAAGGTCTCCAAAGTACGGTCGTAACGGATCCTGATGCTGAGCTCAACTGGCTTGACAACCCGAAAAATATCGCGCCCCACGTAAGGGAGCTCTTGGCATCTAGCAATATAGGAGTGATTAGGGCCGACTGCTTCGACGAACTGGTCAGCATCATCGACAAGGATGCGCTTCGAGGAAAAGTCCTCTGCATACCATCCTCGGGAGGCTTTTCGGCAAGGCTCGAAAACGGAGTCCTTCTCATAGAGGTCCAAGAAGACATGCTCTCCGAAGGAGCCATCTCCTCGTTCCCGAAGGAAACGCTGCACATCGAGAACTACGAGCTGCGCGCCGGGGACGCAACGCGCGGCGCAACGCTTCTTTCATCCGCTCCGTCAACGCAGGGGGAGCTGGGGTCAATATGCAAAGAGATCGCCACCGGGCATTCGGGAGACTCGCTGCTCGCCGCCCTGCCCCTCCTCGTCCTTGGCGAAGAAGGCCTATTCCAGCAGATAGCTCTTGACGCGCTTGCAAATATGAAGGGCCTAGCCCAGAAGAGCGCGGCAATTGAAGGCGTAAACCACGCGGCGAAGACCTTTCTCGGAAGCGAATGCATATCCGTCGAAGTCGCTCGGGCTGCGCTCGCCGAAGAGCTCGCTCACGTGTTCTCGGGATGCACATTTGATGACATCGCGGAGAGGATGGCGGAAGTCGAAAGCGATTGCTCACCAGAAGAAGACGACATAATCCTAAATGAAGCGGTTGCAGCCGGCCTCCGCTCCCTTCCGGAGCCGTCAGGCGTCACCCAGATCTGGAAGCTCTGGGCGTCGCTCGACGAGCGGGGCATAGATGTTTCCTCCCTTGGTGACGATATCGTCGCCTCCCTTTACAGCGATCGCTGCCTGAACGAAATCATGTCAGCCTTCGACTCCGCTGACCTCTATTCGCTCAAAGCTTGGACTGTCATCGAGCGCTCGATGCTCCAGCTGAGACGGTCTTGCGACGGCGTTTCCGCGCTGCTTTCCGATGCCGACGTGTACAAACCGCTCACTGAGGAGGATGCGAGACTGCTCTGCATAGCGAACAAGGGCTCTCTCGTGCAAGTGTACGCCGAACTCAAATCGTGGCAGCAAAACCTGGATAACCTGAGCGTCGCGGGGATCGACCTCGAGAAGGCCGAACGTTCGGACTCCCCCTTTGCGAAAGCGTCGATATCGATGAAGAGCGTCGCGGAGGGCATAAGGCCGTTCTACGACGAGAGCTCGCTCCAATATGCTGCGGTTTATGTCGTAGACACCTGCGCACTGATGAATTCGCCAGAGCTCGTGGAAACTTTCGAGGACAACAAGGCACTGCTTATTGTGCCGAAAGTTGTTCTCGATGAACTTGATGGGCTCAAGTCCTCCGAAGATGGCGAGAGGGCCCTGAAAGCCCGCGATGCCATTAGGGCTATAGACAATCACAGGGCATTCGATTGGCTCAATTTGAGGGAAAACAGCCATCCTGAGCTGCTGTCCGATGATTGCGATAAGGACAGGAACGATAGCAAGGTCCTCTCGGTTGCCGTCAGATACTTTTTCAAGAAGCCCGTCCTGATAACCGACGACTCCAACCTCCGGAACCTGGCAGAAGCGAATGCGGTCGAGTCGACCGGTTCGGGAGATTTCCTCAAGGCTAGGAAAGAATCGCGGATAAAGAAGAAGCGAGCAAAGAAAAAAGGCGGGAAGAGATAGGAGTGCCATGAGCAGGTCTTACAGCGCAAGGTACGAGCTCGAGCGTAGGGCAAGGGCAGAGCTAGAGAAGAAAAGGGCGGCCGAGTTCGCCGAGAATCTCTACAGTAGGTATCAATCACAGCTCGAGACGATGACCCGAAAAGGATACGAGGCATACATCCCCGATGAGCTCGGTCGCCTGTCGTTCGACCTCGATTCCGTCCGCACCATGCTAGCGGCTGACAGGGCGATTGAGGCGCGGGATTTAACGAGGCATATCGGCGCCTACATAGGGTCGATTGACGTGATAGCAAACGCGGCAATTGCTCGATACGAGCGCACTGAGAGAATGCGAAGCGAGCAAGAGCGCGTCCGGAAGATGAGGCGCGGCTCGTCGTTGATGGATGTGTATTACGAATTGGTCGGGGCGATTGACGATCCCGTCGTCATCAACCTCGCTCTCCCTGATCTCGAAAGAATCCAGCATGAAATCGAAGGGGGCATGGCATCCGAGGCGTCAATAAGGCAGTCTATCGCAAGCGTCATTTCGAAAGCGGAAGCGGATTCTGAGCAATTCAAGAGAGAAGAGGAAGAGAGGCGCCGCAAGGCCTGCCTGAGCAGCCAGCTGGAAGATGCCGCCGCGCTCATCGAAGGAAAGCGCTTCGCAAGCAAGGAAACGACCGAGGGGTTTGCCGACAGGATCGCAGCATTGAAGCGGATGCTCGCAACCGGTGATATCCAGGACGGCTCCCTCGGGGAGGAAATAGGGCAGCTGGGGCAGCAGATCGAGGACGCCGTAATCGAGGAGGAGGTTAGGCGCGAGGCTGTTAAGGCAATTTACCAGCAGCTTAGGAGTCAGGAATTCACCGTCGAGGCGCCCCGGAGGTTTGTTACAGAGGGCTCCGACTACGTTCGGATCGTCGCCCGCCGTCCGTCTGGCAGACGGGTCGTATGTGAGGTCGATAGCCACGGTGCGCTCAAGTACAGGTTCGACAAGTACGAGGGAATGACGTGCCTGAAGGACATCGAGATATTCAACGTCGATCTGGAGCGAGTCTATTCGCTCAAGCTGTCTGAGGAGCGCGTGCTGTGGAGTAACCCCGACAGATTGGCCAAGGATGCATACGATGCCGCAAGCGAGGACAGGAGGACGCTGTAATGGCCGTGAAAGAACTCAACGCTTGGCTTTTCAAGTTCGACAGGGAAATCGGCATAAGGTCTTCGGTCATTCTTTTTGGCAATACCAACGATATCGTCCTCAACAGAAAAGCGAATGGGAAGTATCAACCATTCCTCGACGTGGTTGCCGATGCGCTGCGGGATAAAGGGTATGAAACCCTGGTCAAGTGGGATCGCGTCGATGGCATCGACTACGCGTTCTCCGACGATATCCCAGAGGAAGCGTCTTGTTCGAGTCAGCCGGCAGGCGATGAGTACGACATGGGATTTGGAGACGATGAGCTCTCCCGGTCGAACGGGTCCCGCCCGGATTACAAGAGCCCCGACGAGTTCTTCCCCTATCTGCTGCAAACCCTGGCGGACGGCGCAAAGAAAACGGCTTTCATCCTAGATTACTCGGACTACATCTTCGGGAATGCCAACTCGCTATCCGAGAAGGAGAGAAACTATCTTGCGACATTGGGGAAGTCGCTTCAAAACGGACAATCATACAACATGCTCTCCTCGTCCTTCGAGGACATCGGCAACCTCGTGGTAATTGTCACCCATAACAATGCAACCATCCCGCCCGCGCTCTATATCGGAAACCCTTTGGTAAGCACGATCAACATCCCCCTTCCCGGAAGAAGTGAAAGGGAGGCGTTCGTCCAAGCGAACAAAAGCAACCTTCTGGTCAAGGAGAACCTTTCCGCAGAGTCAGGCACCGCTTTTGATGATTTAATCGACGCCCTGGACGGGTACTCCTTGAAGGAAATCGCGCAAATCATGAAGCTGTCACGCCAGGTTGGCGAGGTGATGTCCTTCGGCAAGCTGATCAACCTTTACAAGTACGGCGAGAAGGTCAGCCCCTGGGAGGAGCTGTCGCATGACAAGCTGGAGACCATAACCGAGCGCCTGGGGGAAAGGGTTAAGGGGCAAGATCAGGCCATTGCAAAAGTCAAGGACGTCATAATTCGCGCCTACACGGGCTTTTCCGGCTTACAGCACTCCGCGAAGCAGAAGAAGCCGAAGGGCACCCTGTTCTTCGTTGGCCCGACCGGCGTCGGGAAAACTGAGCTCGCGAAAGCCCTTGCCGAGTTCGTGTTCGGCGATGAGTCCGCCTGCATCCGCTTCGACATGTCCGAGTATAACCACGAGCACAGTGACCAACGGCTGGTCGGCGCACCTCCCGGATATGTGGGATACGAGGCGGGCGGTCAGCTCACCAACTCTATCAAGGAAAAGCCGTTCTGCGTCCTCCTTTTTGACGAAATCGAAAAAGCTCACGGTCGTATTCTCGACAAGTTCCTCCAAATACTAGAAGATGGCAGACTCACCGACGGCAAAGGCGAAACGGTCTACTTTTCCGAAGCAATCATTATCTTCACATCCAACATCGGTGCGGCGGATATCAGCGCTGACCTTAAACCTGCGGAGGCTAGACGTGAGTTCATTTCGGCGGTGAGAAGGCATTTTGTCGAAGAACTTGGGCGTCCTGAGCTTCTCAACAGGATTGGCGACAACATTGTCGCGTTCAACTTCATCGAAGACCCGGAAGTTTTTTCTAAGATTGCCAAGGGCAAGTTCAAGTCCGTTGAGGATTTTGTCAAAGAAAGATACGAAGCTACCCTCAAATTCGAGAACGAAAGAGAGGCATTCCTCGCCATCGCGAAGAAGGCAGGGAAGCAGAACGGTGGCCGCGGTCTACTGAACGTCATAGAGTCCGCAATCATCAACCCTCTCGCGGAGTTCATTTTCGAAAGAGATGGGATGCTCACGAACAGGACTATCGAAATCAAGTTGGAGAACGAAGATCACCTCCTTTTTGATTTGGAACTGAAATGAGCGGGCATTATCTGAACATAGCGTCAATCAGGGAGTGCACTGAGGCTGAGGGCCCGGGAAAGCGCTTCGCCATATGGTGCCAAGGCTGTCTGAATAGGTGTCCAGGGTGCTGCAACCCCGAGATGCAGCCTTTGGAGAAAAGGTATGTGATCTCAGCCGACGATCTGCTTGCGTTGATAGTCGAGTCCCAAGAAAAATGGGGGATTGAGGGCGTCTCCCTTATCGGGGGAGAGCCGTTCCTCCAGGCGGAAGGGTTAGCGTACGTCGCTGAGAAGTGCAAGTTGCGTGGGCTGACGGTACTGGTGTTCAGCGGATACAGGATTGACGAACTTCGCAGCATGAATGACAAGCACGTCGAAAACCTCCTTTCGTGCTCAGACATATTGGTTGACGGTCCATTTGACGCACAAGCGATAGATGATGAGAGGGGCTGGGTCGGATCAAAAAACCAATCTGTCCTTTTCCTGAGCGACGCATATACGCAGGGGATTGAATTTTGCTCAAAACAGTCCGTCGAAGTGCTAATCGACAACGATTCGATTCTTGTAAACGGATGGCCATGTATCTAGAGATGAGTTTAGTAAACCCATGCGGCCGCAATCAGGTTAAGAGATAGAGAGAATCCTTGCCAAGACAGGCTCAATCAGAGTGCGGCGTCGCGTTCGAGCCATCCCTTGTCTAAGTTCTCCTCAACTCTTCTCGACGATCTTTTGCTATGCCGATCGAGTGCATTTGCCTTCATGCCCCCAAACGACAATCAGCAAACACGCTCCGAAATGGATAAGACGGCAAGCCCCAAGGATTACGTAGATGTGATCGGGGCGCGGAGCGAAATTCTTGCCGAGGAGTGCGGCCTCTCGCCGCGAGAAGCAGAAATCGTTGCACTCATCGCACGAGGCCGCACACTCAAATCCATCTCAGAAGAGCTCTATATTTCCATGAACACTGTCAAAACGCACGTCAGCCATGTATACCAAAAATGCGATGTGCATACGAGAGAGGAACTGATTGGCCTTGTTGAGAACACAAAGGGAGTCTAGCCCAAGCCGCAAGGCTCCCTTCCCAACGCCTATCGCTTATGCGTCTTCAAATAATCCCGAGCTTCGGCGCGTGCCCAAGCGTCCACCTCGGCGAGCTGGTCAAGACTTTCGACCACTTGCACGCCCTGCGCTTCGTGGCGCTCCATCACGTGTTCCACGCAGGCATCGATATCAAGATACCCGCACGCATCCCGCAAAAACGCCGCCACGGCAACCTCGTTGGCTGCATTCATCGCGCACGGAAGCGTGCCGCCCACGCCACCCGCATGACGCGCCAGCGCCAGACAGCGGAACGTGTCCGTATCGGCCGGATAAAACTCGAGGCTCCCCAGCTTGGTGAAATCGAGCGGGTCCACCGGAGCGTCCCAGCGATCGGGGTAGCTCAACGCGTACTGGATGGGAATGCGCATATCGGTGGTGCCCAAATGCGCTTTTACGCTGCCGTCCGAAAACTCCACCATGGAATGGATCGCGCTCTGCGGCTGCACCACAACCTTGATTCGGTCGTAGGACATATTGAACAGGTGATGCGCCTCGATGACCTCGAGCCCTTTGTTCATAAGCGTAGAAGAGTCGATGGTAATCTTAGGCCCCATATGCCACGTGGGATGCGCGAGAGCCTGCTTGGCGGTCATGCCCGCCAGCTGATCGCGCGTCTTGCCACGGAAGGGTCCGCCGCTCGCCGTGACCCACAGCGCCGTAACCTCGGCAGCGCGCTCCCCCATCAAGCACTGGTAGATCGCTCCGTGCTCGGAATCGATGGGCATGAGTGCCCCGTGCATTCCAGGCGCATCCACCATGCCTGCTGCTCGCCCAGTGGTCTCACCAACGCTCACGCACGACTCATCGAGCGCACTTTGGGCGGCCGCCAGCTGGGCGTCCACCTTGGTGGCCAGCGGCATGATGAGGTCGCCCGCCACCACGAGGCTCTCCTTATTGGCGAGGGCGAGGCGCTTGCCGCACGCCAGCGTCTCGTACGACGCGCGCATGCCGGCCGCGCCCACCAGCGCGTTCACCACCATGTCAACGCCGTCCATGCGCACCAGGTCAAGCAGGCCCTCTTGCCCAAAGCCTACGCTCACACCGCCGTGAGCGTTCGCCAAACGCGCATCGTTGACAAGCGCTTCGTTGCCGAACGCGATATGACGCACCTTGAACTCGTGCGCCTGAGCGATTACGGCATCGATGCTTGAGTGGGCGGCAAGGCCCACCACCTCAAGCTTATCGGGGTGACGTCGCGCCACATCAAGCGTTTGCGTGCCAATAGAACCAGTAGAACCGAGAATGACGATGCGAAGCTTGGACATTGCCAGACCTTTCACGCTGCGGAACAACGACTTTGACCTATGCGGCACAATGCGGCCGAAAACGTTTGCATGTAATTATAGGCGATAGAGCGATAACGAATTTCTTTGCATTTTTTGGACAACTCTGCAAGATAGCCGTAGGAAAGACGCAAAAAGAAGGCGAGGCGCTCCGAATGTCTGCAACAATTGCGCCAACCACATTCAGGCCCTTATTCCACAACCGTCTGAACTGGGAAAGCTAGAAGGCATTATCGTCCTGGCAACGGAATCAAGCGCATGGCCTGCGAGCTAAGCCGGCTAGGTTGAAATGTTGTCCAAAAATCCTCGCGCGATCCGTAATCGCAGTGCAAAACCTTGGCTTCGGAAATCGCCGGGAAGCCAACTTGAAGCACAGCATGACAAGAGCAGTGCGACGAGACCCGAAATGCGTGACGGGCGGAGCCGAAGCGCAATGCAGGCAGAACCGAAGCGTGACGCGGGCAGAGCCGGGCGCTACGCAATCACTAGCGGCGTGGCCACCGGCTGCGCGAGCGCACGGAACGCAACACTTAATCAGAGGCTAAGCGAAAACGTACGGAATGCAGCCGCCGTACACCAACAGCACACCCGACACCGCCGCCACCAGAAACATGGAGTCGCAGCGATCGAGCAGGCCGCCGTGACCCGGCATGATGGTGCCGGAGTCTTTCACGCCGGAATTGCGCTTGATGCGGCTTTCGGCCAAATCGCCCAGCACGCCGAACAGCCCGCACACGATGCCGAAAACAATCGCATGGTGAATGCCCATGTTGACGCCGGGAATGAAAGAAATCACGCTCCAGATGAGAACCGACCCGACCAGCCCGCCGAAAAAGCCCTCCCAGCTTTTCTTGGGAGAGATGCGCGGCGCCATCTTGTGCTTGCCGAATTTGCTTCCCACCAGATACGCGAAAGAATCGTTGGCCCACACGCTGCAGAAGATGCCAACCACCAGCACGCCGCCCCAAATGCCTGGCACGCCCATGCGAACCAGGATAAGGCTCGACATCAAAAGCCCCGTGTATGCGGCCCCAAAGAACGACACCCCCACATCGCCCACGCGGGCACGCGACCAAAACACGTACCACACGAGCAAGGCAATAAGCAGCGCGCCCGTCACCAGCAGCGCGCCCGTCAACCCCAATTGCCAGACGCTTATCGGGTAAGCCACGGCGGCGAGAATGCCCAGAAGCTCGTTAGGCAGCTTCGCGTCGGACCTGAGCATATAGAAAAATTCACCTGCGCAGATGCCCGCCACGGCACACAGCATGATCACTGTGGTTATATCGCTCGCAAGTGCGCAGATCACCGTCAGGCCCACGTAGATCGCGCCTGTGCGAAACCTCACCTGGAAATCGGACGGATGCTTCAGACGCTCAGGGGTTTTTTCGTACACGAAGCCTTTGGCGGCATCCTTCTTCTCAACCGCCTTCGCCTTGGTGTTCGCGTAGGCAGCCTGCGCACGCTCGCGCATGGGGCCCTTGGGTTGATCCGCCACGGAAGGCTCAGCAGAAGGTACCTTTGGAGCCTCAGCGGCAATCCCCTCTTCGGCCGCAGCGCGAGAGACCTCCTCCGAGCCGTCTTGGAGCGCGTTTTCTTCTATGTCGTGCTTTTCGGTCAAGCGTTACACCGCCCCAAAACGACGCTCGCGACCTTGATAATCCAGCAACGCACGCAAGAAATCGTAGCGCGTGAAATCGGGCCACAGCACATCGGTGCAATAGAACTCGGAATAGGCCATCTGCCACAGCAGGAAATTGGAGATGCGCATCTCGCCCGAGGTGCGAATAACCAAATCGGGGTCGGGGATTCCTGCCGTATACAAACCGCGCTCGAAAATCTCCTCGGTGAGCTCGGGCAGCTCGCCGCGCCCTTCGCCCTCGATGACGGCATACCGCATGCAAGCCCTGGTCGCACGCAGAATTTCCTCACGCGCACCGTAGTTCACCGCCACGAGCAGCGTCATGCCCGTGTTGTCGCGCGTCTGCTCCCATGCTTTGTCGAACGCATCGCGCGTCTCGGCGGGAAGCGCGCTTAAGTCGCCAATCGTGCGCACGCGCACATTCTCCTCGTCCAGCCCGTCCACCTCGGCGAGCATGGTTTTAGCGAACAGGTCCATGAGGCCCACGACCTCATCCTGCGGACGCTTCCAGTTTTCGGTGGAGAACGAATAGATTGTCAGGTAGCGAACGCCCACATCATGGGCACAGCGGATGGTCTCCCTCACCGCCTCGATGCCGGCCTTGTGCCCCTTGAGGCGGTTGAGCGCGCGCTTTTTAGCCCAGCGTCCGTTGCCATCCATGATAACGGCCACATGCTGCGGCACGCGCTCTTCCATGAGTGCATCAGGATCAAGCCCCGCAGGGGGGTTGGGAAATACATCGCTCAGCGGTTTCAGGTACATTCACAACCCTCCTTGGGGAATCGAGATGGGCCTTCTGGCTAAGGTGAAGCAAGTCGAGCGTCGCAAGTCGCCGAAACGTTAACGGCTGCGTTCGAACCCCGCAGGGTCGAAACGAAGCAGCGAGCAACAATCCGGCGCTTCCTCATGGCGCAAATAGGTCGCCATAAACGTTACGGAAAAGGAACGAAACAGCGAGGCGCACTCTCGTGCTGAAGATTCGTGGGTTCTCGGAGGCGACGCGTACTTCGTACGCAAGCATGCGAGAACGCGCGAAGATTCGGTGCGAGAGCGCGCCGCAGCGTCGCAGCGCCTCCTCGAGTAGTTCCGCTGGCCGGCAGGCCAGCGGAACCTCTTATATCTCCATGACCTCGGCTTCCTTCTTCTTGAGCATCTCCTCAACATGGGCGATGTACTTGTCGGTGAGCTTTTGCACCTGCTCCTCGGCGCGACGGGCGTCGTCCTCGGGAATCTCGGAGTCCTTCTTGCCACGATCGATCTTGGTGTTGGCATCGCGGCGAGCATTGCGGATGGCGATGCGCGCCTCCTCGGAGAAGCCGCGGCAATCCTTCACCAGCTCGCGACGACGCTCCTCGGTGAGCGCAGGGATGGGCAGGCGAATCACGGAGCCGTCGCTCGAAGGCGTGATGCCCAAATCGCTTGCCAGAATGGCGTGCTCGATGCCGTGCAGGATGCTTTTATCCCACGGCTCGATGACGATCAGGTGCGCGTCGGGCACCTTCACGGCGGCCAGCTGGTTGATAGGCGTCGCCTGGCCGTAGTAGTCCACGCGGATCTTGTCCAGCATCATCGGGTTGGCGCGGCCGGTGCGCACGCTGGAAAACGCCTCCTTGAGGTTGTCCAGGGCCCTGTTCATGCTGGTCTCGGCAGCACTCATAATCTCGGCGGTCATCGTTTCCTCCTTGGTTTCAACGCGCCCCGCCCTTGCGAAGCGCGATTCGGTCAATCGGCGAGGCGCACGCCCCGCAAAAGCAAGCGGATTCGCGTCGGCCGGCGCCAGCACGCATCCGCCGCAAACGCCTAGTACACCAACGTGCCCACGTTCTCGCCCTTGAGAATGCGAGCGATGTTGCCGGGCACGGTCATGTCGAACACGAGCAGCGGCATCTCGTTATCCTTGCACAGCGAGATGGCGGCGGCGTCCATGACGTTGAGCTCTTTGGTGAGCACATCCAGGTAGCTGATCTTGTCGAAGCGCTTGGCATCCGGATTCGTCTTGGGATCGCTATCGTAGATGCCGTCTACCTTGGTGGCCTTCATCATGCAGTCTGCGTCGATTTCGCAAGCGCGCAGCGCAGCCGTGGTGTCGGTGGTGAAGTAAGGGTTGCCCGTGCCCGCGGCGAAGATGACCACGCGGCCCTTTTCCATATGGCGGATGGCGCGCAGGCGAATGTAGGGCTCGGCCACCTGGCGCATCTCGATGGCGGACTGAACGCGCGACGCCACGCCATGGCGCTCGAGGCCGTCCTGAAGAGCGAGCGCATTCATGACGGTGGCCAGCATGCCGATGTAGTCTGCCTGGGCGCGATCCATGCCGTTTGCGCTACCGGCAACGCCGCGGAAGATGTTGCCGCCCCCCACGGTGATGGCAACCTGGACGCCATCCTCAACGATTTCTTTAATCTGCTCTGCGAGGTCGGCGATGACCTTCGGGTCGATTCCGTAGCCGGCATCGCCCATCAGGGCCTCGCCGGACAGCTTCAGCAGCACGCGGTGATACTTGTAACCTTCTGCAGGCATGAACTTCACCCTTCTCATCGAATCAGTAAGCCATTCTTATGTATATTACGATAACGTGCACGCCGCGTCTTGCGCGAACATCCCATTTTCGCAAGTTCTCGCAAAGTACGCCCCCGTTGCGCATGGCGGCAACCGAATGCCCGTTGCCCCGCAACAACGCCGCCGCGCTCCTTTCGCCGCGCTCGCAACATCCAACCGCGCCTCATCTGTCGCGCTCGCAACACCCAACCGCAGCCAATTATGTCCATCCGAAAAGCGGGTGGTGCCCGTCTCTCGCACCTGAGGCGCAGAGGGCGGACCAGCCCATTAAAAAGGCGGCCTCCCGAAGGAAGCCGCCCGAAGGAAGAGGCGTATACGCGTCTGCGAATGCGGCAGGCGATTAGTAGCCGTAACCGAACAGGTCGCCCAGGCCGCCGCCGTTACCGTAGCCGTAGCCATTGCCGTAGCCGTAGGCGTCGGAGTTATTCTCGGAAGTGCCCAGGGTGTCTTCATCGTCGCCCAGAGTGACCGAGAAGGTCTGCTCCTGCCCATCGCGGTTCACCACCACGTCCACCGTGTCGCCGGGGTTCTTGGAGCGAACCGTCAGCTGCAGGTCGGAGGCGCTCGCCACATCCTGACCGTCGAACTTCATGATGATGTCGCCCTGCTGGATGCCGGCCGCATCAGCAGCGCTGTCGGCATACACGTTGGCCACATACACGCCGCTGTCCACCGGCAGATTGTAGTACTGGGCCATTTCGGGCGTTATCTCAACCATGGAAACACCGAGCTGGGCATGCGTGGGGGTCTCGCCGTTCATGATCTGATTGGCAATGCCCATCGCGTAGTCGATAGGGATGGCGAACCCGACGCCCGAGCTAGAGCCCGAAGTGGACTGGATCATCGAGTTGATGCCGATGAGCTTACCCTCGCTGTCCACCAGCGCACCGCCCGAATTGCCGGGGTTGATGGTGGCGTCGGTCTGGATCATGTTGGGATAGATCACCGTTTGGCCAGTAGTCTCGTCCTGCATGGTGCTAGAACGCTGCAGCGCGCTCACCACACCGGTGGAAACGGAGTTTTCGAGGCCGAACGGACTGCCAAGGGCCATCACCCACTCACCAACGTTGAGGTCGGACGAAGAGCCGATTTCCATGGCGGTAAGCCCGGTGGCTTCAATCTTTATGACCGCAATGTCGCTTGACGGATCGGAGCCCACCAATGTGGCGTCGTATTCAGTGCCGTTGACGGTAGCCTTGATAGCATCGGCGCCTTCCACCACGTGGTTATTCGTGATGATGTATCCGTCGGATGAGATGACCACACCGGAACCCAGAGAGGTCTGCGTCAGCGTGCTGTCGTCATTTTGTCCCGGGATTTCAAACCCGAATGCCGACTGCGAGCTAGACGATGCGCTCTGATAGATGTCGATGCTGGCAATGGAGGGAAGGCATTTATCCGAAACCGCCTCTGCGAGGGTGGTGTCCTCGCCGTCCACCTGGATGGTGGTGCTGGAGCCGCTCGACGTGCTGCCCGATGCCGATGAGCCGTCGCTGGTAACGGCCTGGAAGCCGGCAAATCCGCCCAGCCCCAAGACAACGGCGAGCGCTGCGCCTGCGAAGCTCACGCCGAAGCGCTTTGCCGCATCATGCTTGCCGGGCTCTTTCGCCTTGGGCTGCTTGACGTGCTGCGCCTGCGCGTGTTGGGCGTATTGCTGGTACACCTGCTGCTGATAAGCCTGCTGTGCTGCCTGCTGAGCCTGAGCAGCCTGCTGGGCGCTATAGGCATCGGTCGGCTGCGTAGGAATCTGCTGCGTGGCGTAGGTCGCCTGCGGCTGCGCGGGCGCCTGGACGACAGGCTGGACCTGCGTCGCCGCCGGCTGCTGAGGCTGCGTGACGGATTCGCTCTGCTGAGCGGGCTGCGCGGGCTGGGTTGCCTGGAAACCCGTCTCCTGTTGCGTGGCGTCGGCATGCGGCATGCCGTTGGACTGGATGTTCTTGCTCTCTTCGGTCATGTCGATCACTCGCTTTCCGGGAGGCCTCGCCTCCCATCGCGGGGCCCCCATCGGCGCCCCTTCGTTTTATCTCGACGAGAACTTTACCACCCATAAATTGTTAAAACCGCCTGATGAGGCCTTCGTAACCTCCACGTCATCAGAGATACGCCGCCTGACGTACACCCGTCACAAAGCAAACACAAACGCCCCACGCCCCAGGCCTCCCCTACGGTAAAAAGCGCAGAGAGCGGCGCCTGTGACGCAGAATCGCCCGCAATCAAAGCGAGCGCGGCGAATTGCCGAACAGAGGACCCAGCAATATCGATGCTTTTCTTTGCGGAGGTGTCTCTATGGCTTTGTCAATGGGTTTTGGAGGGCGTTTCCGCAACCACCGCTGAGTGGTGGGGCAGGTAGCGGAGAGGTCCGCCAAGATCCGCTCCCTCTCTCCCCTCTCCCCTCTCCCCTCTCCCCTCTCTTCCTCGCTGTACATGCGCAGCCCCCTCCCAGGGTCGCCCGCCGCGCCGGGAGGGGCATGCCCCCGCGGTCCAAGATTCTGCCGCACCCTTATCCGCTGACTTTCCGGACTGCCGGTATAAAAATCGCGTTATCTGCTACGTTTCGAGGGGCTCGGTATAAAAACGGCGTTAAATGCGCGAGCAAGCGGCGCCGGATTCGCCGAAACCCGGGACCAGATCGTGGACGATTTGCGAAACCCCAGCTCAGAATCGCGACCCCATCTATGGGACTCCTCCATGCTCCGATGCGTTCCCACATATAATGCCGTTTTTGGAAATGACGCCCAGAAAGCTCGCAAATAACGCGGTTTTTATACCGGCGGCATTGGCAGAGGCGGCGTTGGCGCAGGTGACATTGCGCCGGCGGCATTGACATAGGCAGCTTTGCATCGGCGGCTTTGATGTCTGCGGCATCGAGGAAACTGAGAGTCCGCCAGACACCGATTGCCACAACGGGTATGATGACAAGAGTACGGACTCGGCATGCGATCCAGCAGCAGGCCACCGTGCGGGTCCAGAAAACGCCAGCGATTCAGGGCGACACACCGCCTTCGTCTGGCAAAGCGAGCGCATGGCACGACACCGCCATGCGAGAAGGAGGCAAGCATGTTCTTCAAAAAAGCCATCGTACGCCGTCCGCCTAAATCGTTCCCGCTCGCCTATCAAGGAGCGCCAGATCACGCCGCACCCGATTATGACCTGGCAATCCAGCAGCACGATGCCTACATTGCCGCCCTTAAGGAATGCGGCTGCGAGGTAACCGTTCTGCCTCCGGTTGAAAACCTCATCAAGTCAGTATTCGTCGAAGACCCCGTCGTCATTACGCCCAAGGGCGCCATTATCACCAACCCCGGGCTCACGATCCGCAACCCTGAGAAAGACGCCATGCTCCCCACCATCAAGGAGCTCTTCGACGACGACCACATCGCCTACATCGAGCTGCCCGGCACGCTCGAAGGCGGCGACGTCATGATGGTGGAAGACCACTTCTATGTGGGCAAATCCAATCGTACCAGCCAGATGGGAGTGGATCAGTTCATCAAAATCCTCGCTGGTTGGGGCATCAAGTGCGAAGAGGTTCCGCTGACCACCGTATTGCACCTGAAAACTGGCGCGAACTACCTAGACAACAACCGCATGATTGTATCCGGCGAGTTCATTGACAAGCCGATATTCGATTCGTATGACAAGATTATCGTGCCCGACGAAGAAATGAACGCGGCGAATTGCCTCTGGGTGAACGAGACCATCATCGTGCCAAAGGGCTATCCCACCATGCTTGAGGCCATGCAAAACCTAGGCTACAAGACCATCGTAGTAGATATCTCGGAATACGAGAAGCTCAACGGCGGCCTATCGTGCCTATCCGTGAGGTTCTAGCTTTAGATGCATACCGCCGAATGCGAGAGGCGCCTCCCAATCGGGGGGCGCCTCTTCCGTCCATTCATCCCATTCGCCCATCAACCTGGGCATTGGCGGCATCTATGCAGTCCTCAATCGAGATAAAGCGGCACCAATAACGGCCCCCCTCTCCTATGGAGTTTGCTAAACCTGCAAAACGATAGCGATAGCGGCGCCCCTCGCTCACCGCAAGGCCTATCGCCCTGCCCTTTCCTCTACCGGGATGTACTCCACGCCCTCGTAGCCGAAGACGGCGGGGCCCACAACCGCCAAGCCCTCGGGCGTGCGCCACTGCGGCGCGCAAGGAATGCCGAGCACCAGCGCGCGGCAGCCATACTTGAGAGACTCGCCCGTGATGGGCGTGAGCGTTTCGGTATCGAACATGGCAATGAGGTCGGGGGCGGTGCACACGGGCACGCCGTCCACCTCAGCGATCAGGAACTCGTTTTGGAATCGCACATGCATGTCGCTTCCCTTGTAGGCATCGAAGCCTTCCAGATGCGCCACGCCGCGCGCAAAGCCTCCGATGGTGCGACGCTCCACATCTTGCACCTTGCCGCGGAAAAGCTCCACCGCGCGCAAAGCTTCCATGAGCTCGGATGCGTCGTTTGAATGCGCGGCGCGCGCCTTACGCAGGATGCGCCCCACGTTTTCGCACAGCGTGTACGTACCCGCAACGCTGTGGGCCTTCGCCTGCACTCCGTTCATGCCGTAGCACGCAAGCGAGATGTTCCCGCCCATTTCAACCGTGGCCCCACGGCACAAATCCTCGCCGCGCTTATTGTCATCGGTCTTGATGAGAAGGCGATTTCCGCGCTCGTCCGCCACGCCTATAGGGCTTGCGCTCTGTCCATACATGGACCACGTGACCATCTGCAGCTCCGGGAACGCGCGCCCCATGCCGTCGGCGTCGAGCAGCGGAATGCCACGGCGCGCAGCGGGAAGCATCGGGTGCAGCGAGTTCCAGCCGCCCGCCTCGGAGGGCAGCAGCGCGTCGAACGTGTGCCCCACCTCGGCCTCAAGCGCTTCCAGAGCATACTCGGGCTCAGGGCCCGCGGGCACCTTCTCTACGAGCACCGTAGGCGCTCCCAGGCCCATAGACACGGCAACGCGCGCGTCATCGGGCACTTCATCAAGTTCAAGCAGCGTGATTTCGCCAAATTCTGCCACAGTTTGCTTAGCGATAAGGATGCCCACGTACGGGTTTCCACCGCCGCCCGACGCCATGACCGCCGCGCCCATCGCGATGTCTTCGACCTCTTGCGTTCCCAGTTTTCTCATGATTTCCTCGATTAGCAATCGTAATGCTTTAATGCGCTATAGCACTAAAGCATCTCGGCCTGAAAATGCGGCAGGCACATATGACCCGCCGCTTTTTATTCCTAGATACGCAAATCGCCTACCGCTTTCACGCGCACACGTGTGGCATTGCCGGGCAGATACGCCAGCGGAACGTCCTCCACCTCGACGATCTCGATGGTATCGGGGTCGGCACCCGCCTTGACGGCCTCGTCGCGAGCCAAGCCCTTAGCCACCTCGAGCGTTTCGGCACGACCAAGCTTATCCAGCGAGAACACTCGCTCAATCTGGCCGGACACCTGCGAAATCGCACTGCCCACGGCATTCGCCACGCCGAAGTTCTCGGGGCGCTTCAGCTGCGCCACGCCCTCGAGCGAATCGGGCATCAGAATGCTTCCGCCGCCCACGAGCACCACGTCGATGTCGCCCGCGCTGGTCTTCATACGGTCGATGCAGTCCTCCACCATCTTGACCATGCACGCCAAGGCTTTATCCACAAGATCAGGCGCGAGGAACGCGACCTTCTCGGGATCGCCCACGCCGGGCGCCATGCCGCGCGCCACCACGATATCGGTAGCGGTCAGCGTATCGCCGCCGAAGCACAAGGCCTTCTCGGTTACCTTATAGCCCACCGAATCAGGACCCACGGTCACAGTGCCATCCTCATGGCGGCGCACGATGGAGCCGCCGCCCAAGCCGATGGAGATGATGTCGGGCATGCGGAAGTTCGTGCGCACGCCGCCGATCTCAACCGCCAGCATGCTCTCACGCGGGAACCCGTGCACCAGCACGCCCAAGTCGGTGGTGGTGCCGCCGATGTCCACCACCACGGCATCTTTGAGGCCCGTAAGGAAGCTCGCGCCGCGGATGGAGTTGGTGGGTCCGCACGCGATGGTGAGGATGGGGTAACGCATGGCGTATTCGGCGCTCATGAGCGTGCCGTCGTTTTGGCACAGGTAGATTTCGGCGTCTTTGATGCCTTCGGCGTCGAGCGCAGCGATGAAGCTCTCGGACGTGGTTTTGGCCACGTTCACCAGCGCGGCATTGAGGATGGTGGCATTCTCGCGCTCAAGCAGGCTCACGCTGCCGATCTCGCTGGAAATGGAGATGGGGAAATCCTCGCCCAGCTCCTCGCGCATGATCTGCGCGGCAGCTTTCTCGTGGCTTGCATCCACCGGCGAGAACACGCTGGAAATGGCCACGCTGTCGCAGCTGCCCTTGACCTCCTTGGCGATGCGACGCACCTCGTCGGCGTCGAACGGTGCAATCTCGCGGCCGTCGAACTCATGGCCGCCCTGCACGAGGAACCACTGGTCGTTGATGGCGCTGCGCAGGTCGGCGGGCCAGTCAATCATGGGCTTGATGGCGGCCGTCGCCGGCGCACCGATGCGAATCACGGCCACGCGGTCGAGCCTCTTGCGCTCCACGATAGCGTTGGTGCAGTGCGTGGTACCCAGCATGGCGTAGCCGATCTGGCTGCGGTCGACCGCCGGATCGGAGAGCACGGCTGCCATAGCGTTACGGATGCCGCCCATCACGTCTTCAGTGGTGGGGCTTTTCACGGCCGCCACCAGATTGAGCTTATCGTCAAGCACCACGGCGTCGGTGTTGGTGCCGCCGACGTCGATGCCGATGCGCCATTGCTTAGCCATTGTTCTTCACCCTTTCCTCGACGGGCACGTAATCGAAGTCGTAACCGAAGTAACGCGGGCCGGCGATCTTCAGGCCGCGCTCGCTGCGCCAATGCTTGTGCACGGGAATGCCGATGACCACGCCGCGGGCGCCGTATTTCATGCCTTCGGTGGTGATGGGCAGCGCCGTCTCGATGTCGAGCACGGCGATGAGGTCGGGCGTGCTGCACAGAATCTGGTCGCCGGACTTGCACAGCAGATGCTCGTTCTGGAAACGGAGCTCGCATTCCTTGCCGTGATAGGCGTCGATGCCCTGGAAGTGTGCATAGCCGCGCGCGAAACCGCCTTCGGTACGACGCGACACGTCATCCAGCTTACCGCGGAACAGCTCGTAGGCGCCCAGGAATTCCAGAATCTCGGGTACGGGGTCTACGTTCTTTTCCTGGCATTCGCGAATGGTGCGACCGATGACCTCGCAATACGTAGACGTGCCGGGAATGGAGCAACGCTTAACGTCGGCGCCCGTCATGGCGTAGTCGGCCATGAACACGCTGCCGCCGGTGGTGATGGCCACGTTGCGCGCAAGTCGCTCCGCCCAGGCGTTGTCCACGGCATCGATGGTGACCACGTCGCCCTTCTCGTCGCACACCACGGCGGGGCATGCGGGGATGTCGAACAGCGACCAGGTCACATGCTGCAGCTCGGGGAACGCGCGGCCCATGCCGTCGCAATCGACGATAGGCACGCCCTTGGCCGCCGCCACCTGGAACGGAAGAAGCGAGTTGAGGCCGCCCGCCTCAAGCGGCATGATGGCATCGAACTTGCGGCCGAAGCGCTCTTCCAGCGCGTCGACGGCGCCCACGCCCTCGCGGCCGTTGGGCACCTTCTCCACCAGTACGGTGGGAGCGCCCAGCATGTGCGATCCGCACACCCAGGCGTCGTCGTCCAGCTCGTCCAACGTAATCATGTCGAACGGGCCGTACTCGTCGATGGCCTGCAGGGCCATCAGCTTGCCGATGTAGGGGTCTCCCCCTCCGCCCGACGCGAGGACGGCGGCGCCTACCGCCATGTCCTCCACTTCGCGTTTGCCGATCTTTCGCACGATCCGCCTCCTAACGTGGTTTCGCCCCGGTTGGAGCGCGGCCGCCAACCGCCCTGCAAGCCGAGGCCGTCGCGAGATAACACCTCGCGTTCGATGTGACTCGGGGCGCGTTAAGCCGCGCGCCCGCCATACGAAAACGGGGCCGCAAACACACGCGACCCCATTGTTTCTCGCATAGATGATACTTTAGCGCATTGGAGCGCCACATTGGGCGCGACGGTCGCATTTCACCGCTTCTCGGCCTTCTTCTTCTCAAAATCCTCCATGCCGGCACACACCGCCTTGCGAATGACCCAATACAGCACAAGGCCGATGAGGGCCAAAACGACAAGCCAGAAGATAAGCATGGGCAGCATTACGAACAAATACTCCGCCGGATTAATGCCGAACACCCTCATGATGCCCTCCTCTCGCCAAAGGCAAGCACGCCCACAATATCCCTCTTTCGAACGAGGGTGCGCCCGCTGTGTTTCCGCATAACGACGCGCCCGCCATGCTTCCGCTTAACGACGCGCCCGCCCATAAGGGAGTACCTCGAACATGATACCTCGCCGCAGCGCTCCCGGGTCTTTCCGCCGTAGCCCGCGGTCAAAACGCTCGACTAACGCGCGCCCGACGAACACGCGCCTCTCCGCAAATACGCCCTCATCGCGACTTGCGCGGCAACCGAGCGTGCCGCGTAGGAGCGAGGAGCGCGGAAAACCTGATTTTCTCGAGAGTTGCGTGGTCCGCGCACGTTTTTTCGTGCGATTGCCAAAATTCACCGCCCGCACTTTAGAACATAGGCTAGACGCATCCGGCCGCATAGCTGCGCGCCACATGGTGGAATACGCTCAGGAGGCGTAAGCAGCCCCGTAGCGGACTCCGACCAGGCGTTTTGTCTTGTTACATATCGCCCCTCCAACGGCCCCGCATGCATAAATGCGGGGCCGCCTTTGATGCAGGGCCTCGCAACTTCGTCCCTTATTCTGAAGACCCTGCAATTTCACGCTGCATTTTCTTCGTGAGCTTAGCGAATACCAGCGCATAGCTGTGGTCGCACAACTCAAAGAGCAAATCCTCGGGAAACGCCCTGCCCACCGCATCCAAATCGACTGAAATCCAGGTTCGGCCATCGGAATAATACGCAGGGAAAATCGCGTCGGGATATTGCTCGCGCAGCCGTTCGCTCCATGCCGGGTCGCATTTGAGCGACACCATGTGACGCCCCGCATACGGACGGTCCACATCAGGGCCAACCGTGAACTCGCAAGCAAACTGTTTACCGCCCACCCAGTAGCACCACCAACCCCACTTGGGCTGAAACGCCTTACTTGCCCCGGGATGCGAAAGCAGCCGCGCATCAATCACCGAGAAATCCATCGTCTATCCCTCGAATACTGCTTTGACCAGATATTCCACGTTGCCCTCTGCGCCTTTGATAGGACTTTCTACCGCACCTTCAACAGCGAAGCCAGCCGTACGCAGGGCCTCTTCCACCTCGCGCACCACGCGCTCGCGCACCGCCGGATCTCGCACTATGCCGCGGTCGGTTTCGTCATGGGCACTTTCAAACTGGGGCTTCACCAGGGCGAGCAGCACGCTTCCCGGTGCGCACAGCGCGGCAAACGTAGGAGCAAGCCCCGCAAGGCCGATAAACGAAAGATCCGCCACCAGCACGTCAAAGGGGGCACCCAGCTCCTCAGGCGCCGCCGACTTGATGTTAGTGCGCTCGAACACACTCACGCGGCTATCCTCGCGCAGCTTCCACGCCAGCTGCCCGTAGTTCACGTCCACGCACGCCACGCTTGCCGCGCCCGCCTGCAGCAAGCAATCGGTGAACCCACCAGTGGAGCTGCCGATGTCGATGCAACGTGCCCCCGCAACGCTTTGCCCGAACGCATCGAGCGCGCCCTGCAGCTTGTGCCCGCCACGGCTCACGAACTGCTTTTGTCCGCGAACAAACACATCCGCATCGGGGCGCACCTGCACCGCCGCACTCGTAGGGTATACGTCGTCCACCCGCACCTCGTGCGCAAGCACGGCGCGCAAGGCGGCGCCTCGATCGGGGAAATAGCCCAGCTCGACCAGGAGGTCATCCAGGCGCATCTTCTTCTTTTTTAGGCTCGTCCCCATCGTCTTTGTCCCATCATGTCCTGAGCGTACATTCGCTTTCTCATTAAATCGCGCCTCCCTCAATTCGGCAAGCATTCATAGACGATTCTCCCCTAATGAACGGACGTAACGCTCCGCGCAGGCTTTCATAGGGGGAAGAGCAGCGAATCTCCTAATGAACGGTCGCTGCGAACCTGACCGTGGTAAGAGGCCAAACAGCCGTCAGCTCTCCGCCGTATCCCACGAGCAGCACAGTACATGACCGCAGCAAAACAACCGAACGCTCAGCGACATACCAGGAGGGGCGGACGAGCATACATGCACGCATGCATAACGACAATGATATAACCGCCACACCGCCCAGGTATGCGATGCATTCGCATATGCTCATGCATGCATAACCCAAGGAGACGGATCGCATGCCGAAAACGCACGCTTGGGTAAATTCGGATACGCCGGAGTTGAATTGGCGAGACCCGGCATTACCCGCCCTCTTACGCAAAAGGAGACCCCGGCATCGCCCGCTCTCTTACGTAAAATCATCAGTCCTAGCGATTGAAGCCGTACGCCGGAGCTGGATTGCCGAGACCCGGCATCGCTCTGTTGTAAAAGTCACGTTTAGCGAGATTCGGGCATCTCCATGTTGAAAAAGTTACGTTTAGCGAGATTGATTTTGGCTCTCGCGAATATTCTCTCGAGAGAGTCTTTTATCGCAAAGCGCCCATCAGGCATTATGGGCAGTCGTCTCCGTACGCCGAACTTAAACTCGCTTTGAGAGGCATTCGGAAGAACGCTAAACGCGTATTTTTCAACAATGGCATTGCCGAATCTCGCTAAACGTGCAACTTTCAACACCAGCATGGCAGAATCTCTCTAAACGTGCATTTTTCAGAAATGGGATCTCCCGGCGATAACCGCAACTCCCTCAAAACGCACTGCCCCGCAGCCCCGCACAATTCCGTAGCCCAAAGCGCTTCTGCGACTCGGCAAATCGCCTGATGGGTGCCGCCCCGCGGTTCGACTAACCGACGGGCACCACCCCGCGGTTCGACCAGCCGACGGGCACCGCCCTGCGACCTAACTAGCTGACGGGCACCGCCCAGCAGCCTGACAAATCCCGCATTTCAGCCAGTTTTTCGCGAACGAGGCAAGCCCACAGCTGCGCCAGTATTGCACAAATGCGAGAAGCCTACAGCTCTGCCAGTTTTTCGCGAATGCGGCGCGCCATGCCCTCGGCATCGATGCCCAGTTCTTTATGGAGCAGCCCCACCTTGCCCTGCTGGACGAACTTGTCGGGAATGCCGAACACAAGCAGCGGCGGCACTTTCTCGGGCGGACGCTCGGCCAAGGCTTCAAGAATGCCTTCGCCTATACCGCCCTCGATCACGCCCTCTTCCGCCGTGCACACCAGGCGGCACTCGAGCGCCGCTTTTCGCACGGCCGCCTCGTCGAACGGCTTGATCCAGCGCATGTCCACCACGCGCACGCCGACGCCCTCAGCCGCCAGGATATCCGACGCGCCCTCGGCCTCTTGCACCATGCGGCCGAATGCCAGAATGGCCACATCGTTGCCCTCGCGCACCGTGCGCGACTTGCCCACCTCGAGCACACGAGGCTCGCTCGGAAGCTCTACGCCGCGGGCCTCACCGCGCGGATAGCGCAGCGCAACCGGGCCATCAAGGGCAAGCGCCGTATGCAGCATATGCACAAGCTCCGCCTCATCTGACGGCGCCATAGCCTTCATGTGCGGAATCATGCGCATGTACGCGATGTCGAACACGCCGTGATGCGTAGGGCCGTCATCGCCCACAAGTCCCGCACGGTCGAGACAGAACACCGTATGCAGCTTAGGCAGGGCGTTATTGATAATCACCTGGTCAACCGCGCGCTGCATAAAGGTCGAATAGATGGCGACCACGGGCTTCATGCCGGCGATGGCAAGGCCGCTCGCCATGCCCACGGCGTGCTCCTCGGCGATGCCGGTGTCAACAAAGCGGTTGGGGAATTTCTCGGCGAATGGGGCAAGGCCCGTGCCGTCTTTCATGGCAGCCGTGATGGCCACGATGCTCTCATCGCGCTCGGCCTCGGCAAGCAGCGCCTTGCCGAACACGCTCGTATACTTGGGCGCAGCCGACGACGACTTTTTCACCTCTCCCGTTGCGATGTCGAACGGGCTCACGCCGTGGAATACATCGGGGTGCGCCTCGGCAGGCGCGTAACCGGCACCCTTCTTGGTGACCACATGCATAAGAACGGGGCCGTCGGCCTCAAGCACCACACGCATCGTACGCTTGATGGCGGAAATGTCATGCCCCGGGATGGGTGCCGTGCACAGAATGCCCAACTGCTCGAACAGCATTTCATCGGGGATGACCATCTGCTTGATGGAGTCTTTGACGTTGCGCCCGAAATCCACCAGTCCCTGGCCCCATCCGCCGCGCGACTCCAACGCGCTTTGGATGTGGTCGCGCGTGCGCGTGTATGACTTGGATGCACGCTTGTGCCCCAGGTAATTGGCGAGCGCGCCCACGTTGCGAGAGATGGACATCTCGTTGTCGTTGAGGATGATGACCATAGGCGTTTGCGCCTGGCCCACATGATTGAGCGCCTCGAACGCCATGCCGCCCGAAAGAGCCGCATCGCCGATGATGGTCACGATCTTCTCGTCGCTGCCGCGCAAATCGCGCGCGAGCGCCAAGCCCAGCGCAACCGACACCGAGTCGGATGCATGGCCCGAAGGATGTACATCATAGGGGCTCTCGGTTGCCTTGGGAAAGCCGGAGATGCCCTTGTATTGGCGCAACGTATCGAAATCCTTGAGCCTGCCTGTAACAAGCTTGTGGGCATACGATTGATGGCCCACGTCAAACAACAGCTTGTCGTGAGGGCAGTTCATGACGCTATGGCACGCAAGAATCAGCTCCACCACACCCAAGCTCGGCGCCACATGGCCGCCGGTCTTGGACGTCGTGCGGATGATCTGCTCGCGAATCTCGGACGCAAGAATCTGCAGCTCCTCATCGGTGAGAACCTTCAGATCTGCGGGAGATTCGATCATGTCAAGGATACGATGTTCCATAGTCCCTGCTTTCTCACGGCCGGCGCCTGCCTCGCCGGATAAGCATCTTACGTGTAATGCGACGGGGCCTACTCGCGCCCTTCGCCGTCAGAATCGACAGCGGGCTCGGGCTCGCCGTTCATGGACTCCAAAAGCTCCGTCGCCCTCATGCCGAGCTTGACCGCCTCGTCGTACAAGTCGAGCGCGGCATCCAACGGCACGTCGTCGCCCTTTACCTGGGTCGCGATTTCTTCCAGTCGATCGCGAATGCCGGCGAACGTTTCTTCGGTCTTGGCATCCATGCGCTATTCGCCCTTCGACGATTCGACGGCCTCGGACGCGGAATCACCCTGGTCGGAAACCGCGCCGAGTTCGGATTCGGCAGCACGGACGGGCTCGTCCGCGGGATTCGCCTCGGATTCTGTCTCGGCCTTAGTCGACGGCGCATCGGCGGCCTCTTCGACCGCCGCATCGGAGGCGCTGCCCTCGGAGCCGCCCTCCATATCGCGCGCGATGCGGCCCAGCACGCCGTTCACGAAACGATGAGAATCGTCCTCGCCGCCAAACTCCTTGGCAAGCTCAACCGCCTCATTGATGGCGACCGAAACGGGTACATCGTCCACGTAGCTCATTTCGTACACGGCAAGGCGCAGCACGCAACGATCGACCACCGGCATGCGGTCGATGGCCCAGTTCTGGGAGCGTCCGCTGATTGCGGCGTTGATGTGCGCAGCGTGCGAAGCCACCCCCATCACAAGGGAACGCGCGTAATCATCCATCCCCGCCTCCTCAGGAAGGAGGTTTTCCTCCAAAACCTTGTCGGCGGGAACACCCAGAATCTCGCTTTGGTACAGCGCCTGCAGCGCGCTGCGGCGCGCGAGCGTACGCTCATGTCGTTTAGCCATGAAAGACAGTCCTTAATGATTGAAATGTTTGGTTCGATCTAGTCGGCGAAGCGGATGCCGTCAACGTACACGTCGATGGACGCGATGGAGAAGCCCACCTGCGTGGTCACGGCGTCGGCGATGGCCTGGCGCACGGCGGCGGCAACCTGCGGGATAGGCTGGCCGTAGTACACGTCGATATGCACAGCCACCTCGATGCCCTCGCTCTCGTTCATATGCACGTCGATGCCCGCACCGGCAGGCTTGGCGGCAAAACGCGAGCGCAGCCCAGAAAAGCTCGAGGATCCGACGCTCGCTACGCCCTCCACGTCGCGCGCGGCGATGGCGATGATGGTTTCCATGACTCCGGGGGCCAGACCCAGGCCGTCTACATACAGCTCTTCGCTCATGAACGTTCCTCCTCTTTCGCCGCCCCGCTGCCGGGGCGCCTTGGCGCACGCGCCGTCTTGTTTGGATAGTGCCCGACCGAAAACCCGACCGGAAGCCTTCCCGCATAGACCCATCGGAAGCCTTCCCGGCCCGTCGCCCGGCCGGAAGCGCAAGCCCGCGAAGCGTGAAAAGCGCGTCGCACGTTGCTCGCCCTTTGTGTATCCAGTTATTGTAGCGCAAAGCAAGCGAAACCCGCCGTCACACGTCTCATCGACGGAATTTCCTAAACCCAAGAAAAACGCCGCCCCGAACGGAGCGGCGTTTGTACGCTCTTGCCTAGCCTGACAGAACCACAAGACAAGACTGCGAGACACGAGTGGAACAGCAAGGGCGGCTTCCGCATCGGAAATTCGTGGGTTCCGGGGACACCGCGTGCTTCGTGCGCAAGCTCATGGGAACGCGCGAAGATTCGGTGCGGGAGCCGCCCGCAGCGCCGCAGCGTCTCAACGCCCGCAGCGCCGCAGCGTCTCAAACGAAAAAGCGCCGGCTGGTAAGCCGGCGCAATCCCTTACAGTCCCGTTACCTCAATGAAATCGGTGCGGGCCTCGCCCTTCTGGAAGATATCGGTCTCCAGTACCTTCTGATGGAACGGAATGGTGGTGGCTATGCCCTCGATCTTGAACTCGGCCAAGGCGCGACGGCCACGAGCGATGGCCTCCTCGCGATCCTTACCCCACACGATAAGCTTGGCCACCATGGAGTCATAGAACGGCGAGATGGTGGAGCCAGCCTGAATATAGCTCTCCACGCGCACGCCGGGGCCGCCAGGAACATCGAAACGCGTGATGTTGCCGGGGCACGGACGGAAGTCGTGCTCGGGATCCTCCGCGTTGATGCGGAACTCGATGGCATGGCCGTTCGGGCTGAACGGAGCCTGACCCGCGCAGCTCATAGGCTCGCCAGACGCAATGCGCAGCTGTTCCTTGATGATGTCGACGCCGGTGATCTGCTCCGTTACGGGATGCTCCACCTGCACGCGGGTGTTCATCTCCATGAAGTAGAACTTGCCGGACTCATCGAGCAAGAACTCGATGGTGCCCGCGTTGCGATAGTCCACCGCACGCACGGCCTTGACGGCCGCCACGCCCATGTCACGACGCAGCTGGTCGTTGAGGGCGGGCGACGGGGCCTCCTCGAGCAGCTTCTGGTGGCGGCGTTGAATGGAGCAGTCGCGCTCGCACAGAGCCACCTGGTTGCCGAAGTCATCGGCGAGCACCTGAATCTCCACGTGGCGCGGACGCAGCACGAGCTTCTCCAGATACACGTCGCCATTGCCGAAAGCCGCCTGGGCCTCGGCACGCGCGGCCGTGAAGGCGCTCTCCAGCTCCTCGGGCTTATGCACTTCGCGCATGCCTTTGCCGCCGCCGCCGGCAGACGCCTTGATGAGCACGGGATATCCCACGCGATCGGCGAAGGCACGGGCGTCTTCCACGCGCTCCACCACGCCGTCGGAGCCGGGCACGGTGGGCACGCCGCAGGCGGTCATGGTTTCGCGGGCCGCAGCCTTGTTGCCCATGCGCTCAATGCACTCGGGAGAAGGCCCGATGAACACGAGGTCGTTCTCGGCGCAGGCACGGGCGAAATCGGCGTTTTCGGCTAAAAAGCCGTAACCGGGATGCACCGCCTGGCAGCCGGTGGTCACGGCTGCGGCGATGATGTTGGACATGTTGAGGTACGACTTGCCCGCAGGAGCGGGGCCGATGCACACGGCCTCGTCGGCGTAGCGCACGGGCAGCGTGTCCTTATCGGCCACCGAGTACACGGCCACCGTCTTCACGCCAAGCTCGCGGGCGGCGCGCATGATGCGAAGCGCCACTTCGCCGCGATTGGCTACCAGAATCTTATCGAACACGTTCTATTCCCCCTCGCCCGCATCAGCCTGGCCGTGCGGCTCGATGTAGAACAGCGGCGTACCGAACTCCACCGGGGTGGCGTCTTCCAGGCACACCTCGCGCACGGTGCCCATCTGCGGAGCGGCGATCTCGTTCATGAGCTTCATGGCCTCGACGATGCACAGGGTCTCGCCAGCGGCAACCTCGTCGCCCACCTTGACGAACGGAGGCTCGCCCGGAGCCGGAGAGGTGTAGAACGTGCCCACCATAGGCGCGGAAACCTCAATCCAGTTGGCGGGACGAGCGGGGGCGGCAGCAGGCGCGGGCGCTGCGGCGGGAGCGGCGGCAGAAGCCACGGCGGCAGCAGGCGCTGCGGCAACGGGGGCCACGCCGGGCATGCGCACGTTGATGCGGACGCCCTCTTCCTCCACGGTGATCTCGCCTACGCCGGACTCTTCGACGACTTTCACCAGCTCGCGAATCTGATTGATATCCACGTAATCATCCTCCTTGGCCTGGCTGGACTCGCGCTCCAGCAGGAAATCAACACGTTCGGTGGCGCGGTGCTTCGACAGGAAGGTGCGCGCCTCGTTGGGGAACATTGCGTACATGAGCACGTCTTCTTCGCAGGTGGCCAGATCGCCGATCTCCTGCTTGACCTGCTCGTAGGTGGTGGTGGCGAGAGACGCCGGCGACACATCGGGCGGAAGCGTCTCGGAATTGCCCACAACCTTCTTGTAGATGGCGGGATCCACAGGACCCGGAGTCTTGCCGTAGTAGCCGCACAGGTAGTCCTTCATCTCCTTGGACACCAGGCTCCAGCGCGAACCGGTGAGCACGTTCATGACCGCCTGCGTGCCCACGATCTGGCTCATGGGGGTCACCAGCGGCGGATAGCCCACCTCGGCGCGCACGCGCGGAATCTCGCGCATGACCTCGTCCACGCGGTCGAGCGCGTTCTGGATTTCGAGCTGCGCGATCAGGTTGGACATCATGCCGCCAGGCACCTGGTGCGAGAACACCTTCATGTGGGTCAGGCTGGACACGCCGCGCTTGTAGTGGCCGCGCTTGCGCACTTCCTCCCAGTAATCGGCGATCTCGAACAGCAAGTCAAGATCGTAGCCGGTGTCGTAGCGGCTCTCCTGCAAAGCGGCCACGATGGTCTCCACCGCAGGGTGGCTGTTGCCGAAAGCCAAAGGAGCGCTGGCGGTATCGGCGATCATGGCGCCTGCCTCGGCGGCCTTGACGATGTTCATGGGAGCCATGCCGCCCACGTAGTGGCAATGCACGTGCACGGGCAGGCCGATCTCGGCGTTGAGGGCCTTCACCAGACGCTCGGTACGGAAGGGCGTGAGCATACCCGCCATGTCTTTGATGGCGATGGAGTCGGCGCCCAAATCCTTCAGTTGCTGAGCATACTCAAGGTAGCCGTCGAGCGTGTGCACGGGCGACACCGTATAGGAGATAGCGCCCTCGAACCAGCCGCCGCACGCCTTGATCGCCTCGGCGTTGTCCACCACGTTGCGGATGTCGTTGAGCGCATCGAACACGCGGAACACGTGGATGCCGTTGCGCTTGGCAGCCGCGATGAAGTGATTCACGATGTCTTTGGAGTAATGCTTATAGCCCACCAGGTTCTGACCGCGCGAGAGCATGGCCAGATCGGTGTTAGGCATATGCGACTTTATGGCACGCAGGCGCTCCCACGGGTTTTCGTCCAGGAAGCGCAGGCAGGTGTCGAACGTGGCACCGCCCCAAGCCTCTACCGCCCAATAGCCTACCTTGTCCATCTTAGGCAGGATGGGCAGCATATCGCCAAGCTGCATACGCGTGGCCCACAGGCTTTGCTGGCCATCGCGAATGGTGGTATCCATGAGTTGCAAACCGGGCATGCTTCACCTCTCTCTTCGAGCGAACGCGATCGAGCAGCAGGCCAATCGAGCCCGCCGCTCCCTGCGATGCCGGCAGAGCGCCCCGCGCAAAGCAAGAGCGATGGCCTCCGTAAGACACCGCGAGCGAAATCGCCCCAGTCATACGAGCGTCATATTATAGGGAATGCATCAAGCATTTACTTTGACGTTCTAAGTTTCTACGACAAAACTGCACGCTTTAATGCACTAAAGCACTATATCGCGCGATAGTATGCTTGTCGAGAGAGACCCGGCGCACGCCGGTCAACGGCACAGTAACACTACACGGAACGATTCGATTTCTGCACCCTGGTCATTTTTCAATCGAATGAGCAGTTGGGGGCCTTCGTGAGAAGATTCGGCGTGAGAGAAACGCACCGTATCGCAGCGCCTTCCCCTATGCAAAAAAAGCGCCGGCTGGATAAGCCGGCGCAATGGGAACTCCTGGTTTTGCAGTAACGACTAGACGCGCTTGACGAAACGGCCGTCGCGAGTGTCGATCTGGAGGATGTCGCCCACGTTCACGAAGGTGGGAACTTTCACCTCGGCGCCCGTCTCAAGCGTCGCGGGCTTGGTGGTGCCCTGAACGGTGTCGCCCTTGAAGCCGGGCTCGGTCTCGGTCACCTCGAGCTCCACGAACATCTGGGGCTCGCAGCCGATCAGGTCGCCATCGGCATACTCAAGGGTAACGGGGTCATTCTCCTTGAGCCACTTGGCGGTATCGCCCACGTTGTCAGCGGGCAGGCTGAACTGCTCGTAGCTGTTGGGGTCCATGAAGTAGAAATCGGCGCCGTCATTGTACAGATAGGTCATTTCCTTCTGCTCCAGACGCACGGTCTCGAACTTCACGCCGGAGTTCACAGTGTCGGAATACACGCGGCCGTTGCGCACGTCACGCAGCTTCATGCGCACGAACGCGCCGCCCTTGCCGGGCTTGACGTGCTGGAACTCGATGATGGTGCACATCTTGTTGTTGTACATGATGCACATGCCGTTTTTGAAATCGGCGGTAGAGATGGTAGCCACGGGTGCTCTCCTTCTTGATCGTTACACGCTTACGCGCGGCGAACAACGTCCGCGCTTTCGCGTGGCAACCTCGTTCGCTTGCTTTAGGTAAACAAAAAGACGCTAAATTATAGCAAGTTCGTGCGTGGATTGCGTGAAAACCATGAAACCGTCTTCGGTAATCACGCCGAAATCCTCCAGGCGGCAGCCGAGCGCACCCGGCAGATACACGCCCGGCTCCACCGTGACCACGTTGCCCGGCACAAGCGGCTTGGAATTGCGCGGCGAAAGATTAGGCAGCTCGTGGATATCGATGCCCACGCCATGCCCCAAGCCGTGGCCCATCTTGCCGCCGAAGCCGTGCTCGTCCAGCACGCGTTCAGCCAGCTCGTGCGCCTCCTTGCCCGTCACGCCGGGCCGCAGCATGGCTTCCACCGCCTCGTTGGCGGCACGCACGGCGGCAAACACGCGCTTCGACTCTTCGGTCGCATGACCCATGCATACGGTACGCGTCATGTCGGAGCAGTAGCCGCCGCGGCGCGCGCCGAAATCCATCACCACCATGTCGCCGTCCTGAAGACGGCGCTCGCCGGGGATGCTGTGCGGAGCGGCGCCGTTGGGGCCGCTTGCCACGATGGATGAGAAAGCCAGGCCTTCCGCGCCCATGCGGCGCATAGTCTCCTCGAGCTCGAGCTGCACCTCACGTTCGGTCATGCCAACGCGCATAAAGCCGCATATATGCTCGAACGCGGCATCGGTGATCCGCTGAGCAGCGCGCATCGCGGCGATCTCCGCCTCGTCCTTCACGGCGCGAAGCCCTCGCACGAAATCGGACGCCTCCACGAGCTCGGGGGCAAAGCGATTTCCGGCGAACGCGGCCTCCAACGCACGAAACTCGGAAAGAGGCATCGAATCCTCTATGCCAAAGCGACACACGGCGCGCCCCGGCTCGCTCCCCCGCTGCTCATGGAACCGCTCAAAGCCCTGCGCCGCCCACTTTGCGTGCGTTGCCGCCTCGCCGTCGATGATCCACGGCGTGCCCTGCGCGGCGCGCGACGCCGCATCGGTGTAGCGGGAATCGGTGTGGAGCACGCTCGTCCCAGGCGTCACGAACGCGAGGTGCGCCGGCTCGTCGTCGAATACGTTTTCGAACCCCGTAAGCCACCTCACGTTTGAGATATCGCGGCAATAGAAATCCGCGATGCCCGCTTCCGCCATCTTCTGGCGCATGCGCTCGAGGCGCGTCATTTCGTTCGTTTCGGCCATGAACACCACCTTGTTCCGTTTGCGATTCAACGCGACCGCTCATCGCGCCCCTGCCAACGAGATTCCCGTCATCCAGCAAGGCCCCATCTGGCGCGCTTTGCTGCCCCGCAGACAGCAAACACCCGCAGGGCGTGGCCAGGCGCCGCACGAGAGCCCTTAATGCCCGCAGACGCTACAGGTATGCGCATCAGTCAGACACGTAAATGCCTCGACGTTTGAGCTCGCCTGCGATGGCGGCAGCCGCAGCGGCAGTGCCTTTGTTGCTTACATCCACATGCGCCTGCGCCACCTCGTCGTAGAGCGGCTTGCGCTCATCCCACAGCGCCTGCGTGTCGCACCCCTGCGCGAGCAGCGGCCGCGTGCGCATGCTTTTGATGCGCGAGAGCGAGCCCTCCATCGACGATTCAAGAAGCACGGCGAACCCCTGGGTTTTCAGCAGCTCGCGGTTCTCCGGCAGAGCGACGATGCCCTCGCCGCACGAGATGACTGCCGGCCCCAATGCCGCGCATTCGGCAAGCGCCTTTGCCTCCGCGCGACGCAGGCCTGCCTCGCCTCGCTGTTTGAACAATCGGTTAGCATCACGCCCGTGCTTGCGCTGGAGGTAGGCATCCACATCGATGGCTGCCACGCCCAAGTCGCGCGCCAGTCGCCGTGCCACGGTGGTCTTGCCCACCCCCATGTATCCTACAAGAAACACGTTCTGCTTCAGCACGCCCATGCGATCACCTGGCAGCCCTGGCAAGACGCGCGTTGTAGGCATCGAGGGCAGCATGAACGTCGCCCATGCAATCGCCGCCGAACTTGGAGCGATACGCCTGCGCGAGCGCGAAGGCCAACTCGGATTCCACCGCCACCGCCACCGAGGGAACGCGGCAGGCATCAAAACGCCCGGGCGCGCAATCGACGGAATCGAGCGTTTCCATATCAAGGGCGGATACCTCTTTGCCGAGCACCGAAGGGGCCGCCACGGCGACCCTCAGGATGATGGGCAATCCGGTAGATACGCCTCCCTCGATGCCGCCGGCGCGATTGCTCGAACGCGTAAAGCCCAGCGAGGTGCACGATGGCGTATCAATCGCACGCGACCCGCACAGCCCGGCAGTCGCGCATCCGAATTCAACGCCACGAACGCCGGCCACCGAAAACGCCGCCGCGGCAAGGAGGGGCTGCATGCCCCCACGCGGCTGCATGTCATCGCCTAAGCCGGGCACGAGTCCCGTTATGGCCACGCGGAATTCCCCATCGAGGGTGTCGTCCTCGGCTACGGCGCGGTCGATCTGCGCCTCCATGGCGCGCGTCGCCTGAGCCGAAGGGCACCGGAGCGTCGACATCTCGACATCGAGCGGCGTGTAGGCGAAGCGCTCGGACGCGTCGACATCCTCGCGCATGACGGCCTCGCCGATGCGCGTCACATACGAGTGGACCTCAACGCCCAGATCGGCAAGAAATTCACGCGGAACGCCGGCGGCCGCGACCCTCATTGCGCCCACGCGCGCATCGGTGCGATCGCTTATATCGCAGCAGTCGTCCAAATCGCGTTTGAGCGCGCCCGCAAGCTCCGCGGTTCCGGGGCGCACAACGCTGCGGCGCCTCTCCCCCTCCATGGCGGCGCCGTTCTCGGCGCGCGCAAGGCACAACGCCACGGGGGCGCCCACCGTGCGCCCGTCCTTCACGCCGGCGAGCAGCTCCACGCCCTCGTAGGCACGCTGCTGCGCGGGCCGCCCATGCAGGCGATCCCATCGGGCTATATCATCGTCAATATTGTGGGGGTTGATGCGCAGGCCAGCGGGCACGTCGTCCACGATGGTAACCAAACCAAGCCCGTGCGCCTCCCCGGCATCCATATATCGCATGTTTCATCCTTCGCGCGTTTTGTCTCGCGCACGATTGTAGCATGCGCGCGTTTTCATCATGCGATTCTATTGGGCCAATCGACCAGGCATCAAAAGTTTCGGCGGAAGCAGCCCTCAGCTATTCAAACGTTTAACCCTGAGGTCTCATTGCGATAGACGAGCAACAGCCTAAAACCAGCGATACGCAGAGCAAAAACGGCGAAACCCGACTACTTTTCGGGCTTCATGTGGCCCATGATGGGGCCTTCGAGGTTGCGGAGAAGAAGCGTATGCCACAGGTCGGTTTCGACGAGCGAGCCCACCATGTACGCTTTCATGCCCACGCCGTGCGCACCCCACACGTCGGTCACCATCTGGTCGCCAATGCATAGCGTGGTCGCGCGATGGGCCCCGATTTTCTTCATAGCCATGCGATACGCAAACGGCAACGGCTTAACCGCATGCGACACGATCGGCAGCCCCAGGCGATCGGCCCACTCGTGCGCGCCGTGATGCCAGTTGTTGCTCAGGATGCATGCGACGATCCCCAGCCTGTCAAGCTCGTCGAGCCATGCGCGCACATCGTCGGGAACCTCATGGGTATCACGCGTGAGCAGCGTGTTATCCAGATCGAGCAGCACATGGGTGAATCCTGCGCCTTTGATATCCTCAACGGGGTCGATGCTGGTCACGCGCTTGAACAGGCGGTCGGGTGCTAGAAACGACATCAATGAACCCTTCTGGCATTACAAGGGCGCCCGAATCAGGGCACCCAGCGAATCCAACTTTTCAGATGAGCGCAGCCCGATAGGCCGCAGACGATCATGACGCACAGAACGCGCCCATTGAGGGCGCGTTCAGATAGGCGAAATCTTACAGGTGCTCGGCGATGGCGGCCTGGTGCTCGTCGTAGGTTTTGCTGAACGCGTACTCTGTCTCGCCGGCATCGTTCGTCCAGAAAATGAAGTAGTAATAGTCGCCGTAATCGCTCGCCGGAGCGCACACCGCCTGCAAGCAATCGATGCTGGGCGAACAGATAGGCGTGGGCGGCAAGCCGGGATTCGCATAGGTGCTGTACGGCGTATCGGCCTGAACCTCATCGCCCGAAGGATCATGGCCCACCTCGAATGCCGTTGTGGCATCCGACTGCAGATACCCGTACGTCTCCTGATTATCGGGGCTCAGACGGTTGTAGAACACCGCAGCCACCTGGGAGCGAATCTGCTCGTCGCCGCTCGATTCCTTCTCCACGATGGAAGCGAGGTTCACCGCATCGTAGATGGAAAGCCCCTGGCTTTCGGGATACGACCAGTCGAGCGAGGCGGTCTCGGTGCGGAACTGGTCGAGCATCATGCGGATGATGGAGTCGGCCGTATCGCCGTCGCGCAAGTCGTAGGTCTTGGGGAACAGGAAGCCTTCAAGCGTGGCGTTTTCCGGAGCGCCGGAAAGGAAATCGTAGTCGGCGGCGTAATTGGCAACCGTGGCCTGCGCCGTGAAGTCGGCAGCGGTCACGCTGCCCTCGGTGGCCTGCTCGACCGCCGTAGCGATATCGGAGAGCTTGTAGCCCTCGGGGATGGTGAGGGCGAGCGTGCCCAGATTGCCCGTGGCGACGGCATTGATCACGTCGTCGAGCGTCATGCCGGCGGCGAAGGAATACGTGCCCGCCTGGAACTGCGAATCGACGCCCAGCTCCTTGGCACGCGCGAGGAAGTCATCGGCGTTGGGAACCGCGGCGGCGTTCTGCAGGGTGCTGGCCACGTCCTGGGCGGTGGCGCCATCGGGGATGGTCACCTCGACGTCGGCCTGGGTGGCGACCTGCGTGCCATCGACGGGCTCCGCCGAGGAGCAGCCGCGCATGGCAGTGGAAATACCGAGCACGGCGACCACGATCACGATTACCGCGAGGATGCCCGCCACCACCATGGGGGCCTTGCTCTTTTGCGGACGGATGTGCGAGGTGTCGTACGTGCGGAACTGACGCTCGCCCTGCGCATGCACCATGCGGGCGCGATGGGTGGGGTGCGAACTATACGTGATCTGCTTACGCGGCATGGGCATTTCCTTTGCAGACATCGGGCGCGCGAGGCACTGCGCGCGGTCTAATTATTTTGGGAATCGAGCCAGACCTGGAGAAACAGGCTCGCGGCAATCATATCCACTTTGCCGCGCATCGCGCGCTCATCCAGCCCCTCTTCACGCAAAATGCGTTTAGCTTCACGTGAACTCAGGCGCTCATCGGTGAAGGACAAGGGCAGGCCGGCGGCGCGAGAGATGCGTTGCGCCTTCTCGCGGATGCTGGCAGCCTGCGGCCCCTCCTCGCCCGCGAGGGTGTACGGCAAGCCGCACACGAGCTGCTCGATTTCCCAATCCTCTATGATGCGGCGAAATTCCTTGCCATTGCCTAGAACCTCCTGTGCAGGAAGCACCTTGAGCGGCGTTGCGATCCTGCCGGCGGCGTCGCTTATGGCGAGGCCGATACGAGCTTCTCCAATATCGAGAGCTAGCGTGCGCATGCTAATCAAAGGGGGAGGGGGAAGGGAAGTGTCCCTTCCCCCTCCCCCTTTGGAACCCCCTCCTCTTTTCCTCGCTCCAGGGCACTTGGGACACCGGATGATTGTGGCTTCATCGCCCACCGGGGCGGCTTCGCTTCGCTGGCCGCCCGATTGCGGCAGCGGTTGAGCATTGGGGCACCGCCAGGTGTCTCAATGCCCTTCGGTTCGCGCTTCGCGCGGCGCACTCGCTTCGCTTGTGCGCGGGCGGACATCGCCTTCGGCTTGCCCGCTTACGCTCCCAGCATTTCCTTTGCTGCGGCCAGGGCGGCATCCATGCCGGACGCATCCTTGCCGCCGGCCTGGGCCATGGTGGGCTTGCCGCCGCCACCGCCCTTGATATTGCCGGCGATGGCCTTGATGACTGCGCCGGCGTTGAACCCGGCGGCAACCGCCTCGTCGGTGCCGGCGGCCATAATCACGGGCTTGTCGTTGTTCACGGTGCCAAGCACGCAGGCGCCCGGCTTGTCCATATGGCCGCGAATGATATCCCATGCGTTGCGCAGAGCGCCGGTGTCCAGGCCGTCGATGCGGGCCACCACCAGCGGATACCCCACGTCGATCATGTCCTTGAGGTAATCGGCCATGCTGCCCTCTGCCTCAGCCTGGCGGGCGCGCTTGCGCTCTGCCTCGAACTCCTTGATGGTCGCGGCGTTGGCGGCGCAACGGTCGGCCACCTCGAGCGGCGTCACCTTCAAAGTGGCGGCGGCGCGCTTGAGCTCGTCCTCCTCGCGGTTCATGTACGCCAGCGCATCGAAGCTGGTCACAGCCTCGATGCGGCGCAGGTTGGCGCCCACGCTGCTCTCGGACACGATCTTGATGAAGCCTATTTCGGCGGTATTGGAAACATGGCAGCCACCGCACAGCTCGGCGGAGAAATCGCCCGCCTCTACCACGCGTACGGTGTCGCCGTATTTCTCGCCAAACAGCGCCGTAACGCCCGCCTCGCGAGCCTCATCGAGAGAGGTCTCATAGATGTTCATTGCCGTGGCCTGCATGACCACATCGTTGGCCACGTCTTCCACCTGCTTAATCTGCTCGGGAGTCACGCCCTCGAAGTGCGTGAAGTCGAAACGAAGGCGGTCGGGGCCCACGTAGCTTCCGGCCTGCTTGACATGATCGCCCAAAACCTGGCGCAATGCGGCGTGCAGGATATGGGTTGCCGTATGGTTGCGCGAAATGCGGGCGCGACGGCGCTCGTCGATCACGGCGCGCACGGTATCGCCCACATGCACCGAGCCGCGCACCACTTTGACCTGGTGGCACACAAGGCCCTTCTCGGGCGCCTTGGTGTCGAGCACCTCGATATGCAAATCGCTGCCCTCATCGGCGCCTTCCATGACGCCGGTATCGCCCACTTCGCCGCCCATCTCGGCATAGAAGGGGGTGATGCCCAGCACAACCTCGCCCTCATCGCCGCAGGCGAGCTCGTCGACGCGTTTGCCGTCCTTGATAAGCGCGGCCACGCCGGACGAAGCCATCGCGCGATCGTAGCCCACGAACGCAGATGCGCCCAGCTCCTTGAGGAGCTCTGCATGCACGCCGCCGTAGGTGCTCCACGCCGCCTCGGCCGAACCCTTGGTGGCGGCGCGGGCGCGCTCGCGCTGTTCGGTCATGCATGCCTCGAACTCGGCGGTGTCAACCTTGATGCCGCGCTCGGCGCAGATCTCCTCGGTGACCTCGACCGGGAAACCGTAGGTGTCGTGCAGCGTGAAGGCCTCCTTGCCAGAGAGCGTATCGCCCTCAAGCTTCGCCAGCGCCTCGTCCAAGAAGGCCTGGCCCTGGCGCAGCGTGGCGCCGAAGCGCTCCTCCTCGGAGGCAACCACGCGCTCCACGAGCTCGCGGTTCTCCACGATCTCGGGGTACACGCTGCCCATCTCCTCCACAATCTTGTCGATGTAGTTGGAGAGGAACGGGCCCTCGATGCCCAGCTTATGGCCGTGCATCACCGCGCGACGGAGCAGGCGGCGCAGCACGTAGCCACGGCCCTCGTTGGAAGGAAGAATACCATCGGCGATCATGAAGGTGACCGAACGGCTGTGATCTGCCACGATGCGCAGGGAAAGATCGGCGGCCGCATCTCCCGACTCGTAAGCCTTGCCGGAAAGGCGCTCGCCCACAGCCACCAGGCCGCGCAGCACGTCGGTATCGTAATTGTTGGTAACGCCCTGCATGATGGCCGCAATGCGCTCGAGGCCCATGCCGGTGTCGATGTTCTTGGTCTTAAGCGGAGCCAGCGTCCCATCTTCCTGGCCGTCGAACTGGGTGAACACGCAGTTCCAGTACTCCAAGAAACGATCGCAGTCGCAGCCCGGCTTGCAATCGGGCTTGCCGCAGCCCACCTCGGGGCCCTGGTCGAAGTAAATCTCGGAGCAAGGGCCGCAGGGGCCGGTGGGGCCGGCACGCCAGAAGTTGTCGTCTTCGCCCAAACGAGAGATGTGATCCTCGGGCACGCCCAGGTTCTTCCAGATCTCGATGGTCTCGTCGTCATCTTCGAACACGGTGAAGTACAAGCGCTCGGCGGGAAGCTCCAGCACCTGGGTGGAGAACTCGAGCGCCCAGGCGCACATCTCCTTCTTGAAGTATTTGCCAAAGCTGAAGTTGCCCAGCATCTCGAAGAAGCTCAAATGGCGGCCCGTGGTGCCGATGATATCGATGTCGTTAGTGCGCACGCACTTCTGCACCGTGGTGGTGCCCACATAGGCGGGATCGAGCTCCTTCACATGCAGGAAGTAGGGCTTGAACTGCACCATGCCGGCACTCGTGAGCAGAAGGCTCGGGTCGTCGGGGATAAGCGAGGAGGACGGCATGCGCTTGCAGCCCTTCTCCTCGAAGAACTTCAGGTACTTCTCGCGGATCTCCGCGGTGGTCATGTACTTCATCAGACGCGTCTCACTCTCATTGTGCAACCAAATCCAGCGGCATGGACATCCGCCCCGCCGCGCGAAAACCGGCACTCGCCGATTGAAAACATACGGTTAGGCATAATAGCCAAAAGGAAGGCCCTACGTCACCGGTTTTCCGGGTTGTTCTCCCCCGAATCCCGCGATTCTGCGGATTTTTCGGCAGAATCGCCGCTTTCATCACCCGAGGGCGGCTCCGCCTCCGAGCGCGTGGCGGCTTTTGCGGCGCCGCCTCGCTCGTAGCGCATGGCCAAAAGGCGGGCCTCTTCGCGCAGGCGCCATTCCTCGCGCATGCTCGCCACACCCACGGCGTCGGTCAGCGCGTCGGGACGCGTGGCCTCCTCGTCCAAATGCGAGGGAGTGCCGCGGAAGAACACGCCGTCTTCCGACACCACCTGCCTGCCCGTGCGCCGCTCGAAATAGAACACGAAAATCGATTTGGCGATAGCGACCATCGGGATAGAGAGCAGCATGCCCACAACGCTGCCCACAAGCCCCTGCATCGCCCCTCCGATGGCGCTTCCGCAGAGCAGGGCGACGATCACGAGCGCCGGATGCACGTCCACCGAGTTGGCCATGATCTTGGGGCTCACGAACGTATAGACGAACTGCTGGATGGCGATGGTGAAGACGAGCGCGAGCAAGGCCGCAAGCGGGCTGTCGAAAAAGCCAACGAGCGCCGCCAGCGCGCCGCCGATCCACGGACCCACCACGGGGATGATATTCATCACGCCGGTGATCAGACCCAATGCGGCAGCGTTGGGAATGCCCACGATCTGGAAGCAGATGCCGCACGCCGCGCCGATGAGCAAGCACTGCAGAAGCGTGGCCTTGATGTAGCCGCCCATCACGCGCGTGAACGTGATATGGATCATCTCAGCCTCTTCGCGGCGCGCCGGCGGAATCAAGCGCATGGTTTCTCGGCCGATAGCGGGCAGCTCCATAAGAATCCAGAACGCCACCACCAGCGAAAAGCCGATCACCATAACCGAGTTGGCCACGCCCGTGCCAAAGCCCACCACGCCGTCGGCCGACACCTTTGCCACGGTGGAAGCCCAATCGGTGAGCGACTTGGCGCCCGAATCGATCCAGCTGCGCACCGTATCGTTCTGGAGCACGTCGGCGTATTGGACGTAGAGCTGGTTGCCCCAATCCACGAGCTGCTGAACGTAGCCCGGCAAGCCTGACAGCATCGAGGCGAACTGGTCGCCCAGGCCAAGCGCAGGCGAGAACATGACCATGCCAAGCACGGCCAACACGATGAACATGCCCACATAGGCTATCGCCGAGCCCACTGCACGCGGCACGCCCGCAGATTCGAGCTTGTCAACCGGGGTGCGCAGGCACAGCACGATTATGGCGGTCCAGGCCACGATTGCCACGGGCGTTGACAGCACGTTGAGCACGAAGCCCAGCACGTACACGATAGCGATGGCGCCGATTATCGCCCAGATCTGGAAGAACCGACGTCGTGCGACGTCGGTTCGATCGGCCGACGTTCGCCCATGCGCCTCGACCGGCGAGCCCCCTTTGGAAAGGGGTTCCGTTTTGCCCCGCTCCTCGGCGGAGGTAGTAAAAGCGTCGGCCGCAGAATCTTTGCGACCGACGCCCTGGTGCGCTGGATGGTTCAAATCCGCATCTCCCAATCTACTTGTTGTACGTGAAGTAGCCCGTGGAGGCGTTTTCGTCCTTGCTTGCCGCAGGCCCGGAGGAAGGCTCTTGGACTTGCGGGGCGGAATCGACGGCAGCCTGCGCCGAAGCGTCAGCCGCTGCGGGCGCGGCAGGCTCGCCGGGCTCCCCTGCGAAAGCAGCAGGAGCCGCTGCGGACGCCTCCCCGAGCGCTGCGGCCTGAGCCTCTTCGCCGGCGGACCCCAGCGCGACCGACGCATCGGACGCCTTCTTCTGCGAGAAAGCCCCGCGCAGCTTCTCGGCGGCGGTGTTCACCAGCTTCATGGGCGTGTTGGCGACCGTTTCTACCGCGTTCGCCGCGCCGGCAGCCGAAGTGGTCATGGCGTCCACGTTCTCGAGAATGCCGTCCAAGCGCATGATCTCAAGATTGGCGGCATCCACCGCAAGCGACACGCGTTCGGCCAAAGGATCCATCTTGTCGATGGCGGGCTTGAGACTCTCGGTCATCTCCTTCACGTCGGAAATGACAGGGCGGATCTCCTCCTCCATCGTTTCGACGGTCTTGCGCGTCTTGCGCAAGAAGATGATCAGCTCCACGAGCGCCCACACCAGCACGATGCCAACGACCACGTATACGATAGGCAGGGCTACCTGCTGAATGAATGCCGTATCCATGATATTTCCCTCCATCTCGGGGCGCCGGACGCGTGCCGCGGCGCATGACAGGGCACATGCCCCACCTGACGATACGGCCGACCGCCAGGCTAAATCCTTGCCTGCCAGTGTATCACTGCCTCGGCGGTTTTCTATCGCGCGCGGCGGCTTCCATGCGATATGCTTCCCAACCGGCCTCGCCCGGCTGATAGAAGCACCCGCGCTCCAAGCCCTCGGGCAGGTAGCGCTGCTCCACCCAATGACCGGGATAGTCGTGCGGATACTTGTACTCGCCGTAACGCTCGCTGCCGGGGCGATGACGGTCGCGCAGATAGCTGGGTACGTCGCGCTTGGGGCCGCGGCGAACCTCGGCGAGCGCGGCATCGATGGATGCCTCTGCCGAGTTGCTCTTTGGCGCAAGAGCCATATAGATAACAGCCTGGGCCAGGTTGATGCGGCATTCGGGCAGACCGATCACCTCGGTGGCGCGGAATGCCGCTTCGGCTATGAGCAGCGCCTGCGGATCGGCGTTGCCAATATCCTCGCTCGCCAGAATGAAGATGCGACGCGCGATGAATTTGGGGTCTTCCCCGCCATCGATCATGCGCGCGAGCCAGTACAGGGCGGCATCGGGATCGCTGCCGCGCATGGATTTGATGAACGCGCTGATGATGTCATAATGCATGTCCTTGTTCTTGTCGTAGGGCAGCGCGCGGTGCGGCGTGGCGAGCTCTACCGCGTCCGCGCCCACAACCAAGGGCGCATCGATCGTGGGCTCGGGCTCCCCCGCACGACGCGCCTGCTCCTGGGCAAGCCCGGTCGCCAGCTCGAGCGTGGTGAGCGCGCTTCGGGCATCGCCGCCCGACAGGTTCACGATGGCGGCAACCGCTTCGTCGGTAAGCGCGAACTTCCCGCCCAGGCCGCGCTCATCGGCCAAGGCGCGCGCCACGATGCGCTCGATGTCGGCATCTTCGAGCGAATGGAGCTCTATGACGCGCGAGCGCGAGATAAGCGCCGAATTGACCTCGAAAAACGGGTTCTCGGTAGTGGCGCCGATGAGCACTACGGTACGGTTCTCCACCGCATGGAGCAGCGAATCCTGCTGGCTGCGATTGAAGCGGTGGATCTCGTCCACGAACAGAATGGTGCGGATGCCGTTGACAAGCAGGCGCTTTTCCGCCGCATCGATCTCGCGACGCAGGTCGGACACCGTTCCTCCGATAGCCGACACCTCCACGAACGCCGCCTTGGTGGTCTCGGCGATGATGTGCGCGATGGAGGTTTTGCCCGTGCCCGCCGGACCGAACAGGATGACCGAAGAAAGCGCATCGGCCTGAATGGCAAGGTTGAGCCAGCTGCCCGGCCCCACCGCCTCCTCCTGACCGGCGAGCTCGTCGAGCGTGCGAGGCCGCATGCGCACGGCCAAAGGAGCCACGCGCATGCGCGCTGCGTTGTCTATTTCGGTGAACAGGTTTTCCATGCGCCCCCGCGCCTTTCAGATCGATGGTTGCGGCCCTGCGAACGAATCGCGCCATCATACATGGACGCCCAGCCTCGCGCCGCCCTGGCAATGCGCTCTTTATCCCTATTATATAGGAACACTTGTTCGAATCAAATGGCTTGCGAACAGACTCCCGGGCACTTCGTTACGACCCCTTGCGAATCTTGAGAATCACCCACACGCTTAGAATCGCTGCGCCCAGATACCCCAAGAAGCCGATAACGGGAATACCGAGGAGCTGAGGCTGCATGCCCGTGGCATAGATGAACGACGAGCCTATGAACAGACCGGCCGTTATGATGGCCAAGCTCAGCCGGTCGATGATGTTGCCGAGCTTTTCCATGGGCTGGGTGGCCTCGGTCAAATCGAACCCCAGCTTGAGCCGGCCCTTCTCCGCCATGTCCAACACGTTAGCCACGCGCTCAGGAATCTGGGTCGCCTTGTCGGCTGCGTTCACGGCGGCGGTCAAGCGCCCCTCCATCTCCTTCACGGGGTCGAACGTGCGCGACATATAGCTTTTCACGTAGCGCTGCACCACGGCAAGAATGCTGATCTCGGGCGTGAGCGTAATGAGCGTGCCCTGCAACGACGCCAAGCCGCGCACCAGCATCACGAAGCTCTGCGGCATAATGACGTTGGCCGTGTCGAGGATGGCCATGATGTCGTTGAGCAGCTGGACGATATCCATGCTGGAGGCGTCCTCGGCGCTGTAACGGTTCACCAGCGTTGTCAGATCCTGCAAAAGCTTGCCGTAGTTGAGCTTTTTCCCGGGCGCATCGGACACGCGCCCCCACTCGATGAACAGGTCGGTCAGCGCATGGCCATCCTGCAGAACCATCGCCTTCATCATGTCGTAGAACAGGCTGCGCTCATGGGGCGAAAGCTCCCCCATCATGCCGCAATCGATCCATACCACCTCGCCGCGGTCGCGCTTGCCTTCGGCGCGCTCCTCCTCGGACAGCGCCGGACGCACGATGATGTTAGCCGCATGCGGGTCGGCATGGAAAAAGCCGAACTCGGTCATCTGGCGCATATACGAATCGGCGATGCGGTCGCCCAATTCGCGCAGATTGTATCCGGCGTCTTTGAGCGCCTGGGGGTTTTCAAGCGAAAGCCCCTCGACGAACTCCATGACCAGCACCGTCTCGTCCGAAAGCTCAGGATATACCTTGGGGCACGTAACGCCGTCGTCGCGCTCGGTGTCGCGCGCGAGCCTGAGCAGGTTCTCGCGCTCGATGTTGAAGTTGATCTCCTCGCGAACCGTGCGATCGAATTCGTCGATCACAGTAACGATATCGACCCCCGCCACGCGGGCGGCGCCCGCGAGGTTGAGCAGGTCGGCGGCGCGGCGCATGAGCTGGATATCGCGCTGCATATCCTCTTTTACATGGTCGCGGCGAATTTTGACGGCAACCGCCTCGCCGCTATCACGCAGATGCGCCTTGTGAACCTGAGCGATAGACGCCGAACCCAGAGGCGTTTCGTCCAGGTCCGAAAACACCTCGTGGTAGTCCTTGCCGTAAACATAACGCAGACGCTCCTCAACGCGCTCGAACGGCTCGGGCGTGGTTGAGCTGCGCAGCGTTTGAAGGGCGTTGCAGTACTCCTGCGGGAGCATGTCGGAGCGGGCGGAAAGGATCTGCCCCAGCTTGATAAACGTAGGGCCAAGATCCTCAAGAAGATGCACCAGCTGCTCGGGGCTGACGCCCCTGGTAACGCTATTCTTGCGCAGCGCCTTGATGATTTCTGCCAGACGCGAGGCGGATGTTTTATCGTTCATGCCGTCGCGCAGCAGCTTGACGACATCTTTGGCGCTCGGCATGTTCCACCCTCCTGTGAGTCGTTTCCCCGCAAATCGCGTATGCAAACTTAAGGCCTAGCGGCTTTATTCTGCACCCATTGTAGCCGATTCATGTCAAGGGGTTTCTTTCGTTACCCAGTCGTATATACTCAATGCAGGCCCTATCTCCGAAGCCGTTATTTGCGATGGACCGATGCAATTTTTTAGGGAGCCTCAGATTGCATGCGGATGCAGGGATTCGTATCCGTTGATACGAAAGCTCTGAAGCATGCTGCGGGCACCCACCTTGATAGGTGGGTTCATCCTTAGGCCGGGGGTAGGGCTTTTTGGGTTATGTTTCAAAAAGTGTGTCTTTTTGCTGCCCGAATCCTTTGTTGCAGCGGCGTTCGCCGCATGTGGCGTTATTCGATGGATTCCTCAAGAAAACGCTCGATAAGGCCATTGATGCGCTCCGGAGCATCGGTGTTGGAATTGTGGCCTGCGGCTTCGATCCATTCCATGGGGAATCCCGACCGAGCCTCCCATGCGCGGTTGTAGCGCTTGGCGGATCCGGCCGCATCCTTTTCTCCGCAGATGAGCAGCGTGGGGCAATCAAGGCTATAGGGGCGATTCTTTTCGACCGCCTCCGCAAGCACGCGGTAGCCCCAAGCGGCAAGGTCGACATACTCGTGCTTCTCGTACGAAACCATCATATCGCGCATGAGAGCGCGCCCATACTCGCTGACGGCGACACCGTTTGAGCCAATATCCAACAGTAGCTTCCAAGGAATCGACGCGTAAATGCCTCGCGTATGCTTGAGCGCCCAAAGCTCAAGTGCCGAGTAGTATGAACGCTGAAGCGGACAGGAATCGATGGAGATGAAGCCCGCCACCTCTCCGGGGTGCAGATCGATATACGCTTGCGAAACGTAGCCTCCCATGGATTGTCCGATCAGCACCGGGCGATCGAACCCTTCACGCTGCAGAATTCCATGCAGCATGCGCGCCAGATCGTCCATGCTCCAGTTGAGGGCAAACGGGCGCGACAGCCCATGCGAAGGCGGGTCCCAAACCAGGCAGCTTGCCCGCCTCGCAAAATGCTCGATCTGCTTGTCGAAAAGTCGGTGATCCGCCGTAAGGCCAGGGAGAAACACAAGCTGAAAAGAGTCGCTTGCCTGGGGTGAGACCCAGTAGCAGATGGAACCGCCGGTAGTAGCGAAGGCCTTCTCGAGCATGACACTCCTCCCGCGACATGGGCCAAGCAATTGCGCTTTACATTGTAGCGGCACCTACGCCCCGCCTCAGCGAGACTCGCTGACGGAAAAAGGGGGGCGTGCCGGGCTTGAGGCCGCGCGGCCCACCCCGGCGATACTCGCTGGCGGTTGACCTTGATGGAAGCGAAGACCCTAGGATGCACTTTCCAAACCGCCTGGACGCCAAACGCTCATCGCCTGTGAGGCCAGCGCTGTAAACCCAGGTATCTTCTCCAAGCCATCTGCGACGTCAAGCGGGCAGGCGGCGTCCGATGGGATAGACGCACGCACGATGCGATTCCAAACCGCCTGCGACGTCAAGCGAGCAGGCGCTCCTCCGCACGAATTGTGACGATTCAGAAACGGGAAAATCCCGTCTTTCTAGCGCGCCCGCGAGGGTCTATACTATGCCCGCATTTTATTCCAGCATGTTTCAAGCGGCTCAGCACATTTCTTCGCAACACCCCCCCCACGTCTTGACGGCACCTTCGAAACGCGTGTCGCACGATTCCGACGCGCACCGCGAAATGCCCGATGCACGCCGAGACGTCCGCCCGCATCACGCGGACGGATGCCGGGCGCGCCAAGGCTACCAAGCGCGCCTTGGCGCACGCCCGCATTGCCTGAATGGGTGGATGTTCGCGTTCGGGATGAATGCTTGCGCCCAGCAAGATAAAGCCGCACGAAACCGCACGCGCCGACCAACAAACTCGAGAAAGGACATCAGATGAGCGAACCCACGTACACGTTCCGCCTTGCCACGCCTGACGATGCCGAAGCGCTTCAGGCCATATACGCCCCGTACGTGGAGACGTCCATCACGTTCGAGCTCGAGGCGCCTAGCGTCGAGGAGTTTCGCCGCCGCATCGAGGAGCGCATTTGCATCTACCCCTACATCGTGGTGGAAGAAGACGGCGTGCCTATGGGCTATGCGTATGCGAGCCGCCTGTTCAGCCGCGCCGCCTACGATTGGGCCGTGGAGCTTTCGGTATACCTGTCGCGCGATTGCCGCGGACGCGGCCTGGGACGCGCCCTGTACACGCGCATGCTCACGCTGCTTGAGATGCAGGGCATCCGCAGCGCGCACGGCAAGGTGACCGAGCCCAACGAGGCGAGCGACAAGCTGCACCTTTCCATGGGATTTCGCCGTGTGGGATTCATGGACAACGTGGGCTTCAAGCTGGGCAAATGGCGCGATGTTGGCCATTACGAAAAGCTGATAGGCGATTTCGACAGCGCACCCGACCCCGTGATTCCTATCACCAAGCTCGATCCTGCCAAGGTTGAGAAGGTGCTGCGCGAGGGGGCCTAGCCGCCCCACATCTGCGCCCAATTGGACCGCCACGACCGTCAGGCCGAAGAGCAACGAGAACGCCCCCCCCCCGACGAGAACGCCCCCCGAAGCTCCGACTCGCATCTGCGCCCAATTGGACCGCCGCGGCACCTGCGCTGCACTATTCGTGCCTAGTTGGGCCGCTGCAGCCCCTGCGCAGCACTATGCCAGCCCAATTGGACCTCCACATCCCCTGCGCAGCACTATGCCAGCCCAATTGGACCTCCACATCCCCTGCGCAGCACCATTCGCGCCCAATTAGCTCGCCGCAGCCCCGCACAACTCTATGCGCGCCCAATTGGACCGCCGCAGCCCCCTCTATTGCTCTATTCCTCAGTTTTTGCGCCGCCCGTGCCCGAGAAGCAAGGAATAGAGCACGCCTTTGCGCGCTGGAAGCGCTCCAACCGAAATTCCCTTCCATAAAACACCTTTTCACCTGGGATTACATACTCCATCAAGGAATGCCTTTCATCATCGGCACCCATAGCGTGCTCTATTCCTTGACTTTCGGTCGCAACATGACAAAGAATCAAGGAATAGAGCATTGCCTGCATCACGCTTGCCTTTTGGGTATACAATGCAAAGACCATATGCTGAAGCTCCAGCGCCGCGCAATGCGCAGCAGCGAAGGCACTTACGCTACAGAAAGGCTGAAACCAATGGCAAGGAAATTCACAAACGTCATCGTCCGCCGCCCCGGCAAGTCGCTGTGCGACGGCATCACCAGCGCTCCCGAGCTGGGCAAGCCCATCTATGAGAAGGCCATTGAGCAGCATGACGCATACATCGAGGCATTGAAGCAGTGCGGCGTGGAAGTGACCGTGCTGCCCGCGCTGGAGGAATACCCCGACAGCTGCTTTGTGGAGGACACCGCCGTGATCACCCGCTGCGGCGCCATCATCGACAACCCCGGCGCCGGCAGCCGCAACGGCGAAGCCAAGGAGATGGAGCCCACCATCCGCCAGTTCTTTGACGACGAACATATCGCCCACATCACCGCGCCCGGCACGCTCGAGGGCGGCGACGTGATGATGGTGGGAGACCATTTCTACGTGGGTCGCTCCGCCCGCACCAACGAGGAAGGCATCCGCCAGTTCATCGAAATCCTCGAGGGCTGGGGGCTCTCCGGCTCCGAGGTGCCGCTGGAGTACGTGCTGCACCTGAAGACCGGCGTGAACTATCTGGAAGACAACAACATGCTGGTGGCCGGCGAGTTCGTGACCAAGCCGGAATTCCAGAAGTACAACCTGATCGAGGTGCCCGAGGAGGAGGCCTACGGTGCCAACTGCATTTGGGTGAACGGCACCGTCATCGTGCCCGAGGGCTACCCCACCGTGCTGGCAAAAGTCCAAGAACTCGGCTACAAGACGCTCGTGGTCGACACCTCCGAGTATCGCAAGATCGACGGCGGCCTGAGCTGCCTGAGCCTGCGCTTCTAATCAGGCAGCCTTTCTGGCCCACTACGCGCCTTCATCAAAATCGCGCGCTATTGCAAAGCGGAGCCCGTGCAGTACGGGTTCCGCTTTTTCGTTTTGGCGATACACCGCCATACCTTAGCCTGCGACGCTGGCCTCTCGTTCGCCGGCGCTGTTTCGCGCGCATCGCTATCCGCTCCTCGTTCGCCGGAGCTGTTTCGCGTGCACCGCCATCCGGCCCTCGTTCGCCGATGCACGCCCACGCCCGCGGCTTTGCCCCTAACGCAAAGCCGTCGGTATCAAGACGGTCGGTCTCAATGCCGCAGGTGTCGGGATCCGCGCGTTCCCGCGCAAACACCTCGTGGCCACCCGACCGCTCGGCGGAGATTGCGGGAACGCCCTCCGAAACCTCTTGGCAAAACTACAGGAACGCCCCAGGTACTACGATGCGCCCCTCCGTTGGACGCTCCGCAACAACTCCTTCAGCAACAAAAAGGCCGACCCTAACGGATCGGCCCCAAGAAAGCGAATGAGGTTTGGCTGAAGCTAGTCGCAGCACTTGCACTTGCAGCCAGCTTTGACGGAGCGACGCTTGCCATGGGCGCCCTGAGCCTTGGCGGCAAGAATCAGCTTCTCGGTGAGGGCGTTGAGCTGCTCGATTTCCTCGTCGGAAAAATCAGCGAGAAGGTTACCGGCCACCTCGGTGTGCTTGGCGCAACGCTTCTCAGCGATTTCTTCACCCAGCTGGGTCAACGTGACCTTGTACGTGCGCGGCTGCTCGACATCGGACATCTCCACGTAGCCATTGCGCACGGCCTTCTTGACCACGGCCTTAAGCTCCGCGCGGTCGAACGAGAGCACGTCCACCAGCTCGCGCGAAGTCATAGCGCCCTCGTGCTTGTGCAGCACTTTGAGCAGCGCACCCTGTCCGCGCTTGTAGCTCTTGGGGCCGTTCTTATGAAACGCGCGGTTCACCAACTTGGAAGATTTCTTCAGCTGCGCCAGCGTTTTGGTCTGCTTGCTCATTGCATCCTTCTCTCATGCTCAGCCACCCATATGCCATGTGTGGCAGTTTCCGTTGTGTTGATGCGTATTATGGCGCAACCGCAACCATCATCTCTATTATTCAGTTAAAGTGCATTGAATATACATTTATCCAGGTAGATGACTTGATTCATATTATCTATGATTTAATATATTCTCACAGATGATTATAGTTTGGGAAACATCGTCATCCAAGCTCGCCGCCATTCCGCCCCGCTTCCACGATCCCCGACGCCCCGACCGTTCGGCGGCGGTTGCAGAAACGCCCCAGAACCCATTGACAAAACTATAGGAACACCAAAAAAGAATATCGACAGAGCCAAAGCAGTTCCCGATAAAAGCAAAAAGGCCCGGAGCGATTCCGGGCCTTGGCTGTGTTTCAGAAGAAGCGCTCCCGTTAGAACTTGCGGAAACGGTTGTAGCGGCGCTCGAGCAGCAAGTCGTGCGGCACCTCTGCAAGCTCGTCCAAGCGATGCGTCACGTAGCGCTTGACGGCGTTAGCCGCAAGCTCGGGGTTGGCGCTCGCCGAACCCTCGCCCTCTTCGAGCACCGCATCGATGATGCCCATCTCAAAGATCTCGTAGGCGTTCATGCGCATGACCGCGGCCGCCTCAGGCGCACGCGAGCGGTCCTTCCACAGGATGGATGCGAAGCCCTCGGGCGAAAGCACCGAATACACCGCGTGCTCCTGCATGGCGACGCAGTCCGAAAGCGCCAGAGCCAGCGCGCCGCCGCTGCCGCCTTCGCCCACCAGCACGCTGATGATGGGCACGCGCAGGCCCGCCATGGCGAACAGGTTATCGGCAATCGCGTTGCCCTGGCCGCGCTCCTCGGCCTCTTTGCCGCAGAACGCGCCCTGCGTATCCACGATGCACACGATGGGCATCTTGAAATGCTCGGCGGAGCGCATGAGGCGCAAGCTTTTGCGGTAGCCCTCAGGCTCGGGGCAGCCGAAGTTGCGTTTTATGCGATCCTGCAGGTCGCGGCCCTTTTCCTGCGCGATGCACATAACGGCTCGCTCGCCGATCCAGCCCACGCCGGCGAGAATCGCTCCGTCATCGCCGAAGGCACGGTCGCCATGCAGCTCGAAGAAGCCCTCCACCATCGCGTCCAAGTAGTGCGACGCCGTAGGACGATGCGTATCGCGCGCAATCTGTACGCTGCGCCAGGCAGGATTGTCCTCGCCCTCGCCGTCTTGAGAAGCCCCGCGAGCGGGCAGCGTAAGAAGGGCCGCCACGCGCTTGCCGCTTTCCTCGATACGCTGGCGCTCCCACGCGTTGGGACGACGCAAGGGGCGCGTCACGGCACGGCCGACGGCGCGCACGGCAGCGGACACGAGCCCGCCCGTCGCGGCAGGCATCTCGTCGCCATCGGGCGACACGGCGCCCTCCTCCACCTCTTTTGCGGTGGGGTGCGCCGCCAGAGCGGCCTTCACGGCGGAGTAGCCGCGCGGGGCCTGGGCATGCAGAGGCGCATGGAGCGGTTGCAGATCAGCATCGCGGGCCTCGTAAAGCGCAAGCAGGTTGGCCAATGCGGCTCGCAGGCGCGAACGCTCTACGATGGCGTCAATCAGACCGTGCTCCAGCGCGAATTCCGCCGTCTGGAATTCCTTAGGAAGCTCCTGGCGGATGGTGTCCTGGATCACGCGGCGCCCGGCGAAACCGATGAGGGCGCGGGGCTCAGAGATGATCACGTCGCCCTGCATGGCGAACGACGCGGTAACGCCACCCGTGGTGGGGTCGGTAATCACCGCGAAATACGGCAGACGCGCCTCGGAGTGACGCTTGATTGCGGCGGAGATCTTCGCCATCTGCATGAGCGACACCAGGCCCTCCTGCATGCGAGCGCCGCCCGAGCACGTGAAGATCACCAGCGGCAGGCGCTCGCGCGTGGCGCGCTCCACCGTGCGCGTGATACGCTCGCCCACAACCGAGCCCATAGACCCCATGAAGAACGTGGAATCCATGATGGCAAGCGCGAGCGGCATGCCGGCGATTTTGGCGCCGCCGCAACGCACGCCTTCGGAGAGGCCGGTACGGGTGCGCATCTTCTCTATTTTCTCCAGATAGCCGGGGAACTGGAGCGGGTCGGTCTCGGGAACATCCTCGATGTCGGTCCACTCTTCGAAGCTCTCGGCATCCACCAGATCGTAAATGCGCTCGGTGGACGTCATGCGGAAATGATGCCCGCAATCGGGGCACACCTTGTGGTTCTCGCGCACGTGTGCCGCGTCAGACACCTTGCGGCACTTGGGGCACACGGTCCACGATTCGGCCGTGGTCTGCGGCAGCTCGCACTTTAGGCAGTCGCACACGGCCCATGCCTTGGACGTGCCGCCGAACGTCACCGCCGAGGCATCGGCCTCCAGGCGATAGACGCTGCGACCCGCCTCGACCGCCATGCCCACAAAGCGCTCGTCGGATGCAAGGCGACTTCCCACCAGCAAGATGGCGCGCGCGTTGGCCACCTCTGCCGCCGAGAGAATGCGGTAGTTGTCCTCGAACGCGCCCTTGCCGCGCACCGGTCCGATGCACACGCTGCTATCGGCCAGCTGCAGCTGAGGCTCTTTGGCCATATCCTCCGTGTACACCATGCACGTGGCAACGCCCACCGCGCGGCATGCCGCCATGACGCCTTCGGCCGTGCGACCGGGATCGACCACCAGCACGCGATCGCAGCCGCTCATGCGGATGTCGACCAGGCTCTGCAGCTCTTCAGCGTCAACGCCCGTCACATCGCCCGCCATGCCGTCGGCGATGGCGTGCGTGGATTTATACTCGTTCTTCGCGGATTCCACCAGCTCGCCGATGCGCTCGAGGCTGCTCGCATCGCCGGGAATCTCACGCGGGATTGTGATATAGCCCGCCTTGTTGGAGCGACGCGCCACGGTATCCCCTTTCCTTCATACCGCCCTGGCCCACACGGGGCCAAGGCTGCGGGACTGCCCCGCAAGCAGGCCCGGCAAGCCACCGCCTGCCAGGCCACCGAGTTAAGCCAATACGTATTTCTGCGTCGCGGAGGCGGCCACATTGCCGCCCACGAACGCGCACACCTCGGCTACGCACATGCGCTTGGAGGATTTGACGATCTTCGCCTCAAGGCGCAGCGTGTCGCCGGGCGCCACCTGATGGCGGAACTTCGCGCCATCGATGCCGGTCAGAAAGCCGATTGCACCTTCGCGTTGCTGGGCCACCAGGATGCAGAAGCTCGCCGCCTGGGCAAGCGCCTCCATGATGATGACGCCCGGAAGCACCGGATGGCCGGGGAAATGTCCCTTGAACAGGGGCAGATCGGGATCGACGTCAAGCTCTGCCACGATGCTTTCACCGGGCACGCACGCCGTCACGCGGCTCACCCATACGAACGGGTCGCGATGAGGCAGCACCGCCTCCACGACTTCTTTCCCGCAAGGATACGTGATATCCATTTTTCCTCCTTGAGGCGGAGGCGGATGCCCCACCCCCTGAATTTGCCAATCGCAACAATACCCGCGAGAACGATTCGCGAAACCCGCAGGTCGCCAGAATGTCCATGCAAGCCTACTGCATACCGGAACTCTAGCGAAAGAAAGCTCCCCACCTTGTTGATCGCCGCAAGGTCAGCGAGGGTGAATCTGGCGAGTCATATTGCCCCGAAAGAGGAGCGCCGCGTACTTTGGTACGCAAGCGACGATTGAAGGGCAAGATGGCCGCCAGATTCATCCGCAGCGTCAAGCGGTTCGGAGGCTGCTAAGCCGCCGAAATCCCTAAAACGGTGCAATAGCCAAGCTCGCGTTGTGGCCGCCGAAGCCCAGCGAGTTGCTCAACGCCACCTTCTGGGGGTAGTCGGTCACGGGCTCGAGCGGAACGTTCACGCCGCACGCGGGGTCAACGTTCTGGGTGCCGGTGGTAGGCGGCACGCAGTCGCGCGCCACGGAAAGCGCGCACACGATGGCCTCGAGCGCGCCCGCCGCGCCCAGCGTGTGGCCGGTGCAGCCCTTGATGGAGGTCACGGGCACCTGAGCGCCGCGCTCCTCGCCGCACAGCGCCTTGATGGCGGCCGACTCCATGGCGTCGTTGGCCGAAGTGGACGTGCCGTGAGCGTTGAGATGGCCCAGGTCATCCGGCGTGAAGCCGCCCTCGGCGAGCGCCTGGCGCATCGCGCGCACCGCGCCCTCGCCAGAAGGCTCGGGAGCGGTCATGTGGTATGCATCGCCCGTGGAGCCGAAGCCCGCCACCTCGGCGATGATGTGCGCGCCGCGCGCCATGGCGTGCTCGAGCGACTCGAGCACCACGGCACCCGCGCCCTCGCCCGGCACGAACCCCGAACGGTCGACATCGAACGGGCGCGAGGCGGTGTCGGGATCGTTGTTCTTGGTGATGGCGCCCAAGTTGCCAAAACCTGCCAGGCAGATGGGCACGATGGATTCCTCGCTGCCGCCGGCAAGCGCCGCGTCGGCATAGCCGTGACGAATCAGGCGATAAGCCTCGCCGATGCAGTGGTTGCCCGTGGCGCACGCGGTCACGATGGACAGGCAATCGCCCTTCATGCCGTAGCGAATGGACAGGTTGCCCGCGCCCATGTTCTCGATCATGATGGGGATGAACAGCGGGTTCACGCGCTTGGGTCCCTTGTCGTGCAGCGCGATGCAGCCCTCTTCGAACATGCCGATGCCGCCGATGCCGCTGCCCCAGACGCATGCCACGCGCGTAGGATCCTCGGCCTCCATGTCAAGGCCCGCCTGCGCCATGGCCTCGTCGGAAGCGATCATCGCGTACTGCACGAACGGCGCCAGACGACGAGCGTCCTTCTTGGAGAACCCGAAGTTCAGCGGGTCGTAATCGGGAATCTCGCCCGCAATCTTGGACGCAAAATCAGTGGTGTCGAAACGCGTGATGGGAGCAATGCAGTGCTTCTTGGCCATGAGCGCGTCCCACAGGGTCTCGACGCCCGCGCCAGCAGGCGAAATGGCGCCCATGCCAGTGATCACCACGCGATGCGTGCCATCGGGTTTACGCATATCCGTCATAGTGCCAATCCTCCGTCTACTTCGATGACCTGGCCCGTAATGTAGGCAGCCGCGTCGCTGGCGAGAAACGCCACCACGGCCGCGATGTCCTCGGGCTGCCCCATGCGCTTCATGGGGATGCCGCCCAGCACGGCCTCTTTCGCCTTCTCTGGCATGGCATCGGTCATGTCGGTCTGAATGAATCCGGGCGCCACCGCGTTCACGGTCACGCCGCGCGAGGCAACCTCCTTGGCGAGCGACTTGGTGAGGCCCACCACGCCCGCTTTGGATGCCGCGTAGTTCGTCTGCCCCGCATTGCCGTGGATGCCGGAGATGCTGGACATGTTGATGATGCGTCCGCGACGCGCCTTGGTCATGGCGAAGGCGGCAGCGCGACAGCAGTTGAAGGTTCCTTTGAGGTTGACGGCGATCACGCGGTCGAAATCCTCTTCCTTCATGCGCACGAGCAGTCCGTCGCGCGTGATGCCGGCGTTGTTCACCAGCACGCTCACGGCGCCCAGCTGTTCGGCGGCGTCTTTGATCAGAGCCTGAGCCTCGTCGAAGACGGACACGTCGGCCTGAATGGCGAGCGCGTTCACGCCATACGCCTCGCGCAGATGGGCAGCGACTTCCTCGGCCGCTTCCTTGCTGCCGGCGTGGGAGTGGTTAACCGCCACATCGTAGCCGGCCGCGGCGAGAGCCTCGCACACCGCGCGACCGATACCGCGCGCGCCGCCGGTCACGACCGCGCACCCCTGGGAGGAAGCGGCCGACGCGGCGTCTTTATTCATTACGTCCATAGAAAGGACCCTTCTCTCTGCCCAACATATGCGGTCGTCGAGCAATCCCGAACCAATGAAAGATTTTTGGACAACGCAACAGGTTAGCCGGCAGCGTTTGGCGCAAATCGACGGTTCTGCGCGCCGCTGCGTAGGCAAAACCGCCAGAATCAGTCGGTTCTGTCCGCACAATGCGCAAGACGGCTCGGTTTGACGCCTTGTTTTTCCGGCCAACCCGCAAAGTTGTCCAAAAATCGGCCTGGAAAATGTCCCAGAATCATGGAACCGTGCCACGCACGCCAATACGGCACACGCATCGCACGCGCCCCATGGCACTAAGCACTCAGATGTTCCTTCACAGCGGCGATGTCTTCCGCAGATTCGGCCTTGAAGCGAGCTGCGGATTTATCGGTGCGACGCACCAGCCCTACGAGCACGCCGCCGAAACCGCACTCGACGAAGGTATCGACGCCCTGCTCGGCAAGCCACAGCACGCTCTGCTCGAAACGAACGGGGCTCACCACCTGGGCGACCAGATGGTGAGCCGCATCCGCCGCGGCGAGAGGCCGAGCATCCACGTTGCACACCAGAGGTACGCTCGCCTCGCGAAACTCGATGCCCGCAAGGAACTCGGCGAGCTCGTCGGCCGCGCTCTGCATGAGCGGGCTGTGGAAAGCGCCGGACGTGGCCAGCATGGCGGCGCGATGCTTGGGACGAGCGACCCAGGCCTCCTGCGCACGCGCAACGGCGGCGCGATCGCCCGAAACGACGATCTGGCCCGGCGAGTTGTAGTTCGCAGGCACCAGCACATCGCCCTCGGCGCACGTCTCGCACACCTCTTCCACCTCGGCGGGCTCGCCGCCCATAAGCGCGCACATCGCCCCATCGCGCTCGGCGGCCGCTTTGGCCATGACCGCTGCGCGAAACGCCGCGATGCGAAACGCATCCTCGACGCCCACCATGCCCGACACGGCGAGCGCGCCAATCTGGCCCAGCGAGAAACCGGCCACGAACTGCGGCTCAACGCCGGCTGCCCGAAGCGCTGCAGCACTTGCCACCGAGCACGTGCACATGGCGGGCTGAGCGATGGCCGTGTCGTTCAAACGCTCGGGCGTGGCATTGAGGCAGGCGTCTGCAACGTCGAAGCCGAACACATCGGCCGCGGCATCGAACACCTCGCGCGCTTCGGGGATATCCAGAAGCCCCACGCCCATGCCGGGCTTCTGCGCGCCCTGGCCAGAAAGCAGGAATGCGACCTTGCCCATGCCCTACGCCTCCTTGGATGCGCGAGCGGCGTTCGCATCGGCGAGCGCCTGAAGATCCAGCGCCCCGCGAGCGGAGCCTTCCTCCATGAGCTCACGAAGCACCTCGGCCGCGGTCTTGCGCTCATGCACCAGGCATGCCACCTGACCGGCCATCATGGATCCGTTGTCCACGTCGCCCTCGACGGCACGGCGCAGCGAGCCCACATAGTACTGCTCGAGCTCGTCGGAACCCATGTTGGAATCCTCGAGCTTGCGCACGGCGCGCGCCCACTTGTTCTTCAGGCCGCGCACCGCATGCCCGCTGCCGCGTCCTGTGACCACGGTGTCGGAATCCTTCGCCTTGAGCACGCGCTCTTTGTAGGCGTCGGCCACGCTGCACTCCTCCACGGTGAGGAAACGGGTGCCCACCTGCACGCCCTCGGCGCCCAGCGCGAAGGCGGCCGCCATGCCGCGACCGTCGGCGATACCGCCGGCGGCAATGACGGGGATGGATACGGTGTCGCACACCTGCGGCACGAGCGCCATCGTGGTGAGCTCGCCGATATGGCCGCCCGACTCAGTGCCTTCGGCCACAACCGCATCGACGCCGCACTTTTCCATGCGAGCCGCAAGGGCGGAAGAGGCGACCACAGGAATAACCTTGGCGCCCACCTCTTTCCAGCGCCCGATGAATGTAGAAGGGCTGCCGGCGCCGGTGGTGATCACGTCTACGCGCAGCTGGGCCAAAAGCTCAGCAAGCTCTGCCGCGTTGGGATCCATCAGCATGACGTTCGCGCCGATGGGGGCATCGCCCGCTATGCCGCGAGCGATCTTCACCTGCTCCTCCACCCAATCAAGCGGCGCGCCGCCGCAGGCGATGATGCCAAGGCCGCCGCCCGCCGAAACGGAGCCCGCAAGCTTACCGTCGGCGATGCGTGCCATGGCGCCCTGCATAATGGGGTACTTCGTGCCCAGAAGCTCGGTCACACGAGTTTTCAAAATACTGCCTCCAATAAAAATCGTATTGCAGGTCACCGAAACGGCGGAACTACTTCAGGCCGTCGATGTAGGTGCACAGCTGCTCGATGGTCTCCAGGCCCTCAGGCTCACCGAACTCGACCTCGCAGCGGTCCTCGATCTCGGAAATGAGCTCCACCATGTCCAGGGAGTCGATGCCCAGGCCCTCGAAGGTGGCCTCGGGGGTTACGGTTTCGGCGTCGATGTCGAGGTTCTCGGACAGAATCTCTTTGACGATGTCGATGGTTGCCATGATGATCTTCCTTTCGTTCGATATCTTTCGTTTTGGCCCGCCACTCGGTTCAGACCTTGCTTTCGATTTGTTTACTTCGCGATTCGCTCGGATGTGACCAGCCGCTTTTCCTGCTCTTCAAAAAACTCCTTGACCTTGACGAGCGACCGCGCGAACACGGCCTCCTCCTCGGGGCTAAGGACCGAAAGGGCGGCGTCCACCAGCTGCTTGTGGAAAAGCTCATGGGTCCGATAGGCGGAGCGCCCCGGAGCCGTGAGCGAAACCAGAACCTGCCTGCGATCGGCCTGGCTGCGCGAACGTGTGACGAAGCCCTTGGATACAAGCTTGTTGATCGAGGCAGTGAGCGTCGCGAGCGTCACCCCCAGCCGAGCGGCCACCACGTTCATGGGGCTCGAATCATGGAGCCCCACCGCATGGATGGTATGGATCTCGGCGATGGTGAGGCTTTCCGTCAGCCGATTATTGAGCACGTCCTGCTCGACGCGCAGAATGCTGTTGAACGTTTCCACCAAGAGGTCGTTGACCTCCTGGCGGCCCAGAGCAGTGTCAGTCATGCTCGTCCTTCCGCAACCTTCCTACAGATCGCGCGGGGCCATGGCGATGCCAAGGGTGCCCATGCCCAGATGGGTGGCGATGATGGCGCCGCAGTTGTCGACGGAAACGGTCTCGTAGTCCACTCCCGCATCGGCGAGAGCGTCGACCAGCTTGTCGATACCCTTCTGATTGCGAGCCTGCAGAAGGCGCACGCGCGCAGGGCCATGCTCCTCGACATAGGACGTGAGGTAATCGGTCATGGCGGAAATCTGGCCCTTCTGGCCCTTCACCTTGTCGAGCACGTTCACCAAGCCGTTCTCTTCAGTGAGGGTGATGATGAGGCGAATGTTGAGCATGCCGGCCTGGCTAGCCGCCTCGGCGGGCATGCGTCCGCCCTTGACGAGGTTCTCCAGCGTCTCGGGGGCGAGCACGATGCGGCAGGAGTCGCGGTAGGCGTTCAGCTTGTCGCACATCTCGTCGAGCGTGATGTCGGTCTCGCACAGCTCGCACGCCTTGTCAACGAGCAAGCCCAGAAGCGAGGCGGCGCCACGGGAATCAAACGTGCGCACCGGAATGGGCGAGGTCTGGGCAGCGATCTCGGCGGCCTGAATGGTGCCCGAAAGCGTAGGGGCGATATGCATGCTGACGATGCCCTCGTACCCCTCGCTCGCCAGGCGCTCGAACGCCTGAGCGAAATCATGGGGAGACGGCTGCGAGCTGGTGGGCAGCGTCTCGGAGGCGATCATCTTGTCGTAGAACTCATCGCAGGAAATCTCGTACTGGTCGGTGTAGGATTCCTCGCCGCCGAAGTTGACCTTCAGCGGAACCATGGTCACGCCGCGGGCGGCGTAATCCTCGAAATGCCAGTCGCACGTCGAGTCGGTGACAATAGCGATTTTCACGCGGTACTCTCCTTCTCTCGCTTGCGACGGACTCCGCGCGGCCGCCCGTGGGCGACAGGCGCCCCAAACCGCAAGGCGCAACGCAGCCATCCGTCAAAACCGATAGGGAGTATACCTTATTGTTTTGATAATCAAACTATTTTATAACCTAACCATATTTCTTTCGAAAATCGCCCAGAAGGCGCTGCCATGAAAAGGCCCGCGACGCACGCCGACGGGCCGATGCCGCAGAATACTCCCGCGCTCATCCCGCACGAAGCCGAGAGCGAGCGCGGAGCCGAAAGCTCACCTTTGCATATGCCTTGCGTAGTGCGCATGCCGATGGCAAGCGCGACAGGCCGACGCCCACAAAAGGCTTTTTACGAATCAGACGACACGCCCAACGCCTCATAGATATCATGCACGGCGTAAAGCGATCCGAAACAACAGGCCACGCCTGCATCGCCGTCGCGCGCCGCAGCTTCGCGAGCCGAACGAGCGGCGTCGCCCACGCTCGCGCACACATGCACCTCAAGCGCGGTAATCCCCAGGCTATCGGCAACCTCGCGCACCGCTTGAGCCAAATCGCCTGCCGCAAGCGCACGTTCATTATCCGCCTGCTCGCAGCAGTAGAAGCGCTTGGCGAGGGGCAGCACGCTCGCGAGCATCGAGCGGTAATCCTTGTCGCGCAGCACGCTCATGGCAAACGTCACACCGCCCTGTGGGAAATACTCGCGCAGCGAAGACGCCAGCGCGCGAGCGCCCTGGGGATTGTGCCCGCCGTCGACGATGACCACGGGAGCCTCCCCCACCACCTCGAAGCGACCCGGCCAACGCGTGGCCTCCAGACCCTGCTTGATTGCAGCGTCGGAAATGTCAAAACCGCGCGTGCGCAGAAGGCGGGCGACCTCGATGGCCACAACGGCGTTGCTCGGCTGATACACCCCCGCAAGCCGCAAGCGCACATCCGTGATGCCGTCATAGGAAAACGCCTGGCGCAGGCCCTCCGCATGCGCATGAACGCGACCGAAACGCGGCACTATAAGCGGCGCGGCCACCTCGCGCGCACGGTTGCGAATAACCGCCATCGCCTCATCGGTCTGGAGAGCGCATACCACGGGCACGCCGGGCTTGATTATGCCGGCCTTCTCATGGGCGATCTTGTCGATGGTGCCGCCCAGCACATGGGTATGGTCGAGCGAGATGGGCGTGATGGCGCAGGCGACAGGGTCTACCACATTCGTGGAATCCAGACGTCCGCCAAGCCCCACCTCGAGCACGGCCGCATCGCATCCGACGCGCGCGAAATGCGCGAGCGCCACAGCCGTGATCAGCTCGAATGCCGTGGGGCGTTCGTCCATCGCTTCCGCGATGTCGCGCACACGGCATGCATCTTCATACAGATCCTCGTCGGAGATATCGCGCCGATTCACCTGGACGCGTTCGTTGAAACGCAGGATGTACGGCGAGGTGAACAGGCCCGTCTTATAGCCCGCCGCTTGCAGAATGCCCGCGATGAACGCGCTCGTAGACCCCTTGCCGTTGGTGCCCGCCACGTGGACGATACGCAAACCGTCCTGCGGACGCCCCAATCGCTCCAGCAGTTCGCGCGTGCGATGCAGCCCAAGCTTCACATCGCGCCACGCCCCCTGCTGGAGATACGCCTTGGGATCGAATTCTTGGCCGACTCCACTCATGCCCAAATCTGACACAGGCAACTCGCTTTCATATGTACTCAGCGACATGCGCCGCAGCAGCTAGCAGCCACCGAGACAAACCGCGACCACGGCAAACGCGGACACGGTCAATGCCGACACAACCGACTCTGATGCAAACGATGCCGACACAGCCAATGCAATCGCGGCAGACTGCAGCCACCATGGACATGCCTATAGCTTTGCGTCATTTTGACACCGAAATTCTCTTATCCGGTGCAAATCGGCATCAAAATGACGTGATTCGCCCACAAAGGGCACACCCCCGAACGAAGTGCTTACTGCTGCCGCAAGAATTCTCCCAGCGTGCGGAAATCTTCCTCGAGCGATTCGCGCTTGGTGCGGTCGTAGATGGCGGCCGCAGGATGGAACACCGGGAACACCTTGAAGCGCCCCGTCTGCTCCAGGCGCCCATGCAGCTTGGTGATGCCGCGATCGGTGCGCAGGATGAACTTGGTGGCAAAGTTGCCCATGGTCACGATGTACTCGGGCCCTATCGCGCGCACCTGGTCGCGCAGAAACGGCGCGCACAGCGTGATCTCATCGGGCTGCGGATTGCGGTTCGAAGGCGGTCGGCATTTGAGCACGTTGCCGATGAACACTTCTTCGCGCGTGAGCCCCGCGTACCCCAGAAGCTCGGTGAGGTATTTACCCGCGGCGCCCACGAACGGGCGCCCCTGCAGATCCTCGTTTTTGCCGGGCGCCTCGCCGATGAGCATCACGCGCGCCTCGGGATTGCCGAAACCGGGCACCACGTTGGTGCGACCCTCGCACAGATAGCACTGACGGCACGCCGCAACGCTCTGGGCAATCATGTCCAGCAGCTGCTCGGGAGTTTCCTCGCCCACGGGCGCGATGGTCTTGAAATGGTCGTTCACGATGGTCATGTCCGAATCCTTCTCTATATAAGCGAAACGCCGCACTCGAGTCGCTGCCCCGCGCGACGCCTGCGGTTATCGTAGATACACCTTGGGCATGCGGGCCGAAAGCGCGCAGCATACCTCATGCGGGATGGTTCCCAGCATGTCGGCGATGTCTTCGATGCTCACGGCGGCTCCCCCCTGGGCGCCCACCAGCAGAACCTCATCTCCCACTTGCGGATCAAGGCGACGGTGCGTGCCGTAGCTGCGCAGGTCGACTTCGAACATGCACTGATCCATGCAGATGTTGCCCACCTGACGGCAGAGGTGCCCGTCATATACCACCGACGCGCGGCCCGAAAGCGCGCGTGCGTAGCCGTCGGCGTATCCGATGGGAATCGCGCAAATCTTGACCGAGCCGGGGCTGCGGTAGTTCATGCCGTAGCTCACGCCCTCGCTCATGGGCGGCATGTTGATGGCGGTGATGCGAGCGTGCACGCTCATCGCGGGACGCAGGTCAAAGCGCCCGCGCGTCTCGGGGCACGGATGAAAGCCGTACATAGAAATGCCCAGGCGAGCCATATCCATGTGCGTTTCGGGATAGCGCAGAAGCGCGGCGGAATTGGCGCAGTGCACAAGGCCGGGATTGATGCCCATTGCGCGAATGGCGGCGATGGTCTCCTTGAAACGACGGAACTGCATGTTGAAGTCCAGCGTTTCGGCACAATCGGCCGTCGCGAAATGCGTGAACGTGCCTTCCTGCACCAGAGCGCGATGGAAGCTGATCTGGCGAAGGAAATCCACCGCTTCGTCGAAACGCACGCCGATGCGGTTCATGCCCGTGTTCACCGCCAGATGGAAGGGAGCGCGCAGCCCGTGCGCGTCGGCCTCTTCGGCATAGGCGATAGCGAACTCCGCGGTATAGACCGACGGCATGAGGTTGTAGGCGAGCAGCACCGGAGCCGCCGTTGCAGGAGGCTCGGACAGAACCAGGATAGGCGCCTCGATGCCCGCCTCGCGCAGCTCGACGCCCTCGTTGACCGTGGCAACCGCAATCTGCGCGGCGCCGGCGGAAAGCGCGGTGCGCGCCACGGCAACCGCCCCGTGCCCGTAGCCGTTCGCCTTGACCACGGCCATGAGGCGGCATCCGGGCGTGAGACGCCGCTTTGCCACAGCCACGTTGTTGCGGATGGCGGAAAGATCGACCTCGATCCATGACCAGCGGCGATCGGGGCCCGTTATGCCTTCGAGGCGCTCCTCGGAAAACTCGTCGGGTTCTGCCTTCATACGGTACTGCGCATCAGAACGCTCGCGCGCGGCACGCAGGAACTCCTGCACGTCGCGACCCGTAGACGCCCCCTGCGCCCCAAATGCATTAAAGCTCATTTCCGCCGTCCTTTTTCTTACTTGCCCGCCTTGCGAGCATAAAGCGCATTGTTGGCAGCCAGCCAGGTTTCGATGGTGCCCGTGTCGAAGCCGTCTTCCTCGGAGATGACCAGGGCGTACATCTCCTCCTCCTTGAGCACGGCATCCAGCGCATCGGTGAGCTGGATTTCGCCGCCCACGGTGGGCTTGGCGTCGGCCAAAAGCTCCATCACGCGAGGCGAGAGCAGATAGCGCCCAAACACGGAGAGATTGGACGGGGCATCTTCCAGCTTGGGCTTCTCCACCAGGCCGGACACCTTCCACACGCCCTCTTCCACCTGCGTGCCGTCGATGATGCCGAAGCGACTCACCTGGTCATCGGGCACAGGAAGCACGGCGATTACGCTGGCGCCTCCGTGAGCGCGAGAAATTTCGAGCATCTTGGGGCACACGTTGTTGTCGGGCACAAGCACATCGCCCAGGAGCACGAAGAACGGCTCGTCGCCGCATGCCTCGGCAGCGCAGTGGATGGCGTGACCCAAGCCCAGCGGCTCGTCCTGGTACACATAGGATACGTTGAGATTGCCCACGCGCTCCACCTCGTCGGCGTAGGCGTCTTTGCCGCGAGCGCGCAACGTGGCGACGAGCTCGGGGTCGGGCGAGAAATGCTTCTCGATGGAGGTCTTCTCGCGACTGTTGATGATGACTACTTCGTCGGCGCCGGAAGAGAGCCCCTCCTCCACCACGTACTGAATCGCCGGACGGTCAACCACCAGCAGCATCTCTTTGGGCTGCGCCTTGGTAGCGGGAAGGAAACGCGTGCCCATGCCCGCCGCGGGAATCAATGCCTTCATGCAAGTGCTCCTTGTCTTTTCGAATGCCTCTTTCAAGGCACGCTCACGCCGCCGGCATCGAGCCTGCCGCGTGGCGCCGCTACCTCATGGCGGCTTTTCGGCGGCCTTGCGCAAGCGCGACGCAATGGCGTACGGCGATTTTGACCATAACAGACGTATTGTACTGCACTTTGGCGCAAGCGACGCGCGCCCCCATCAAGGCTGCACGTCAAATGGAGGCAAAAGAACGCGCGAGCGCAGTGGACCCTCGAAACCGCCCGCGTTAGATCCCTGATGGAAGGAACGAAAAGCGTGCAACCGCAAATAACACAACCGCCATATGCTAGGCCCCTGATGGACGAAACAAAAGCCGCCCGAGCGCTCCTTTGGCCGCTCCTAGGCAATGCGCCAATCAAGACGTTAAAACGCACCAATCGAAACGTTCAAACACACCAATCGAGACGTTCAAACGCACCAAGCGAGACTTTTCAAAAAAGGAAGATCGCTTGGCGGCAGTCGTGCTGGAAAAGTCGCGTTTAGCGTGATTTGCATAAGCTCCTGCTGAAAAAGTCGCGTTTAGCGTGATTTGCATAAGCTCCTGCTGAAAAAGTCGCGTTTAGCGTGATTCGCGTAAGTCCCTGCTGAAAAATGCACGTTTAGCGAGACTCGTTCTTGTTCGAAAACCACCCTTTTCGAAAAGCGAAAGTAATAACAATTCCTCCATCAGGCATTATGCAAAATCATCATACCGAGAGACGAAAGAGAAATTCCCATAAGTCGCGCTAAACGCGACTTTTTCAACACGAGGGGCCCCGAATCGCGCTAAACGCGACTTTTTCAGCAGAAAGAGACTACGACAGCATACGTCAGGAACTGCGACAGAATGCGGCAGGGACTACGACAGAATTGTGGACCCTCATGCCGCATGCCGGACGCCGGCGGCACCCCAATGCCGAACAGCACCGCCGGCTGTTTTAACGATTCGCATTCTTGTAGAAACCAGAAAGCTGCGTCGTAGCGAGGCGTGCCAAGCCGATGCCCAACAGGCGAATGCCGACGGAGCTTTTGTGCATGAGCATCGAATTGGATGCATAAATGATGAATGAGAACACCGGCCCCGCACGGAACTTTTGCGTATGCGCACCGAATCCGACGCTTGCATCATTGCGCGTCCGGAGCAACGACTCCACGATGGCCTCGCCACCCTCATAGCTGCCTTTTATCTTGCATCATTGCACGCCCGGCACGGCAACTCTACCGACCCCAGTAGAGCTCACTCGACCGTCAGTGAAGCCCCGGTTCAGAGGGAATTCTTCCATGAGGATTCTTGCCGGCCTCAGACGAGCCGGCAGTTGCAACCAATGCGGCAAAACCCTGACGACTATACGAATTACGCCTACCGGCCTCGGGCGGGCCGTACAGATGCGATTGGCCGGAAAAGTCGCGCTTCCGGCCACGCGCCCGTCCGCCACCCGCCCGGCACACGCGCACTTGGGCGTTCATCACGCTTCCGGCCACGCGCCCGCCCGCCCCGCGCCCGGCACACGCGCACTTGGGCGTTCATCACGCTTCCGGCCATGCGTCCGTCCGTCACAGGAAGCCCTCGCGTGAATCGCCCGCAGCGACGCGCTTCCTGCCACACGCCCGCCCGCCGCCCGCCGAACGCGGAATCGCTCGCCTATTGCGGCTTAGATGTCAGATGCCAGCCGCCGCAGTAGCGGCACTTGTAGCTGCGAAGGCCGCGCGTTCCGTGCTCGGCGCACAGGCGAATGGCCTCCTCGGCATCTGCATGGCTCGAATAGCGATTCTTGGAGGCGCAGGCTTTCTCATAGAGAGCCTCGTCGTGCTCAACCGCCTGACGCTCGCTGCGCTCTTCTTCGCGCGCGAAAATATCGTCGAGGCCGCCCAACCCACCATCGCCAAGCTGCGATTTGAACGCCGCGACCTTTTTCATATTCGCCGAAGGCTTTCTGCTTTTGCCCATAGCCCTCCCCCTTCAGCCGCACTGTCATTGAGCGGAATTGTATCGCAGATTGGCGCGACGCACCTACTCGGCCACCACATTGCGCTCCTCTTCGAGCAAGTTTTGGAAACGGCAGAGATTCGGCGTAAACTAGACCAAGACACTGAGCAACTCGACGCGCCCGACAAGCACGGATGGAAACGAGGCAGCATGAACATAGCCGTATACTGCGGGTCAAGCCCCGCCAAGAACCCCCATTTTACCGAATGCGCCCACGAACTGGGAGAATGGATTGCGCGCAACGGGCATACGCTCGTCTACGGCGGCAGCTCTGTGGGGCTTATGGGTATCGTGTCTCGCGCTGCGCTCGATGCGGGCGGCGCGGTGTACGGCGTGGAGCCACGCTTCTTCATTGAGGCGGGTGTGGCGCAGCACGACCTCACCAAGCTCTACGTGACCGACGACATGACGCAACGCAAAGCGAAGATGATCGAGCTCGCCGATGCGTTTGTCGCCATTCCCGGCGGCGTAGGCACGCTGGAAGAGATATCGGAAATCTTCTCGCGTATCAGGTTGGGGCTCGGGCCCGACGAGTGCTTTTTGATGAACATCGACGGGTTCTACGACCCGCTGAAATCGTTGCTTCACGGCATGTACGCGCAGGGATTTCTTTCCCAGGACGACCTCGATCGCATCCATTTCCCCGAAAGCCTGGACGAATTCGCGCGCATGCTGGATGAGTCTCGAAAGCATCCGGCAAAGCACCTCGCCACCGCAGCGGAGCTGAACCCGCCGAAAAAGCGCTAACGTTCATGACGGACAAGGCGCACGCATGCGAACGCATTCGATACGCAGAGCTTGAAGCGCAGGCAGGAATCAAGAGGCGATGAACAGGTCTCCGGAGTGGCAAGGCGTAAAGGGGGCAGGAGGCGAGCTCAATCGGGTCTTCAACAACATATCGCGTTCTTAATGCGGCCGACGATTCGTCATCGGTCATCTACGTAATCGATTCGGCGAAACACCCGTTCGGCATAGCCCAAGCGGCCTACGGGTGCGCATCGACGGTGGTCGCCATCCCCATTGCTAACTGGAACGACGCTCTCACGCCTTGGCCCGCACCAGGATTCTACGAGGATGAGCCATGGTTCGGCGGGCACGGCGACGAAACGCTCAAGAACCTTCTGAACCACACGATTCCCAAGATCGAGGCGGACCTTGACATGTGCCGCACGACCGCGCAACCCGCCCTCCATAACGATAATGCCGGATCGATTAGACGCGCCATCTGCGGGTATTCGCTCGGCGGGTTGTTCGCGCTCTACGCATTCGTGAACGACGCACGCTTCGATGCCTGCGCGAGCATTTCGGGGTCGCTGTGGTATCAGGGATGGATGGACCATCTTCGCGAAACGACGGAAAAGCTCGTCTCCTCCGGGTCCGTCGACCCCGACCGACCCGGCAAACAGGACCGCTATGCGTTTCTCTCGGTTGGCAAAAAGGAGTGCAAATCGGGTCTGCCCCTGTTCCGCTGCGTTGAAGACAACATGCACGCAAGCGCCGACCTTCTTCGCACCGTCGGCTGCCGGGTTGACGCCATCGTTGGGCCCGGCAACCACATGCAGCACATTCCCGAGCGCTTCGAAGCTGCGCTTGCCGAGCTGGACGAATTCCTCGCACGCCCGTAGTCCTTCGGCGCTCCACCGCTGCGGAGCTCGCAATATGCGCCATTCTCGGAAAGACCGCCACGCGTGGCCTCCGCACCACTCGCAGCACGTTCGCCGCTCGAAACCGTTCCCCGCTCGTAGCATGCTCGCCGTTGAAGACGCCGCCTTCTTGCTCTACCATGACGTGACGTTCTGTCGACGCAGGCGAAGCGCTCGCTCTCGCCATCCGTGCACGACTGCCCGCATGCAGCCGCTCCGGCGCCGACAGCCCTTACACGAATGCGAATCAGAGCGTAAGCACGCAAAGGAGACGGACTGTGGCGCGCATCGACTTCGACGCCATCCCGGCATCGACATACAAGATTCTTCTCATCGTCGTGACCGCCATCTGGGGGTCGACGTTCATCATGATGAAAGACGTCGTGGGCTCCATCGATCCCGCGTGGCTCATAGGCATTCGCTTCTTCTCTGCCGGCATCATCCTGCTCATCGCGCTGCGCAAGCATGTGGCGCGCTTCATCTCGCGCAAAGTGGTGAGCATGGGCGTGCTTCTGGGCATCTTCGATTTCACGGCCTTCCTCTTCCAGACCATCGGCCTTCAGCACACCACGCCCGGCATCAACGCGTTCCTCACCGCCACGTACTGCGTGATCGTGCCGTTCATTTGGTGGATCGTCGCGCGCCGTCGCCCCACGCTCATCAACGTGACCACGGCCCTGCTCGCCCTCGTGGGCATCTGGCTGGTCTCGGTGAGCAGCTCCGACTCGGGGCTTACGCTGGGCATCGGCGAGGGGCTCACGCTGCTCGGCGCCGTCATGTTCGCCGTGCACATCGTATTCGTATCCAGGTTTTCGCAGCTGGGAGACGTACTCACGCTTACCGTGCTCCAGTTCCTCACCGAAGGCGCCTGCGGCCTTCTGATAGGCGCCGCGTTTGAAACCGCTCCCACCCTCGCTACATTTACCCTGCCTATCGTGGCGCAGCTGGTGTTTCTCGTCCTTTTTGCGAGCATTTTCTGCTTCGGCACGCAAAACATCGCCCTGGCGCATGTTCCACCCGCCCAGGCGTCGCTGTTTCTGAGCCTCGAATCGGTGTTCGGCGTCATCTTCAGCGTAGCGCTGTATGGCGAGGTGCTCACCGCACGCCTCATCATCGGCTTTGTCGTCATCTTCGTCGCCATCGCAGCCAATGAAACGCTGCCGCAGCTGACCGATAAGTTCAAGAGGGGCAAGTCCGGCCAACAGGAATAGCCCAGGCGCGAACTTCAGCAAATGAACTCGAAGATACGCAACGTGAGGCTCCGTCATTGCGACCGGAGCCTCGCATTGCTTCGACGGCATGGAGCATCCGAAGAGCCCGCCCAGGGCAATGCTCCAAGGACAGCGCAAATGAATGGGGCTCCGCAAATAGCCGATGCGAAGCCCCATGATGCGTCGCTATGCTCGGACGCTATTTGATTCGGCCACCCTTCGAGCTACATTCCCAGCTCTTTGACCTTGGCCATGGCCTCGGCCTTAGGCGTCTTCCAATCCTCGGAGTCGTCGGGGCGCGGCGCCATGGCCTCTTCGGCGCCATTGGCATCCTTGAGGCGCTTGAAATAGCTGCGCGCCTCTTTGGCAACCACGCCGGACAGCGCGAACAGCGCAATCATGTTGGGAATGGCCATGCATGCGTTGAAGATGTCGGCGATGGTCCACACCGCAGAAACCGTCATGTACGGGCCGATGAAGATGCACAGGATGTACAGCCAGCGATACGCCTTCACGCCCTTTTTGCTGCGGTTGCTGAAATACTCCAGGCAGCGCTCGCCATAGTAGCTCCAGCCCAGAATGGTGGTGAATCCGAACAGCGCCAGACACACCATCAGCACGAACGACACCACCGCAGGCGGAACGAACGGCAGGCCCGCCTGGAACGCCGCCGTGGTCACCGCGGCGCCTTCAAGCCCAATCTCGTAGGTGTCGGTGAGCACCAGCGCAAGACCGGTCATCGAGCAGATGATCATGGAGTCGATGAACGTCTGCGTCATAGACACCAGGCCCTGGCGAGCAGGCTCTTTGGTCTGGGCGGCGGCTGCGGCAATGGGAGCGGATCCCAAGCCGGCTTCGTTGGCGAAGATGCCGCGGGCAAGACCCATCTGCATGGCGATGAGAATCGCGCCCAGCATGCCGCCGCCGAACGCCTGCAGGCCGAACGCGCTGCTCACGATGGTCACGATGGCGACAGGAATCTTATCGATGTTGTACACGATCAGCAGAAGCGAAAACGCCAGGAACACGACCACCATGGCAGGCACCACGCGCTCGGACACGCTGGCGATGCGCTTCACGCCGCCGATGATAACGAGCCCCGCGCAGATGGCGACCACCAAGCCGCCGATGATGGTGGCAACGGAAACCTGCACGCCAATGAGCGGCACGGTGACCAGATAGGCGTTGTTGGGGTCGAAGAACCCGTTCACGGCGCTGGAAATCGAATTCACCTGCGTGAACGTTCCGATGCCGAACAGGCCCACACACATGCCGAAGAACGCGAACACCTTGGCGAGCCACTTCCACTTCTGCCCCATGCCGTTTTCGATGTAGTAGAACGGGCCGCCCAGAACATGGCCCGCCTTGTCCATGGTGCGGTACTTCACCGCGAGCAGGCCTTCGGAGAACTTGGTCGCCATACCGAACAGCGCGGCCATCCACATCCAGAACAGCGCGCCAGGGCCACCGGTCACCACGGCGGTGGCGATGCCCACGATGTTGCCCGTGCCCACCGTGGCAGACATGGCGGTGCACATGGCCTGGAAGCTAGAGATTTCGCCGCGCCCGTCCTTCTCGTTTTTGAAGGTGTATCGCAGCGCCTTGCCCAGATGGCGGAACTGCAGCCCGCCCAAACGAAACGTCAGAAAAATACCGCCCACCAGAATAAGAGCGATCAGCGGCGGGCCCCAGATAAAGCTGTCGATGGTGCTGAGCAGCTGATTGAAAGCGTCCAAGATGTTCCTCCTTTTGCTTCAGACGTTTTCCTTTGAGCTGCGTATCCTGCATATCCGGCAACGCATGCGCACGTCGCGTGGGATTTGCAAGCGGTCTGAAGTTTTCCAGAAGGAAGAAGTGCGCGACGCCCGGATGGCGGCGTCTTGCTCTGTCCTTTGGCCTGAGAGTTTCGATGCGCGAGGCCTTACGCCCCAGCCGCCTCGTCACGAAGCAGCTTCGCCGCCCTCGCTGACGCCGACGAACCGGCGGGCGACGCGACTCGCATCTTGCCCCTTCGGCACCCGGTTTGCCCGGGATTCTCCAGAGGCCCCATCCACGTCCAGTCTTGCTTGGCGAAAGCCGCCACGGCAATCCAGGACGCTTCAACGGGGAAACGCAAATATGTGGTCGATATTGTAAAGCCGAGCAAGCGTTTGTCAAGCAACACTTTAGCGGATTGGAGCGAATGGCATAAAACGACCCCCGGTGATGAGCGCGCACCGGGGGCCCAAAGGAGGCTGCCGTCAGACGATTGCCGTCGGGCGATAGTCTACATACGGCCTGAATCGCACGGCCTGGATCCGAACGCGTCAGCTACATGCAGGTGTAGCCGCCGTCGACGGGAACCATGATGCCGGTAACGTAGGAAGACGCCGGCGAAGAGAGGAACAGGACCGCGGTGTCCAGCTCGCCCTCGTTGCCATAGCGCTCGGCGGGAATCATAGTGCGAGCATTGGCCTGGAAGAACTCACTGTCAAGCGTCTCCTTGGTGAGCGGGGTGTAGAAGTATCCCGGGCAGATGGCATTGACATTGATGCCCTTGGCCGTCCACTCGGCGGCAAGCGCGCGAGTAAGGTTGACCACGCCGCCCTTCGCGGCATGATACGGCGAGGAGCCGGCCACCTTGTTGCCCACCAGGCCGTACATAGAGGCGATGTTGATGATGCGGCCGTACCCCGCAGGAATCATGGCTTTCTTGGCAACCGCACGCGCCACCTTGAACGTGCCGAATAGATCGATATCCATCTCGTGGCTGAACTGCTCGTCGGTGATGTCCTCGGCGGGGGCTACGGCGCCGGTGCCGGCGTTGTTGATCAGGATGTCGATGCGGCCGAACTTCTCCAGAACCTTATCGACCATCTCTTCCACCATTTGGGTATCGGCCACATCGCAACGCACGGCAAACGTCGGAACGCCGAACTCTTGGGCGATATCGGCCGCAACCTCATCGATCTTCTCCTGACGACGGGCGATGGGAACGATTGCCGCACCTTGACTGGCCAACGCCTTGGCCATCTGCACGCCCAATCCGCCCGAGCACCCCGTGACGATGGCGACCTGCCCGCTCAAGTCGAAATAGTTCTTCATGCGATATACGCTCCTCACTTTTCACAATGGCGCACACGGCAGCCGCACGCGCCCCGTTGCCACGAACTGAAAGAGCTGGCCTTGCTCGATTGCGACTCGGATATCCTTTGCTATGTAAAAGGTAGCAAATAACGAAGCACCGCGCATGCCCCGATGGATGAACGGACGATATGGCCTGCTATCAGGTGTTTTATGTTTCCACGGTGTTTCACGCCCTCGGTGAACGGCAACAATCTTGCCATTCACGCCCATGACAGGCCCCGCATGTTCTACCATGGACGGCAACAAAGGCCGACGCAACGCTCGCATCGCGCCGGCACCCCGACGACAGATGGGAGGCCCCATGGCTAACATCAAGGAAACCTACGTCGACTACCTGGGCTTCAAGACCTACTGCAAGATTTTCGAGCCCGAAAATCCCGATCCTGCCAAAAAGCCGCTTCTGGTGCTGCACGGCGGCCCGGGCGACTGCCATAACTACCTGCTCACCTATGGCGAGCTGGCCGACCGCGCGGGACGCAAAGTGGTGTTTTACGACCAGATCGGCTGCGGCAAATCCATGATTCCCCATCAAGAGGACGAGTTCTACACGTACGACCTCTGGGTGAACGAGTTCTACGCCGTACGCGAGGCGCTGGGACTTGACGACATCCACCTGTTTGGCAACTCGTGGGGCGGCATGCTGGGTATGCTCTGCATGATGAAAGACGATACGGGCGTGAACTCGTTTGTGATCAACAGCTCGCCCGTACGCATCCAGACCTGGCTCGATGAGGCAAACCGCCTGCTCAAGTACATGCCGCAGGATATGCAAGACGCGCTGGCGGAAGCCGAACGCACCGGAGATTACGAAACGCCCGAGGCCAAGGCAGCGGCCGACGAATATTACAAGCGCCACGTGGTGGGATTTTACGAGAACGACCCAGACTACCCGCAGATGGTGAAGGATTCGTTTGCCGGCGTGGGCGAATGCTACATGATCATGCAGGGCGCAAGCGAATTCGTGGTTACCGGCAAGATGCGCGACTGGGACATCCGCGAAGGCGTGAAGAACATCAAAGTGCCGTGCATGGCGCTTTCCGGCACCGACGACGAAGGCACGCCCTACACCATCAAGGAAGGCGTGGACCTGATTCCCGGCTGCGAATGGACGCTCATCCAGGGCGCGCCGCACATCGCTAACGCAACGCACCCCGAGGAGTGCCTGGCGGCAGTGGAGGGCTTCATCAGCCGCTTCGACTAAGCCGCCGGCAACTCTAGCTTGGCGACGACCCCGGCCCAGCGACGGTCCCAGCTCGGCGACGGTCCCAACCTAACGGCTGCTCCATCCTAACAGTGGCTTAGCCCAACGAAGGCCCCTGCGAACCGGTGGTTTGCAGGGGCTGTTTGCTTTGGGTCAGTCACCCTCAACGTAATGCTCGCGGCAGAAAGCCTCGAGCGGCGGCACTTCGTTCTCAATGGCATCCCAGGCTATTTCCGCATCAAACATCTCGTACCCATGCACCAGATGGCATCGCATCCCGTAAATTCGACGCCATTCGATTTGGGGATACGCCATCTTGAATTCGTCCGACAGCCGTGCAACCGCCTCGCCTATTTGGATGAGGCACAACGAGCAGCTGTCCTGAAATGGAATGTCACCGCAAAAGCACTCATAGGAACGCCCGAACCGATCAAGCGAGGCGGCCAAGCGCTCGCAATAGCGAATGATGACGCCCAGCTGATCATTGTCACGCGCGGCTTGCCGCATACAACACCACCTCATCCTTGCGAATTTTCTGCAGGAACCTCTCGCTCGCCCCAGCAGTGGTCACCACATCCACGGAATGACCTAACCGCTTTGAGAGCTCGTCTTGGAAATCCAGCACTTGCATGCCGCGAATATCCCCCTTTTCGAGCAGAATATCCACGTCGCTACTGTCGGTCGCTTCGCCACGCGCGTATGAGCCAAAGAGCGAAACCTTGGCAGCTCCATACTCTTTTGCCAGGTCAATCACATGATATTGAATTTCCTTCATGCCGAATTTGGGGTCTTCCCCATCTAGATAGCGCTCGATGATGCGCTCGATGAGTTTTGAACGACTCGTAACCTGCCTGCCCTCCAAACCCTGTGCCCTATCCTGCGCCGCGCAACGCTCCACGGCAGCATCAAGGCGTCGTATGACGTCTTCCCGCAGGTAGATGGAAATCGCCTGAGACATAGTGCACCGCTTTCATTCAGCTTATCATATATTAGTATTATACATGAGAAGGACTAGCAAATGCCAAACTGGCAAATGATGCGGCTTTTACATACCGAACGCGACGGCGCCTCATGCACCATGCGCAGCAGAGGAACACTGCATCCGACGTTTAAGCGTAACTAAAAACCCGCTTATTCAACATAGTTGTTCACGATGTCCAATAGCTCCTGCTTTTTATGAATGCCGAGCTTTGCATACAGTCGCCTAACATGAGTTTTCACCGTGTTGTTTGAGATAAACAACTCCTCGGCAATTGAGGCCATGGTATAGCCGCGCGCGAAATAACCCAGAATCTCAACCTCGCGCTGTGAGAGACAGTACTTGCGCCCCACCAAATCGCACCTCATGGCAAGCCTGTCAGCATAAGCGGCGTCGTCAGTCTTTTGCGGCCCCGAGCCACCCTCGCGTTCCTCTTGCGCCTCCTGCGCGTCAAGCACGGCATCGTCAACGGGAATGGGCTCCTGGCGCGATAGCGATATAAACTCTATATCGCGCCCCTCTTCCTCGAACGAAACCGAAATACCTCGCACCGCATAGAGCACCAATGCCATTACAGCCTGCGTCACCAGCGCAATTACGGTAAGCACATCGACGCCGCTCGTGTTGCTCAATGCGGAAGCTCCCGGGCCAAGCGCATACCCTGCACCCTGCATGATAATGCTCGCGCCTATTTGCAAGCTGATGCAAAACAAAGGATTCACACCATAATCGTGAGCCGTTTGTACGCACAGCACCTGTAACGCAAGGCTTGAAAAGCTATACAGAATGTAAAGCACGGCAGCAACAGGGGCAAATTGCTCCACCCCGCAAAACGGAAGGGCGCACAAAGCAACAACCAGCAGGGGAAACACTACGCAAAAAAGACGGTTGATGCTAAATTTGACCGTTCTAAAACGCCATATCGCCGCAATGGCCGCCGCTGCGATGCATCCGCCCAAAATGGACGCGACATTGACGAAAGACATGACGTCCGCCTGGAGAGAAAGCGAGCGAATCACCCCTCCAAGAAAAGCGAACGCACCTCCAATAAGAACGCATTTCCACATGCTGCGCAGAGCATGCACGTAGCTCATCTTGTTTTCGCGCGGCACATTGAGCACCATGGGAGATCGAACGTCGGCCCGTCGCCATTGATGAATGAGCAGCAGCCACGAAAAAGCAATGGCGCACACCACAATCGCGCGTCTCGCTACAGCATCTTCGGCGAGGCCCAGCACAGCCCGTAAAGGCGCGCTGATAAACCAGGCGAGCAAAAGAATCATGAGCGCATTTTCGATGTCACGCATCGCCGCAACGGCGAACCACGCGAAGATAAGCAGGTATGCACCCGCCAGCAGCACTATGTTCAACGCAATTACATTCGGAGACGCATTCAAGAAAAACGCCATGGCGAAAGCGCCACAGGACGCAACAAGCATGCAGGCTGGATTGAATATGAGCAACGCAACCGCAAGCGTTTTAGGATGCAGGCACGACCAGGCAAACGCCACGATGCACGCCGCCGTACCCGTCAGCACGCCTATCCCATGCACGCTAAAAGCGGAAAGGTCGGCAGAGACCGCCCAGCCACTCTCCCAAAGCACAAGCGAGGAAAGCGCCATGGCCAACGCAAAGCCGAACGACGCAATTGCGACATCTTTACCGTGAATGAGCTTAGCCATAAATCCCTCGCATCCCCTTGACGCGCACAGACTACCTCAAAACGTTGCGTCACAGCACAGAAATGTGAAAACACGAGGCCTAAATTGGGGAATTCACGAAAAAGGGTGACACCCCATCAGGCAATTCACCAGTTTTGGGTTTCAACATCACTTCACCCTTGCCGCCATACTTGCCCGCATGAAATCTTCGGCCGCCCCCTCCACCCCCTCCATGCAGCCATACAAAACTGCATCGCCAGCGGCCGAGATTCTTTCAAGACCAACAGGAAGGGAGACCATATGAGCAATGCACAAGGGAATGCAATTTCGCGGCGTTCGTTCGTGAAAAACACGGCGGTTGCAACATTAGCTGCAACCGCTGCGGCGGGTGGGGCATCAAGCCTGTTTGGCTGCGCTCCTAAGCAAGTCGAGGAGCAGCAGACAACAGCAACCGGGCAAGTGGTTGCCAATGAAATACCAGAAGAAGGCAAGATTGTCTGGCAGAGCTGCTGCCACTGCGGGTTCACTGCCTGCCCTATCAAGTGCCACGTAATAGACGGCACCGTGCGCTGGATTGACAACGACACCGACGGCGACCCGGAATTTGGCGGTGTTGCTTTTCGCCCGTGCCTGAAAGCGCGATCCATTCGCAAATGGATCAACAGCCCTGAGCGCCTGAAATATCCCATGAAACGCGTGGGCAAACGCGGCAGCGGTGAGTTCGAGCGCATCAGTTGGGATGAGGCCCTTGACATCATCGCCGAGAAGTGGCAATACACGCTTGACACCTACGGCCCCGAGGCGTTCTATGTGTGCGCCACGGGAACACGCAACTATCCCATACAGCGCCTGATGAATCTCACCGGCGGATATCTTGGAACCTACGGATCGGAATCCAATGGACAAATTAACCAAGCCGCAACCTACCTTCTAGGCATGGACCCTGTCACATTTGACTGCGGCGGTGGACTAGGCAGCACAACTTCGGCCATCAAGGACGCCGATTGCGGCGTGTTCTTCGGCTGCGGGTCGGGCGAATCGCGCATGTGCGGCATGGGCGAGGTGTACGAGGCGGCCAAGGCGCGCGAAGCGGGCATCCCCCTCGCGTTCATAGACTATCGCTTGGGCGAAGGCTCTTCGGGCAACCCCGACGAGTGGTTCCCCATCTATCCCGGCACCGACGCCGCCCTGGCAAGCGCCATCGCCTACGTGATCATCAGTGAAGGCAAGCACGACAAGGAATTCCTGGGCAAATACGCGGTGGGCTTTGATGCCGACACCATGCCCGAGGGCGCGCCCGCAAACAGCTCCTATATGGATTACATCATGGGTACGGGCTACGACATGATTCCTAAAACGCCCCAATGGGCGGCTCCCATCTGCGGCCTTCCCTCCGAACGCATCGAATACCTCGCGCACTTCATCGCCGATGCCGACACCTGCTACATCACGCAGGGCTACGGACCGCAGCGCCACCACAACGGCGAATGGAGCGCCATGGCAATCGCCGCGCTTGCCGTGATCACCGGCAACATCGGACGCCCCGGCACCTGCCCCGGCCTCAACGGCAAGGGCATGCAGCTCGAATTCGACGGCGGCATGTGGAATTCCGTACCCATCGGTACCAACCCCGTGAAAAAGCAGATCTCCATCTCGGGGCGCTTCAACGCCATCGACCACGGCCCCGAAATGACCGCGCTCACCGACAACGTGAAGGGCGGAGACAAGCTGAATGTGGGCATCAAGTTAATGTTCCTCTATGAGGCGGGCAGCTTCGGCAACTCCAGCTCCGACCTCAACTGGGCAGCCACCATCCTCGAGGACGAATCAAAGTGCGAGTTCATCGTGGGCAGCGACGTCATCATGTCCACCTCGCTGCCCTACTGCGACATCATCCTGCCCGATCTTATGTATCAGGAGCGCATGAACTTCGTGTCCACCGTCACGGGCGGCTCGGCTTATGGCTTCGTCTTCGGACGCCCCGTGCAAGAGCCCCAGTTCGAGTGCCGCCTCTCTTACGACTGGTGCGCCGATCTGGCCGAACGCCTTGGCCTTCGCGACGAGTTCACCGAAGGAAAAACCTGGGAAGAGTGGATGAAAATCCGCTACGAGGAAGAAAGCCGCCCCTCTGCGCCCCACGGCAACGCCCCGTCGTTCGAGGAAGGGCTTGAGATGGGATTCTGGCGCGACCCCGAGCCCGCCGAGCCCATTATCGCCATGGATCGCTTCGTGGCAGACCCGGTAGCAAACCCGCGCACCACTCCCTCGGGCAAGATCGAGCTGTACTCCGAGCAGCTTGCCACCATCCGCGACACCTGGACGTTTGCCAACGGCGATCGCGACGTGGTGCGCCCCGTGCCGAGCTATTTCCCCGAAATTGAAGGCGTGGCCGATGTGAACGACACCTATCCGCTGCTGTTTGCCACCTGGAAGGCAAAAAATCAGTTCCACAGCCGCTACCAGGTAATCGAGGAGCTGCAGCAGGCATGCCAACACTGCCTGTGGATTAACCCCATTGATGCAGAGCCGCGCGGCATTCAAAACGGCGACGAGCTACGCGTATTCAACGACCGCGGCGAAGTACGCATCATGGCGCGCGTAACCGCCCGCATCATGCCTGGCGTAGTGGGCATGCCGCACGCCCATAGGCGGCAGATGGAAAACGGAGTTGACGTGGGTGCCAACGCCAACACACTCACCAGCCACCACTGGTCACCCATCTCCAAGAACTGCCCGTCCACAGGGTCCACGCTGGTACAGGCAGAAAAGGCTTAAGGGGGATTTTGCCATGACTCAATACGGATTTTACTTCGATACCTCGCGCTGCACGGGCTGCAAAACTTGCGAGCTTGTGTGCAAGGACTATCATGATTTGGGACCCGATATTCTTTTCCGTCGTATTTACGACTACGAAGGCGGTAGTTGGATCAAAACCGACGAGGGGGCATGGGAAAAGACCGCATTCAACTACCATCTGTCCATTTCTTGTAATCATTGCGACGACCCCGCCTGCGTCAACAACTGCCCCACCGGCGCCATGCAAAAAGATGACGAAACGGGCCTGGTGAACCTTGACCCCGCCGCCTGCACCGGATGCGAGATGTGCGTGAAGACGTGTCCCTATCTCGCACCGCGCTTCGACGAGACAATGGGGGTCGCGCGCAAATGCGACGGCTGCCTGGCGCGCGTGCGCAACGGCGAAGAGCCCATGTGCGTGGGTTCGTGCCCACTGCGCGCGCTGGAATTCGGGCCAATCGAGGAGCTACGCGAGAAGTATGGCGACGTTTGCCAGGTGCCCCCGCTGCTTGAGCCCACAACCAAGCCCAACCTGGTCATAGGCACCTGCCAGGCAATCGATTCAGACACGTACAACCTGGATGAAGGCTACGTTGCCAACCCGTTGGAGGTAATATAATCATGGCGGAACTGGCCGCATTGCACGAATCCATCGATACACACAGCACCATCGAGATGGATACGGAACTGCTTGAAAGCATCCGCTCCTGCGCAACGCTTACGGGGGCTCTGCTTTTGCAAAGCCCCTCTAACGAGGCGATTGCCCAAACTACCCGCGAGCTAAGGGCCATGGATGTGGTACGTGAATGGCCCTTCGGAACGGCCAACGAACGCTCTGATGCGGCCAATCTGCTCAGCGCCTGCCGAGACGAGCCGACCGACCGGCTTGACCGTGAGTACCACCATTTGTTTGTAGGACCGCAGTATTTAGAGGCGCCGCCTTGGGGATCGGTATACCTCGATTCTGAATCGGTGGTGTTCGGCGATTCATGCATCGCACTCACAAGATGGATGCGTGCAAACGGCATAGCGCTGCACGAGAGCTCCGGCCGAGAGCCCGCCGACCATATTGGGCGCATGTTGGTACTGCTTGGATGGCTATGCGAGAACGACCCTGCGCTTGTGGAAGAATACGTGCGCCTGCATCTGAACACCTGGGCACCTGTATATTTCAAGCGATTTGACGACGCCGCAGCGGAAAGCCCCTTTTACCGGGCGGTGGCAAGGCTCGCATCGCTCATGCTACGGGATATAGCCTGCAGGGGGCAAGTTAAGTAGCAGAAAGAAAACAGCATAACGCTAAGCCAATATACACCCAAACGAAAAGGCTCCCCGCATTCGACGTGTTTGTGAGGAGCCTTTTGCGTGGGTCGATACCGTTGCTCGACTCCACACGCCAACAGGCAAATTGGACAGGCAGAACGAACGATTAAATCACACGCCAATGAGGAGGGGGCACGGGCAGCGTCTCACGAAAAACGGAGAGCAGCCAAGCCAACACGCCAATCCTTACGCAAAACGCCAATCATTTGATACCGCATTGGCACCCAGCTCAAAGTGAAGCTTGGCGATTCCCAGATCAACCTTTCCGCATGAAATCGCAGGCAGAGCAACGGCGCGCACGGTTGAGCCGTCTTCGCCAAGATCGAAGCGAAAACGCTGCTGGTTCATGGCGGTGGGAGCCAAACGCGCCGCCTCAACGCCCGCGGCGAACCAGGCCGGCGCAGCGCCGGTTGCCTGGAACAGCTTCTCCGCAGGCTTCACCTTGTGTGCCGCGCCCGATGTCTCCCCGTGTCCGACAGCGATGCACAAGGAGTACTTCTCCCCCGGCGCTACGCGCGCCTCGCTTGCCTTTTTGCTGAAGGTCATTGCGACCCAGCACGTATTGAGCCCTACAGCCTGTGCGAGCAGAACCAGGCGCTCGCCGTAATAACCGCATGCTTCGTCAAGGCCTGGCCCCGCCGGCCCCACCAGTGCAATATGGTTGCGCACCCCTCTGAACGAGCCGTAATGGGCAAGCCTGCCGTTGAAGGCGTCAGGGTTGTCCACTATCAGCTGTATCGAAAGGCCGCTTTGGGCATTACATGCTTGAATTTCCTGCTCCAACGCTTCAAGCGCCGCGCCTTCGATGGGCTCGGGAGAATACTACCGAACCGAATGCCTGCCTTCCATCAGCTTCATCAACGCGTCGCGGCCAAGCTGCCCGACTACCGCCTCAAATGGCGTCATACCATCTCACTTCCTGTTGCTCGATGTCGACGAGCACGGGTTGATGCCCCTTGCCTCCAGCTGCGCCTCAGTTGCAAACAGGCCCCGCACTCAAAAAGAGCGCGGGGCCTGCGAGCGTGCGCGATCATAGTGCCGCACAAGCAGAGCGCGTGGATAGCCGCTCTAGATTTCGAATTTGGCACCCATCAGCTTTGCGAACTCGCGGCAGATGGCGGTATCGGCAGGCCACGCAGGAGCGGTAACCAGGTTGCGATCGACCACGGCATCATCCATGCCAACCTCGACATAGGTGCCGCCCGCATTGGTCACATCGGGGCCGACGGCGGGATATGCAGTTGCCTTGTAGCCCTCGAGAACACCGGCAGCGGCCAGAACCTGCGGGCCGTGGCAGATGGCGGCAACGGGCTTGCCTGCGGCAAAGAACTCACGGGTGATCTCGAGCACGCGGGGATTCAGGCGAATGTACTCGGGAGCACGCCCGCCGGTGATGAACAGGCCCTCATAATCCTCGGTCTTCACCGCGTCGAAATCGGCGGTCAGTGCGAAATTATGGCCGCGCAGCTCGGTATAGGTCTGCTCGCCGAGGAAGTCATGGACGGCGGTGGCAACGGTCTCGCCCGCCTTCTTGTCGGGGCATACGGCGTCCACCTGATAGCCCAGCATGGACAGGGCCTGGAACGGAACCATGGTCTCATAATCCTCGGTGAAATCGCCGCAGAGCAAAAGAACCTTCTTGGACATACGCGACTCCTTTCCTTGAGTCATATCGCCTAACCAGAACGCGTTTCACGCTTTGGCTTACAACCCTTATTCTACCCGCGTGCAATGCTAGCGGCGCGCTCATCGCCGCTAGCGGCACACCTTGCCGGGGTTCAGGATGCCCTTGGGGTCGAACACGCGCTTGATGCCGTCCATGAGCCCAATGGCCAAATCGCCCGCCGATTCACGCAGGTAGCGCTTCTTGGCATAGCCGATTCCGTGCTCGCCGGAAACCTGTCCGCCGAGCTCGGCGCACTTGGCGTACGCAGCATCCATGATCTTTTCCGTGCGCGAAACAAAATCGTCACGATCGACGTCGTTCCCCACGCAGTAGATATGCAGATTGCCGTCGCCGGCATGGCCAAACGAGCGAATGCGCACACCGTTCTCTTCGCCCAGGTCGTGCACGAAACCCAAGAACTCTGCGATGCTGTCCACGGGCACCACCACATCCATCTCGTCGCACAAATCCGCCTCGGATTCGATGACGGTCAGAAACGCGCTACGGGCGGCCCACACAGCCTCCTTCTCGGAAGGCGTATCCACCACCAGCACGTCATAGGCGCCGGCCTCGTCGGCAACGCCCGCCAGAATCTCGGCGCGCTGGAAAATCTCATCCTCATCGTTGCCATCGAGCGTGACCAGAATATACGCTCCCGCTTCCTGGCCCTGAACCACTGTGGGAAATACATGCTTGCCCGTGAAATCGGCCGAGGAATCCACGATGTCGCGTTCCATGAACTCGATCGACTGCGGGTTCAAACCGGCAAGCTTGATGGATGGCACCGAGCTGATCGCCGTTTCGATATCAGCGAACGGCAGGATGAACGAGGTATCGGCCTGAGGGTCGGGGATCAGCTTGAGAGTAAGCTCGCAGATGACGCCCAGCGTGCCTTCGGAGCCGATCATCAGGTGCAGCAAGCTGTAACCCGAGCTCGTCTTGGTGACGGCGGGTCCAAGCTCGAGCACTTCGCCGCTTGGCAGCACCACGGTCATAGCCAGCACGTAATCGCGCGTGGCTCCGTATTTCACGGCGCGCATGCCGCCGGCGTTGGTGCTGACGTTGCCGCCCACCGAGGCGGTTTTCTCGCCGGGATCGGGCGGGTACATGAACCCGTGGCTCGTAGCGTCTTCTGCCAAATCGCACAGACGCACGCCAGGTTGCACGCGCACGGTGAAATTTCGCTCGTCGTATTCGAGAATCTTATCCATGCGCATGGTGCACAAAACGATGCCGCCCTCGCGCGCCACGCAGCCGCCCACGAGGCCCGTTCCCGCGCCCCGCACCGTTACGGGAATGCAGTTGTCGTTGCAAAGCTTCATGATGGCAGCCACCTCATCGGTGGAGGCGGGCAAGCACACCGCATCGGGCGTGCGCATGCCGTACAAAGGCATTTCATCACGAGCGTAATCCTCGCCGATGGCATCGCCCACGAGGCAATTGTCCTCGCCGACGATGGCGGTCAGCTGCCCAATCAGTTCAGGCGTCAGTTCGCGAAATTCAGACATAGGAATCTCCTGGCGAATCAGGGTTGACATACGTTTTTATGGTACTCCACCCGAGCAAAGCGATTTACCGCTCGCCGGTCAAATTCGGCCGATGGCTCCACTGCGTTCCCCGATGGCTCACCTCGTCCGGGCGAAACGGGGCGATACGGCGGGCGTCTCCGCAAAGTATTTTCCCAACTGTCCCGCAAATGACCCACCTAAGCCGCACATCACCGCTAGTATCGTACACAAGTTCGAAAAACATACCGCAAACGCAGCGGGGTTGCGGGCACCATGCGTCTGCGCCTCAAGCAAGGAGACGATATGGCACATGAAAACTTCTATACGAACCAAAAGCTCGTCCAGGTTGAGGGCGACTGGATTGCGGATGTGCTGCGCATATGGAACGAAGACACCCGCGCCTGGGACAGCCATGCGCCCCTTACCATCAGGTTTGATTCTCTTGATCTTGTCGTATACGCCCATGAAGGCGGGGGGCTTAGATGGGAGGCGAATCTTGCGCCGTACGATCTTGCCCCAATCGAACGGACCCCCCGCGGCGCTTCGCATGGTTCCGCTTCGCAGGCCATCTACGAAATGGAGGATGGCGCACCGCGCGCAACCTACGACCTCGTCAGGTTTCCCGCCCTTTCTGCGGCAGTCGGATCGCGCGTGGAGAGGGTCACGGCGGGCCGCATGTCCCCCGATCGCGCGTCCGCCAGTCGCGCGCCCGAAGGCGATGCGCAAAGGGCGAATTCGCTTGAATTAGCGCTCGATACCAACATGACCCTTACATTGACGGCACAGAGCGATGGAGCGCTTCGAGCGTCTTTGGCGCCCACCTTCGAAGCGCCAAAGACGCCGGCATGCCCCCAGGCGCATCTCCCGTTCGGCCGGAACACGCATCGAAGCTGATCGATGCGTGCGCCTTGCGACGAAGCCCGCGCCTCCCAAATCGTGCGGCCGACGCGCGCATCAGAGCTGATCGATGAGCCCCTGCAGATATGCGCGGTAATCTTCCACCAGCCAGCGCGGCTCGGCGATCTTTACCGTGCCTCCCAGGCCCGCCACCCATCCGAAGAACTGCTCGCTCCTGCGCACGGTCACAAACGCCTGCACCCGCGCTTCATCTTCATCTTTGCCCATCGCGCCCATCTGCACGGCATCGCCGAAGCGATCGAACACGATATCCACCTTATCCGCCGCCACATCGAGCACCACGTTTACCGGGTCGCCGCCAAAGCGACCGAAGTTCTGATATTCAGCATCGTCGAACGCATGGCGCGTTATGAGCTCGTTGCGCGTCGCCGGTTCATCGGTCACCACGATGCGGTGCATGCGGTCTATGCGATAATCCGCGAATCCCTCATGGCTATCGCTGTACATGGTGGCGTAATAGAACCCGCCGGCATACACCACCTTTACCGGCGTGAGCACATACGGTTTGCCGTCGTGCTGAATCTGACGCGTGCGATCGGGCCCCAGCTTGAAGTAGAGAAACGACACCTTGCGCCGCTCGCGCAGAGCCTCATGGATTGCATCCACATTGCGAAACACCGAATCGTTCTTGGACTTCACGCGGCCCGCCACGTGGATGCGCTTATCAAGCAGAGCGCGCTCACGGTCGCTTGCAAGGAGCTTGATGTTGCGAACCAGCGCGTCACACTGGCGCCGCGTGAGAAAGCGGCTCGACTCCACGGCATCCACCATCAGCATGAGTTCCGAAATCGAAAAATCTCGTCGGGCGATGGCGTATTGCACGGGAGAGCGCTGGTAGGTGGCAATATCGAGCCCGAACTCGCGCAGCGTCTCGATGTCGCGGTAGACGCTCTTGCGCTCCGCCTCGATGCCTTGCGCCTCAAGGCGCTCGATGATGTCGCGCATGGTCAAACCGCGCTCGGAATCGGTCTCGTCCTGCAGCATGCGCATGATGGCGAGCAGTTTGAGCTTCTGCTTGTTGTTCGCGGCCATGAGGGTTCCTTTCCCTAGCACGCATCGCCCCAACGAACCGAGGCTCATCCCGCTCCGCAGAAAGAGGGCGCGGCGCGTGACGAGCGCGACGGCTCGCATTTCTTCCTAACTGTACCACAAAAGGGACATCCTAATCACTGGAACGCTGTATTCTACAGCCATCAAAAGCAATCCGAGGAATCGAGGAGCCATGTACGAACCGTCTCGCCGCATCGATGCATTCTTCATCGCCGGGTTCCAGCATTGGGATGGGGCGCTTGTTCTGAACGATCTCAAGCCCGGTATGCCGGTCGACCTCATCGCCGAGCCCGAAAACCCTTATGACCCCGAAGCTGTCGCGCTTATCTATCAGGGTGTGAAACTGGGTTATGTGCCCGCAAGCCAGAACAGCCTGCTCTCGCTGCTGGCGTTTTACGGCCATGCGGCAATTCTCGAAGCGCGCATCCTGCAGGTGAAGCCCGACGCCGACCCTTGGGAGCAGGTGCGTATCGGCGTGTTCGTCAAAGACGCGCGAGAACTCTAAGCCCTCGCCCTAGGCGCAAGAAAGGCGGATCCGGATGGCATCCACCCGTCCTTCCTTTCTTTCCTTTCGGTCTCCTTCCCGGATGCGTGCCGCACATTCGCCTTTCTTGACCGCCTTTTTTTTGAATAGCCACCCCGCCCGCAAAGGTACGCCCTTGTTATTGCCGGTCGCGATCTTGGCTATCGGCTATTTGATAGCCACCCGCCCGCAAAGGTAGCCACTCCGCCCGCAAAGGCATACGCTCGACGGCCCTACGGCAAAACCTTGATGTTCCCCGCAGCAATATCCTTCGTGATTCCGAAATACTCGCGCAAAACGTTGTTGGGAAGATAGAGCGGATTGGACGGCGCCGCGATGCCGCACGCGTTGGTCATGCCCTGCGACCTGGCGAGGGCCGTGCCGCGGAACACGTGGAAGTTGTTGGTCACGATACCCACCGAGCAATCGGGCGAATCCATGAGCGCCAAGCTGTAGGAGATGTTCTGCTGCGTGTTGCGAGCCTGGGGCTCCAGTATGATGCGCGACTCATCGATACCGACGGCCACCAGGTAGTCGCGCATGCCCTCCGCTTCGGTACATGGTTCGTTATATCCCTGCGCGCCCGTAACGATGCAGCGCGTTGCGGGGTTCTCCTGCAAATATGCGGCAGCAGCATCCAGCCGATACCGCAGCACCACACTGGGGCCGTCGGCCTTCACTTGAGCACCAAGCACCACTAAATAGTCGAGCCCTGGCCTTCCGGCGGCGTTGAAGCCTGTGGCAATGAACCCCGATTCGACCACGCCCACCGCGAGCACCGCCGCCAGCGCTACGCCGCCCGCCCATCGCACGGCCAGGGGCGCCTTGGCGATCCAATCAAAGTGCACGCCAGCCGCCGCTCCGAAGAAGAGCGCGGCAATGGCGAACCACACCGCGAAGAACATCGTGCCCGAACCTACTGCGAAGATCGCAAAGCCGTACGCTACGCATGCCACGCCCAATGCAACCAGAATCCATTCAGCCATGGGGCATCCTTTCGTGCGCTCCCCTATCCCAGCACGTCTTCCGCGAAGCCCACGCGATAGTGAGCGAATGTAGCCTCGCCGGAATCCTGAGTCGCATCCAAATCGACATCGGCGCGAATCATGAAGTCGCGATCGTCGTCGGAATCCTTGAACGTTTGCGTCACGCGCCATACGTGCGCGCCTTCCTCATCGGATTCATCTATAGTCAGATACGCCATCGAGCGGGCATCACCATCGAGCACGATCTCTTCATGCTGGTCATAGAACGCATCGAGCGCCTCCTGCCAACGGCGCTCCGGATACCCCAGGTCGGCATCAAGCTCGCCCAGCTCTTCGAGCTTGCCAAGGGCGGCCAATCGCACGCGGCGGAAAAGCGCGTTGCGCACCAGCACGGTGAGCCCGCGCCTGTCGCGCACCACCGCTTGCACTGCATCGGGCGCCGCGGCATTCTCGGCGTCTTCTGCTCCTGCGTTCTCCCACTCGTCCACCAGGCTCGAGTCGATCGAATGCACGACAAAATCGAGCCACGCCGTTATGTCTTCCAAGCGCTCGTCGCGACGCGATTCGGGAATGGTGCGGTCGAGAACGCGGAACGCATCCGAGAGATAGCGCAGAAGCAGCCCCTCCGAACGCGCGATCTTGTAGCGATTCACGTACGTCTTGAAATCGGATGCCGTTTCCACCATGTCGCGCAAAATCGATTTAGGGCTGGGCTCGTAGTCGCGAGCCCACGGCACCGTTTCGCAGTACTTTCCAAACGCAAACGTTATCACGTCTTCCAGGGGCTTCGGATATGTCACGTCGGCCAGACGCTCCATGCGCTCCTCGTACTCCACCCCATCGGCCTTCATCTCGGCCACCGCGCGCTCGCGAGCCGCACGCTCCTGAGCGCGCAGCACCTGGCGCGGATCTTCCAGCGTCGCCTCAACGAGCGAAATCACGTCCAGCGCATAATTGGGATCCTCTGGTTCCAACAGATCGAGCGCCGCCAGCAAAAACGGCGAAAGCGGCTGGTCGAGCGCGAAATCCTCCGGCAAATCAACCGTGTTGGCATACTCGACCGAACCGTCATCCAGCTCATGGCGCTCCACCACGCCCGCATCGATGAGCGTGGAGAACACTTCGGAGGCGCGCTGGCTGAGCGCGGCTTTCTGCTCGTCGGATTGCGACGAATCGGCGATGAGCTTCTGCGTGCGCTCCCAGGCATCGCCGCCCTGCGACACCAGCGAAAGCACCATGGAGTGCGTGATGCGCATGTGAGGAACGAGCGTTTCCGGCGCCGCCTCGCGCAGGCGGTCGAACGTTTGCTCGCTCCAATTGACAAAGCCCTCCGGCGCTTTCTTTTTCTTGAGCTTGCGAAGCTTCTTCTCATCACCCGCTGCCTTGAGGCGCGCCTTCTCGTTCTCTATCTCGTGCTCGGGTGCCTCGGCGATCACCAGACCCTCGGTGTCGAATCCAGAGCGGCCGGCGCGGCCTGCGATCTGATGGAACTCGCGCGCCCGAAGCCTCCGTTGACGAACGCCGTCGTACTTGGTGAGCGCCGTAAACAGCACCGTATGGATGGGCACGTTGATGCCCACGCCCAGCGTGTCGGTTCCACAGATCACAGGTAGAAGGCCCTGCTGCGCGAGCTTTTCCACCAGCAGGCGATAACGCGGCAGCATGCCCGCGTGGTGCACGCCCACACCGCAGCTCAAAAGGCGCTGTAGGATTTTGCCGAACCCCGTAGTGAAGCGCGTGCCCTTAGCCGCCGCCTTCACCGCCTCGCGCTGCTCCTTGGTTGCAACGCCGTAGCTTGCAAGTGCCTGAGCGGTGGCAATGGCGGCATCCTGCGAGAAATGCACGATGTAGATGGGCGCCTTGCCCTCGCGAAGGGCCAGCTCGACGGTGGACTCCACGGGCGTTTTCACGTACTCAAACGCAAGCGGCACGGGACGCGGGGCGTTCGCCACCACATCAACCGCGCGCCCGCTTTGGCGCTCCAGCGACTGCGCAATCTGCGTCACATCGCCCAGCGTGGCGCTCATCAGCAAAAACTGCGTCTGAGGCAACATGAGCAGGGGCACCTGCCAAGCCCACCCGCGATCGGACTCGCCATAGAAATGGAACTCGTCCACCGCGACGCACCCGATATCGGCATCCTCGCCTTCGCGCAAAGCCTGATTAGCAAGAATTTCCTGCGTGCAGCAGATGACGGGCGCCTTCGTGTTGATGTGCACGTCGCCCGTGATCATGCCCACGTTCTCGCGACCAAGCAGGTTCACCAGATTGAAGAACTTCTCACTGACCAGCGCTTTAATGGGAGCGGTGTAATAAGAGGTGCGCCCGGTGCACATGGCCATGAAATGCATGCCCAGCGCCACCATAGATTTGCCCGAACCGGTGGGCGTGCCCAGAATCACATGGTTGCCGGCCGCTAGGTCCATGAGCGCGTCCTCCTGATGAGGCCACAGCTCAAGCCCCAAGCCCATAGTCCATTCGAGGAACTGCTCGAACGCCTCGTCGGCCGTGCGCCAAGGCTCGGGCTCGCTTCCGTCCTCGGGCACCCACCAGGTGGGAGCAAGCCTTCCCAAGGCGCCATAGGAGGCAGCGCCGGTGCCTGTTGCCGCCACTGCGCCTTCATCCTGCTGGCCTGCGTTGGAGGGGGTTGTTTCGTCTGCAGATTTCGACATAACGCGCTTTCCGCTCTCTCGTATCTCTTTGCGTCCGCGCTATTATATCCCGCGAGCAATGACGGCAAACTCAAAGCGCGCCGCAGCCTAAAAACGCCCAAAGCCTCCAGCCGGAAAGGAGCGCGTATGCGAACATTCATCGCCCTTGAACTCCCCGATAATTTCGCCGCCGAGACAGCCGCCCTGGCGCGCGCCCTGCACGACCACGTGGACGGCCGCTTCATGAAGCCGGAAACGTATCATCTGACCCTGGCGTTTTTGGGCGATATAGACGAACGGGAGCTGGGCCTTGCCATAGAGGCGACGGACGCCGCCTGCGAAGGGGGCTGGCCAATCGAGCTGAGCTGCACGGGACTGGGCACCTTCGGCCGCAAAAACGACGCCACGCTGTGGCTGGGCATCCAGATCAACGACCCGCTCGCCCAGCTTGTCTTTGACCTTCAGGGACAGCTAGAAGCACGCGACGTTTCCTACGATGCCAAGATGTTCAAACCCCACATCACCTTGGCCCGCCGCGCACGTATCCCCCGCGTCGCTCTTCCCGACCTGCCCTTTCCCCGCGCCGAATACGCCACGCGCGTAACCGTGTTCAAAAGCGAGCTTTCGCCCGAAGGGGCCGTGTACAAACCGCTGCATACAGTTGAACTGGGGTAGCCGAGCGTCGCGATGACGCGCCCGCCACGCTCGCACCCACTCGCACCCTCGCGGACGCCGCCCGCGAGGGTCTCTGTGTATATATGGTCGACTCCCTTGCGCCGCCCTCGGCTCGGGCGCATGCTGGCTGCGTACTGAAATGCGACCGAAGGAGGAGCATATGAGGCTCGAAGGGAAAGTCATCCTGGTCACGGCCAGCACGCGCGGCATCGGTGCGGCAATCGTGCGCGAATGCGCCAAGGAAGGCGCCACAGTGTATATGGCGGCCCGCCGCCCGGAAGCGGCCCAGGCCATGGCCGACGAGTTGAACGCGGCCGGCGGCAACGTGCGTGTGGTCTACAACGACGCCTACAAAAAGGAAACCTACACCTCCATGATCGACGAGGTGGTAGCCGCCGAAGGGCGCATCGACGGACTGGTGAACAACTTCGGCACCTCCGATCCGCGCAAAGACCGCGACATCCAAAACACCGAATACGACGAGTTCATCAAGACGATCGACGCCAACCTGGGCAGCGTGTTCATCGCCTCGCAGAAGGCCGTCGAGGAGATGGGCAAAACGGGCGGCGGCTCCATCGTGAACATCTCCTCCGTTGGCGGGCTCGTGCCCGATGTGTCGCAGATCGCCTACGGCACCAGCAAGGCGGCCATCAACTACATGACCAAGCTCATCGCCGTACAGGCGGGCCGCTCGGGCGTACGATGCAATGCGGTTGCTCCCGGCATGACCGCCACCGACGCCGTGATGGACAACCTCACACCCGAGTTCATGGAGTTCTTCCAGCGCCACATTCCCATCAAGCGCATGGGCAAGCCCGAAGAGATCGCGCACGCCGCGGTGTATCTGCTTTCAGACGAAGCCCAATACACCACCGGACAGATAATTGCCGTGACCGGCGGCTTCGGCATGGCAACGCCCGTGTTCGCCGACCTGGCGGATTCCGCGAACAAGCGCTAGACCCATCTGGCAAATACCCCGCCGAACGGCTACACTGAACGTCTGGCTTTTTGCGCCCGGAGCCCCTGAGGCATCCGGGCGCTTACACGTTTGACCGAGGAGAGGCATCGCAGCATCATGACCGAGTGGCTGGTACGACACTTCGTGAAAGACCACGAGAAAGCGGACGACCCCGCAGTGCGCATGCGCTACGGGCAGTTCGCCGGCATCGTGGGCATCATTTGCAACATCGCACTATGCCTTGGCAAAGGCGCTATCGGCCTGATCGCGGGATCCGTCTCCATCGTGGCAGACGCACTGAACAACCTCTCCGACGCCGCAAGCAACGTGATCAGCCTGCTGGGCTTCAAGCTGGCGAGCAAGCCCGCCGACCCCGGCCATCCTTATGGCCATGGGCGCTACGAGTACCTCTCCGGCCTTGCCGTTGCCGTAGTCATCGTCATCATCGGCGTGGAGCTCATCCAAACCTCGATCGACAAGGTGCTCAACCCCACCGCAACCGAATTCAGCCTGGCCGTAGTTGCCGTGCTGGCACTCTCCATCCTGGTGAAGCTGTGGATGGCGGTGTTCAACCGCACCATCGGACGCCGCATTTCATCCACTACGCTCGAAGCCACCGCAGTGGATTCGCGCAACGACGTGATTTCTACGGGCGTCGTGCTCGTGTGCGCCATCGTGTCCCACCTTACCGGCATCGACCTGGACGGCATCGTGGGCATTGCCGTGGGCGCATTCATCGTGTACAGCGGAGCGCAGCTGGTACGTGACACCGTGAACCCTCTGCTCGGCCAAGCCCCCGACCCGGCGCTGGTGAGTCACATCCAAAACAAGATCCTGGGCTACCCCGGCGTACTGGGCACCCACGACCTGATGGTCCACGACTACGGACCGGGTCGCCAGTTCGCAAGCGCCCATGTGGAAATGGCGGCCGAGGCCGACCCCATGGAAAGCCACGACCTCATCGACAACATCGAGCAAGATTTCAAAGAGGACGACGGACTCATCGTCACGCTGCACTACGATCCCATCGTGACCGACGACCCCGAGGTGAAAGACCTGCGCAACCAGATCAATGCGCTGGTGAAGACGATAGACGCGCGCCTTTCCATCCACGACCTGCGCACCGTGCCCGGGCCCACGCACACCAATGTGATCTTTGATTGCGTGAAACCGGCAGATTTCGATATGGACGACGAAGACCTGCGCGCCCGTATCGCGGCGCTCGTTGCCGCCGATCATCCGCAGGCCATCTGCAAGATTACCATCGACCAGAGCTACGTGAGCTCCGAGCAGTAGTCCAAAGTCTGTCCGCTCAACACCCTTCGCGTTTGCACGCATTGCTGATACGAGGAACATCAGGGCATTCTCTTGGAAATCTCGCATTCATGAAGCTTTTTCCTTCGTTCGCGCGATGCAAGCCGTATACTTGTTTTTTCGAATTTCGCCGGCAACGTGAGAAAAAGGGGTCAAAATGGGCGGATTCTTCGGCGCTACGTCAAAGCGCGATGTGGTTCTGGACGTGTTCTTTGGCGTGGATTACCACTCCCACCTGGGCACCAAAAACGCAGGCATGGTGTTCTGCGGAGGAAACGGAACCTTCCAGCGTGAGATTCACTCCATTGAGAACACGCCGTTTCGCACCAAGTTCGAAGACGACCTGAGCAACTTCCACGGCAACGCGGGCATCGGCTGCATCAGCGACACCGACCCCCAGCCCCTGCTGGTGCGTTCGCATCTAGGCACGTTCGCCATCACCACGGTAAGCGCCATCAACAACGCCGATGCGCTGATCGACTCCTGCTTCGAAGGCGGCAAGCGCCAATTCATGGCCATGGGTTCGGGCAAAGTGAACGACACCGAGCTCATCGCCGCATTGATCACGCAGAAGGACGATTTCGTATCGGGCATCAAGTATGCCCAGGACGCCATCGACGGATCGCTTACGCTGCTCATCATGACCGCAGAGGGCGACATCATTGCCGCACGCGATAAGATGGGGCGTTTGCCCGTGCTTATCGGCAAGAACGACGAGGGCCGTTGCGTGGCGTTCGAAAGCTTCGCCTACCATAAGCTGGGATACGACGACGAATATGAACTCGGCCCCGCTGAAATTGTGCGCGTAACGCCTGAGGGCCACGAGACCATCGCCCCCGCCGGCGACGATATGAAGATCTGTGCGTTTCTGTGGGTGTATTACGGCTATCCCAACTCCAACTACGAAGGCGTGAACGTTGAGGTCATGCGCTACCGCAACGGCGCCATCATGGCGCGCGACGAGGCCGCCGCAGGCACGCTCCCCCAAGTCGACTACGTTGCCGGCGTGCCCGATTCCGGCCTTCCGCACGGCATAGGCTATGCCACCGAAAGCGGACAGCCCTTCGGCCGCCCGTTCATCAAATACACGCCCACCTGGCCGCGCTCCTTCATGCCCGCTAACCAGGAAGTGCGCAACCGCGTGGCCAAGATGAAGCAGATTCCCGTGCCCGAGCTCATCGACGGAAAGAAGCTGCTGCTGGTCGACGACTCCATCGTACGCGGCACGCAGCTGCGCGAAACGGTGGATTTCCTCTATGACGCCGGCGCCAAAGAGGTGCACATGCGCTCGGCCTGCCCGCCCATCATGTTCAGCTGCAAGTACCTGAGCTTCTCGCGCGGCAAATCGGACATGGACCTCATTGCCCGTCGCGTGATCGATGAGCTTGAAGGCGAAGAAGGCGTGAACCATATCGACGAATACGCCGACAGCTCCACCGAGCGCGGCAAATGCTTGCTCAAAAGCATCTGCGAGCAAATGGGCTTCGATTCGCTTGGCTACCAAAGCCTGCCCGGCCTGCTCGAGGCCATAGGCATCGATCCCACGAAGGTGTGCACCTACTGCTGGGACGGCAGGGAATAAGAGATTCGCAAAAAGAAAGGCCCCTCGGGGCCTTTCTCTCATTTAGAATTCGGCGTTGCCCACCGTACGGGGGTGAGGAATCACGTCGCGAATGTTGCTCACGCCGGTCAGGTACATCACCAAACGCTCGAAGCCCAGACCGAATCCTGCATGCTTGCAGGTGCCGAAACGGCGCAGGTCGCAGTAGTATTTATACTGCTCGGGATCCATCCCCAGCTCAGAGATGCGGCGCTCGAGCACGTCCAAGCGCTCCTCGCGCTGGCTGCCGCCCACAATCTCGCCGATGCCGGGCACCAGGCAGTCGGCCGCAGCCACCGTCTTACCGTCATCGTTCAAGCGCATATAGAATGCCTTGATCTCAACCGGATAGTCGGTCACGAACGTGGGCTTCTTGAAGTATTGCTCGGTCAGGAAGCGCTCGTGCTCGGTCTGCAGGTCGATTCCCCAGCTCACGGGGAACTCGAACTTCTGCCCCTTGGCAACCGCCGCCTCCAGGATCTCGATTGCCTCGGTGTAGGTGACGCGCGCGAAGTCGGAGTTGGCCACATGCGTGAGACGCTCGATCAGGCCTTTGTCCACGAACTTGTTGAGCATGTTCAGCTCGTCGGGGCACTTCTCCATCACGTAGCTGATAACGAATTTGAGCATATCCTCAGCGAGGTTCATGTCGTCCTCAAGGTCGGCGAAGGCGATCTCGGGCTCAATCATCCAGAACTCGGCAGCGTGGCGCGCCGTGTTGGAGTTCTCCGCGCGAAACGTGGGACCGAACGTGTACACGTCGCCGAACGCCATGGCGAAATTCTCGGCGTTGAGCTGGCCCGACACGGTAAGACTCGCCGGCTTGCCGAAGAAATCCTGCGTGTAGTCCACGGTTCCGTCATCGTTCTTGGGCACGTTCGCAAGGTCGAGCGTGGTCACATGGAACATCTCGCCCGCGCCTTCGCAGTCGGACGTGGTAATGATGGGCGTGTTCACATACACGAATCCGCGGTCCTGGAAGAATGTATGAATGGCGTTTGCGGCCACCGAGCGAATGCGGAACACCGCGCGGAAGAGGTTCGTACGCGGGCGCAGGTGCTGCTGCGTGCGCAGGAACTCGGGCGTGGTACGCTTCTTCTGCAACGGATAGTCGCCCGCGGAAGCACCCGCCACCTCGATGGTGGCGGCGGCAAGCTCAAAGGGCTGCGGGGCGTCGGGCGTAAGCTTCACCTCGCCCGCGCAGATGACGGCGGCGCCGGCAACCTGATGCGCGATCTCATCGTAATTGGCCAACGTATCGCGGCTCATAACCACCTGCAGGTCTTTAAAGCAGCTGCCGTCGTTCACGGTGACGAAGCCGAAGTTTTTCATGTCGCGCACCGAACGCACCCAGCCGGCAACGGTGACAGTGGTGCCGCCCAGCGATTCGGCATCGGCAAAAAGCTGTGCGATCCTGGTCCTTTCCACAGAACGCCCCTTTCCTCAGCACGGTTCGAAAGAACCGTCCGCTATCCTCAAATGTGCGCATGTCATGATACAGCATGCACGGCCGTGCGAACTTGGCGAATCCCCGCCGCGTCAGCCGCCGACGCGGCGTATCATACACACCACGCAAACGATGCGACAGAAGGACTTGAGATATATGGCAATCGAAAAAGTGAGGGAATTCTTTCGCTCCCGGGGAATTGAAGACCGTGTTTTAGAGTTCGAGACGTCCAGCGCTACGGTCGAGCTGGCGGCACAGGCCGTTGGATGCGAGCCGGAGCGTATCGCCAAAACGCTCTCGTTCCACGTAGGCGATCGCGTGGCGCTCATCGTGGCAGCCGGCGATGCACGCATTGACAACCCCAAGTTCAAGGTCCAGTTCGCCACAAAGGCGAAGATGCTCAAAGCCGATGAGGCCGAGAAGCTTATCGGGCATGCCGTGGGCGGCGTATGCCCCTTTGCCGTCAACGATTGCTGCGACGTGTATCTGGACGAGAGTCTACGCCGCTTTGACATGGTATATCCCGCATGCGGCAGCGCCAACAGTGCCATCGGCCTTACGCCGGAGGAGCTGGAGCGATACGCCGCGCCTGCGGCATGGATCGACGTGTGCAAGTTGCCTGCAACACAAGCCTAGCGCGTCATGTAGTACACGTAAGCGTCATCGCGCCACGTGCCCTCGCCGAGCGTCGCATAATCCACAGCCTCCACCGCCCCGGCATCATCCACCAGCAGCATGCTGCCGTCGCCGATGGGCGCAAGCATGCTCGTGAGCGAAAACGTGTCGCATGCCCATACGATAGGCGTTACGGAATCGTCGCCCGCGCGCACGCCCTCGCGGCCGTTCGAAGCGTGCCACATGCGCATGCCCGACGAATGCCTCGGCCACAGCTTCAACCGCTCGCACGTGAACACCGGCGTATGCCCCACGATCTGATTGACGCCCGGCAGGAAATCCATCGCGAGCTCGCGTTTATCGGCCCACAAAGGCCCCGCCACCTCGAATCCGCCGCGCGCCGCCCCACATGTATCCAGATCACGCCATCGCGCAGGATCGGCGAACATCTCATTGAGCAAGCGCGCCGCATTGGCGGCAGAGGCGCGCGCCGCGTCCCATGCTGCCAGGTCGAAGTTGTCGTCCGCCCATGAGGAAGTCACACCCGCATGTGTAAGCAGGTAGCCGTTCGCCTCGGCGGCCATGACGATGCCCAAACCGTCCAGAATCTCATGGACCTTCTCCATGATGCCCCATTGCGTACCGGGGCCGTCTTCCTCCATGAGGTAGCGCATATCATGGTTGCCTAGCACTACGTCCACCGCAAGGCCTTGACCGCGACGCTCCGCGACCCAATCGGCAAACGCATGGAGCGATTCCAGCGCGAATGAATCGGACGCTCCCCAATCGTCGCAGTAGTCGCCCAAGAATACGACGCGCTGGGCGTTGTATGCTGCGATAGCCGCATCGACGCGCGGAAGAATCTGCTTCTGCTTAAGATGGGTATCGCCTATGACCAGGGTTTTCATAGCGTATCTCCTCTTTGCTCCCAACGCCCACTCGTCGGGCTCGCCGAAGTCTTTTTCTTGGCTCGCCGAAGTCTTTTTCTTATCACAATACGCTCAAGGGGTTGCCGGCGCACGATTGAGCCCGTTTTGCGCGAAAAGCCGACTCCGTCACGAATCCGTAACGTAGAAAATGAAGGCAATGGATCACGGCGGCAATCGCCTGGGTTAGCGGCTCTGCCGCATCTGCCCCCACAGCGCCGATGTCATCATGCGCGCACATTGGGCCATCGCCATCTTCCCCGCCGAAGCGCGATGGCGCATCATCGAGGGCGGCGCTCCTTTCCCGTGAAGTCGTCCACATCGATGCGAAAAATCGCCACGCGATTCACGGCCTCCTTTGCGAACTTACACGGCGCACCCGGGGCGGCATGCTCCATGATAAGCGCAAGGGCGCGCACCTTCTCCTCCGTATTCTCAACGGGGGAAATGCGGCCTGTGCCCATAACGCTTCGATACGCCCGCGAATACGCGCACGAATAATCGCCCTTGATGGACCCACCGTCGCAGTCCATCTCGATAGCCACATCGCATCCGCGCAGGAATGCCTCGGCCTTGCGGCCTTCCGCGGCAGAGTGAACGTACAGCGTGAGCTTGGGGCGAGCCGCTTTCCCCGTCTCGTGGCCCCAGTCAACCGAGGCGCCCCTCTCCCCCGCGGCTTCCAAAGCGCCACTCGGCTCCAGCTCATCGGCCCCCATGTCGCATCCGCACGAACAATCCTGCCACTCGTAGCCAAAATTTACCGGCACGATGAACATGCCCTCGGAATCCACTGCGCCGATGCGCACCACCTGACATGCCTCGACAATCGCGCGCAAAGCCGCGGCATCCTTCACCTCGCGCTTCGCCAGCCTCATCTGTCGCATACGCCCTCCATTACGAGCAAATATCCGAATATTCCACGCACGTAACCGAGCGTTCCTTAGGTTCGCCGAACGCCCCGGAATCTCGAGTCGAAACCAACACGCACGCTATAGTAAATCATACGGCATGCGACGTTTGACGGCGTAGAAGATGAGCAGGACGGGTGCCGCAAGCGGGAAGAACAGCAGCATGCACCCGAGCACGAACAGGCGCAGCAGGAAAAACGCCACACGACGCCAACCCATGCGTTCACGCGTCTCGCAGGTCATGCGCACGAATGATCCTCCCGGCGTTTGCCCTTTGCGCATGAACGGAATCGCACCTTCCACCGCAACGAACATGACCGCCGGAATCAAAAGCATAGCCGTGCCCCCTGCTGCCGCGAGAGCGTCGTTTTGCACACCCGCCGCCATCACGCCCCACGCCACGAACAGTCCCGCCGCCCACACGATGGTCGAAGCCACGCCCACCAAGGTCATATCCAGCCAGAATGCCACAAAGCGCCGTACGATACCGGGCCGATCGGTCACTTCGCCTTCCTCGGCAAGCGCGCCCGGTGGCAAGATGCGAGCGAGCCGCGAAGCCACGAGCCACCCGACAGCGGCGCCCGAGGCATTCCAAATCAGGTCGTCCACATCGGCCGTGCGATAGGAATAGGGATATACACCGAACAGCCCCGTGCCTTGCGCCGCTTCGATGGCGAACGACACAGCCAGCCCCAGAAGCGTCGATTTCGCAAAGTCCAAGCGCAGAAACCGCCCCGCAATGAACCCCAGCGGCATGAAAAACACTATGTTGAACAGGATTTGCGGCACTGCATGAATGCCGTCTTTGGCGATATCGCCCAAAAACGCGAACGGGTTCAGCTGCCAGGGGATGCCGTACGTGATGCCCAGTCCTTCTTCACCCGACGGCAGCGGATAGAGCGTGAAGCAGCCCAGGCCCAATACGTAGAGCACCGCGAGATACACCGTTACGACCGAAGCGAGCTTGAGACGACCGTCGCGATGATAGAGATACGCAAGAATGGGCAGGGTGAGCGCGAACGAGAAGAACGGCCACGCAGCCACCGCCACGGCAAAATTCTCGCTGTATCCGCCGAGAAACCTCTCGATGATCTCCATGTTCGCTCCTTCTCTACTCGCCAAGAACGTCATTATGGAGCTGGATCATTCAAGGAGGATTCTTATCCGCGAATCGTCACCTCAGAGTGACGCCAATGAAAGGTTCCCGTCAGGTTGGATTCGCGATACGTACAGCAGAGCCCCGCGGCACACATGGCAATGCTATTTGTTAGAATCTCATCCGGTATCCAGCAATGGCAGAATGCGCCCCACGAACCCACCGACATGGCGCGCATGCAGGATGAGATTAGGTGACCGTACATGACATTTAGACTCAAACACTACCACGCGCCAAACTTCAACGAGGCGCGTTTCCAAGCAGCGCCCGAAGCGACGCTCGTCCCGTGCCCCAAAGACGCCGTGGCGCCCGAGGGCTACCACGCCACGAGCATCTTCCCGGAGTATTTCAAAATCGGCGGAACATGGCTGCTCGCCGCGGAAAGCCGCATGGACAGCGTGCCCGTATACGAGGACGGCTCGGTGAGCATCCGCGAATTTCGTCGCCTTAAACAAGGCGATTTGGTGGTATGCGGCCGCACCGAAGACGCAAGCGAAGGCATCTATGTCCACACCAACGGCTTCGACGAGCCCGGTGCGGCGTCCGACGCCGATTCATTCGCCTTTCGCACGGGCCGCTCACGCGAAACGGCATTCTCGCGCGACTACGACGAACTCTACGAGCTTTTGCGGCACGAACGCGAGCACGGCTATGTGGTATGGGTGATGGGCCCCGCCTTCACGTTCAACGGCTTCTCGCGCCGAGCGTTCGCGCGTCTGATCCATAACGGCTACGTAGACGCCGTGCTGGCCGGCAACGCGCTCGCCACGCATGACCTGGAGGGAGCGCTGTTCCACACCGCGCTCGGCCAGGACATCGACACGCAAGAGAACCGCCCCATGGGCCACTATCACCACATGGACACCATCAACAAAGCGCGCTACTACGGAAGCATCAGAAAGCTCATCGAGGCGGAGCATATCGACAACGGCATCATGCATGCGCTGGAAACGAACCATGTGCCCTACGTGCTTGCCGGCTCCATCCGCGACGACGGGCCGCTGCCCGGCGTGTACCGCAACGCCTACGAGGCGCAGGATGCAATGCGCGCCCACGTAAGCCGCGCGACCACGGTGATCTGCATGGCCACTACGCTGCACTCTATCGCCACGGGCAACATGACCCCCTCATTTCGCGTGATGCCCGACGGCACCGTGCGCCAGGTATACTTCTACTGCGTTGACATCGCCGAATTCGCCGTGAACAAACTGGCAGATCGCGGCTCTTTAGCCTCGCGCGGCATCGTGACCAACGTGCAGGATTTTATTGCACATGTGGCTCGCGGTCTTGACCTGGACGTTTAATCAAGGAGACAGCGCATGAACGAAACGGCTCCCAAGCAACGCAGCTTTTTGACCTCGAGCCTCGCCATCAAAATCGGGGCGGTGCTCGCCATCGCCTTGAGCCTGCTCATCGCCTGGAGCATCTACCTCGTGCGCGACAAACTGCTGATGAACGCCGACGACATGGGCAGTTCGCTAGCGGCAAGCTATGCAGCCGAGGAAGAAAACCGCACCTCCATGTACAGCCTGCTCATGAGCATGGTCGCAAGCTCCCTTAACCACGCGCTCGACAACGGCGAGGGAACCCGGGCCTACGCAAGCCTTCTGGAACGTTACGATACCACCATCGAAGACTCACTGGGTGCCAACATCATCGACCCCTATGCCGTAATCGACGGCCACATAATCGCCGCCAATCCCTGGGAAGGCGACGAAAGCTACGATTACGCGTCCACTCCCTGGTACACCGCGGCGCTCGAGGCGGATGGGTGCGTGACGTTTACCGATGCCTACACCGATGCCATCACGGGCAAAGAGCTTGTGACCATGTCAGTCAAGCTCAACGGCGAGGGCAACGTACTCGCCTTCGACATCTTCCTGGAAAACTTCCACGTGCATCGCAACAAGGCCTCGCTGCCGCAGGAAAGCTCGTATTATCTCTTCGACGAATCCGGCGCGCTCATTTACACCACCTCCGATGCCGGGGTCGAAGACGAGCAGACCGTCGCCTGGGCGAACAGCCTGCGCACGGCAGTACTAGACGGCCAGATGGAAGACCACCTCTCCTCTATCACGGACTTCGACGGCGTCGTGAACGGCGTGTACTACTCGCAGATGAGCAACGGATGGCTCTCGGTCATCACCATCCCCGTCAAAGACATCCTCCAAGACGGCTGGGACACGGCGATCGTCACGCTGGCGGTCATCTGCCTTGCGCTGTTCATCCTGGTGATTGCCATCATAATCCGCGGCTACCTGGACAGCCGAAAGATGCAGCACACCGAAGACACGCTCAAGATCCTGGGCGACACGTTCTATGCCATCTATCGCATCGACTACAACACGGGAACGTACGAAACTATCAAATCGTCTCCCGACGTGAGCGAAGGACTCGGAAAATCTGGCACGTACAGTCACATGCTCAGCATGATAGGCAACGTGGTTGAGAAACGCACCTTCGACGCCTTCGAGCAGAGCTTTTCGCTGGAGAACATCCGCAAGCTGGCGGCGGAGGGTGTCGAGGAATTCGGCGGCGACTACCGTAGGCATTTCCCCGACGGGTACAAATGGGTCAGTATTCGTCTCATCTACAACCGAGACCTTGGCCTCAACGAGGTTGTCATGTGTTTCCGCGAAGTAGACGCCGAAAAGCGCCTACAGCTCCAGCAGCAGGCGCTCCTAGAAAGCGCGCTGGACTCGGCGCGGCAGACCGTGGACAAGAAGAGCGCGTTTTTCAGCAACGTGTCCCACGATATGCGCACGCCGCTCAACGCGGTCATCGGCCTGTCGTCGCTCGCGCGCACGAACCTCGACGATCGCGAGAAAACGGGAGACTGCCTGACCAAGATTGAGCAAGCGGGAAGCCAGCTGCTCACGCTGGTGAACGACGTGCTCGACATGTCACGCATCGAGCACGGCAAGGAGACCGAGCTCGCATATGTCCCCACCGACCTCGCTCAATGCGTGAAAGACGGCACGTCGCTGTTCGAGGAGGCGGCGGAGCGCGACGGCAAGACCCTTCGCGTCTATGTCGATGAAGACATGCCCTTCGTCATGTGCGACCCAGCCCGTATCGGCCAAATTCTGAACAACCTGGTATCGAATGCCGTGAAGTACAGCCTACCGGGCGGCACGATCGATGTGGCCCTCGACGTAGTGTCTCGCCGCCCCAAGATGTGCAAATGCCGAATCGTCGTGTCCGACACGGGCATCGGCATGTCGCAGGATTTCCTGGAGCGCATTTTCGAGCCGTTTGCGCGCGAGACCACGTTCTCGCCGTCGAAAGTGTCAGGCACGGGACTGGGCATGCCCATCGTCAAGAGCCTCGTGCAGCAGATGAGCGGCGAGATCAGCGTGAACAGCGAGCTCGGAAAAGGAAGCACGTTCACGGTGGTGCTGCCGCTGCGCATCGCCGAGGAAGAAGAGCTTGCCGACGCGCAAGCCGACGCTCCCGGCCATGCCGCGCCTGACTTTAGCCTAGAGGGTAAACGCCTCCTGGTTGCCGAGGACAACGAGATCAACATGGAAATCATGCAGGAAATACTGGGCGCGATGGGTGCCGAGATTATTCCCGCGATGAACGGGCGCGAGGCGGTGAGCGCGTTCGAGGCAACCGATCCCGGCTACATCGACGCCATCCTCATGGACATGCAGATGCCCGAGATGGACGGCTGCGAGGCCTGTCGCGCCATTCGCGCGCTTGAGCGCCCCGATGCCAAAACGGTGCCCGTGATCGCCGTAACCGCGAACGCCTTCGCCGAAGACATCGCTCGCACCACCGAAGCCGGCATGAACGCCCACGTGTCCAAGCCCATTGATTTCAACGCGCTGCTCAGCGTGCTGGCGAAAGTGTGCGACAAATAGCGGCAGCATTCGGCATACGGTAGACACACCTGAGCTCGCCTCGGCCGCTCACGCGGGCATGCGGCTCTCGCGCCAGAACAACCCAGCCGCTCACTCGAATCGGCGCGGGTCGCCCGCTTACGACTACGCCACCTGATGGCGCCGGAACGATATGACGGCAACGATTGCGCCGATAAGCATGACGACGCCATAGAGCACCCAAAGCATGGTCTGCAGATCGAACACCGCCGTCCCTAGCGGATACGACATGCAGTCGGTGAGAAGCGGCTGCGGCACAAGCGCATTCAGCGGAGCGAGATACATGATATGCATGAGGACTCCGTTTCCCGCCGTAGGCATTATGCCCGTGACCAGGATGAGCGCAGCTGCGGCGGCAAACACCGCGAGCGCCGACTTCGTGCGCGAGGAGAGCGCCAGTGTAAGCCCCGCAAACCCCAGCATCATCGCATACGCTATCCCTACCGAGATGCCTGCAGCCTGCGCCATGGTGAGGCCATACGGAATGGAGGTGGACATAACCTGTACGGGAAGGTTGGCCCCTCCGTACCGAATGCGATCAGGGCAACGCCGCAAATCACGGCAGCATGCAAAGCGAAATACGCCGTAGCAAAAACGAATCCGGCAATCACCTCGGCGACAACCAGGCGCGACCTTCCGAAGCGCGACGCCAATAGCACGGCATCGGTTCGCTCTTGATACTCCGCCGCAAACATCGGCGCCAGCGCCACGCATACCCCCAGCATGGCGAATGTCAAAAACGCCACGCAGTTAAGAATGTCCTCCCAACCGCCCGCATAGCCGTACGCGAGCGGCTCCTCGACCCGCTGCTGCATAGCGGTCCAGTAGGAACGTTCTGCATCCGTATACGTCCACGAGCCGCCCATGCCGTCATCGAGAGTCTCTTGGAACCCCTGCGCCACCGTCTCATAAAACTGCCCCATCTGCTCGTCGGTGAGCTGCGCCGCCGTCTGATAGGGCTCTTGACCGGCAACGCGCCAAGGACTGAGCAGATAACTGTAGTAGCCATCTGTGAGCATCGCCTGCTCTTCGGGCGTGAAGACCTGCTTCATAAGGCTGTATGCAGCCGCATCGCTCATGGTGGAAAGCTCCTGGGCATCCATCTTGGAAAGCGCCAAATCGCGATACGCCGTCAAATCCGCCACGATGCGCTCCGTCGAAAGCTCGCCCGCATGGGCGTTCGCCGCCTCGCGGTTATAGGAGATGGCGTCTAAGCCGGAAAGCACCTCACCTGTATCGGATTCCGTCTTGGTTTGCAGCACGTTGAGCGTCATAATCCCGCAGATGAGCACGAAGAGCACGCTGCAGGTGACAAGCGTGGTACGGCGACTGACGACTTTCTTGAGCTCAAAAGCGACAAGATCGAGCATGATACGCCTACCTTTCCTCCCCGCCGCGACCGACGCCTCTGGCGCGCCCGACAAAGCCCCTAAGCTCAGCCGCATTGCGGCTCGCATGATCGCCCTCATCGGTGATGCCCTTCGCGTCGCGGAACACATACAGATATAAATCCTCGAGCGTAGGCGCTACGGCCCTCGCGCCTGGCGCCGGCTGCGCATCGCTCACCACGCGCACCACGGCCTGACCGTCAGAGGCGTAATGGACGTTGCTCACCGTGAATCGTTCGGCAAGCGCATCGGCCATGGCGGCCGGCACGCTGCATTCCCACACTCTGCCCTCTACCTGAGCGGTTATCGCACCCGGCGCCCCCTGCATCACAAACGCTCCGGCTCGCATCACCAGTATTTCGTCGGCGATGTATTCCACGTCCGACACGATGTGCGTGGACAGAACCACGATCTTGTCCTGCGAAAAGCTCGAGATCAGATTGCGAAAACGCACGCGCTCTTTGGGGTCAAGCCCCGCCGTTGGCTCATCGAGAACCAGCACATCGGGATCGTTGAGCACCGCCTGCGCAATACCCAGCCGTTGCTTCATGCCGCCTGAAAACGTGCGAACTTTCGACCGCGCAGCGCCTCCTAGCCCCACCAGATCCAAAAGCTCCAACGCGGCGGTTTTTGCCCGCTTGCGATCGATCCCCTTAAGCGCCGCCATATACAGCATGAAATCGAGAGCCGAAAAGTCGGGGTAGTAGCCGAAGTCCTGCGGAAGATAGCCCAGGCGGGCGCGGTAGTGATCGCCTAGCGCCTGAATGTCCCGACCATCAAGCAGAATCGATCCCGACGTAGGGCGAAGCACTCCACACACCATGCGCATGAGCGTGGTTTTGCCGGCTCCATTCGCGCCAAGCAACCCGTACACTCCCGGCGTAAGTCGCGCCGATACGCGATCGACGGCGATATGCGACCCGAATTGCCTGCTCAGTCTGTCGATAGTTAGCTCCATGAGACATCACACCCTTTCTCGTTATACGCGAAGCGCCCCAAGCACCCGAATGCGTCAATCCCCTCGGCTGCCGTGCAGAGAAACATATGAGCTTCGCGCGCCAGCCAAACTCCGGCAACAGCCGCGGCAATTGCCCACGCACCCACCGCCGCCGGCCCGTACACCCAAGGAAATACCCGTTGGAGAAGCACGCATACCCCTATAGCGACCAGGGACAACATCACAGAAACCGCCATCGCGGAGAAGCCGCGCGCTCGACGAGAGACGGCAAAGCTTCCCGCGCACACCGCAAAATACGGTACGCATGCATACATGGCGAACGCGAGCGCATACGCATTCGTCAAAGAAGGCACGATGCACGCCGCGGCACCCAGAACCAACACATCCACGCTCCCGATTACGACCATGCGCGCTGCCGCGACCGACCGGCAATTGAAGCGACACGCGCTCTCAAGCTCCGCCATGCGATAGAGCCTGCTCGCCATGACAATGGGCACGCCCAGACCGGCAACGATTGCTCCAAGCGCTGCCGCCACGCAATTGACGAATCCTTCTGCAGGCTCCAACGCGCATACCCAAAGCACGAACGCAATGAGCGCCGCCTGCGCTATCCAGATGCGTGCGGGAATGGCGCGCGCCTGGAACGCCACGAACGAAAAGAACGAAGGCGATGCAGAACGCGTTTTCGCAGAACACGTCCTCGAAAACCCCGACGCGGAACCGAGCGAACCCCCATATCGTCCACGCGAGCTTTCTAGCTCATATCCTGTCGCCTCGTTGGCATGCCGTTCGGATGCAGCACGTTCCGCGCCCGCTCGTCCGACCGACCCGACCGCCTCGCTGCCGACGTCATTGCAAGTCAGCGCGTATTCGACCGCGTCAACACATTCCGCGATAGCCACCGCGCGCTCCGACGGGGATAGTACACCGGCACGCTCGGCCACGTAATGTTCTCGGAGCAACTTCTCCGCACGCACGGCGTTGCGTCTGCCAGAAACCAGTCGTCTCATCGAAACCCCCCCTCTTCAAGCGTCTTACGCACTTCGGCGAGCGCTCGTCTGATGCGTCGTGAAACGGAAAAGCGGGAGATGCCCAGCACCTGTGCTATTTCGCCCACTCCCAGCCCTTGGTCGTAACGCAGTTCAAGCACCTCGCGCTCGCTCGCATCTAGCCTTTCGAGTGCCTGGGTCACGGCTCCTGAAGACTCGGAAGCGGCAGACAATGGAATATCATGCAGCTCTTCCTCAAACGGCACGTGGTCAAACCGCCTTTTGCGCGCGGCATCGATGCACACGTTGCGTGCGATAGTGAGCAGAAGCGCAAGAGGTTTTCCCTCGTCGCGATATCGAGAGGAGGCGCGAAAGAACCGCAGAAACACGTCTTGCGTGAGGTCCTGGGCATCCTGGAGAGATGCGGCGCGGCGGCGGCAATACGCATACACATCCTCGTAATGCGCCTCAATCACGCGATGCGTCGCCCCATGCAGCCCAGCCTTGCAGCGCGCTCCATCCGGCACTTCAATCCCAGAGCATGAATTGCCAAGCGCCTCTGCCTCGTGGTGCGTTACGTCATGCGCATCCGCCGCGCCAGGCGTTCCCAGCATAGTGCGCCCTTTGTCATCTCCGAAAACCATGTTCGCATTCCCACCTCCTCACCCCATATAACGGGCGAAGCAGGAAAGATGAGCGGCCGAACCGTAAATGTTTGAAAAAACGAAAACGCAATGTTGCTGAGACGTCACGAAACACTCGTCTGAAACGCCTCGGCAACACGCCAAAATATCTCGCCGGCACACCCGAAGCGCCTCGGCAACACGTCCGAAGCTCCTCGCCAATTTCCATGCGCTTGTATACTGCTTACTCGATTGGCACCAAACGCCAGAAAAGATGCCGCGAAATGGCCAGCATTCCAAGTTAGCCGACATCTGCGCATCAATTTGACAAAATATTAGTAATGAACAGGCATTTCAATGATTGCCACTGCGAAAACCGTACACGACCGCCGCTCCCGGCGCACAGAACCGTCGACACTCGCTACAAAACCTTGGCCAACCTGCTTTTTATTCAAAAATCGTGCCGCAATCCGGAATTTGCCTCGACTGCATTTACCTCAGAGGCAAATCCAGGGCGCGGTACTTACGCCCATTCCCTGCCGAACACAAGATATTCGTTGAGGTTGCCGGTTTTGCCGTCAGCAGTGAAGCGGTCGATGAGCGTCGCCGCATTACTCACCGAGTCGATGAGACGCGCTATCTCGGCATCATTGAAGCTATGGCAATAGCGAAACGCCGCGACATCGTTCTGCCACCCCAGCAGGTAATCCCCCGCTTCAAACTGAGTGAAATCGATGGCGAATAACGAAGAGCGCGCCATTTCCTCATCGAGGGGCGCACGGCCCGAAACGGCATCCGCTACATACGAACGTACCCGCACGGTGGCCTCATGGGCCTTTTTGGCCAGTCGCTCGTCATCCATGAAACGCCAGAGCGACACCGCGACGATACCTCCGAGACGCACCGTCTCAATCAAAGCTTTGAGGAAAACTATCCGGTTCTCGCCACCGGGGATGTGATGCATGAACCCGAAGGCCACGGTCGCATCGGCGCTCTTTGTGCCAAGCGAAAATGCGAGCCCTTTCGTACCGCTATCGAGTAGCTGCTCTATAACGTCGATGTGCGTATAGCTCACTTCGCTCCGATCGAAATCGCATGTCTTGAGCGCGTCGAGCGCCAAACGATCGCACGAATCGACCGCAAGCGCCAAAAACTCGTGGGGGTATTCCTCATTAAGAAACCGCTCGAATCGCATGTTTCCGCAGGCAACGTCCACCAGGAAAAGGCTATCGTCCGCATCGTTATCGCACTCGGAGCAAGACGACGCCCCAGCAGGATGGGCAGACTCGCACTTTTCATCCGAAACACGCGATGAGAAAAGCGCTCGCGAACTCGAATCCAGCTCCAGTTGCGCCGCCGCAATCGCCCCAAGCACGCGCCGCCATCCGGGCCACGGGACCTCACGCGTCGCAGAGAACGACATGGCTTCCCTCGCATAGAACTCGTCATTGAGCGCACAGAGCGCTCGCGCGGTCGCGTTGTCCATTCTTCTCCTCACGGCATTTGCCTGTACCACGATTGGAACACGTATGAAATCTTTACGTGCTACCATCCCATTATAGAGGTACACCACTTGAGAGAGGGCGCACATGGGCACAGACACTTGCCGTGAATGCAATCTACTTGCCTGGGTTGAATCTGATGAGGATATCCTCGCTTTCGCCGACGGACTCGCGAGCGACATCCTTGAAACCGAAAAAGATTCCAGCGTTGCCGAAAGTGCCCGCTGCCTGCTTATCGCGTGCACCGCGCTCCTGAGAGACTGGTTCCCCCGCAAAGATTTCACGCCGTGCGGCATGATTACCACGCTGGCAATGGCTCTTATGCAGGGTAAATATGACACCTCCGTCAATTTCTCCAGCAGGGAATCGCCGCTTGATCTCATGTTTCTGCAGATTGAACAGGGCGTGAAGTACACCCAGGACCTCGAAGGCCAATGGGGCTGGCGCAAGAGCAAATTCGTACGCAACTTCGATGGCACCCGCCCAGCGGATTCGGGCGGGCTCCCCTTAGGCAAAGACATCGCTTCGGCCTTCTATGCCCGATGGCGCCAGTCGGCAGAGCCTAAAGTACTCGAGAGGTCGATTTACTCCTGCATCAGCAGTGTGGCCCGACTGGGATTGCAGCAATAGCGCAGGGGTCGTTCGTGCCATCCAATACCGTCGTGGGGATGGATTAATCGCTTGTACCATTCGACGCCGCCGTAACGCCGGGCTGATTCCTTGGCATCCGACCCGTCGCAGTGTAAGGGCGACCCCTTGCTATTCCGTCAGCCGTAGCGCGGAGCGAATCGCCATGGCCCCATACGAGAATTAAGCCGCCGAGTCTCGAGAGCGCATCGGATACCCGCTCCCGCTCGATTTCGTCGCACCCCGCATACACCATGGTATCCTTGCACCCATGGAAGAATTGTTTCTCGACATACTCGATGCCTTGCGCCACGGAAGTGCGGGCTCCCATGATAGTGATGCTCCCGCCCATAACGACCCATCGAACACGCCGCTCGCACCCGACGAGCTGGAGCGCATCATTCGCTTCCATAACCGCAGCATTCGCGATAACGCGCAGCACTTCTCTAAGAAGAAGGTGCTCGATTACTATTTCACGGTCAAAGAAAGCGAACCCGAACGCTGGCGCAGCTGGAGCATCGATAATGCCCTTGAGCGGCGGCTGCTTGCGACGCTCCGCGTGAAGCCGCGCCGCACATCATCGGGCGTAGCCACTATCACCGTGATCACGAAACCGCACGCCTGCACGAGCGCATGCCTGTACTGCCCCAACGACGTGCGCATGCCCAAAAGCTACCTGGCCGACGAGCCTGCCTGCCAGCGGGCCGAGCGCACGTGGTTTGACCCATATCTGCAGGTGGCAGCGCGTTTGCGCTCGCTTGCGCGCATGGGGCACGTGACCGACAAAGTGGAGCTCATCGTGCTAGGCGGCACCTGGGACGATTACCCCGAGCAATATCGCATCTGGTTCATCGCCGAGCTGTTCCGCGCGCTCAACGAGGGCGACTCCGCACAGACGCAGGCGTCGATCGACGAGCGACGCGCGTTCTATGAGGAATGCGGCATCTCGAACGATCCCGACACACTGGCGGCAGAGGTCGCGGACGTGCAGGAACGCGTGACAGCAGGCGCACTTGCCTTCAACCGAGCGATGGATGCGCTCTACGAGAACAATGTCGGATGGCAAGCCGCCGCGCACATGCAGACGGCCGACCTCGCGCACGTCAAGGAGCTCCACGCACGCAACGTGACCGCAGCGCACCGTTGCGTCGGCCTGGTCATCGAAACGCGCCCCGACATGGTCACTTGCGCGAGCCTTTTGCTCATGCGTCAGCTTGGCTGCACGAAAATCCAGATGGGCGTGCAAAGCTTGGACGACGAGGTACTGCGCACGAACCGTCGCGGCATCACCGTGGAACGCATCGCGCAGGCGTTCGCCCTCGCCCGCCTGTTCGGATTCAAGACGCACGCGCACTTCATGGCGAACCTCTACCGCGCCACGCCCGAGGGCGACGTGCGCGGCTATGAACGCCTGGTGGGCGACGCACGCTTCATGCCTGACGAGGTGAAGATGTACCCCTGCGCGCTCATCGGCAGCGCCGCGCTCATGGACCGCTATCGCGATGGCAGCTGGCGCCCGTATGACGAGCAAACGTTGGTTGACGTACTGGCGCGCAACGTGATGGCCACGCCAGCCTGGACGCGCATCTCACGCATGATTCGCGATTTCTCGTCGGACGACATCGTGGACGGCAACAAGAAGGTCAATCTGCGCGAAGTCGTGGAAGCAGAGGCGGCTCGACGCGCCTCTGCGGCCGGGTACCCACTTCGCGAGATTCGTCACCGCGAAATCAACGCACGTCGAACCGAGGAACACGAGTTGACGATGGAGGAGCTGCCTTATCGCACTTCCACAGGGCAAGAGGTGTTCCTGCAATGGGTGACCCCTGACGGCTCCATCGCCGGATTCTTGCGTCTGTCGCTGCCCGATGCAGCGGTATGGAACCGCACAAGCAATCACGCGGCACCCGATGCCACCGCGCAACCCGCCACCCATGCGGATGAAACGCAGTGCCCGCCCGTGGATGCCACCATGCCCTTTGCCGACGGGCCTACGCAGCTTCCCGTGGCTCCCGGCGAGGCCATGATTCGCGAGGTCCACGTGTATGGCGCCGTGGCCGGCATCCACCAGGAGGGACAGGCAGCGCAGCATCGCGGCCTGGGCAAACAGCTTGTGGAGCGCGCCTGCGAGATTGCTCGCGACGCCGGATATGAACGCATCAACGTAATCAGCGCCATAGGCACACGCGAGTACTACCGCAAGCTGGGCTTCACGGTAGCGCACGACGGACTGTACCAGCAAAAAACGCTCTCAGTCGCCGCCCGAGTTTGTCACTACGCCGACATCGCCGACACATCCGCCCGAACGAACGACGCGCATAACCGCACGATGAATGCATAGTAGTCATTGCCCGTCTGTTCGCTCATATCCGCTGCGCGACCCACCCACGAAGAAAGATGCTCGCGCAGGAACGCGTCGGCAAACTGCTCGTCACTTTCCGCGGACTGCGAGCAACAGGCAGCTCGGTTCAAAAGATAAGCCATGAACGCACACTCCGCCGCCAAAGAGTCGGGACGCAAGCTGCGCACCACCGGTTCAAACCCCTGGATGCCCTTAAAGCCGAACCCCGCCTTTCGATAGCAGGCAAGCACATGGCTGCTACGCGAACCCGTTACCGGGCCGTACGTCCATGATTCGCCCTTGGTACACTCGGCACGATACACGCACTGTTCGGAAAGCGGGACAAATCGCGCGGAACACGTCACCGAAGTGCGATCGTGAAACACCTGTATCGCATCGCCAACGTCGCTGAAATCACATACGCAACCGTCGCCGCAGACCGCACACGCCAATCGGCGCAGGTCATCCATCATTTCTTTGGTGGGAAGCGTAACCAAAAATGCCGCCAGAGAAGCATACGCCCCTGCTCGAGACACCGCCAATGATTGGTTCATAAAAGGTCCTTTCGCCCAACTGCGCATCTGAAAGCAACCGAAATCCGTTCAATACCTGCCTCACTCCCCTGACTGCGGCTGCGCACGCCGAACCAATCGACGTGCGCAGCACAAACAAGAGAAGGGAGGGACTAGGAAATGGGAAGTGCTGCCATAACCACAAGGTAGCGCAGGATAAAGCCGCCGACAATCACGCCCGCCTCGGCACAGGCGCACATGGCCACGCTCGAATGGCGACCCTCGACCGCAGCCGTTCCGCCCGCACGAGATGCGCGCATCTCCACGAAGGAGACGACCAGGGGGAGCACCAACCCGACTGCCACCAGTCCAATCCAGAACAGCGGAGCCCACGAGCCCGCGACGATTCCCACCACGGTGTCGATGCCCGCCTGCACGCCCTGCGTAGTCAGAAGGAGCAAGGCCACAAGCACAATCTCGATGCAGGGCAGCACCAGGCGCGTCTTGGCGAGCAGCGTCTGCGCATGTACGCGGGCGTTCTTGATTGCGCAGCCGGCAAGAACCACGCTTGCGATTCCAGTCGATGCAGCCGACACCACGAACAGCACCGGCAAAAGCGGCGTGTTCCACAGCGGAAACGTTTTGACTACGCCCAGCAGAACACCGGTATAGGCCGCAGTTCCCAGCGAAAACACTGCGCCCACCTCCTCGAGAGCAAGAGGAATGCGCTTTTTCAGCAAATCGAGCAGCAGCGTGGCGATGCTCACCACCATGAAGACCGCCAAGATGATGACGCCCCAGGCCATGACGGAGGACAGGTTGGACACCAGATAGAAGAACCTCAGCGGGTTATGAAAACCCGCCTCGGCATCGACCATAAGAAGCACTAAGCCGATGGCCACCGTGACCGGCGCAATTATGCGACCTGCACGAGCCATTTCGGGCGATTTCTCGCCGCACCGCGCCGCCACGATAGCACTGACGTATGCACCGGCGCCCAGGCCGGCAAGAAACAAGTAGCACGCGATGGGAAGATCCCAAACCATACAATCACCTCTCGCTTTCCAAATCGCCGCCACGGCACACGCCGGAAGCCTGCGGGGCTTGCCGCGTCGCCGAAAGGCCCACGTAGAACACCGATACTTCGCCGCCCAGTTCGGCATGCAAGCGCTCCGGCTCGACCTCGGCCAAACGACGCGAAATGTCGCTTTCGGGGTCATTCAAATCGCCGAACAGACGCGACTTGGTGATGCAGGTGCTTACGCATTTGGGCTGCATACCCTGGGAAGTACGGTGATAGCAGAACGTGCACTTGCTCACCTCGCCCGTAAGCTCATCCTGCCAGCGCACCTGATAAGGGCAGGCGGCCATGCAGTACTTGCAGCCTATGCAGCGACTGTGGTCCACGAGAACCACGCCCTCATCCGTTGTATAGGTCGCCCCCGTGGGACACACGCTTTGGCACGGTGCGTCGACACAGTGGTTGCACAACTTGGGCAAATTCGCGCGAAACACATTGGGGTATACGCCCGTATCCCACGACTCGATCCAGGTATTGAAGCAGCCGGTAGGCGTTTCGTTTTCAAGCTTGCACGCCGCTACGCACGCATTGCATCCCACGCAGGTGGACAGATCTATGAGCATGCCATAGTGCGGCGAAGCGGAGTCTGAATTATTCGCCATGTCATATCCTCCTATGCCTTCACGATTCGATATACGCCGCCCGAGCGTCCCGGAGTAGCGGCTTCGGGGTCAGAGATGGCCGTAATGCCCTCCACCGTCGGGTCAAGCTGGGTCTGTAGATGAATGCCAGCAGCAATCGCGGGGTTGCCTTTGCGCACATCGCCGTCGATGTCGACATCCTGCGAACCATACGCCACATGTCCGTATCCGTAGGCCACGGCGAAGGTGCCCCTGGCAATACCGCCGCGCACGTACGCCTGCGCATGCATGACATCGCCGGTGGGATTGCTCACATCCACCCAGTCGCCGTTGGCGATTCCCAGGCTCTGGGCGTCGTCGGAGTTCATCTCAATATAGTTCGCAGGGCAAATCTGCTGCATGATGGGGCTGTTGGACAGCATCGAGATGGAGCGGAATTTGGGTTTGTAGTTGGTCGAGGTGAACGGCCAATCCTGCGCAGGATACTTATCGCGCAGGGGCGTGCGGTCGGCCAGCGTCTCGGGGCACCAGTGGAGCACGCCGCTTTCATATTCCCCGGTGTAGCAATTGGTGGCCGTCGCGCGAGCCTCGTGGTAGAAGCACGCCATGAAGCTGGCTAGATACGCAGAGCGTCCCTTGTCGTCGTACGCCTGATCGATGGGCCAGAAACGCCCGCCGCGTGAAATCACGTCGAGGACCTTAGGCCACTCTTCTTGCGTAACCGCCGCCTTCCAGGAGTCGGGCAGTTCGTCCAAACCCTGCATATGCGCCTCTTCGTCAGAGATGTCGGGCACAGGATCGCCCGAGGTGTATGCCAGGTTCGCAATTGCCTTCAGGAAGAAGTCGGACGCGTCGTTGAAGGGGTATTTCACGCCGTCAACGCCCTCGAACGCCTCATCCCCGAAGCCGGGCAGATCAAGCTCGCGCGCAAGATCGCACAAAAACGCTTCGAAGCTGGCATGCCTGCCGTCGTCGAGCTTCATGGTAGCGGGCTCGGTGACCTGCCAGCGCACCGTGTTGCCCATGCCGCTCCAGTATCCCTCCTGGGTGTTGACGCCCCAGCTCTCATATGGCGTGGTGTCCGGGATGAAATAGTCGGCGATGCTTGCCGATTCGCCCATCACCACATCACACACAAGCGAGAGAGGCACCACCGACGGGTCTTTCAGAAGGTCCATGATTTCTGGACGCATAAAGCCGGAGTTGGCCTGAAGCGGGGTCGCCATCCACGTGAACATGATTTTCGCCTGATAGGGATAGGCGTTGGCGACGGAGGCAACGCCCTGCCCGTCTGCTGCCGACGTGATGGGATACCAAGGCAGCTTGGGGAGCGGATGATTTTCGCTCTGCGCGCGGCGCTTGTATTCCGAGGTGTCCTCCCACGCCATGCCGCAGCGCGTAATGGAGATGCCGGCCTTTTCCGGCTTTCCCTCGACGGTGCTCAGCAGGTAGCGCGCGCCGTCGCTGAAGGAATCGCCGCCGTTGCGGCGCGGAACCATGCCGCCGCGCATGTTGCTCGACCCAATCAGAGCATTGAGTACGGGATAGATGATGGATGCGTCGATGCCGTTGACCTGGGCGGATCCACCGAATATGCCGCAGATACACGCTTTGGTCCCGTGCGAGGTGAACTCAGTCGCCATGCGCTCGATCTCTTCCGTAGGCACTCCGCAGATCTCCGAATACTCCTCCAACGAACGCTCGAACGCCGAGTCCTTGAGGTGCAGGAACGCCGAACGTACGTGCACGCCGTTGATTTCGCCCTCGAATTGGAAATCGGCCTGGGAGCATTCCGAGTGCAGCACCGGTTTACCCGATTCGGCATCGATCACCACGAAGTAGTCGGGCGTCTCCTCGGCATCGGGGTCGACAGGAGGAACCGAAAGCCCCGCATCTTCGGCGCGCAGGAACTTTCGATAATTGGGATGACCCTCATCTTCGATGACCAAATAGCTCGCATTGCTATACGAACCGTATCCGGCCGCTACCGCTGCCTCCTGTGAGGGGAAGCCTAGGAACGTCCTGTTGTAGGTCTCGCTTTCGATGATCTTGCGCATCATCGCCAAGCCGAACGCGGCATTGGTGGACGTGGTAATGGGCAGCCAACGCACGTTGTTCGCCGTGGGCGTGGCAACGCCGTTGCCCAACGCGGGGTCGAGGATGTCCATCTTCAGCGTGCCCTTCGCCAGCGCATCGCTTGCGATGTGGGCGATAGCCTGGAAGCTTTTGCCGTTGGCACCCGGAAACACGCCGCAGCAAATGACGTATTCGGACTGAGCGAAGTCGGCGCACAACGATTTATCCTGCTCGGCATACACACCGGCGTTCTCCGAGCCGCCGCAGCTTGCGCCATGCCCGATAGCGTTCACGGTGCCGAACGAATTCACGAACCTGCTCTTCACGTCGGATCGGCCATCGCCTCGACTGCCGAAAAATACGAACTGATTCGCCTTGGGGCCGAATTCGGGATTTTCGGGATCAATGAGCGTCTCATTGTCGCAAATGGCGCGAAAACCCTCGATTTCTTGGTCTTCGCCCAAATCAGCGAACAGCTTACCGCCGTCGAGGAGCTCAGTGAGCAGCTGGTCCCAACCGATGGCTTTCCATTTGCCCTCTCCGCGCTTGCCTGCGCGTTTGAGAGGAACCGTGATGCGGTCGGGCTGCGAATACGCGTCCCACGTACCGTTGCCGCGTCCGCATACCGTGCCGCGGACAGCCTGGCCGCCGTTGACGAAGCTCATCGAGCGGTAAGCATCCAAAAGCGGCGCATCATGATTCAAATACGGATAGGCGCAGTTGGGGTTGTAGGGATTGCCTCCCACATTGAAGATTGCCCCGGTTGTGCGGTCAACATGCACGCGGTTGCCGCAGCTGCTGTAACAGCCCAGGCACGCGCTGTAGCGAACCATTACGTCCTCGTTGACCGTAACGTCACCGGTTTTCGGATCGGCCGAAGCCTCCACGGGCTTGCCCTTGTGATACGTCGGCAAACCGTCTTCGGTACTGCCCGGCTCACCCAAAGAACATCCAGACAGACCCAAGCCCGCCATGGAAGCGGCGCCTATCGCGGCGGTCGCCTGAAGGAATGTCCGGCGGTTAATGGACCACGGCTCGCTGCCTTCTCGTTGCATGGTACCCCCTTCTTCTTTCGATTGCAGAACCTGTGCGCTCCATCGCTGGAAAGCCCTGTGGCATACCGTTGATTTTGCGCCGTGTCCGTCTCGCGCCGGCCATAACGACGCTCCCCGTACGGACACGCCGCATCATCGGGCCTGTGGGCTCCTGGGACAATCGCATGAAAAGGTGAATTCAAAATCGCAGGTAATCGGGGTCACCATGGCATGGTGATTTGACCACACCATATACCTGCGAGGTGCCGTGAAACGTATAATGACAGCGTGCCTGTGCATGACGGGCCTCGCGACGCGGCGACTCATGAAGAGGGGTAACCATGACGCTAAAAAGCTGCGCAAGCATCTGCGGCAGCGTGAAGGATGCAGCCAAGCGCACGCTCATCAACACCTTGAACGAAACGCCATCCGCCTTCAGCTGGCGCGTTGTCGGACTCGGTTTACTCATGGCGTGGTTCTATTGCGCCTATTACTCCTGTGTTCTCGTACAGAACCCCTATACCATCCGCGCATCTGAACAGTACTGGGGGCTCTCCCTTATCGTGGCGGTATGCGTGTCGATAGCGCTTTTCGCGCTCATGCGCAAAGGGGTGCAGCTGGGCGACATTCGCCATTGGGGGTTCGCCGCGTCGGCTTGCGCGGCATCCGCCACGGTGTTTATCTACGCAGCCTATATCCTTGACCCCATAAACGAGCGCCTGACAATCGTGGGGGCGGTTATCGCCGGAGCCGCGCTACCCATTTTGCTGCTGACATGGCTTCAGGAATTGCGGCAATGCAATGCAAGCGCCCTCGAGGCGAGCGTTCCTGCCGCCTTTTTGTGCTCGCTGGCGCTCTATCTTCCTGTGGTGGCCATAAAAAACGTGGTGTCAGTGGCAATCGTGGCCAGCTTCCCTCTGCTGTCCCTCGCGATTTTTTCGAAGCTTCTGGGGATGCGCCTTGCGCAGGGCAAGAGCGATGACGAGAAAGACGCCGCAGGCGCCGCGCATCACGCCGACGCGGCCAAGCTGACGACGGAGGCGAACCTCCAGCTTCTTGGAGCAAGCACGCCCGCTGCGCAAGACCCCCTCTCCCAGGCGCATGGCGTAGGAGCATCCTTCTATCGCAACGCAAAAGGGCTCTGGAAGAACGCACTTCTGTTCTCCCTCCTTTGGTTCAACTTCGCATTCTTCCGCGGGTTCGTTTCGCCCACATACTTCACCGACCGCTTCGACCACTACCTCCTGCCGTTTGTCTGCGCCGGCCTCTTGGCGGCTTTGATTCTGACGATATCGTTCCGCCATGCGCGCACGGTGAGCCTCTTCACCACGTACCGATGGGTCCTCCCCTTCGCATGCGCGGGATACGCCCTAGTATTCATTGGCGAGGCGCCGTGGGTACATTTCGCCTACACCGCAAGCTTCATCGGGCTGGTGGGCATGCAGTTGTGCGCCTTGGCAATCATTGCCAAAAACGTCCAACGTGCCCAGATCCCCACAGGCTACGTGCTGTTTCCGCTGCTGGTGGCCGTAGGCGTGGGCGCCTCGACGGGCGTGACGTGCGGCATAGCCACCATGCAGACGCAGGGAGCTTCCGCCTCGAGCTTTTTCCCTCTTGCCATGGTGGTGCTCGTCGCTTCGGTCATGGCCTGGGGCTGCGATACGGAATCGCTCGTCAAGGCGCCCGAACGCTCGCTTGTGCCCGTCACGCAGCTCGAAAACAACCGTGACGCCGCCACGGAGCCCGCTCATATGTACATGATGAAGGTTCCTAGAGCCGAATTAATCGACCGCGTGGCCGACCTTCAGGCAAATGCGCTCGCCAAACAATTCGGCCTTTCGCCCCGCGAGAAGGAAATCCTTGGCTATCTGCTCGCAGGACGCAGTCGCTCATTCGTTCGCGACGAATTGGTGCTCTCCTTGAATACCGTAAACACGCACGTACGCAAGATTTATGCGAAGACGGGCGTACATTCCCAACAAGAGCTCATCTCCCTCGCACGCAAGGATGAGGGCGGCGACAAGCATCTTGAGGCATCCGAATCGTTTCTTCCGTGTATGCAAAAATCAGGATAGGCAACATGAAGCTTTTCGGACGATATATCTACCGCACCAAATTCGGTCTTGCGCAGATACTTCAAGCGACCGCGCCCGACGGCTCGCCCGTGCGCGTTCTCAAGCTGGGAGGCGTGTTCCAAAGCGCCACGTATACCGATGAGCGGCGATTCGAGCCAGTATTCGAATACTACCGCGCATTCGACACCGTGCTCGAGCGCCCGATCGTTGCCGCACTCGAAGACGATCCACTCGATGGCTTCCCGTCTTGCGACGCATCGGCCTCCTTTGCCGACACCGCACATTCCTCCGCCACTGCCGCCCGCTCCCTCGCCACCGAAACATCCGGCGCACCCGATTGTAAGCGAAGGAATCTCGCCGGTTCACGTCGCGTGCTGGTTTTAGGTGGTGGCGGATACGCGTGGCCCAAGCACGTTTTGGCCACGCACCCCGATGCACGCCTCGATGTGGTTGAAATCGACCCGGCAATCACGCGTATCGCCCGTGAGCATTTCTTTCTCGATGAGGCAATTGAGCGATTCGACCCCGCGCATGAACGGCTGAACTTGATTTGCGCCGACGGACGCGCGCTTCTCGATGACATCGCCGAAGGCCTTGACCGCTCTTACGGCGCACAACCGCATGTGCACTACGACGCTATCGTGAACGATGCGTTCTCGGGCTCGGAGCCCGTGCATTCGCTCGCGACCGTCGAGGCCGCCCAGGCGGCAAAAGCCTGCCTTGCGCCCGACGGCCTCTACGCAGCGAATGTCGTGTCCGATTTCGACAGGTCGAACGTCGCGTTTCTCCGCGATCTTGCTGCCACGCTCTTGGAAGCGTTTGACCACGTTCACGTTATTCCCTGCCCCGATGAAGATTACGGCGGAGAAGACAACTACCTGGTCATCGCCACGGATAGCAACAGGCAGTTCGCAGACGCCGTGCCTTTTGACGAGGATTTCCTGGGAACGCCCCTGCATGATGGGCATCTGCGCGCCTAGGCCTCCTGCGCCACGCCCTTATGATCCCCCTGCGTGCCTCGCGCTTTGGCGCTCCGCGCAGATGAGCATGGCGGGCGCCTCCTTCTCTGCATGCCTCTCGCTTTGCCCATGCCCGCCTATTGCTGTGCATCCTGCGCTTCCTGGGCGTTTTCGGCCGTTTCCTCATCGATTATCGCGGTGATGGCGTTGGCAGCATCGATGTAGGTCTGAGGATCGGCGATACCGCTCTCTTCGATGAGCCGACTCGCTATGTCGATAGCATTTTGCAGCGCAAGACGCACATGCCCCTGCATAGCCTGCCCCGCATCGGAATCGAGCCACGCCTTCGCAGAATCGATGGCGTCCTGCAGCTGAGCCCTGGCGGATGCGACCGTATCGTCTACGTCGATTTCAATCGTGGGCCCATCCGAAGTCGCGCCCGCGCTTGCCCCGCCCGACGCGATCGCCTGGTCGTAAAGCGCCTGCAGCTCATCGCGCTCTTGCTCCAGCTGTTCGATTTGCAAAGTAAGCTCTTCCTCAAGCTGGGCATGCTCTTTTTGGGCGGCCTCGCGTGCCGTATTCGATCCGATAAGCCCCGCTATCGCAGCAACGAGCACCGCCACAACCAGGACGAATGCAATCACCTGCCCTGTTGTATACGTATGCGGAGAGCGCCCCGGGCCGCCTTTCCCGGATGCCGGCTGAGCCATTCCCGGCATCTGCGGATACCCCTGGGAAGGCGACGGTCCCTTGCCTCGCGACGGTGCCGACTCATTCAAAACGTACGGCTGCTCCAACGGGGCTGTCGCACCCGAATTCCAGCTTCCATCTTTCTGACCCTGAGCGTCCGACATTTTTTCGCCCCCATGTTTCATAACAACGTAACGGCCATGACGCAACCCGTCTAATCGAACGCATGCGCCGATACAACCAAAGCGATGCAGCCCGGTCAGCCTGAAGCGCGCGACAAAGCAGCAACGATATTGTCCGATCCGCCTAGCGTACGCGGCAGCGCGGTAATGCGGCATAGTCGCTCGGCACGACACGCAACAACGCAGGCACGACGGCATGGCGCTCAGTTGAATCCGCAAGCAAAGCCCGATTTTGTCTTGCTACATAGTACCAATCTGACGCCCTGCCGAAACATACTGTATGTTTTGCGAAAAACATGCCGGATTTTGGACAACATTTCAAGGTAGCCGCCATTTGAAGAATACTTCTGAAATACCCTCAAAATTCGACCAGGTATTTTAATAATTTCCAAGGCAAACTAGTGCGGTCGAAGCGGCGGGGAGGTTGAATATGCCAGCACAGAAGCTGCATACCCTTCACGATTGCCCGGCTAACTTGAAACGTTGTCCAAAAAATCGAAGCTCATCCGTTTGAGGTCGGGCTTTTCTCGGTATTTTGCCTGCACGGCGTTGCCATATGGAACATTTCTCGATAGAAAGTGAAGGACCATTTCAGAAAGGAAATCTACCTATGGCAGAATTCATTTTCACCATGATGCATGCCCGCAAGGCGCATGGCGACAAGGTTATCTTGGATGACGTGTCGCTCTCGTTCTACCCCGGCGCTAAGATTGGCGTGGTGGGCCCCAACGGCATGGGCAAATCCACGCTCCTCAAGGTCATGGCGGGCCTCGAGGAAGTGTCTAACGGCGAGGCACGCCTGACGCCCGGCTACACCGTGGGCATCCTGCAGCAGGAGCCGCCGCTGGATGAGGATAAGACGGTCATCGAGAACATCCGCATGGCGTTTTCCGACGTGCTGGAAAAAATCGACCGATTCAACCAGATCAGCGCCGAGATGGCCGACCCCGACGCCGACTTCGACGCGCTCATGGCCGAGATGGGCACCTTGCAGGAGGCCATCGATGCCGCAAACGGCTGGGATCTTGACAGTCAGCTCTCGCAGGCCATGGATGCGCTGCAGTGCCCTGACCCCGACATGCCGGTGAACGTGCTCTCTGGCGGCGAACGCCGTCGCGTGGCGCTGTGCCGCCTGCTGCTTGAGGCCCCCGACCTGCTGCTCCTGGACGAGCCCACCAACCATCTCGACGCTGAGAGCGTGCTGTGGCTGGAGCAGTTCCTCAAGCGCTACCCCGGTGCCGTTCTGGCCGTCACGCACGACCGCTACTTCCTGGACAATGTTGCCGAATGGATTTGCGAGGTGGACCGCGGTCAGCTGTTCCCCTACAAGGGCAACTACTCCACCTATCTGGAAACGAAGGCCGCACGCCTCGAGGCTCAAGGGCAGCGCGAGGCAAAGCTCGCCAAGCGCCTGAAAGAAGAGCTCGATTGGGTTCGCAGCTCCCCCAAGGCGCGCCAGGCCAAGAGCAAGGCGCGTTTGGAACGCTACGACCAGATGGTGGCCGAATCGCAGAAGTTCGAAAAGACCGACTTCGCCGACATCCACATCCCCGTGGGCCCGCGCCTGGGCGCAAAGGTCATCGAGGCCAGCCATCTGCGCAAATGCTTCGGCGACCGCGTGCTCATCGATGATCTTTCGTTCACGCTGCCCCGCAATGGCATCGTTGGCGTTATTGGCCCCAATGGTGTAGGAAAAACCACCCTGTTCAAGACCATCGTGGGCCTCGAGGATTTGACCGATGGCACGCTCGAGATCGGCGAAACCGTGAAAATCAGCTACGTCGACCAGAACCGCTCCGGTATCGATGGCTCTAAAACAGTGTGGGAAGTCGTGTCCGACGGCCTGGACTACATGAAGGTCGGCGAGACCGAGGTGCCCAGCCGCGCTTACGTGGCGGCATTCGGCTTCAAAGGCCCTGATCAGCAGAAACCTGCCGGCGTGCTCTCCGGCGGAGAGCGTAATCGCCTGAATCTTGCGCTTACGCTCAAGCAGGGCGGAAACCTCTTGCTTCTGGACGAGCCCACCAACGACCTGGACGTTGAAACGCTCGAAAGCCTGGAGAACGCGCTGCTGGAGTTCCCCGGTTGCGCCGTTGTGGTGAGCCACGACCGCTGGTTCCTCGACCGCATTGCCACGCACATGCTCGCATGGGAGGGCGACGACGAGAACCCGGGTCGCTGGCACTGGTTCGAGGGCAACTTCGAGTCGTACCAAAAAGACCGCGTGGCGCGCCTGGGCGAAGAGGCCGCCAAGCCCCATCGCCTGCACCGCAAACTGACGAGGGACTAAATCTGCGTTTTATTCAACAAACGCATGAAGGCGCTGCCGCATTTCTGGCAGCGCCTTTCTTTATCCAATGCACTTGACGTCGCCGCGCTCCCCCTCGACGCAACCGCATACCGCACCCATGCCACAGGTCATACGTTCGCGCATGCCCTCGACATCCAACACCCCGTAGGCGAAGCCTTTGCGCACCAGGTCATCCGGCACGAATTCGTCGTATTTCTCGAAACGCGGCACCTCGCCGGGATACACCAGCTCAAGAGGGTCCCGCAAAGCTGCGGCCTCCTGGGCGACCACCTTGAAGAACTGCTCTTCGGTCATGCCTTCGTCCATGATGAACGTCATGAAGTACGGCCGCGAGGCATCAAGTCCCTTCAACCCCAGATGCGAAGCGCATTTGATTTTAAGCAGCCGCTCAAGCGCCAGAAACGCATAGCTCCCAAGCCACGGCATGAGGCACCACATGTTACCGCCTAGATTGACGAGCGAAGGACGCACGGAGCTGCAGGGGATCGAACCGGGGACCCCATGCGTCCGAACCGATGCGCGCGATAACCCAGGCGCCATACCCGCAATTCCCGCCGCCTTCGCCACATGGCGCGCCTCCTCCAGACGCACCTGGGCGCGATCCATCACGTAGGGGTACGCGCCGCTTTCCTCCAGCACATGCTTCATACGCTCCAGAATCTTCGTGTTGATGTCGCCCGGACAGTCGCCGAAATATGCCGGCACCCGGCCTTTGACCTGCGTGCAGTACAGAACACGACGCTTGTGGTCCACCTCTTCGACCACCCATACATGCCCCGCGATGGCGATCTTCTCGCCCGGAGGAGGCGGCTTCACGATAGTGCCGATCTCCTGCGAATCGCTGCGCACCGTATATTCCTCGTTCTCTTGGAACACAGCGTAGAACTTGAACGAGTTCACGGCACGCTCACCCGCAATCCCCACGATAAGGCCGCCGGATTCCGTACGCTCTATGTGGTCCAATTCCAGCAGATGCAGCAGGAGGATACGAAAATCGTCCTGGCTCACGCGATGGAAAAACGTAAGACCCAACACCTTGCTCGCCAGGCGTGCCGGCGACATCTCGCCCTCGGAAGCGAGCGTCGCCATGGTCTGATGGCACAGCAGGCTGTACGGTAAGCGGTCAAGGCGCGGCGGCTCAACCCAACGTTCCTCGCGGTACAGCTGCACGAGCGCAATGCCCTGCAAAAGCTTCCACGGCAAAGTTTCGGGTAGGAGGGAACGCGGCTCGGACTTCTCCTCACGCATCACAAACCACATCTCGGGAGGCGTGTCGCGACGACCCGTGCGACCCATGCGTTGCAAAAAGGCCGACACCGTAAACGGCGCATCTATTTGGAACGCGCGCTCCATGCGGCCGATATCGATGCCCAGCTCAAGCGTGGCCGTGGTCACAATTGAGCGAGCCTCGCTCTCATCGCGCATGATTTCCTCCGCGCTCTCGCGAATGCTCGCTGAAAGATTGCCGTGATGGATGAGGAACCTATCGGGCTCATGGCGCGCTTCGCAGTATGCGCGCAGCGAGGTGCATACCCCTTCGGCCTCTTCGCGCGAATTGGCGAACACGAGGCATTTGCGGCCGCGCGTGTGCTCGAAAATGTACCCCAGGCCCGGATCCGCGCCTTTGGGAGCATGGTCGGAGGGAACATCGAAAGGAGCGACCGTTGCGATATCGTCAGAATCCGTCTCCACAATCGTGGGCTTCACCGCCGCAGATGGTTCGCCCGAATGCATGTCCTCGCCTTCGGGCGCCCCCACGCCCGCCGCAGCCGCCGAACCGCATGTTTCCGCATGCTCCGAAGCGAGAGGCGCCGGTATGCTGGACGACGCCGATGCCGCCTGCGCCCTCCCGTCTCTACCGTGCGATGCCACGGCAGCCAGCAGCATGCCAGAGCCGTCGACCGCCGCTTCTTTGGAAGCATCAAGCGGGCCGCCTATGTAGAAATGTTCCATGGATAGCCGCCACACACGGCTAGGCTCTTCCACGCGCGGGATGATGCAGCCCCGACCCGTGCCCGACGAAAGAAACGCCCCCACCGCTTCGGGCAGGCCCAATGTCGCCGAAAGCCCAATGCGACGCGGGTTCACCCCCGCCATGCGCGACAGACGCTCGATCAGGCACAGCGTCTGACCGCCGCGGTCTCCGCGCAAAAGCGAATGCACCTCGTCGATCACGATATACCGCAGATCGCAGAACAGCTTGGAGATGACCGCATGCCGATGCATGAGCAGCGCTTCCAGCGATTCGGGCGTGATCTGCAGAATACCCGAGGGCTTTTTGAGCAGCTTCGCCTTATGCGAGGCCGATACATCGCCGTGCCAATGCCACACGGGAATATCAGCCTCGGCACACAAATCGTTCAAACGATAGAACTGATCGTTGATCAGCGCCTTCAGGGGGCCGATATAGATCGCGCCCACCGAGCGCGGGGGATTTTCCCAGAATTCGGTCAGGATGGGAAAGAACGCCGCCTCGGTTTTACCGGAAGCGGTAGATGCCGTGAGCAGCACGTTCGCATCCGTATCGAAGATGGCCTCACCGGCCGCCACTTGGATACCGCGCAGGCTCTGCCAATCGTGGCTGAAAATGAACTCCTGCACGAACGGAGCGTACCGATCGAACACGCCCATGCGACACCCTCTCCCCCGCAATCGAGCCATCTACTCGAAGCCCCGGCAGCCCGGAACTCCATCGCGTCTCTCCCCGTAATCCGACCATCCACACCGACAAGCAAGGATGCCTAGATGGTGAACTCCGCGTATTTCTCGTCGACAGGCGCATCAACATCGCCCACTGGCGCCTGCGCGAACGTGAACGAATCGGATTTCAGAAGCTCCGACACCCCCACGCTTGGATTCTGATACAGAATGTCCAACAGCTCGATGAAATCGCGGATGATCTCGCGCGGCGTAATGAGCGTCGAGGCGCCCACGCGCCCCAGTTCGATACGCAGGAACTCCGCCAGATCGTCGCCCGTAAGACGCTGGTCGTAGCCGAAATACCCCGCATGAATCGCCGCCAGCTTTTCCACGAGCACGAACAGCTCTTCGGCGGTAAGCGGCTCAAGCCGAATGACCGGCGCCATCATGTCGCGCAGCCCCTCGCGCGCAAACCGCCCCTCCGACAGACGGCTGCGCAGCGCCTCGTAGCTGTAAACGCCGCGGCGCCGATCCTCGATGGACTGCGGCGTACCGCCCATGATGATGCCCAGATGACGCGCCTTGCCCTGCATGGCGTCGTTGTACATGGCCAGAATTTTCTCGTAGTTGTACTGACGCGTAACCGCGTTTGGAATCTTGCATAGGTTCACCAGCTCGTCGATGCACACGATGAGCCCAGCGTATCCCGCGCCCTGCAAAAACGCCGCGAAGAGCTTGAGGTATTCGTACCAGTCGTCATCGGTGATACAGATGTTCACGCCCAGTTCGCCCCGGGCCTCGGTCTTGGTGCGGTACTCGCCCCGGAACCACTTGACCACGCAGGACTTCAGCTCCTCGTCGCCCTGGGCATGCGCGCGGTAATACAGCGCAAGCAGACGTGCGAAATCGAACCCGTGAACCATCTCCTCGAGCGCCTGCACCTGCGCGTAGATGCGCCGCTCCACTTGCTCGGAAAAATCCGGAGCGTCGGGAAACACGCCGTCTTCCACCACCTGGGCGCGCACACCCGACACCCAGCGGTCCAGGATGAGCGTAAGCGCCCCTCCCTCGGGCTTGGTCTTGGTGGCAAGGTTGCGGATGAGCTCGCGATAGGTTGCAAGCCCCTGCCCGCGCGTGCCCTGCAACCGTCGCTCGGGAGAAAGGTCGGCATCGGCCACCACGAACCCGTTGCCCATCGCATGGTTGCGGATGGTTTGCAAAAGAAAACTCTTACCGCTGCCGTATGCGCCCACGATGAAGCGGAACGACGCACCGCCGTCTGATACAAGCTCGAGGTCGCGCAGCAAAGCCGCAATCTCATCCTTGCGGCCCACCGTGATATAGGGAAGCCCGATGCGAGGCACTACGCCGCCTTTAAGCGAGTTGAGCAGAGTGGCAGCTATGCGCTTGGGCACTTTGGGAGCAGCGCCTGGAGAAGGAGCGCCCGCCGCCCCGGCATCACGCGCGATAGCCTTTGCGCGCTGCGTTGTGTTGCCCGCCATATCGTTCATCGAACCAACCCCTCCACGTCTTCGCGGTAATCTTCCACTACAGCATAGCCGTCTGCCGCACATTCCACCGCGGTATCTCCCAGATAATCGAACAGCTTCTCGTTCACGGCATCGGCCATAAGGTCATCCGTAAGGCCGGAAGCGTTCAGCGCCTCACGTGCGCCCGGCGAATCGCCCTCGATCAACGCGATAACCCACCGACGTTCAACCGCATCCAGCGGGCATGCACTCGATGCCTCGTCGCCCGCGGCAAATCCGCCATGCTCCACGCAGGTCGGCGCCCCCAGGTCGACATGCGCCTGAACGTCGCGCTCCTCGTCCACCAGCAACGCCTCGCACGTTTCCGATGCCGCGCTCCTGATGCCCGAAAGCTTAGATGCGTCCAGATTGATCTCGAATGGCTTATGGGCCCTCTCCCAGGCAACCGCAGCACGCGCCTCATCGGCCACAATGCGCGCCATATACTTGGGAAGATCCGGCATTTTGAGCGATGCGCCCATCGCAAGCTCTTCTCGCACGCGCGCGTCCACCGCCTTGACAATCGCCCCGAACTTTGGACCGCGATTCATGGCAATGCGCCTGCGCTGACGCCACCTTCCATTCCTGCACGCCAGGGAACGGCCATCGGGGAGCAAGTACGACGCCTCGGGGTGGCATCCGTCGTTATAGAACACCGCGTTCTGAAACATGACGTAATCATCTTCGCGAAACGTTCCAAACAGCCCTTCGGAAAACGAGGTCTTGCGATGAGCGGCGCAATAGCGCGCCAACGCCGTACATGTGCCGCAAAGCGCCCGACGAAATTCATTCGGATGCTCCTTGACCAGGCATGATGATTGGATGCGATAGGTTGAGAGGTTCACGATGGCGGCATACAGGACATCCCAAAGCGTGCCGTCGCCCTCCGAGGTGCCGCCCTTGAACTCCATCTGCGATGTGTTCAAGCCCACCGCACCTTCAAGAATCGCGATGGCCTCCTCGCGCCCCGAATCCACTAAACCGGCAAGCCGCAAGCGATCCGGCGAAACGCCATACCATGCCGCAAAATCCACCATCCAGCGCTTAAGGTGGCGGCGAATGGCGGGGTCGTGCGCGCCGTACTGGCCGTAAAAAGCCTCCAACAGGCCGAAGCCCTCTTCAGGCGATTCCCAGCCTGCGCCATTCAGCAGCTCATAGATGTACACGAACGCGTACGATGTGGGGCCTTCCGGCGCCTCTCCGCGCCGCAGCTTTGTGCGCCACGAGAAATACCCTCGCAGCTGATCCTCAGACATAGCCATATAGGTGGGGAAATATCGCACGAATTCGCCGCTGTAGGGATAATCGTCCTCGAAGCCCGCCATAAGTTTGGCCTGCTGTGCGAAAATCCAAGTCGACGGCTTGAATCGAGCCTCCGGCGAAGTGGCGATCGCCCGCATCTGCCGATACTCGCGCGGCAGGAACTGCCGCATCTGTGAAGTCGTGATCAAAATAGGCTCATCGCGATAGACCTTCTCCGAAAGGGCGCATTCGGGCTTGCTGCGCGCCTCACGCGTAGCCCACTCGATTATTCGCTGCACCCTGCCCATGACGGGAGCGCCCCTTCCACGTTTTGCTTGCCCAGCTAGCGCATCTCACCGCAAGCGTATAGTACGTCCGTTCGCTTTCGCCATTATATACGAACATTCGTCCGCGTTCAGCAGAAAGCCCCCTTTTGCGCAAAACCGCTCTGCTTATTTAGCATCCGACGAATGAGTGCGATTCCTCTCGCCACAGATGATGCCAGATGATGCCTCAACTGCACACCATCGCTGCACTGCCTTCTGCCCATGAAGCAGCGACGCCTCGAATTCCCAGATTAAAGCGAGTGCTTCACTGCGTCAGAAATGCCTCATTGGCACAGATGTCGCACTTTGACAAACCGCTCTTATAAACGCTCAATTCAGAATTGGGTCAAATATTTTCGATTTTCTACTGTTAGCCATGGGCAACCTCGTCAAAAGAGCCTCATTCTGCGCACATACGCCTTCTAAAGAACCAAAATTGACGCAGAAGACACAGCGGAAGGGTGCTGAACGGTAGAAAAACGAAAATAATTGAGCAGTTTTCCAAATTCCCCTGTATTGACATGGGTGATCGGGCGATTGTCCGAATCGCCAACGTTTGCGTCAACATCGCCGAAGGACACAGCCGAAACACGGCATTTTATTAGACCGCTGAAACCCCGTTTGCCCTGGACCCTGCGCTCATTTCGTCGAGCAAAAGCCGCCGGCGGGCGCAAGTGCCTGGCATTTTCGCATCACCGCAAGCATCGAGAGCGAGCGCGACTCTAGCAGTCTGATTCGAAACCAATATCCGTGTCGGCAGCGTAGCGAACGACACATCGCCTCCGCGCGTACCAAAATCGACACGCTGGACATCAAAGCATACGCGGCTATCGCACTAAACTCACTGAGGACACCAGCGCCCTAGCGTTGCGCCGGTCTCATCATGCATCGTTCGTACACGGGGAAGCCATCGTCGTGCAGCTCACGCACCACGCGGAACCCGAAGTGCTCGTACATGCTCTGAAGACGGTCGGCATAGCATTCCAGGTAGCAGTCAAGGCCGTTTGCGTCGGCGAAGGCGAGGATCGGGGCGAGCAGGCGCGACAGGGCATGGGTTCCGCGGGCGTTCTTGTCCACCGCCCACGACGAGAAGTAGATGTAGTCGTCTCCCTCGCGCGGCCAGGCGCGATGCCAGTCGAAGTCCGAGATGACATACATCGCCTGCTCGCGTTCGTCCAGAAGGCGGCCCTCCTCTTCGGTAAGCAGGGCCTCCATGCGCTCATAGCGCATCGTCTCGAGACGCTCCTGACCGGCCTGCCCCAGCTCGCTCGCCAGATAACCGCCCGTCGCGGCCGTCAGATCCTCAAGGGCGTACACCGCCCCATGCTGGGCGAGCACGCTCAGCTCGTCCAGGAAGTACGCCTGCATGATTGCCAGCTTGCGTTCACGGCCCGCGCCCAGATCATCAAGCGCCGCCAGCCATGTGCCAAACCACATCTCTTCCAAAAAGCTCTCTCCCATCATGTTGGCAAGATGCTCAAGCGTAGCCCCATCGTCGGACGAAACAGTGATAAGACCAGGTAGTTGCATGATTTCCTCCATTAATTCCTAGACGCGCCCCGAAAGCATCCGACGACTGCCCTGAATGCGATTCGTCTTCGCACTATATCGATAACCGCAGCCAATTCTTCGAAGGGTTTTCAATACGTTTACTTCATGCGCGTATTTCTCTGCCCTCGCTAAAACAAAAAAACAAAGGAAGGAAAGCCGATTATCCTTCTCTTATTTCATGTCAAAGGAAGGATGATCGCATTTCCTTCTCTTACGGTAGAGCGAAGTGAAGCCAAACTTATCCTTTATGGCCCACAAGCAAGGACGATATTCAAGTCGCGCATGTTGCTCCGCATAAGCAAGGCCCGGGATTCACGCCTGCGAATCCCGGGCCTTGAAATTCTCTGCAACGCCGCAACGCGTCACATGTTAGACGCATCGGCTAACACGACGAACGCCCTACAGCCTGAAGTAATCCACGCCGCCTTCGAACAGAGGCTGGTACGTATCGCCTGGAACGTTTTTGTACAGGCCGTAGCCCGAACGCTCGGTGTGGCCCATCTTGCCCAGCACGCGGCCGTCAGGGCTGGTGATGCCCTCGATAGCCCACACGCTGCCGTTGGGGTTCACACCCAGGCTCATAGACGGCATGCCCGCAGCATCCACATACTGCGTGGCAATCTGCCCATTCGCCTTCATCTGCGCAAGCGCCTGATCGTTCGCTACGAAACGACCCTCGCCGTGGCTGATGGCGATGGTGTGCACATCGCCCACCTCGCAGCGCGAGAGCCACGGAGACAGGCTCGACGCCACGCGCGTATGCACCAACCCGCTCTGATGACGGCCAATGTTGTTGAACGTCAGCGTGGGGCAATCCGCGTCCATCGGGCGGATGTCGCCGAAGGGCACCAGCCCCAGCTTGATGAGCGCTTGGAAACCATTGCAGATGCCCAACATCAGACCATCGCGGTTTTGCAGCAGGTCGCGCACGGCCTCGGTCACCTCGGGCGCGCGGAAGAACGCCGTGATGAACTTCGCCGACCCATCGGGCTCGTCGCCGCCGGAGAAGCCGCCGGGCAGCATGACGATCTGGCTCTCGCGGATGGCAGCCGCCAACGCCTCGACGCTCTGGTGCACGGCGGCGGGCGTGAGGTTGTTGATCACCAGCACCTGCGCCTGCGCGCCCGCACGCTCGAACGCGGCCGCGGTGTCGTATTCACAGTTGGTGCCCGGGAACACCGGAATAATCACCTTGGGCTTTGCGATGGTGCCCGTGGTGAGCGTGAGCGGCTCGCGATCGGTCCAGGCGACCGGCTCCACGACGGGCTTGCTCGCAGCATCCTCGGCGGTATCCCTATACGGGAACACGCTCTCCAGCGGACGCTCCCACGCCTCCTGCAGCTGGGTCAGGTCAACCTTCTCGCCGCCAACAGTGAGCGCATACTCTTCAGTGGTTGTGCCCATCGTGGCAATGGCAACGCGCTCGCTGCAAGCGGGAAGCTGGGCGCCCTCGCGAAGCTCCACCACAAAGCTGCCGTACCCATTGGCGAACAGCGCATCCATGCCGCATGCGCCCTCAGACAGGTCGCATCCGATGCCGTTGCCCACGCACATCTTGAACAGGGCTTCGGCGGCGCCGCCAAAGCCAAGCGTAGAAACCGCGAGCGCGTCGCCGCGCGAAATCATTCCCTCCACGACCGAGAACGCCTCCGTCAGCGCCTCGGGCACGGGACGAATGCCGTCTTCGCCAGGCTGCGGGATCACGAACACTACGCGATTTCCCGCACCCTTGAACTCAGGCGACACGATGCTATCGACATTGCCCGTAGCAACCGCGAACGAGATGAGCGTGGGAGGCACATCGAGGCTTTCGAAGCTGCCGCTCATGGAGTCCTTGCCGCCGATAGCGCCTACGCCCAAATCGATCTGCGCCATAAGCGCGCCCAGCACGGCAGCAACCGGCTTGCCCCAGCGCTCGGGCTCGTCGCGAAGCTTCTCGAAATACTCCTGGAAGCTCAGATACACCGACTCGTGCGCAAATCCCGTGGCGACGAGCTTTGCCACGCTCTCGACGACCGAAAGATATGCACCCGTGAACTGGTCTTTCTCCATGATATAAGGATTGAAGCCCCATGCCATGCCGCTTACGGTCTTGGTTTCTCCGAACACGGGGAACTTCGCCACCATGGCTTGCGTCGGGGTGAGCTGACGCGCACCGCCAAACGGCATAAGCACGGTTGCCGCTCCGATGGTCGAGTCAAAGCGCTCCCCCAGGCCCTTCTGCGAGCACACGTTGAGGTTGGTCACCAGGGAGTGCATGCGCTCGGCGAGCGTTTCGCCCTTTACCACGGGCTCATACGCCTGCGCCGCGACCACGTGCGCCTTCTGATGCTTGGGCGCGCCGTTGGAGGCGAGAAATTCGCGCGACAGGTCGACGATGGTGCTGCCGCGCCACGTCATGCGCACGCGAGGCTCCTCGGTGACCTGGGCGACTACGGTAGCCTCCAGGTTTTCCTCGCGCGCGTAGCCCAAAAACTCTTCTACATCGGCGGCGGCCAGCGCCACTGCCATACGCTCCTGGCTCTCGGCAATAGCAAGCTCGGTGCCGTCAAGGCCGTCGTATTTCTTGGGCACGGCATCAAGGTTCACCGCCAGGCCGTCGCACAGCTCGCCGATGGCCACGCTCACGCCGCCTGCGCCAAAGTCGTTGCAGCGCTTGATCAGACGGCACGCGTCGCCGCGACGGAACAGACGCTGAAGCTTGCGCTCAACGGGCGCGTTGCCCTTCTGCACCTCGGCGCCGCACTCCTCCACGCTCGACACGTTCTGCGCCTTAGACGATCCAGTGGCACCGCCGATGCCGTCACGACCAGTGCGACCGCCCAGAAGCACCACCACGTCTCCCGGAGCAGGCTCTTCGCGGCGCACATTGGCAGCAGGGGCGGCGCCCAGCACGGCTCCCACCTCCATGCGCTTCGCCGCATAGCCAGGATGATAAATCTCGCTCACCTGGCCGGTCGCCAAGCCGATCTGGTTGCCGTAGCTGGAATAGCCCGCGGCCGCCTCGGTCACGATCTTGCGCTGCGGCAGCTTGCCAGGGATAGTCTCGCTCACGGGCGCCAGAGGGTTGGCCGCACCGGTCACGCGCATGGCCTGATACACATAGCTGCGGCCGCTCAACGGGTCGCGGATGGCGCCGCCTACGCAGGTGGCAGCACCACCGAAGGGCTCGATCTCGGTGGGATGGTTGTGCGTTTCGTTCTTGAACAGGAACAACCAGTCTTCGTCCTGGCCGTTCACATCGACCTTGACCTTCACGGTACAGGCGTTGATCTCGTCGGATTCGTCAAGGTTTTTAAGGATGCCCTTGGACTTCAGGTACTTCGCGCCGATGGTGCCCATGTCCATCAGACACACGGGCTTCTCGTCGCGCCCGAGCTCGTGACGCATCTCCATATACTTGTCGAAAGCGGCCTGCACCACAGCGTCGTCGATTGCGACCTCGTCGAGCACGGTCCCGAAGGTGGTATGGCGGCAGTGGTCGGACCAGTAGGTGTCTACCACCTTCACCTCGGTGATGGTGGGGTTGCGGCTCTCTTCTTGGAAGTATTTTTGGAAGAACGCGATGTCAGCCAGATCCATAGCCAAACCGCGCTCCTCGATGAAACGGGCAAGACCGGCTTCATCGAGGTCGATGAAGCCCTCGATGACCTCCACGGGGGCAGGCTCAGGCGCATCGAGCGCCAGGGTATCGCGCGGATCAAGGGATGCCTCGCGAGCCTCAACGGGGTTGATGACGTAGTGCTTGATGGCGTCAACATCGTCCGCGGAGAGATTCCCGAACAGGGCGTACACCGTTGCGCTGCGCACTGCGGGACGCTCGCCCTGGCTGATCAGCTGCACGCATTCGCTCGCGCTCTCGGCGCGCTGGTCAAACTGACCGGGAAGGTATTCCACCGCGAACACAGAAGCGCCCTCCATCGCGGGCAGCTCGCTTGTGGCGACGTCGGACTGAGGCTCGCTGAACACGGTAGGCACGCAGGCACGGAACAGCTCGTCGTCGATGCCCTCAACGTCATAGCGGTTGAACAGCCTCACGCTGTCAAGGCCGTCGATTTCGAGAATGCCCCGCAACTCTTGCAGCAAGTGCTGAGCCTCCACGTCAAAGCCCGGCTTTTTCTCAACGTAAATGCGAGAAACCATGGAATCCTGCCCTTCTGGTGCGTCGAAGTCCTGCTGGCCCGGCCGAAGTGCAGCCGACAGCCCGAACGCATGAGCGCTGCAGTGACGGGGCGCGAACAAAGATGTCGCGCCTCACACTCGCCCAAGCGCGTTTTGCATAACCTCTTAATGATACGACACCGCAGACGCGCGCGCGAGAAAACGCTTCCCCATTCCCCGATTTCCCCAAGCTAATCCTTTTTCTTTGACTTCCCGCGCCTCTTCTTTGACCTCCTGCACCCGAATATGCGGGCTGCTGTACAGCGGAATTCTTGGTAGGATGCCCTTATCGCAAAATAACGGAGCCCCGCATGCCTGGAATCTCCATTGCGAAATATCCTGCGAGGCCCCCGTTGCACATGCACAGAAAGGTTCTCCCATGCCCGTCATTCGCCTGAACGATACAACCGATTCGCGCCTTCGCGTGTATTCCGGCATGACCGATGCTCAGCTGCGTGACGGAGTTGGCGCGCCCGGACCCGATGCCGATATGAACGGCGGGCTGTTTATCGCCGAGAGCGCCAAAGTAATCGAGCGAGCGATCGATGCGGGCGTGACCTTGCATTCGATTTTCCTGGAGGAGCACTGGCTGGAGGCGACCCTCCCCATTATCGAGCGCATCGAATCCACGGGGTCAAGCGCTCCGGTGCTTGTTGCAACGCACGAGCAGTTTCGCGAGGTCACAGGCTACCAAACCACGCGCGGGGCATTGGCGGCGTTCCGCAGACCTGCCCTGCCCAGCGTGGAAGACGCTCTTGCGAACGCCCGCCGCGTCGCGGTGCTCGAGGACATCACCAACTATACCAATGTGGGCGCGGCGTTTCGATCCGCCGCTGCCTTGGGGATAGATGCGGTGCTGATTACGCCAGCCTGCCACGACCCCCTGTATCGCCGGGCGGCGCGCGTGAGCATGGGCACGGTGTTCCAGGTACCGTGGACGCGCATCGGAGACAGCCGCGATTGGGCCGCAGAAGGCGTTCCCCTGCTTCACAGCCTGGGCTTTAAGACGGCGGCGCTCGCGCTCTCGGACAATTCCATTCCGCTAGACGCACCCGAGCTTGCCGCCTGCGAGAAGCTCGCGATGGTGCTTGGCACCGAAGGCGACGGGTTGTCGCCGCGCACCATAGCCTCCTGCGACTACACGGTGAAAATCCCCATGGAACACGGCGTGGACAGCCTTAACGTGGCCGCCGCCAGCGCCGTGGCCTTCTGGGAGCTAAGGGCGCGCAAACCTGTTATGCTGCATATCGAGAACCCGGCTTAGCACAAGGGCTTTGCCGCCGCCTTAGAAAGGTATGCCATGGTCGAACAACAAGACGCCGTTATCCAGCAACTTATCGAGCGCGCATTGGCGCTCCATGCGCGCAACTTCAACTGCGCCCAGTGCGTGGCATGCACGCTGGCCCCCTTGGTGGAGGCGAGCGAAGATTCGACGTTTCGACTGATGGAGGGTTTTGGCAGCGGAATGGGCTGCAAGACGGAGACGTGCGGAGCGGTAGCCGGCGCGGTTGCCATGTTAGGCGCAGCAAATAGCTTTGGCCCCGCCAACCCCACCAGCAAGCAGGCCACCTATGCGCTTTCGGCCGAATGTGTGCGGCGTTTTCGCAAGGTTCACGGCACCACCGAATGCCGCGCCATCAGGGGCACCGACGCACCCGGCCCGCTCCCCGTGTGCGACGACTGCATCGCCGACTGCGTGCGCATTGGCGCCGAGATAATCTTTGAGCGCCAGGCACAAATAGAACAGTAATGTAAGCGGCCTTCGCCGCGCATCTCGACGAAGACCACTCACACTTGTTGCAAACTGCATTCCGTACGCACGGATGCAATCGCATGACGGCAACGAATAGGCGAAGCTGGATTATTCAGCGTGCTGCAGCCTCTCTGGGTCGTAGCGCGTCAAACCTTCTTTCCGCTTTATTCCACCCAGCGAGACGAGCTCTTATTCAGCCCAATAAACCCAGTTTTCCTTGCGCGGCTTGGCGACCGGTGCAGCATCATCGGTCGCATAGCCCAGAATACAGTGGCCGATGCCCTCGTAATCGCCCTCTATACCCAACTGCTCGAGAATCTGCTTTCCGCGCTCGCTCTCGAACTCCTCCTTCGCACGATGAATCCAGCAGCTCGACAAACCCAGGTCATACGCCGCAAGCATCATGTTCCCCATGACCAAGCTTCCGTCATATACGTGCGTAGGCATGGTCTTATCAGCCAATACGACAAGAACCACAGGTGCACCGTAAAATGGATCGGTGCCGGGTCGGCCGAAGATTTCAGCGTTCATGGCCGAAAGCTCGTCGCGCAAGGCCTTATCGGTGATGGCCACAATTACAGGAGCCTGTTGGCCCATGCCCGTTGGCGCCCATATTCCCGCTTCGATAACCTTCTCGACAAGCTCTTTTGCGGGCATGTCCGGCTTATAGGCTCGTACGCTACGACGTTGCTTGATCGCTTCAAGAGTTTCCATGGCATGTCCCTTTCTCGATCGCTCCGACACTTTGCCATTCATCATTTCCAGCGTTTATCTTTTCCGGTTCATTATCGCATCACCCGCTGCATCGATGCTCGTCAGCCCATTTAGCTCATTATAGGTTTGGCCTCGACTGGAAAAGGTCATTTTTGCTTCGAATGGGCGGCGAAGTCGTTCCGTTTTGGCAACGTGGTCACAATTTACTCGAATGGGCGATTTTGAAGTTCGTTTTTTACCTTGCGCGCCATTGGAACCGCATCATTGCCTTAGATATCGCCCCTGAGGGATCGAAGGCAATGATTACTGGCCTCCAAGCATCACAAAACGCAAGAATCCAACTCCGTTGCCGCCCATTCGAGTAAATAATGACCAACATCTGAAAAATAAACCGATCAATCACCCATTCGAAGCGAAAATGACCACCTATTCGGCTGTCCGCTTGAAGCATCGAGACGCTCAAGCCCCGCGAAGACAAACGTCTCACAAACCGCCCCTACTGAGGCTGCAAAGCTAGAAGTCGCATGCTGGTTTGAGCTATTTCCTTGCCCAGCTCCCCGCCGTCTTCGTTGCGCGCCTCCGCAATGCCAGCCAGCACGGCACGCAAATCACGTTCCCAATTGTCAGCCGCGTAAGGCGCGCCGTCCTCTGCGGGCATGTCCGTTTCAAGCAGCATGCGATTTTGCGGGATAGATCGCACGTACGCGCGGCCGCGCTTCGTAGCAAGCATACGAGGGTTGACCGAGAAGTAGCATCCCATGCGAATCGCACGCGTGAGCTCGTCCGATGTACCCGAAAACCAATGGAGGATACATGCATTTCCTAAGTGCGTGCCCCGCGCTTCAATCATATCGAGCACGGTTGACGCCGAGCGCACCGCATGAACAGAAAGCACCTTGCCACCCGCGGCGCAAGCGCTGAGCGCCGCGTCGAACACCGCGATTTGCTCGTCGCGCGTCTGCACGTGGCGCGGGGCGAAATCAAGCCCCACTTCACCCACAAAAGAGGTCTCTCGAACGAGCGCCGTAAACCGTTCGATGTCGCGCACTTGAAGATCACACGCTCGCGATTGGGGAATCGCGTCAGCGGTAACAAACGGTACACCAGAACCAGTATCATCGCCCGCCACCCACCACGGATGCAGGCCTGCGCCCGCACGAACATTCTCACATGCGCCCAGCAATGCTCGCGCGCGCCTATACCCTGCCGGCGTAACGGTATTAGAAAACGCGCAAATACCTCGGGTTTCCGCTTCACGCGCCAAACTAAGGGCAACATCGTCGGACAAGAAGTCAAGATGACAGTGCATATCAAATAGTCTCATAGTGCCCACGCGCTATTTCTCGTAACGTTCCACAGCCGCTATTCGCCTTCCTCAGCACGCTCGGCTTGTTGCAGCTCGAAGAGGTGCTTCCGCATCTCGATAGGTCCAAGACGGCAGTATGGAAGATCGTGAACTCATTGAGTGCACAATTGGCAACCACGCACCCTGTCTTGGCCAAATCCTTAGATTCCACTCTATTCCAACCCCGCAAGCTCGCGGATTACCTGGCCGGCGATCATCTGACCCATGATGGGCGGCATGAACGACGCCGTGCCCAGGTTGGAGCGCTCGCGCCGCTCGGCTCCCTCGCGCGTGGCCACCTTTACCGGCTGCTCGCACGAGTACAGCACCTTCAAGCGCTTGATGCCACGTTTACGGGCTTCTTTGCGCATGATGCGGCTCAGAGGACAGTTCACGGTATCGAACACATCCGCCACGCGCAGACATTCGGGGCGCAGCTTGTTCGCCGCGCCCATGCTGCTAATCAGGCGCATATTGCGCTCGTCGGCGTACTGAGCTATGGCGAGTTTGGCCGAAACGGTGTCAATGGCGTCAACCACGTAATCCAGCCGCCCGGCAAATTCCTCGAATAGCGCCGGAACATCCTGGGCAAGCACGAAGCGTCGCAGGGCAGTGACCTTTGCCCGCGGATTGACGTCGGCCACCATATCACGCATAACCTCAACCTTGGGCCGCCCCAACGTGCTCATGAACGCGATGGCCTGACGGTTGATGTTGCTCTCCTGCACCACATCGTGGTCGACGATGACAAGATGCCCTACGCCACCTCGCGCGAGCGCCTCGATGCAATTGGAGCCTACGCCGCCAACGCCAAGCACCATGACGGTTGAACCAGCCAGTCGATCAAGCCCCTCGCGTCCCATGATGCGTTCAAGACGCGAGAAGAAGCCATCGACGGAATCTGAGCTTGCGGGGTCGCTGACACCAAGGTTGGGGCTTGCGAAATCGGAGCTTGCAGGATCGAGGCTGGCGGAGTCAGGGCCGGCAAGACCGAAGCCGGCGGGGTCAGAGCTAGCGGAATCGGCAGCCGCGACACCGGAGCAGGCGACGCCAGAGTCAAAGGAGCCCCCTCGCGCGAAACCCGCGTTAGTCGATTCTGCCATGCTTGCCCCTTCGTTGCTGCGCCGACCCATCCTGACCCTGCGAGTCGCGCGGAGCGTTGGTACCCTGCGACGCACGGCGCCCATCCTGACCCCGTGCATGAGCACGCTCCGCGATTGCCGCCCTGCGCGAGGCACGTTCGGCCCTTTTCGCCGCAGCCTCCGCTCGGCGTACTTTTTCCGCATGGGCGGCGCGCGCCTTTTCGCGAGGGCTCAACTCGTCAATCTCAACACCCGCATAGTCGTCGTATGCCGACGGACGCGCATGCGATCCCTCCAGACGGCGCGTGGATCCATGCCCCATCGGCTGCGGAGAAGACCCCTGCCTCAGACGGGCGTCGCGCTGAGCGCCCGCATGGGCACCCCTTTCGGGCGCAGCATTTTGCGCCCGATTTCCACGATGCGAGGGCGTCGGTTGACCCTGGGCATGCGAACGCGAGAAGCCGTCGCGCGCCTCGCGATTTCCCTGTCGAAATGCCGACGGCTCCTCCACCGGCTCGTTCGCCAGCGCGATGCGAATGCGCAGATACTCCCACACCAGGAGCACCAGCAAGAAGCTCATGATAATGAGGTAGCTGAGCACCGCGCCCGGAAGCCCTGTAAAGCCCACCAGCAGCGTAGGGATGAACAGCGAGAACCCAAACGTCACGATGTAGAGCTTGGTGACCGAGCCCTGCTTGCGCAGAAGCGTCACCGCCTGGTATATGAAGTCGATTGCCGCCGATACGCCGCCGGCAACCACCATCACCACGATGAGCCCGCGGTACGGCTCAAAATCAACGCCGTACAAAAAGCCCAGCACGGGAGCCCCCACGGCCCACATCACGGCGCATACGCCGCACGTGATGGCCACGATCACCGCGAGCATCGCCACCACCAGGATATCGAAGCGCTTACGCGTGCGCATATCGGCCCAGATGCCGGCCATGCGCACCAAAAGCGGCTTGTAAATCACCTGCACAAAGATGACCAGCGCGTTCGCCGGGAACCACATGGCGTTGTAGTACAGCTGGTTGTCGTAAGGCAGCATGCCCTCCATCATGAACTTGGGCATGTTCTCGATCAGGTTGTACATGAAAAGCGCCACGAACAGCGGGAAGCACTGTTTCAGAAGGGCAACCACGCTCGCCATGCTGAACCGGCGCGACTTGGGCGTTTCGAACAGCGCGAGCGGAATGGTGAGCACGAATAGCGTGAGCAGCGCCACCACGCCCATCACGACGCACGAAATCGTCAGGCTGCGCGTGATGAGCAGCGTAAGCGAGAAGATGATCAGCACGGTAACCGAGCGGAACGTTTGGGAGATGCCCGCCAAATACAGCTTGTCCATCTGCTGCAGGCGGCCCTCGTACACGTCGGCCCAGCCATCCACCATCTTATACACGTACACGCCCGCGCATATGGTCATCATCTCGGCGCCGTAGCCGCGAATCGCCCCGTAGCCAAAGCCCACCGCCATCATGATGGCGCAGGTGAGAACGCGGTTTATCTGATAGTCGGAAAACGAGTGCTCCTCGTCGAGATCGGACACCTGATAGGTGCGCACGCCGTAATTGGCGACGAACATGAGCAGAAGCGCCACGGTGAACGCCATGGCGAACATGCCGGCCTGCTCGGCCCCCACCAGCTGCGTGACCACGATAGACAGCACGGGAAACACCACGCCCCACGACGCCAGGCCGATGGTGTTCCACACGTAGTCGCGCGTGGTGCGGTGCGACGCGTACTGCTCCTCCTGCTCGGCGAAGCTGCGCTCGGTAACGGCCCCCATCAGGCGGTTCACCCAGCGGTTTACCTGGCGCGTGATCCAGTTGGGCTTGCGCTTTCGAACCTTGCCCGAGCCGCCGCCCATACGGCGCGTATCGGCGGAGGAGACATCCTGGAACGAACCCGTACTGCCGGGATGGGCGGGCGCAAGGCGCTTGCGGGAGGAAGCGCGCGAGGGCGCGGCGCCGTTTTGCGAAGACGATCCCGCACCCGACGGGTTGAACCCTTCGGACGCATCGGGGCTCCCTTCGCCCTTCAGCTTTCGCTTTGCGTTTTCGAACGCTCTGAACGCCATGCTTGCGAATACCCTCTTTCACCCGCCGACCACTGCGGCAAAACGACCATTGGGCAGAATTATAGTGCGCCCGCCCGCAACAACCGCCCCACTTGGCAGCGAATCCACGCGTAAGGCAGAACCCTTCATGCCGCCCGAAAGCTACGAGCCCGGCGCGGCGCCGGAAGCGCCCGATGAAGCATCGCTTTGCCCCGAACCGGCCGACATGTCGTCCGAGGAGCCCGATCCCGATTCGCCGGAGCCGCCCTGCGAGCCAGACGAAGACTGAGAACCCGATCCATCGCCTGTCTGGGAGCCGGACCCCGTAGAGGATTCTCCCGAAGACCCGGAAGACGCATTCTCGTTATCCGACGCACTCGAGTCCGACCCCGATCCCGTATCCGAAGCGCTGCCGCCGGAAGACGAGCCCGAAGATTCGCCTGCGCCGCTCGTCGAGCCCGACCCCGAGCTCGAAGACTCCCCGCTCTCAGAGGAGGAATTCTCGGTCTGCGAGGCATCGTTGTGCGCCCCGTCTTCCTCCTGGCTCGTATTCGAGCCCGCTTCGTCCTGCGATGCAGAGGAATACGAATCGGAGCCTTGCTCATCCTGCACCACCGCGTTTTGACCTGCCGAAACAAAGTGCTGAGGCTTTTCGCCCATGCCCTGGCCGCCCGTGGCGATGCTAATGACCACCGCGCACAGGACCACCGCGGCGATAGCGGATGCCACCGAGACCAGCAGCACGCGCTGCTGCATGCGCGCCTTGCGCTGGCGGGCAGCCTTTGCGCGGATACGCGCCTCATCGGCATAGATGCCCGCATCGTCACGGACGGCACGCCTGCCTTGCGCGCCCAGAGCCGGCGCGTTTTGGGAAGCGGCGCCTTGGACGCCTCCGCCCTCAACGGGCGGGGCGGTCGTTTTCGCACCTCCGTCCACGGCGGGCATGAGCGCCGTTTGGCCGCCAACCGCGGGAAGCGCGACCGTCTCGGCACCCTGGCTTGCAAAGGGCTGCAGCGTAGCCTGGACCCCCTGGGGCGTCCTGCGCGGAGCGGCCGCCTTGACGCCGCCTACCGCAGGCAGAATGGTCGTTTCGGCGCCATCGTCGTCATGACCTCCCACCTCGCGAATCTTGTCGGCAGAAGCCGAGAGGAACTTTTTGTACAGCTGCGAGGCAACCGCCGAGATGACCGAGCCCACGCCAACACCGATGACCGAACCGTATATACCAATCTGCGACGCGAGCAGCATAGACGTAACCGCCGCCAGGGCGCCCGCAAGCACCTGCGCAACGGACAAGTCGTCGAATAGCCCGCGCACGATATCGCGTTTTCTTCGTTTTTGCCGCACGCCGTCCGCGGCATGCGATGCCGTTTCTGCCATACGCAACCCCTTCGCATCGAGCACGCTCAATTCATGCGAAACCATCGACGCGGCGTCTTCCCCGTAAAGAGGAAAAGACTGCATCGCCTCATCTCGCGTATCGAACATACCATCCGCAGAAGACGGGGCAGAATTGTCCACGAACTCGTTACTCGCCGCCCATAAAGCATCCACGGCGAGTCAAAAATGTGCGCAGATAAGCGTAGAGCGCGACGGAAAGCCGCACGCAGCAGCTATCCTCGCAGCCACTTCTCCCAGGCGTCGGCCTCGCGCTGCGCTTGTGCGTAGCCGCGGTTGTATGCGGCCTGGAGCTTGGCCAAATCGGAAGTCTTATTGGTCACATCCATCTTCTCGGGGTAGAACACATACGCCGCGCCGGACGCCTCCAGCGCGTCGATCTCGTCGAGCAGCGCGTTGTAGTGCCGCCACCGCTCGATGGTGCGCTCGGCCACCAGGGGATGCTTTCCGAATACGGCTCTCATGAGCGCCGCCTCGAACGCGCTCACAGGCTTCTTGCGATAACCGCGCTCCTGCGTGCGCACGATGAAGAATCGCTTGAATCCGTCACGCTGCGCAGCGCGCAGGCAAATTCCCCAGCTCTCCCCCATGCCGCCGTCCAGATACGTGCGGCCGCCGAAAGTCACAGGAGGCATGAAGATGGGCATGCTGGATGACGCGCGCACACGCAGCAGCAGGTCGCGCGGCGTTTGCACGTCCTTGCGCGTCCAGGCCACCGTCTCGCCCGTCTCCCAGTCGAACGCCTCGATGTGGAAATCGGCAGGGTTCGCGCAAAACGTCCCCCAATCGTATGCCATGACCTCGTCGGTGCCGGCGTAGTCTTCCACCAGGCCCTCGTAGAGATGCGGCGCGTTGAAGTAGCCCGTTCCGCGCAGGAAACTGCCCACGCCGCCGAAATCCGGATCTTTAACGATGTCCACGAACGCCGCCTTGGTGCGAGCGATATCGCGCGAAAGATAGTTCACCGTATGACTGGAACCTGCCGATATGCCGTACACCTTGCCGAAGTTCATCTCGCGCTCGAGCATAGTGACGATGGCGCCCGCCGTATAGCTGGCACGCATGCCACCGCCTTCGATGATCAGCGCGACGTCGGGAATGTTGATTTCGCAATTCTTCATAATGCACGTGATTATAGTCTTCCGCCATATCCCTGCATCGCGAAAAGAGCCGCACATCGGGCGGCTCTCAACGTTTCGCATATGTACCGTGCGGCTTTTCCGACGACAGGTCGATGGCGCGCCTCGCCCTGCTTGCGTCCTACAGTTCCCAGCTGGCAGCGCTCTTCTTGGGAGCGCGCACGCAAATCTTCTGGCCGCTCACGCTCACGCGCGAATTCGCCGGAACCGATTCGGTCACAAAGGCGCTGCCTGCGATGACGCTGCCCGCGCCCACTACGGTCTCGCCGCCCAAGACGCTCGCATTCGAGTAGATGGTCACGTTGTCCTCGATGGTGGGATGGCGCTTCACGCCCGCAAGCTGCTGGCCCGCTCGCGTGGAGAGCGCACCCAACGTGACGCCCTGGTACACCTTCACGTGCTTGCCGATGGTGGTGGTTTCGCCGATTACCACGCCGGTAGCATGGTCGATGAAGAAGTACTCGTCGATCTGCGCGCCGGGGTTTATGTCAACGCCCGTTCCGCTGTGCGCATACTCGCTCATGATGCGCGGGATAACCGGCACGCCCTGCACGTACAGCTCGTGGGCGATGCGGTACACGAACACCGCGAAGAAGCCGGGGTACGAGAAGATGATGTCCTCTTTGCTCTGGGCGGCCGGGTCGCCGTCGAAGGCCGCCTGCACGTCGGTCAGCAGGATGCGATGCACCTCGGGAAGGCGGTTCATGAACGCGGTGCACACCTCCTCGACACGCGCATCAACGTCCTCGTATGCGATGGGAGCGATCTGGTTCATTTCATCGCCCTTTCCCGCGCGGAACAAGAACGCCTCGCGCAGCTCGCGACGCAGCGAGTCCTCGATGCGAAGGAGCATCTCGCCGATGAAGTACTCCGGCTTGGCGCCCGTAGGGGCCTCATCGCCAAAGTAGCTGGGGAACATCACGCGTCGAAGGCTCTTGAGGATGCCTTCGACGTTCTTCTTGTTGGGAAAGTGGCGATCGGGATCGGTGAAAAAGATCTCGGGCGAAGTACGGTAGTTTTGCGCGATGGATTCGACGATCGCGTCAAGGTTCTCGGTATGCATGGTGCCTCGATTCGTGCGGAAAGCTGAATTGGTCGCGCGAGCGCAGCCGAACAGCCCCGAGCGGGGCGGCCTGCGCACGCGTATTCGCAAATCTTAGCAGTCAACCCCGCCTCGCGAGCGAGCGAATTGGCCAGCTACCAATATTTCCTCCCCAGGAGCACAACGGACGCTGCTCATCGGCGCTCAAGCACCACTTCGCCCATGCATGACGCGTCGTAACCCACGATGCGTCCCGCCTCTTGACGGAAGGGGCGCGTCCTGACCAGGCGGCACACCGCATCGGCAACGCGTTCGCATGCGGGCGATTCAAGCGACAGGGCGATATCGAGCCACTCGTCCTGCAAGGGCAGAAAGTCAATGCCCTCAACTTGGTGGAACACGCGCTCGGAGCCCACACACACGTCGGCCGCCCCGCGCGCCACAAGCGATGCGGCCGAGAGCGCCGAAGGGTGCTCCCTGCCATAGCCCGCCACGCACGTACGGCTCACCCCGCATTCGGCGAGCTTCTCGTCAAGCAGCACGCGCGATCCGCACCCGCGCTCACGGTTAGCGATGCGCACGTCGCTTCGCCCTAGATCGACCCAGGCGCGCAAACCCTTTGGATTGCCCTTTGCCACAATGAGTCCCTGCCTGCGGCGCACCAGGCGAACCAGGCGCACGGGCATGCCAGGCATGATGCGCTCCACAAATGCCGCATTGTATGCGCCCGATCGGTCATACAGATGCGTGAGCGCCGCTTGCGCCCGCCCCCGCTGTGAACCCTTTTGCACCGGCGGCCTTTGCCGACACAGCCGATCGGGCGATGTAGTTTTCCACATCTGCGCGCGAGAAGCGCATCTTGCGACCTACGTAATACGATGCCAGCTCGTCGCGTTTTACCAGGTTGTATACTGTATTCCTGCTCACGCGCAACAATTGCGCGACCTCGTCTGCCGTAAGCGCATCCGACTCTGGCATACCGTCCTCTAACTCCGCTCACCGCCGCCGGCACTCGCCTGCACGCCGATGCGCCCGCGCAAGGTGCCGCGTCAAGCGAACGCAGCGGCGGGCTGGGCCTGTGCGGCGGCGAGCTGTTCTTGAATACATTCATTATACGAGCTCAATAGTATTCTGAATTATAAATATTCTTGCCTAAGAGTATATGAGCCGCGCGCCGAGACAAGCAAGGGGGCGCGCCCCAAAACCCAGTCGCAGCAACACCACCCATGACAGGAGCGGCGATCGACGCATTCGATCGTTCGCGCTTGCGCCCCGTTATCGCGCAGGGGTCCCGTCCGCCCGAAAACAACCGGGCGGCGAACGGGACGCCCGCATCGCAACGCACCGCGCCGCGAACGCCGCCGCCGCGCCGGCCTTCGATGCCACGCGCTTCACGGCTCCTTCACACATGAAAGAGGCCCGTTGTGCGAAACGTGACGAAACGAAACGACCAGGGGCGTGTTTCGTCCGACCCCTTCACAGGGTGACTTTCCGCAGGCATACTGCATCCCGTCAAGCAACGCGGCCACACCGCCCCGCAGCGCGCTCAGCAAAGCAGGCAGCATGGGGCCGCACCAAACGAAGAAAGGACTGTCATGAAAATCTCCGCTCGCAATCAGCTCAAGGGCACCATCTCCTCCGTCGCCGAAGGCGCCGCAGCGCTCGCCATCGTCAAGTCCACCGATGTGATCGTGGGCGTGGAATAGCCAAACTTGCGGCTCTGGCCCAGCGTAAGCCCAACGCAACGGCACAACGCGACGGCCCAAAGCGCAACCCGACACCCTGAATACACGCGAAAAGGCGGCTCTTGCAGTCGCCTTTTTTCATGCGCATCCACCTCCGGGGCGCGTGGCAAGAAAGACGGACACCCGCATCGACAACGAGCCGAAAACGAATCCCCATCTGCCGCTGCGCTTCATACCCTCGCGTTATACTCCCCTAGCAGTACGCAATGCGATCAAGGAGCGAGCATGGATGACATCAGAGAATGCCTTAAAGGCCCCGCGTTCGAATTTGAGGCGCGCGTGCGCTACAGCGAGGTGGACCATCGGGGGCGTCTCACGCTGCCGGCCCTGGTCAATTACTTCCAAGACTGCAGCACGTTCCAATCTGAAGTGCTGGGCGTAGGCATGGCGTGGCTTAAAAGCGAGCAAAAGGCGTGGGTGCTTTCCCACTGGCAAATCGTAGTCGACCGCTACCCCGAACTGTGCGAAGAAATAGCCGTGGGCACCTTCGCCTACAAGTTCCGCGGGCTTATGGCGAACCGAAATTTCTACATGAAGGATGGAGCCGGCCGCATCATAGCGCGCGCGGATTCGAGCTGGGTGTTCATGGACCTTGCCAAGGGAAAGCCGGCGAAACCCGCCCCCGAGCACGTGGAGCGCTACGGCCTGGGCGCGCCGCTTGAGATGCCGCCCGAAGCGCACAGGGTGTCTGTGCCGGAAGGCGCCGAGGAGCACGAGCCCTTCGCGGTGCTCCGCAGCATGATAGACACCAACGAGCACGTGAACAATTGCCAATACATCCAAATGGCCACCGAGCTCTTGCCCCGCGACATAGAGCCGCGCATCGTACGCGTGGATTACCGACGCGCTGCCGTTTTAGGCGATGTGGTGCACCCCTTTGTCGCACAGGAGCCGGATAGGTACGTGGTGGACTTGCGCGATGCCTCGGGCGGACAGTTCGTGGCGGTCGAGCTTATGAGCTAAACGCTGCGCCAGGCCGGCGCAAATTCGAGTTCGATTTACTTAAGGCCCAGTTCAGGTTGCCATTCGCCCGCATACGCGCCATGCCGTATGCGGGCGTTTTTTTATGCGCGTTTTCATGATGCACCGTGACAATTGCGCAACAGAAGCCCTCCGGATAGAAAAAATTCACACCTCGCCTCTATCGTTTTCATTGTCCCCAGCGCGCGATGCGCCCTAAACGCAGACGGAACGAAGGGGCGGAGCGCTCTTTGAAGCGCTGCGTTTGTGATGCAGACAGCCGCGGCGGCCGAGGCATGCCCTCGCGGCAAAGGCACTCTGCGCGTGACCTGCCCCAAGTGCAGCGCGCAGCAAACCCGCAAGTCCTAATACGCGCCATGCGCCCAACACGCGAAAGGCTCCCATGTTCGGATATCTCACGGCAAGCATCGCCGCGAAGCGATCTTCTACATCGAGTGCGTGGAAAACACCGGATCGTCCTGCCACAGGCACACCGCTTCGCTCAAGGGCACGCCCCTCTCGGCAGATGCGGCGCGCGTGGCATTCAGGTCGATGATGCGCTGGTTGGCCGACCCGCGGAAACGCAGCGTGATGTCGTATTGCGCTTGCACGTAAGGCCCATCCACCAGAATGTCCACGCACGCAAGCAGTCGATCAGTCGCCTCAGTATGATGGCGACCGCCCTCTTCGAGTTCCGAGAGCACATCGCCCGTGAAGCACCAGATGCTCTTGCTGGGGAAGCGATCCTTCACGCGCTCCACGAAGCCCACCAGCCCGCGTTGGTTCTCAGGCTCCATAGGCTCGCCGCCAAGCAGCGTGAGTCCGTCCACGTACTCAGGCTCGAGACTCTTCAGAATCACATCCTCAACCGCCGCATCAAAGGGCTTGCCCGCCGCGAAGTTCTGGGCCTCCTCGTTAAAGCAGAACGGGCACTTGCGCCGGCACCCCGAAACAAACAAAGAGGTCCGCACCCCTTCGCCATTGGCAATATCGCAGTATTTGATTTCGGAGTAATTCATAGTCGATTCCTTTGCGTATCCCACCGCGAGGGTGCGGCGCATACCCCCAGACAACACGCGTGCGGTTACCAGTGACCGCTCGACAAGCGAGCAGCCACGCGCCACGCCCTCGCTGCATCTCTTTCGGTGGGCAATGGGACTTTAAGCATCCGGTTTCCCTCATGGACTGGGGCGAGGGATAGAGATAGGGGTTCCAAAGGGGGAAGAGGAAGGGATGTTTCCCTTCCTCTTCCCCCTTTGATAACGCCCCAATTACAGATGGAGGACGCGATCCTTAATCTCTTCAGTCCTGCCCTGATTCCAGAACTGGGTTCCGATATATCCGCACGTACGGCGCGCCACGTTGAGCTTCTCCTGGTCGCGATTGCCGCAATGCGGGCACTCCCACACCAGCTTGCCGTCGTCCTCTACGATCTGAATCTCGCCGTCGTAGCCGCACACCTGGCAGTAGTCGCTCTTGGTATTGAGCTCGGCGTACATGATGTGGTCGTAGATGTACTGCATCACGCGAATAACGGCCTGCAGGTTGTCCTGCATGTTGGGCACTTCGACGTAGCTGATCGCACCGCCGGGAGAAAGCTGCTGGAACTCGCTCTCGAACTTCAGCTTGGTGAAAGCGTCAATCTCCTCGGATACATGCACGTGATAGCTGTTGGTGATGTAGCCTTTATCGGTGATACCCTCGATCACGCCGAAGCGACGCTGCAGGGCCTTCGCGAACTTGTACGTGGTGGACTCAAGCGGCGTGCCGTACAGCGAGAAGTCGATGTTGCTCTCGGCCTTCCACTCGGCGCACTTGTCGTTCATGTGCTGCATGACCTGCATGGCGAACGGCGTGGCCTCCTCATCGGTGTGGCTTTTGCCCGTCATGTACTTCACGCACTCGTACAGGCCGGCGTATCCCAGGCTGATGGTGGAGTAGCCGCCGTAGAGCAGCTTGTCGATGGTCTCGCCCTTCTTGAGGCGGGCCAGCGCACCATACTGCCACAGGATAGGAGCCGCATCAGAAAGCGTGCCCTTCAGGCGCTCGTGACGGCACATGAGCGCACGGTGGCACAGCTCCAGGCGCTCGTCGAAGATCTCCCAGAACTTATTCATGTCGCGACCCGAGGAGCACGCCACATCCACCAGGTTGATGGTGACCACGCCCTGGTTGAAACGACCGTAGTACTTCGGCTTGCCGGGCTCATAGTTGCCGGCGTTTGCCACGTTGTCAAAGCCGTTGCCCGAACGGTCGGGCGTCAGGAAGCTGCGGCAGCCCATGCAGGTGTAGCAATCGCCCTCGCCGGGCTTCTCGCCCTTGGAAAGTTTCAGCTCGCGCATCTTCTTCTCGGAGATGTAGTCGGGCACCATGCGCTTGGCGGTGCACTTAGCGGCCAGCTTGGTGAGGTAGAAGTACGGGCTGTCCTCGTGGATGTTGGCCTCTTCGAGCACGTAGATGAGCTTGGGGAACGCCGGGGTGATCCACACGCCGGCCTCGTTCTTCACGCCCTCGTAGCGCTGGCGCAGCACTTCTTCGATGATCATGGCAAGATCGTGGCGCTCGGCATCGGTGCGCGCCTCGCCCAGGTACATGAATACGGTAACGAAGGGCGCCTGGCCGTTGGTGGTCATGAGCGTGACCACCTGGTACTGGATGGTTTGCACGCCGCGGCGAATCTCATCGCGCAGACGGTTCTCAACCACCTCGGACACCTTGTCGGGCGAAGCCTCGAGTCCAAGCGTATTAATCTCGTCAAGCACCTGACGGCGAATCTTCTGGCGGCTCACGTCAACGAACGGCGCGAGATGCGTAAGGCTAATGGACTGGCCGCCGTACTGGCAGCTGGCCACCTGAGCGATGATCTGCGTTGCAATGTTGCACGCCGTAGAGAAGCTGTGCGGACGCTCAATCATGGTGCCGGAGATGACGGTGCCGTTTTGCAGCATGTCCTCAAGGTTCACCAGGTCGCAGTTGTGCATGTGCTGAGCAAAGTAATCCGAATCATGGAAGTGGATGATGCCCTCTTCATGGGCCTTCACCACGTCCTGAGGCAGCAGCATGCGCATGGTGAGGTCCTTAGACACCTCGCCTGCCATGTAGTCGCGCTGCACGGAGTTAACCGTGGGGTTCTTGTTGGAGTTCTCCTGCTTGACCTCTTCGTTATTGCATTCGATCAGCGACAGGATGCGGTCGTCGGTGGTGTTGGCGGTACGCTTGAGGCTTTGCACATAGCGATAGATGATGTAGCGGCGGGCAACATCGTAGCGGCCCAGGGCCATAATCTGGTTCTCCACCATGTCCTGAATCTCTTCCACAGACACGGTGTGACCAGCGCGCTCGCACAGCCACTCCACGCTGTGGGCGGCAAAGGCGATCTGGTCGGCGGTCAGGCGCTCGGGGGCTTCCGCCTCGTTGTTGGCGCCTTCGATGGCGCGCACGATTTTATCGATGTCAAAAGCGACTTCCGAACCGCTGCGCTTGATAATCTTCATGGCGAAATCTCCTGACCTTTGTCCTTTGCCACTTGCCTGCTGCCGGCTTACGCCGACACCGTATAACCTCTTTAGGGCATTGCCTGCCGCTCGATGCCGCCCATCGCCGCGAATCGACATGCCACACGCCAACGCCACCTGGTACCCGTACCGCGTGCCGCAGACGCTTTGCGCAAACCCCAGTTTCTCCTTTATGGAAAGTTTCCAAAAGAAAGCTTTCTGGAGTGCGCAAATATGCTGCCTGCCATGCCCAAGAGCTGCAGGCATCCTCGTCAATTGATACCGGAATGATAGCATTTAGAAACCCCGCTCCAGATAGCGGAGCAAGGTTTTTGGTGCCGTCACATAATAACCCCAAACGGGCACAAGATATTGTGTTTTCTTGCTCAAATGACCACTTTATTATGTTTGTGCAGGTCGGCACGAAAGAAAAACTTTTTTGAGGGCCGCCTACGAAAAAATACACAATGCGGCACCTGCGAAAACATAAAAAAGCGCTCCGTAAAGACTTGACTTTGCAAAAGATTTGCAAGTGTGCATACCGCAAATCATCTGGAATAAAGCATCGTTGCAGGTGGGTACGAATGGACCAAGACATAAAAAATAGGCCTGAAAGAATGACTTGCCCATCATCCCTTCAGGCCTAAAACGGTCGAGCGGCTACCTTGCGCCTATTTCGCGTTGGGGTCGGTGGTTCCGGCAAGCGCCTTCTCGCCGGGCCGCCCCAAGGGCCCCACCAGCTCATGCGCTACATACGGCTCCTCCAGATACGCAACCTCGTCTTCCGTCAGCTTCACATCCAGCGCGGCAACTGCGTCATCGACGCGCGCGGGCTTAGAACATCCCACGATGGGGGCCTCGACTCCGCGCGCCCAATGCCAGGCGAGCGCCACCTGGGCCATAGGCACGCCATGATCGGCGGCGACCTTGGCAACGCGCTCCACTATGGGCATGTCGGCCGCCTTTGCGGCGTCGTATTTGTTGCGAATCACGGCATCGGTCGTGGCGCGGGCCGTGTCGGCCTCCCACGTGGGGCGCGCCAAATGGCCCGAAGCCATGGGGCTATAGGGCATGAGCGCCATGTCGAACTGGCGGCATACGGGAATCATCTCGCGCTCGTCTTCGCGATAGAGCAGGTTGTAGTGGCACTGCATGCTGGTGAATTTCGTCCAGCCGTTTCGCTCGGCGCACACCTGCATGGAGTGGAGCTGGTAGGCGTACATCTCGCTCGCCCCCAGAGCGCGCACCTTGCCCGCGCGCACCAGCCCGTCAAGCGCCTCGAGCGTCTCCTCGATGGGCGTGTCGTAGTCAAACCGATGGATGATGTACAGGTCAAGGTAATCGGTACCCAAACGATCGAGTGTGCCGTCTATCTCGCGATTGATGGCCTCGCGCGACAGCCTTCCCTCGTTGAAGTACACCTTGCTCGCCAGCACCACCTTATCGCGCGGAATGCCCAGTTCGCGAAGCGCCCGCCCGATGAACAGCTCGCTTGTGCCTTTCGCATAGCAGTTTGCCGTGTCGATGAAATTCACGCCCAACTCCCAGGCGCGCCCGATAACCTCACGCATCTCGTCTTCGCCGATGGTCCACTGATGAAATCCCGGATCGGGCTCGCCGAAACTCATTCCGCCAGGCACAGCCTGGAAACCTCAATGCCCGAATGACCGAGCTTCGTATACTGCATGTCGTATCTCCTTCCATCAACCACCCGAAATGTGCGGCGCGGCGCTCGCATCGCGCTGCACAGCCGCTGCATCCACCGGCGCGCTACCCACGCAGAGCGCGCGACACTTAAACATCCAAATCAATAAGCCGGTACGTCTGACTTCCCAGCCCTATAGCCTCGGCGTGCTCGAGCGTATGGGCGCCGTTGCGGCTCTCCATGTGCTCGACGAGCGAGGCGCCGTCGGGCGCGGCACACACCAAATCGACGCATGCGCGGTCAAGGGCCACCGGATCCATAGAAGCCAGAATGCCGATATCCTCCATGTCGGGATCGGCAGGATGGCTGTCGCAGTCGCAATCCACCGAAAGATTGTTCATCACGTTGATGAACGCCATGTACCCGCCCATGTAGTCGTAAACCGCCTTGGTAGCCTCGGCCATAGATTCCAGAAAATCGTCCTGCGCGGGGCTGCCCCACGAGGTGGTAGAAGCGCCGGCGCTGTGGATGAGCACCTTGCCTTCGCTTGACGCAATTCCGATTGAGCAGTTTTTGACCGCGCCGCCAAAGCCGCCCATCGCGTGCCCGAGAGAATTCCGCCCGTCAGAGCCGCCGCACCCACTCCTGCGGCACCCTGCAAAAACGTCCGTCTTGTAATGGTGCTCATGCCTTCCTCGCTTTCCCGCACTTTTCTCGCAATAGTGCTCGCTTTCCCGCTCCAGCGCCGAAGCGTCGACCCTCGAGCCATTCGCCGGTGCCCGCCATGGCGGCCAAGTCCTCAGCGCTCGACCCGATGGGCGAAGATCCCGAGGTGCAGAAAGGAATCACCGTCTTGCCCGTGAAATCATTGCCGGAAACGAAATTGTCCATCACCCACGAGGCGTTGCCCCACCAGATGGGATACCCCAAAAACACGGTGTCGTACGAATCGAAGCCGTCGGGGACGATGCGCTCGAGCTCAATCGAGCGATTGGGGTCATCGCGCTCCCGGCTGGTGCGGCTGTCGGAGTTGTTGTAGCCCAGATCCTCTTCGGTGTAGGGGTCGGTCGGCTCTATGAAAAACACGTCGGCACCAAGCTCATCCGCAATTGCTTGAGCTATGCCCTCCGTATTGCCCGATGCCGAAAAGTACGCCACCAGAATTCGCCCTGACGAATCGCTCGTCTGCTCCTCGGGCGCCGCTTGCTGCTCCTGCGCAGAATCGGCCTCGCTGGAGGCGTCCTGCCCTTCCTGCCCTGTAATATCTGGCGTCCCGTTGTCGCTCGAAGCGCATGAATCTAGAAACGCCGTCATGGGAGTAAGCACCGCAAGTGCCGCCATGCCGTTTGCGAACTGCCTGCGCGTAAGTTTTCCCTGGCTCGCCATGCTTTTTGCCTCCTTCTTGAAACATCATTGCGATACGCAAGGTACATGCTGGAGCGCGCTCAAAGTCAAGAGGTAAAATGACATATTGTCAGAATCCATAGACATTAATTCAGGCTTAAAAGAATGAAGCCTAAGAGGAAGGAAGGAAGGAAGGAAGGAAGGAAGGAAGGAACGCGCGCAGCGGTGAGCGGGCCCGGCCACAACCCAAGGTGCGCAAACGCGGCGCCGAAGACGGCAAGAGGCGCCGCCGGCAGCGAACCGCAGCCCCAGGGCGCAAACGCAGCCATCGCAGCCCAAGGCGCAAACGCGGCCATCGCACCCAGGGACAGGCGGGGCACTCAGAAAAGCGAGAGCTGGCCGCCTTCTCCCTGCGAGTCGGCGCCCGCAGCACGAGCGGCGTCCAAAGACAAGCTCGGCCCCAAGCCGACGCGCACAAACCCATCGGGGCTCTCCCCCGCTTTGGTTCGCGCGGCATCGGGCGACCGTGCGGGCTCGATGCGCAAGCGCACGCCTGCACGGTTGGCGAGCACGGCATAGCCCTCGCCAAGCCACACCCCCGCCTCATGAGGCTCAAGCACAAGTGGCACGCGGTCGTGCACCGCGGCGGCGTCGGGCGTAGGCTCGCACGTGACCACCGCGAAGCGGCCGTCTTCGTAAATGCCCGCAAGCAACGTGAGATAGGCAGCGTTTGATGAAGCTCCGTCGCAAGCCGCCGCCTCAGGACGGGCATCGCGGGCCATTGCCCCAGCGTCACGCGCCGCCGCATCAGAACCGCAATCCCGGGGAACCGAGCCAAATAGATAGGGCCGTTTCACGGGTCGACCCGTTTTAGGGCTGGGCACACGCTCCTTGTCGTGATATTCGAAGAACCCCCAGGTGGGAACAATGCAGCGGCGGCGTCGAACGGACTCGCCCCACATGCCCTCCGGTTTGCCCAGCGCGCTCTCGATGCGCGCGTTGTACACAAGACCCGCTCCGCCCTGCTTCCACGGAGCGGCATATCCCCAGATCATTTCCACCGGACGAAACCACATGGAGCTCGACGGACCGGCGGGCTCCCCCAGAAGCACCAGCACCCCATCGCCGGGAACCGCCTGGGCGCGACATGACAGATCTTCGACCGCAGGCCAAATGGACCCCGACTGGGCGCCGTCGGCCTCAGAGCCAGCGGAGTTCCCCAAGGTCTTGGCAGCAGGCGCAAAACGTCCCGACTCGGACTGGACGGCCGCAGGCCACTCCGCCTGAGAGACCACAGGGGACACGGCCTCCACGAACGCAGCCGCCTGAAGCGCCTCATCCCAGGTGAGCGTAAAAAACCGTCTGCACACGGCCGGTTAGTCCTCAACCTCGAGAGCTCGCGCCAGAATCTGCATGCGCGCCTCCACGTCCTCGATGATACGGCTGCAGTCTTTGAGCTCGTCAGAGGCGTCGATCCCCTGCACCTCGTGGACGGCCTTGTATTTCAAGCTGTGCTCAAGGCTCGCCCAGAAGTCCATGGCGATGGTGCGCATCTGCACCTCGACCGGCACCATCTCTTTTTTGTCCATGAAATACACGGGGATGCGCACGATGGCATGCAGGCTGCGATACCCATTGGGCTTGGGGTTGGCGATGTAGTCTTTGACAGTCACGATCTCTAGATCGTCCTGCTTTTTCAGCGAATCCAAAAGATTGTACACGTCATGGATGTAGGAGCAGATCACGCGCACGCCCGCAATGTCGAAGAGGTTTTCCTCCATACTCTCGATGGTCACAGGGAAACCTTGCCGCTGCAGCTTCTCGAAAATACTCGCCGGCTTTTTGATGCGCGATTCTATATGGTGAATGGGGTTGCGGTTCTTCTTCAGGCTCAGGTCGCGATCGAGCACCTCGAGGCGAACCTCCATCTGGCGCATAGCCGCCTGATACTTCTGGAGCGATTCGCGCATCATCGCCTCGGCTGTGCGAAGGCGCTGCGTCTCCGACTGCGTGACAACGGAAAGCCCCGTGGACACGTTCGCGGCCGCCGCAATCACCGAAGCAATGTCTTCCGCCCCAATGGCGGGATGGTCCTGGGCCCGGACAGGAGCCGATGCAGGGGCGGAGCCAGCGCGCGGCGCGTCGATCACCTCGACGGATGCCACCGCCTTCGCGGCGCTCTTCGAACGCCGGTCTTCGGAAGACGCGTCATGCGCGGCAAGCGCAGGCTGCTCGCGCATTCCGCCATTGGCTGCCGCGCGCGCCTTGCCGCCGCCCGAAACCGCACGGCGCAGGGGCTCATACGCGGCTTTCACGAAACGCTTCGCGCTCGAACGCGCCCCTTTGCTCGATTTTTCCCGACTTTTTGCAGCTGTTTTCTTTGATTGGGAGCGAGCGGATGCCTTCCCGGCAGACGAAGCGCTCCTCTTTTTCGAAGTATCCGAACTAGACCCCGTAACGGCGGCGGAATCGCCCGTCGCATACGCGGGGCGCAACGGCTCCGGCATAGAACTCATGAAGCCTCCTAGACCATAAACGAAGACGGGGCACGCATAGAGGCACTCCATCCGCCGCAAGGCTGCGGCTTATCGTTGGGTCTATGATAGGGCACGCCCCTTTAGCCCGCCCGCCTGCATCCCAATCCGTTACCGAACGGGCATGAAGGCTTCCGAAAAACAGCAAAAGCGTGAACGCCGGATTAACACCCGCCAACCCGGCGCCCCGCATCATGCACGCAACTCCGGATGCCATAAAATGATACAAGGAGCGCGGAGCAGAAGAACCGAACAGAACAGATCCATTGCGGAGCAAGCTCGAATGCCTAAAACAGGTCGTGCGACTCCGTGCCACTAAATTTCAGAATTTTATGTATCTGAAATACACGTTTTTCTTATTTTCGTGTATCTATAATGCATGATTTTCAGAATTTCGTGTATTCTAAATACACTAATTGACGAATAGACCAAACGAGGTACTGCACATGACACTCAAAAGGACGTTCGAAGCCCTTATAGAAAAATGGGCTCTTGCACCAGCAAATCGCCCTCTTTTAGTGCGGGGAGCAAGGCGCGTAGGCAAGACGTTTGCCGTGGAAAAGGTGGGCAGGCGTCTTGCTGGTAACAACTTCGTGAAACTCGACTTCCAAACCGACCTCGATCTCATAGCGCCTCTTTTCGACGGCCCCACCGACGATGTGGATGCAACTATGAAACGTATCGCGGAGTATAAACGCGTTAAGCTCGACCGCGAGAGCGCCTTCATCCTCTTTGATGAGGTGCAGCTGTGCGAACGCGCCCTCAATTCTCTCCGCTTTTTCTCAGAATCAGGATGGCGCATAGCGGCAACAGGTAGCCAACTTGGAGTGGCCACACGCAAGCGAGACCTTCCCTTTCCCAGCGGCGTGCAACAGGAAACAATGCATCCGTTATCATTCGAGGAGTTTCTCTGGGCCATGGGCGAAGACGCGATGGCAGAGGCAATTCGCGTCCATGCCGAATCTCTCGAACCATATCCGGCGCATATCCGCGCATCGCAGCTTTTTCGATATTATCAGGTCATTGGCGGCATGCCGGGCGCTGTTGCTGCTTTTGTTGCCACAAATGACATTGATGAAACTCGCGTACAGCAACGCGAAGTAGACGGAATATACACGGCGGACATGACCGACCCCGATAACGGCATCAGCGCCCTTGCGGCGCGCAAGGTGTGGCGCAGCATTCCCGCCCAACTGCTTCGGTCGTCTACAAAAAAATTCAAATACTCCGAGGTCGAACGCGGCGGCAGACGAACCAAACTGCTTGAACCGCTTGACTGGTTGGCGGGCGCAGGCATGATTTCAATCAACGACCTCACCGAATGCACTGAAGCACCGCTTGTTCCTTACTCGGAAAAAGAAGGAAGCTTTTTCAAGGTATACCTTGCCGACACAGGGCTCATGTTTTATAAGCTGTCAGTCAATCCTCGCCTCTGGCTGGAGGCGGAATCGACCAATCTTCCTCTTTCATCGGATTTCAGAGGGGCTATCGCCGAGAATGCCGTTATGCAGGCATTCACCTCAAACAACCTCCAAACATTCTACTGGATGCCCCCGAACTCTTGGTCAGGCAAGGGAGAGCTTGACTTTCTTCTGCAGGACGACCAAATGCGCGTGATACCCGTAGAAGTGAAATCCGCGCGTAACGTGAGAGCGCGAACGTTAGAAACGTTTATGGAAAAGGCCCATTCGCCCTATGCCGTCGTACTCTCCGACCGTAATTTTGAACGAACGCAAGACGAATGCGGAAACGAAATACGTCAGCTGCCTCTTTATGCAGCGCACTGTCTCGGCGCCGACTGCGTGAAGACGAACGCGTAGCTCGCCGATTTGAGATTCAGGCTCGCAGCGTATTCAATGATGCCCTCCTGCATTGTCCTTGCCCAAGCTGCCAAAAGGATTCTTTGCGGAACAATCTGCGCATCCTAGCGCTCCGGCCATGCTGGCGGCAGAAATGCAAAAGGCCCCGGAGCAATCTCCGAGGCCTGCAAATCAGCACCTGTGCAGAACGGCGCACGCCGCGCAGTGGCCTATGCGTTCACATCGGTGAATTGTGCCAGGGGAATACGTCGAGCCTCTCGGCGCTCAGAATCGAGCTCGCGCGGCTGGGCATAGCCCGCCACCAAAATGCTCACCGGCTCAACGCCTTCCGGAATATCAAACTCGCGGCGCGCCACCTCGGGGTCGAACGCACACACCCAGCAGGTACCGAGCCCTAGGTCGGTCGCCGCCATCATCATCTGGTCGCACACGATGGAGGTGTCGATGAGCGACGAGTTCATATCGTCGTAGGAGCGCACCCATGCGTCTTCGGTCTTCGCGCACACCACAAACGCCAGCGGAGCGCCAAAGATGCTGCCGTTCTTCTCAAAACGAGGCTCGCACGCCGCCGCCTTCGCCAAAAGCTCAGGGGTGTCGCATACCACGATACGCGTGGGATGGAAGTTGTGCGCGCTTGGAGCGATGCGGCCGGCTTCGACAATCGCATCGACCTTTTCCTGCTCCACGGAGCGATCTTCATAGTGACGCACCGAGTAACGTGCATAGGCCAAATCAAGAAACGACATGGTTCCTCCTTCACTCTGACGTATTGCGCGCATGATAGCGCATACGCGGCCGACTATTCCACCGAACTGTCGCTACCATTCATATCTATACGGTGTATAGATATGTGTTTTCGCAGCTCATTGTTTAGGTACTTCATCGGTAATCATTTGCCCTGCCTGAGCTTCTTCGCTGCGCTCCGCCTCGACGGGCCGAACGGATCCGTCGTTTCCCATGTCGTGGACAGGCTCCTCGGCCACCGCGTCTTGGCCGGTCTGGCTTGAGTCCGCGTCTTGGCTGGGCTGGGCGCCTTGAGCGCCTTCGTCTGTCCGGTCGGACCACGCATCCCCGTACGCGTCCCCGCTGGCTCGGCCTGCCCATCCGGCACCCAGCGCCTCGGACAGCACGGCCACATTGCGCTCCCTAAGCGCTGCAAGACTCAAAGCGGCGGCCTCGGAAAGCTTTTTCCTCGGGAATTCGTCGATAATGCCCACATTCACGCGGGCATCGCAGATGGCGCCCAGGCCGTCCTGCATCTTCACCATGCGCTTCGCAACGGCCACGGCGCCCTCGTCCAGGAACATGCCGAAATTCTCGGCGGCGTAGCGCACCCGCTTGGCATCCTTGCGCACATCATGGGTCGCTTCGGCGTCGGCGATATCAAGCGCAAGCATGGCGCATTCAAGATCGCCCACAAGCGCCTCGAAGCGCGCTCTGACGGCCTTGCGAGCAATCCCTTCATGCGCAATCCCTTTACGCCACTCGATGCCCGTCGCATGGGCGCGGGCGTTGCCCAAAAGTCGCCTGCATTGCTTGCTACGCAGCTTTTTGGCTACGCGATCCCTCTCCTCATTGCGCAGCTGAACGATTGCCTCCACGAGCTCCAAAGACCCGCCTTCAAGCTCCGCCGCCTGACCGACAAGCACATCAAGTTCGCGCAGCCGCGACGTCCACCGCACCACCGTGCGAAGGTCGCGTTGTATGGCCTTGTTCTGCGACTCTTTTTGCCAAGGCTGGATAAACGCCACCAAGCTGCGCATCGTGCGGATGGAAACGCGCAGCTTGTGCATGGTTTCAGGATCTTGCTCGTTTTCGAAGAACGCCTTCAAGCGCATCTCCACCGTGTCGGACGCTCGTGCGATCACGTTCTCCAATGCAACGAGGTTGGCGAACCTGCCCGATTTGGGACCCTGCACGAACCACAGAAGGCGCGCCGAGGGCTTAGGGGACGCCGCCCGCCTCTCCAGGCGCAAGGCAACCGCGGCCCCCGGGAAAAACGGAAGCCGCACCCCCGTCAGCCGCGCCGTCATGTCGTCGACGAACGGGTTATGTCCCACGGCGACCACGCACGACGTATCGCTTTCCTCAAGCGCAGCAAGAAATTCCTCTTCGTCCTGGCGCCATAGAAACTCGCATTCCTTGGGTTCGCCGGCCTTGAGCGCATGCGCCACAATACGGGCCGTTTGGACGGTGCGCACCGCCGGGCTCGCCCACACCTGAACGCCGTCGCGCGCCGCGCCGCCCAAAAGCGCCAGGCTTTGCGGGACGGACTCTTCGAGCGCCCGCGTGCCACCCTCGGTCAGAGGACGCAACGCGTCATCCTCGCGCCACGTTTCGCGGGCAGCCGCCTTTCCGTGCCGCATCAAAACCAACGTCTTAGCCATGGCACAACCGCCTTTCACGTCGGGTTCAATCTCGCCTTGATTGTACCCTGTCGCAGGCGCGTTTTCCCAAGCCGTTACCGTACCGTGCATCCCCATAAAAGCGCCGCGACTCAACGATCGAACAACCAGCTCAGGCCTTTCTATTACGCCCGCCATTGTTACGTAGTTCGACATCCTTCCGGCAGCGAATGCTCGTAATCATGCGGGGTAATCGCCGTACGTCGTGCGCCTGAGCTCTATAGCGATGCAATCCTCGTCACATCCGTTCGGTTTCATCTCTTTTCTCGCTGGCGCCGGCGCCGACCTCCTCATATGGAGGAGCCGCGTGCGCACGGCAAAGCGGCACACGCCCCTCCGAAAGCGCCAACCCCGCGATGGTGAGCACGATGCCCGCCGCCATGGCGAGCGTAACCGACTCGCCCAGAATCATCGCGGAAGCCACGGCGGTAATCACCGGAACCAGATAGATATAGGCGCTCGTTTTGGCGGCGCCCAAGCGCGATACCGCCATGCCCCACGTAACAAAGCACCCCGCCGATGCTGCCAGCCCCAAAAACAGCAGATTGCCCGCATTGGCTGCATCGACAAGGCGGGAAAGATCGGGCTGCGCGCCCAGAGGGGCAAGCAGCGGCAGCATGAACAACAGCCCCCAGACAAACGTGCGCTTAGTAGACGCAATGGTCTCGTACCCCAAATCGGCGATACGCTTTACCAGCGTGGAATATACCGACCACATGAGCGCTGCCGCCAAGGCGAGCGCATCGCCCACCGAAAGCGCCTGCACGCCAGCCTCGCCCAAACACACCAAGGCAACGCCCGCAATCGCGACAACCAAACCCACCACAAAGCGCACATGCATCCTTTCGCGCCCCAGAACAAATGCGATGGCCGCCGTGGAAAGCGGCGACACCGCCACCAGCACGCCCACGGTTGAGGCATGGGCAAACGTGAGCGCGATGTTCTCAAGCAGATAATACAGCGTCACACCCGTGAGCCCCGCCGCGATGAAGAGCAGCTCGTGGGAGCGGCGCTTGAGCCGCAAGACGCGCGGTCGCAGCGCGCATAAAGCAACCAGCCCGATAACGAAACGCCCGAACAGCACCTCGATGGGCGCGAAGTCCTCAAGCAGCACCTTGGTGGAGACAAATGTGAAACCCCAGACAAACACCGTGAACAAAGCGAACGCATGCGCCGCCCCGATGGACCCTCCCCTATTCGCCGTGCTTTCAGCCGTCATACCTCGCCTTTCAGATCAAGCATGTTCCGAATATGATTGCTTCTTCCCACTTCGCCTCTCTCGCCTGCCGCATGAGCCGATTGGTCGTTTCCGCATTATGCTACATGCAGCAACCAGAAAGCTCTTGAACAAATTGCCGCGCGGCCCCCAATCGGCCGCATTATTCATTAAGCATTTTTACAGCCTTGCGGTTGCCCAATGTATTTACCTGGCGGCGCTTGACCTGAAGCTTACTCGAGGTCCTACGCTTTCGTTCGTTACCGCGCATTCCCATGCGGAGGAGGACGAAATGAACCGTGACGACGCATATGAGAACCGCCCGAGCAAATCGAAGGGCGACGCGCTAGGACGAGGACTGGAAAGCCTGATGGGCGACCAGGAATCTTGGCAGGCGCACCAGGCGGCAGACGCAAGGCCGAACCGCACCGCGTGCGAACGGCATTCAGATGACGCCGCCGATACGCAAAGCGCCCTAAGCGCATCGGCATTCAGCACGGTAGAAGGCGCGCTATTGCGCGATCGAACCGACGAAAACCAAGATGCATTCGCATCCCAAAGCTTCTCGCAAACCGCAGGCTCCGTTAGCGTTCAGAGCGCAACGCGCGCCGCTGCATCATCCGGCGAGCTGGCGGAATCCGTACGCAGCGCCTTGGAGTCGGCCCAGGTGCCCTACGCCCAAAACATCGAGGAGACGCTACAGAACCCGGAGCTGCCCGCTGGATGCGAGGCGGCATCGCTTGCGGCGGTGCTCAAGAGCATGGGATATGGCACCTCGCCGATAGACATCGTGAAGAACTACCTGACGATAGACCCCACAGCAACCTCGGAGCACGCCTTCGCGGGAAATCCCTATATCGAATACGGCGACGCCGCGTTTCCGCCCGCCATCGTGGACGCCGCCAACGCCTTCCTTGAGGAACGCGATGCCGAGGAACGCGCGCAAGACGTAAGCGGGGAGGCGTTCTCCGACATGATTGAACTGATTGAGCGCGGCTACCCCGTTGTCGTATGGAGCACCGTTGACATGGTTGACCCCGCCTTCACCGGAGCCTACCTAGGACGCTACGCCTGGTATTCGCAAGAGCATTGCGTGGTGCTCTATGGCACGCAGGACGATAGCGTGCTGGTATGCGATCCGCTCGAAGGGCTCGTCACGCGTGACGCGCAGGAGTTTGGGCGCATCTGGGAAGCCTGCGGCTCGATGGCGGTTCTGATTTCGTAGCGCAAAGCCGCCGCATGTATGCGTCTATACGCTAATATGTGCGCATGGACGACTTCGAACGAAAATGGAAACTCATCCGCGAGCAGCTCCTCGCCGAGGCAACGGGCGAGGAGCCCCATGCCATCTCAAGCGGGCGCACCCTCTTCGGCATACAAAGCGAGGTGGAGAGGAAGATGGAGCGCTTCGCCCGAGAAATCGAAGAGGAGACTCGCGCCAAACGGCTTGCCGAACGCATGCAAGGTCAGGACGAAAGGGGCTAGCCTATTCCTGACGCTTGACAATCGCAGGCGCAAACGCGCCCTTTCGCAGCCCTCCCATGGCATATAATGCATGCCCGACGCATTCAGACTCGACCCAAAGGGGGCGCGCGTGAAAAGCATCCTGATGATAGCCACCGGTGGAACCATAGCCTCCGCCGAAGACGGAAACGGCCTTGCCCCTGCTCTTTCCGGCGAGGAGCTGGCGGGGTACGTGCCCGAAATCGCCGAGGTATGCGACCTGGACATCGTCCAGCTGATGAACATAGATTCCACCAACATGCGCCCGCGCGACTGGCTGCGCATGGCTGCCTGCATCCAGGAGCATTACGACGCCTACGACGGGTTCGTGGTGCTTCACGGAACCGACACCATGGCCTATACGGCAGCCGCCCTCTCATATCTGGTGCAAGACAGCCCTAAGCCCATCGTGCTCACCGGCTCGCAACGCCCCATGGCGAACCCCTTCACCGATGCCAAGCTCAACCTGTTCCAGAGCCTGCTGTTTGCCGCAAGCGACACCGCGCACGATGTGTCGGTCGTGTTCGGCGGCGAGGCCATTGCGGGCACACGCGCCCGCAAGCAGCGTACCATGAGCGCAAATGCCTTCGTCAGCGTTAATTTTCCCTCGCTCGCGCTCATACGCAACAGCCGGATCGTTCGCGCCGGAGCCGCCCCCGCATCACCTAGCGGACCGCATTTCTTCAACACCCTCAACGAGCGCGTAATCGTGCTCAAGCTCACCCCCGAGATGAATCCCTCCATTTTTGAGCTGCTCAAGCCCGATTACGACGCCGTAATCCTGGAGACCTTTGGCATCGGGGGCATCCCCGAGTACGAAGACGCCTCCTACGAGCACGCGATCTTCGACTGGGTGGAATCGGGCAGAACGGTGGTGCTCACCACACAGGTGCCCGAGGAAGGGCTCGACCTTGGCGTGTATGAAGTCGGCCGCGCCTACGTTGACCGCCCCGGCATCCTCAAAGGCGACGACATGACCACCGAGGCGCTCGTCGCTAAAACCATGTGGGCGCTCGGGCAAACGCGCGACGCGCAAGAGCTGCGCGAGCTGTTCTACCGCCCCATCAACCACGATCGCCTGCCCGTGCTGTAGGCGCATCGCGAAAGCAAAGGAGCGAGGCGGCGGCTAACGCTGCGCGAGCTCGGTCCACATGCTCATGGTTTGAAAGCGGTTCGTCATAAACTCGTCACCGAAGTACTGGGCAAAGAACTGCCCCGCCCCCGTGGTGATGGGCAGTCCCGCCTGGCGATCAAACCAGAATGAGAAGCTTGCGAGCGTGACCACCACATCAAGCGCCAGAAACGCCGCAAGAAACGCCGTGAGCCACACGCGGGCATTCGGCGGGATGGCGGCAATGAGGCGCATCGCGAGCGGGAGCCCCACTTTGATCCACGCCATGCCGGCGATGCCCCACACGATAGCGATACCAAGACAGGTGTATCCGCCGATATTGAACGGCTGATCGATATAGCTCCATGCGACGATGCCGAAGGCGTTTTTCCAGAACCAGCCCGCCACCAGCTCGAATGCACCACCCACGAGCGCCGCGACCACAAACGACTCCCATGCCGGACGCATGCGCAGCTTATGCAGAGCCATGGTCATCAGCACCGCACCAACGCCGTAGATAGGAGAAAACGGCCCCCAAACCAAACCGGCGCGATTCTTCCACACGCCGTCGATGGGGTAGCTCACCACGGTTTCAACCACGAGCCCCAGCACGCTGCAAATCACGAAAATCCAGAACAGATTGAATAGCGTGACCGGGCTTTCGCGCAATTCGGCACGCGATGCATCAAGGACGCCCCGCGCCGATGCCGCCGCGTCGCCTTCAGGAGATGGTATGTTGGAAATCGTCCGCATTCGTACATTATCCCACCGGCTGATGAAATACGCATACCCTGCGCCAATCGGATTCCAACACGTTACTTTCCACCAAGCCGCTCCTCCGCCAGCCCTTCGCCGCCGATGTCGATTGTCGCGAGACCAACGCTGTTATTCCCCGTCTGTCGCACATCTGCGTACTGCCGCCCGCATCCTTCACGTAGCGTCTTGCTGAAAACGCATTCTCAAAAAATGCCCCTGCTGAAAAAGACGCGTTTAGCGAAAATCGGGCTCCTCGTTGTTGAAAAAGACGCGTTTAGCGAAAGTTCGCCTGTCCGAAATAAGCATGGTCTAAAGAAGGAAATCTTGAATGAGCCTTTCATCAGGCATTATAGAAAACCGCTCTATTAAAGAGCCATGAAACATCAACCCTGGGCACTGCTGGGAATCGCTAAACGCGTCTTTTTCAGCAAAGCAGCCCCCAAATCTCGCTAAACGCGTCTTTTTCAGCAGCATTGCGGTGCAGGCGTTAAGCGCGCCCTCCATCTTTGCCGCGGGCTTTTTCTCTGTCGGTCCTTTTGCCCTTTCGCACGGGAGAGCCCCCGCAACCCCTGCCCTTGCCGTTGCGCGCAGAGGCATCTATGCCACCCTTGCTCTTGCCTTTGCCTTTGCATGCAGAGGTGTCGAGGTTGCCCTTGCTTTTGCGCGGCGCACCATTGCCGTCAGCTGGGATTTTGCCCCTGCCCTTGCTCTTACCTTTGCGTGCGGAGGTGTCGACGCTGTCCTTGCGCGGCGCACCATTGCCGCCGGCTGGGCTTTTGCCCTTGCCCTTGCGCGGTCTGATCAGGCACTCGGGGCCATAGCCCACCAAATCCATTCGTCCCGCACGGCGAAGAGCCTCGAGCACCAGATCATAGTTTTTGGGGTCGCGGTACTGGATGAGCGCACGCTGCATAGCCTTTTCGTGCGCGCTTTTGGGCGCATACACCGGCCGCATGGTACGCGGGTCCACGCCCGTGTAATACATCGCGGTGCTCATGGTAGACGGCGTGGGATAGAAATCCTGCACCTGCTCAGGCATATATCCCAAATCACGACAGAATTCCGCCAGCTCGATGGCCTCTTTAAGGGTTGATCCCGGATGCGAGCTCATCAGATAAGGCACCACGTACTGCTTCTTGCCGCACGCCTTGGTCGCGCGCTCGAACATATCGCAAAAACGCTCATACACCGCGTTCTCAGGCTTGCCCATCACGCGCAGCACGGCATCCGACACGTGCTCCGGCGCCACGCGTAGCTGCCCGCTCACATGATGTTCGGCAAGCTCGCGCACGAACTCCTGCCCATGCGATTCATCCGCAAGCACGTAGTCGAATCGGATGCCGCTGCGCACGAATACCTTTTTCACGCCCGGCAGCTTGCGCAGAGCCCGCAAGACATCCAGGTAATCGGTGTGGTCGGCCTCAAGCTGGCGGCACGGCTGCGGGAACAGGCAACTTTTACGCTTGCACGCTCCGTGCTTGAGCTGCTTCTTGCACGCCGGCGCGCGAAAGTTCGCCGTAGGGCCACCCACGTCATTGATATAGCCTTTGAAATCAGGCTGGGCGCACATCGCGCGCGCCTCTTCCACAAGGGATTCCTTGCTGCGCGACGTGACGATGCGCCCCTGATGAAACGTGAGCGCGCAAAACGAGCACTCGCCGAAACAGCCGCGATTCGATGAAAGGCTGAACTTGACCTCTTTGATGGCGGGCACGCCGCCGTCTTTCTCATAGACGGGGTGATACGTGCGCGCATACGACAGCCGATATACCGCATCGAGCTCCTCGCGAGAAAGCGGCTTGGCGGGCGGATTCTGCACCACGAACACGCCGTGGGGGTATTCCTCCACCAGACGTTTGCCCGTAAACGGATCCGAATTCTCATACTGCACGTTGAAGCTTCTCGCATACTCAAGCTTGTCGGCCTGGAGCTCTTCGAACGAAGGAAGCATCACGGCATCCTCTACGCCTTCGAGCGAGCGCGTGCGATATACGGTACCGTCCACGTAAGTGATGTCGCCCACCGCGATCCCGGACGCCAGCGCATCAGCGATCTGCACTATTGAGCGTTCCCCCATCCCGTAGCTGATGATGTCGGCACCGGAATCCATGAGGATGGAGCGCTTGAGCTTGTCGGACCAATAATCGTAATGGGCGAGTCGGCGCAGGCTCGCCTCGATGCCTCCCAGAATGATGGGCGTATGCTTGTAAGTGCGCCTAATGAGGTTTCCGTATACCGCAGCGGCGTGATTGGGACGTGCGCCCGCGCGTCCTCCGGGAGAATACGCATCGGTGGAGCGGGGCAGCTTATTCACGGTGTAATGGTTCACCATGGAATCCATGTTGCCGGCCGACACAAGAAACCCCAGACGCGGCTCGCCGAATACGCACACGCTTGCCGGGTCGCGCCAATCGGGCTGCGCGATCACGCCCACACGATAGCCTGCCGCTTCAAGCACGCGCGTGATGATGGCCATGCCGAACGACGGATGGTCAACATACGCATCGCCCGACACGTAAACAAAATCCACGGCGTCCCAGCCGCGTTCACGCGCCTCATCGGCTGATATAGGCAAAAACGCCCCGTTCATGCGCGATACTCCAATCCTGCCAAGGCACCAATGCGCCCGTCCGTTCAACCCGCATCCCAAAGATACGCCTCGGTTCCTCATGCGCGAAACGCGGGTTCGAGAATGCTTTTCTCATTCGCAAAAAGGCCACCGCACGCCGGGCGCGCGATGGCCAAAAGATCATGGTTGGTAAAAAGATACGCCGTCCGACTAGGCCTGGCTGTCCTGAGCGCCGCCATCGGAGGACTGGCCATCGCCTTGGGTCTGGTCGCCGTTCTGCTGCTGGTCGCCCGTCGCGTTCTGGATGCTCTGCGCCGCTTGGCCGCCCTGCGTGTTCTGGCCGGACTGATTCGCGCCCGCGATTTCGGCAACCATGGAATCGGCCTTGGAGAGATGGTCGATGCCGCTCTGGTAGGTTTCCTGGACCTCCGCAAGAGCCGCCTCGTCGAACTCCGTGTTGGCAGAGCTTTCGCCGCTCTGCTCGGCAGAATCCGTGCTGCTCGTGCCGTTCGCAACCGAGGAATACAGCTCGATATACTGCTCGAGCGCGGTGCTCAGGTCGGACACGCCGGCCTTGTACTCCTCATGGACCTCCTTGAGAGCGTCAGGAGCCGTAAGATCGGAGATCTTTCCCAGCGTTTCAGCTGCATCATCCGCAGCGATACGCATAGCAGCCAAATCGCCCTGGCTTGCGGCCTGGCTGAATGTGGCCAGATCCTCGGAAGCCTCGTTGCTGATGCGGTTTACGCTTGACATGTACTCGCGATTCAGCTGAGCGGCATCCGTCTGCTGCTGGACGGATCCGCACGACGCGAGCAGAAGCGCCGCGAAGCATGCCGTGCAGGCAGCAACGGCGATTCGGGATACGATCTTGATGGTTCGCATGCAATGCCTTTCTGTTGCGCGCGTCGCACGGTAATGCGGAACGCGCCTATAGCGTACGGAAGACCACAGGGCCGCCCGCCGACGAACAATAATCGACTTCGCACTATAGCAAACATGAGGCGGCACCTGTGGCACCGCCTCGCATTTCCATATTCAAGTTGCCGATACGTTACGTGCGGTAGCCGTCGCTACGCGCCCGCAAACATCCGTTTCTCGCGTTGCCATACGTGCGAACGCGCAGAGCGTCCTGCCCTCCCGCGAACGCCAACGCGGCCCTAGCGGTCTCTCAGCCTGCCGATGATGTCTGCCACCTTGGCCGCGTCGTCTTCGGTGTAGCACATCACGAAGATGGTATCGTCGCCGGCGAGCGTGCCCGCAATGCCCTTGAGACGCGCGGCGTCGAGCGCCACGGCAACACCGCTCGCAATGCCGGAGGGCGTGCGCACCACGAGGAAGTTGTTCACCACGTCCACGCCTTCCACAAGCTCCCCCACCATGCGCTGGAGGCGCAGGTCCTCAGGCAGTACATAGTACCCGTCGCGGGATTTGGCGAGCCCCATGCCGGCGATATCGCGCGAAACCGTAGCCTGCGTGCAGTCATAGCCCTCGTCACGCAGCTGATCCACCAAATCGCGCTGCGTCTTTATTCCGCCGCGTCGAATGATGTCGCGAATCACGTCGTGACGCACTGCTCGCTTCGTCATGGTTTTGTACCTCCTAGAGTGGCCCGGGCGCAACACGGCCCGCATGCATCATTCATTCACGCCCGCCCCTGGCGCGGCACACGCCCGTGCGAGGCGTCTCTTCCAGACCCTCGGTCCAGCGTGTACGCGGCGGGCGTTTCGTTTGTGACAAGGATACACTTTTATGCATGAACCATCAATTGTATCCGCAGAATAATGCAGAATCGACCGTTTTGGTCTTGTGCTATTCATTTTTACGAATAAGATCCGAGGCCAGGCATCATGCGCGATTCACCCGAGGATTTCAACGATAAAGCGACGGCTTGGTGAATGCGACGCATGCCACCTCGATGGCGCGAGGCAATGCGCTACCATGTCGAGCAAAACGAATCGCGAGAGAGGCGACCCATGGATACATTCTCCGATCAACCCGCCCGCGCGCGGAACAAAGCAACAATCCGATCGATTCTCGAAAGCGGCTGCACGAGCACTTCCAAGCGCTTGGGGATAGAGCTCGAGCACATTCTCGTGGACAACACCGGCGATCCCCTATCGTACAGCCAGCCCGACGGCGTGCGCGATGTGCTGGAGGCTCTTTCGGCGCGCTATCCAAATACCACCGTGCACGACGGCGACCTTTTGGGCGTGGCGCGCCCCGGTATGAGCGTGACCATTGAGCCCGCTGCCCAGCTGGAGCTTTCCGCCGGGCCTTTTGGCTCTATCGACGAAGCGAACCGTGTGTTCAACGAGTTTGAGGCCGATGTGCATGCGGCGCTCACTCCCGTTGATGGACGCGCCCTGACCATCGGGTACGACCCGGTGAACCGCGCTGCCAATAAGGAGCTCATCCCCAAGGCGCGCTACGATTTCATGAACACATACCTCTCATCCATCTCGCCATGGGGCCCGCGCATGATGCGTGGCAGCGCTTCCACGCAGATTTCGATCGATTACGCGAGCGAAGAGGACTGCGTGACCAAGGCGCGCGTCGCATGCGTGCTTGCGCCCCTGTTCGCGCTCATGTGCGACAACGCGCCGTACTTCGAAGGAACCCGCCGCCCTCACCCGATGATGCGCACCGAAATCTGGCGCTACTGCGACCCTGATCGCTGCAACACCGTGCCCGGCATGCTCGACGACGGTTTTGGCTTCGACGCCTACGCCGACTATATTCTGGACGTACCCGCCATCGTGGTGCTAGACGAGCAGAGCGAGGCGCGCTACGACACGCGCACCTTCGGCGAAATCTATGCGCACACCCCTATGACCAGGCAAGAGGCCGAGCACGCGCTTTCCATGGTGTTTCCCGACGTGCGCTTGAAGACCTACGTGGAAATCCGCCCCGCCGATGCCATGCCCATCCCCTACGTCATGGCCTACGCGGCGCTCGTAAAGGGCCTGTTCTACTGCGAAGATTCGCTGAATGCACTCGCCGTCTCATGCGCCGGCATTCGCGAAGGCGACGTGGAGGACGCGAAGACGGCCCTTATGAAACGAGGCTATCGTGCGTTCGTGTATGACCGCGATGCCGGAGAGATGTGCGAGGAGCTCATGGAGCTCGCCCGTCGCGGGCTTCTGCAGATTGCCCCGCACGAAAAAGATTACCTCAAGCCGCTCGCCGAGCTCGTAAGAAGCCGCGCCACCCTAGCTGACCTGGCGCTGAGATAGCAGTCAAGCCGAGTAGGGGGCGCCGCAACTCCGCGGTGCCCCCTGCTCTGCCACACGTACTTTAAGAGAGCCGCTGCAGGGCTATACCGTTTTCTTATACACCACCGAAAAGCCGTCGAACAATGCTTCGCACAAACGCGATCCGTCCTCGAGATAGGTGTGCCCCTCATCCACATCGCGCTCGTCAAGCACCTCGCCCGCATCAATCGCCTTCAGGGCATTCGCCGCCTCCTTAAGCTTGACAGGCGGCGCCGTGAAATCACGATGCGAGCACATGAGATAGTCGAGACGCGGAATAAGCTCGGACATACGCTCGAACGAGGCGATGTAATCCGCCATCGAGAATTTCCCGAATTCATCGTTGTCAAAATGCGCGTACAGCGCTCCAGGATAGAACGTATCACCGGTAAACAGAAGCCGATTCTCCTCGTCGAACAACATGATGCCATCGTGGCTGTGGCCGGGCGTGTGGTATACCGTGAGTTTCCTGTCGCCCAAATCGAACACGTCGCCATCCTGCACAGGAATCATATGATACGGAGGAATTCGGAACGAATCCGGCGAGAACCCCTCCGGATATCCATAGCGAAACATGATCTCTTCCAATTGATTTCCCAGCGCCTCTTTTGGAAGGCCCTCCGCCGCCACGCGCCGAACGTACGGATCGTCAAAAGCATACACGGCCTTGAAGTTGTGATTACCGGCTATGTGATCGAAATGGAAATGGCTGTTCACCACAACCACCTCGCCGGGACATAGCTCCTCGATCAGCGGCTTCACTGGGCAGATTCCCATTCCCGTATCAAGAAGAAGCGCCCGCTCTGAACCCGGAATAAGAAAGAAATTCACCTCTTGGAACTGGTTGGGCTCGCAAATCCCCAGCACATTGCCAGGAAGCCGGTACACCTCGTACCAGTTCTGCCCGTTTTGAACAGGCACCCTCTCGTATTTCGCATAGTAAGGGCGCGGCTTGTCGTCGGTCCATTTGCTCTTCATGCGTACACCCCCTGTTACAAGGCGCGAATATGAAAAGAGACGCCGCGCAACGGCGCAAGCGCCTTCGCAGCGTCTCTTTGAGAGGCCGCTTAAGCCGGCAGGCTTAAGCGGTGATTATCGTGCCGGTCTCGCCGCGCAGTCCCGCGGCGGCGCACTCGAGCGAGGTGATGAGCGCCCTGCCCTGGGGGCGGGCCTCCACGTACTCCAGGCACGCCTCCACCTTGGGGAGCATCGAGCCGGGGGCGAACTGGCCCTCCTCGATGTACTGCCTCGCCTGGGCGGCGTCCATGACGTCGATGTCGGCCTGGTCGGGCTTCCCGAAGTTCACGGCCACCTTCTCCACGGCGGTCAGTATCACCAGCATGTCGGCGTCGAAGGTCGCGGCCATCATCGCGGCGGAGCGGTCCTTGTCGATGACGGCGGGCACGCCGGTGTAGGCGTCGTTGGCCTCGAAGACCGGGACGCCGCCGCCTCCCGTGCACACCACCACGTAGCCCGCGTCGAACAGGTCGCGGATCGCGTCGGACTCCACGATGCGGCGGGGCTTCGGGGAGGCGACCACCTGGCGCCAGCCGCGGCCGGCGTCCTCCTTGTAGGTCCAGCCGGTCTCGGCCGCCTTGGCCTTCGCCTCCTCCTCGGTCAGGAACGCGCCCACGGGCTTGGTGGGGTTCTCGAAGGCGGGGTCGTCGGGGTAGACCACGGTCTGGGTCACCACGTTGGCCGTGGAGCGCATGATGTCGCGGCGGCGCATCTCGTTGAGGATGGCCTGGGAGAGCTGGTAGCCGATGTAGCCCTGGCTCATGGCGCCCGCCTCGGGGAAGGGCATCTCGGGGGTCTTGCCGTCGTTGGCGCTCGCATAGGCGAAGGCGTTGTTGATCATGCCCACCTGGGGGCCGTTGCCGTGGGTCACGATGACGTTGATGCCCTCGGCCACCATGTCGACGATGTGGCGGGCGGTGTTCTTCACCAGCTCGAGCTGCTCCTGGGGCGTGTTGCCCAGGGCGTTGCCGCCGAGCGCGATGACGACGGACTTGCCGGATCCTTTCTGATAAGGCATAAGAAGCATCCTTTCGATAATGCGGAATAGGAACGAAACAGCGAGATTCGCCCTCGTGCCTAAGATTCGTGGGGTTTCGTCGGCGCCGCGTACTGCGTGCGCAAATCGGCGAAAGCGCGCAAAAATTTGGTGCGAGGGCGAGCCGCAACGTCGCAGCGCCTCACGCGTGCATTCCGGCGTTCGTCAGAACGCCGGAACAAAAGCTAGCGGCAGTCTTTAACTTCGACTTCCTGATTTACCAGCTTGAACAGCTTGTCCTTCTGACCGGTGAGGAAGTACACGATGTTGCGCGAAGAGAACACCTCGAGGTCGCGCAGCGAGGAAGACGAATAGAACGCGGAATGGGGCGTGATGATAACGTTGTCGCGACCCACCAGCGGATGATTGGCCAAGTCGGGCGTCTCGTCATAGAGCACGTCGGCGCCAAACGAACGAATCTGACCAGAATCCAGAGCTTCGATCAAAGCGGGCTCGTCCATGCACAGGCCGCGGCCCAGATTGATCACGATGGGCTTCTTCTTCATCTTGGCGAACTTCTCGGCGTCGAAGTAATGGTAGTTCGTCTCGTTGAGGTTCATGTGGTTGATGATGATATCAGCCTCGGCGAGCAGGGTGTCGACGTCCGCCTCCTCAACGCCGTTCTCAGCGAACAGGCCCTTATCGATGAAGGGGTCGTTGGCAATGATGCGGCCCACGATGCCCTTGGCCTTGCGCGCAGTGCACTTGCCGATCTTGCCGAAGCCGATGATGCCCAGAGTCTGGTCCTCGATACGAGGAAGTTCAGGGCCGGCAGCATAGTCCCACTTGTGCTCGACTTCGATCTGATGCTGATAGAACTTGAAGTTCTTGTTCAGCGCGAACATGTATGCGATGGCGGCCTCGGACACGTCCCACGTGCAATACTCGCCCACCGGGCACACGCCGATGTTGCGTTTGGTGGCCTCCTCCATGTCAACGTTGTCATAGCCAGTTGCATTGATGGCGATGACCTTCAGCTTGGGAGCGTGCTCCATAGCCTCTTTGTCGATCTTGGTGAAAGCGGTAAGCAGGGCGTCGGCATCCTTCAGATGCTCGTAAAACTCCTCACGCTTCTCGTCGGAATAGGCGTACACCTCGATCTCGATGTCCTCGCCCAAACCCTCTTTGAGCGTCTTGGTCTCGAGCTCATGATCGGGCATCATGGAGTCAATGTAGTCACTGATAAGGATCTTCACTGGGATTCCCTCCTCACAAGAATGGGAAACTATTACCCGCCACGTTGGGCGGTACGCAACTTTTAAGCAGCCTGCCGTAAAAGGCGCGCAGCGCCCAACGCCTCAAGTCTAAGGAGACGCCGCGAACTTCCAATGCGCGACAAAACTGTAAATAAGCTCGCATTCGCAGCAATAACAGCGAGCGGCGGCCCGGTGCCCCAGGTAGCCCCGCCGCAGCACCAAGCGTACTTCGTACGCGCCGAGTGCTGCACAAGGGGCTAGATGGGGTGCCCGGCCGCCGCGCAGCGTCGTAGCGTCTCCCGGAGAAGTGCGCCGGCCGGAAGGCCGGCGCAACGAAACTAGTAGCGCTCGATAGGCTGGGTGAGGCAGTGGGGGCCGCCACCCGCATGCAGAATCTGATCCAGCGGCACGTCGATAACGTCGATACCCAAAGCGCGCATCTTGTCGTTTATGTGCTTGTTCTTCTCGATGGCAACGACCTTGTTGTTGCCGATGCACTGCACGTTGCAGCCGTGCTTGTACATGTCCTCGCTGGCCACGGGAATCAGCTCGAACTTGCGGCGCTTCAGCATCTGCAGGAAGTTGTAAGGCAGCTGGTCAATGCAGGCAAGGGCAACCTGAGGAGCAACGATGTTGAAGATCATGTCCAGATGCAGATTGTCGGGCGGGCAGGGAGCGCCGACCACGGTGTAGCCATACTTCTCGAGCTGATGGCGAAGGCTCTCAACGCCCTGCTCGTCGGTGCGGTCGACCATGCCCCAAACCAGGGTGTGCTCGTCGATCATCCAGAAGTCGCCGCCCTCCATGCAGCCAGCGTTGACGCGAGCGACGATGGGCACACCCATCTCCTTCAGCTTGGCCTCGTAGGTGGCAGCCTCAACCTGGCGGACGGGATGACGGAAGTGGCCGATCACGGCGCCTTCCTTGATCATGCAGCCGTAGTCGCGCGCGAAGGTCATGACCTGGTACTCGGGGTTGGCCTCAACCTCGACGACCTCGATGCCGTTGTCCTTGTAGGCGTCAACGAGCATCTGCCATTCCTTGACCATGACGTCGTTCTTCTCGGTGTCGCCCTTCTTCATCCACTCGGCGGTGATGACGTTGATGCCGTTGAACGTGTAGTACGCCGGCGAGCACATCATGACCTTGTGCAGGGGGCTGGTAGCGTCGACTACGTATACCTTCTCTTCTTCAGCCATGTTTGAGTCCTTTCGCTCGAGTTTGGCCAGGGTATGGAGTGTGCGGATGCTCCGCACGGGTTCCTAAGGGGAGCTCCGACGGCCGGCGAGCCGCCGGAGCCTGAAACTGCTAGATCAGTACGAGCACTGACAGGAAGACGCAGCAAACCAAGAACAGGATGCCTACCATCGGGGCAACTTGCTTGACCCAATCGCCATAGCTCATGTGAGCGGCGGAGGTGCAGGTCATAACCACGATAGAGCACGGCGTGATCATCTTGGCGAGACCCAGAGCCATCAGGTAGATGATGACCATGATGTGCACGTCCACGTTGGCGAAGGTGGCCAGCGTGCCCATGATGCCCATGGTGGCGGCGGCGAGGCCGGTGGAGCTGGGAATCAGGCAGGCGATCAGGAAGTAGCACACCAAAGCTACGATGACGAACGCCACGGGAGGAAGCGACGCCAAGGCGCCTTCGCAGGCATGCAGAATGGACGGGGTAATCTGGCCGTTGTCCATGACGACCTGGATGCCTCGAGCCAGCGGCACGACGAACGCGGTGGAGACCAGACCGGCAGCACCCTTGAGGATGGTGTCGATGATCTCGTCGGCGTTGTAGCGCATGACCACGCCGATGAGGATGACCATGATCAGGGTGATCATAGACAGCTCGGGAAAGTACCAGTTGCCGAACGCGGTCATGTCGGTGCCGAGGATGTTGCGAATGATGGGCGTGGCGGCAACCCAGGCTACGAAGTCATCGAAGAACGTCCAGTCGGGGTTGAGCGACGTCCACGGAGTCAGGCCGATGATCATGAACACAAAGGTGAGGATGAACAGGGCCAAAGCACCCTTCTGACGACCGGTCAGGGACAGGTCCTCGTCGTCGGCGGCGGGGAACTCCAGGAGGTCCTGCTCGCGGCGGAAGAACTGAACGGACTTCTCGGGATTCTTCTTAACCCTGTTGGCATAGCGGCAGATGAGCAGGATGGCCAAGGCGTCGAAGAGCACGAACATGATGATGCGCTCAAGCATGCCCTCGCCCGGGGAGATGCCGGCGATGCCGGAGGCGATGCCCGTTGCGAACGGGTTGACGATCGAGGAGATGCAGCCTACCTGGGTTCCCAGGACCACGATCAAGATGGCGGTCACGGTATCAAGACCGAGCGCCAGGATGACCGGAACGAACATCAGGAAGTACACGATGCCTTCCTCGTAAGCGCCTTCCAAGGTGCCGAAGAACGACATGATGATCACGAGGATGGCGATCAGAACGTTCATGTTGTTCTTGTTCGCGTTGGTGATGCGCTTGATGGCGATCTTGAGGGCGCAGGTCTTGTCCATCATCTCAAGCAAGCTGCCGAACAGCAGGATGGTGAGGGAGATGGCGATTGCGCCGTCAACGGTGTCGGATCCGAGCATGCCCGTGACAGGCGCCATGAAGATATCCCACAGGCCCTGCGGGTTGGATTCGACTACATGGTAGGTGCCGGCAATGGCGTCGCCCTCTTCGGTGAGGTCATACGCGCCGCCCGGAACGAACCAGGTAAGGAGTGCGATGATGCCGATGATCACGAACAGGATCACATAGGTGTTCGGCATCTGGAACTTTTTCTTTTCTTTCTTCTTTTCAGTCTTCGCTTCCACTTGCTCTGCCATGGAAGCCCCCTTCTCTGCGTGGGCCCTAAGCCCGATTTATAGGATGGAGGCGCACACCAGGACTGGGCGCGCAAGGACGCGGCATTCCCAAGATTCGAAGGGTGCAAGAGCCTTGGGACCCCTTATGCCATCAGTTTCGGCGCCCTCGCGCGCCCTTTCTCAGAAGTGCGCGGGTCGCGTGGAGAGGGCCCGCTCGGCGGGGCCGTGGCGCGATCCAGCAGCACGCCCGGCCCGCTTCGCGGCATCCCTTTCGCTACACGCGGGGGATGTAGAGGTTGCCCAGGGTGGCGGCCATGATGGCCTTGATGGTGTGCATGCGGTTCTCCGCCTCCTCGAAGCAGACGGAGTGCTCGCTGTAGATCACGTCGTCGGTGCACTCCATGGCCTCGATGCCGTGCTCCTCCTTGATCTTGGCGGCGTACTCGGTCTCGGCGTTGTGGAAGGCCGGCAGGCAGTGCAGGAAGATCCAGTCGGGGTTCTCGATGTGGCTCACGAGCTCGGCGTTGACCTGGTAGGGGCTCATGAGGCGCACGCGCTCGGCGAACTGGGACTCCTCGCCCATGGCCGCCCACACGTTGGTGTACACGGCGTCGGCGCCGCGCACGGCGTCAACGGGGTCGTTGGTCACGCGGATGGTCGCGCCGGACTCGGCGGCGAACTTCTGCGCGAGCTCGACGATCGCCGGGTCGGGCTCGAGCTCGGCCGGGGTGGCGTTGACGTAGTTCACGCCCAGGATGGCGGAGGTGATCATGAGGGAGTTCTGCACGTTGTTGCGCCCCTGGCCGCAGTATGCGAGCGTGAGGCCCTCGAGCTTGCCGAAGTGCTCCTTGATGGTCATGAAGTCGGCGAGCATCTGGGTGGGGTGCTCGCGGTCGGTCAGGCCGTTCCACACGGGCACGCCGGAGTACTCGGCCAGCTGCTCGACATGCTCCTGCTTGAAGCCGCGGAACTCGATACCGTCGAACATGGAGCCCAGGACCTTGGCGGTGTCCTTGACGGTCTCCTTCTTGCCGAGCTGGATGTCGCCCTTGCCCAGGTACTCGGGGTGGGCGCCCAGGTCGATGCAGGCGGTGGTGAAGGCGGCGCGGGTGCGCGTGGAGGTCTTCTCGAAGAGCAGCGCGATGTTCTTGCCCTCGAGGTAGTGGTGCGGGATGTTGCGCTTCTTGAGATCCTTCAGGTGCTCGGCGAAGCCGATCAGCCACATCAGCTCGTCCTTGGTGTAGTCACGCGTGGAGAGAAGGTGGCGACCCTGAAATACCGATTCCGTCATGCGTTGCTCCTTTCGTCTGGATTATCCCGTCCTTATCCCCGACGGCATTGCCTTCAAACGAAAGGCAACCCCTCCTGGCAGGTAAGGCGTGCTCTAAACGCTTCTTCTGAAGCGATGTAGCCAACCTTGAGTGCGCCCGATGCGCTCGCCAATAGGAAGTGTTTTAAGGTGTATCGCGAAACATCGCGGTCGAGCGCTGCGCGCTCGGGTGGGCTTGGGCCCAACAGCGCTTAGTTTAGACCCCTGTTTTGGCGCCGCCTATGGATGGTCGGACAAATCGACCCGGCATGTTTTGTACGCATTTACAAAGCCTATAGCGCACCCCGCGTTTCATAAGGCGATTCTATGATTGGAGCACGCGAACCGTAGCGCAAAGTTTTTGCGATCAAAAAGGTAGAGTATGGAGAAAATCGCCCCCGAACAGGACTTTATCAAAGTAGAGCAGTGGTGCAGCAAAGCAACAGGCGACGTCCCGTCGCCCCGAGCGATGCGCATGCGGCAGTCTTAACGGACGGGGCCTTCGCCCTCGTTCTCGCGCCCCAGGAACACCAGCGTGAGAAACACCATCAGTTCGCGATCGCTCACCTCGGGCATGCCCATAAGCGCCTTGATCTTGCGCAGGCGGTAGCGCACGGTGTTGGGATGCTGGAACAGTTCGTCTGCGGCAACCTTAATGTCGCCCAACGAGTTCACGAACGCCTCCGCCGTTGCCTCGAGCTCGGAATCGTTCGCGGAGTCGTAATCGCGCAGGCGCGAGAGATATGTGGCGCTCGTGCGCACAAAGAGGCGGTCCTGCTTGGCGGCGAGCGTGAACGCATCCGACTGCGCATCGAACCACTCGAGCGACGCCACTCCCCTCTCGCGCGCCAGCTCGAGCAGAGCAAGCGCCTGGCGTACCGTCAGGTCGCCGTCGGTCAGCGGGACCTCATCGCCGAAACCGCATGAGAGCGGCCCGATAGAGGCCACCAGATCCTTGATTGCCGCCTTGGAGTTAGCGCCCAGCACGCGCGCGTCGTAGGACACGAATAGCAGCAGCACGCCGTGGTAGCGGCACGCGAACACCGAATCCACATCGGAGTGCGACCGCACGAAATCAGGCAGCGCCTGGCGAAGCGCGCCCAACGCAGCATGGAGCGAAAAGTCGTCGGCACCCTTGCCTTCCGTCGCGGTGGTCGCGATCGCCACGCATCGCACCGAAGAGCCCGTCGCGCCCGCGATATCGTACATGGCGCGGCGCACGGCCTTTCCATCGCGCCCCGCAAGCAGCTCGTCGATCGCCTCGCTCTTGTTGGACTCCTGCTCGTCGCGGCGAATCAGGTCGAGCGCCTGATAGGCCACCATCTCGTGGTAGGCGCCATCATATATGTACACAGGTACGCCGAACTCCTCGCTCGCCTTGCGCGCGCGGTCGGTGATGGGCGGGTTGTACACGGTCTTGATGGCGATGGCCGAAACGCCGCGCGTCATCATGGCGATAAGCGCCGTATCCGCCTCGTTGGAATCGCCGTTGGCAAACCCCAGGTTGGTCACGATGAACTCGCCGGGGACATACACGTTGTACCCATCGTACTCAGGAGAAACATCCATAATGCCCACGTTGTGCACCGGTCGCGACCCGGCATGGGGAATGGGCGCAAGAAGACGAATGCGGCTGAATGCAGGCAAGGCGATGATGTCGGCAACGGTGATCATAGAGGAGCATCCTTTCCAACAAAAACATGCGTGCCAAATTGTAGCATCCTCCACTCGCGTCACGGGACGCTCGTTGGGGAAAGCGACAGCCTGCGGCGATGCATGGGCGGGCCATTTATAGACATCTCCAATATGTTCATTCATGCGGTGGTATAATCAACGAATCCAGCAAACTGATCCATGCACGTGTCGCATGGCGGAAAACCATGCGTGTGTTCTCGTGCTCGCATTCGGAAGCTGGAGGTTGTCCCTTTCGGGGGCTCATTCGGCTTCCACATGCGATACTCCCGAAAGGAGAGGCGATGGAAGGCCTGGCATCTCTTTCAACCATCGACTTCGTGATTATCGCGCTGTACTTCATCGTGATTATCGTAGTCGGATTCCTCGGTGCGAAATTCGCTAAAACAAAAGAAGACTACCTGGTAGCAGGCAGGCGGCTTTCGTTCCCCATGTTCTTTGGCTGTATGGCAGCGCTCACGCTGGGAGGCGGCTCCACGCTCGGAAGCGCCGAGCTGGGTTACAACTTCGGCCTCGGCGGCATTTGGCTTAATCTAAGCATCGGCGTGGGATTGATCATCGCCGGCTTCCTCGTAACTTCCAAGCTGTCAAAGCTGCGCGCGCTGAGCGTGAACGAGGTCGTCGAGAAAAGCTACGGCCCGCTCGCCCGCATCTTCAGCGCCGTGCTCACTCTCATCTATACGCTGGTGCTAAGCGTTACGCAGGTCATCGCCATCGGCACCATCATTCACGGCGTGCTGGGAATCGACGCCACCCTGTCTATGGTGGTCGGCGGCGGCATCGTCATTCTGTACACCTTCGTGGGCGGCATGTGGTCGGTCACCATGACCGATATCGTGCAGTTCGTGGTGAAAACCATCGGCATTCTTATCCTGGCGCCCATCTTCTGCATCGCCGCAGCGGGCGGATGGGATGCGCTTGTGAGCGCGGTGCCGCAGGGGTATATGTCGCCCACCAACATGGGCTTCGATCGCAGCTTCGCCTACGTGGTGCTCTATGTTCCCGGCCTGATCATCGGCCAAGATATCTGGCAGCGCATCTTTACCGCCAAAAACGAGAAGGTCTCCAAGACCGGCACCATCTGCGCAGGCTTCTACTCCATTCTCTATGCATTGGCAACGGTGGTCATCGGCATGACCGTATTCGCCTTGCTGCCCGATTTGAGCAACCCCGAGGACGCATTCGTGATCGGCGTGGCGTCGTTCTTGCCCGAGGGCGTACGCGGCATCATCCTGGCGGCGGCGATGGCGGCGGCGATGTCGGTGTCGAGCGGCACCATCCTCGCCTCCTCTACCATCCTCTACAACGATATCTACGTGCGTTTCATCAACAAGAAGCCCACCAAGATGCACGAGGTCAACGTTACGCGCGTATGCGCTCTGATCATCGGCGTCATCGTTATGATATGCGCGCTGTGGATCAACAACGTGCTGGTAGGCATCGATATCTGCTACGGATACCTGTCCGGCGCGGTGTTCGTACCCCTGGTGGCAAGCTTTGTGCTCAAGCGCTTCAGCCCCAAGGCCGGCCTGGTTTCGCTGGCGGTGGGCGGCATCATCGTAACGGCATGCTTCATCACCATGGGCACGTCCGGCTCGACCCCCATCGTTGCCGGCATGATCGGCGGCCTGGTCTCCTACATCATCGTGAATATCATCGACAAGAAGAATCGTATCGAATCGCCCCTTGACGATGAGGAGCTCGACAGGCAGCTCGCCGAGATGGAAGCGGCCGACGCCCAAGCGCAGAAGGAGTAGCGACGGTTTCAGCCAGGGCGCGACAGGCGGAGCTTGGGTAATGTGCGGCGCCAGGCGTCTTGGCGATGCCACGCAAAGCAAAAAGCCCCGCTGTAATCGGAAGCTTCGCGGGCATCTCCAACAATAATCCCAATAGGAAGGGTCTCGCAATCGAACCGCCTCCCATTTCTTGGACGCGAGAAATGGGAGGCGTTCTTGTGACCGACGACTTGAGCTTCGGGCACCCGGAGGCTTTCCACACGAGGCGCTCATTCGAATCCGGGCAGCTTGAGGATTTCGCCGGGCAAGTCCTCTCGTGCCGCACCAGAAGGATGCCGGATAAGACGGCATACGGCCGCCTCGCCCGGAATCCGCCCCGTTGGTCAGGCGGCTGCAACCACCCCATCCGACTTCCGCACGGCTGATCATGGCGGCCTCTTAGCACGGCGCTAGACCGCCCGCATCGCCGGATGAGCGATTTACGCCCAGCGGTTAGATTGCCGCCTATTTCTCGTCTCGTCTTTCGTGAGCGATAGGTATGTTTAACGGCAATAAGACGCCCCGGGAAAGGACCACCCTATGGCACCATGCAACCCGCTCTCGGCCCATGTCCCCAGCATCGTTCGCATGCTCGCCGACACTCGCGACCACTCCACCATCCGCATGCACACGAGCGCCCCCGACCGCCTTCTCGTTCGCGCGCGAACCCCCTCCGCCGTCTTTGCGCCCATCCTCTGCCTCATAGCGCTCGCCCTAGGCACGCTGGCGCTTCCCCACGCCGCGCTTGCTATGCCCGCATTTCCCGGGCTGCAAACCGCCAGCCAGCCCGACGGATCAGAAGTGAGCTATTACATTCACGGCGACGAGAGCTTCGCGTATTTCACCGACGAGAACGGCAACCTCTTGCAGCGCGACCCCCAAACGGGCGCACTCTGCTATGTGGTCGACAACGGCGACGGCACACTCTCGCTCGGCGAGCAAGCTGGCGATGCGACGGCGCAGGCAAACAGCACCCTGCCGAGCGCAAACAACGCACGGCAGAGCGAGCACGTCTCGGCCGCCGACGGCCTTTTCTCCGCCGAAGCGCGTGAGACCTACGCGGCGCTTGCGGGCAAAACCGCCGCTAGCCGCATGACGCACGATTTCCCCCTGCTCTCGCGCAATGCCGCAGGCACGCTCTCCTTCGGGCAGAATACCGTAGCCCTGCCCGACTCCATTCCCCTGCTCACTATCGTAGTGGGCTTTTCCGACATGCCCTACCGCGACAACTACGACTGGTCAAGTCAGATTTTTACGGGAGAGTATTCCACTGCCGCCTTTTGGAGCGACGCATCCAACGGGTCGTTCACCTTTGAGCCGGCGCCCGAGTCGAGTGCCTACGGCATATCCGAAAACACCAACCAATGCGATGCCGAAAACGACGGCGTTGTGCACGTGACCCTTGACGAGGACCATGGGAATTGGGGCGGAGACCAATCGGACCCCATGCTGCTTGACTTCGTGAACATGCTGCAGCGCGCCTTCTCCGCAGCGGAGGGATTGGTTGATTTCGCCTCGTTCGACTCCAACAACGACGGCATCCTCACCACCGACGAACTTGCCGTAAACTTTGTCATCGCGGGCTACGAGAGCTCGTATTCCGGCGAGGACTATCACAGCTTCTGGGCGCATGCCTGGAATATCCAAGATATCGGGGAATGGTTCGTCGCAGACGGCATGAAGGCCTCGAACTACATAGCGATGGGCGAAGTCCAAGGATTCGCGACCGACCCCACCAAGCCCGAAGCACAGAATTCAGCTTCCACCGTCACACACGAGCTGGGCCACTACCTTGGCCTGCCCGACCTATACAACACAACGGGCGAAGAGGGCGCATAGTCAGATTACGTCGTGCACGGGCTCTCGGTGATGGCGAGCGGCGCATGGGGCTCCGACATTCCGATCACGCGCGAAAACATCGACGAGGTCACCGAAATCCCCACGCGCCTCGACCCGCTTTGCAGCTACCTCCTGGGATTTTCCACGCCCATCGAAATCACCGAGGAGGGCACCTATACCGCACAGGCATCGAAATCCGAACCAGGTTACCGGTTCTATTCGATTCAGATTCCCGGAACTGATGAGTACTATTTCATTGAAAACCGCCTGACACAGGGCTTCGACAAGGGGCTTTGCGGCATCTACAGCAAAACGGGAGACGGGACAGACGTAACGGGAGGCCTTGTGGTGTGGCACCTCGACGCCAGCACCTGGGACACCTGCCTTGAAGACAACACCGTGAACACGCCCGACCATCAGCCCGCATACATGCCCGTTTACCTCGAGTCGTATGACGCAATCGGCGAGCGCTCAGTCATGACGCGCGACCCCTTCCGCACCACGGGGCTTTACAGCGAGCTGCAGCGCGACAGCACCGCCTTCACCGATACGCTGCAATGCTTCAGAGGCACCGTCGATGACCCCAACGAGCGCACAGCAAGCGGAATAGGCGTGTTCGCCTTGGATGGGGCGCAAGATGCCGCCGATTTCAAGATGGTTCTCGCCGACATCCCGGATGACGCCGACGCAGCCGATGCGGCAACCATTCTCTTCACGAACGACGTGCACGGCGCGGGGCTCGACCCGGCATCTGAAGGACTCACCTACGCAAGCGTTGCCGCGCTCAAGCTGGAGGCACGCACGTTGGCAGGCACCAGCAATGCGACCCTCATCGATGCGGGCGACGCCGTACAGGGCAACGCGCTTGCCACGCTTTCGAAGGGATCCATCCCCGTGGATGCGATGGGCTCGGCCGACTATGATATCGCGGTGCCGGGCAATCACGAGTTCGACTATGGCGTTGGCACGCTGAAGGAGCTGGAGGACCAGGCGGCCGATTGGGGCATCGCCTATCTGGCAGCCAATGCCGACGATCTGACGCTCGAGGATCAAGGCCCCTTCAGCAGGCCGTTGTTCGATAGGCCCGGATTGGCGATGCATCGCTATATCGCAGGAGGCAAGCCCGTCACCGTGGCGTTCATCGGCATCGCCACGCCTGAGACGCTCACCAAATCGCGTCCGTCGAACTTCCAGGACGAAGAGGGCAATACGATCGTGGGCTTCTGCGAAGATGAAACCGGTCAGGCGCTCTACGAACGCGTGCAGCAAAGCGTTGATGCCGCTCGCCAAAGCGGCGCCAACTACGTGATAGCCGTGGGGCACCTGGGCAACCGAGGCGTCACGCCACGCTGGTCGAGCAAGGAGGTCATCGCCAACACATCGGGCATCGACGTGCTGATCGACGGCCACTCGCACGAGCAGGAAAATGAATATGTCGCAGACGCCCAGGGCAATGATGTGCTGCTGGTGCAAACGGGCACGCAGCTTTCGAGCATCGGAAAGATCACGCTGCGCGACGGCGGCTTTGACGTCGAGCTTGTCACGTCGGCCGACTATGCGAAAAAGGACGCCGATGTAACCGCGGCGCTTGAACGCTATCAGGACGAATTCGCCGAAATCCTGAACGAGGAAGTAGCGAAGAGCCAGGTTATCATGCCGTGGGAAACCGAAGAGGGCCTGCGCTTGGCAACCGTGGGCGAAACCAACCTGGGCGATCTGGCGGCGGATGCCTATCGAAGCGCCATGGGGGCCGACATCGGACTGATGAACGCGGGCGGCCTACGCGCCCCCATAGAAGCGGGAACGCTCACCTACGGCGATATCCTCAGCGTGCAGCCCTTCGGCAACACCATCGTGATGGCGCAGGTCACGGGCCAGCAGCTGCTTGACGCCCTGGAGATGGGCGCACGACTGCACCCCGAAAGCTGCAATGGGCTTTTGCAGGTATCGGGCTTGACGTACCAAATCGACCCATCGGTACCCTCCGGCGTGGTAACCGACGCATCGGGCGCATTCGTGCGCGTGGATGGCGAAAGGCGCGTGAAGAACGTGACCGTGGGCGAAGCGCCGATCGACCCGAACGCCACCTACACCGTAGCCTCGCACAACTTCATGTTGGTGGAAGGCGGCGACGGCATGTCGATGTTCAAAGGCTGCCCCATCATTTCCGACGAAGGCACTACCGACGTGCAGACGCTCATCGACTACATCCAGCGCGATCTGGGCGGCGAGATTGGCGAAGGCTATTTGGATCAAAACGGCGCAGGCCGCATTACCATCGCTCAGGCATCCGAGCCCGACGATGGCCACGAAGATGACTCAAGTGACTCAGGTGACGACATCGCCCCCGGAGGCACGGGCGATGCCTCGAATACCGGCGGCGAGCCTGGCGGCACCGAGCCCGACAACCACATGGAGGGCGAAGCGAGCAACGGCCTTGCCGCGACGGGAGACGGCCCCGCCCTCAAAGCTGCATGCCTTGCAAGCGCGGCGGCATTCCTCGCCGTTATCGTCATAGCCGCTCGCCGTGCCACCCTGTCGCGCAGGCGATAGGCGCCTGCGAGCGATTGAGGCGCAAAGTCATTGGCCGAAGACGGCATGCCGTGCATCAATACGGGCGGCGAAATGTGGTGAAACCCTTCGTACGCGCAACATGCCCCGGTCGCACATCGGAAATGCGATAGAATAGCGCCGTTCAAAGAAGGAGCAGCAACCCCAAGAAAGGACGTGCCCCATGGCAACGCTGGACACCGTCAAGGAAATCCTGCAGGAGAACCTGGACATCGAACCCGAGAACGTGACCGAGGATTCCACCTTTGAGTCGCTGGGCATCGACTCCCTGGATATGGTCGAGCTCATCTGCGAGATCGAGGAGAAGTGCGACGTCGAGTTCGGCGAGCCCGAAGGCCTGGAGACCGTCGGCCAGCTGGTTTCCTACATTGACTCCCTGTAATCGCGTTTCTTCGTGGAGCGCCCGCATTGGCGGGCGCTCTTCTTTTGTCTGACGGCATCAAGGCTTGAAAAGGATACAACATGGATGCAAAGCAATTCGCTCTGGAGCAGCACGAGAAGTGGCAGGGCAAGATCGAGGTCATAAGTCGCGCCGAGCTCAATACTCCCGAGGATCTGGCCGTAGCCTACACGCCCGGCGTTGCCGAGCCGTGCCTCAAGATCGCCGAGAACGTGGATCTGTCCTACACCTATACGCGCCGCAGCAACCTGGTAGCCGTGGTGACCGACGGCAGCGCAGTGCTGGGCTTGGGCAATATCGGCCCGGAGGCAGGCATACCCGTCATGGAAGGCAAATGCGCCCTGTTCAAAGCGTTTGCCGATGTGGACGCATTCCCGCTGTGCATTCGCAGCAACGATGTAGAGGAAATCGTGCACACGGTTGAGCTGTTGGCCGGCAGCTTCGGCGGCATCAATCTCGAGGACATTTCTGCCCCGCGCTGCTTTGAGATCGAGGCGCAGCTGAAGGAGCGTTGCGACATCCCCGTATTCCACGACGACCAGCACGGCACCGCCGTGGTCACGTGCGCGGCGCTGATCAATGCCTGCAAGCTCACCGGCCGCGAGCTCAAGGACATCCGCGTGGTGTTCTCGGGCGCAGGCGCCGCGGGCATCTCCATCGCCAAACTGATGCAGCGCATGGGCGTGACCGATATCATCATCTGCGACAGCAAGGGCGCCATCTATGAGGGTCGCGAGGGCATGAACCCCGAAAAGGCCCAGATTGCCACCTGGACCAACCGAGAAGGCGTCAAGGGATCGCTTGCCGATGCGGTGCGCGGCGCCGATGTGTTCGTAGGCGTTTCGGCTCCGGGAGTGCTCACGCAGGACATGGTGCGCACGATGGCGGCCAATCCGATCGTGTTCGCCTGCGCCAACCCCGTGCCCGAAATCATGCCCGATGAAGCGCTGGCCGCCGGCGCCGCCGTGGCCGCAACGGGCCGCTCCGACTTCCCCAACCAAATCAACAACGTGCTGGCGTTCCCCGGCATCTTCCGCGGCGCGCTTGACGTGCGCGCGTCTGACATCAACGACGACATGATGGAGGCAGCCGCCTACGCCATCGCCGACCTGGTAGATGATGAGCACCGTTGCGCCGAGTACGTCATTCCTGGCGCCTTCGACAAGCGCGTGGCCGCCGCCGTAGCCGCCGCCGTGGCAGAAGCCGCCCGCAAAAGCGGCGTCGCTCGCCTGTAGCAGGCCGGCCCTTCCCCCGCAACTGCTGCATGGGTTTTCCGCCGCGGGAAGAACACTCCGCAACCTGCTTAGCACAAAGGCCCGGGATTGCCTCCCGGGCCTTCTTTGTTCTCTGGGCCTAAATCGCCGATATCCAATCGGATTTCCTATGCGTCACCTTGCTGCGCGGGCGCATGAAGGATTCCCAACGAAGCCCCGTCCGCAGCGGCGCTCACGGCATAGCTCGGGCAAAAAGCATCTTCGAGGTCAAACGGCGAGGCGAACTCCTTTTTGCGACCCGTAGCCAGATCCACGATGCAGCCAGTCCAACGAACAACCGTCACGTCGTTGGCGCATGCTGCGGGTTCAGCAGCCTTTAGGCGAGCATCTCGCACGCAGGAGAACTCCGCCGTTTCCACCACGTAGGTAGGAACGAAGTCTTCCGGGGGAGCAAGGCAGGCCGGCGCCGTACCTTCATTTGCCAGCGCAACCGCAATCGCATCGAACAGCTCGCAGCCGTTGGCGTAAGGCACGGTTCCCAGCATTGGGCCGAACACGCGGGAGCTTTCCTCGTCGACATAGAACGTGCGCGCATACCTTCTGCGCTTACGGTCGCGACGGCGAGAGTCTATGAGCAAGATCGCCATCAGCACAAGCCATGCCGCGACGAACAACGAGTCATACCGTGAAGGGGCGCCGAGCATGCTCGGCACAAACCAGGCAGCAAGCGAGACCCCCGCCACCACGATAAGCAGCACAACGCGCACGAGAGTGGTACGTTTTTGGGGGGAAGTCATGAGCGACGCCCCCTTCCACGTCCACGCAGCTGGGAGTCAAGCGACGAGAGGGCGCTTCCCGCCTGCGCAGCAGCCACGTTTGCCACTACGACGCCCGCCGCCACACCGGCAAGGCCGAGCGCGCCCACCACATGAAGAGCCGTCGAGGCGGCATCAGATATGCCTTTGAGCCGGGGCTCTTCACCGGGCACGGACGGCATGGCGCCAAGCGGGGCTTCATCCTGAGCTATGGAACTTGAAACATCCGCGGATGCCTCTGGCGCCTCGCCACCAATGGCGGGCTCTATGGAATCCGCCGCGCCAGGCTGAGATGCGCCCTCGCGCGAATCGCTTGCGGCCGAGGTCGCACCTGCGGCAAGAGATTCGCCAGAAGAATCAACGGCGTTATTCGGAGCGCCAAGCGGAGAACCGTGCATGGGAGACGGGTTCGAAGTAAGGGGTTTTTCGGATTCGGCCGCACCCGCGTTATCGGGGGCCGGCGACGCAGACTCCCCGTCGTCTGGCCCGGCGGGATCATCCGGTCGGGGATCATCGGGATCAGTGCCAGAATCCGGATCGTCGGGCTGACCCGGATCGGGATCTGGCACGTCGGGATTATCTGGATCACCGGAGTCCGGCACGTCTGGGTCATCCGGATCGCCGGGATCCGGGTCCGGCTCATCGGGCTCACCGGTTCCCGGATTGTCCGGCCCATCGGGTTCATCGGGTTCGCCTGGCTCAGGAGCAATCTCCTTAGGAACAAGAAGGCCGTCTATGTGCCACATGGAATCCCATACCGAATCGGCGCTCTTAACCACGTACCACACCACGGTCTGCGTTTCGGGGTCAAACGCGATGCCGCCCCGCGCACACGCCTCGGCAATCTGCTCCTCGGTAGGAAGTGTCACAATACGTGCCTTGATGGCCTCGCCCGTCAGGTCGTAAAGCTGATTGTCGTACATATCGCCACCGAATTCGGCGAAATCGGACGCATCGAACGCTTGATCAATGTAAATGCCCGGAGAATAGACGCCCGTCAGAATCTGCTGAAGTTCTTCCTCGCTCTGCGGATACGAATCGGTTCCATCTTTGACCACAGCAACGAAAAAGCCCACGTCAACGCACGAATCACAGGTTCCACCTTGCTCAATCGGCGAGCCTTCGCTCAACGGCGCTGCATACGCCCAACCATACGGCGCCGCACAGCTAAGCGTCGCAACAAGCAACGCCGTGGCAGCAAGCGCCACCGCGCGACGCACGCTATACCACATATCAGCACCCACCCTGGCCATGATGCCTTTCGCACACCCGCCTTTATCTATCCATTTGATTTCGTGCCATGTATTGTAGCGAAGACATCGCCAATTGGCACCGGGTGCGCATAAAAGAATCCCTGAGCCTCTTCAACCCCCCAAGCTACGCACGAACGCGTCCTGCTGCGCCGTCTCCACACCTTCCGCGACCACAACAAGACCCTGGCTTTTCACCATTTCCACGACCGAGCGATACAGGGCCCGAGCCGAATCGCCCTCTACCGCAGCCGCAAGCAGCGTCCTGTCGATCTTGACCACGGAAAACGGCAAGCTCAGGATAGAATCAAGGTTCGCGAAGCCTGATCCAAAATCATCCATGCAGAACCGCGAACCGGCATCGCGCAGCGTCTTGATGGCATCGCCCGCCTCAAAACCGTAACGTGTCGAGGCGGTCTCGGTAATTTCGAACTGGAAGAGCGCAGGCGACACGCCCCAACGTTCCATAACCATGAGCGTGTTGAGCCCAAAATCGGCCTCCATAAGCTCGACCGGCGAGAGGTTGACCTTGATGGCATCGATATGCGCCGCGACAAGCTCGTCTGCATGCTCCGACGCGAAACGACATACCGCATCGAATTGCGTGCGGCCCAGCTCGGCGATAAGGCCCTCGCTCTCTGCCGCATCGATGAACTCGTCGGGCGGAATGGCACCCAGCGTAGGATGTTCCAGGCGGCTGAGCGCCTCGAAACCGCAGAACCGATTTTGCTCAAGCGAATACAGCGGCTGAGCATAGGTGCTTACCAGCCCCTCGTTAACCGCATGCGCAAGATAGCGCCGTACCTCGCGGCGGCGTCTGAATTCTTCGATGAGCCCACGCTGTTCCTCGGGCACTTCCGCACCTTCCTGAAGCTTGTCGATGAGGAAGCCCACGTACTGGGCGATATCTTCCGAGGAATCAAAGGCATCGAGCCCCGATGCGCTCGCAACCGCCACTTCGAGCCGCATGGATGTCCCGCCCAATTGCTGCGGCCTTGCGAACAGCTTGGTCAGCTCCTCGGTCACGCGTCGCGACTCGCGGCGCGAAAACGTCACGAACGCGAAAGCCGAGCCGCGCACGCGATACACCTGGCGTGTTCTGCCCGCATGAACCGCCGCCTGCGCGCACAGCTTTATCGCCTCATCGGCCACCTGCGTGCCGAGAAGCGCGTTGAGCATAGGAAGGCGACGCAACGTGATGACGACCACCGAAAACCTGCGACCGCCTTTGAGAAGCTCGGCAACATGAGCCCGAAACGCAGAAACATCGAAAGCGTGCGTAAGCGAATCGACGAATTCGAAGGGGCTGCCCGCCGTGACGAACACCGAGAGCACCGCCATGGCGAACCCAAACGATGCCAGACGAATTTGCGGGTTCAGCGTTTCCACGCATACGCATATAAGCACAAGAATCGACGCGCACCACACCGCAGCGGCATCCAGAGTGCGCAGCATCTTGCGGTAGGCGATCGCGTACACGATGCACATCGCCGGATAGAAGGCCATGCACAAGTGAACCGCGAAATGCAGCGGACCAGGAGAGAGGAAGCCGTCGGAATCGACGTAGAACACCGAATCGGTGAACAGGGAGGAGATGGTGGCGCACGTTGCGAGGATGAAGGGAATAGCCGTCAGCGCTACGCGTTCGAACCTGACATCCCTGCCTTCGCTGCAGCACAACGAGGCGGTATAGGCAAGCATGAGACACGAAGCGACGCACTGGAGCACGGTCACCGCCGCCCTAAACGGAGCAGCCGCTTGCTCAACGCCCAGGCTCATAACCACAATGCCGCGCGCCAGCCCGCACACGACCAGAAGGACGGTCGATACAAAGAGGGCAACGAATAGCTTGAATTGTCTGCCCCGCCGTCCGCGGCGGCCAAATGTGACGTAGAGGAAAACAAGCGAAAGGACCGCGATGGACGCGATATGGAAATCGGCGCTCGGACCCATCCGACCCTCTTTTCGTGTGTGGCATGTGTGGACGCGTGCAAAAAAACTAATCAGTCATTATAGGATAGTTCTCCCAGTTCGGCAGGGAAATTTATCGAAAGCGGCGCTCTCTTGGCGCCTCCAGCGCCTCCCCTAGCGCACGCGCGCAAGAATGCAGATGAGCGTTGCCACCGCGAAGACCGCGGAGCATCCGAACGCCGCATGGTATGCAGCACCGCCCGTGAGCATGGGCAGGCCTTCCACGCACATCACCATGAGGGCAGTGCCAACCGATGCCGCCGTCTGGCGCGCCGCCAACCCAAACGCGCTGCCGTCGGAGGTTTTCTTGCCGCTAAGTCCCATGAGGCTCCAAGACGTGAGCGGGCCGATCAGCGTCGACACGCCCACGGCGCGAATGCCCTGCAGAGTCATGACCAGCCACAATGGAGTCGCTTCGTCCATGAACACCATGCTCACGGCGCCCACGCTCAAAAACAATCCGCCCACCACAGCAACGGGGCGCACGCCTATCTTGTCGGTCAGATAGCCCGCAAGAGGGTTCATGATCAGCGCCGCCACGGTGCCGGGAAGCAACACCATGCCAGCCTCCAACGCCGTGCCGCCACGAAAATCCTCGATGAACAGCGGCACCAGAAGCGTAATGCCCATGAACGACGCGCAAAGGAAGCACTGCGCCCAAAAGCCCACGCGATAGGAGGAATCGCCGAAAATCGTCAAATCGATAAGCGAATCCTCTACCTTGTGCTGCCGCACTGCGAACGCGAGCAGGCAAAGCACGCCCACCACAATCGGACCCCAGATGAAGGGGCTCGTCAGCGGGTGCGACGACGCCTCGGAGCACCCCATAAGAATGCCTCCGAAGCCCAACGTGCACAGCACGAACGAAAGGAAGTCTAACGACACCGAGAGCGAAGCATCGTCATGACGTTTAATCGCGAGCACGCAAAATGCCAGAATGATCGCCGAGAGCGCGGCGAGCAGCACGAAAAAGCTGCGCCACCCGAACGCATCCACCATGGCGCCGCCGATTGTAGGCCCGATATTGGGCGAGAACCCCATCGCAATACCCGAAATGCCCATGGCGGTAGCCTTGCGCCCATCGGGAAAACGCGTCATAGCAATGGTCTGCAGGAGCGGCAGCAGGATGCCCGCAGCGATGGCCTGCACGATGCGCCCCGCAAGCAGCACAGGAAAGCTTGATGCCGCAGCCGCGATCGCAGCGCCCGCGATGAAGATAAAAATGGCGAGGACCGTAAGGTCCTTCAGGCGAAAACGCCCCATCAGATACGACGCCAGCGGCACCACGGCGCCCAGCCCAAACATGTACGCCGTCGTAAGCCACTGCCCCACCCCGGTAGCGATACCCAACTCGCCGCACACAGTGACAAGCATGGCATTGAGGCCCGTCTGGGAGAGGTTGCCCAAGGCCGACGAGAGAACCACCACCGTAAAGATGGCATATGTCCAGCTCTTTCCCGACTTGATGAGCACGCAATCCCCTCCAAAACGCCGACAAAAACGAAAAGGCCGCCCCAGGCGACCCATCAATAATACTCCATCTCCCATTTCCGAGAACTGAGCCAACGCATCTCCGCTCAAAATAGCGGCCGAGTGAAACGAAAGTCACTTACGGGAGGCTTTAAAGCGATTGCGCCCCAGCAAAACCCGGTAGAACGGGCCGACGAAAGCAACGGACGCCGATTTGCTGCAGTTTTCGCACATCTCCTGAAGTAGCCGCTTTTTGCCAGCCCTTTGACCTGGGGAAATGCGAGTATTGAAGACCGGCTAGTCCGTCCTCCTCCAAAAAACTGCAGCAAATCGGCGTCTTTTGCACCTAAGGCAGGCAACGGCAGCGAAAATGCCTAAAAACGGGCGGGCCGAAGGCGATGCCCGCCGCGCGAAGCGCGAACCGAGCGGCTGCGAGACGCCTGACGGCGCCTCAACCCAACCCCAGCCCGCAAATGGCGCGCGAGCGAAGCAAGCGCGCCCCGGCCCCGGTGGGCAATAATGCCACAACCATCCGGTGCCCCATGCGGTCCAAGGCAGTAAACACGTCAGTGGCGTGTTTACTCCCTGATTTCCGCGCGCGAGAGCGCGCCGGGGGCTCTAAAGGGGAAAGGGACTGTAACAGAAGTTCCGCAAACTGCATACTTATGCAAAACAGGACCCCGAGCAGCCGCTCGAGGCCCTGAATATGCAGAAAACCTGCATGGTTATGCGATGGAGAGGACTTTTGCTACAGCCCCTCCCCTTTTTTGAGAAGAGCTATAACTCCATGTTCTCCGAATCCCTCTGCGACTGGGCCTTCTTGGCCGTACGCAGCAAGAACTCCTGATTGTTGTTCGTCTGCTTGAGCGACTTGATGAGCATGTCCATCGCACGCTCGGTGCTGTTCATATTTGCCAGGATACGGCGCACCGCCCAGATAAGCGGCGCCTCCTGCGGATTGAGCAGCAGATCCTCGCGACGCGTGCCAGAAGCCACCGGGTCGATGGCGGGGAAAACGCGACGGTCGGCAAGGGTGCGGTCCAGCTTGAGCTCCATGTTGCCGGTGCCCTTGAATTCCTCGAAAATGACCTCATCCATCTTGGAACCGGTCTCGATCAGGGCCGATGCCAGAATAGTGAGGCTGCCGCCGCCCTCGATGTTGCGCGCGGCACCCAGGAATCGCTTGGGCGGATAGAGCGCCGTGGAATCCACGCCGCCGGAAAGGATGCGGCCGCTTGCGGGTTGCGCCAGGTTGTAAGCGCGCGCCAGGCGCGTAAGGCTGTCCAGCAACACCACTACGTCCTCGCCAAGCTCCACCAAACGCTTTGCACGCTCGATGACCAGCTCCGATACGGCGATGTGATTCTCGGTAGGCATGTCGAACGTAGACGCGATGACCTCGCCCTTGATGGAGCGCTGCATATCGGTCACTTCCTCGGGACGCTCGTCCACGAGCAGGCACATCAGATGCACCTCGGGATTGTTGGCCGTAATTGCGGCAGCGATATCTTTCAGCACGGTGGTTTTACCGGCCTTGGGCGGACTCACAATCAGGCCGCGCTGGCCCTTGCCGATGGGAGACACTAGGTCGATCACACGCGCCGTGATGGTGCTGCGCCCGTGCTCCATGGTCAGGCACTCGTCCGGGAACACTGGGGTAAGATCGCCAAAACGCACGCGCTGACCCAGCTGGTCGACCGGGATGCCGTTGACGGTGTTCACCTGCTGGAGGGCCGCATACTTCTCGTTATCGCGCTTGGGACGCGTTTGGCCGGCAACCATGTCGCCTTTGCGCAGATTATTGCGACGGATGGTGGCGAGCCCCACATACACATCGTTCTCACTGGGCAGATAGCCCTTGGTGCGCAGGAATCCGTAGCCGTCCTGCATGATGTCGAGGACGCCTTCGACCTCGATGAAGCCCTCGGCGCGCACCGATGCTTCGAACACCTTGGACACAAGTTCGGCCTTCTTCAGACCCGTGGCGTCCACGTTCAGCTCGGCGGCCTTCGCACGCAGCTCTGCCACCTTGAGCTTGGCAAGGTCGTCCATAGTGGTCTTGGGGGCAATGGGCTCACGGCCGTTGTGCTGGCGGCGCTGACGGCGCTGCGCATGCTGATCGGCATGGTTCTGCTGCTTGCCGTTCTGCTGCTTGCTTGCAGCACGGCGGTCGCGTTGGTTCTGGCGATCCTGACGGTCTTGGCGATCCTGGCGATCGGCGCGGTTGCGCTTCTCATAGCGATCGGATTTCGCATAGGAATCGCCCTTGGATTCGCGCTCTTCCCGCGAGCGGCGGGGACGCCTTTGGGCGGTCTCGCATTCCTCCGACTGCGCGCCCTCGAAAGCATCGTGCGAGGCAGGCGCATCGGACGCCTCAGCGACCTCAACCGCCTCTTCGCGCGCCGCGTGCACCGCGACGGATTTGCGCGGGCGACCGGGGCGGCGCTTGGGCTTGGCCTCGGCGGGCGCGTCGGACGCAGCGGGAGCCTCGGATGCGGCGTCGCCGGACGCAGTATCGGACTCGGAGGCTTCGGACGCCTCTACCATAGCGCGCAGCTTCGTGGAGCGGCCGGGGCGTTTGCGCGGCTCATCGGATTTGCGGGGCTCCTCGGCTGGGGCCTCCTCTGCCTCGGGTGCAGGTGCGTCCTGGGGGGGGCTTCGGCGGGAACCACCGGAGTCTCGGGCGTGGCTTTTGTCGCACTCTTGCGCGGACGACCCGGCTTGCGCTTGGGCTTGGCCTCGGCGGAGGCCTCTGCAGTGGCGGCCGCTTCAATCTGGGCCGCCGTATCGGCCGGCGCTTCCTCGGCGCGTACCTTGCGCGGGCGACCGGGGCGGCGCTTGGGCTTGGCCTCGGCGGACGCGTCGGACGCAGCGGGAGCCTCGGATGCGGCGGGGGCGGCGGAAGCCTCGGATGCCGCAGCATCAGCAGCATCGGCGGTCGATGCCTTGCGGGTGCGTCGAACCGTACGCTTCTTGGGCGTCTCTTCCGCCGGAGCGGCGGCGGGGGCGGATGCGGCAGAAGCCTGCGCCGCATCCATCTCGGAATTACTGCTCATCTCGTTGGGGCTCATGCGTTAGCGACCTTTTCCCAATCCTTCAGAAATGCCTCGAGACCGCGATCGGTCAGCGGATGCTGAACCATCTTCTTCAGCACGGCGAAGGGCACGGTGGCGATATCGGCGCCCATGAGCGCGGCCTGCGTCACGTGGTTGGCGCTGCGCACGGATGCGGCAATGATCTCGACCTGCTCGCCGTTCACGGTGTTCTCGGAGTAGTCGTAGTTGTTGATGGCGGTAACCACGTCCTCAAGCTGCGCCAGGCCATTCTCGGAAATGTCATCGAAACGGCCCACAAAGGGAGAGATGTAGCGAGCACCGGCACGTGCGGCAAGGATGGCCTGCGGCACGCTGAAGCACAGCGTCATGTTGACGCGAATGCCCTCGTCGGCGAGCTGACGGCAGGCGGCAAGACCCTCCACCATCGTGGGGATCTTCACCACGACGTTGGGGGCAATGGCGGCCAGCTCACGGCCGTCGCGCACGATCTCGTCGCGAGTCATGGCAACGCTTTCGGCGCTCACCGGACCGTCCACGATCTCGCAGATACGCGCGATATGGTTGTGGAAATCGGCCAGCTTGCCGCCGATACGTGAATACAGCGTGGGGTTGGTGGTCACGCCGGCCAGGGCGCCCCAGCTTGCCGCTTCTTTGATCTCATCAAGATCAGCGGTGTCCAGAAAGAACTTCACTTTTCCTCCTTCATACGGAAACGCCCGCAGCCGGGCACACGACACAAATATAAAATGCTTGAAAGTGCAGGAAATTCACCTTAGAACGTCCGGGACCGCGCTTGCATACACGAAAAACCCTGCGCGAGAAGCGCCCGGAAACCTAGTATGTACAAAGGGATTCGCAACAACGAACGCGGCAATAATACCACGTCGCATACAAAAGCGGCGAAAGAAATATCTTTCGCCGCATAAAACCTGGGGATATGCATGCTTCATCCGCTGCGTAGCACGCCTGGAATCACATGCGCACGGAACATCTTACGCGAAATGAGGGTCATCCTTTGCCGCCTCGATAAAGCGCGTGATGGCCTTGTCCAGCACGCGGCGCGGACATGCGATGTTCCAGCGCTCGAAGCCGGCTCCGCCCACGCCGAACATCTTGCCCTCGTCGAAGGCGATCTTGGCATTCTCGAGCGAGAACTTTTCCAGCTCGTCGGCATCGTCGAAGTAGGCACGCCAGTCGGTCCACACCAGATAGGTGCCCTCATGCTCGGACCAGCGCATCTTGGGGAACGCCTCAGACAAACGGCCGATGAGCAAATCGTAATTGCCCTTGAGGTACTCGAGCAGCTCCTCGAGCCACGGCTCACACTCGTCATAGACGCACATGGTGGCGAAACGCGCGAAATTGGTGGGGCCGTTGATGACCAGGTATCCCATCTCGGTGTTGAAGCGCTCGCGCAAACGGTCGTCCACGATCCACACGTTAGAGTTCATAAGGCCCGCAAGGTTGAAGGTCTTCGACGGCGCGGTGCACACCACGGCATTTCGGCGCAGCTCGTCAGGCAGCGTCATAACGCTCGTAAGAGGACGCTCGCCCAGAATCAAATCGCCGTGAATCTCGTCGGACACCAGCAGCACGCCATGACGTTCGCAAATCTCGGCAACGCGACGCACCTCGTCTGCCGTCCAAACGCGACCAACTGGGTTGTGAGGGTTGCAGAAAAGCAGAATACGCGTATCGGGACGCGCGCACGCCTCCTCAAGCCCATCAAAATCGATGTCGTAATGCAGACGGCCGTCCTCCGCCACGCTTTCGACCAGCGGGTTGTTCACCACCATGCGATGATGCAGCTCCGTGTAGTAGCGGAACGGATAATACACCGGCTCCTGGATAATCACGCCGTCGCCAGGCATCGAGAACGTGCGAATGCAGCCGACGAGAGCCTGGACAACGCCCTGAGCGGGCACAAGCCACTCGAACTCGGGCGTGTAGCCCTGGCGGCGCTCAAACCATCCCTGAACCGATTTGAAATAATCCTCATCGGCGTTTTGGTAGCCGAACACGCCATTTTGAGCCAGATCGGTCAGGCAGCGGCGCAGCTCGGGCGGAGCGGTGAACTCCATGTCTGCCACGCTCAAGGGCACGATGTCCTCAAGCTCGCCCTCAGTAAAGGGATTGTGCACCCATTTGGACGCGCCCGTTCCGCGGCGGTCGATGAGCGTTTCGAAATCGTACATGGAACTCCCCTTTCTGCAGAAAGCCGCCCGTATGCAAAGACGCGCGGGCGGCTCTGTTTTAAACCATGTTCGGGACGTGCGCCTTACGCGTGATGCTTCTTCCAGAACTCCGCGGAATCCTCGATGCACTGGTTGGCGGCATCGAGCATGCGGGTGTAGATGACGAATGCATGCAACACGCCATCATAGAGCTTGTATTCGCACGGCACGCCGTTGGCATTGAGCGCCTCGTACATGCACTCGCTGTCGTCGCGCAGCGGGTCGAGCTCTGCGGCAGAAAGGAACACGGCGGGCATAGAGGTCTTGAGGTCGTTGTGGAGCATATCCACATACGGTGCCGCCATCTTCTCGCGAAGCTCGGCTTCGGTTCCTTCCTTCTCGCCGAACAGCCAAATCTTGTTGTAGTACAGCAGGTCTTCTTCGCGCATGCCGTCCTCGAGCCAGCCGTACAGGCGGCGAGACTTGGAGTCGGTCAAGCCGTAGAAGCCGTAGTACAAAAGCATCGTCTTGACGAAGGAGTTGTTGCCCTCCTCGTCGCGCAGCCAAAGGTTGGCGGCAAACGAAAGCACGGCACCGCCGGAATCGCCCGCGAACGAGAGGTCGTTGCCGTCGATGCCCTTCTCGTCACCATGCTCATGCAGATACTTGGCAACCGCGACGACCTCCTGAATGTTGGTGGGATACACCGATTCAGGCGACAGATGGTAGTCGACGCTCACCACGGCGGCGCCGGTATGGGTGGCCAGCAGGCGGCACACGCGGTCATGAGTGTCCACGCTGCCCACCACGAAGCCGCCGCCATGCACGTATACGATCACAGGCAGCTTCTCGGCCTCGCCGGGATAGTAGTAGCGAACCTTGAACTCGCCCATGGGTCCCTCGAGGAACTCGTCGGACACCTTGGCCATCGCAGGGGGCTCTTCGTTCCAGTACGCGCGCTCCTTGACGTAGTTCGCGCGCATTTCCTCGAAGCCCGCGTTCGTATCGAAGGCATCGCCCGCGATTTCCTGCGACTTCACAAGCACGGCCTTCATCTGGTCATTCATGAACTTGTTCAGATCGACCTTGTTGTCCATGTTGGAACTCCTCACTCTTGCGCAGCCGCGACGAATCCCCTCGTTTTTTCGCGGCCGCAGGACGTACAAACGCTGCATATGATGCAGCGAAACGCGGACGGCACACAACCGCCCGCGTTATTTGAAACAAAACCGTTATTCGGCCTTCTCGCCCGCAGCTTCCATCTTAGCAAGGTTCTTCTTGCCGGCGCGCAGGGTGAGCGCCGCAAACAGCATACCGCCCACGCAGAAGGCAATCAGGATCATGAAGATGGTGGTGTAGGCGTCGTTGCCCTGCTGGTCCATGATCACGCCGAACCAGGTGTGTAGGAACGCATCGGGGCACAGGCCGATGATGGAAATCAGGCCGACGCCGGTGCCGAACAGATGCGGCGGAATGTGGGCCTCAGCAAGCTGGCCGGAGGCGATGCCGTACAGACCGTTGGTGGCAAACGAAAGCAGGCACACCAACACAGCGACCACCACGAGGATGGACGGGTTATGCGGCAGAAGGATAAGTGCCGCGAGGCAGACAATAGCGCCGATCATGCCGCAGAAGATGACCTTGGACGGCGAGCCGACCTTCTTGGAGATCCAGCCGAAAATCGGCGACGAGAACACGGTAATGCCATAGGAACGAACGATACTGATGATCGAAACCAACGCGACGGGCGCAGCCAGCACGCCACTCATGAACGGGGTGGAGAACGTAGCACCCACGTTGACAAAGTACACGCAGAACATGGTCAGAGCGGCAAACCAGACGGCGGGAATCTTCAATGCCTGACCGGCGGCGCGGAAATCGAACATCTTGGCGTCTGCCACGATTTCGCCCTCGAACTTGGGGATGAAGAAGAACGCCAGCGCGCCGCAAATAAGAATAAGCACACCGGAGATGATGAGCAGCGCAGTCACACCCATCTGCGCAGAGGGAAACGCCGCGACTACAGCGGCCTGAATCAGGCTCAGCACCAAGCCGATGGCGCCATAGATGCCGTAGGACAGGCCAATCTTCTGGGAATATTCTTCCTCATCGCAAATCATGCGAACGAGCTTGTAGCGCGTGCCCCACCAAATGAGAATGGAGAACACAGCGTACAGGATGAACACGACCACCAACGTGCCGTAAGAAGGCAGCGTGGCGTAGTAGAACGTAAGCAGCGCGACGCCTAGATAGCCAATCCAGGACAGCGTGCGCACACGAATCTTATCGGCGATGACGCCGGAGAAGAAGTAGAACACGACGGCTGCGATGCCGTAGATGGACACGAGCGTGTTGAGCTCGGTGTTAGTGCAGCCCAGGGCCTGCATCAGCGGATCGTAGAACACCATCTTCAGATAAATGGGACCGTAGATGACCGAGGAACCCATACTGACCAGAATCAGCAGCATCCATCGGTGGGGAGCGGAGAGGTCTTTGTAGCTTTTCTCTCCATGAGCGTTACCTGCCATGGGCAGCCCCTTTCTCGAATGCGCCCGACGGTCGTCGCTTAGCACTCCGCGGACGCCCTCATACGCTGTCGGCCGCCCCTCGCGCGCATGCAGTGCCGCATATTCGCACGCGCGTGATTCCCTTGGGCGGGACGCGACTGCATCATTGTGCGTGAGGCGGTCATAATGAGGTATCCTTAGCGAGGCATGAATTCGCACATAATGAATGCACCATTAGCGACGAATTCGATATCGCATCAAAAAAGTGATTCCACAGAATGGCGATTCCGAGTAAAATAGATAAGTTATCGTCGCGAACGCGCACCGATGCGAATGCCGATCCGATCACGCACAGGCGTCGTCATCGGAATCTGCCCAGGCGATTGAAGGCGGTAGTATGAGCACGACTGCACCCAAGAATAAAGTCGCTTCGTTTATGCCTTCAGCGCCCATCCGCATCAAGCGCGGCATTGCATCTGTCTACACTTCCCCGTATTTGAGCCTTGCCCTTATTTCCGCCTGGCACTACAGCCTCTGGTTCGTTCCCAACGCCACAGGCCTGCTTGGCATTACCTCGCTTGACGTCACCTTTGTCTGGCTGCTCACGCTAGGGTTCGCCGGGTTGTTCATGCTCGTTCTCCCGCTTGGCATAAAACGCATAGACACCGGCGAGCATCTGGGCATCGTGCCCTTGTCGGCGGGTGTTCTCTCGGCTGCCACGCTTGTGTTCTGTCTCGTGTTTCCGTTCGTGCATGGAGCGCCGTTCTATGTAATGGCAACGGTCATCGCATGCCTGTTCGGCCTTTGTCAGGCGCTGATGTGGATATTCGGCGGCGCAAGCTGCTCTCGCGCCAAGGCCACGTTTGCCGTGCGCGACGTGGCGCTTACGTTCGCGATTGTCACCGTGGCAGCCATGGCCGCAAGCATGTTGCTGCCCACCCCTGCCGCCGCCGTGCTCGCGGCCCTCTTTCCCATCGCCTCGGCGATCGCCTACCGCAGCACCATGGCCAGGTCGGGCGGATGTCCCGAGCCGGTGCTCCTGCCGCACAAGTCCAGCAAGGCGCTGCGCATGAGCGCCATCGTCATTCTCGTCACAGGCGGCATGATTTCCATGGCCGACACCTTCGCCACCTGCATCATCCCCACCGAGCTCACGGGCGTGCTGTTTCATGCGAATATTCTAGCGTGGACGCTTGCCGGCGGCGTAATCATCATCAGCGTGCTTCTTCTGCTGTACGCCTCGCGCTTCACCGACGGCGAGCCCTATTCGCTCGTCCCCTTCCTTATGGCGCTTTCCATTGTGGCGCTGGCCCTGGTCATCAAGAGCGGCGCGCTTGCCGTGGCGGCCTTTGCCCTGGGCATGGGCATCTGCGTGACCATGGAAATCCTGATGCTTACGTTTTTCGGCGCCCTTGCCACAAGAGGCTACATGGCTCCGGCCATCGCCTTTGGCGTATCGGAAGGAGTTATGCGGCTGGGCAGCGTCATCGGCAACGCATCTGCGGTGTTTCTTGAGCAGAACAACCTGGTAAACAGCAGCCTGACCACCGACACCTGCCTTTTAGGGGCATGCATTATCGGATTCCTCATCATCGCCGCCACCCGCCAGCAGCACGCCATCACCGAGCTCGCCAGCGCTCCCCTCTCCGTCGACGAGGTTGATACCGTGTGCGAGGACGCAGCGGCGGAATTCGGCCTTTCGCCGCGCGAGACGGAGGTGCTCAAGCTCCTGGCGCGCAATCATAGCATCGACTCGATTGCGAAGCGGTTCGTCATATCGCCTTACACGGTGCAAACGCACATCCAGCACATCTATCGCAAATTGCACGTGCACCGCCGTGGCGAGCTGCTGGATTATATTAATCTGCGTCGCGACGCCATCCGGGAGCGTAAAAACTGAGTTCCGGTCATTCGGCCATCCGGGAGCGTAAAAACTAAGCCCCCAAGTGAGCGCTGCTTCACGGCAACAAAAAACGCGCCCGAGCAACCCTCGGACGCGTCGTGATTCGTTCGGCGGCAACCGCCTTGCTCTCATTGTTTGGCGGAAGCGTTTGGCGAAAGCGGACTAGCCCTCGACCTCCACCAGCTCGATCTCGAACGTAAGATCCTTGCCAGCGAGCTCATGATTCATATCGAACGTAGCGTACTCAGAATCAACCTCGACAACTTTCGCCGGGAAGGGGCCCATCGGGCCATTGAAGTACACGGTCTGGCCCACAGGCAGCTGATCGGCGTTGGGAATGTTCGCCACGGGAACGCGCTGGACGGCCTGCGGGTTGTACTCGCCATACGCCTGGGCGGCGGGGATTTTCACAGTCTTCTTCTCGCCAAGGACCATATCCTTAACCGCAGCGTCAAAACCAGGAATCATCTGGCCGGCCATGCACGTGAACTCGATAGGCTCGCCGCGATCGTAGCTGCAGTCGAACTGAGTGCCGTCGTCAAGCGTACCGCGATAATGCGCCTTGACCTTCTTACCTTCGTTGCTCATGAAGGAATCCTTTCAAAGAGATTTTACGGTCGCACCACTATACCCGACTCAAGCCCTCATGGGCACCCACGGCAGGCCAACCTGACATTTTCCGTAAGATTCACCCCTGGAAGAACGGACTACCGCGGTACCGCAATCGTCTTTCTGCCCATGGGACGAAACGATGCCCCCAGAAGGATGGAACCACTGCGGTGGCGCAACGGGCGACGAACACAACCCCGATCCCATCGCCTAACCATGCGAGCGCAAGGCTACCACGCTCGAACGAACCCACAGCCTTTGCCGAGCGCGCAGCTCGCAAAGGGCGGGCCAAGAAGTTGATTAGCTCGAGGGAGGGGCGCGTAGCAAGCCGCGCGATCCAAAAGAGCGCCTAGTTCAAAAGACGCCTAGGCTAAAAGGCACCTAGTCCACCTCGATAAACTTCGGCGGAAGCGGGTCAGAGCCCGTTGCCTCCACCGCCGCCGAAATAGGCTGGATGGTGGGAGACGCAAACAGCTTGGAGGTCGCATGCGCCAAGAGCCTCCCCGATTCGTCGCGCACCTCGGCCTCGGTAAGACTGATAGTGCGTCCGTGTTTGATGACGCGGCCCTCGCACACCACTGTGCCGGCCTTCGTCGAGCGCAGATCGCTTACCGTAAGATCGATGGTGGTATAGCCCATGCCTTCCTCCACGCTGCAGTACAGCGCCCAGTAGGTCACATTGTCCAGCAGCGCTGCATAGGCACCGCCATGGATGCCGCCGAATGCGTTCAGCAAATTGCCTACGGGCATCACCGAGCGCGCGTACCCATCACGCATCTCCTCCATGCGAATGCCCATATGATTGAGAAACGGGCTCTTGTTCGCCATTTCGATAACCCGCTCCACGTGCTCGGGATTTACCTTCTTCATCGACGCACCTTTCCTCATGACACTGCGCTTCATTGTCGCATCTTAGAGTATCTCAGGCATGCATAACGCAGAACGCAAGCACAATCTGCCGCGAACCGTCAAACTCGCATCGAATGGAATGCGAGCTTGGTCGCGAGCCAGCTTCGCCGGGGAATCGGCTTTGGCTGGGAATCAGACGACAACCCCCGCATTGACTGGACATTCTCGTCTGCTTGGCTTTCCCTGTTGTCGCCACCGCCCCATTCCGTCCAGGGAACGAAACCTAGGGGTTGACGGAACTATAGGAACACCCCCCCCGCATTGACTGAACATCCCGCCTGAAAGAGCGCATAGCTAATCTCCAGCCGACCCTCCCCAATGCCACCGCTCTGTAATTGCCTCAGCCTGGAAGGGCTACCTGCCACCATCCTTTCACGGAATGCAGCCCGCTCGCCACATGCAAAAACCACCGCTTGGGCGCCGGACTCGCAACAGGCACCTCAACGGTATAATGAGGTCGCGCGCGGCAAGGGGTCCGCGCCGACGAAAGGGGATGCAATGTCCAAGACAAAGAAAATCCTTGTTGCCCTGATTGCGGCACTAACGCTGACCGCGGGACTCTCGCTTGTCGCCTGCTCTTCGGGAGAGGCGCCCGAGGATGCCATCCGAGCCGACCTTGCTGCGCAGTTCGACCCCATCAAGAACCACGACCAAGAGGTTATGGACGAACTCACTGCTAGCGTCGAGAGCGCCGGGCTCGATGAATATGGCGTCTCCAACAGCGATTTCGTCGCCTCGCTGCTTGATGGCTTCGATTATACGGTTGACTCGATAAGCGTCGCCGAGGATGGTAATACCGCCACCGCCGCCGTAACCATGACCTGCAAGACGTTTACCGACGCCACGGCACGCGCCGAGGAGCTTTCCGCCGAATTCGGAGAAAGCGACGAAGTCCTGGATATGTCCACGGAAGAAATCAATGCGAAAATCGGTGAAATCATGATGCAAGCCATTAACGAGACCGAGCCCAAAGCAACGTCGTGCGAGTTCGGCTATACGCTCGTGGACGGCACCTGGACGATCGATTCCAGCGCCGAAAGCGAGATCTACAACGCGTTCTTCGCATAAGAGTCCGCTTGAAGCTCGCCACAGTTCGTAAGCAAGGAGGCCGATGCAAAAGCCCCTTCGATTGAACAATGTAGCAGAATTCCTGCAAAACAACGCCCCGAGCAGCTGTTCGGGGCGTTGTTTTGCATATGTATGAAGCTTTTGAGGCTTCTGCTGCAGCCCCCTTTGTGGCCCATTCGTCCTCTCTGGCAGTTATCTCAAGTATGTAACCCAAATCGCTGCAGTCGATCAGCAATCAGGTCAGTTTTCTTGAGTATGTAATCCATCGCTGGTTATTTTTGGCAGCACACCTGTCCTCGCCGCCAAATAACTGGCGTCAAAAAGCGCAATCGAAGCCTAAAAACGCCTTATAAGCAGCTCGATAGCGAAAAAACGACCAGCCAATCGTCCTAAAATTCTGGCCGATGGATTACATACTCAAGAAAACTGGCAGAATGGCCTGATTTGCACGCTTAAATGGATTACATACTCAAGAAAACTGTCAAAATCACCGAGCGGCTTCCGACGCTGCCATCCGATGTGTGACTGCCGCGTTTCTGGAGCCGCTATCCAACGCATGATGGAAGCATCCCGAATGCTGGTGCACCTAAATCCGCCTCCCAAGGCGCGCTTCCGGAACCGTTATTCAACGCGTGATTACCGTATACGTTTCCGGAAACATTACCCAACGCGCGATATTGCATTCCCGAGCCCTTCATCCAAGATGTGGATTGACCCGCTTCCGGCATCGTCAACCAACGTACGCGAACGAGGGACGCTCGGGCGCAACGTTTACACGTCAGATTGCGCTTCATAGCCCTCGCGCTGCCGCCCGTCGCGTGTCACGGATGCTGAGTGACAAGCAGCATGATTGTGCCTACAACAACCACGGAGGCAAGCGACGCCAATGCCGTAACGACCCCTATCACCACCCCGCGCCCGCCTTGCACATATCGAACGGCGGGCACAAGCCGAGCGATTAGGCGTTTATCCAACAGGGCGAATGCAAACCCGCACATCATAATCATGATGCCAACGTATTCGACCACGTTGTACCACGCCGGATACGATGCCGCCTCGCCCGTAGGATGAACGATTGTCTGGTCAACGCCAACAATTCCCATGGAAATCAACATGGCTACCAGGCATGCATCCCATAGGACGCCAACCCATACGGGAACCGAATCAAGCCTCAACCGACGGTTTGCCATACGGTTGAGATGCGCCGAATGCCGCTTCGTCTGATCGAACCCCGACTCAGTCGTCTGAACGGGTGGAGCAATCGGCTGGCGCGTCGCTTTTGCAGCAGCAGGCTCAAACTTACGCCGAGCTTCTTGGACTTGCGCGTCTTGATTGGATACGAAGGCTTTTGCCTGATCGGCTAAGACCGTCGCAGCAAGAAATGCCTGCTTAAGCGCACGAACGCTCGCATAACGGTCATCGGGGTCAAACGCGGTCGCACGCAGCATGACCTCACGCACGGACTCAGGAATTCGCGAATCAGAGAACCCCTCTTCTCGCACATGGGCATCGGGCGTCTTTTCAACCAGGCAAAAATATAGCAGCATGCCAAGAGCGTACACGTCGCTTCGCACATCGGTCTGACGATAGCCGAACTGCTCGGGAGGCGCATACGCGCGCGTGCCGAAGCGCACGGTGTCGGCATCGGCATCCTCATGAAAAGCGCGGGCGATGCCAAAATCGATAATCGTCAGACTATCGTGCGAAAGAATAATGTTTCCCGGCTTGAGGTCGCGGTGGATGATGGGCGGATCAAAGCCTTCGTGCAGCTCAATGACGGCATCGCAGAGGCGGCAGAACACATCGATGGCAAGCGGCAACGAAGGATCGCATCGATACACTACGTCGGCGAGCGTTTCGCCGCGCACATACTCCATAACCACCACCAACGCATCATCGGCGTCGTAGCAATCAATTACACGAGGAATGTGCCGGAACCTACGCCCTTCGCGCTGCGCCTCGAAAATCCGCCGATATGCCGAACCCAAGCCCGCATCGCGCTTGATGTACTTGCGAACATAAGGACCCTGCTCGGACCCGTTCGCGCCCACGAAAAACACCTTCTGGGTGGTTTCAAATTGAGACTCTTTCAGCACAGAATCAACGCGGTAGCATTCATCGCGCTTAAGCGAGTTCAGATGTTCTGCCAGTTCGTCAATTTCCATAGATGGCATAGTACCAAACCAGGAAGGACTTCGTTTATTCGGAGGCACGCGGGAAGACCCTTTTTACAACCACGCGGCATGCAGGAACATGATCGCCCTCACATTCGCAGCACAGACGGAACGGAAGCGCTCTTCCATGCTGTCCTGGCGCAAAGCCAAGCAAGGCGACCATGACAACCCCTCTTTTCTTAACAACCATCCCAACGGTTTCTAGCAGATAGTTTCCTCGTTGAAACGATACAGCTCTTCATCGGTACGCTGCAGGGAGTAACCGCGGTCAAGGCAGAAAATGATGATGGCATCGCGACGATTCTTGCAGTAAAGCTCATTGACGCCAGCTGCCTGCAGCATGCGATTTGCCTCTTTGAGCGTGCAGCGCATGGCGAAAGCAATCTGCAGCACCTTGTTACGCTTGGGATGGCGCTGCCCCATGAATATTTGATAGCCGAACGTTTCGTTGAGGCCGGCGGCTCGCACTACATCGGCCCGCTCCAAACCTTTCTCATCAAGCAGCTGCTGCAAGTATGCCGAAAGCGAGCGCTGCGTGATATTGCGCGCATCGGCGAACGACGCCGGATCGGGCGCATCCAGCAATTCTGCGAGCAACTCCTCTGTCAACGGCTCCTTCACGCGGCGCTTCCTTCGCTTTCGCTTTCCTTCACCTGTTTTCATCATTGTACAAAGGCATGCATGAGAAGGAAGTCCCAGAAACGGGACTTCCTGCATACAGTTTAGATAATTCCATGCTAGGCAACGCTGAACGTCGCTTCTGCCAGAACGGTGTCATCGAACGAGATGAGCTCAGACACCTCCACAGTGATGTCGGACTGATCGTCAAGGACATATGCCAGACCATACGATGTGCCCGCCCCGGGCTTCACCTCTGCCATATACCCATCGCCCTCAATATCCTCAGACACGACGGCAGGCTCAAGCTGAACGCCATTCTGGAACACCTTGGCATTGAGCGCCACGGCCGCGCTCGTAGCCTCCTCAGAGTTATTGACCCAGCTATACGTCACAACAACGGCGGGATTGCCCTCGTAATCCTCCATCACTTCGGCGCCGTCAATGGTCACCTCGTAGTCGGAAGCAGGAGCCTCCTCAGCAGACTCCGCAGCCTCGGTGGCACCCTCGGTTTGAGCGCTCTCGTTGTCCGCAGAGGCCGCCGGCTCATCCCCGCCGCAGCCGAAAAGACCCAGGCACCCCGTCAAAGCAATCGTGCTGGCAATTGCGATAACACGTTTCTTCATCCCTAAACTCCTTTAATCAAAATCATGAATCCCGAAGCACGCCAGCTCAGACGCGCACCACGAACCGTCTTTCGTGACTCTTCAAGCTAATGCCCCGCTAAGAAAGCGCTGCGGCGAACAAGCTTTGCGTGGCAAGAACGATAACGCACGCAATGATGTTGATGATGAGCGCAGCAACAGCCAACCCTTTGCCCGTGCTTTTGCCCCGACTGGCAGCAACCGTTCCAATGATTGAAAACACCAGACCCAATACGCCCACGATGAACGATAGATTGTTAACGATGGGCACCCATGAACTGATGAGGGCGAAAATGCCTAGAACAAGCCCTACGACCGCCATTGCCGATACGCCTTTTGGCGCCTGATTAACCGCCGAATTCATCCGAATTACTCTCCTAGCCTACGCGCATTAACCTGCTCCTCGCGAGAACGCATCTAATGCTAGGGAATCGAACGGGCGATTTCATTAGCTGCCAGCTAATATCTGGCGTAAGGTTTTTGGGGATTTCCCATACATGATGAGGCGAAAGAAGCCGAAGCCGCGATTGTGCGCTACGGCTCCAACACATTCGCACGTTCGGAAAGATGGTCGAGAGCTTCTTCCTGCGTAAGAGAGCCCTCATCGACGTATTCCCGCAGCGTCTGACGATAGAGGTCCCAAGGCGTTAGACCGTCTTGATCCTGCGCCGTAATATCGGCTCCCGCAGAAAGCAGCAGGTCGATAGCCGCATCGGTATCGTCGAGAGTCGCACTGCTTTTGTCAGACCCCAAACCAAGAGTGCAAAGATCCGTGCAGGCATTGTGCAGCGGCGTCCTGCCCCATGCATCTGCCACGTTAGCATCGGCGCCATTGTCCAACAACAGTTCAACCATATCCAGCGAGCTGAACGAGATAGACGTCGCCATGATCAGGGCGTATTCGGAATCGGCTGCGTTGCCTTCTGTGTCATATCGCACAAGCGGCTCATTCAGATCGATCGTCCTGCCCTTGTCGTGCGCATCGGCAAGCACCACCTCGGCACACTCCGCATCGCCATAGGTTATCGCCGTACGAAGCAGATTTCGATACGATTCGGCGCCCTCGTCGCCCAGCTGCAAATCGGAAGCGTCGAGCGCTTGATCAAGGCGCTCTAGGTCATGGCCCACGATGGCGACCGAGCAATCGTCATAATCAGTGGTCAGGCCTGCATACGTCGCAGGAATGAATACTGCTACCGCCATAAACACCAGAATCGGAACACTGACCGCATAGAACACTATCGGGAGCGCGATGAGCCCGCCGAGCTTTTTACCTTGCGCCCGACGTTTTTTGGTACGCGCGGCGAACACGATAGTAAGCACGACGGCAGCGAGGAAAAGCGCGACAGCCGCCAAGAAGATGAACGCGAAAAATCCCATTGCGCCCAGCATAACCAACACGCTTATTCCGCCCATGTCAGCCCCGTCCATTCGTCGAATTCGTTGACCGTAGTAAACCATTATCCCACCATATAGGGCAACGCGAATCGGAATAAGCCGATTTCGTGCATGGCAAGCGTCAGCCCGTGACATATCTGCGGCATGAAGTTGGGATCATCGATGCCTATTGCCGGCAAGGCGGCGAGGCATTTTCCGGGGCTTGCGGGCGAAGCTCACCAAGGGTGTCGCACAAAAAGGGTCGACCGAATCCGGTCGACCCGTAACACGCGCATTCAGACGACACGCGCCGCGTGTGCTGTGCCGATTGCTATTCAGCCAGCTTTTTCGCCAACAGCTGGTTGATCATCTTGGGATTGCCCTGACCGCGCATCTCTTTCATGCACTGGCCCACGAAGAATCCGATGAGCTTTGCGTTGCCTTCCTTGTAGCGCGCCACCTCGTCGGGATGTGCAGCGATAACGGCATCGACCACGGCTTCGATAGCGCCGGTATCGCTCACCTGTTTCATGCCGCGCTCGTCCACGATAGCGACAGGGTCTTTATCCTCGTCGAACACGGCGGCAAGCACTTCACGACCCTGCTTGGACGAAATAGCGTCATCGGCAAGCAGGCGCACCAGCTCGATGGCCCGCTCGGGAGTGAGCGGACAATCCAGCAGGTCGAACGACGCATCGGCGTTCATGCGGGCGCTGATGTCGTTAAGCACGAGATTCGCAAGCGGTTTGGCGAGTTTCTTTGCATCTTTTCCGGCAACTCCCATTGCCTGCTCAAAGAAGCCTGCGGTCGCACGGTGCTCCACCAGATGGCGCGCATCATACGGAATGAGTCCCCAGGTCTCCTCGAATCGCTTGGCCTTTTGGTCGGGCAGCTCGGGCAGCTTGGCGCGCACGCCCTCGATGAATTCATCGGTGAGATCGTAAGGCGCCAGGTCGGGCTCAGGGAACAGGCGATAATCGTCGGCCGTCTCCTTTACGCGCATCACGATGGTGCGCTTGGCGGAAGGATCCCAATGGCGGGTTTCCTGATAAATGGTACCGCCCTCTTCAAGCACCTCAGCCTGACGGCAGATCTCATACGCCAGTCCATCGTGGAGGTTCTTGAAGCTGTTCATGTTCTTGAGCTCGGTCTTGGTGCCGAACTCCTTAGACCCGCGGCGGCGCAGGCTCACGTTGCCGTCGCAGCGTAGGCTGCCTTCCTCCATCGAGCAATCGGAAATGCCGATGGCCAGATAAATCTGACGCAGCTTCTGCATGAACAGGCGTGCTTCTTCGGGCGTACGCAAATCGGGCTCGGTCACCAGCTCGATGAGCGGCGTGCCCGCGCGGTTGTAGTCAACCAGGGAGTGCGTGGCACCTGCAATGCGGCCCTCGTCGCCGCCGATGTGCACCATTTTGCCGGCGTCTTCCTCCATATGGATGCGCGTGATGCCCACGTGCGCCACATAGCCGTCCTCGGTGCGCGTGACGTTTGCCGCCGTGGTGCCGGGCGCGCCGCTCTCACCGGGCTTGAGATTGCCCAGGTCGATGCGCTCCTTGGCACCGGGACCATCCACCTGCAAATCGAGATGGCCGCGCATGCAGAAGGCGATAGGCCCCTGCGTGGTCTGAAAGTTCTTCGCCATGTCGGGATACATGTAGTTCTTGCGGTAGAACATCGAGTGCTTTTCGATGTCGCAGTTGGTGGCAAGGCCGGCCAGCACGATGGATTCAATGGCAGCCTTGTTAGGCACCGGAAGCGCACCGGGAAGCCCCAGGCACACCGGGCAGGTGTGCGTGTTGGGCGCGGCGCCGAACTCCAGCTTGCAGCCGCAGAACATCTTGGTGGTGAGCGTGGTCAGCTCGGCATGAATCTCCAGGCCGATGACCGCTTCCCAGTCTTGCAACACATCTTCGAGCTTGCGCATAAGTACGTGCTTTCTACTCGTCCGCGGAAGGCCTCGACATCATTCAGTCGCTCAGACAGTCCTGCTCGCTCGAAAGCCACATTGAGTGGCTTTCGGCTCGTGCGGAACTCGCTTTGTGAACGACGCCGAGTCCTTCCGCTGCGTTAACAGAATCGCTTTAGCCCTCTGTCGGACAAAAGCCCGGCGCGACGGGCGCTTTGCCATAAGTGGCCTCAAGCGCCGCCGCCACGCGGAACATGTTCTCGTCTTTGAACGCGGGCGAAATAACCTGCATGCCCACGGGCAGGCCACTCTCCTCACCCAAACCGCACGGCACGCTCATGCCACCGTTGCCAGCGATGTTGATGGAGATGGTGAACATGTCCGAAAGATACATGGTTGCAGGATCGCTAATCTCGCCAAACTTGAACGCGGTGCGTGGGCTTGCTGGAGCCAGGATGGCGTCGCAACGCTCGAACGCCTGCACGTAGTCCTGCGTGATAAGCGTTCGCACCTGCTGCGCGGGATAGTAATACTGATCGTACACGCCGGCGGAAAGCAGATAGCTGCCCAGAAGGATGCGACGCTTGGCCTCCATGCCAAAGCCCGCCGCACGGCTTGCCTCGTATTGGCTGCCCAAATCCTTGTGGCCCGGGTCGGCATAGCCGTAGCGCACCGAATCGAAGCGCGCCAGATTGGAGAACGCCTCGCACGGCCCTAGCACGTAGTAGGCGCTAATGGCGGCGTTTGCATGCGGAAGCTCAACCTCCACGATTTCGGCGCCCGCGTCCTCGAGCACGTGGGCCGCCTCCTCGAGCTTTGTGCGCACCTCAGGAGCAAGACCGGGGGCATCCATGAACGCGCGAACCAGGCCGACGCGCATGCCGCGCACGCTTTCGGCGCCCTGGGCGATAGCACCCAAGAAGTCGGTTTCAACCTGCTGCGACGTGCAATCGCGCGGGTCATGCTTGCAGATGGCCTGCATGGCGAAGGCTGCGTCCTCAACACTGCGAGCAAACGGGCCCACCTGGTCGAGCGAGCTGCCGAACGCCACCACGCCGTAGCGCGAGACCATGCCGTACGTAGGCTTCACGCCCACGATGCCGCAAAAGCTGGCAGGCTGGCGGATGGATCCACCGGTATCGCTTCCCAGCGTGACGCATGCCATGCCGGCCGCCACCGCCGCCGCGCTTCCGCCCGAGCTTCCGCCTGGCACGCGCTCCAGATCCCACGGGTTGTGCGTGGGTCCGAACGCGGAGGTTTCGGTGGACGAGCCAAACGCGAACTCGTCCATATTGAGCTTGCCCAGCGGGATACCGCCGGCTTCAAGCATATCTTCTACGCATGTAGCCGTGTAGGGCGAAACGTAGTTTTCCAACATGCGCGACGAGCACGTGGTGTGAGTGCCTTTAAGATTGAGGTTGTCCTTGAACGCCACGGGCACGCCGGCAAGCGGGCCCATCTGGTCGAACGTGCCGTTTGACACGGCGGCATCAACCTGGGCCGCGGCATCGAGCGCTGCCTGCTCGGTCACTTCCAGAAACGCATGCACGCGTCCGTCTTGCGCAGCAATGTGGGCAAGCGACTCCTGCGCCAGCTCACGGGCGGAGAAATCTCCTGCTGCAAGGCCTGCGCGAATCTGGCGCACGCCCATCTCAAAAACGTTTGCCATTATGCATCGCCTCCGCCCAGAATCGCCGGAATAAGGAAGCTGCCGTCCTGTTGCTTGGGGGCGTTGGCAAGCGCCTCGTCCTGTGTGAACGAGGGCTGCTCCTCATCCTCGCGCATCACGTTGGACAAGCTTCCAATGGGGTGGAACGTGGGCTCCACGCCCTCAAGATTAAACTGCCTGATAGGCTGTAGCGTGTCGATGATGCTGTTTAAGTCCTCGGTCATCTGGACAAGTTCCCGCTCGTCCAGGCCGACGCGTGCGTAAGCGGCCATGTCACGCACGTCTTTTTCGGTTACATATTGGGTCATGAATAATCCTCCTACGCATGGGTGCGGCTCAAGCGGTAGCGCCTCGCGGAGCACATCGCGTAAACGGGCTGCACTCCCATCGTTGGGGGGCGAACGAAACATTGGTTTCACCCGCCCAGACAATAACCGCTTTATCATAGCAAAGCGAAGCGCCCGATGCGCATCCTTCGGTTAAAGTCGCGCAAACTCCGCGACAAGCGTCCCAGTGCAAAAGGCGGATGGACTATGCGGGCACTCACCATAAGATTGCTCGATGATCGACATGCAGCTCGAATGTCACACGAAACGAATGTCCAGACGCTTTCCCAGCCCCTTCGCAATGCGACCGAGAGTACGCAAGGTTGCCCCGGAGGTGCCCGTTTCAATGCGACTAATGACGCGCTGGTCAACGCCCGAGGCCTCTGCGAGCTGGCTTTGGGAAAGACGAGCGGCGAGACGCGCCTCTATGACAGCCTTTCGGGCAAGGAATTCGGGCTCACCCGCCTCCCATTCCGCGCGAAATCCTGGATCTTGCAGCTGCTTTTCTAGATAGCGTTCAAAATCGTCCATAAAGTTCTCCTCACGAGCATCCACCGCATCCATCATGCCGAGCGCAATAATCACGACGATAACGTTTAGCGCGTTCTATTTCACTGCGCGGAGTTTTTCGACTTTTCTTTTCAAACCCATGGGTGAGAACCGCGCTGCCTTCATGGAAAAAGAAATAGAGCACTCTTCCCGTATCTCCCCCAAACGTAGACCTCGGTTCGAAAATGCCATCTTCCAAATATTTGGATTCCGGCTCGCGAAGAGCATGCCCGTACGCTTTGAGAAGAGCGATGCTCCGCAACGTTTTCTCCCTGAGTTTTCGAGGCAGTCCATCCAGGTATTCTTCCACAGGAGCATTTCCGTTCACATTTTTGTAGAAGCGTATCTCCATAGCGATCACCGCTTCGACACGAACGATTTTACTATTAGATAGTAGTAAAAGCGAGACCGAACGCATAATTTGCAACTCATAATTGCCCCTTTCGCTGCCGACTCATTTTCGACTGTCCCACAAAACGTGGTTAGGGGCTTCCCAGTCATATCTATAATAACGAACATATGTTCTTATTTCAAGGCGCAATATGCCATGCCTTCGCGGCGACCGCACCGAAGCGAGCGCCTGCCACGAAGTGCCGCCCGCTGCTTCATGGTTGACGGAAATGACGAAATTACCCGACAATCGCACGAGCTGAATCGTATTAGGCGCAGAAGCGCAAAGGAGAAAACCTGGCCAGTCGCACCGACATAACGGACATCTATCGCCGCCACGTAAAGATGGTGTATCGGCTTGCGTACTCGTACCTGGGCTCGACGGCCGACGCGGAAGACGCTACGCAGAGCGTGTTCATGAAGCTGATAAACGCACCGCGAAGCTTTCAGAGCGTCGAGCATGAGAAGGCGTGGCTCATTCGATGCACGTCCAACCTGTGCAAAGACATGCTGAAAAGCGCTCGCGTCAAGCGCCGCGACGAGATGCCGGCAGACATGCCCGACGGCAACATTCGTGACGCGCACGAGTTCGACGACGTGACGCAGGCCGTGCTCTCCCTACCCGAGCGATACAAGGACTGCGTATACCTGCATTATTACGAAGGGTACAAAACCGACGAAATCGCACGCATCACGGACACGCCGCCTTCCACAGTGCGCAACCGGTTGCGTGACGCCCGCGGAATGCTCAAAAGAACGCTAACGAAAGAAGGGAGGGATGCGCTATGACCGGACGGTTCGACGACAAGAAACGCCGAGCGGAAGATGCGATGGAACGCGATCGCGCCTTAAGCGACGCCCCCCTGAACGCGCGCGTGCGCGAGGCCTACGAAAGAATGACGCCCAGCGTTCAGGCAGAAGAGCGCATGCTCGCCGCTTTGATCGCAGCGCAAGAGATGCAGGCGGAAAAGAGCGAAGAGGACGCGCGGAGCGCCGCAAATCACCAGCAAGCTCGCTTCGCCGACACGCAAGTCAACGCCGGATACAAAACGAACGGAGCAGCCGCGCATCGCAGGATCCACGCCCAAGTGCGCCCCGCGCGAACGAAAGCCCAGCGAGCGGCGATTGCCCTCGCGGCATGCCTTGCAGCGGCTTTCATCGGCATCGGCGTGCTCGTGACCATGGGCCAGCCTTCCAGCATGCTAGGCGCAAGCGCCGGTTCGAGCCAGTCGGCAGCATCTTCGGCCGAAAACGAGAATCTGGAAGCGGCGCTGGACGGTTCGGCGAACGAGGAAGCAAGCGCACCCGATTCCTCCGATTCAGCCAGCAGCTCGACGAACGCCGAAAGCGGCGAGCCCAACAGCACACTTCTCTCCTCCGACCAGGACGTTCGTTATCCCCATATTGCGCTTGATTCGGGTATCGAGCTTGAAATCGCGCATGACGAGTACGGCGTCGCAATTGCCGCCGCGCAAAGCGATATCGCAAGCAAACCACAAACGGCCACGGCTTCAAACGATCTGGGCGAGACCGCCGAATGCCACGTATACGAAAGTACAAGCGAAAGCCCCTACCCCTACGTGGTGTCTTTCGATGATTCAAGCCAGCTGTTTTTCGCGCAACCCGCATAGCCGATCAAACCCAAACCTCGGAGAAGGGCTGTGGCAGAGCAGCGACCGCCCCAAACCCTGAACAGGCGCTGCGACAAAGAAACAAAACTTAATTCCTGCCCCTCTCGCCCGACAAAATCGCACGCTCAATCGTATTCCCCATAAAGCGGTCAACGCGAAAGGGGATGCCATGAAGTCCGAGAATACGCCCGTCAAATCCCATCGCAGCATAAAAGCCCTCGCCATAGCCGCATGCACGCTGCTTGCTGCAGGCGCTCTTATCTGGCTTGGGTGCTCGGCGCTCACCAGTAGCACCTCCGCGAACGACTCGCTGCTAGGCGCCCCCTTGGGTGATTCCGCCTCCACATCGGGAGGCTCATCGAGCGCTACGGCCAGTGCGACCGAAAGCTATTACGCACCCGAACCCTACACGCCTTTCAACACCGAAGAATACGCCTACCGTGACGAGCCGGGGTTCATCTCGGTTGCCGCACAGCCGCTCTCCACGCTTTCCGCCGATGTGGATACGGCGTCGTATTGCAATCTGCGGCGCATGGTGACCGATGGAGCAACGTGCGATATGGTCCCCGCCGGGGCCATCCGCACCGAAGAGATGCTGAACTATTTCGATTACGACTACGCCTCGCCCACAGACGACAACCTTTTCAGCGTCACGGCGCGTGCAGGCGTGTGCCCCTGGAACCCAGAAACGCTGTTGCTCGTGATGGGCTTTTCCACCGAGGCACGCGAGGCGGCCGACCCGCAAGGCACCAACCTGGTGTTCCTTATCGACACATCGGGATCGATGGATAGCTACGATAAGCTTCCCCTGCTTCAGGAAGCGCTTGGCAAGCTGGTGGAGCAGCTCGACGAACGTGACCGCGTGTCTATCGTCACGTATTCGGGCGATGAAAGCATTGTGCTGGAAGGCGCGTCAGGCGCCGATCAACATGCCATCATGCACACCGTATACGGTTTGGTTGCCTATGGCTCCACCAATGGCGAGGCGGGGCTAGCAACCGCCTACGAAGTAGCGGAACGCAATTTCATCGAAGGCGGCGTGAACCGCATCGTCATGGCGTCGGACGGCGACCTGAACGTGGGTATAACTTCGGAAAGCGATCTGCATGACTTCGTGGAGCAGAAACGCGAAAGCGGCGTATACCTTTCCGTACTGGGATTTGGCAGCGGCAACTACAAAGACACCAAGATGGAGGTCCTAGCTGATCACGGCAACGGCACGTACCACTACATCGATTGCTTGGACGAAGCCAAACGCGTGTTCGGCGAGGACCTGCGGAGCAACTTTGTTCCGCTTGCCGACGACGTGAAGGTGCAGGTGGAGTTCAACCCCGCGCAAGTAAAGGCGTATAGGCTGATAGGGTATGAAAACCGCACGCTCGCGGCGGAAGATTTCACCGACGATGCCGCAGATGCGGGAGAAGTGGGCGCGGGCCACCAGTTCACCGTGGCGTACGAGGTGGTGCCCGCGGGTTCGTCGTTCGAGATAGATGAACCCGCCCTCAAATACGGCGGCATGAGCGGCAAAGACGGCGCGAGCGGCAGCAGCGGCAGCTGGCGCGATGCGAATCCGGAAGCTGCGGCAACCGAAACCGCATTTGCCACCGAAGTCGAGCCCGATTCATCCGCCGCGGCCCGATCTGCCGCCCTGACGCCCAAGGCGGGGCAGGAAAACGCCGAAGCCGCCGGTATCCTTATCGACGGCTCGCTCGAAAGCGAATGGCTCACCTGTTCGGTGCGCTACAAACCCGCCGGTCGAAATGAATCCGTACAGCAGCAAGCCGTAGTGGATGCATCCGCTTTTTCGACCAGCCCCGGCACCGACTGGCAATTTGCCGCAGCCGTCATCGAGTGCAGCATGGTGCTGCGCAATTCCGACTACATGGGCACCGCCACGCTCGACGGCGCTCTTCAGCTCGCGCAAGAATCTGCCAGCGGAGCATTTGCCGAAGAGCGCCAAGGATTTGCCGCCCTCATCGAGCGGATCCACGACAATGCCGCACGGCTCGACGACACGTATCCTTCCTGGTAAGGGATCAAAAGACGGCGCAACGAGTGCATCGTGCGCGACATGAATTTCGGCAGGCAGCACGCATGATGCGCCCTTACGCCTCCTGCAGGAAAGCGGCAATCTCCTCCATGAACGTCTCACCATACCGGGCAAGCTTGGTTTCGCCCACGCCGTTTACCTGGAGGAACTCGAGGCGATCTTTGGGACGGCGCACGCACATGTCGCGCAGCGTACGGTCCGAGAACACCACATAAGGCGGGATGCCGTTGGTGTCGGCGATACGCTTGCGCAGTGCGCGCAAACGCTCGAACAGCGCGTCATCGCCCGCCGAGAACCCTGCCGAGCCGAATGCGTGGCCCCCAAAACGCGCCCCGACCTCGCCCATCGCACGGGAGTCAGGGCTTTTCGCCTTCATGCGTTTCATGGTGAATTCAAAATCATCGGCATCTGCCTCAAAGCAGCGGGGGCCTAAGCCAACCACAGGATACGTGCCATCGGATACCTGAAGCAGCCTCTCCGCCGCAAGCAGCTCTATCACCTCTTTGACCTGCGATATCGAATCGCTCACCGTACCGTAGGAGTCCAGACGGTCAAGCCCAAGCTCAAGCAGGCGCGCCGCCTTGGAGCCGCGCACGATATCTGCCACCATGCTCTTGCCGAACGAACCATTGACCTCGCGCACGCACTGCACGCACCGCCGCGCCGTTTCGGTCACGTCCACCGAGTCGAATTCGCCCAGGCAATTGGAGCAGTTGCCGCACCCGATTGGCGACGGGGCGGAAGAGGCTCCATGCTCAAACAGTCCTGACTCGCACGAACGCCCCACTGGGGCGTTCGGCTCGTGCGGAACTGCGCGTGGAGCCCCCTCCGCCCCGTCGCAGGCCGATGTATCACCCTCATCCCCAAAGTAGTTCAGAATATACCGGCGCAGACACCCCGTGGTATGGCAGTACCCCACCATTGCTTCCAGCATGCGGCGCTGGCCCGCGCGCACACGTTCCGCCTCCTCATCGGTTAGCTCCCCATTGCCCGCGCCTTCCTCAATGAAATAACGGCACGTGTTCACATCTCCGTCGCTCCAAAGCAGCAAGCACTCGCTAGGCTCGCCGTCTCGCCCGGCTCGACCCGCCTCTTGATAGTACGCCTCAATGCTCTTGGGCATGTTGTAGTGAATCACGTAACGCACATTGGATTTATCGATACCCATGCCAAACGCGTTGGTGGCCACCATGACCAGCGCGTCATCATCAATAAAGCGCTGCTGGCTTGCGCGGCGATCATCGGACGCCATCCCGGCATGGTAGCGCGCCACCGAAATGCCCTGCCCGGCGAGCCACGCCGTCAGCTCTTCAACCGCCTTGCGTGTGGAACAGTAGATGATGCCGCTTTCGCTCGAGTGCTCGGCGATGTACCCCGCAATGCGCGAGCGCTTTTGCTTAGGGCTCAGCTTTTCCACGCAAAACCGCAGGTTGGGACGATCGTAACCGGTGATGACCGTCTCCGGATCGCGCAGGCCCAAAAGCTCTGCGATATCGTCGCGCACATTGTCGGTCGCCGTGGCCGTAAGCGCGATAACCGGCGGACGTTGAGGCAGCCCATTGATGAAATCCCGAATCATCAGGTACGAAGGGCGAAAATCCTGGCCCCACTGCGACACGCAATGAGCCTCGTCGATGGCAATCAGAGGAACGGTGATACGAGATGCGAATTCGCGAAACAGCGGGTCAGATAAGCGTTCCGGAGCCACATACATGATTTTATATGTGCCTTCTTCGGCGCGATGCATCACCGTGCGCTGCTGTCCCGGCGTAAGCGTGGAGTTGAGATACGAGCCGCGCACGCCAACGTCTATGAGCGCGCGAACCTGATCGCCCATAAGCGATACAAGAGGAGAGATGACCAGCGCCAATCCGGGCAGCACGATGCCGGGAATCTGATAGCACAGCGATTTGCCGGCGCCCGTGGGCATGATCCCCAACGCGTCGCGCCCCTCAAGCACCGCCTGGATGAGCGTTGCCTGGCCGGGGCGAAACTCGGAATAGCCGTAGAATCTGCCCAGAGCCCCGAGAGCATCATCCATTGTCGCTTTCGCATGCACGCTCACATCCGAAGCGCTTAAACAAGCAGAAAGCTCCATGGATACGTACTCCTTTATTCGAGACAACCGTGACAGATGCTGAACGCGCACCTCACCTTGACGCGCGTCGGAGAGTGTAGCGCAACGACGATGGCCCGTCATCCCGCACGCCACTTTGCAGCACGATGCGACATAAAGAGCAGACGCAAAACGGAATCAGCCGAGTGTCGCAACGAAAGCAATTGCGCCTATCAAAGCTCCATTACATCCTCCATGGAGCAATGCAAAGCACGAGCAAGACGCAACAATGTGGAGCCTTGCGCCTTGTTGATATCTTTCTGGCGCTGCTCATACATCTGGATGGAGCGAAGGCCCACGCCACTTGCCTCCGACAGCTGCGCCTGCGAAAAGCCGGCTGCTACACGAATGCGTTTGAGATTTGAAGCAACCGATGCCTGCGCCATAACACTCTCGCACACACCAATGAATTTGCGCTCGTCTGCCTCGTGAAGAGGGTAATACATTGATTTGATTCGATCGTAGGGCAAGACCTCGAAAATGCTCTTGTACGTCCTGCCTGAAGAAAGCTGATACCATGCGACATTCCACCCGACCCAGTAATCGGACGTTCGCGACAAACGATAGGGCACCTCGTCATCAAGAAGCGTTTCGATTTCGGAATCCATGTGGCGCAGCAGCTCCGCACCAGATTTGCCCGCCACATACACCGGATTGCATCGCTCGAATTGGACGGCAAGACCCGACACGATGAACAAATCTGCCACATATTGCCCAGAAAGCCCTGCTACATTGACCCCTAAATCAAATACCGCAGCCAGCGCATGCGCAGCATCATCGCGATACAAATCGGAATCTTCCAGGTGAATGAATTCGTATTCGACCCTCACAGAACAGCGCCCCTCAATAAATCGATCATGAATATGTCATCGGGCTGAACATCGCCTGAAACCACCAAGGCTTTATAGTCATTACGTGCTCTCCTGTCACGGCTCATGCGCTTCGGGTGCCATATCGACCCATCCACGCTTTCCTCGCGCACGAAAGCAAGCGCATCGAACGCGCGCGGGCTCTTGATGACGACCTGACGCCCTAATTCACCAAACCGCAACGCAGCTTCAAGCTGTCTCAACGAAATCCTGTTGTCCAAAAAAGCACGAGCAAATGAGAAATACGAATCATCCGCACGATAGCCCGTGACCACATCCGCCTCATCGACGCAAATCGCATAACGCTCCAGCATGAAATCCCTTGCTCGAGCCATAACGGGTGTAGTGATATCGAATTTTCTATGAGCAAGCAGAACAGCTATCCAATTAAGCGAGCTGTAGTTGGGCGCATCCAGATCCAAGACCCGCAGGCCCTTCATAGGGAGGTGATATTCATTCACAAATCCGCTCAATAATTCAGGGCACGCCCACTCACGTGCCAAATCAATAAACTCAGTACAGTAGAAACCCAGGCCGTAATCATTGAACGGATTCCCTATGCCATAGCGAGGATGCCTTACCACCATGCGCGATCCATGGTACAGCGTCAACACGGAATCGCTTGACATAACGCTCATGTTGCACCTCCTTATTGCCCAGTAAATATTATATCACCCCAGTGATATAGTCAAATAAGGAAACAGCAGCATGATGCGGGTGCCGTTTGCGAAAGACGGTTTTATGTTCAACCCACGAGCTGCCCTTTGCACATGGCTCCGCCGTAACGGGAGTGCGCGGATTGACGCAAAAAGGGCGCCCGCAACGCGAACGCCCCAACAAAAGGTTTACAACACATTCTCCGAATGAATGCTGCAAACGTGGATATCAAGCCTATTCAAGCCGATGAACTCCGGGTCAAACGCTTATTATCCTATACGTTGAACTTGAAATGCATGACGTCGCCGTCTTGCACCACGTACTCCTTGCCCTCTTGGCGCAGCTTACCGGCGTCACGGCAGCCCTTCTCGCCGCCGAGCGCAACGTAATCCTCGAAACTCGCGGTTTCGGCCTTGATGAAGCCGCGCTCGAAATCGGAGTGAATCACGCCCGCCGCCTGGGGCGCCTTCGCTCCGATGGGGATGGTCCAGGCGCGCGTCTCGGTTTCGCCGCTCGTGAAGTAGCTCTGCAGCCCAAGAAGCTTGTACGCCTCGCGGATCAATCGCTCCAGACCGCTCTCGGAAAGACCCAGCTCCTCCATGAACATACTCGCCTCCTCGGGGTCGAGCTCGGAGAGGTCGGCCTCGGTCTTGGCGCAGATGGGAACAGGAATCTGCCCGTCGATTTCGGGCAGCTCGGCACCCAGCTTATCCTCATCCACATTGGCGATGTAGAGCATGGGCTTCATCGTGAGCAGGCACAAATCCTTGATGGCGGCCTTCTCTTCGTCGGAAAGCCCCAGCGTAAGCGCACGATGACCATCGTTGAGGCCGTCCAGCACCTTCTTGGCCGTTTCGAACTTGAACACGGCGTTCTTGTCGCGCTTGGACTCCTTTTCCAAACGCGGCAACGCCTTGTCGAGCGTGGCTATATCGGCAAGAATCAGCTCGGTTTTGATAGTGTCCACATCGGATTGCGGGTCGACCTTTTTGGACACGTGCTCCACGTTGGGATCGCTGAAGAAGCGAACCACCTCGCAGATGGCGTCGGTCTCGCGGATGTTGGCAAGAAACTTGTTGCCCAGGCCCTCGCCCTGGCTAGCGCCCGCCACCAGACCGGCGATGTCCACGAACTCCACCGTAGCCGGCACGATTTTGGCGGGGTGGTCAATCTTGGCCAGCTCCTGCAAGCGCGAATCGGGCACGGGCACCAGGCCAACGTTGGGCTCGATGGTTGCAAACGGGTAGTTGGCGGCGAACCCGCCCTTCTTGGTGAGCGCGGTGAACAGCGACGACTTGCCCACATTGGGCAGGCCCACAATACCGATGGAAAGCGACATTGCTATCTCCTCATGACGAACATGCCGATGAATCGTTTCAGACAAACACACGTATGATACCAGACGCGGCAGAAAACGGCAGGCCCGCCTGCGTATATCCTCTACGCAGGCGGGCCTTGTAAAAACGGTTGCCAAACCCAGGTGGCCGCATCTCAGCATGGCGCGAATCAGGCAAAGAGTGCATCCCGCCTGTTTGGCACGCTCGACGCACCCCACATGGTGCGAATCAGACGCTACTCGTCGTCCTCGTCCTCCTCGTTGGCGCGGCTCGACGTGGTGAGCCAGTCGCTGTCGGGGCGGCAAATCAGACGCGCGTTAGTGTAGGCCTGGCGCATGGTAAGAATGGTTTGCCCCTGATAGTTGCCCGACGGCATGAGCTGCACCACGAGCGCTGCATCGGCCACCTCATCATCCATCAGGCAGATCGGCAAAAGCAGGCTCATGGTGTTGCCACGCGGGTAATACGATGGGATGGCCGTCTTGAAGTTCCAGCGCACGCGCTTCTTTGCCGTTTCCACCGCCTCGTTCAAACGCGCACGCACGCGCCTGAACAGCCGATCGTCGTCCTCGAGGATGTCTCCGAGCTCTTTGTACAGGCGACGTTTTCCGGCCACATCGGCAGCACGAATCTCATCGATCAAATCCATGGCGTCGTCATCGCCCCGCAATTCCTCGGCCAAAAAGTCGAGAGGCAGGCGGCTCATATTGTCGATGAGCACGTGATCGTCATCGATGATGAGGTCTTTATCAAGGTCGTAGAGCAGATCCTCCTTGCGCGAGAAATACTCCGCCGGTTCCGGCAGCGGGTTGAACAGCTCCACAAGACGCTTTCCCAAACCGCGCCTGCCCGATGCTGTGAAGCCCGCGAACTTCCATTCCCACTCATCGATCCAGGTGCTCGAATTGCGCTCGAAACACGCATAGATGTCATCGTAGCGCTTGTTTACCAGGCCGGTATTGAACGCCGCGAAGCTTCTATCGGGCGCGATGCAAATCTTGCCTTCGGATTCCAGACGGAAGAACGTGGTGCAGATGTAGCTTTTCAGGATGGTGAAGCGAGCCTGGGCGGCGCCGAAACCACCTGCAGGCCCGCCAATCGCAGGCTGTCGAGCGCCTCCTGCTCGGGGCTCACCTCGCACCCCGACGCGTTGATGCGCACGCCCCGGCCGTCGCCATCCTCGAAATCCCACAGTTCGGGAAGAGCGATGTCGGCAAGCTCTCCCAAAAAATCGTCCCACGTACCCAGCCAGGCAAACTTCTCTAGATGCTTGCTGGGATGATTGCCGGCATACGTGTTGCGCTTGGCGTAGGTGTCGATATAGCACAGATACCACGGCTTGTTCTCGGCGTTGCCCTTGGTGGCAACCGTGATGGACGCCTCTATGGGAGACACGCCGTCGGCGCAGAACGCGTTCAGCGGGAACACCACCTTGCCCTCATAGAAGCGCAGGGCGCCTTCCTGACGCGCGGCCATCCAGCTTTCCTCCAGAAGGTAGTCCACATCGACGCCCGACGCGCTATCTTGAATAATCGCGCGCGAAGAGTACGTAGTGAATACGAAGTCAGAATAGCGATCGAGCATCTGGGCCTGGGTGTCGGGAGGAAGCGGCTGGCTGCGGTATTCCTCGGTAGACGCCATGGTGCGCGCCACGGCGAGCGCCTCCTCACTGGGCGCTTCGATCTGTACGCGCGGGCGCGACACATAGGGCGCTTTCGCGTCGACGTAGCACAGATACCACTGCTTGTGCTCCGGGTTTTCGCGCCAGGTGCGCTGGATGGATGCCTCGATGGGCGTTTTGCCATCGGACCGCATGGCGGCTATGGGGAACGTCACCTTGTCTTCAAAGGCACGGAATGCCTCCTCCGCATAGGCAGCACTCCAACTTTCCTCAAGCAGCGCGTTGATGTCGGTCGCAGGCGGCACGTTCGCTCGAAGAATATCCGCAGAAGCATAGGGCACGAACACGAAACCCCTGAAGCTGGGCTCGAGCTCGGCGCGTGTCGCCTCGTCGATGGGAGCAGCGCGGTATTTGTCGGACGCGGCCATGGATTGAGCAATCGACTGCGGCGTAGCGGCATCCGCCGCAGCCGGCGATTCGGAAGCAGGAGCCGCAGAAGCGGAAGCGGCCGGATGGGTTGACGCAGAAACAGAAGCAGCCAGGTGCGTCGGTGAAGCGGCGAAAGCGGAATGGGGCTCCGAGGAAAAGCCAGAGGCGGAAGCCCCGCCTTCCACGGAGTCGGCGCCCAGCGTCGCATTGCTCGATGCGCCATCCGCCGCCATGCCGCTTGTCGCCACGCTGCCTATGGTCGGATTCTCCGTCGACGAGTCCGCCGCTGGTTCAGATGCCGTCGTCTCACGCCCAGTCGTCTCCGCACTCGCCGACGTACCAATCATCTGTTCCACACATGCGCCAACCATCTGCCCTGCAGACGCATTAGCAGAGGAAATTCCCAGTTCGGTATCCCATTCGGGTACGCGATGCAGCACCACCCAACGCTGAGGCACGCCGCCTGCAACTCGGTCGATGAACGTCATGAATTCAGAGAAATGCTCCAGAAAGGGCTTGGGCTTGCCGTATCCGAACCGTTCTTTCATTCCCGAATGCACGAGCGCTGCCCCAACGGTACCGAATGCTATCTCTCGCTCGGTATCAAGCCTCGTAATAAGAGCCTTGTATACAGCCTTGTGATCATCGAGGGAATAAGGGTTGCCTTCGGGAATCTGCATTGGTCGCCCCACTCTCGTTTGCCTCTGTCGCACCTTACGTCTGTCGCATGCCAGAATTGCCACCTGGCCGCCGACTGTTTGTAAACGATATTGTACGACGAAGCGTCATCGCATTCGAGCAGATGCCCGTTTGGCGCAAAACGCAATCCGAGCTGCACAGTTCCGCAACCAGGCATCAGGCACTCGGATGCGCCAAGCGCAAAAGCCGTCGCACAGCGCGCGAATGTCAAGCGTCGGCCTTGAAGTGAGCCCTATCGGGATGAGAGACCCAGCACGAAAAAAGGCGCCGGGCTCAGCCGACGCCTTGACTTCAACAATTCGCATACCCCGCAATCGCGGGTACGCGCGTAGCCGCATGAGCAGGACGGCGCGCACGAAAACAGGCTTACATGCTGAACAAGCCCATGGTCTGCGCGACGTAGGCCACCAGAATAACCACCAGCACAACGGGCGCGATGTACTTGATGAACACCGTCCAGGCCTTCTCGGCCCCGAACTTGGTGGACACCTTCACCTCGTCGATGATTACCTTGGGCTTGATGATCCAACCCACCCAGATGCAGGTCATGAGCGCGGCGATAGGCATCATGACCGAGTTGGAGATAAAGTCGAGCAAGTCGAGAATGGACGAGCCCTCACCCAGCGGCTGGATGAACGAAAGCGAACTGTAGCCCAGGTTCACGATAATGCCCATGACGGTCACGAAAATCACCGTGTACAACAGTGCGCGGCGACGGAAGCAACCCGTAGCGTCCTGAATGATGGACGTGCAGGTTTCCACCAGCGAGATGGAGCTGGTGAGCGCGGCGAACAGCACCAGGATGAAGAACACGCAGCCCAGCACCGATGCCGCGGGACCCATGTTCTGGAACACTTGCGGCAGGATGATGAACATGAGCGAGGGGCCGGAGTTCTCGGCGACGGCCTGCCCGGAGCCCAACGCAGCGAACGTCGCAGGAATGATCATCATGCCGGCGAGCAGCGACACGCCGAATGTGGTCCCGGCGATCTGCACCACGCTCGAGGTGAGCTTGGTGGATTTATCCAGGTAGGAGCCATAGGTCACCATGATGCCCATGGCCAACGACAGCGTGAAGAACGTCTGGCCCAGAGCGGAGATGATCAGCTCGGGAGAGATGGCGGAGAGGTCGGGCAACAGGTAGAACGCAAGACCGTCGAGCGCGCCCGGCATGGTGAGCGCGTAGATCGCCACCGCGGCGGCCATGATGATGAGCAACGGCATCATGACCAAGTTAGCCTTCTCGATACCCTTGTTCACACCCACCGCCACGGTAAAGTAGGTCAGCGCCATGAAGATGAGCATGAACACGATGCTCTGCGGACCGTCGGCAATGAAGTTGGAGAAGAACGCGCCGCCATCGGCCAGCGCCGCAGGGCCATCGGTCACATAGCCTACCAGGTACTTAGTCACCCATCCGCCGATGACGCAGTAATACGGCACGATGATGAACGGCACTGCAGAAGTGAAAATGCCGATAAACGCGTACTTCTTTCCGAACGCCTTGAACGCACCGATAGCCGATTGGCGCGTATGGCGGCCGAGCGCGGTTTCAAGCAGGAGCAGGGCAATGCCGATGGTAAACACAAACACCAGGTACACGAAAAGGAACGTACCGCCGCCGTATTTGGCGGCCAGATACGGAAAGCGCCACATGCTGCCCAAACCCACCGCAGATGCGGCGGCGGCCAGCACGAACGCGAGCTTACCCGACCACGAGGCGCGAGCGGGCGAGGTCGTCTCTGCCATGATCAATCCTTTCGAACAAGCGAGCGCGCCTTTTCGCACGCGCAAACGAGGAATGGCCGGTTCGGTAAAAACTCGCATCCGCCTTGCGCCGCCATGCCGTCATGCAGCCCGTCGCAGAAATGCGCATAACGGCGAGCACCCTGAAGTGCGAAAAGCGGCCGCAGCGCCCTTTCCGCGTACAGATACGACGACGCATATCGTGGACGCGAACCTTTCGAAGGCTCAAACCCTACCGTAAAAAGTTGAAAGTTCATTGTATCCATGACAACCCGACGTCACGCCAGAATTTAACATGCCCGAAACAAGGGCGAAGGCAGACGGGGGCGAAGGACGCGCCATCGGCATTCCCCGCGCTTCGCCATGTCTACCCGCGCGTCCCAATGCATCGCCCTGCGGCACGAGCGCCACGCCAGCGCCCTCCGGCACCGTACTTAATATTGCACGCGCCAGAACACCAGGCCGCTTGCGGGAGCGTTTTGTCCGGCGGCCTTACGATCGCACGCCGCAAGCACCTGGCCGACCCATGCCGGCTCACGCTTGCCCCGCCCTACTTCCACAAGCGTGCCCACTATAGTGCGCACCATGGAATGGAGAAAAGCATTGCCCACCACGCGCACCGTGGCAACAGGAGTGCCCATGACGATCTCGGGATACACCTCGAGCTCCATCACGTTGCGATGCGTGGGCTTTCCCTGTGCGGAGGCCGCCATACAGAAGCTCTTGAAATCGTGTTCGCCTACTAGATATGCGGCGCCTTCGTTCATCGCCCCAAGGTCGAGCTCGACGCCCCCCAAATGCCACACAAGGGGCATGATGAGGGTCGGTCGGGCGGCCTGCGTGCAAATGTGGTAGTGATACTCACGCCAAAGCGCATCGAAACGCGCAGAGAACCCCAACGGGCGCTCTTGAAAGCCTGAAACCGAAATCGCATCATCCACCAGGGCGTTCATGGATCGCTCGAACGAACGCGGCGAGCGCGCTGCCAGCTCGTCGTCGGTTACATCGAAGCTGACAACCTGCCCACGCGCATGGACGCCCGCATCGGTCCGACCGGCGCACACCGTTGGAACCTCGCGGCGGAACAGAAGCGAAAGCGCATTCTCAAGCTCGTCTTGCACGGTTTTCACGTTGGGCTGAGGCTGGCGAGCAAAGCCCGCAAACGGCGCGCCGTTGTATTGCACGTTGAGCGAAAGCGTGTGCGCGAACCCAGCCGCGCTAACTTCCTCGGCCCGCTGGGCACGCAGCGCCGCCAGCTCTTCAGCGGTTTTCAATCCCTCAGCCATTAAGCCGCGCCCCACACCTTGCGTCCGAACAAATCCAGCATCTCCGAATACAGCAGGTTATTGCCCGTGTCCACCGTAACGGGCAGCTCCGCACGGAATTTGCGCCCGTCGGCCTGCTGCACAAACAGCACCACGGCGTCGCGGCCGGGATGACTGCCCAGAATCTGCTGCAACTGCTGCGAGGTGAACGCGTTGAAATCCGACGAGTTCAGACGAATCTCCAGCTGACTGGGGCCCATCTGGCTCTCATCGAACTCTAAACGCTCGATTTCGAACGCCATGATCTGATCGCCGCGATCGGAGTGCTCGAACTTGCCCTTCACCTTCACGATGGCATCTTCCACCAGGTCTTCCTTGAAGTCGTCGTACTTGAAGCACACGCCTTCCATATGCCCCGTAGTGTCCTCCAACGTAAAGTTGGCCATCTTGGTGCCCTTCTTGGTCATCTTCACGATGACGCTGGTCACCAGGCCCGCGAAAATGCCGTTCTTGATATCGCCCTGATGGTCGGGCAAATCGCCCAGCTGGTACTTCGTCACCTTGCGCAACGCGCGCTCGTAGGGACGCAGCGGATGATCCGAAACGTAGATCTTCAGAATCTCCTTTTCGTACGCAAGCAGCGTGCGCTTGTCCCATTCAACTCCATCGGGTTCAGGCACATCCTCTTTAAAGCCGCTGTCCTCCACATCGGCGAACATGTCGAACATGCTCACCTGGCCGGCGTCGCGGTCTTTTTGGCGCTTGGACGCGCTCTCCAAAAGCGGCGTCTCCTCGATGAAGTACATGAGCTGCTTGCGCGTGTAGTTCGTCGAATCGAACGCGCCGGCCTTGATCAGAGCTTCCAGGGTCTTGCGGTTGTACACCTTGGTGTCCAAACGGTTCACGAAATCATGCAGACTCGTGTAGGGGCCGTTCGCGTCGCGCTCAGCGATGATAGCCTCGGCAACGCTCTCGCCCACGCCGCGCACACCCGCCAAACCAAAGCGAATGCCCTCTTCAAGCGGCGTAAACTCCAGATTGGAACTGTTCACGTCGGGCGGCAGAACGGGAATGTTGCTGTGCGTGCAGCTGGCGATGTATTTGATCAGCTTGTCGGCGTTGCCCATGTAGCTGGACAACACGGCGGCCATGTACTCGTACGGGTAGTGCGCCTTGAGGTATGCGGTGCGCATAACCAGCACGGCGTATGCAGCCGAGTGCGACTTGTTGAACGCATACTTTGCGAATTCCTCTGCGTCATGCCAGATGCGCTCAGCAATCTCGAGCGAGAAGCCGTTTTCTACCGCGCCGTTGCACCAGTCGTCCTTGAGCTGCATCATGACGTCGAGCTTTTTCTTGCCCATTGCCTTACGCAGCTTGTCGGATTTACCGGCCGAGAACCCGCTCATCGCCATGGAGATCTGCATGATCTGCTCCTGGTAGACAATGGTGCCATACGTCTCTTCCAGGATGGGCTTAAGGCGGTCGTCGTAGTAGCTCACGGGCTTTTTGCCCTGACGGCGATCGACGTACAGGTCGACGAAGCCGTTCTCCAGCGGGCCCGGGCGGTTCAACGCGATTGATGCCACAATGTCGGAGAACGTGCGCGGCTTCATGCGCGCAAACAGGCTCACGTACAGGGCCGATTCCACCTGGAACAGGCCGTCCATGCTCATGCCCGTCTCGCCGCACATGAGGTCGAACGACGCCTTGTCGTCCAAGGGGATCTCGTCGGGGTTGATCTCGATTCCGTGACGCTCCTTGATGTTGCGGCACGCGCGCGAAAGCACGCCCAGCGTGCGCAGACCGAGGAAGTCCATTTTGAGCAAGCCCAGATCAGGCGTGTAATGGCCATCGTACTGGGTAATCATGCCGCCGCCCTTGGTGTCGCGCTTAACGGGCACGTGATCAACCAGCGGGTCGCGGCAGATGATGGTCGCGCACGCGTGCACGCCCTCGCCGCGCACATTGCCCTCGATGGACATGGCGGCGTCGATGATTTCCTTCGACTCGGGCTCGGTGTCGTAGATCTTCTTAAAATCGGCGTTGTCCTGCAGCGCGCCCTTGAGCGTTATGCCCAGCTCGTCGCCGAGCGTCTTGCACAGGCGGTCGCCCACACCATAAGGATGCCCCAGTACACGCGCCGCGTCGCGGATGGCGTTTTTCGCCTGCAGCTTGCCGAACGTGATCACGCCGGCGATGTGGTCGGCTCCGTAGAAATCGCGCACATGGTCGATGACCTCCTGGCGACGTTCATCCTCGAAGTCGACGTCGATATCAGGCATCTCCACACGTTCGGGAGAGAGGAAGCGTTCGAACAGCAGGCCGTTGGGCAGCGGGTCGAGGTCGGTGATGCCCATGGCATACGACACGATGGCGCCTGCCGCCGAACCACGGCCCGGCCCCACGCCGATGCCCTGGCTGCGCGCCCACTGGATATACTCCTGCACAACCAGGAAGTACGCCGGGAAGCCCTGCTGGATGATGATGCCCATCTCGTAGTCGGCGCGCTCCTGCGCCTCCTTGGGAACCGGATTGCCGTAGCGGCGCACCAGGCCTTCCTGCACCTGCTTGCGGAACCAGCTCTCCTCCGTCTCGCCCTCGGGCAGCGGGAACTTCGGCAGAATGGAATCGCGCTCGAGCACCACATCGCACTTGGCGGCCAGCTCAACCGTGTTGTCGCACGCCTCGGGAAAATCGCGCAACGCTTCGCGCATTTCCTCTTCGGTCTTCATATAGAACTGGTCGTTGGCAAAACGCATGCGGTTTTCATCGTCCACCTGCGAGCCCGTGCCGATGCACAGCATGATGTCCTGTGCGCGAGCGTCTTCCTGCGTGAGGTAGTGGAAGTCGTTGGTGGCGATGGTCTTAAGGCCCAGCTGGTTGGCGATCTTGGTGAGCTCCACGTTCATCTGGTGCTGCGTCATGCCGCCGTTGGTGGTGATGCCCTGATCCTGCAGCTCAATGTAGAAATCACCCGGCTCGTAGAGCGAAGAGAGCTTGCGCGCCCATTCAACCGCGCCATCGAAATCACGCGCATCGATGCAGCGCGGAATGATGCCGGCGATGCAGGCGGAAGACGCGATGATGCCCTCGGAGTATTTCTTCAGCATGTCGAACGTGGTACGCGGCTTGTAATAGAAGTTGTCCATATGCGACTCGGACACCAAGCGCACCAGGTTGTGATAGCCCGTGTTGTTCTTGGCCAGAAGCAGCATGTGATACAGACGCGATTTGTTCTTGGAGCCCACCTCGGGATCTTCCGTGAAGTAGATCTCGCAGCCGTAGATGGGTTTGACCTTCTTGCCGGTTTCCTTCTCCACCGCCGCGCACGCATCGCACAGCTCGGGAACGCCGCACATGACGCCGTGATCGGTGATGGCCACGGCGGGCATGTCCAAATCGGCCGCACGGCGCACCATGTCTTTGATTTTGGTGGCGCCGTCAAGCATGGAGTATTCAGTGTGATTATGCAGGTGAACAAATGCCATTGCGTGCTTTCTCCTTGTGCGTATGCCTTTGAAAAACGTATCGATTAAACGGCCACCATGATACCAGCCGCGCGGCGCTGCGGAGACGCCAAAATCATCCCCACATCGACCCCGCACGAAACCTCTGTATCATGGCAAGGCCGCCGCCGCGCAAGCTCCGCCGAAAGCTGCCGCCGCATGGTCGCCACCACTGACCGGCACGCCCCGCTGCATAACCGCCGCAGATTCGCACGCCCTGCTGCATAACCGCCGCAGAAGACCGCATGCCCCCGCTCTCGCCGAAGCGCACGCCCTTACCTCCTCAGTTTGCCCCCTTGCCGCCAACTTGCATCCCTCATCACGCACGCTTAATCCAAGAAAAGCAAAACTCGTGGACGTTTTTTCGACTTTCCCGGCAAAATCACCCTCTGCAGAAAAGCACCTCACGATGGTTTTCTCCTTGCGAAAAACTCAAGTTTGCTAGATTTGCAGCATCCCCTCTCTCACCTGGGATTATGGATGCACAAGCAAAATATGACCCAATTTCCCGCAAAGCTCGCCACCACAAAACCGCATCATTCACCTCGACCCACCCGGTAAAGTCGAAAAAACGTCCACGAAATCGATCATCTCTGGAATCATGCGCCCTAGCAAGCACCATGAACATCATCCAGCGGATGGAAGCGTGGAGCGAAACGGGGCGGAACGGGTCAGGACGGACGCATGCAAGCATGGAGCGGAGCGAGATGGGCGCGTGGACACTTCAACACTTACAGCCGCAGCGCTTTCAGAAGCTTCGTCTGTCTTTTCCAAAAATCACTTACCCTTGGGCGAATCCGATGCCCACAATAGCGAGCAACAAGCTGAGCAATCGCCCGCAAAGCCAACCGGCTTTTCGTTTGCATATTCGTCACAGTTACAACACGTATGCCTAAAAGCGCCAAATCGCTCCGTCGTTTTGCGTCGGCCGCAATGCGGCTTGGACCCGTATGCCACAGATCGCTATCGTACTCAACGCTCACGGAGCCCTTTTCCCAATACAGGTCGCATCGATAGCTCGATTTCGCCAATGGATTAGCTGTCCTGTTTCGCACCCCAACATTCACTTCACGATTCATTTCCGGCATCCCCAGTCCAAAACCGCCCAATGAACAAGGTAGCCCCAGAACCATCGCCATTTTCGTTTCCATATGCGACGCAGACCCATTCCGAATGTAGCGCAACGCCCTTCGCGCTTCCTGAATCCCCCTCATGCCCCTGCTTCCATCAATGAAGGCGGCCAATCGCGAGGTCGTGGTCACAGGCACCCGATACTCGTTGTCTCCTATCGAATATCCACCGCACAGCTCAAAGCCTAATTCAATAAGATGGTCGATCGAAAACGAAGCGGCCATCTGTATGAAACACATCTCCGGAAGGACAACGCTCAACTTGGAGTCGATTTTCACAAGCCATCTGGAGGGGTGCCCTGATGTAATCGAATGCAGCGTTAACCCTGACCTCGGAGTCTTTGCCGATTCCTGAGAAACAAGCACATGCAGCGGTTCGTTGCCATACGCTTCAAGCATACCTTCGAGCATGACGCCGACCGCAGGCGTAAGTCCCCCAATCCTTTCAGCCTCCGAAAAGACGGTGTCGGCCTTCTTGTCATGACCATCGGCGAAAGCCCAGCCTTCCTCACCGCGAAAGCCGATGCGACAATATGACCAGAAGCGCTGGATTTCGGCATCCATAGGAATATCGCCCTCACTCATTCCTTTTCGAGAATGAACAGGAACGGCATCACTGAATAGAGAGGCGATTCGCCAGTAGAGTAACGCGGATTCATGTGAGACAAGTATCATCGCGCCTCCTGCGCATTCGAGAAAAGGAAAAGGGAGACATCCTGGAAAATCGCCCCCTTCGAGCATAGCTTGCAAGCCTTGCCAAAGCCTTTCCCGAATCTTGCGTATTCCCGACGCGAATTATCTGAATTCTTCCCATCCCTCCTCGATAATCTTGCGATACCCGCTAGAAGCGCATTACCGTTTTTGTGCGTTTGCTCCCCGATTCCTGCCCAAAACCTTGCCGGAATCTTGCCCAAACCTTGCCGGCCCAAGCTTTACGTCGACTTCCGATATACTGATTTCGGATATCGAGGACGAATACATGCGCCAGTGAAGACGATTCAAGCAAATGCACAACTGAAAAAACACGCAAGACATTGAATAACTCGCGGGCGACCGGACAATACGCGAATTGCCGAAGGAAAGCAACGTGGACATTAACCTGCATTACGAAGAAACGGGAGCCGGCAAGCCCCTCATGCTACTGCACGGAAACGGTGAGGACTGCACTTATTTCAAACATCAGCTCGCATACTTTTCCGGCATTCGGCGCGTCATCGCAGTTGACACACGAGGTCACGGACGGTCTCCGCGAGGCACGGCACCGTTCACCATCCGCCAATTTGCCGATGACCTAGCCGGCTTAATGGACAGTCTCCACATCAAACGCGCCGATATTCTGGGGTTCTCCGACGGAGGAAACATCGCACTCGTCTTTGCCGCCAAATATCCTGAGCGCGTAGATAAGCTCATCGTCAACGGGGCCAATCTCTACCCTGCCGGAATGAAGGCGCATATAGCGCTCCCCGTTGTTGTTGAGCATCGGCTTTCATCGCTGCTTGCGCCCACAAGCAAATGTGCGAAAGCGCACGCGGAGCTCCTTGGTCTCATGGTGAACGATCCGAACCTTACCCCCGATGATCTCGCAGCGATTCAGGCCCCCACGCTCGTCATCGCCGGAACACGCGATATGATTCGCGAAAGCCACACGCGCCTTATTGCCCAATCGATTCCCCACGCTACGCTGTCGATTGTGAAGGGCGATCATTTCGTAGCCGCAAAGAATCCATCCGCTTTCAACACTGAAGTCGAGCGGTTCTTGCTAGGATAAGAGGATAAGAGCAAAAGGGCGCGAGGGCAAATGACCGCAAACCCAGTCATTTCCTATGCAGAAAAGGCACTGCGATTTCGCCCCCCTTGGACACACAATGCAATATACCCGCAAAAATGCTGGATTCGAAATACCAGAGCAGCCACAAGCCTACCTTGTGCAAAGCGCGCTGCCAGCAAAATCGGATTTCGTGGACGTTTTTTCGACTTTCCCGATGAATTTGGCAATCCTTTAGACAAGACGATATGCGCTCAGCGTCAGTTCGCATGAACACATTGCCAGCAACTGGTTCCAATATCTTCTCCACCTGGGGTTTCGAAGAAAGTCCCTAAAGCATTGCGCAAGAAAAGCGCATCGGCTTTGGAGAACGGAACGCGTCCGACCCGGGAAACTCGAAAAAATGTCCACGAAGAAGCTGGATTGCGTCCGCAAACGCATTGACGGGCATGCAGATGCGGCACGGCATGAGAGCAGGCGTTGCCCGAGCGCAATCCGATGGGCGCAATTCGACAACGCATTGACGGGACGCAACCGAACATAGCGCGCAGTGGGACGTAACCAGGCGTTGCGCACGAACAGGCGCGTGTGCGCAGTGCGACCCGGCGCAGCAAACGCGCGGCAAACGCCCTCCCTAGGCTCGGCGGCTAAAGTCGCGCATCAGATGCTGTCTATCCTTTTGGCCCGTCTTGCGCAGAATATTGTGCACGTGGACCTTGACGGTAGACGGCGCCAAGCTCATCCCCGAAGCGATGTTTTGGTTATCCTTGCCCGTCAGAATCTCGCGCAGCACTTCGGTCTCACGCGCGGTGAGGCCGTAGAAATGCGCATACCGCGGCAGCGTCTCGTCGATGAACGCGTCCACACGCGAACTGCCACCAATGGGAGGCGTTTTGAAATGAATCGCCAACCTTCCCCAGCAATACGACACAGCACTCACCGCGCATGCAATCATCAGCATGTTCTCGGCAATATTGCGCTCGGGTAAAAACGGCACGATGCCCGAGCGAAACACCTCGGGATCGACCAGGAACATGAGCACGATGTTCTCCGTCACGATAAGCGTATTCAGAACAAGCGCGGCGAAATACAGCGGCATGGCGCTCCGCATGCGGTCGCGCGTGAGCTCGGATGAAGTGACGTAACGAAAACCAAGGTAAACCAGGAACGCATAAATGCACACCTCGCGCACGCTGTAGAACAAGAACTGATGCACCGGCCCCGGGGGAATGGCGATGAGCACCACCACGCTCCACACCATGAAGAACGCCGCAGGGAAAACCAGCACGAGCCGACGCTTCTCGTTGAAGAAGCTGCATATCACAAGCCATGCCGCTTCGATAATGCCGGCCCCCGTAAACACGGCCGCGATGGGCGCGCCTACAAAGTGAACCTGCTTCAGAGCCTCTCCCATGCTGTATAAAATAAAATCGTCCTGAAAGACGATCGCCACATCAAAGAAATAGAACACGAACCCTGCGCATGCGAACAGCAGCGCGGTCTTGCGCGAAACGAGGTAGGTGGAGAAGCAGAGCGCCGCCGCCATAACGCTTATGAGGAGGATGCAAAGGGTGTAATAGAACAGAACAAGATACATGCCCGATATGCTCCTTCCAGACGTGCTCCGAACAACGCAGCCGACTCACCGGGGAAGGAAGGGGCGAACCCGGTTGTACTTCCTGCTGCGCCACGGATGATTATACCTCCCTCTTGTCTAAATGCCTCAACACTGTTTAAGGTTCAACGCCGCATAACCGCAGCTCATGTATATCTAAACCCAACTTACACCCGCATACATCCCAAGTTTCACGTTCCCAGACGCACCTATTCCGGGCTACAGTCCAGCCATCGGGACATCGACCGCAGGACAGCCTTCCGACGAATGCCGACATCCCCGACCTCGCGCGAAGAGAGGACGCGCATTCGGATACGCCTCCGAACCGTCATCCGCGGGAAGGCTCCACCGTCGATACAACCCAGGGGATCCTCAGTCATGCGGGTTCGCCCGCACCACACTCGGACGCACGGCGCAAGTGCTCGAAGCCAGAAAAGCACGGCCCGCCTCGCACACTCTTGAAAACCGCTCGCTCCACCGCACCCTGCGCCAAAAGAGGATTGGCAGCAGCCACACGCGGCAGGCAAAAGGCAGAGGCGGCAAGATAAGGCCAGAGACCAGGGCCACAACGCAAGAGCCTTCGCGCAGAAGCATCCGAGCCTCGCAACCGAAGGAGGGTACAATGGCAGCAGAAGCAACCGCTGGCGCGGCCTCCGCAGCTCCGCCCAAAAAGAAGTTCAAGCTTAAAGTCCCAACCGCATTTACCATTCTGTTCATCATCACGATCCTGGCCGTCATCGCAACGCACTTTATCCCTGCCGGCCAGTATGCGAAGGTCGAATATGTGGCCGACGCAGGAATCTTCCAGATCACCGAGCCTGGCGGCGAGGTGCGCGAAGTAGAAGGCACCGAAGAAGCCTTCTACGCCGATGAGCAGCTGAAGGACATGAAGATCGATGTCAATCAGTTCCTCAACGGCGCTATCACCAAGCCCATCTCGGTGCCCGGTACCTACACCCCGCTCGAGTCGGCTCCGATGGGTCCCTACGACGTATTCACCTCTATGGTCAACGGCACCATCAACGGCGTGGACATCATGGTGTTCATCCTGGTGCTTGGCGGCCTGATTGGCGTGGTCAACGCATCAGGCGCATTCGAAAGCGGCCTGGTCGCGCTCACCCAGAAGACCAAAGGCCGCGAGTTCTTCCTTGTGTTCCTGGTATCCGCGCTCATGACGCTGGGCGGCACCACCTGCGGTCTCGAGGAAGAGGCTGTGGCGTTCTACCCGATTCTGGCGCCGGTGTTCATCGCGCTGGGATATGACTCCATCGTCACGGTGGGCGCCATCTTCCTCGCCGGTTCCATGGGCACCACGTTCTCCACGATCAACCCGTTCGCCGTGGTTATCGCATCCAACGCCGCCGGCGTCCAGTGGACCGAAGGCATCGAATGGCGTATCGCAGGCTGCATCGTGGGCGGCATCGTGGTTATCGCCTACCTGTACTGGTACTGCAAGAAGATCAAGAAGAACCCCGAGGCATCCTACACCTACGAAGATCGCGAGCACTTCGCCAGCCTGTTCAACGTGCATGACTCCAACTCCAACGAGATCAAGCCGTTCACCTGGCAGCGCAAGCTCATCCTGATCCTGTTCGTGCTAGCGTTCATCCTGATGGTCTACGGCGTGGTCAACCTCGGTTGGTGGTTCCCGCAGATGGCAGCCTCGTTCCTCGCCATCGCCATCATCTGCATGTTCCTGACCGGCCTGGACGAGAAGTCCATCACCGACGCGTTCGTCAACGGCGCATCCAGCCTCGTAGGCGTTTCGCTGATCATCGGTCTGGCGCGCGGCGTCAACATGATCATGGAGGAAGGCCTCATCTCCGACACGCTCCTGTATTGGGCAACCAACGCCGTCAACGGCATGCAGGGCCCCGTGTTCATCCTTATGATGATGGTCATCTTCTTCCTGCTGGGCTTCATCGTTCCTTCGTCCTCCGGCTTGGCCGTGCTCTCGATGCCCATCTTGGCCCCCTTGGCCGACACCGTTGGCATCGACCGCTCCATCGTCGTATCCGCTTACAACTGGGGACAGTACGCAATGCTGTACCTGGCTCCCACCGGTCTTGTCATGGCAACGCTGACCATGTTAGACATGAAGTACACGCACTGGCTTAAGTTCGTGCTGCCGATGGTCGGATTCCTATTCGTCTTCGGCGGAGCGCTCCTCGTAGCACAGGTTATGCTCTGCGGAGCCTAAACCCTAAGGATGCGCGTCTTATCTGCCGAGGCGCGCATCCAACCCCGGTTACACCCCGGCATGCGCTAAAGTATGAGGGGTACGAATGTGGCCCACCGCCCGGCCTAATGGGCGGACCACCCAGGCAAGCAGCCGTCACGCGCAGGCGTACGGCTCACCCAGAGAAAGGAATACCATCATGGGCGTCAATCTCTCCGGCCGCAGCTTCATCAAGCTCCTCGATTTCACCACCGAGGAGATCGAGTACCTGCTCAAGCTCTCCAAGAACTTCAAGGACATGAAGCGCGCGGGCGTGCCGCACCGCTACCTGGAGGGCAAGAACATCGTGCTGCTGTTCCAGAAGACCTCCACGCGCACCCGCTGCGCCTTTGAGGTGGGCGGCATGGATCTTGGCATGGGCGTGACCTACCTGGATCCCGGCTCGTCGCAGATGGGCAAGAAGGAGTCCATCGAGGACACCGCCCGCGTGCTCGGCCGCATGTATGACGGCATCGAGTTCCGCGGCTTCGCCCAGGAGGACGTCGAGGAGCTCGCCGCCAAGGCAGGCGTGCCCGTATGGAACGGCCTGACCGACCTGTGGCATCCCACCCAGATGCTCGCCGACATCCTGACCGTCCAGGAGAACTTCAACTACGACATCAAGGGCAAGACGCTTGTGTTCATGGGCGACGCCAAGAACAACGTGGCCCGCTCGCTGATGGTCGTGTGCTCCAAGCTGGGCATGAACTTTACGGCCTGCGGCCCCGCCGACTGCATGCCCGCCGATGACGTGATCGAGGCCTGCAAGCCCATCGCCGCCGAGAACGGCTGCACCATCACCCTGACCGAGGATGCCGAAGCCGCCTGCCGTGGCGCGCATGTCATCTACACCGACGTGTGGGTGTCCATGGGCGAGCCCGACGAGGTGTGGGAGCAGCGCATCAAGGAGCTCACCCCCTATCGTGTGACCAAGGAGCTCATGGCAATCGCCGATCCCGAGGCCATCTTCCTGCACTGCCTGCCCGCGTTCCACGACACCAACACCACCATCGGTGCCGAGAAGGCCGAGCAGTTCGGCATCACCGAGATGGAGGTCGAGGACGAGGTGTTCGAGTCCAAGCAGTCCAAGGTATTTGACGAGGCCGAGAACCGCATGCACACCATCAAGGCCGTCATGTACGCGACCCTGAAGTAACGACCCCCGATATCTCACGGACAAGCTTTGAGATTGAGGCCCCGTCCCTGAGGGGGCGGGGCCTCGCTGTTTCAAAATCACCGATTCCGCCGCGACCGACCGGGTTCGGCGTAAGAGAGGAGCGACCATGCCTTATCAGAAAGGAACCGGAAAGTCCGTCGTCGTTGCCCTGGGAGGCAACGCCCTGGGCAACACCCCCCAGGAGCAGTACGAGCTGGTGCAGGACACCGCGAAGCACATCGTGGACATGGTGGCCGAGGGCATCAACGTCATCGTGACCCACGGCAACGGCCCCCAGGTGGGCATGATCAACAACGCCTTCGCCTACGCCTCGGCGCACGACGGCAAGACCCCCGAGATGCCCTTCCCCGAGGCGGGCGCCATGAGCCAGGGCTACATCGGCTACCACCTGTCCCAGGCGGTGCTCTCCGAGATGAAGAGGCGCGGCATCATGCGCTCCACGGCCAACGTGGTGACCCAGACCGTGGTCTATCCCGACGACCCCGCCTTCGAGAACCCCACCAAGCCCGTGGGCGCGTTCCTGACCGAGGAGGAGGCCAAGAGGAAGGCCGAGGAGACCGGCTGGACCTACAAGGAGGACGCCGGCCGCGGCTGGCGCCAGGTGGTCGCCTCCCCCAAGCCCCGCCGCATCGTGGAGTCCGACGCGATCCGCGACCTGTTCGAGGCCGGCTACATCGTCGTGTGCACGGGCGGCGGCGGCGTGCCGGTGTTCGAACACGACGACACCTACGAGGGCGTGCCCGCCGTCATCGACAAGGACCGCTCCGCCGCGATGATGGCCGCCACGTTCAAGGCCGACATGCTCGTGATCCTCACCGCCGTGGACAAGGTGGCCGTGAACTTCGGCAGGCCCGACCAGGCCGACATCGACGTCATGGACGCCGCCCAGGCGAGGCAGTACATCGAGGAGGGCCAGTTCGCCCCCGGCTCGATGCTCCCCAAGGTGGAGGCGTGCCTGGAGTACGTGGAGGCCTACCCGCAGGGCCGCGCCCTGATCACCAGCCTGGAGAAGGCCGCCGCGGGCCTGCGCGGCGAGACCGGCACCATCATCACGGCGTAGTAGGCACTGGCAAAATCGATATCCGCACCAACCAGCGGGAGGCTCCTTTTGGGGCCTCCCGCTTTCTTACTGCGCCTCGGACGTTTTCCTCGTCAATCGCATCGCGTTATTGTGCCAAGCACCATTGCCATGCAGGAACGATTGATATCTCCCCCGCATCTGCCAGTACGGTTCCTTGCTCCCGAAGCGTTATAATCGTCCCCTTCTCCAACCCCGTATAACGCATTCCTGCTTCAAGGGATTCGATTTCGCGCTTTCGCGTGCGCTCAGGCGACATGTCGTACGTAACTTGCAAAAGCTCGTAAGGCTCCACCCCGAGGGCATCGCCCACAACGAAATCCACCTTTTCGCCACGCACACCTGGCACATTGAGCGATGTTACCGCATCGGTTCTCAAACCTGCTAAACGTCTGCGCAATTCGAGATAGACCAATGTCTCCAATCGTTTCCCGTAGTCCTGCTGATTAGCGCGTGAAACCGCATACGCAAGCCCATGATCTTCTGCATATACTTTGGGAATAGAAGTGGTATCTGGGCGAAGCATGGTGGTGTACTCAGGCAGATAATGGATGAGGTATGCCTGTTGGAGAAGTTCGAGCAATGCCTGCACTTTTTCCCAATACGCCTTGTACCCAATGTCCTTGAGCCTCCTGGCAAGATCGTTTGCGGACACCTCGCAAGCGGTATTGCGAATCGCGAACAGCGCAAGCTGCATAGCAAGCGAAATATCACCGCGTCCGCTTCTTTCTGCAACATCGCGAGCCACCACATCGCGTACATACCCTTGCAGTATTTCAATGCGGTCGGAGGGCAGCTTGCCCTGAATGCCGGGGAATCCTCCCCATTGCAAATATTCGTCAAACATCGACTCGTACTTCGTTTGCTCCCTTGGCGCGAACGAATCTTGCCCTGCCTGCGGTAAAGCAACGCCCTCAAACGTGCAATATTCAGCAAAAGAGAGCGGCCACATTTCGTGGACGTGCGACCGCCCCCGAAACTGCGTAGCTATTTCGCTTGAAGACACCTTAGAAGACGACCCTGTAATCACCAGTGTTACGCATTCTTGTTCTGCAATGCGCTGGCAGAATCCTTGCCACTCGTCGCATTCCTGCACTTCGTCGAGGAATAGGTAGCAGCCCCCCTCGCGCGCAGCAGGAACTTGCCGCCAGTATTCCTCCACCACAGCCTGCATCGTGCCAGGCTCCATAGGAGCCAACCGGTCATCGGAGAAGTCAAAATACAGCATGCGCTCGCGCGGTATTCCATCATCCATTAATCGTCGCATAAGCTGAAATAGATAGAACGTTTTCCCACAACGTCGCATGCCGGTGACAATATGCACAAGGTTGAAACGTGCTGGGAGGGGAATTTCTCGAATGATTTCTGCTCGGTGATAGAAATTGGGCAACTCCTCGGTTAGCCTCTCCCGAACAAGTGGGGCAATGCTAGCGCTGACCATGCTGCTCTCCTATACTTCTCAATATTTTTGAGAAGTATATCATCTAACTTCTCAAAATTTTTGAGAAGTTATGCGCATTGCTTCTCAAATAATTTGAGAAGCAGCACTCATGTCACGCCGTTGATTCTTTCCTCCAAAAGTCAACCAATGCTCCATTTATTCTACTGCTGGATGATGAGATACTTGCCTCAGCGCAGAGGCCTCTCCGTTTGACCGCATCATTGAGAAGCAGGAGCCATCATGCCAGACAGCAAAACCGCACCCCACGAATCCCCCGCAACACGCATCGGAAGAGTCATCGTCCGCTCGCGACGCACCGCGGGCCTCACGCAAGAGGCGCTTGCAAGCCACCTTGGGGTGACCAAGGCGGCCGTTTCCAAGTGGGAGCTTGGCCAAAGCGCACCCGACATAGCGATCATCCCCCACATTGCCGCATACTTCGGCATCACCTGCGATGAACTGCTCGGATATACTGAACAGCTAGACGAGGAGGAACGCAATCGCACAATAATGGAGCTTTTAGCCGCCCTCGAGTCTGACTTTGAGGCGGGGTTCGACGCTTGCAAACGCACGGAGCGTGCCCATTGGCGCGATTGGCCCCTACTCTGCCAAATGAGCGCGGCACTGTTGAATCGCGCACTGTATCACCCCGATCATTTCACCGAAGTCACAGATTACATAGAAGGCGTATTCGAACGCATAGAGGACGAATGCGATGATCCCTCTCGCACGCGCGTGGCACGCATGATGCGCGCAACCGTTCTTATGAACTCTAACCAACCAGACCGCATTGAGGAATGCATCCAGCTCCTTGAATCGCTTTGGGCAGAGGACGCCGTTACGATACCCTCGCTTCTAGCAACCGCCTACGATCAGGCAGGACGCAACGACGAAGCTGCCGCCTTGAGGCAGCGCATCGTGTACATCTCGGGCACAAACGCCGCAAATGAATGCATAGCCCAGCTGAAATACCACGAAGACAATCCGCAGCGGATACGAGCCCTTTCTCGCGCGGCACGCGACATCACGGATGCGTTGCAGCTTGACGCGATAAGCCCTATGTTCTCCATTTCCCAATTCGCCCGCATATCTACCGCCCTGAAGAATGCCGGAGAGGTCGAGGATGCGCTTGAAGCCGTGGAACGCCTGTGTGTGCTGCTCAACGGCAACGGCGATACCGATGCCTCGATTTGCGCCGTTTCCCCTTTAGGCGGCGGGTTGTTCGACGCCCTGAAAGACGAGTTGAACTCAGGCGCCGAGTTTGCCGACCAGATAGGCGGCGTAGGCGCTGACATGCTGAAAAACAGCATCATTGCTACCGTAGTTGCGGGCGCACATTGGGATGATTGCCTTGACGACCCTCGCTATCAAGCGCTTTTAGCGCTGCGCGACGAAAGCTATGACGCAGCCGCCCATTGGGCGCAGCAAGAGCAGGCGTAACAAATAGGCAGGACCCTCCTGGAGGAACGGGGCAACCGCGATACCTATCGAATGCGACGCCCTATTCGATAGGCTCCCCCTTTCCTCCAGGCCCATTCCTTTCTCCCCTATTTTCATGCCACATTCGCTTTAATCATCTTTAATTTAATGTAAAACATTAAATTCTTATTGCATAAGTTTAATTGCATAGTTATAGTGTAAATAGCACGATGCCTAGGCAGCACGCACGAGCTCAGTTTGCGCACTGGATTTCAAGCCCTCTCACTTGCCCGCGGGAATAAAAAGCCTTCGGGCAAACTATGAAGGAAAGAAGGCCGCAATGCCCAATTTACGCGATAAAACCCTCAACCATATGGCCACCCTCTGTCGCATCATGTCCATCTTATTCATTTTCGTCTCAATCATTTGCGCCCTTGCTTTCTTTATTGGCGTCATACTGTTTGCCGCAGGCGCGTTCGGTTACGAATTTCTCACGACTAATGGCGGGTGGAACCCGAGCGAACCTGGCTTCTCCCAACGCGAACTTGTTACCGAAGGCGTCACGTTTTCCCTATTCTCAGCGCTTGCACTCACGTCCTACCTCATCGCGTTTAAAATGTTCCGGTCCATCGCGAAAACGCGTCATCCGTTCGAACGGGCACGCGCCCGTGAGCTCAAAGGCATCGCCTGGGTAAACATCGCTTGCGCCATCTTGCCCGCCATTGCCGCCGCTGTTGTATCTACCCTGGGATTCGGAAACCCATATATACCCGAGGATTTTGGTATAGACTACGACACTCTTTTTAATGCCATCATCCTTATTACGTTCGCCTACATTTTTGACTACGGCTGCATACTTCAGCAGCAAGATGACGAACTGCTGTAAGCGCCTTGAATGCAATGGATCCGCGTTGCGAATTGCTACAATACCGGAACAGCAAATCGCTTCGCTTGCAGCGAGATAGTCCGCCCAAGCGAGCGGCATCGCAATCGCATGGACATCCATCTTTAGGCGCATCGCACCTGCGCAATGGCTCAGATAGGAGGCGGGCATGATAGTACTTCGGCTCGATCGCATGCTCGCCGATCGCAAAATGTCGCTCAACGAACTGTCCGAGCACGTGGGGGTGTCCAACGTGAACCTCTCCCGCATCAAAACCGGGAAGGTGAGCGGCGTGAGATTCTCCACCCTCAACGCCATTTGCAAGGCGCTCGACTGCCAACCGGGAGACATTCTGGAATACATCCCCGACCCAGAAGACGAATAACCCGCCCATCGATTTCCCGCCGACGGGCCCGCCACTCCAAGCATGCCCGTCATCCATTCCTCATCCTGCAGCCAAGACCTTTTTTGCCACCTTTCGGTTGGCCTGGACGCTATACTTGCAGCAACGCAACGTCGTCGAAGGAGCGCGCCATGAAGCTTGCCGTAATCAACCCCGTCGTCAACCTTCCACAGAACGTGTCCGATGCGATGAAGCCATACTTGGCCTCGCTCACCCGCACCGATACCGAAATCGAATATGTAACGCTCAAGCACGGTTTTCCCTCGGTTGAATCCGAGATGCAGGGCATGTTCAACGGCACCGAAATCGTGCGCGAGGCGCTCGCCGCAGCCCAGCGCGGCGCAGACGGCATCTTCGTGAACTGCTTCGACGACCCTGGCGTGCAGGCGCTACGCGAGATGATTGAAGTACCCGTGTTTGGAGGGTACGTGCCCTCGGTGCTCACGGCGCTTTCGCTGGGCGGACGCATCGGCATTATCACCACCGATTACGATGGCATCGCCAATGAAGAACGCAAAGCACGCACCGAAGGCTTCGACGGCAAGATTGCCGCCATCATCCCTGCCGACATGATGGTAGGTGAGGTGTTTGGCGGCGACGGCGTGGACGAGCGCCTGGCAGATGTTTGTTCACAGATGCACGATGAGTACCGCATCAACACCGTGATCTTGGGCTGCACCGGCATGCAGCGGGCAGTTGCAAAGCTGCGCAAACGTCTGGCTGACGCCCACTACCCCGTCACCGTGGTGGAGCCCTTGGCGGCCGGCGTCACCCATCTGGAGCGCATGGTAACGCTCGGCATGACCAACTCCCTCCACATCGGCATCACTCTCGAAGGGCTTGTTGATCAAAACGCACGCCCGCAACATCTATCGAAAGCTCGGAGCATCAAGCAAGCAGGAGGCGCTCGCCGCGCTTGAAGCCCTGCTGTAAGAAGCGCAACCCCGTTTGCCACCCTGAGCTCCGTGCACATCGCCTCCCCTCCCTGGCGATGCAGAAAGGCCGCCGACGATTTCGACGGCCTTTCTTTTTGCTTGCATGTTATTCGCGCATCGCGCATCCGGACCGACATCCATCATGGGCGCTTCTCAGCTTCCATTCAGACGCGCATCTGCAACGATTTTAGCCAGTCGCCAGCGGAGTGGGCGCATGCAACATCATTCGCCTCCTCCGCGTTTTCCAAACTGTTCAACGCATTCGAACAGCCCTTCTCGCGAATGCACGTCAAGCTTACGGTAAATGGCCTTCGTGTGCGCCTTGATGGTGTTTTCCGAAAGCACCAGGCTTTCGGCGATGGACGCAATGGTGCGGCCGCGCACAAGCTCCGCTAACACCTCCCGCTCTCGGCCGGAAAGCCCGTACGCATCGCCCACTCGATCGCATAAGGCAGAGAACAAATCGGGCTCCGAGAAGGCATGCGGCCCAACGGAACCCTCGCCCATCTCGGCGCTATCAATTGCCCCATCTGACACGTGTGCCATATCAAGAAACTCGAAGGAGTATTCATCCTCATGGAAGCTGTTGATGCGGAAGAGGCTGTACGACTTACCATGCAAAAGCGCAAACCCCGTAAACAATATGCAATACGTCACCGCCAGCACCGCAATCGCGGCAGCGCTTTCTCCCACAAGACCGTCGAGCTTACCAAGGAAGGCACCCGCCAAAAGGCCACCCACATTGGCAAGCATGGCGCATGAAAACAGTCGCACCGGATTTGCGTCGGTGGTAGCAACGATGGGCCCTAATGCAAGGTAAACCATGGCAAGAAAAAGGTAATAGCCTGAATACAAGAGCGAAGGAACAAGCACAAGACTCTCGTCGCCTCCCAAAAGATGCACGATCATTGCCGCCGACATGAAAAACAGCACGAAGCTAGGAACAAGCAGAAGCCCGCGCGCCTCGGCCGCCATCTCAAGCAGCGCAACCGCCACTATGACAAACACCGTCACCGCCAGCACGCACGACCAATCACCCGCATTCGCGAGCACTGCCTGCACGTCTCCCGCGCCACGCAAGTAGTTGTACGGAATCGAATATACCGCGATGCACACCAAAAGCAGCAAAGGCGATTTGCGCACATGCGTCTCACCGCGCACGCCCCACGACTGGCGAGACGCCTCAAGCAGCCAGCATGAACGGAACAGGCATGTCACCGCTCCCGCCAAGAACAGAAAGAACGTCGCATCGGAGATACCGCGCGGAAGACTGGCCTCCACCATGTAGAGCGCAACCGAAACCGACACCGCAACCAACGTCACAAACAGCTGCTCGCCCTTGGGATTGAGATAGCGGTACACCTCGCCCCACGCAACGATGAACGGCGTAGTCCCGCATGCGATAAGCACATTGCCCCCGTAAATGGCCGCTTCAAAAATACCGCCTGCAGTGTATCCCACCACAAGCAACGCCGCACCTGCGCACAAGCATGCCGCGGCGCCATACAGGACATACCGGCACGCAAGAAGCGAGCCTATGCGCCGCGCCCCTAAGAACAACGCCAGAAATACCGCAAACGTCACAATGGAGTTCACCAACCAGGCATCCCCGGAGGCAGCAGCACTGCCGCCGCCAAACACCGTATCGCCAAACGTAATACAGTGCAGCGCCGCCCATTGGAGCGCCATGCCGGCCGTGGCAAGAAGAATGCCCTTGATGCGGTTCATGCTGTAGTGCGTCGCGTTTGCCTCGCCGTCCAGCTGAAGCGAACGACTGTATGCGACGGAACCGTCGTCGCCCTCCCTATATCCCATCCGCGCTTCCCTCCTCTTCGCGCTTGATGCTTGATAATCTATTGTCCTTTATGCTCCATTCTTTCGCAAGAAACGCACCTCTGCCCTCACCCGTTACGGGTAATTATTGGGTCACCTGCGGCATTTCTACCTTCTGCGGGTAATAGACCGAAGGCATTCGGCCCCTTACGATGACTTTAGGAAACGCGCCGCACAGGGCGGACGCATTCCGCGAACAAGGAGGGAACCATGGATATCACGAGGCGCAATTTCTTGGGCATCGCAGGAGCAACGGGCATCGCCGCCGCAGCAGCAGGAGCGGGGCTGGTGGGCTGTGCGCCCGCATCCCAAAGCTCGAGCTCAAATTCAGAAAGCCAGGAGGGGTCCTCGCAGTCTGTCACGCGCAACGTTGTAGCCACTTACACCTGCGATATCTGCATCTGTGGAGCCGGCAACTCCGGGCTTTCCGCAGCCGTAGAGGCCGCGCAGCAGGGGCTTGGCGTTGTGGTTCTGGAAAAACACGGCGGCACGGGCGGCGGCGGCATTGGCACCGAAGGCGTGTTTGCCGTCAATTCCACCATGCAGCAAGAAGCGGGCATTCAAATTGAGCCGGCTGAAATCATTTCCACTGAAATGAATTACTCCCACAACCGTGCTAATGGCCTGAAATGGCTCGACCTGGTGCAGGCATCGGGCGAGAACATCACGTGGCTCAAGGAGTGCGGCGTCAACTTCACTGGCGTAGTTGACGATTATCATGGCGGGCAGTTTGAGACGTTCCACTGGTTCGGCGAAAACCGCGCCCACGACGACTTCTCCCCCGCAATGACTCAAACCGCCAAAGACGCAGGCGTTCAGTTCCTCATGAACTGCCCAGCCACCGATCTTATTCAGGATGAGAGCGGCGCCATTACCGGCGTGTACGCGCAGAAGCTCAACGGCGACTACGTTCAGGTGAATGCCAAAGCCGTAGTGCTTGCCACGGGCGGCTTTGCCAACAACGACGAATACCTGCAAGAGGGCGGCTTTTCTGACACCACCAACGTCAAGCGCTTCCTGTACGGCTACGACGGCGACGGCGTGCGCATGGCTATGGAGGCAGGCGGCGCGAGCAATATTCCCCGCATGTCCGGCCTGATGCAGCTTACCGTATCGGGCGCACCGGGCGGCGAGTACGGCACGTTCGGCCGCGGCGACGGTCTGGTTGTGGCCGGCCATAACGCCGCTTCCATGTGGATCAACGAGGACGGCGAGCGCTTCTGCGCCGAATCGGCCGGTGTTGAGAACTGGATGGCCGACATGATTCCTTCGCTCATGCACCAGAAGCTCTATTCCATTTATGACGCCAAGATTTTCAAGGACGCCTACGACGGCATGATTGCGCCGCGCATCGACTGGGAAGCCACCCAGGAAGAGCTTCAGCAACGCATCGACGAGAATCCCTACAACGACTTCTTCAGCGCCGACACGCTGGAAGAGCTTGCGCAGAAGGCATGCGATGCGCTTGAGCTCGATTACGATACCGTGATTGAGTCCATCAATACGTACAACGACATGTGCGATGCGGGCGACGACGCATACTTTGGCAAACCCGCCGAGTACATGCAGAAGCTTGAGAACCCTCCGTTCTACTTCTGCTACATGCCCCAGGCATGCATGGTCACCTTCGGCGGCATTCGCACCAACCGCAAGATGGAGGTTGTGGACAAAACCGGCAAGGCTATTCCCGGCCTTTACTCCGCCGGCGTGGATTCGGCCGATTTGTGGCCCAATATCTACACCATCAACGTACCCGGCGGCACCAACGCGAACAACATCAACTCGGGCCGCTTTGCCAGCAAATTCGCAGCTGAGTACATTGGCACGGAGAAGGTCGGCAGCGTTTCTTCCGAGGGCGATACCAGCGAGTCGGTGCCCGATACCTCTTGGAGCATGCCTGAAGGCGAGCTGAAAGACGGCACGTACACCGACACCCAGTTCGGCATGTTCAGCGACATCACCGTGACCGTGACCATCTCCGGCGGCAAGATTACCGAGATCACGCAGGAAAACGAACTGGAGACTTCCTACGTAGGCGTCGCCGCCATGGAAAACACCCTGATTCCTGCCGTAATCGAAGCGCAAACCCCCGCCGTCGATACGGTAGCCGGTGCCACTCGCACCTCTGACGCCTTCCGCACCGCGGTGCAGAATTGCTGCGAGCAGGCCGCTTCGTAGGCACGGCATTCAGGACGCAACTCCATCTGTCACCTTGGAATCCGAGCACATCGCCGCCCCTCCCTGGCGATGCAGGAAGGCCGCCGATTGATTTCGGCAGCCTTCCTTTTGCTTGCATGTTATTCGCGCTCAGTTTGCGCACTGGATTTCAAGCCCTCTCACTTGCCCGCGGCAATAAAAGCCTTCGGGCAAACTACGAAGGAAAGAAGGCCGCAATGCCCAATTTACGCGAGAGGCCCTTTCAGGCAATGTTCGCATAGCGCAGCACGAGCCGCTTTAATCAAGGTCAAGCCGATCGCTATTGGCATGTGGGGCAAACCGAAAAGGAGACGACGATGGACGCGCTGGACAGACGGGACACAGAAAACCGCATCGTCATTCAAAGCCATATGTTTGAAAACGTGGGCTTATTAATGATGATAGCGCTTGCGGTTGTAGCGGTGCTCTGCATCATCCAAATCATTCTTCTCGCCGCAGGGTCGCCCGCTGGAACGTGGGCAAACGACGCATACTTTTATGGGACGAGCGTCGTGACCTTCCTTCTTTTGATTGTGCCGTTTTATCAGCTTAAAGCCATGAGTCGCCGTTTTTATGAGCAAAGAACTCCGTTTAAGCCGGAAAACGTGAGGTCGCTTCGCGTCATCGGCATAAGCATCATTGTCCTATCGCTTTTCTGGGGGCTCGTCGTTCCGGCGATGGACTATCTTTTCGGATTCGCCCTTGGCAACGTGACAAATTCGCTCTGGGTGTGGGCGGGAGTCATGGTGTTGTTCATCGCGCATGTTTTCAACTACGGCTGTGCCCTTCAGCAGCAAGATGACGAACTGCTGTAAGCGCTTTGAACGCAATGGATCCGCGTTGCGAATTGCTACAATACCGGAACAGCGAATCGCTTCGTTCGCAGCGAAACCCGTTGGCCCGCTCAAACAAGCGACGTCGCAACCGCAGGAATATTCATCTTTCGGTGCATCGCACCTGCGCAATGGCTCAGATAGGAGGCGGGCATGATAGTACTTCGGCTTGATCGCATGCTCGTCGATCGCAAAATGTCGCTCAACGAACTGTCCGAGCACGTGGGGGTGTCCAACGTGAACCTTTCTCGCATCAAAACCGGGAAGGTGAGCGGCGTGAGATTTTCCACCCTCAACGCCATTTGCAAGGCGCTCGACTGCCAACCGGGAGACATTCTGGAATACATCCCCGACCCAGAAGACGAATAACCCGCCCATCGATTTCCCGCCGACGGGCCCGCCACTCCAAGCATGCCCGTCATCCATTCCTCATCCTGCAGCCAAGACCTTTTTTGCCACCTTTCGGTTGGCCTGGACGCTATACTTGCAGCAACGCAACGTCGTCGAAGGAGCGCGCCATGAAGCTTGCCGTAATCAACCCCGTCGTCAACCTTCCACAGAACGTGTCCGATGCGATGAAGCCATACTTGGCCTCGCTCACCCGCACCGATACCGAAATCGAATATGTAACGCTCAAGCACGGTTTTCCCTCGGTTGAATCCGAGATGCAGGGCATGTTCAACGGCACCGAAATCGTGCGCGAGGCGCTCGCCGCAGCCCAGCGCGGCGCAGACGGCATCTTCGTGAACTGCTTCGACGACCCTGGCGTGCAGGCGCTACGCGAGATGATTGAAGTACCCGTGTTTGGAGGGTACGTGCCCTCGGTGCTCACGGCGCTTTCGCTGGGCGGACGCATCGGCATTATCACCACCGATTACGATGGCATCGCCAATGAAGAACGCAAAGCACGCACCGAAGGCTTCGACGGCAAGATTGCCGCCATCATCCCTGCCGACATGATGGTAGGTGAGGTGTTTGGCGGCGACGGCGTGGACGAGCGCCTGGCAGATGTTTGTTCACAGATGCACGATGAGTACCGCATCAACACCGTGATCTTGGGCTGCACCGGCATGCAGCGGGCAGTTGCAAAGCTGCGCAAACGTCTGGCTGACGCCCACTACCCCGTCACCGTGGTGGAGCCCTTGGCGGCCGGCGTCACCCATCTGGAGCGCATGGTAACGCTCGGCATGACCAACTCCCTCCACATCGGCATCACTCTCGAAGGGCTTGTTGATTAGCCTCATGCCGATTATTGAAAACAATTGATGAGTCAGGTGAATGAAGCGGTTTGCTAAATGTACTAAAAAATGAATCTCGCTATTGAAAAAACAGCGTTTTCCCGAATTAAGAGCAAAAGGGCCACCAGAATCATCTGGCGGCCCTTGCCACGAGTTGAATTGTAGTGCCACGCCTGGCATGCAAGATAGGCACAATCGCCGGATACGAGCCTTCGCCCCCATCCGGGGTACCACAAGCCAGTCGCTGGGTGAACGGCTCTAGTTCCCGCCCAGGATGCGACGCAGGGTGCCCGCTGCCACGCCAAACGCCAAAGCGAAGCCGCCTACGAGCGCCGCAACGATGCCCACGCTCTCGTCATTGGTTTTGAGCAGGGTTTCCTTGCCCTCATCGGTCGATTTGTCGTTCTTGGAATCCCTCTGATCGCTTTGGCTGCCGTCCGCATCGCCGGCCTCGTCAGACTTGGACCCATCGCCCGACTTGTCCTCCCCTTGCGACGAGCCACCCTGGTTCTCAGAGGCATTCGATCCATCTGAACCCGAGCCCGTCTTATTGTCGGACCCTTCGCCCGAAGCAGCATTCGAGTTGGACTCTTCCGATCCGCCGGTGTTATGAGCGCCGTCAGTCGAGTCGTTTCCAGACCCTCCGCCCGTCTCTATTCCGGCACCGGTACTGCCGGAATCGGGCGTTTCCTCGGGCTTGTCGTTAGCGCCGGCATTTTCATCGTTGGATGTCGTGTCATCCGTAGCGTCGTTCGAAGGAGGAGCGGGAGTCGGCTCGGAATCCTCGTCGGAGCCGGAATTCGATCCCTCGCCCTCGTTGCTGCCGCCATCGGAGCCGCTCTCGGATCCGTCGTTTGCGGTCCCCCCGCCGCCACCATCATTCGTGCCGGTGTCACCCGAAGGAGCATCGTCCGACGGAGCATCACCGCCGTTTCCGTTGGAGGAGTCCTCCCCCGCACCGGAGTTGCTACCGGAGTCGGGGGTATCTACCGCCCCATCGGTAGAACCGCCAGACTCGCCCCCATTGGAGGAATCGGCATTGCCCGACCCATTGCCGCCCGACGAACCTTCGCCATCCGTAACGGCGTCATCGGACTCCGCAGGCGGCGTGGGCACTACGGTCTGCTTCTTTTTCCACTGCGCGTACAGCACATCGTCGCCCTTGGTGAGCGTGTAGCTGGATCCCGCGGCGTAGCTCTTGCCGGAGCCGTCTTTCTTGGTGTTCCAGCCCATGACCTCGTAGCCGTCACGCGTGAAGCCGCACGCAGCTACCTTGACGCTCTTGTTCACGGTTCCATTGGTGGCGCTCATCTTGCCGGAACCGCCGTTGGCGTTGTAGGACAGGCTATCCGCCTGCTGCGCCTCGTCCTCGGCGATATACGCCAGGCAATCAGCTTTCTCGCTGCGATAGCGGTTCTGCCAGCCGGCATGATACTCAGGCTGCGCCTTGTAGAACACCGCCACGTTATTTACCACGTAGTCACACAGCGTGGTTACGAACTCGCGGTCAGACATGGCGTTGGCCTTCTTGTAATCGCCGTTCCAGGCACCCGGCCATTTGTAGCTATCGTGCCACGTGCCGTTCCAATCGTATCCGCTCGTGTAGCCGCCAACGAACTTTCGCCACCCTCCGGTGCCGAACAGATTGGACATGCCCCAAACGAGCCCCTTAACGCAATCGGCACGCTCAGAGATATCGATACCCAAGCTTTTCAGATACTTTTCGGCCGGAAGATAATACTCTTTGTAGGCCCAATTATCCTGCAAAGCAGAAAAGCCCGCAGGATCGGCCTTATAGGCCGCATGCCAAGAGCTGTTGAGCTTGGTGCCGATGCTGGTCAGCTTTCCAGTGGAAGAGTTATACAAATCGCCCGTGATGTCGGTGGTCAGAACCCACTTGAACATCGAGTAGGTATCGGGGTCGTAGTTATAGCAAGAAATGAGGAAATCATCCAAGCCGTAGCGGTTATCGAACTGGTAGTAACCCATCGCATGATAACCGTCGCCCCACGATAGACCCTGGTCGTAATTGCGACCGCTTTCGTAGGCGGTGAAGTATTTCATCTCGTCGGACAGGGCGACAGGCGCAATCGATGCCGCCATCGGTGCGGCATAAGCGCGTGACATCATCATGACCGTAGGGGCCTCAACGTAAAAATCCTCTTTGTCGTAGGCAGCTGGCTCCTCGACCGTTTCTTCTCCGGCCGCTGCAGAAGAATCTTCTGCAGCCTCTCCGTCTTCGGAAGAAGCCTCAGAGGTCATAGCGTCTTCGGATTCAGCGGTGTCTTCAGTCGCATCGGCATGGGCGGCAGCATCGCCGCCAGCTTCGCCGACAATCTCGGAATCAGCGCTCTCAGCGGCAAGGGCAGCCGCGGGAGTCATGCCGAACGCAAGCGTGAGAGTCATGCCTGCAACGACGATATGGCGCGTAGGTTTCATCGGAAGAGCCCCTCCTTCTGCGCAACCCTCGCAAGCAAACGCGCCGCACCGCATAAGCAAAACATGGCGGAGGCGGCATGCGCGACGTTGCGAGACGTGCCGAGGGGCACGATGCGCGTAGTTCGATTGGTGTGCGTATGCGCTGTTAGTTCGAGCCTATCTAACCACACTCTCAGCTCTTCGTCATCTGTTTCAACTGAATTTTTCAGCCAATTTCGAGGGTTCTTCACAAGCGGTTTTCCGAGGTCAGAGGCCTATACTACATGTAGTGCCATCTCTTCTATGCCTTGTGGAAACCAAGGGATACCAAGCCTCTTTCAACGACCCAACCTCCCTTGAAACACAAAAAGGGCGGCTCCTTAAGGAACCGCCCTTGCATTGCGTATGACGCTCGCGGGTAGCCACATGGACTACGCCACAAAGGCTTAAAAGCCCTTGCCTTCAAGCACTAAGCCTGATGGCTCTCCTCGGCCTTGTCAGCGAGGATGATGACCCTCTTGCCGTCGACCTGCACGTAGCCGCCTTCGATGGCGAACTCCTTGTGCGGGCCGCCCTCTTCTTCCTGGATGCGGACTACGCCGTCGGCCAGGGTGGACACGACGGGCGCATGGTCGTACAGAAAGCCCATCTCGCCCTCGGTGCCGGGAACCACGACGAAGTGGACATCGCCGGAGTAGAACTTCGCCTCAGGCGTCACGATATCGCAGGCAAACTTGGTCATGTTAGTTCTCGTCCTTCTTCATGGCCTCGTACTCAGCGTACACGTCGTCGATGGAGCCCTTCATGCGGAAGCACTGCTCGGGGATCTCGTCGCACTCGCCGTCGAGAATGGCGGCAAAGGAGCGAACGGTGTCCTCCATCTTGACGTACTTGCCGGGCAGACCGGTGAACTGGGTAGCCACGTGGAAGCACTGGCCGAGGAACTGCTGGGCCTTACGAGCGCGAGACACGGTGAGCTTCTGCTCCTCGGTCAGCTCGTCCATACCCAGAATGGCGATGATGTCCTGCAGGTCCTTGTAGTTCTGCAGCAGCTCCTGGATGCCGGTAGCCACGCGGTAGTGCTCCTCGCCCACGATAGCGGGCTCGAGAGCGCGGGAGGTGGACTCCAGCGGATCAACGGCGGGGTAAATACCCAGCTCGGCGATGGAACGCGACAGAACGGTCTTGGCATCCAGGTGGGTGAACGTCGTGGCCGGCGCGGGGTCGGTCAAGTCGTCAGCGGGAACGTACACAGCCTGCACGGAGGTAATGGAGCCCTTATCCGTGGAGGTAATGCGCTCCTGCAGGTCACCCATCTCAGTGGCCAGCGTGGGCTGGTAGCCTACAGCGGAAGGCATACGGCCGAGCAGTGCGGACACCTCGGAACCCGCCTGAGTGAAGCGGAAGATGTTGTCCACGAACAGCAGCACGTCCTGACCCTGATCGCGGAAGTACTCCGCCTCGGTCAGACCAGCCAGACCAACGCGCAGACGCGCTCCCGGCGGCTCGTTCATCTGACCATAGACCAGGCAGGTCTTGTTGATAACGCCAGACTCGCTCATCTCCAGGAAGAGGTCGGTACCCTCACGGGTGCGCTCGCCTACGCCGGTGAACACGGAAGTACCGCCGTGCTCCTGGGCCAGGTTGTTGATGAGCTCCTGGATGATAACGGTCTTGCCAACGCCAGCGCCACCGAACAGACCAGTCTTGCCGCCCTTGATGAAGGGCTCGATCAGGTCGATGGCCTTGATGCCCGTCTCGAAGATCTCGGTCTTCGTGGACAGGGTATCGTACTCAGGCGCGGGACGATGGATGGGCATGTAGCCGGACACCTCGGGCATCGGCTTCTCGTCCACGGGCTCACCGATGACGTTCCAGATGCGACCCAGGGTCTCAGGGCCCACGGGCATCATGATCGGATGACCGGTGTCAACGACCTCGAGGCCGCGCACCATGCCGTCGGTGGAGCTCATGGCGACGGAGCGCACCAGGTTGCCGGGAAGCATGGTCTCAACTTCCAGAACAACGTGCACTTCGCCGACAGGAGTAGTTGCGTCAACCGTCAGCGCGTTGTAAATCGCCGGCAGCTGATCCGCAGGGAACTCAACGTCAACGACAGGGCCGACGATACGCACGATGCGTCCCGTACCGCCCTTGCTGGCGTCGAGCTCCGCTTTGGTAAGCATTTTCTCGTCAGCCATTTAATCCTCCAAAGCAGCAGCGCCGCCCACGATCTCGTTAATCTCGGTGGTGATGGCGCCTTGACGTACACGGTTGTACAACCGCGACAGCGTTTCCACGATCTCGTTCGCGTTCTCGGTTGCCGAGTGCATTGCCGTGCGTCGTGCAGCCTGCTCGCCTGCGGCGGAATCGATCAACGCGTGGTAGATCGAGGTGCGCAGGTATGCGGGCAGCAGGCGCTGGAGCACATCGGCGGGCTCGGGCTCGAACTCAAGCGAAGCGGAAACGGTATCGGCGGACTGATCGGCAGCGTCGGCCGCATCCAAGGAGGATCCGGCGGCAGCGGCCATAACGGCCTGCGTGTCAACGGGCAGGATAATCTCCTCGCGGAGAACCTGCTCAGCGGCGTTCTTGGCGTGGTTGTACACCAGAACGACCTCATCCACGCTGCCCTCTTCATACGCCTTCACGGCGTAATCGGCGATCTGTTTCGCCTCTTCAAACGTAGGGTCGGCAGAAAGATCCGCGAATTCAAGCACCGGATTGATCTTGCGATACTTGAAGAATCCGATTGCCTTCTTGCCGCAGGCGATCACTTCCACCTCGACACCCTGCGCCTTTTTTGCGCGGATCGTCTTCTCAACCGAGCGCAGGACGTTGGAGTTGAAGCCTCCGGCGAGGCCGCGGTCAGAAACCACGGCCACCGCCAGAATGCGCTTCACATTCTCACGCTTTTCCAGCAAAGGATTCTCGCTGGCCTGCACGCGCTCCGCGACGCCTTGCAGCATCTCGGTCATGGATTCGGAGTAGGGCGTGGCGGCGTAGATGCGCTCGGTGGCATGCTTCACCTTCGCGCCTGCAACCATCTCCATGGTGCGCGTAATCTGCTTGGTCGAAGAAATCGACTTGATGCGCTTGTCTATGTCGTGCAGGTTAGGCATGTTCGGCCTTCCTTACGCCGCGAATTGCTTCTTGAAAGCATCGATGGCACCGTTGAGGGCCTCTTCGCTTTCAGGCGTGAACTTCGCATCGTCGTGAATCTTCTTGAGCACGTCGGCATGGCTGGCACGCAGGTAGTCCAGAAGCTCGGTGCGGAAGCGAACCACGTCGGCCACTTCCACGTCGTCCAGGAAGCCCTTTGCGCCGGCATAGATTGCCACGGCCTCTTCCTCGAAGGAGAGCGGCATGTAGCGACCCTGCTTCAGCAGCTCGGTCATGCGGGCACCGCGGTTCAGCTGGTCCATGGTGGTCTTGTCCAGGTCGGAGCCGAACTGGGTGAACGCCTTCAGCTCGCGGTAGTTGGCAAGGTCCAGACGCAGGGTACCGGAAACGCTCTTCACGGCCTTGGTCTGAGCGGAGCCACCAACACGCGAAACGGAGATACCTACGTCAACAGCGGGACGCTGGCCCTGATAGAACAGGTCGGTCTGCAGGTAGATCTGGCCGTCGGTGATGGAGATCACGTTGGTGGGAATATAAGCGGACACGTCGCCAGCCTGCGTCTCGATGATCGGCAGAGCGGTCATGGAACCCAAGCCGTATTCCTCGTTCATCTTCACTGCACGCTCCAGCAGGCGCGAATGCAGGTAGAAGATGTCGCCAGGATAAGCCTCGCGTCCCGGCGGACGACGCAGGGTCAGCGACATCTGACGATAGGCCACAGCCTGCTTAGACAGGTCATCGTAGACAATAAGCACGTGACGGCCGTGGTTCTCGGGGCCAGCGGGCTTGCCGTCTTCGCCGGTGTAGACGAAGTACTCGCCCATTGCAGCGCCCGCCATGGGGGCGATGTACTGCAGAGGAGCGGAATCGGAAGCGGTGGCGGCCACGATGATGGTCTTCTCCATCACGCCGTGCTTCTCCAGCGACTCCATGATGCCGGCCACCGTGGAGGCCTTCTGGCCCACGGCGACGTAGATGCAGATGACGTCGGTGTCCTTCTGGTTGATGATGGCGTCGATCGCGATAGCGGTCTTGCCGGTCTGGCGGTCGCCGATGATCAGCTCGCGCTGGCCGCGACCGATCGGAATCATCGTGTCAACGGCGATGATGCCGGTCTGCATGGGCTCATGCACGGGCTTGCGGCTGATAACGCCGGGGGCCTTGAACTCCACGGGGCGAGTGCCCTCGGAAGTGATGGGGCCTTTGCCGTCGATAGGCATACCCAGCGGGTTCACGACGCGGCCGAGCAGACCCTTGCCCGAAGGCACTTCCATGATCTTGCCGGTGGTGCGAACCTGGTCGTTCTCTCGAATTGCCGTGACATCGCCCAGGAGCACGGCGCCGACCTCCTCTTCCTCGAGGTTCTGCGCCAAGCCGTATACGGTCTTGCCGCCTTCGCCGAGGAACTCCAGGAGCTCGCCTGCCATGGCACCCTTCAGGCCGTCGACGCGGGCAATACCGTCGCCCACCTGGACGACCGTGCCCACCTCGCGAGCATCGACGCTGGTGTCGAGCGACTCGAGCTGCTTACGCAGAGCTTCGTCGATAGACTGAGCGGTGATTTCAGTCACTAGCATTCACCTCCATCGTTTGTTTCCGTAAGCACGTTGCGAGTGCGCTCCAGTTGGGACGCTACGCTCGCGTCGATGCGTTTTCCATGAGTGCTCATGATGATGCCGCCCAGGATAGACTTGTCGATGTGCTCGCGCAGAACGACGTTCTTGCCCAGATCCTGAGACAGCTTCTCGATGATGACCTTGCGGAGCTCGTCGTCGAGTTCCACCACAGTGGTCACGTCGACGACGCACACGCCCAGCTTCTCTTCAGACGCGTCGCGATAGGTGGACACAACCTGGGAGAGCTGTCCGAGGTTTTCGCGTTCCGCCATGACGGCGATGACGCTGCGAATCAAGGGGTCGACCCCCTCGAACACGCCTTCGGCCAACTGGTGGCGCTGCTCAGGGAGAAGAGCCGGGTTGGCCAGGGCGTCACGCAGATCCGCGTTGCCGCGGTAGATGCTGAGCACCTGCTCCAGCTGATCGCGAACCTCCAGCACGCGCTCCTGGCCGCCCGCGTTGTACGCAGCGTCCAGCAGCATGCCGGCATAGGTGGCAACCTCTTCTTTAACGAGCAGTCGGTTAGTTGGCATCGAAACTACCTGCCTCTTCGACGTAGCGCTTGATCATCTTGCGATGCTCCTCATCGGACAGATCGTTGCCGATGAGCTTGGCAGCCACAGCAACCGAGATATCGGCGACGGATGCCTGGAGGTCGGCCTTGGCCGCCTTCTTGTCCGCCTCGATGGCCGCATGGGCCTTCTCGATCATGTCAGCGGCTTCCTTCTGCGCCTTGGCGGTGATGTCGGCCTTCACGTCTTCGCCGGTCTGCTTGGCATCGGCGATGATCTTGGAAGCCTGGGCCTTGGCCTCGGCGAGCTCCTGCTTGTACTCGGCAAGCACACGCTCAGATTCCTGGCGGGCCTCTTCCGCATTCTTCAGGTCATCGCGAATGGTGTTGGCGCGCTTTTCGAGCATCTTGTCGAACATCGGCCAGCCGAACTTCGCGAGGACGATCCACAGAATGATGAAGGCGACGAGCATGGGGATGAATTCGTTCATCTTGGGGAGAATGGCACCGATGCCGCCCTCCTCAGAAGCGAATGCATACGCCGGGCAGGCCAGAGCTGCAGCGCCCGCGATAGCGACCGCGGAAGTGAGCTTTGCTGCCTTGGTCTTGTACGCTTTCAACTCGCTTGCCTCCTGTTCTTTTCTCGTAAGAATCATACGGTGAATCGTCGATTAACCGATGAAGAACAGAACCAAGCCGAGCAGAGCCAGTGCCTCAGACATAGCAGCACCGATGAAGAAGTAGCCCATGAGCTGACCCTTCATCTCGGGCTGGCGGGCGGCCGAGGTGCACAGGCCGTAGGTGGCGATGCCGATACCGATGCCAGGGCCGATGGCAGCGAGGCCATAGCCGACGACCTTCAGTGCGGCGAGCGCGAGGGTGATTTCCACTGTTTCCTCCTTTGACGGGTTTCGCTTGTGCGAAACCTTCTGCCTATACTGTTCAGCTGAGGGGTGCAGCTGCAACACCAAATTCAGACCGCGTTACGCTGCGGCGTGCGGCCAAGTGCGCCTTGACGGGCGGCCGGCCATTCCGGTGGTGCGTCCTCACGACGCGACGCGTTTAGTGAGGATGGACGGCTCCGCCGATGTAGGAAGCCGAGAGGATGGCGAACACGAACGCCTGGATGAATGCCACGAGGCACTCCAGCGCGTAGATGAGCACCAGCAGCAGGAACCACAGGATAGACACGCCGCCGGCGAGGATATCCATAGATCCGCTGAGCAGACCGACCTGGATGAAGCAGGTGGTAGCGATGGCGAAGATGGCGAGCATCATGTGGCCGGCGAGCATGTTGCCGTAAAGTCGGACGGCCAGCGTGAGCACGCGGATGACCGTGGAGAACAGCTCCAGGAACCAGATGATGGGCTTCATCGGGCCGCTGATGCCCGAGGGAGCGAGGCTGGCGATGTAGCCGCCCACGCCGTTAGCCTTGATGCCGTAGACGATGAAGTAGACAAACGAAATGGCGGAAAGCGCCCAGGTGCAGGAGATGGCGCCGGTAGCCGTCTTGAAGCCGGGAATGAGGCTCAAGAAGTTGCAGATAAGGATGAAGAAGAACAGCGTGGCCAGGAAGGGCACGTGCTTCTTGAAGCCATTGCCGATAACGTCCTCGGCAACGTTTTTGTTCACGAAGTCATAGCCGTACTCCACCATGTTGACGAACTTGTTGGTGGGAACCAGCTTGGTCTTGTTGGCGGCGACCAAAATCACGATGAACGTGACGGCCAGCGCGATGAACAGCCAGATGACGTACTGGGTGACGTTCCAGCCGCCGATGCTGAACACCGTCTGCGGATCGAAGTGAGCCGCGATGCCCTGCGCCTCCTCGACGAACTTGTTGAGAGCTTCGCCCATGAGATTCCTTCCTTAGACGACAATTCCCTATTTCACGCGCTTGCGCTTAGCGAGCACGTTCTTATACAGCACGTATACGATGGTGCAGCCCAGAAATACGACGCCCTCGGCGACGACATAGGACACCAGCGACTCACGCGCAAGCATTGCGCACGCGATGAGCCCCGCGATGAGGATGACCATGGAGATGCAGACGCCCACCAGACCGTACAGTCCGATGGTCAGAGCATGGGTGGAAGTAGAACGGCGCGATAGCCTCAGAGACAGGAACAGAGGTAGGAATCCGAGGACTCCGGTCAGAATCCCTAGTGCAATGAGCATATGGCGCTGGTCACTCTCCTTCTCCGTGGCATTTGGGCATGCGCACACAACGGCTTAGCCGAAAACGGGTAGTATGCTAACAAATATTTAAGCCCCGCACGTGAAGATGCGCCGAAAAGCTGAAAAAATCGCGCAAGCGGGGTGATTTTTATGCACTCTTTACGTGCGACCAGGCAACATTATGCCGACATTTGAGAATTTCTTCACAAATGGCGGCGTTAATTGTGGAGCCGGCGCGAAGAAGCGCACGGCTCGCATCGATTCGACAGGCAAGCCGCCACCTCATGCCAAGCCGCGCCCGCTCCGTGCCTTAAGGCTACTCGACAGGCAAGCCGCGCGCTTCTCCGGGCTCTACGACGCGAATCTTGATATCGGTTTCGCCCAGGAGCTCCTCCGCCAGCTTGTCAGGGTAGCCCTCGGCGAACACAATCTCGCGGATGCCGGCGTTGATGAGCATCTTAGCGCACACCACGCAAGGCTCTGTAGTTATATAGATAGAGGAGCCCTCGATGTCGATGCCATAGCGCGCCGCCTGGATAATCGCGTTCTGCTCGGCATGCAGACCGCGGCAGATTTCGTGGCGCTGCCCCGAAGGCACGCCCAGCTGCTCGCGCAAACAGCCCGTCTCATCGCAATGGCGCAGGCCCGACGGCACGCCGTTGTAGCCCGTGGCCAAGATGCGGCGGTCTTTCACGATCACTGCTCCCACCGCGCGGCGCAGGCACGTGGAGCGCATAGACACCTCAAAGGCAAGGTGGATGAAATACTGATCCCAGCTGGGACGTTTGATATCGCGCATACATACCAACCTTTCAGAATGCGCATGAATTGCGCCGCTGCGCGGTCGTAGCGGCGCAGCGTTACAGCGTTCCGAAGATGCGATCGCCGGCATCGCCGAGACCGGGCAGGATGTAGGCGTTCTCATTCAATCCGTCATCGAGGGCACACGTCCAAATGCGCACGTCGGGATCGGCATCGAGCACGGCGCGCACGCCCTCGGGCGCCGCCACCAGCACCAAAAAGCGCACGTCACGCACGCCGGCATCGCGCAGATACTGGAGCGCGGCGATGGCGCTGCCGCCCGTGGCAAGCATGGGGTCGACCAAAAGCGCCGTTCCGTCCACTATGCGAGAAGGCAACTTGGCGTAGTACGGGTGCGCCTCGTGAGTCTCTTCGTCACGCTCCATGCCCACGTGGCCCACGAGAGCAGAGGGCACCATGTCGAGCGCGCCCTCGAGCATGCCGAGGCCTGCGCGCAGAATGGGAACCACCGTGATCGAGTCGGCGGGGATACGTGCGCAGGACGCATCGGCCAGGGGCGTGCGCACCGTCACTTCCTCCACGCGCGCATCGCGTAGCGCTTCGTACGTCTCGATTGCCGCGAGCTCGCGAACCAGCTGGCGAAACTCCGTGGGCTTGGTGGACGCATCGCGCAGGTGCGCCATCTTATGCGCCACCAGCGGATGGTTAAGAACCATCAATCGGTTGCTGCTATCAATCATTATGCATCGCCCTTCTTTATACCGGCGTTTATCATTTCGTTGAAATCCTCCTCGGCGTCCCGCACGCTCGCCGATGCCTTTGCAAGGCTCTCTTTCGATGAGACAAGCTGCGCCACCAGCCTCTTCTGCTCCTGCTTGGACACAGGGTAGGCAATTTCGACAGACTCGAAATCGGCTTGCTGGGTACGCCGCCTATTGCTGTGGCCCGTTGTGATGGCCCTGAACGCACGTTGATAGTAGTCGCTTCTGAGCAGAGCAGCAAGAAACTCAAGGTCTATTTCCTCATCCACGAGACGATACACCGGGTATTCCTTCGTTACGATAGCGCCGTCGAAACTCTCGCACGCCACACCGATGCACCCTTTCCAGAGGTCGATAGACGAGTAGACGATATCGTGCGCATGCACCACATACCATGACGACGAGCTGTTCTCGAAGTACATGCCCAGCCATTCCGGCGGATTGTTCCCCTTGCCCGCCTCACGAGGGCGCATTTTGCCGTCTTGACCGAGGGAAATAACGGTAACGTATTCATCGGGATGCTCTTCAGGATGGATGCGTTCCTCTCTGCGAACCATCAGCTGACCGAGCGGTTTTTTTACCCACCCCGGCGCAAGGCTACGCATGCCTTCCTGAGCCTTGAAGATGTGGTACTTCGCGTCCATGCGGCTTGACCCGTGGGACCGCCACACATCCTCATAGGCAAGCACGACACAATTCTGCATTTCCGGGACATACGATGCATCGCCTTCGAGGAACGCCCGATATTCGCCCAAGATGGTGCCGGCTTGGTCTTGCTCGTCAATGCTGAGCCCGTCGGATTCGCAATACAGATCATTCCGAGAACCAAGCTTTCCCGTGGTGGTGTACCCGATATTGTCCACCTCTGCGAAAAACACGCGATGCCCCAACGAAGAGATCGCCCCAGCGAGGGCGGAAGCTCCCGTATCCAGCAGAATCTCCTCTTTGGCTCCTCCGAGCTCCTGATACGCCGCCATGAACGAATCTGCTTCAGCTTGAGTAAACTTCCTGAAAAAGAGAATTGACGTGGTATTTTGCGCACCCGAGGTTCTGAAGGCGAAATCAGGCAGCGACACCACTGCCTCCACAACGCCTACAGAGGCAAGGTAGCGACGCAATTTAACACAAGAATCCGCCTGATTGTTCAACACGCCATCGGGTACCACCAGCGCGAAGCGACCCCCGGGAACAAGCATCTGCACCGCTCTTTCGATGATGATGTGCTCAGAGGCAATCTCGGAGCAGCCACGCGCCACCTCAAAATTATCAAAGCTGTTGCTGCCGAGCTGGTCTTTATCGCCCTTTTTCACCTTGTCGCCAAACGGTGGGTTACCCACCACCAAGTCGAATTGCTCTCCACGCGCAAGCACAGGGTTGGAAAACGTGCTGTCAAGACAGCTGCGATCTCCCTCTATATTAGAGTTACCGTCGTGGTGGATGAGCAGATTGATTCGACAGATCTGAGCCAGCGTTGGATGGATTTCGACGCCGAATACGCAATTCTGCGAGTACTCGAGTTTGTTTTGGGCGACGAGGAGGGGTCGACCGGCGTAATCGCGGTCTATTTTCTGCCATACCTGAAGTATTGCCTCAAGCAAAAAACCGCCGCTGCCGCAGGTAATATCGATAACCTTCTGGTTGCGCGTGGGATTGAGCATGGCCACGGCGAAGCGCGCCAGTGGGCGCATGGTGAAGTACTGCCCCAGCTCGCCACGGAACACGGAACCGAAGAAGAACTCGAATGCCCTGCCAATGGCATCGAGGTCGGTCTCCATGAATGAAACGTCCTGCAAAACGGAAACCACTTGGGTGATTTTGTCGTCGGGCAGATTTATTTCCTCGTCACCCGAAAAGATATCGGGGTTTTTAGCGCATGCCTCGCCAAACAGGGCATGCACCCTATTGGCTATTTCCACGTCATCTTCGTTCGTGCCCACCTGAAATTGACGGGGCTCACCCGTCTTAGCGCTCTTTTCGTCTTCTATCTTGGTGAGGATAAGCTTGCTCCACTCGCGAAACGCCGTAAGCGGATCGCGTTTGCCGCCAGCCCAAATGAGCGAATGAGCACGACGCACTTTCGCCTCGAGCACCTTCGCTCCCACCGGCTTGATATCGGCATTGGCGTCGCCGGCAATAAGACCGTACCGAGGGGCCCTGCCAAACCGCTCGGGAACCGAATCGCGTGTGCCCTTCCTATTCTGTTCGCGCTCCTCGGGCGGATAATTCAGCACGTCAAACAACACCGACCCGTCACCCGAGTCTAACAGCCCCCATTTGCTGCGCAGGCTGTTAGCGTTGCCGAAAAGCTGCTCTATGCCCTGGTCCTTTTCCCTGGCAGAAATCCCTTCGCGCTTTGCCTCAACCACAAGAAAGGGTATCTTGCATTCCTTGTCCTCGTAAATCACCACGTCGGCCCAATCATTGGGAGTACGACGCGGCACCTTGACCTCCGTTTTCATGCAGGAAGGCGCATACGCCTTGACGAGGATGAGATGCGCGATGACCTTCGCACGCACCAGCTCCTCAGGATCGCTCAGCATATATCCCTTCGTCACGCGCAGATGATAATAGATCTTGTCGCCCTTGAAAGAGAAATACCCCCTGCGCAGCGCTTCGGCCACCAGATGGTTTTCTTCGTAATCTAAGGTTGTTATCACTGCCTACGCCTTTCGTGCCATACACCAGTCACAACCCATAATACAGGAACATTCGTTCTAAATTATCTAGAAATCGTAGCTGGGATACAGCGGGTGCGCATCCAGGATGCCGCGAACCTCGGCCGCGACGGACTCGAGCTTGGCATCGTCGCCCTGCGCGAATACGGTTGCGGCAATGAGCTCGCCTACGCGGCGGAACTCCTGCGCGGTGAGGCCGCGCGTAGTGGCTGCAGCCGACCCCACGCGAATGCCGCTTGTCACAAAGGGGCTACGCGGCTCGTTGGGAATGGAGTTCTTGTTCACCGTAATGCCCACGCGCTCGAGCAGCTTCTCGGCATCTTTGCCGGTCACGTCGGCGGGAGTGAGATCAACCAGGCACAGATGGTTGTCGGTGCCGCCCGAAACAAGGCGCAAGCCGCCCGCCGTAAGGCCTTCCGCCATCGCGGCGCAATTGGCCACCACGCGGTCGATGTACTCCTTGAACTCGGGGCGCAGCGCCTCGCCGAACGCCACGGCCTTGCCCGCGATCACATGCATGAGCGGGCCGCCTTGGCTGCCGGGGAACACCGCCTTGTCGATCTTTTTGGCGATTTCTTCATCGTTGCACACGATCAGGCCGCCGCGCGGACCGCGCAGCGTCTTGTGGGTGGTAGAGGTGACCACATCGGCATAGGGCACGGGGCTTGGATGCGCGCCCGCGGCCACGAGCCCGGCGATATGCGCCATGTCCACCATGAAGTAGGCGCCCACCTCGTGTGCGATAGCCGCCATGCGCTCGAAATCTATCACGCGCGGATACGCGCTCGCGCCGCCCACGATGAGCTTGGGGCGCAGCTCGTGAGCCATGCGCTCAAGGGCGTCGTAGTCGATGGTCTCATCCTCGGTGAGGCCGTATCCGTGGAAGTCATACAGGCGACCGCTGAAGTTAACCGGCGAGCCGTGCGTGAGATGCCCGCCGTTATCCAAGCTCATGCCCAGCACCGTATCGCCCGGTTTGATAAGCGCGAAATAGGCCGCCAGGTTGGCGTTGGCACCGCAGTGGGGCTGCACGTTGGCGAAGTTGGCGCCGAAGAGCTCTTTGGCGCGATCGCGCGCGAGATCCTCCACGATGTCGACTTTTTCGCAGCCGCCGTAGTAGCGCTTGGACGGATAGCCTTCGGCGTATTTATTGGTAAGCACGCTGCCCACGGCCTCCATGACCGCAGTGCTGGTGAAGTTTTCCGAAGCGATAAGCTCGATGGAGCCACGCTGACGAGTGAGCTCGGCCGAAATGGCGGAGGCAACAGCGGGGTCGGCTTGGGCAAGATAGGTGAAGGGCATGGCGGATCCTTTCTTTGGGGCGCCGTTGGCAAGACGAGCCAAATGGCCCTGAAGACATGCGGCGAACCCCAGCCTTGAAGCTCCGAGGCGCGCAGTCGTCTTGCCGCGATTCGTTAGAACCTCGCCATCCTACCACCGACGGCGCGCGACCCACACGCGAAAACGGCCACGAAGCCCAAGCGCCCCGTGGCCGTTACGAAGATTACACAGAATGCTCCACGCCCGTCGAAAGGCGGCGCGTTCTACCCGCGCACCACGTTGCCGTTGGCATCCGTGCTCACGCCACCCTTGTCGGCGTCGAGGCGCATAATTTTGGCGACGCGCATGGCATGGCGGCCACCCTCGAACTTGGTGGTGAGGAACGTATCCACGATCTGCTTGTTGGTTTCCAAATCCACGAAGCGACCGGAAAGCGTAACCACATTGGCGTCGTTGTGCTGACGGCACAGTTCCGCGAACTGCACGTTGATCACGTTGGCGGCGCGAATGCCCACAACCTTGTCAGCCGCGAGCGCCATGCCGATGCCCGTGCCGCACACCAGCACGCCGCGATCGGCGGTGCCGTTCGACACATCGTGCGCCACGGCAGCCGCGTAATCGGGGTAGTCTACGCGGTCATCAGAATCGGGGCCGCGGTCGATGACCTCGTAGCCCTCGCCTACCAGATAGTCCACCAACTTCTGCTTCTGCTCGAAGCCAGCGTGGTCGCTTCCGATGGAAATAATCATGTGTGCATCCTTTCGACTGCAGGACGATTAGCTTGATCCTGCGCCATCATACCGTATTTGATAGGCATGCGGCCCGCATGCGGCACCCGCTCACTTGGTCATCACGCGGCGGACGGCCTCGTGCCAGCCCGCCATAAGGCCCTCGCGCTCTTCGGCATCCATCTTGGGCGTAAAGTGGTCGTCGTGTTCGCGTAGCGCAAGAATCTGTGCCATATCCTCCCAGAAACCAGTAGCAAGGCCCGCCAAAAACGCCGCGCCTGCGCCGGTGCTTTCGATGACTTTGGGGCGGTTGAGGCTCGCCCCCAAGATGTCGGACTGGAACTGAAGGAGGAAGTCGTTGCCCGAAGCGCCACCGTCAACGTTGAGCTCGGTGATGGCGATGCCGGAATCCTTCTCCATGGTGTGCGCCACATCGGCCACCTGGAACGCCATGGACTCGAGCGCCGCGCGGACGATATGCGCCCTGTTCGCACCTCGCGTAAGCCCCAGAATGGCTCCGCGTGCCTCGGAATCCCAGTACGGGGCGCCCAGTCCGGTGAACGCCGGAACCACGTACACACCCGCGGTGTCATCCACGCTGCGGGCGAGCTCCTCGCTTTCAGACGCGCTAGAGATGATGCCCAGCTCGTCGCGCAGCCACTGGACGAGCGCGCCGGCCACGAACACACTGCCCTCGAGCGCGTATTCCAGCCCCTGCACGCCCGGAGCACTCGCCGCCACCGTGGTGACCAGGCCATGCGACGATGCGACCGGCGTGGAACCCGTATGCATGAGCAGAAAGCATCCGGTGCCGTAGGTGTTTTTCGCGCGACCAGCCTGCGTGCAGCACTGGCCGAACAGCGCCGCTTGCTGGTCGCCCGCGACGCCACGGATGGGGATGCCCTGAGGCATGCCCGGATACGCCGTAACGCCGAAATCGCCCGACGAAGAGCGGACCTCGGGCAGCATTGAGGCAGGAATGCCGAACAGGTCGAGCAGCTCCTGGTCCCATGTGCCCTTGTGAATGTCGAACAGCATGGTGCGGCTAGCGTTGGTCACGTCGGTCGCATGCACCGCCCCGCCCGTCAGCTGCCAGATAAGCCACGTATCCACCGTGCCGAATGCAAGCTTGCCCTCTTCGGCCGCCTCGCGCGCGCCCTCCACGTTGTCCAGGATCCACTTGATTTTGCTGGCCGAGAAATACGCATCGGGCACCAGGCCCGTCTTGGCGGTCACGCGGGCGGCTACAGCGGGATCGCCGCACACGGCTTCCACGATGTCGGTTGTGCGGCGGCATTGCCATACGATGGCGTTGTATACCGGCTCTCCCGTTTCGCGATTCCACACGATGGTTGTCTCGCGCTGATTGGTGATGCCGATGCTATCCACCTCTTCAGGGCGCACCCCGCTCGACACCAGTACCTCAGTCACAACGCCCAGCTGGGATGACGCGATTTCGCGAGGATCGTGTTCCACCCAGCCCGGCTGGGGGTAGATCTGACGAAACGGATGCTGGGCAATGCCGCGAATGAGTCCGGCGTGGTCGAACAGAATCGCACGGGACGAGGTGGTTCCCTGGTCGAGTGCAAGCACGTATTTCTTGGTCATGATGGTCGCCTATCTGTTGAGCTACCGCGAACGGGGCGCCAGCACGCCCCGCGTCCCCAAACATTTATCCCCTCAATTATACGATTCGACGCGCATGACGCCCGCCGCAGCCCGCACCCGGCCCTGACCCGACCCGATGCGTGCCGTTGGTTGAGCTAATCCTCGATGCCGTAAATCTCGAACATACCCAACGTGGTTTTGAGCGCGACTTTCTGCGCAAGCAGCTGATTGCCCACCGCGCCCTTGATGGTTCCGGCCGCTTTACGCTCCTCCACTTTCACTTCGAGATCCTCATAGCGCGCTTCAAGATCGTCGTGCATGTCCTCATAAGCGGCAAGACGCTGAATCGCCTCCTGCATCATGTCCGGGTCGACGGACGCCGTACCGTCCTCCGCCCTCATCGTCAACCTGCGCGCCATAGCGTCCTCCTTGTTGAGCTTCTTTCATTTCGTCGGAAGTATTGTAGGCCAAATCATGGCGGTCGCGCACATCGCACCGCAGGGAACGGCGCCAGCAGAGGCCGGCGGCACACCGACGGATTCATCGGGGCGACGCGGCGGAGGGGGCGTCCCCGGCATCAGCGCGACGGGTTCGCCACAGCGACGCGGCGGTGGGGCAAGCGGCAGCGGACGCGACGGAGCCAGCAGACGCAGGGCAGGACGCCTGGGCTTCGGCGCCGCCTCCGGAGTCGGCGAGGGGCAGATTCCGGCGTCCGGATGCAGCGAACGCCGATTCGCCGCAGCATAAACGTCGCTCCGCAAACGAACGCCGATTTGCTGCAGATTTTGCGCGGTGCCTCGAGTACACCGCCGTTTGGCTTCGCGTTTCCCCAGCTCATGGCCTCGCTCCGATTGGGCTACTCGAAGGGGTGTCCGAAAACTGCAGCAAATCGCCGTTCGTTTCTAAACCCCACGCCTCGGGCGTCCCCGGCAGCGGCGGGGCGGACGCGGCGGCGGGAGCCGGCGGCACACCGACGGGTTCGCCAGAACGATGCGGCGGCAGCGGGGGCGGAGCCGGCCTTTGCCCGATAATGGACGTGGCACACGGAGCTGCTGGCGGCCGCCCCGGAAGCCCCTCCCCCGGGCGTCAGACTCCCTGGGCGCCCCAAACGTCCCCGGAAGCCCCCAGGGCGTCAGACTGCCCGAGCTTCGAGTCGAGCGGCAATCAAGTACGCGGCTCTCTCTTACTTTCCCTGCGCCTTCAGCGACTCAATCATTTTTTCGAGCGATCCGTCTGAAAAGCCCTCGGAATATGCGCTGGGTATGACCACTGTGCCTCCTGAACCCTTTACGCTCTCATAGAGCAGGTGCATGGTGCGCAGGCGCAGCGCGACGTCATTGCCTTGATATTGCTCGGCAGCCTCTACCAGCATGCTGGAAATATCTTTCTCCACCTCGGCGAGCACCATACGGGCATTCTTTTCACGTTCGGCCTGAGCCTCGGCACTCATAGCCTCCTGCAGGCTTTCGGGAATTACGATGTCGCGAATCTCCACCGAGAGAATGGTGATGCCCCACTCGCTGGTTTTCTCCTCGATGACCTCCTGCAACTCGGCATCCAACTGGTTGCGGCGCACGGCAACCTCAGAGGCGCTCGCGCGGCCAATGGCATCACGCAGAGCGGTTTGGGCCACCAAGCTCACGGAGTTGTAATAGTTTTCCACTTCGAGCGCGGCCTTCTCGGCATCCCACACCATCCAAAAAAGCACAGCATCCACGTTGATGGGCACAAGATCGCTGGTTAACGTCTCCTCAGCGGCAAACCCCGTGAGCATCACGCGCTGGTCGGCGCACAGGGCAATTTGCTCGATGAACGGAATGGTGAAATAGATACCCGGTCCTTTGGTACGATGGAACTTGCCCAAACGCAAAACCACCACTTTCTCCCACTGCAGGGCAATGTGGATAGACATGGTGGCGAGCAAGGCAACAAGCGTGGCCACCACAAAACCCCACACGCTTGGCTCGCCCATGAGCAATAGTTCGACGGCGACAACCGCACAAAACGCCGCGACGAACACGAATGCTGAAAACATCATGGCGCCATTTTGCGAGGTACGCCGATCTGCACGTGAATTGTATTTTTCTATAGGAAACGTACGGCGATCCTTGCCGAAACGCTTAGAGGCCTTTCCGTCTTTCGTTTCTCTCATAGAGCATCCTCTTTTCCTGAGCGAGCGCGCCGCCCTCTTCTTGCACCTTGTGAGCAACGTCCAGCATGCGAAGCTTCACCTCATCAAGCGACATGCCCATGGACATGCAACGTTTTATGGCGTCCTCAATAACGGTGTCCACCGCGCTGAGCATTTCTTCGCGGGAGGATTCGGGCGTCTCGCGCACGAATACACCACGACCGCGCACCGACATGACGTAGCCCGTATGCTCAAGATCCACGTAGGCCTTGCTCACGGTGTTGTAGTTGATGGAGATTTCAGCGGCAAGGCTGCGCACGCTGGGCAGCTGATCACCGGGTTTGTAATAGCCGGTTTTAATCAGATAAATGAATCGGTTGCGCAGCTGGACCCACACGGGCAGACCGGAAGTTTCATCTAATTTGAAGTCTGGCATGCGGGTTTCCTACTACGCTTTCTTGAATAGATGGCATGCAGTTGACGAACGCAAGGGTGCGAGCGCCACAGCACCCCAAGGCGCTCGATGGGCCGTAAAACGGAATTTGCTCAATTGTAACCATTCGAGCATCGTTTGTGCGGCACGACAACAAAGAGGTGCAAAGCAACCCCATTTTGAGGACAAGCTGCATTTCACACGCACTTTGTACTCCCCTTCTGCAAAAGAGGGCCAGTTTGCATTCCGGATTTGCATTTTGGAGTCGTTTTGCACTCCCGAAAGGTACAAACCGGCTCTCACTCGAAAACGAGCTGCAAAACAGATCCGCTTTGCGCCTTCCTCTGCATTTCGGAGTTGCTTTGCACCCCCTCGGTTCTCTGCGCTTCCTCTACGCTTCGGGTCGTTTTGTGCCCCAGCATTTAGGGTCAAATTGCGTTCCGGCCTTCGTCACCCCGCTCGAAGCCTTTTGACGCCTTTCACCATCTCAGTGCAACCCGGCTGCCACCAAGCAGTATCGTAGCGCATAGCCTCCGAACAGGCACAACGCATCTGGCAAAGGGAACGTGCGCGTGCGGCGCAACAACGCACATGCGATTTCACTCCCCAGGGGCACAATGATGCCGGCAATGCATACGCCGCCCACAAACCATACGCGCAAATCGCCCGCGAACAACAGAGCGAGCGAAGAAGGCGCCTCACCCCGACCGGTAGCCGACACATACGCAAATGCCGCAAGCGCAAACGCCTCCAGCACAAGCACTGCGACATGGATGCCATGCAGGCGAATAAGCCCGAAGTCAATGTGCCACGAATCTCGCATGAACGCAGCGAGTATGACAACGATCGCGACACCCGACGATACGGCCGAAAGCACGAACAATATGGGAACAAGAAGGGTATCCCAGAACGCAACCGCCTTGGTGGATTGCAGATACACCCCCGTATACGTCATGACGGCGACGGCGAGAATCGCGCAGATGATTTCGGCAGCTGCCTTCATACGAGCTGACACGCGAGGCGCGTAGAAGTTGTTGGCAATTGCAAGAAATCCCGATACCGCAATCATGCCCGCAAGCACAAACGTTCCGAACGCAATGACCGATGTTGCAGAGGGGCGCAGGAACAGCAGCACGAAGCGCTCGGGGCGCCCAAGATCGGCAAGCAGACACAGTGCCGCAAGGCATGCGACTACAAAGCCCACGGCAAACGAACGATTGCGCAACGCACGAAAGGCGTCGGTTTCGGGTCGCGTGCGATCGGTGCCCAGGTGAAATGCGAAGCTCCAGAGCGACGACACCAGCAACACGCCAGCGCTACATCCGCCAAGGAACAGATATAAAACCACGAACGGACCGAACACGGCGCACTCCCCCCTTTCGCCGTGACGCATTATAGTGCCTTCGCGTCTCATGCATACCCGGCCGCTTGCCGAACGTGATGACTACGCCCCCTCTTCCTCACGCGCCTTTGCGCTCAAGACGTATGAAAAGGTCCCATCCTCCTCGTTGCATTCGATGCCGAATCGCTTCGCATATGCACGCTCGAGGCCAAACACCAACTCGCCTACGCCGCGATAATAGTCGGTCTTGGCGTGATTTTTCACCAGAAAGCGCCAGGCAGATGCCCAAGGCAACATATGGGCAACCAGGAAACTTTCGAGCGACTGAGCGGCTTTTGCAGCTGCGGCAGAATCGAACGCCTCCAGGGCATCTAGCTCACGGCCCATGAGATAGGAGCAGAACGCCAGCATGATGCCGAGGGCATCGTCAGGTTCATGTGCCTTACGTTCAAACTCAAGGCCCCATTCCTTATAGGCAGCACGCACTTCAAGCGTAGAGCGCCCGAACATGGTGGAGTTTGGCTCAGTGTAATACGACTCCCAAACCGGAGCCTCGGGCGTCCCAAGTCCGACAAACAACCGCAGCCATTCGCGCTGAATGGCGGCTGTTTCCTCTTCCAGATTGTTACGGGCAACAGTACACCAAGAAGAAAGCAGGGCAAGGCCCGAGGTAACCGCCTTGTCGCCCTCGCCGAACGGAGCGGCGGCGAACATATCATTGCCGATGCAGGAATGTACCCATTCCTCGGTGGGATCCTGGCTGATTAAACCGGCAGCGAAGCCGAACGCCGCCTGAGCGGCCTGGAGTGTTTCCTTGTCGAAATCCATAAGGAGCCTCTTTCTCGTTCCATTGGGCAGCATGCCCAAAGCGCTCGCGCGATTCGTTCGCTTTTTGGCTATCCGAACGATAACCCAAAGCGCTCCTAGTATAAGACCGGCGCCGTGAAGCCTAAATGCCTCACGGCGCCGGAAGCGGGCGGATTAAGGGAGGGATGGAGAGGAGGGGTCCGCCCGCTGGAAGATGCCTCTCGCGCTGAACCCTGCCAAGTAGGGTTCCGGTGCGATAAGGACTGCCGGAAGCTACTCGGCCAAATCGAGCTCTTCAGCGAAGCTCACGACCGAACCAGTACCCGATCCAGTTGCCTGCGCCGCAGGATGCGGATTGATGATGATGCTCGGGTTAGTGGTGTTTTCGGGCAGCGGCTCGATTTCCACGTTGCCTTCGCCATACTTCTCGCGAAGCTCGTCGATATCACCCCAGTCGAGAGCACGCATGGGGCAAGCCGCCACGCACACAGGCTTACGGCCCATGGCGATTTCGTCAGCGCACATGTCGCATTTGGTGACCAGCCCTGTTTCCTCCACGAACGTAGGAGCGCCGTAAGGGCAGGCGGGAATGCAGGTTTTGCAACCGATGCAAGCTTCCTGGTCGATAATCACCATGCCGGTTTCATCATCCTTGGAGATGGCGCCAGTCGCACAGTTCGCCATGCAGGCAGGCATCTCGCAATGATTGCAGGCCATAGAGACCTGATAGCTGAATACATCCTTGGGTACGTAGAAACCAGCTTCCGTCGATTCCCAAGATCCACCTTGATAGCTATATACGCGACGCCAAAGATTGTTAGCGGCAAGTTTATGGTTTTCTTTGCAAGCAACCTGGCAGGTCTTACAACCAGTGCACTTTGCGGAGTCAAAATAGAATCCATACGTCATGATGTCCCCCTCCCTTTATTCCTCGATGCCGACGGGCACAACAATGGGGCGATCCTTGTCGGGAACGAGCTCCAACGGACCATCGTATTTCTCAACTTGACAAATGGTACCGGTCCACGCCTGGCAACCACCACCGGAAGACTTGGGCGCCTGCAAGACATTGGGGCAACCACCAATATCGATACCGGTCTCTTCATCGATTTCAAACCAAGCTCCATCCTGGATGGCAACCGCACCCGGAACGAGCGTAGGAGACACCTTGGCAGGACGCAAAACTTTGCCGTGCGGACTAGTCATCAAAACGGGATCGCCGTTCTTGATACCGCGAGCCTCGGCATCGACGGTGGAGATGAAGCACTCCTGTGGAAATGCCTCGCGCAGACTTACCACATTGTCGTTTACCGAATGGGCGCGACGCAGGCTGTGCGGCGTCCATAGCAGCAGCGGGTATTCATCGGTACGAGCAGTAGCACCCTGTTCGGGATCGCCCACCTGATACATACCGATAGGCTGTATAGTCGAGTAACCCACAGAGTTAATCATGTATGCCAAAGTTTGGCAATAAATTTCGAATTTGCCGGATGCAGTAGCCAGCGGGCTGCCCTCGGGATCCGCTATGAACGCAGCGTAGGGCTCGGGCACAACCGTGTCCTCAGAAAGCTCCGCCTTAATAATGCCCTTCTCTCGGAACTCCTGGAACGTGAACTTGCCCTCCTGCGGCTGCCCACCCGCTTCGGGGAAGTACTGATCGAGCTCTTCCTGCGTGATAGTGAGCAATGGCTCGCTTTGGAATGTGGTGCCGTCAGTGTAGGTAGCGTCACGTACAGTGGCATAGGTGCGCTCTGCGTCGGTCATCGTATTGACCGTCTTAGGGTCAAGCCCCAAACGAGTTGCCAGTTGCTCGGCAATCCAGCTTTCCGGTTGAGCTTCGTACAGCGGATCCATAATCTTGTCGAACCAAAGCATGGAGGAGCTATCTCCGCCAAAAGCCTTGTTCGGCTTCTCCCAGAACGTGCAGCACGGCAGCAAAACATCGCAGTATTGACGTGTGGAGTCGAAGAATGGATTGCAGCCCCATACGAAATCAAATCCACGAACAACTTCAATACCAGTCATGGTGTCAGGAATCTGGTTCAACGTGCTCATATGGCCACCGAAATAGGCTGCATGGATATCCAGCTTGCGCTTCCCAGTGGGCCAACAATCACGACCATACTCGCCAGCCTTGATGGAACGCCAGCATTCTGACGGCTCAAGATTCAGCCAACTTTCCGGATCCTCTAATACATCAAACTGAGGAATTGGATAATACATGTAGGTAGGCGAGCCCGCAGGGGCAAGCGGATTCGCAGGGTCTGCGTCCACAGGACAATACGAACCGGGAGCGACGCTGCTGCTCATAAAGTCCTTGATGCCCGACCAGCTAAAGTAATGACCGGGGGTTCCAATGCCACCATGCATGAGGGCCATGGTATAGAAAGCTTGGACAAACTGCTCACCTGCAGGAATCTTAGAAGTAGATTGCGATGAGAAGAAATCCACCTTATCCGTTGCAGCAATTTCTTCAGCAAGCGAGCGGATGGTGTCGGCAGGAACACCGCAAATTGCCTCTGCCCATTCGGGCGTCTTCTCCACCATATCGTAGCCGGTGCCCATCACGTAATCTTTCCAGGAGGAATTCGCCGGGGCGCCCTCGGGCATATGATCGCCGTCAAAACCGATGGTGTATGTGTCAAGAAATTCCTGGTCGTAGGTATCGTTCGCAATCCACTCGTGACAAATAGCGACACACAATGCAGTGTCGGTGCCAGGCAGGATGGGAATCCACTCGTCAGCGATGACCTGAGCCGTCTGGTTCAGCCACGGATCAATAACGATGACCTTGGCACCGCGTTTGCGGCATTCGTCCATGTACCATGTATGGTTGCCCGCCTTGTTGGCCGCCCAATTACAGCCAAACATCACATGCAGCTCACTTTGAAGCATTTGCAGATGGTGCGGTGTATTGGCCATAGCGAAGCCACCCACCATGTGCGTATCGGCGACCGCCCAGGAGCCGAACGAAACCGTACCGGCCTCAATATGGACGGAGCCACCCAGCGCATCAAGCAGACACACATTTTGATCGTAATAGCCATCACCAATATTTGAAGAAGCACCGCATAGAATGCCAGTGGGGCCATACTGATCGAGAGTCCTCTGAATGCCCTCCGCCACCAGGTCAAGCGCCTCTTCCCAGCTGATACGTTCCCATTCATCTTTTCCGCGCAATTCACCTTGAGGATTATCCAAGCTGAAATTCTTGCGCTTCATGGGATATTTGATTCTGACAGGAGAGAGCACCTCGCTCATCTTGGCGCGACCACGCAAGCATGCACGTCGCTGTGGCATAGCGTAGGTATCGTCTCCGTCCTCATCAGTGCGTGTTTTAAGAGGCACGCCATCCTCAACGTACACCCGATTGAGGCAACGCGACGAACCACAACTACAGTTGTTGTAGCACGGAGCGTTCATCCACGTTCCTGTCTCTTGGACCTGGGTTTCACCTCCCTGCTCACCCTCGGTTGAAGGAGCGCAGCTTGCCAGACCAACCATAGAGGTTGCACCTGCCGCCACAGCACCCCATTTCAAGAAGTTACGACGAGTCAACGATGTATCCACGTTTCCCCCTTCCCTCGCCGCGCAGACGCTCAATCCAAGCATCTAGGTAATTTGAAATCTATCCCACTGTCCTATTTACATAGGATAGTTTTCATAGTGCCAGAGTATCCACATTTCCTCCATATGTCAATAATCCTGATATATCTCATTTGAGCATAATGGGAGTTTTTCAGCATATTCGACAACCTGTTTAATATGACAATAGTACTGTTATTCGGAAAGACTGCCATTCTATTTTATAAAGAACTGTACTAAGATACTGTGACAGATAGAAACGACGTTCCGGCATCATGTCTCAAGGGGGAAGATATGAGATTCATCGTCGCTTTCGCAATCGTCTTCACGCTCGCATTCTTATGCGCCAAGCCCGTCAGAAAAGCGCCCGTTGCGCTCTACGCCATTGCGGTTGCGCTTGATCTACTCTACCTTTACGGTATGACGAGCGGCGCGAACACCGGAGCATCCACCGGGTTTTGGGCTGCATTCCTCCCCTTCATGCAGCGCTGCACTCTGGCATTCGCATTTTTTGCCGTGGTTATGTTCATCGGCGTGCTTAAAGAGGGGTCGCCCGTCAAAACTAAGCTCATGGCCATTCGCCGTCAACTTTCCATTACGGCATGCATTCTGACGCTATGCCACATCGCGTACTATGTGTACACGTATTTCTTCCAGGTAATTCAGGCCACCGGCGACGTGCCCACAGCGAATCTCGCCATATCGTTCACCATCTCGGGTATTCTGCTGGTGCTTTTCGTCGTGCTGCTTATTACGTCGTTCAATGTCGTGAAACGTCGCATGCATGCCAAAACCTGGAAAAGCGTGCAGCGCTGGGCATATGCATTTTTCGGGCTAATGTATGTGCACTTGGCAGTAATTCTTCTGCCGCCCGTACTTGCAGGAAAAGAGATTGCCATCACGAGCATGACCGTGTACACCATCGTATTCGCCGCATACGCTATTTTGCGCATTTGGCGAGCCAGAGCGGACACGCCCAAATAACGCCCCGTCCAAACCCGCACAGCCCGATTCCGCACGTCGCCGCCCCTTTTTCAAAAACGCGTACGGCATTCGGGCTCATGCGCGTTTCATCGATATCTATTTCTCAATCGCAGACGACGAAGGCATGTTCCTTATGAGAGATGGATCTTCGAATAGCGCCTCGCATAGCATGTCGCGCGAACGCAAATCGTTATCTGCCCCGCAGAGCATGTTCTCCAAAAAGCGAATCAAATACTTCAAATCCGGCATGATGCCCGCTTTGGCGTTGCGGTAATTAGCTCTCACAAGCGCGTTACGAAAATACCGGGCATTATTGGCAAAGGGCTCGTTTGCCGCATCGAATCCCAAATAATCAAGATACAGTTCCGTGAATGCGGCAATCGTCCTCGTGTTGCCTTCCTTGAATGGATGCACCTGCCAGATGTGCGAAATAAATTCCGCAAGATGAGCAACATCATCTGCCGATGTAACGGGGCCGTATACATACGATGCCTCACTGGCGAAAAACATCGCGAGAGCGTTATCGATGAACTCCGGGGCACCGTACAAAACGCTGTCCCCATTCAAAATATACTCTCGCTTTACAAGCTGATCGGTCTTGTACAAGCCCGGAGCGTATGTCTTTTCGTCGAGATCCTGGAAAAGATGCTGATGGATATGGACAAGCATCGACGGTGCCATAATAAAAGCGCGGCGGGACAACAACTCGGTTATCCGCTGGCTTACGAGATCGGCTTCGCGTTCGCCCATATCTGTGGCTTCACCAGATTCATCCCGCAGCTTGTAATAGGCGCGAATCGCCTTGCCAGCAGCACTAAGCGACAAGTCGCCTTCTATAGTTTCCGCAGCTAGCGAATGCAAGTATTTCGACGGCTTCAACCCATCAACATCTTGCAAGCCAATAGCAACGCGCCACGATGCATCAAGGTTGTTGGAGGTCATAGGCTCATACGGGTAGTCCCCTTTATCGCATGCAGTCATGAAACCTCCTCCTAGGCCGTTTTCGTTTGGGATATTGTAGGCCAAATCACGGCGGTCGCGCACATCGCGCCGCAGGGGCCGGCGCCAGCGGGGGCGGACGCAGGGGCGGGGCCGGTGTCGGCTCGGCGGATTCGCCAGGGCAGCGCGATGCCAGCGGACGCAGGGGCGGGACCGACGGCGGCGGACGCGGGCCAGGACGTCCGAGCTTCGGCGCCGCCTCCGGACTCGGCGAGGAGCGGACCCCGGCGCCCGGATGCAGCGAACGCCGATTCGCTGCAGCATAAACGTCGCTCTGCAAACAAACGCCGATTTGCTGCAGTTTTCGCGCGCCTCCCGAAGTAGCCCAATCGGAGCGAGGCTGTGACCTGGGGAAACAGAGAGCCGAACGGCGGTGTACTCGAGGCACCCCTCGAAAACTGCAGCAAATCGCCGTTTGTTTCTAAGCCCCGCGCCCAGGCGCCCCCTCCCAAACGCCCCCGGGCGCCCCGTAGGCGTCAGGCGCCCTGGACACCCCAGCGTCCCCGGGCGTCCCGGGCGTCAGATTCCCTGGGATTCGAGCCAGGCGGCGACGTCCTCGCGAACCTGTTTACCCTCGGGACGATTCACGATCTCGTGGCGCATCCCCTTATAGAGGCGCACATCCACCGTTCGCACGCCGGCGGAACGGTATTCCTCAACCGCGGCAACAACACCTTTGCCCTTACCGCCCACCGGATCCTCCGCGCCTGATATAAACAGCATCGGCAGGTTTTTGGGAACACGACCGGCACATTTAGGAGACACCGCCTCCAAGGTGGCACCAGTCAACGCTGCATATCCGCCCACGGTGAACATGAACCCGCATGACGGGTCGGAGGCATACTCATCCACGGCGGCGCGCTCGGGCGAAATCCAATCGTATTCCGTCTTAGCGTTGGGTACCTGACGCGAAAACGCGCCCACGCCCAAAGAGTCAACCAAGCCGCTGTGGTAACGCTCGCCATGCATCGCACCCAGCAGATGCGTCACCGCTATGCCTACGCGCGACAACCACTGCGGCGTCTGGCCCGTGCCACACAAAATGGCAGCCGCCAGTCCCTCGCCGTGCCTCGTGACGTACGCGCGCACCACATAGCTGCCCATCGAGTGCCCGAACAGCACATACGGCACATCGGGAAATCTACGCTGCATCATGCAGCGCAGCGTATGAGTGTCTTGGATGAGGATATCTGCGCCGTTGAGTTGCTTGCTAGAGGAAGCGCCGTCATCGGAATCGGCATGAAACGGAATATGCCCGTACTCTTTTGGGCTCGGCGCCGTTCTGCCGTGGCCCACATGATCATGAGCGCACACGACAAACCCCTGATCAACCATAAACTCGGCAAAAGGCACATAGCGGCTCTTGTGCTCCGCCATGCCGTGAACGAGCTGGACCACGCCACGCACATCGGCATCGGCATCGGCGACGACATCCGGACGCCACATGAGCGCCGCGGCTGTCGAGGCGCCATCGGCGCTAGGAAATGCGATTTCGGTTGTCTTCATCCTTCTCACCTTCGTAAACGCAAACACCTTCCGAAACCTTTAGCGGCGTGCGGCAAGATCGCCCGGCTTAGCTTGCAAATCTTCGTATGCCTGCCTTTCAAACAGCTCGATGAGGCTGTCTTTGCCGGAGGTTGCGGTTTTGGCATAGACGTTCTTGATATGCGTCCACACCGTGTTCTCGGAAATCACCAGCTCCTCGGCGATATGGCGCGCAGACCGTCCACGCACAAGATAGGAGCAAATTTCGGACTCGCGGCGCGTGAGGCCGTAGCGTTTCGAAAACGTTGCCAAAATGGCAGGCCAATCAGGCTGCTCAGCACCTCGATCGGAAAGCTGGTCGGGAACTTGCCCGGGAGACCGTTCGAGCCGGCCAGAACCCCAATCGGACGACTGGTCGGGAATTTGCCCGGAAAGTCGCTCGGAAACCTCACTGGAGAGCTGCGCCGAGCCCTGATTTGAAAGACGCTCGGAAACCTGCTCCGACTCCGCAGAATGACTTTGCTCAATTTGAGCACCCTCGCGCTTCTTGCCCCTTCGCATAAGCACGACAAAGGCAATCCCCAGCGGATACATGGCGGCAAACGCCAGCAGCGTGAGCAACGACACGCCATAATCGGCACTCGCAGCGCCCAATCCAAGGCCAATGGCCAGCCCAAGGCATAAAAACAGGTTCGATCCGCCCAGGTACACGCCCGACAGCACATAGCTGCGCCATCCATGACGATGCGCGGCGCCCACGATGTAGAACAAAAACAGCATGCCGCACACATCATTGCAGGCAATCATTACCGTGCCGGCGAACGAGCCCAGCAGCTGTCCAACAAACGGAAGCAGTGAAAGCAGCACCAGCATTACCGGCAAACACGCCTTGTACACGGCGGTCGGATCGGGCAGACGCATGGCCACCACGGCAAACGCCGCCGTGATAAGCGTGGCGACGCCCAGAGGAACCGCCATAGAAACGTCTCCGACGATATGCTCCGATGCCGAACCGAGCACGGAGGTATGCAGGATTCCCACGACGCCCACGAGTACAAACAGGCACATGAACGGGTTGCCGAATCGGTGCAGAAAATCACGCACATTGACACGCGAGCGCGATTCCGTCCGAGCGAGCCCTATGGCATCGGCATCGTGCTCTCTGTTCACCACGGCGAAGCAAAAAGCCGATACGACCAAGAATACCAGCGCCGAAACCACCAGAGCAACCTGAGAGAGCACGGCAGACGCAGCAACTGCGACGAGCTGGATGAACAGTCCTATTACCATATGCCGCGGAGCCTCACGCGAGCTTTGGCGAGCGAATTCCTCCAGCCACGTGCACGAAAGCATCACCGACGAGATGCCGTAAAGCGCACCGAGCACGCCCGCACCCACAGCGGCAGGGATGTTCGCCAGCGCGCCCGATGCGCTCAGCGCGAACCCCGCGGCAAACGTCACCCACGCCGGCCACTGAGGAACCGTCGCGGATTGCGGCGCCTTTGCCGCCCAAGCAACTATGATGCAGGCGAGAACGATGGATACCGCCTCGCTTGCGAGCATGAACCACAGCTCGGTTACGAACCCGATATTGTGAACCACCGATCCCATGGCGGTGAGATATCCGATCGAGGTGGCCGCCTTGGACATGCCGAAGCCCAGAGCAGAGCAGGCACCCCGCTTTGTTATAGATCCGACCACTGCTCCCCTCCACTGCTTGCAATTGGCCTGACGCCATTGTACCCGACCGCGTAGGGCGCGCCCAGCCGACACGAAGTCATGGGTGGATCGAGAGCCCGCGAAAACCCGACTTCTGCTCTCCGAAGTGCGGCCTCTGTGGACGTTGTGACAAAAACCTTCGTTTGCTGCAGTTCGTATTCATAGGCGATTCACCAGGCGATACGTAAATCTCACCGATAGTCGGTGAGGACTTTGACGGCGCGAGCGCGTACTCTCGGACCATTCCGGATGCCAATTATTGCGCAGGAGGGCGCACGGCATCCGAGCTTTCGGCCATTCCGGCGCGGAAGCATATCCAAGGAAGGGGATACACTATGGATTTCGAACTCTCTCGCCGTAATTTCCTCAAGGGAACCGGCGCAGTTGCCGCTCTTGGCGCCGTAGCCGCGATGGGCGTGGGCTGCTCCCCCGCCGCCGACTCCGGCACCGACGCTGCCGCAGAAGCGGCCGCGCCTAAGAGCCCGGTTGAAACCACCTATGCCGCAGCCTCCAAGCCCACCGATGGCAAGTACGTGACCAAGGCGATGGGCCACGAGAACTGGGTGTTCGTAGAAACCACCGTCACCGGCGGCGCGCTTGCCGGCCTGCGCGTGCTCTCCCACGACGAGACCGTGGGCGTGGGCAGCCTTGCCTGCACCATGTGGCCCGCTAAGGCTCTCGAGGCGCAGAACCTCGATGTGGACGTCATCTCCGGCGCCACCACCACCTGCATGGCCATCAAGAACGCCGCGCTGGAGGGCCTTGCCAACGCGGGCGTGGATTCCTCTGCGTTTTTGCTTGGCCCCGAGGAGCTGACCGGAGGCACCGCGCAGGAGATCGAAAGCGATGTGGTTGTGATGGGCGCCGGCACCGCGGGACTCACCGCCGCCACTCGCCTTTTGGAGAAGGGCTACACCGTGACGCTCTTCGAAAAGCAGGACATCCCCGGTGGCTCCATGTCCATGACCTACTCCGGCCTCGCCTGCGCCGGCAGCCAGCTGCAGAAAAACTACTCGCTGGGCCGCTTCGACGACAGTCCGTACTTCGACAAGACCGCCATGCTGGCGCTGCTGTCCAACTACGTGAACCCCGAGTTCGACCGCTACGACAAGGCGATGCCCTACGACGACGCGATGTACACCGCCTCCCCCAACCTGGTGGACTGGCTGCATGAGATCGGCGTGGGCTTCTACAGCCTGGGCGTAAACGCCGCCTACGGCGTGACCCCGTACCTGGCTCCCGGCTGCTATGAAGGCGGCTGCGGATATGCCATGCAGTACCTAGTCGACCGCATTGGCGCGCTGGGCGGAACAATCATCTACGGTGCCACCGTCACCGACATCACCATGACCGACGGCCGCGCGACCGGCCTGGTGGCCGAGGGCAAGGACGGCTCCACCTACACCGCCACCGCCAAGGCCGTGCTGCTGGCCTCCGGCGGCTTCGGTGCCAACCAGGAGATGGTCGATCAATACTATCCCGATTACGCGGGCCGTTCGTTCAACTGCTGCCCCGCTTCCACCGGCGACGGCATCGTGCTGGGTCAGAAGGTGGGCGCCGCCATCGAGTGCATGGGTCGCGAGCTCGGCGCATTCATGAGCACCACCGGTCAGGCGGGCAGCCGCATGGAGATTGCCTTCATGTACCAGACCACCCCGGGTATCATGGTGAACGCCACGGGCGACCAGTTCGGCAACGTGATGAGCTCCAACCACTTCGTCATCGGCCGCGCCCTGTGCGACGACGCCAACGGCGGCAAGTTCTACTGGATCACTGACGAGTCCGGCGCCGTGACCACCATGAACAACCTCACCTATGCCTTCGACACCTACAAGGCGCTGTTCGAGCGAGGCGACATGGTGCACTATGCCACCGTGGAAGAAGCCGCCGAGGCCACCGGCATGACCAACCTGGCCGCCACCATCGACACCAACAACCAGCATGCGCTGGCAGGCGAAGCCGACGAGTTCGGCCGCGAGAACCTGCCCTTCATCGACACGCACGACGGCATCTGGGTATGCGGCGTTGAGCCCACGTTCTATCTGACCACGGGCGGCCTTGCCATTGACACCGAGGCCCACGTGCTCGACGAGAACGAGGAAATCATTCCCGGCCTGTACGCCGCCGGCGACGTGTGCGGCTCCATTGAGGAGAAGGACGGCAAGCAGTACGGCATGGGCTTCGATGCGGCCATGAACTTCGGCTACATCATGGGCGAAACCGTGGCAAGCGAAATCAAGTAAATTCGCAAGCGACGTAATCCTTCGCCGAGACTCTCGCAGCAGACGTTCTAAAGCATCGGTGCGCAAAAGCAAGATGACCGATGAGATTGGGCTAGACATCAACTCAGCTTGAACGCCTGCCACACATAAAGCGACGCGGCACCTCCCTCCCTTGGCCGCGTCGCTTTTTTGCACGAAAATGCCCCGCACCGGAATGCGATGCGGGGCATATAGCACAATCTGATTGCCGAAATACGTCAGGCTCTGGCGAAAAACTACGCCCTTGCCAGGCCGTCTACGGAAAGCACCACGCCCGTGACGTCGGATGCAAGGTCACTTGCCAGGTACAGGTACGCATTCGCGATGTCCTCAGGTTCGGTCATGCGGCCCAGCGGAATGGTGGCGATGAGCGGCTTGATCATCTCGTCGGGCAGCGCGGAAACCATATCAGTGCGGGTGATGCCCGGCGCGACGGCGTTCACACGAATGTTGTCGGGCGCCAGCTCGCGGCCCAGCGACTTGGTGAGGCCGTTGACGGCGAACTTGGAGGCAGGATAGGCGCAGCCCGACGGCTGGCCGTAGATGCTTACCATGGAGCTGGTGTTGATGATCACGCCGCCGCCCTGCTCCTTCATGATGCGCGCAGCAGCCTGTGAGCAGTAGAACACGGCGTTCACATTGAGGTCGATGGTCTTGCGGAACGCCTCGGGATCGTAGTCGTAGATGCTCTCGCGCGCCGAGACGCCGGCGTTGTTGCCCATGATGTCGATGCGGCCCCATGCCTCTTTGACCTGGGCGAGCGCCTCTGCGACCGATGCGGGGTCAGTCAGCTTGGGCGCAATGCCCATGACCTCCCAGTCGGGGTTCTCTTCCTTGAGCTTGGCAACCGCGGCGTCGGCCGACTCTTGGCGGCTTCCGCACAGCGCAACCTTGGCGCCGTTTTCCAGGAACTTCTTCACGATGGCGAATCCGATTCCGCGCGTGCCTCCCGTGACGACGGCGACCTTTCCTTCGAGCAGCTTATCCATCGGAGAACCTCCAATCATGTCGGGCACCACACGTTAGGCAAATTGAAACGGTTTCTACCCATCGACGATAGCCCCTTGCCTTGCGGCGCAGCGTGCGCATTTTCTATGCGATGGCCTAATTGTAAGTTCGACGCTCGCATTTAACTCTGTTAACCGCTCCGCGCGTTCGCGAACGGCGTTCGTCGCTGCGGAGCGGCGCTCATTTGACGGCGCATCCACAGAACCTCCACCATCGCGCGCATCTTTTGCCTTGACTTGAAGCGCACTCAAATGAGTAAAGTATGAGCCGCACTAAATCGAATTATGAGGGGGAATTATGAGCAACGACCTTCTGAACACGCCTAAGCTGGGCTTTGGATGCATGCGCCTGCCGCTTTTGGACGCAAATGACCAGACCAGCATCGACATCGAGCAATTCAAGCAGATGGTCGACGAGTTCATCGCCGGCGGCGGCACGTATTTCGACACCGCCTTCGTGTATCACGAGGGCACCTCGGAGGCCGCCGTGCGTCAGGCGCTCGTGGAGCGCTACCCACGCGACGCCTACACCATTGCCACTAAATGCCTCGCATGGGCGGCTCCCGACGCCGAGACCGCTAAGGGCAATCTGGCCATTTCGCTGGAGCGTTTGGGCGTGGATTACGTCGATTTTTACCTGCTGCACAACGTGGGCGGTCCGCGTACCGCGAAATTCGACGAATACGGTATGTGGGATTTCGTGCGCGAGATGAAGGAGCAGGGAAAGATCAAGCATGTGGGCTTCTCCATGCACGACGGCCCCGAAACGCTCGATGAGCTTCTGACCGCGCATCCCGATATGGACTTCGTCCAGCTGCAGGCAAATTATCTGGACTGGGACGACCCGGTGGTGCAGTCCCGTAAGTGCCTGGAAGTGGCGCAGAAGCATGGCGTACCCGTGGTGATCATGGAGCCCGTGCGCGGCGGCCGTCTGGCCGATCTGCCGGAACGCGTGGCGAACGTGTTCAAGGCGACCGACCCCGACAAGAGCCTCGCCTCGTGGGCGTATCGTTTCTGCTACAACCTCCCCAACGTCATCACGGTGCTCTCCGGCGCATCCACGCTTGAGCAGATGAAGGAGAACGTGGCGGAATGGAAGGCGAACGCGCCCTTCAACGAGGCCGAGCAGAAAGCCATGACCGAAGCGACCGAAGTGCTTCGTTCGATGGCGAGCATCCCCTGCACCAACTGCCGCTATTGCGTGAAGGACTGCCCGCAAGGCGTGGCCATCCCCAACATTCTGGGTCTTTTGAATCTGGAGGCCATGACCGAGAACAACGAGTTCGTGAAGGGCCAGTACGCTTGGCAGGCGAAGGCGCCGGCGAGCGAATGCATCGAGTGCGGCGCATGCGAGGATATGTGTCCTCAGGGGATTGATATTATTAACCAGCTTAAGATTGCTGCGGAGCATTTCGAGTAGCAGCGCGTTCCAAAGGGGGAAAGGAGAGGGGATGTTTCCCCTCTCCTTTCCCCCTTTGCATCCCCCTTTTCTCACCCCTCGCTCCAGTTCACATGAGAAACCGGCAAATCGGAGCTTCATCGCCCACATGGCGGGCATCGCTTTCGCTCGCCCGCTTCCTAGGCGGGACGTTCTCCCATTTCGTCGAGGTGTTGGACAATCCAGGTTTTGATGACTGCTTGGCGGCCTACGCCTATACGCTTTGCTTCGCGGTCGAGCGCCTCTACCACCCATCTGGGAAAATCCACATTCACACGACGTGTTTCGTCATCGGACCCAATCTTGATGTGCCTTACGGCAACCTTTTCTTCTGGGTAAACCATCGCTCCATGTTCAAAATCAAAATAATCCGATACGTCCTCACCTGCATCGAACTTTTCGAGGAGATTGTCAGGGGTTATTTTCGTTTCGTCGCCCGTCATAATAGGATGCCTCCTTCTTGATCGATCGTCGAACAGAAATGATTCGAACGTGACCCTTGCGATCTGTTGCGATAGCGGTCCAGTACTCCCCTCCGATTTTCCCAACGACCGAATAACGACGTTCCCCCTTGAATTCCACAGGAGTGACAAAATGCGGACCATCCCACAACTCTTGAGCTTCTTCAAAATCGATGCCATGTTTTTCAGCATTCAGAAAGCTCTTTGCCTCATCGTATTCGAACTCTGGTCGCTTTATCGCATTGTATGGAGAATACAATCGCAAATCAAGAGAGTAATTGGTACTAATTCTATTCTGAAATTCTCCATTATCCATATCAAATCACCCCATATGTGATAATTACAATGACGGCTGAGGCGATAAACGGCACAAAGGGGAGCGTTTGAGCTGGCAGGGCGCGGATACGCCGAATTGATAGTTCGTTAGACAGGGTTGTGCAGCAAGGGGCACACCGCGGCGACGTTCTCGAAATCGCCTGAGAGTTTCGAAAGCGAGCATGACAACTTGCCACAGTAACGCGAGTACGCATGACAGACCGAGCGCCACCATACCGCCCTCGGGACCTAAGTAAAGGCCCACGATGAAGAACAGCTTTATGTCTCCCCCGCCAAGCGCGGTGACCCCCGAACGCCTTTCGAGAAGCATCGCACAGACGAGAGCGACCCCCGCCGTTATGGCGCCGCCGGCCACGCCAGCAAGAATCCAAGACGGATTCTCGACCTGCCCAAACGCATACGAATACGGGCAAACGCCTATAACAGCGCATACCAGGGTTGTCAAAAGCCAAGCACTCATTGCTGCAGCAGGTGAAACCGTGGGCACCACGCGCGTTCTTATATCGACAAGTGAGGCATAGAAAAGTGCAGCGATCAGCACGGCATGAGACGCTATAGCCGCCGCAGTAGATACGTGCGCCAAGAGACACCCTGATTGCCGCATCTCTTCGTAAAGCGGCGCTGTACATAATGCGGCACATGCCGCGCCATCGGCAGACTGCATACAGTACGCAAGGCCACGATGCAGTGTCGAGTCCAGCACAGCAGGCAGAAGCGTCACGCATATAGCGTATACAAGGTATGTAAGAAACATGCTCATGCAAATCAGGCTACCCTAAAAACCTTGCCAAGCCTTTTCCCAAACCTTGCCCGCATCTTGCCGGAATCTTGCCGAATCAATCTCCCGAAGTCGCGAAAAACCTACCCGAACCGCCTGCGCATTTTGGCAGCACAATCGCCCCGAAAACGCAAAACCTTCCCGCACAAATCTCGCCCCGAACGCTCTTTCGGAGCCTATGCGCTTCGAGGCTCATGCTCCCCTTGGAGCCCATGCGCTCTTCGCGGCATCGAAACCGCCCGTTCAACATTCCCTTCATGTTGGCGCTTCAGAGTCTCTGCACTCTTCGCGACATCGAATTCGACACAGCTTGCAAGAAGAACCCCGTTCGCATGCAAGGAACCATCTGGATAAAAGCGGGACACTGGAGCACAATCCCTTTATCGGATGAAGCGAATTTCCTACGCTTAAGGGGGCAAGCCATGAAGGTACTTGCAATCAACGGAAGCCACCGCACGGGACGAAGCACCTCGAAACTGCTGCAGATGGCGCTGGATGATTTTGCGGCGCAAGGATGGGATACCGAGCTTATCGAACTCGCTGACAAACACATCGAATACTGCATCGGCTGCAATTCCTGCCTGCGCGACAAGCCGTGCCCGCTGCTTTCGCGCGAGGGCGATCAGATGCAGGAAGTCCTCGATGCGATCATGGAGTCGGATGCCGTGATCGTAGGAAATCCCAACTATTTTGAGAATGTGACCGCTCGCATGAAGACGTTCATCGATCGCACGTGCCCGCAGTCGCATATGGAAATCAATCCCCTCGCCGGCAGGGTGGCGGGCATCGTGTGCACCACGGGGCTCAGCAACTGCGGTATCGACGTAACCGCCGCCGTGCTCCAGCGCTTCTGCAACGCATGCGGTTGGATCACCGGATATTCGTGGACGGTCGCCACCTGCGAATCGGGCGTGGACGAAAACGGCGAGGTTACGTACCGCCGAAGCGCCGATCTTGACCCGCAGGCGCAAGCTTCGCTCCATAATCTGACCGGAAGCATGATGAACCTCGCCCAGAAGCTACACTGAGCGCAGCCGGCACACAAGCCGCTCCATAACACCAGAGGGGGCCAGACGGCCCCTTCTTCATGCGTGCAGAATGCAACGCGTACAAATCGCGTCTCTTGTGCGAGCCACGCCCTCAGCGAGGTTCGCTAGCGCCACACCTTGCGAGCGCCCGGATGAGCCTCCAGAATCTCATCGCGCAAGGCGTCCAAATCGTCGCTGTAATCCTCCACCCCGTCGATGTACTCAAGCGTTTCCACGACGCGAATGGAGAAGCCGTCTTGGCCGTACCGCGTCCACAGCTCAAGCAGCCGCTTATTGGGATGGAACCCGCTCTCAAGTTTCATCGTGGTGCCGTTGATATCGGCGGCGGTATCCTTGGCGGCGCTCAGAAACACATCGCCCGTTGCCGTGCATTCGTATGACACAATGCCCATCTGCGGGCGCCGCTCTTTGTACGCTTGCAGCATTTCTTTCTTGCGCTGCTTATCCATTACGCCACTCCCAACTCTCCACCGCGAATTGTGCATGCAAACGGAATCGAACCTCTTTCAGCGATTCCTTAGTCGCCGTCGTTGAGCAATGGGCACACGCCGGCAATATCGTCCTTCGTAATCGACCCCACACGCACGATCCGCGGGTTTGGCCCCGTGCAGTCCACGATTGTGGAGGAGATGCCGCTGCGCGGCTCGTCATCGCCGCATGACGCTGCGAGCTGCGCCAGAAATGCAGGATCGATATCGGCATACGATTGCGGCGGCGTATGTCCCTGAAAATTCGCGCTCGAGTTGGCGATGGGGCATCCGACGCTCGCGATGAGCTTGAGCGCCGTCGCATCGTTGGGCACACGGAGCGCGACAGTGCGATTTTCGGAGCCGAACGCCCACGGCACGCCGCCCCCTGCGGAAACAATGAGCGTCAACTGGCCGGGCCAGAATTCCCGCGCCAGGTCATAGGCATACGAGGGAACTTCCCTGCCGAAAATGTCGAGCGCGGTTAGGCCGTCCACCAACCACGGCAGCGGCTTATCGTGGTCGCGGCGCTTCGCGTCGTAGACCTCGATAGGCGAAGGAGCCCGCGTTACCGCAACGCCGATTCCATACACCGTATCGGTGGGAAACACGGCCGCACGCCCCGCGCGCAACGCTTCGGCCACCTCATTCACAGAGCCGAACTCAGTCATGTGCGCTCCCTTCCCCCATTCCTTGCCACAATGCGTCAACAAGATTCTACCGCACACGCAGCATGCCCAGCCGACGCCACAAAAGAAACCGCAGACCGCACCTCGCCGACGCATTTGGAAACGAGGGGAATGGAACCGCCAGTAGAGATTCGCAAAACGCAGGGGAGGCTTCCCATAGGAAAGCCTCCCCTGCTCATTTGATTCTCAGCGGCTTCGCAGCGCCCCTCGAATGTTGTCGATGACGGTGCCCCTCGGGCATTGCCGATGGCCGTTACGCCATCGAAACAAGTTCGCCGGCCGCCTTCACCTTCACGCGGTTGGTGTGACCGGGATAGTACTGCAGCGGCACATCTTCGGAATCGATGATTTCCACCGTCTCACGCACGGCGCCAGCGCGCACGGCCTCCTCGATGGCAGCGGCGCGAGCGTTTGCCAGCGCCTCTTCGCGCGGCGTGACATCGTAATCAACGAGCGCCTCATAGGTGCCGCTCACCTTGGAGATGGCCGAACCGATGGCGTTGGCGCAGCCGGAATGCTCGGGCTTGACACATTTGGCGGTGCCGGCAAGATCGGTAGGCAGAATGATGCAGCCGCCGCCCACCAGGATGGCGTCGATGTCCTCGTTGGACACCTTCATCATGTCGATGCCTTCTTCCACCATCTCGCGCATTGCGGCAAGCGCCTTGGTGGCGAGCTCCTCATCGATGTTGGCAACCTTGGAGGCATCGCCCACCTCGGCCATACCAAGACGCACCGCGATGTCGGTGGCCGTCATGGTGTCGCCGCCGAACACCAGCGCGCGCTTGGTGATCTCATAACCCACCGAATCGGGGCCCACGGTTACGGTGCCGTCCTCGCGCTGGCGCACGATCGAACCGCCGCCCAAGCCAATGGAGATCACGTCGGGCATGCGGAAGTTCGTGCGCACGCCGCCGATGGTCACAGCCACGCCGCTCTCACGCGGAAAACCGCTGGAGAGCACGCCCAGGTCGGTGGTGGTGCCGCCCACGTCGATCACGATGGCGTCGTCCATGCGCGACAGGTAGCTCGCACCGCGGATGGAGTTGGTAGGGCCGCATGCGATGGTGAGGATGGGGTACTGGCGCGCATGCTCGATGGTCATGAGCGTGCCGTCGTTTTGCGACAGGTATACTTCGGCGTTCACGATGCCGCGTTCCTCCAGGCTCTTTGCAAAGCCCTCGGTGAAACGCTCTGCCACCTTGTGCAGCGCCGCGTTCAGAATGGTCGCGTTCTCACGCTCAACCAGGCCCATCGAGCCAATCTCGGAAGAGATGGACACATGCACGTCATCGCCCAAGACCTCGCGAGCAATCTCGGCGGCGCGCAGCTCGTCGTCGTTGCGCACGGTGGAGAACACGCAGCTGATCGCCACAGCGCCCACCTTGCCCGCTACGCCCTCGAAGAAGGAGCGGCAGGCCTCCTCGTCGAACTCGGCCAAACGCTTGCCGTCGAACTCGAAGCCTCCGCCGATGATGGCGTGGTCAACGGCCACGGACGCGATATCCTCTGCCCAATCGACCATGGGCGGAATGCCCACGCTCGCCGGTGCACCGATGCGCAGAATGGCGATAGGGGCCAAACCCTTGCGCTCCACGATAGCGTTCGTGCACTGCGTGGTGCCGAGCATCGCCTGCGTAATCTGGGTGCGGTCAACGCCGCTCTCAGCAAGCACCGCATCCACAGCGCCCATGATGCCCTCGTAGATGTCGCCCGAGGTGGGGTTCTTGATAGCTGCCACCACGTTCAAGTTCTCGTCGATCAGCACCGCATCGGTGTTGGTGCCGCCAACGTCAATTCCCAACTTGTACATTGTTCCTCCTGGCAATCAAGCTTCAGAATATTCAAGTTTGTCGGATAGTACCAATTGCGGCTTCGTTCGGGACTGGCAGGGCATCCCACGCGCAGTTCCGCACGAGCCAAACACCCCAGTGGGGTGTTTGCGCGAGCCAGGACTGTTTGAGCATGGGTGCCCTGCCAGTCCCGAACTCGGGCATCGTTACACCAACTCCTTCACCCGCTCCTCCACAGGAATGTAATCCGTATCGATGCCGAAGTAGCGCGGGCCTACGAGCTCGAGGCCGCGCTCCGTGCGCCACAGGTGGTAGCACGGCAGGCCCACGGCCAGCACACGCTTGCCGTACTTGAGCGCGTCAGTGGGCACGGGCGTGAACGTTTCGGTGTCCACCAGGCAAATCAGGTCGGGCGCGGTGGCAACGATCTTGCCATTCACCGTGCAGCACAGATTCTCGTTCTGGAACTCGATCTGCGCCTCGCCGCCCTTGTCCTCGCCGATGCCCTCCAGCACCACGCGGCCGAAATTGAAGCCGCCGCGCGTCTCGCGCAACACGTCGGCGATCTTGCCCTTGAACAGGCGATATCCCTTGGTGTACTCCAGGAAGTACTGCTCGGGCGTCATGCCTTCGGGGCAGTTCTTGATGGCGCGGATGGTGCGACCCAGCTCCTCGCTGTAAGTCACGATGCCGCGCACGCCGTACTCTTTCACCTGGTCGGCGGTCATCACGTATTCCACGCTCACCACGCTGCCGCCGCATGCGGTGCAGCCGGCGCGGCAGATGTTCTCCACCCACTTGTTGGTGACGGTTTCCATGAGGCCCAGGTTGCCCTTTTCGTCGATGAAGATCATAGGGCTTGCCGAGATGTCGCCGATGGAGAACGTGACCATCTGGATTTCGGGGAACGCGCGGCCCATTCCGTCCACGTCCACCATAGGCAACCCCAGGCGCGCGGCCGCAGCGATGGGCAGCATGGAGTTCACGCCACCTGCCTCGATGGGCATGACGGCCGTGACCCTCTTGCCGTAATAGGTCGAAATCATATCCAGCAGGCGGTCGAACTCGCTCTCGCCCACGCCCTTCTCGGTGAGGATGGTGGGCGCGCCCACGCTTGCCACGGGCACCACGATATCGTCGTCGGAGAGTTCATCCACATCGATGAGGCTTACCTCGCCGCATTCCTTTACGGCACCGATGGCCAAAAGCTTGCCGATATAGGGATCGCCACCGCCGCCCGCGCCCAGAAGGGCCGCGCCCAAGGCGATGTCTTCGATTTCTTGAATGCCGATCTTCCTCATGGCTAGGCCTCCTTCTTTTGGGCTGCCTTGCGTGCCATGTGCTCCGCGTAGCATTCCTCGAGCGGGCGGTAATCCACATCCAGCCCAAACCAGCGCGGGCCCGCAAGCTCCAAGCCGCCCGGCGTGCGCCACGCGGGGTCGCACGGAAGCGCCACCACTAGCACGCGCTTGCCGTATTTGAGGTTTTCGGTGGTCACGGGCACGAACGTGGCGGAATCCACCATGCAAATGAGGTCGGGCACGGTTGCGGCGATCACGCCGTCAACCTCGGCGTAGATGTTCTCGTTCTGGAACTCCACGACCGCCTGGCTACCCTTATCCTCGCCGATGCCCTCGAGCACGGCCTTGCCGAAGTTGAAGCCCTCGCGCGTCTCGCGCAGCACATCGGCGATCTTGCCCTTAAAGAAACGGTACGCGCCGCTCTCGCGCAGGAAGTATTCCTCGGGGTTGTCCTGGTTAGAAGCGGTGCGAATGATGCGCCCCAGCTTCTGAGCGTAGTCGACGGTGCCCACCACGACGCTGGTCTTCATCTTCTTGCCGGTCATGGGGCTGGCAAGCGTAGTCACCTGGCCGCCGGAAGCGGACGTGATCTCGCGGCCGATTTCCTCGGTCCAGTCGTTGTTGATGGTGTAGAGCACCGTGCAGTTGCCCTTTTCATCAGCGATGACGAAGGGGTTGGTGGACACGCCGTTCAGGCTGAACGTGTCCTGCTGGATGCCGGGGAACGCACGCCCCATGCCGTCGGCGTTAATCAGCGGCATGCCCGCACGCGCCGCAGCGCTGATGGGCACCATGGAATTCATGCCGCCCGCCTCGGACAGCAGAAACGCGTCGAGCTTCTTGCCCAGCATGCGCTCCATCATGGCGCGCACCTTGGGATATTCGATGCCGTTGGTTCCCTTCTCCAGCGAGACGCTCGGAGCGCCCACGCCACAGATGGGGGCAACGGTCCACTCGTCGGGCACCTCGTCCACGTCGAGCAGCGTCACCGGGCCGTGCTCTTTGATGGCGGCGATAGCCTCGAGCCTACCCATGTACGGGTCTCCGCCACCGCCCGATCCGAGCAGCGACGAGCCGAGCGCAATATCGTCGATATCTTCGATTCCGATCTTTCGCACGCTTCCCCTCACTTTCCTTCAATCGTGCCGAACGCGCATCGCGTCGGCTTGAGCACGCGACCAGCCATGTTGGATGCGCAATGTACCCAATGGCCAGGCGCTTCGCGCAAACACAAGGATGCGCGGCGCCCCAAGCGGAACGCGCGCGCACCCGGTTTTCCGTATATTGCGTCGATAGGGACATCATACGCCACTCTGACCGAATAGAGCGCGACAGCGGCGCACCGACGCATGCACTCTGTTATTTCCTCACAACCATGATCTTGCCCGGGAACGCCGGAAGCTTCATGGCCTTGTAGATGAGCACGTAGAGCACCATGGACACCACGATGCCGTTCACGGGACCCAGGAAGAACGGGAAGTCCAGGAAGGCAAGCGGCGTGCCCACGAAGGTGCCGCCGGTGATCATGGCGATAAGAGCGCCCACCACGAAGCTCACCACGCCCGGAACGCTCACGCCGTCGAGCGGCTTGAAGTTCTCGGGGCGAGCCTTGCGGATGAACCAGTAGTCGGCGATCATCGAGCCGGACAGCGCGGGAATCATGGCGGAGAGCAGCGTCAGGAAGAACGTGAAGTAGTCCATGATGCCAGCGGCCGCCAGCACGATGCCCACGATGCCGGAGATGATGGTGGAAATCTTGTAGCCGCGCTCGCCCTTGTTCACCATAACAGCGAAGGCCAAGCCGGCGGAATACGCGTTGGACACGTTGACCGTCCAGGTGCTGGCGATAAGCGCGATCATGCCGATGACGGCGAGGCCCAGACCGCTCATGATGAGCGTGATGTCGCCGCCGGACTCGGGGACGACGATGGCGAGGATGGCGCCCATCATCATCACGACGACGTTGGCGGGCCACACGCCGCCCACGGAAGAGATGACGGAATCGCGACGGCTCTTGGCATAGCGCGTGAAGTCGCCGATGGTGGCGCCGCCCAGCGCGAACAGGCCGACGGAGATGTTGATGCCGGCAACCAGGCCCATGCCCTCGACGGGCACGTAGTTGAACACGCTGTCCATGCCGACGCCCGCGATGGACACGATCAAGCCGTACATGCAGATGACGAACAGGAGCGGCAGCGCGATGTAGTTAACCCACTTCACGCCGTCGAAGCCGTACACGGCGGAGGCGAGCATCAGCGCGCCCAGCACCACCGAGGGAATCCACACGGGGATATCCATGCCGGTGAGCTCGAGCATGGCCACCGAGAACGACGAGCCACACACGGCCGCCTGGACGCCGAACCAGCCGATGAGCGCGATGCCCACCACGAGGCTGATCAGGTAGCGACCGCCGGATTTGCCCAGCGCGGCGGTGGACATGGCGGAGGTGGGGAGTCCCACGTCGGCGGACTCCATCGCGATGAACGCCATGTAGGCGGAAATGATGCCGAAGCCGATGACGGCGGCAAGGAAGCTGTCCGCGAGCGTGAGCGCAGCACCCAGCGCGGCGCCCGTCATGAGCGTGGAAACGTTGAACGCGTTGCCGATCCAGATGACCGTAAGCGGCCATAGGCCGCGGCGTTCGGATTCGTCCACGTGCATGCTCTCGGCGTCGAAGCTCATGACCTCAGATTCGGATGACATGATGGTCCCCTTCTTGTCGATTGCACTACCCATCGCAGATGAGGGCCGCTCGGAGCTTCCGCAAGTCGTCATCCTGGATTCGCCGGCATTTTCGCCTATGCCTGCCTTTCCACGCATTCTCACTTCGAAACACCCGCGGGCCGCCTTTCCCCGCGACGCATCGCATGCACGCCCAAACATGCTGGAAATGTTCCGGCATCCATGCGATTGCAGGCAGTTTAGCACAGCGAAGCGCCAGTGTGTATGTCCAGGCAAATATGCATGTTTGCGTATATTAAAAGTTGGTTAACGCCGAATGATGCATGGGATGTATGGAAGGCCGATTCTATTGCCGGGGCCAAACTCAGCCAGAGATTCCGTATTTGCGCTTCACGCGTTCGAGCTTGCGATGCCACGGGGCGTAAAGCGCCAACAGGAACACCACGGTGGCAACGCCGTGCACGATGTCGAACGGCAGCGCGGCGGCGTACACCAGCGCAAACTGCAGCGCATCCTGCGGATGGTAGAACCCGATGATGCTCCACAGGTTGAGGATGACGCCGTAGAGCGGACCCGAAATAAACCCGTATAGGTAGAGAGGCGACGCCGTAATGACACGGCGAAGTTGAGATGAGGCCGCTTTCTCGCCCGTGTCATTGTGCGCGATTGCCCCGTCGAACAGGCCCGTCTGCGCGAGAGCGCCGGCAAGATAGCCTATCAAGCCCCACGCGTACATTTGCCACGGTGTCCAAGGGCCTTGGCCGAAAAAGAAATTCGACGCGAGCGCTGCAAGCGCGCCCACCATGAATCCGCTGCGACGCCCGAACGCCACGCCCGCGATGATGGCGATGGCACTCACCGGCTTGAAATCGGGGAACGGTGCGAACAGGATGCGCCCCGCCGCCGCCAATGCGGCAAGCACCACCGTGGGCATGACATCGCGCATACGCGGACGGGCGCCCTCGAACCCGGCAAAAAACACGCCAAGCGAAGCGAGCACCACAATAAAAGAGAGAAGCGCGGTTTGCTCGAATCCGCTAACCGCGCACGCAACAAGTACGACAGGTACCGCGATTATCGCCAACACCTCGGCGGCAAAGGCGCAGCGATGCCCCTTGCAGCGCCCTTTGCCGCTCATAGCAGCGCCCCAAACAGACGCGACTCCCCATTGGGACGATACACCAGGTTCTCGACAAAAAAATCACCCGTGGGCTGCGTGCAGGCGATTTCCCCATCGAACAGCATGGACACCTCATCGGCGCAGGCGAACGCGAAATCCAGGTCGTGCGTCACCAGCGCCACCGTGCGCCCCTCATCCGCCAATCCACGCACGATGCGCACGGCATCGGCGCATGCCTGAGCGTCAAGGCCCTTGGTGGGCTCGTCCAAAAGCAGCAGCCGAGCGCCCGTGAGCAAAAGCTTCGCAAATGCGAGTTTCTGCTGCTGGCCGCCTGAAAGGTCGTATGGATGCTGCGCGGCATGTGCGGCCAGCCCAAAACGCTCGAGCATCTTCGCCTCGTCGGCCTTCGCATACCCGCAACGCTGGCGCCACTCATCCAGCTCCTCAGCGACCGAGTCACACGCGAACAGCGTTTTCGGATCCTGCGGAAGCATGGCCTGCGAGGCGCGCAAGGCATTGTCTAGACGACCCCGCTGGGGTTTGGCGATGCCCGAAAGCACCTTGAGAAGCGTCGATTTTCCGCAGCCGTTTCCCCCGACGAACGCATGCACGCTCCCCTGACGCACGCGCACGTCAACGCCCCGCAGCACCCAGGGCGCAGTGCGCTCGTAGCGGAAGAACACCTCCTGGGTTTCGATCGCCGGCACAGGCTGCGGCCCATTCAGAAGCGCGCGGCGGCCGCCCCACCGCGTGAGCAAGGCGCGTTCGACATCCGCTCGCTTGCCTGGCTCGCCGATCGGCCCCATTTCAACGCGCTGCGTGGCCATGCGCTCCACATCTTCGGGGGCGTGCGTAGCCATGATCACCGTGATACCCAGCTCGCGGTTCACGCGCTCAAGCGCCATCAGGAACAAGCGACGCGCATTGGGATCAAGCTGCGCGGTGGGCTCGTCCAAAAGGAGCAGACGCGGGCGCAGCGCCAGCACGCCCGCCAGATTAACAAGCTGCTTTTGACCGCCGGAGAGCGTTTCGGTGTTCGCCCGCATCCACGGTTCGATGCCAAGGAAGTGCGCCACTTCGGCGATACGGCGGCGCATGGCGTCTTGCGGCATGCCGATATTCTCGAGCCCGAACGCAATTTCATGCCACACGGTATCGCACACGATCTGCGCGTCTGGATCCTGCATCACGTATCCGATGAGCGCGGCGGAGTCGCGCGGCGCCATGGAATCAGCCGTCCCGCCATCGATCACCAGAGGAATCCCCAGCACATCGACGCGGCCCGCACGCTTCCCCACCGGCGCAAGCTCGGGCTTGAGGGAGCGCAGCAGTGTGGTTTTGCCGCACCCGGTAGGGCCGGTGAGCACGCAGAAGGAACCCTCCTCTACGGAGAGCGTTACATCGCGAAGAACCCACGCGGCGTCACGATCGGCCCCATCTCCCGGATAGGCGAATGAGAAGCCGCATACATCCACTATCGCCATTGCCACCACTCCTTAAGCGCTAACGCCGGCGCAACGGCCATTAGCAGAACGTACGGAGCGTACGCCCATAAGGGGGCAAACCCCTCCAAAGCCGGATAGAACGAAAACCCTGAAACCGCGAACCATGCGCATGGCACGTTTGCTATCGCCAGCGCGAAAACAGCGGCAAGCACCGCAGCATCCGCGCGGCGGATTCTGTACCGTTTGTACGTGGTGCGCCGCACGCCGCACCCGTAGCCGCGGGCGCGCATGGCATCGCCGCGAACCAGGCCGTCCTCCATGCCCCAGCCCGCCAGCACGCTTATGGCGCGCAGCCTGTCGGAAGCAGCGTCGCGCTTGGTACGCGCCTCGGCGGAAGTCACCGCATCTTGCGAGGCGACAATCGTGCGACCGCGGGCGACGAACTGCGGCACCAGGCGCAACACCTGCGACACCATAAGCGTGACCGTAGGCGCAACGTTGCCGAACAACGCCATTGAAGCATCGCTGCCCATGCATGCCGCATACGACGAGAACCACAGAAGCACGCTCGCCAGCATGCAGCCGGAGCAGACTCCGTACACGAGAGATTCAAGATAGAACGCGCGCGCACCCACACGGAATAGCTCCGTCGAACCCGCGGCAACGAACACGACGTTTGCCGCCGCAGCGATACAAGCGAGCACGGCAACGCCGCCGAGCGTGCGCAGCGTTTTCCGCACGCCGCGCGTCACGCACGAGCACGCCACCGCCCCGGCAAGCGACAACGCGGCATACACGGGCTGCATGATCGCCATGGTGAAGGCGATGGCGCACGCCAGATAGACGAACGCCACCGCAGGGTGATATGTCAGGAAGGGATTGCGCATGAAGCCCTATTCGGTCACGTTGACGTACGTCCAATACACCGAGTCGCCATCCGAAAGAACGCAGCTGCTGCACGACGTGTTGACGAACGCGCCGTTCACGTAGTACGTCCATCCGCTGCTTGCGCCGTGCTGCTTCTCGGCCAGCCCGCCGATAGACGACACGTATACGCCGTACGCGGTCTGGCTCGCCCCCACGGCAACGCCCGTACCAACAAGCGCGTCGTAGACGGTCGCGCCCTTCTCAAAGGTAAGGGTCGTGGAAAGCGAAACGGGAGAACCCGCCGCGCTCGAGTCGATGGTCACCGTGACGGTGACGGTGTTGGGCACAGGCGTTTGGCTCCCGGAAGAGCCCGCGTTGGAGCCAGAATTGGAGTCGGCGTTAGGGCTGGAGGGCGCAGTGGACCCGCCGGACGAAGAGGCACCCTGGCTGGATGACCCTGACGAAGAAGGCTGATTGCCCGAAGTGCTGCCAGCAACGTCGGCTTGCGCGCCGCTTGAGGACGTCACGCCAGCGGTATTCGCGTTTTCGGGCTGAGCTGTAGCGGTAGCGGTATCCGGCGCGTCACCGGCTTCGTCGGGCGACTTGTCATTCGTCTTGGCATCGTCCTCTGACTCGTTTTCGGCGGCCGCCGCTTCGTCGGCGGAATCGTCGGTGCTCGCCTCTTGCGCGTCATCATCATGCGATGCTGCCGCCTGCTGGGCTTGCTGCCCGTCATCGTGCTGCAGCGCCGGCGAGGCGATGGCCCAGCCGCACACGACAATCGCCACGACAGCGACGGCCATCACGCACCATGCCGCGATACGCGCCGCACGACGCGGCTGACGCGGCGATGCGGTTGCCTCCCCCTCCGAACCTACCGTCAGCGCCGCTGCAGCAGCCGAATCATTCTTGGTTTTGTTGTCGATCTCTGACATGCTGCACTCCCCTTCCCTACGGACGACGCGTGGCAAACAGCCAGAATCCAGCTGCGACCAGACATACGACGCCGGCACCAAGGCCAACGAACGCCCAGGCAGGAGCACTTTCGGTCAAGACGGGAGCGATATCCTCACCGCCGTTCGACGATGCGGCAGAACCACCGGCGGCGATGCCGCGCGCAGAGGACGACGAAAGGGCAGTGGCCTTGGCCTCAGAGCCAGTCGCTTCACCCCGCGTGACACCCTCGTTCGTCTGGGCAGCCTTCTGCATCGATGCGACCACGGAAGAACCCGCGGCGATAGGACTCATGCCGGCAGCGACCGTGCCAGCCGGCACGACGAATGTCGCACCCTGGTTCACCTGCGGATGAACGGGGTTCGCGCCAGCAGACGTTGAGCCACCTTGACCACCTGCGCTCTCGCCACTGGAGCCGCCAGAGCCGCCCGTATTCCCACCGTGCTGATCGTCGCCAGGCTTGCTACCGGGCTCATCGCCGCCGCCCGTCACGACGCCCTTCACGGCGAACAGCGCGCCGGAGTCGTTGATGTAGTACAGCGTGCCGTCGGAATCGCACGCGACGGACGACATGGTGTAGTTCTGGTTGCCCTCCGCCGGCGTGTATATGAGATGCGCCTCGGCATCGCCCACGCGATAGCGGTAGATGCCGCCCGGCTCAGCGTTGCACGTGAAGTAAACGTAGGTCTGACCGCCTTGCTGGGACACAAGCGGAGTGGATTTGGAATCGGCGGGCAATTTAGAGCCGTCCGCCTGCGTGACCTGGTGCTCGATGGCAAGCGTCGCCTCATCGATCACGGAAAGCTGGCCGCCGTAGACCATGTAGCCCCACTGGTTGGGCTCGCCCTCAAGCGACGCACCGCCCACATACACCCTGCCGCCCGAAACCACGGGCGTGGACGTGCTGGAGGATCCGAACTTCACGCTTGCCACCTCGGTCAATACGCCGTCGCCCCCAAGAGCAACCTTATGAAGCACGCCGTCAGTGCTCACCGCGAAGAACGTGTTGGTCTCGGAGCCCGCGACAATCGTGGAACGCACTGCGGAGCCCAGGCTGATCGACGACGCCTGCGCACCCGTGGACGCGTCTACCGCGACAAGCGAACCGGAATCGTCGCCCACGATGGCCCAGCTGCCCGAAAGCGCCACGCCCGACCAGTAATATCCCTTGCTCTCGTTGACGTTATGCCAGATGGTCGAGCCATCCTTCAGGCTCACGCACATGAGATAGCCGCTGTAGCTACTCGACCAGCCGGCAGCCGCCGTGCCGTAATACACGCAGCCATCACCCACGGTAAGCGTGGAAAGGGACTGCTGAACGCCCGTATCGTTGATCTGGTCCGTCGCCTTGGTTACCCACACCGTGGTCAGCGTATCGGCCGTAAGCGCCTGCAGCCTGCCGCCGTCGAGCGGCACGATGACCAGACCCTGCGTATATACCATGCGCGTGACGGAGTTGGTGGCGGCAACGAGCTTCGCCGTGGCGATGGTCTCGCCGGTCGCCTTGTTCTTCGCATAGAGCGTCGTGCCGGCTGCGACATAAACGTAATCGCCCGCCACGATGGGCTCGGACACGTTGGTCGCCCAGTCGGACGACTCCTTGATCTGCGACACCCACGCTTCTTCGACGTCTCCCGCAGGAGCGCTCTGGGCGCCTTCGCCCGATGCACCGAATCCCGGCCAGGAGCTATCCCAATCGGGGCGCTCGGCGTCGGGGTCAATCGTTACGCCGTCCACTTCCGTGGTGCCGTCGCCCTCGCCAGATTCTTCGCCGGAGTCTTCACCGGAGTCGCCTTCGGAGCCCTCGCCCTCTTCACCGGAGTCTTCGTCCGAACCACCGGGAAGCGTCGACTCGTCAGGAAGCTCGTCGCCATAGGCGGAGTAATACCACACCACCGAATCGCCGGAGGCAAGCTCGACGCTGCTGGCCCCCAGGTCGGAAGCCTTCCCATTCACGAAAAGCTGCCAGTAATCCCACGTCTCGGAGTCGAATGCGAGCGTGAGCGACGGATCGTAGGGCGACGTAACGGAATCAAGACTCCAGCCGTATTCGCTCATGCTGGTCTGCGCGGTTATGCCATGCTCTTTGAATGCCTTGTCGGAAAGATCGGCGGCAGAAGACCCCTTTTCGACTTCGTAGTCCGCAGATGCCAGCCAAAGCTGATCTTTGCCCTGCGCGTCCACGCCGATGATAAAGAACGCAACGGTTATCGCTGATTCATCCTGCTGATCGTCCGCGTCCTGGGACTCGCCTTCGCCGTTGGCGGCAGGCGTCTTTTCCGTGTTGTTAGATGTGACGGAGCTCGCTTCCGTATTCGTCGCGCTTGAGCTCACGTCCTGGCTCTGATTGTTTGCGCCAGACGCTGCCCCGTTCTGGACCGCATCCTGAACAACGTTCGATGACGCATCTCCGGAACCCTCAGGGTCAGGAGCGGAAGAATCGCCCCCGGTCACCGCCCCCGTCTGAGCGTCCGAAGGGGCAGACGGATTTTGGCCGTCGTCTTCGGATTCGCCGGAATCCTGCGATGCCTCGTTGGTTGCGTCAGACGCAGCCGATGAAGAAGGGTCGTTTGCAGTGTTTGCGCCTGCGCCGTTGTCTGCGGCCATCGAGGATTCAACAGGCGCGTTGTCGCTTGAGGCGGCCGCCTGCGCCCAGGCGGCGGAAGGAATGAGTCCGCATACGAGCACAAGGGACACCATACAAGCGAGCAACCTCTTGGACACGCTCGCGAATGCCGCATCGATTGCGCGGCGAGATTTGCATCCGTTCATTCGGACACCTTTCATCCAGGGCTCTACAAGGATGGACAGGTATTCCGACTCATCGTCATCCGCGTGCGCCTCTTCGCCCGATTCGCGAAGGGTTGAGCGCTCGCGTCAGAATTACGGTTACTGGTATAGCCGGGGATTCTCACCCCGATTCCCCCAAGTTAATCCACAACGAACGGTGCAATGCCTTGCATCCGGCACTTTCTCGCATCCCTCGCGAACGAATCGCCTGGGAACGCTTGCGCCGGCAAGCGCGGTACATTGCGTGATGCCGCCTGGATAAACCCGCACGTCGCCGTGCATCCATCATGGCCATTTTCAATGCGCACGCATTGTAGCATTCGCACCGCCGCAAGCCCCAGGCCGCACGAAAAGCCACGAATCATTCGATTTTTCGGACGCACGTTACGAGAACAACGCCTTCACGCCGATGGCCACGAGCACGATACCGCCCACGATCTCGGCTCGCTCGCCCAGCATGGTGCCGAAACGCTTGCCGATGATGAGGGCGACCAGGCAGCAGAGGAACGTGGTCAGCGTGATGATGCCCGCTGCCTCGACGATATTCACGCTGGCTGCGCGCAGGCTGACGCCCACGGCGAACGCATCGATGCTCGTGGCGACCGCTTGGATCAACACCACCTTGAGGGTGAGCTGGGCGGCATCGGAAGAGTTGTCACGACTGCCTTCGTCGGCATCGGTCGCGCAGCCGGCGCTATTGCCCGCAATCTTCGCCTCGCGTGCCTCACGCAGCTCCTGAATGCCTTCTTTGATCATGTTGCCGCCGATGAGACCCAGAATGATGAGCGTCACGATGCCGGCGTACTGTTCGATGATGTCGCCCACCAAACCACCCAGGAAGTAGCCAAGCAACGGCATAAGACCCTGGAACAAGCCGAACGCGATGGGAAGCATGAGCAGACGCGCACGCGATGCCCCGCGATAGCAGAACACGTTAGATATCGTGACCGCAAACGCGTCCATGGCCAAGGCGATGCCAAGGATGACGATTTCAATTATTGACATGGGGTTTCTTTCGAAATAGGCTCCCGATCCATGGGTCGCGCGGCCCCTTGTGCGACGCGTCTCACGAAATCGATTGCAGCGTACGGCCCTCCCAGCCGCCGCCCGCAGCAGCTAACGAACGCGCATTGTATCAAAACATGGGCAGCAGGTTCATCACGGCGCACACGATGATAGGCAAAAACGCCGCGGGAAGGAAGTTGGCCACCTTGATGTCGGTGATCTTAAGCATATTAAGGCCGATGGCGAGCAGAAGCAGGCTGCCCGCGCACACCATCTCGTTGATCACGGCATCGGTCAGAAACGGCGCGAGCGCACTGGCGCCCAGGCTGAGCAGCGCCTCATACACAAACACGCAAACGCCCGAAAACGGCACGCCAATTCCCAGCGTGGTAGCCATCACCATGACCACCACCATGTCGATAAGAGCCTTGGCATAGAGCGTAGAATGGTCCAGCTGCAGGCCGCTTTGGAGCGACCCCAAAATGGCCATCGCCCCAATGCATATGAACAACGTGGATGCCACGAACCCATCGGAAAAGTTGCCGAACGCCGTCTTGCCCTTGAACGCCCCGTTGATGCGCTCTTGCACCCAATCGCCAAAACGGTGCACCGCCCCATCGATGTCGATCCAATATCCCAGCGCGCCGCCAATGACGATAGAAAGCACCGTAACGATCACGTCGCCGCCCTTGACCATGCCCTGAACAGCAACCAGCACCACGCACAGGCCCAGGCCGCTCATCAGGAAATCGCCCAGTTTCTGCGACACGCGGCGCTTGAAGATGAGACCCAGCACGCCGCCAAACACGGTGGCAATGCCGTTGACCAGCGCACCAAGAATGATCATCGTGCGCTCTCGCTCTCGGCGGAGGCGGAGCCGGATTCATCCGATACGGATCCATCAGCCGCATCGCGAAATACGGCGGCTGATTGTGCGGCGCGGCGACGAGGCACGCGCACGGTCACGTCAAGATCGTCATGGGCCGAAACGCCCGCAACTGCAGCATCGCCCGCGGCAGGCGAACCTGCGCGCTCGTCGGCACCTGCCCCCTTTGCGACCGCAGCGGCGCCCTCAGTAGCCTGCATCTTCTTACGACCCTTGCGGCCCCCTGCGCGGGGCGGCTTCTTGGTAACGTGCGGGTCGCCCAGCGTAGACGCCACTTCGGCATCCAGCTTGCGCAAAATGGGAAGCGCACCCAGCAGCACACCGCACAGCGCGATGACGGCGCCGGCGATGATGAACCAGTTGCTCACGCCCGTGAACTCGGCGCACGTGCCCGCAAGCGACAATCCGATGGGCGACGAGAGCGCCGACACCGTGGTGAACAGGCCCATCACGCGGCCCAGCTTCTCAGGCGGCACGCGCTTCTGGAGCACGGCGAGCAAGGGGCCGTTGAAGAACGCCTCCACCACACCCGACGCACCGGTGAGCACAACGAACCACATGAACATATCGGGCGTGAGCAGACCGGCCGCCACCAGCAGCAAGCCCGCAAAGAAGCCCGACACCGAGACGGTACGCAGCAGATGCCGCCCGCCGCCCCAGGCGAACAGGATGCCCATGCCAACCAGACTCATCACGCCGTACGCCGCCTCAACGGTGGACGCCATGTAACCGTCACCGTTGAACTGGTCGTATGTCATCAGCGGGAACAGCGAGTTGATGCCCGCGTACATGGCCATAACGCCCATCACGATGCCCGCCATCACCAGCAGGCCGTAATCGGCGCGCAGCACGTTGAAACCGGCCTTGAGGCTCTGGATGGGATGACGCGCCTCGTCGGAAGTGTCGTGGAAATCGGGAATCTTCGCGAACACGAGCGCCAGGCAGGCGAGCGCGCAGCCGACGGCGTTCAGGAACAGCACCATCTGGAATCCGATGACCGTATACAGGAAGATACCGAACACCGGGCCCACGATAAGCGCGAGCGACCACAGGCTCTGGTTAAGCGTGTTGATACGCACCAGATGCTTCTTGGGCACCAGCATAGGCGTGGTGGATTCCATCGCGGGAATGTGGAACGCCTGGCCAACGCTGCGCAGCGCGCCCATGATCAGGACGAGCGGCACCGACACGTGGCCCATCAGAATGATGACGCCCATGATGAGCGCCACCGTGCCCACGAACGCGTCGGCGGCGATGAGCACGTATTTGCGATTGAAGCGGTCGGCCACCACGCCACCGAGCGGCGAGAGCAGGCCCTGAGGCAGCATGGAGCACAGCGAGGCCAGCGCCAGCATGAGGGCCGAATCGGTGGTTTCGGTGACATACCACACGCCGGCATAGATGGACGAATACGCCGTGAGAATAGAGCACGCCTGACCAATCCAAATGGTCACGATGACGCGCAACCAGTTTTCGGGCAAAGGAGGCTCGTTAGCTGCCACTGCGGCCTGGTTACCAGCGGTTTTTTCTTCGATGGGGGTGGCTTCTTCACGCATCTGCACGTTTCCTCCTGCGTCGCATCGGTAGCACCTTCGGACGCCGAATTCACCGGCGGAATATTATGCTGAATCATGAATCGTGTTGAGGGATTCTAGCAGCTTGGAGCGCAAACGCAATCCGCCACGCTAAAGCGGCACGTCAAATTGGTGAAAAGAGCCTACAAAGTAGGGGGAAACAGCATGCCTGCACGGCGTGCGGCCTCGATCCTGCCAGATCGAAACGACGCACGAGGGGCGGAGGGGCGCTTTCGCGAACGCGTCCAAACGTCCCGCGCCTTTACTCCCCTGCAGGCACCTCCAGCGTGAACACCGTGCGACCGCCTTCGCTCGTCGCGCCGATCGTGCCTCCGTGCGCCTGCACAATCTCGCGCGCGATGGCGAGGCCCAGCCCCGCACCGCCCTGGTTGGTAGCGCGTGCATCGTCTTCGCGGTAGAACTTGTCGAAAATGCGATCCAGGTGCTCGCGACTTATCTCACGTCCACGGTTGGTTACCGAAATGCACAGCGTGCGGCCTCGCTCCTTTTCGGTGGAGACTCCCGCTTGGGTGGAAGCCTCCAATTTTGCGGATGCCATCGCCTTTGCCTTTGCTGCCGTCTGCTGCTCCAGGCTCATCTTCACGTCGATCACGCTGTTCGCGTCGGCGTAGGCCACCGCGTTCTTCACCACGTTGGACAGGGCGCGCGAAAGCTTACGGGCGTCGGCGAACACCTCGCTGCCCTCCTGGGCATCCACGTGAATCTCGATACCACGCGACGACGCCTCGGGGTAGAACTCCTCCGCCACCTGGAAGCACAGCAGCGCCGGATCGACATGTTCGCGCTCGATGGCGATGGCGTGCAGGTTGTAACGCGTGATCTCGAAGAATTCGTCGAGCATGCCGTCGAGGCGATAGGCCTTCTGCAACGCCGTATGCGCGTAGCGTTTACGCTGGTCTTCGGGCATATCGGGCGCCTCCTCCAAAAGCGAGAGATAGCCCGTGATCGAGGTGAGCGGCGTCTTGGTGTCGTGCGCGAGATACGCCACGAGCTCGTTCTTGCGACGCTCGGCAGCTTCGGCAGCACGCTCATCGAGATCGTTGCGAAGACGGATGTCGTCGATGGTCTTTTGCGCAATGGCCAACTCAGACGGCAGCTCAGGCGCATCGTCCGACGAGGCTCGCTTGGAGAGTATGGCGCCCACCGAATCGAACAGCGTATCGAAATACCCCAGGCTTTTACGCACCGCGAACGCCATAACCACCAAGCACCCCAACAGATACACAATGAGCGCCACGGGCAATTTGAGCTGCTTGATCTGGTTATAGGCGGTCAGATCGCGCGTCACGCCATGGCCATCGGCGTAAATCACGACTTCCTGCTCATCGCCGAGCGAGATCGTGCTGTACACGATTTTCTGAGAAATATCGGCGCACGTCGCGTTCGCCGCCTCGGCATAGTACGAATCAAGCGCACTGTTGGCGTACAGGCCCTTCGTAAGGAGCCACATTCCGTCATGAACGCTGACGGCCGCGCCCGCATTGCGCAGGTCGACGGCAAGCCGCACGAAGTTGATCATGGAATCGCTCGCGTCCGCATGCTGCGAGGTCGACTTTGGGGAGCCTACCGCATCGCTTGTCGTCAATCCCTGAGAGCGCGCGTCGGCGTAATCGGAATCGCGCGCGATGGCAACCAGGTACGCCGCGCGCATATCCGCAGAAAGCGCATATTGGCTAGGATTGTGCTTGCCGTACTCCTCGGCGTAGGTCGAAAGGGCTTTTGTTATGTCGGAGGCGCCTTCATTTACTTTTCCGATTACATCCTCATAGGTGAGGCTGTCCGCGTTTATGGCAGCAATCGCCTGCATGAGCTCGGAGTCCGAAGGGTTTCCGCCCGCATCGCTCGAAACGGCATCGACCTGCGGAGACCCTTCGCTCGCATCTGAAATCGCAAGGCCCAAATCGGTATCGGGCACAATATCATCAGCCAGCGCGTTGAGATAGGTGCGCACAACATCGGCTTTGACTTCGTTAGTCTTTTGGGCAATGGTCGGGTTGCCCTCGGTGTAGCTCATCACATCCAACGTGGGCATGTATTCCCACGGCGACACCGCGTTTGCCACGGCGTTGCCCAAAGCGGGGGCGGCAAACCGGTCGAATGCTCCGGCAATCGCGCAAAACGCGAACGTATAAACGGCGAGCACCACCGTGGTCCACGCCAGCATTTTCCTGGTGAGGATGCGAGCTTGTTCGCTTCGGTTTTTCATGAAGCTCCTAGAAGGATGACGAGCGCCCGCCCGAGGAGGCACCGGGTCCTCCAGACGAAGGCCCATCCGCGGGAGCATGGGAAGAAGCCGCGGCGGAATCGATCGCCGACGTACCGCTCACACTCGCCGCAGGCGTCGGGGCGATGCGGTAGCCCACGCCCCAGACGGTTTCGATGAACTCCTCCGAGGAATCGAGCTCGGCGAATTTCTTGCGCAGATGACGAATATACACCATCACGGCATTGTGCGAGGAGGCGTTGTAGTCGGTTTTCCAGACGCGCTCATATAAATCGCGCGCCGAAACGGGAGAGCCGCCCGCGCGCAACAGCTCTGCCAAGCAGTCGAATTCCTTAGGGGAAAGAGCCAGCGGCTCGTCATGCAAACGCACCTGGTGGCTGGCTTCGTCGAGCTCGATGCCGCGCGCGCTGAGCACGCCCGCCGGAGCATCTTGCCCGCGACGCCGACGCATGCGCGCCTTGACGCGCACCACAAGCTCGCGAGACTTGAACGGTTTGGTCACGTAGTCATCGGCGCCGATAGTGAAACCGAGCACCTTATCGAACTCCTCGCCCTTGGCGGAAAGAAAGATGACAGGCGTGTCGGCCACGCGGGCGTCCTGCAAAGCACGCAACCGACGGCACACCTCAAAGCCATCCATGCCGGGCATCATGATGTCGAGCACCGCCAGGTCGAACGCGCCAGAGAGCAACAGCTGCAGGGCCTCTTCGCCCGCATAGCACGTGCGCACGGCAAAGCCTTCGCGCTCAAGAAGGTGCGCCACCAGGTCGGCGACCTCGCGTTCGTCATCGCACACAATAATATGTCGGGTGTCAGTCATGAGCGAAATCCTACCACGCGCGTTCCTCGCTGAAGGCCGCTCGGGGACTTTTTAAGGTCGCTTTAAGCCTTTTTTCAGAGGATTCTCACGCGCCCTTATGGGACTTTCAACGCGGTCTCTTTCTAGGATGGGCATGCCGATAAGACGTCGCGTAATCGTGGCATGCGCCGTCTTTTCGGCGTAGCTCAAACAGGATTCCGAGGGAGGCGATGACGATGTCTGATATGACCTACAGCGAGCCCCTCCCCATGGGCAAACGCCCTTCACGCGCCATATCCGCTCAGCCCCAACAGGCCCTTCGCCGCAATTTCACGCCCCGCAAGCGAACGCCCAAACGACGCACGCGACCCCCAGCGAGCAAGGCGGGCATTTTGTTTCGTCCACGCATCGCGCGCGCGTGCCCGAACCCGGCATTGAGCACCTACGGCGGACGGCCGTCGCGCCTTTCGGCCATTGCGCGCGTTGCACGCATTGCCGCAAAAATCGCGGGCGTCCTGGTCATTCTCGCCATCATCGTGCTCGGAACGCGATCGCTTTCGAGCGCCATGGCAAGCGAAGCGGCGGTGAGCCAGGCAGAATCGAGCGTATCGCCCCTTCTCAAAGCCTCCACCGACCCCATCGACGAGAGCGAGCGCGCAACGCTCATAGACAACCTCGTCGCATCGCCTGTCGGTTACACGGAGAACGTTCCCGAAGTTCTGCAGGGCGACGCCTATCCTTCCGGTTGCGAGCCCGCGGCGTTGGCGAGCGCCCTGCAGAGCACGGGCATCGACACATCGCTTGAAGACATGCTTGCCTATCTGGATTACGACCCCGATTTCATCGACTTTGTATACCACTACGCCGGCGACCCCGCCGGCAGCGGTAGCGCCTGGCCGCCCGCCATGGTAGACGCCGCCAATCGCTATTTGGATGATGCGCAAACCGCAGAGAACGACACCGCAAGCGCCGCCGATGACGAATCGGACGCATCGACCGACGAGCCTTCCGCCGACGCTGCGACGCTGCAGGCCGTCAATATCAGCGGCGCATCGTCAAGCCAGCTAGCAGAGGTGATGGGCGCCGGCTACCCCGTGATGGTGTGGACGACCATCTCCATGGAGGAGCCCCAGTTCAGCGGCTACGAGTTTTTAGGGTATTCCTTCGTGGTGAACAACCACTGCGTAGTGGTGTATGGCACGGCAAACGACGGCGAAAGCGTGCTGGTCATGGACCCCCTCGACGGTCTGGTCGAACGTGACGCTTCCGCCTTCTGGAGCATCTACGAAGAGCGCGGATGCCTGTGCATGGCGCTTGTCCCGCAGAGCGCACTCGCCTAGGGAACCCATGCGCCTCAGCCGCGCGACGAAAAGCCAAGAAAGACCCCGAGGGACCTTTCTTTGTATGCACAAGCGCAGTGGAGGGGAGCTGCGCATGCAGCCAGGTGGGATGTTAGCAGGCGCGAGCGGCCAGATTGCCGGTCGCTACAGCGGCCTGGATATCCCACGGATCGGCGCAGTCGCCCACGGCATACACGTCGAACTCACCTTCGAGTTCGTCGGCAAGCGCAGTGTTGGGCGCCATGTCGATTGCGTTCACCACCGCATCGCAGGCGATGGTGCGTTCGATGCCGGCGCCGTCGGTCACCGTCACCTGCCCGTCACCGATAGCGTCGATCGTGGCATTAGGAATCACGCGGCAGCCAACGGCATAGAGTGCCGGCAGCACAAAGGAAAGCATCTTGGCAGACTGGCCCTTACCCAGATTGGCAATGTCGTCTTCCGCCACCATCGTCACGGTTTTACCGTGAGCCAGCAGATACAGAGCCGAGTCAAGCGCCTGGGCGTTGAAGCCGGCAACTACCACATTGTCGCCGAAGTCGGTAAGGCTGAACTCCTCCACAGACAAAACGGGCGTGGATTCGGTTCCTTCGAGGCCAAGCTCTTGGCGCGCACCGCCAACGGCGACGATTACCACATCGGGATTCTGCTCGCGCACGAAGTCGGCGGTCACTTCCTGCCCCGTGGTCACGCTCACGCCCGCAAGCTCGAGCGCATGCGACAGATAGCTGCGATACTGGCTGAGGTTCTCGTGCGGACCCTTGATGGCCTCGGCGAACGAGAGCAGGCCGCCCAAGGAGTCGTCGTCTTCGTACAGGCTGACGGTGTACCCGCGCTCAGCGGCCACGCGAGCCGCCTCCATGCCGGCGGGGCCGCCACCCACCACCATCACGTTCTTTTGACCGTCGGCCGCAGGAGGCTCATAGCCCTCGGGCATCTCCTCGCCAAACACGCGGCCCTTGCAGGGGTTCACGCGGCAGCCTTCCATCATGCCCAGATGGTATATGAAGAGGGGTAAAACACGCATCGAACGGATAAAAACTCGCGTTTAGAATGATTCCTGGATTTCTCGGAAGTGCGGCAGAATCCTCTGCTGAAAATGCCACGCTTAGCGCGATTCCCTGATTTCCCTGCTGAAAAACTCGCGTTTAGCGCGAATGGCAAGCCACGTCGAAGAGGACGGCGGGGCATCTTGCGCACGTTTTCCCAGGTCGCAACTTTTGCCGCGCTCTATGTCGCCCATTCCGCACCTAACCGGTCGTTCTAAACGCGACTTTTTCAGCAGCGATGCGCCCAAATCGCGCTAAACGCGAGTTTTTCAGCACCGGCACGGCCGAATCTCGCTAAACGTGCTCTTTCTGACCTGTGGGCCATGCGGCAAAATGAGAACCAGACCAACTCCTGGCCAGCCCGACAGGAAAGACGAGCCCTAGCAAAACCCCATCGAACTTTTGCGCGGCTACGCCCTGCGCGACCCTCCATAGGCAGAATTCTTGCGATTGCCAAACGCGCTGCCTTTGCGGGCGGTCTTCTTAAGGTCGGCTAGCACGTCTTTCTCTGATGAGCCCTCAACCTGAGCACGCAGCTTCACTACCTGATCGCGCAGGCGCGCCGCCTCTTCGAAGTCCATGTTCTGCGACGCAGCCGCCATCTCTTCCTCCATGCTGGAGATGATGCGCATGACTTCGCCGCGCGACATCTCGGCGAGCGCCTTGTTCACCTCTTCGGCGCTGCCCACCTCGTTGCCGTCGGCGTCGTTCATGAAGCCCATCATGTCATTGATGGCCTTGCGCACCGTCTGCGGCTTGATGCCGTGCTCCTCGTTGTATTGCATCTGGATGGCACGGCGGCGGCGTGTTTCGCTGATGGCACGGTCCATGGAATCAGTCAGCTTGTCGGCGTACATGATCACCTGGCCGCTCACGTTGCGCGCCGCACGACCGATGGTCTGGATGAGGCTGCGATGGTTGCGCAAAAAGCCCTCTTTGTCGGCATCCAAAATAGCCACCAGGCTTACCTCGGGAAGGTCCAAACCCTCACGCAGAAGGTTGATGCCCACCAGCACATCGAATTCTCCCTTGCGCAGGTCGCGCAGGATTTCCACGCGCTCGAGCGTTGCGATATCCGAATGCATATAGCGCGCTTTGACGCCCTGGTCCAGCAGATGGTCGGTCAAGTCCTCTGCCATCTTCTTGGTGAGCGTGGTTATGAGCACGCGCTCGTCGCGCGCGGCACGTTCCTTTGCCTCGTCGATGATGTCGTCGATCTGGCTGGCGATGGGACGAACGATAATCTCGGGGTCCAACAGGCCCGTGGGGCGAATGATCTGCTCCACCTCTTGCTGCGTGACCTTCTCCTCGTAATCGCCCGGCGTGGCAGACACATAAATGAACTGCGGAACGCGCTGCTCGAACTCGTCAAAACGCAACGGACGGTTGTCCAAGCAGCTGGGCAGACGGAACCCGTGCTCGGCCAACGTGACCTTGCGGCTGCGGTCGCCCTCGTGCATGCCACGAATCTGCGGCACCGTCACGTGGCTCTCGTCGATGATACACATGAAGTCGTCCGGGAAGTAATCGATGAGCGTGTACGGCGGCTCACCCGGCTCGCGACCGTCCAAATGACGCGAATAGTTCTCGATGCCGCTGCAGAAGCCCATGGTTTCCAGCATCTCCAGGTCGTAATTCACGCGCATTTCCAACCGCTGCGCTTCGAGCAGCTTGCCCTCGGCTTTGAACTGCTGCAGGCGATCGCGCAACTCGTCCTGAATCGTCTTGATGGCGCGGTCCATCTTGGGGCGCGCGGTCACATAATGCGACGCGGGCCAAATAGGAAGCGCCTCGTATTCGCCCAGCACCTCGCCCGTCACGTTGTCAATCTCCTGGATGCTCTCCACCTCGTCGCCCCAGAACTCGATGCGTACGGGGTTGTCGGCGTACGGCGGGAACACGTCCAGAGCATCGCCGCGCACGCGGAAGGTGCCACGCTTGAGCTCGTAATCGTTGCGGTCGTACTGGATGTCGATAAGTTCATGAATCACATCGTCGCGCTCGGCGGGCTTCTCCTTGTCCACGAACACGGCCATACCCGCATAATCGGCCGGGCTGCCTATACCGTAGATGCAGCTCACGGACGCGACCACGATAATGTCGCGCCTCGACAGCAGGCTGGCGGTTGCCGCATGGCGGAGCTTTTCCACCTCCTCGTTGATGGAGGCGTCCTTTTCGATAAACGTATCGGTGGAAGGCACGTAGGCCTCAGGCTGGTAATAATCGTAGTAGCTGACAAAGTACACAACGGCGTTATGGGGAAAGAACTCCTTGAGCTCACCAGCGAGCTGGGCGGCGAGCGTTTTATTGGGAGCCATGACCAGCGTGGGCTTTTGGACGGCCTCGATGGTTTTCGCCATGGTGAATGTTTTGCCCGAACCGGTAACGCCCAAAAGCGTCTGGTAGCGCAAGCCGCGGTTGATGCCCTCGGCGAGCTTCTCGATGGCCTGGGGCTGGTCGCCGCTGGGCTCGTAAGGGCTCACCACCCTAAACGGCGTGGATGCGAGTCGCACGTCGGGGAGCTTCCCCTCCATGACGGCGCCTTCGATATTCTGCAAATGGGTGGACATGCAATCGCCCCTTCAAGTACCTGCAGGCTGGTTATCTGAGTTATTAAGCTAGTGAGCTGCCGCTTGTGCGGAAAGGGCATCCACGAGTTCTTGCTCGGAAGAGACGAAGGTGTAGGGCTCGTATTCGCCATAGGCGGAAGGACGCGTGATGGTAACGAGCTGCAGTCGATCATGACCGAACTTGCCATCGATTCGACGCTTCATTTCGACAAGACCCATACCCGCACACGTTTGCAAAGCCAGACAGCCCGTTTGATCGAACCACTTAGCCACGAGATAGCACATCGTTCATCCTCCTTTCGAACTCGGCCTCATTCCTTATATCACCGGACTCATACGCTTTGCGCAAAGCCCTACCAACTCCCACATCTTGCACACGCTTATATAGGTATTTGTGCAACCAATTGTTGAGCTGTCGGTCATAAAAAGTGTTGTATTGAATCTCAATCGGATAATGACGTGAACTCAATTGAAAATATACGCGCACACCGCGATATCCATCATCCGATAATATTAATCATGCGCATCACAACTAACAACCCATACAATAAGCAATGGAGCATTTGCCAGCTACGCCGCAAAGGAATCGCCATGGAAACCAAGCTCAGCGCCCGCATTGCCCTTCCCGTTGCCGCTTTCGGATTGCTTGTGCTGCTCGCACTCATCGGGAGCGTGGTTTCTTTGGGAAACCAGTTATTCTCTGCGCACTGGGTTCTCGGCGCGGCTTTCTACCTTCTCGTCGTGGCACTTGTTGCAGCAGGTATTGTCTATCCCGTCGTCCGCACCCTAAGTCGTCCCGTGTTCGGGCTGCACAAGTTGCACGAAGGCAGCGAACGCTCGCGGAGGAAATATCTTCGCATGCTTAGCGAAAATCTGCAGCGCGCGAATATATCTGGCGAAGCAAGGAAAAGCATCCCTTCCGGCACGGACGGCGTTCCCGCAGCCGAATTCGCCGAGTTGTACAGGGCAAGCCTTTCGCCCGTGGTCGACTTGCACATCAAAGAGGCAGCCAAAGCGTCTTTTACCACCACCGCCATTTCGCAGGCACCCGCCTTTGACATGATTTCTGTCCTGGCGGTGAATCTGCGCATGGTGCGCGCCATCGTTGAGGCCTGCGGGTACCGACCGTCTGCCCCGGCGTTGCTCGGCTTATACGTGCGCGCAATGAAGGCGACGCTTATCGCCGGCGGCATAGAAGAGATGGATCTTGAGGAAATCGTGGCGCTCATCGGCGGAAATGCTGCAATAGCCGCATCGAGTGTGGTGCTTTCCTCCGCGGCGCAGGGCGCGGCGAACGCGTATCTTACGGTGCGCGTAGGCGTGATCACCAAAGCACTGCTGTTCACGGAAGATGGGCCGACGGACATGCGTGAGCTACGACGCGATTCGTACGGAGAGGCGCTCTCGTTCCTGAAAAACTGCGGTCTGGTAGAAGACCTGCGTGAGGCCATGGCATCCGCCGCCGGAGCTGCCCGCGACGCCGCAGTTGCCAAGGCCGCCGAAGCACGCGATACCGCCGTTAGGCAAATGGCGGATTTTCGCGACGACACCGTGGAGAAACTGACCGATTTCAAAGACGCTACCGTAGAGCGAATCGCTGATTTCCGCGCCCCGTGGAGAACCTCCAAGATTTCCGGCACCTCAACCGACGACCCGCATCCAGGTTATACGCAAGCGAGACCGAAAAAGTAGTCAAACCGGCTAGGTGACGAACAGCCCGTTCCCCCATCGGACGCCTCAAGCACAGATTGCAGCAAACCGCCTTGTACGGAGGCAGCAGGCGGCGGGGCCGGAGGCAGCGGACGCGGGGCAGGACTCCGAGCTTCGGCGCCGCCGCCGGAGCCGGCGGGGCGGATCCCGACGCCCGGATGCAACGAACGGCGATTCGCTGCAACACAAACGTCGCCCCGCAAACAAACGCCGATTTGCTGCTGCTTAAACGTCGTTTCGCAACCGCGTAAAAATCGCCCCCGCAAACAAACGGCGATTTGCTGCAGTTTTCGGACACCCCTTCGAGTAGCCCAATCGAAGCGAGGCTGTGACCTGGGGAAACGCGAAGCCCAACGGCGGTGTACTCGGGGCACCCCGCGAAAACTGCAGCAAATCGCCGTTTGTTTCTAAACCCCGCGCCCCGGGCGCCCCGCTAACGCCAGCGAGGGGCAGCAGGCGACCACAACACTACCGCGCCAACTGTGCACGCCCCGCCTTCATACCGCGAAGAATAGATTGACGGAGAGCGGGAATGCGGGCTTTGTTCATGGCAGGGGTTTCGGCGAGCGGGTATTCGATGCCCAATTCGGCGTACTTCTCCACCCCCATGGTGTGGTACGGCAAAACCTCCAGACCCACCACGTTGCGCCACGGCGCAATCAGGCGCCCCAGCGCTTCGCACTCTTCCTCAGAATCGGTGATGCCCGGCACAGCAACATGGCGAATGACCGCAGGAATATTCCGACGCGCCAGCTCGCCGCCGAACGCAAGCACGGGCGCCAAATCGCATCCGGTAAGCCGTTTGTGGGCATCGGCATGGGCATGCTTCACATCGAGCAGAACCAAGTCGCACTCCCCCAGAAGCTTTTCGAATCGCTCCGGCTTGCCCGGCAGCCACCCAAAGCCGCTTGAATCAAGACACGTATGCACGCGTCCGCCCGGCGCCTCATGCATGGCGGCAAACAGCTCCCCCACAAACTGAGGCTGCAATAGAGGCTCGCCGCCGGTCACCGTGATGCCACCGTTGCGATAGAACGCACGATTGCGCTCGAATTCGTCCACAATCTGCGCAACGCTCGTCTTGCACCCTTCGCCCGGCTTCCACGTATCGGGATTGTGGCAATAGGCACAGCGCATGGGACAGCCCTGCATGAACACAACGAAACGAACCCCCGGCCCGTCAACCGTGCCGAAGGTTTCGATCGAGTGTATGTTTCCCAGCATCCCAGACACTACAGTTCAGAATGGAACGTGCGGGAAATCACCTCGTCCTGCTGCTCTTTCGTGAGGTTGTTGAAATTCACGGCATAGCCGCTCACACGTACGGTGAGCTGCGGATACCTCTCGGGATGCGCCTGCGCGTCCAGCAACGTCTCGCGGTTGAACACGTTCACGTTCAGGTGATGCCCGCCTTTTTCGGCGTACGCGTCCAGCATGCTCACCAGGTTATCGGCCTGCGCCTGAGAAACCTCTTCGATCTTCATAACGCTCGTTCTCCTCATATCCATATCTTGCGCCACGCACCACGGGCGGCGCGTCCCGTTCTCACAACCGCGATGGAGACGCCGGACATCGCCAACGGCTCCACCTGCCGCGCATTGTCATCGCCCCATCAGCCGCACAATGCCGCTGAACAGGCAAACCCCGTCGCACTCAGCAGCACCTCTTGCAGCAAGCCGCTATCGATCGCCGTCGATCGCACCATCGGGCGCACTGGGATCGTCGCAGCACGCGCCGCACACGGCGTTCTCGAACGACACATCGTTCGCCCAATCCACGCCGTCTAAATCAAGCTCCCCGAAAAACACCTGGTCGTCTTTGCCCAACGCCCCCGGCACAATGGAGAACGTGTTGGAGATGCCGTCCTGCGCATCGCGGAACGGCAGCTTGGACACGCTGGCGAGCGACGCGATCGCCCCATGCGAATCGCGATGATGCATGGGGTTGGCACCGGGCGCGAACGCCTCGCCTCGTTTGCGGCCGTCAGGCGTGGAGCCTGTTTTCTTGCCGTACACCACGTTGGACGTAATGGTGAGCACGCTCGTAGTGGGTACCGAGTTGCGGTAGGTGTCGTTCATGCGAATGAAGCCCATGAAACGATGCACCACGTCGCGCGCAATCAAGTCGACGCGATCGTCGTCGTTGCCGTACTTGGGGAAATCGCCTTCGATCTCGAAATCCACGATCACGCCGTCCTCGTCGCGCACAGGATGCACCTTCGCGTACTTGATGGCGGAAAGCGAATCGGCCACTACGGAAAGCCCAGCGATGCCGGTAGCGAACCAGCGATGCACGTGCGCGTCATGCAGCGCCATCTGCATGGCCTCGTAGCAATACTTGTCGTGCATGTAGTGGATGATGTTGAGCGAGTTCACATACACGCCGGCCAACCACTGCATCATATCCAGGTACTTGCCCATCACGTCATCGAAATCGAGCGTGTCGCCCTCTACGGGGCGGTACTTGGGACCCACCTGTTTTTTGGTAATCTCGTCCACGCCGCCGTTGAGCGCATACAGCAGACACTTGGCCAGGTTGGCGCGAGCGCCAAAAAACTGCATCTCTTTGCCGATGCGCATGGAGCTCACGCAGCACGCGATAGCGTAGTCGTCGCCATGGTACACGCGCATGAGGTCGTCGTTCTCGTACTGGATAGACGAGGTGGCAATGGATGTGCGCGCGCAGAATTCCTTGAACGCGCGCGGCAGGTGCGTGCTCCACAAAACGGTGAGGTTGGGTTCGGGGCTGGTACCCATGTTCTCCAGCGTGTGCAGGTAGCGATACGCCGTTTTGGTGACCAGCGTGCGGCCGTCAACGCCCATGCCGCCGATGGACTCGGTTACCCACTGCGGATCGCCGCTGAAAAGCTCCTGGTATTCGGGCGTGCGCGCGAACTTGATCATACGCAGCTTCATAATGAAGTGGTCCACGAACTCCTGGATCTGCTCCTCGGTGAATGTGCCGCGCGCCAGGTCGCGCTCGGCGTAGATATCCACGAACGTGGTGGTGCGGCCCATGGACATAGCGGCGCCGTTTTGCTCCTTGGTGGCGGCGAGATACGCCAGGTAGATCCACTGGATGGCCTCCTGCGTGTTGACGGCCGGGCGCGAGATCTCAAACCCGTAGATGCGGCCCAACTCGATCAGCTGCTTGAGCGCGCGAATCTGCTCGGAAAGCTCCTCGCGGTCGCGAATATTCTCTTCGGTCATCACGTTGGGCGTGGAGGCCTTTTGGCGTTCTTTGTCGCGGATGAGAAAATCGACGCCGTACAGCGCCACACGACGATAGTCGCCGATGATGCGGCCGCGACCGTAGCCGTCGGGCAGGCCCGTGATAATGTGTGCGCTGCGGCAGGCGCGCATCTCGGGCGTGTACACGTCGAACACGCCGGCATTATGCGTCTTGCGATGATTGGTGTAGGTATCCACGATCTGCGGGTCGACCTTGTATCCGTGCTGATCGCAGGCCTGGACGGCAATGCGAATGCCGCCGTTCACGTGCAAAGCGCGCTTGAGCGGCGCATCGGTCTGCAGGCCCACGATGGTTTCACGCTCGGGGTGCGCGGCGTCAATGTAGCCCGCACCGTGAGAGGTGATGCCGGTCACCACATCGGTATCCATATCGAGGGCCCCGCCACGCTTGCGCTCCTCCTCGAGCAGGGAGAGCACGTCGTTCCAAAGGTCGGTCGTGCGTTGCGTGGGCCCGACGAGAAACGACTCATCGCCTTCGTAGGGGGTATAGTTGCGCTGGATGAAATCGCGTACATCCACTTCGTTCTGCCAGATGCCGCCCGCAAAACCGTCCCATGCGCCGGCTTGCGTGCCCATCCCGTGCATTTCATGCGTCTGCTGCATGCGTTCACACTCCTCAATCGATGCGCGCTCGAGGCGCGCTGGGCGCATGCGCGACCCATATTGCTGCGTCGAACGTTCCGCAAAAGCGGCAGCGCAATGGCACGGGAGGCGTCATGCGAGACGAATGGGGCCTTTTTGTCTCGCGAAACCGTTCGCACGAGCAAACCAGCCGTTCGCCGATGATTTCAAAGCAGAATAGCACAATCAACAGGTGGCTGAGATGACGCGAGGGCGCTGCACGCCGTCTCCATGCCGCATGCGTCATGGACGCGTATGTGATGCCGTATGCGTCATGCAGCGCATACGATGCCGCACGTCACTTCCTGACGAATCTTCTAACGAGCCCCCTAACAAAGGACGCCATTTTACGGTAAAAGCGTGATTTGAAAAGCGTTTCACTGTACAAATAACGACCCTTCTCGGCGGCGTGGGCTATTGGCCAGATTCGGCGGCGCCTGTCTAGATGGCATCGTCCTCGGCATCGCCGCTTTCGGCTGGATCCGCCTGCGTATCGCCCGCCGGCCGCCCTTTTGCGCGCTGCGTCGCGTAGCCACCGGCATAGAAGCCCTTTGCCCAGATGTCAAACTCATATTCATCGTAAGTGCGGTATGCCTCTTTGATGCGGGCCTCCTGCGCATGAGTAAGCGTCGGGTCCTCGATGTCGCCCTCGGCTATGGCGCGCAGGTGATCGGTCTGTCCGGACGACCTCTCATAGGCCTCCATCGCCTCTTCCTCGGCGCCGAATCCTAGGATTTCCTTGCACATGGCGGGATAATCCGCATAGCCCTTGAGCAGCGCCTTTCGCTCGAGCATGCCCATGCATTCCTCGAACTGCGCCGCCTGCGCCGTCCGTACGCGGCACTCGGCCAGCACGTACGGCGTACCGGGGTAGAAGTATTCCCCGTTGGCATATTTCGGATGCACATCGTAGGTCTCGAAGATGGCATCCGCGAGGTACTCCTCCACATCGACATACATGTAACGCACCCAACCGGGACGCCACGAGTCGATACGAATATAGTTGGCTGTTCCGTATTCAGCCATGCATCCTCCGATTTCGTCCACCCAAAGCGCTATCGCGTAAGCGCCTGCCAAACTTCCTGCACCTGGGCCTGCGCTTCCTCCAGCGAGCCGTCGTTGCGAATCACGTAGTCGGCCACAGCTTCGCGCTGCTCGTCGGTGAGCTGAATGGCCAAGCGAGCGCGCACGTCTTCCTCGGTCTGCTCGCCGCGCGCTACCGCACGGGCCACGCGCACATCCTCGGCTGCGCTCACCGCAACAATAGCATCCGCCCACGGAAGCGTCTTGTGCGAGATTTCTCCCGACGTGACCTCCACCAGCACCAAGGGGTGAATCTGCGCGAGCTCTTTGATGCGACGGCGACACTCCTTCATGATGGCGGGATGCGTTATGCCGTTGAGCCATTCGGTGTGTTCGGGCGTGTCGAAGGCCGCCTTCGCAAGGCGCGGACGCACCACCTCGCCCTTCTCGTCAAAGATTCCCGTGCCGAACGTGCGCGCCAAATCGAACTTGACCTCAGGCGTAGTGAGCACATAGTGCCCGATGGCATCCAGACTGATGACGCCCGCGCCCATCTGCGCGAACATACCCGACACGGTGGACTTGCCCGATCCGATGCCGCCTATCAAAGCAGCCGTTGTCATGCGTTTCCTCCTCATGCCTCTTCCGCCAGGCGAACCGACTCGATGACGCCCGCGCCCAGCACGGCATCGCCATCGTAAAGCACGGCGAACTGCCCGGGGGCCGTGGGCGTTTGCGGCTGGTCGAGCAGGACGGTCGCCGCAGGAATGGACCCCTCGACACCAACCGGCTTGAACTGCATGCCGCGGCTGTTCACAAACGCGAGTCCCATATCGCCCTCCATGTCGGCGGGCACCAGACGGCACGGCACCGCATGCTGGCGATAGCGAAGCTTAACCGAGCACGCAAGCGGCCCGCGCTCAGCAAAGCGGGCAGCGAGCTCTTCTGGCGAAGCAGCCTGCCAGTTCATGCGCGCAAGCCGCACGCAATCGATGCGCGCCTCATGCGCGAACCCCACAATCAAGCGGTTTTGGACGGCGTCCTTGCCTACCACGTAATACGGTTCAGGTGCGCCACCGATGCCGAGCCCTTTTCGCTGGCCGATGGTATAGCGGAACAGCCCGTCGTGGCGGCCGACCACGATTCCATCGCGCGTCACGATGTCGCCCGAGGCGGCGCTTACGCCTCGATGCTCGAGAAATGCCAGATGGTTGCCGTCGGGAATGAAACAGATGTCCTGACTGTCCGACTTTGACGCCACGGGAAGCCCCAGCTCATGCGCCATACTACGAACCTCGGGCTTGCCGCCTTCGATATCGCCCAGCGGCAGCACGAGTCTCGCGAGCTGTTCTTGCGAGAGCAGGGAGAGCATATAGGACTGATCCTTGGAGAGGTCGGCCGCGCGGGCAACGGCAAAGCGGTCACGTCGGCGCGTCACGCGTGCGTAATGGCCAGTAGCGACAAAGAAATCAGGGGCGCTATCCGCAGCATCCGCGATGCCGGCATTCGCACCGTCATCAGCATCAGCCATCGCCTGTTCGGCCGCGGCAAAAAGCGCCGGAATCTTTACGCGGGCGTTGCACCCCACGCACGGACTGGGCGTCATACCGCATGCGTAGCCGTCCACGAAATCCCGGACAACGCGCTCTTCGAACAGGGCGCGCGCATCGTATACCACATGGCGAATGCCCAAACGCTCCGCCACGGCACGCGCATCTTCGACCGCCTGCTGCACCGATTCGTCATCGGAGAACAGGCACGTTACACCTAGCACCTCGTAACCCGCCCGCTGCAGCAACGCGGCGGCGACAGACGAATCCACCCCGCCGCTCATGCCCAAAACGACGCGCCGCTTTCCCGAAACAAATGCTTGTGTATGCGTGTAATCTTGATTCATAGGGGCATTCTAGCGCAAGGAGAGCCCCGTCACCCAATCCACACCCCGAAACGCAAAGAACCGCCCCGAAGGGCGGTTCTCGGTCGATACAAAGCGCGACACATAGAGGGAGGGGCATCGCGCTTGAGTCGATGTCGATTTACTGCTGGGCTTTCCAGGTCATGCCGTCGGCCACCGTGGGCTCGCCAGCACCGTAGTCATGGCAGTTGTCGCAGGCATCGGGAATGCCGCCCAGCTGCTCAGGCGTGTACTGGGTGCTGCCGCCATGGACCGGATTGTACGGGTTCCAATCGCCCATGCTCTCGTAGGAAGCCATCTCTTCCTCGCTCACCGCAGCGCCCTCGGCATACACGGCGAGCGGAGCGGCATTGCCGTCGAGCTTGGGGCCAACACCGAGCGTACCGTTGACGGCGCTCTCGGCAGCCACGTAGCCAAAAGTAATAGCGCGACCGATAGAGGTACCAGGAATGTGGCGCGGATAGTTGCCCGCAAAGAAGCTGCCGGACGCATTGCCGCATGCGAACAGACCCTTGATGGGGTTGTCGTTCACATCGAGCACGCTGCAGTTGCCGTCGATGCACAGACCGCCCACCGTAGCGAGGATGTTGCTGTTGGTGGTAAAGGCGTAGAAGGTCTTGCCGGTGATGGGCATGGCGGAATTCAGGTCGCGAGCGAAATCCTCGTCCTTCTTGGCGTCGAAGAAACCGTTATAGCGCTCGACCTCGGCGACCAAACCCTCGGGATCGATGCCCGCGGCCTCGGCCAGCTCCTCGAGCGTGGAGCCCTCGAACAGCCAGCTCTTGGCTTCGTAGCCCTCGATATCCATGCCGGTGGCCATGGTCTCGTCGAAAATGTACCAGCAGTTCTTGCCGTAGGCAGGCTGCGCGTTCTGGGCATTGGATACCACCTGGAAAGGAGCGTCCTCGCGCACGAAACGCTTGCCGCGACCGTTCACCAGGATGCCCAGGCTCACAGCGCCCCATGTGTCGGCGGCGCAGAACGAATCGGGAGTGCCCCAGCGGAAGTTCATGACCGGCTGCGGAATGGGATCCATCTGCGCGCCGATCTTGAGGCCCATCATATGACCGTCACCCGTGGTGCCCCAGCCCGGGTTCCACCAGCTGGAGTTGGCGTAGTCCTCGGGACGAGTCCATGCCTGCATCATCTCAGGGTTGCAGTCATAGCCGCCGGTGGCCATGATGACGCCCTTGGCAGCGTTGACCTTGAAGTATCCGTCGGCATCCTTGGCGATGACGCCGGTCACGGCACCGGAGTCGTCAGTGGTCAGCTGCACGGCGGGCGTGGAGAAGCGCATGTCGATGGTGTCGTATGCGGTCTTGGCCACGTCCTGCATCTCCAGGCACACATAGATGCCGGAAAGGCCGGAGCGAACGCCTGCGTCCTCGGGCAGACAGGGCGAGTCATAGAAGCCCAGCTCGCTGTCGATGAGGTCGGTCATCGCAGGGAAACCACAGGTGGACGGTGCCTGCTCAACCTTGGTAATAACGAAGCCGTTAGCTCCCTTGTCCAGCATTTCCTGCCAAAAATCAGTAGCCTCGCCGGAACGGTCAACATAGGTGCGTGCGGGCTCAGGGCGCGTGCGGAAGTATGCGGAGCGATAGATTTCGTCCAGAAGCACGGTTTTGTCGATTTTGGTGCCTTCCTGGCACTTGGCCCCAACGGCGCCGAAGCACTCGAAGCAGCCGCGACCCTTGGTCATCTTCTCGAGGATGAGCACATTAGCGCCCATGTCGGCGGCCTTAAGGCCGGCAATCAAACCGCCCACGCCGGCGCCCACGACAACCACGTCGAAGCTCTCTTCACGCTGGATTTCATCGTCGCCGATCTCGCGCGCCTCGAACGCCACGGGGCCGCGCGGGCCAGGGCATTCGGCCTTGCGGCCCGGCATGAGATTCACGCCATCGGCATAGATGTTCTGGTAGTCTGCCGCAGCGGCGGTGGTGCCCTCCGCCGTTCCCTCGGCGGCACCTTCGGCAGCGCCCTCGCTGGTGCCCGCAGGCGAGCAACCGGCAGCAACCGCGCCTACGCCCATGGCGGCAGCGGCGGCAAGAGCGCCCTTCATGAAGTTCCTGCGCGTGAAGGAATACTTGGTTTCGTCAGTTTTCGTCATCCTGACTCATCCCCTCTCTTGTTGCTTTGCGGAGGCAACGCTGAGCGAATTGGTTTTGGCTTGAACGATGCAGGATGATTCGCATCCCAGAATTGAGCGTGAACGTATCGGGGCTCCTAGAGTCGAGTACACCGGACACTTCCACGTCGCCTGCAATGCACCAAGACCGCCATGCGATTCCAACGACATAACACTCGCAAGAACCCCGCGGTCGCACATCATTCGCCGCAACAAATTCGCTATGTTGTTCTCCGCAATCCCTCCTTGTGTACACTGTACACGTTAGGCGAAAGTGTACGCCGTACACACGAATACTTCAAGAGGCTATTTGATTTTTTGCTATGAGCACGAACGACTCCGAGGCCTTTTCTCTTTAACAGCGCGACATTTTTGCGCGTTTGGTCGAAACGAAACCCCTTTGACGCAATTCCTGCTACCATCCTTCAGAACACTAACCGATTCATACGTTTCGAGGAATCATGCACAATTCGCCGACCCCGGCATCTATGATAAACACCCCCACCGAGCCGATAGGCACAGCACAGTCCGACGAACGGCTCACCAAGAACATCATTCGCAAAAAAGCGCTCGAGCTTGCCGACGAGGAGGGAATCGAAAACCTGTCGATTCGCAAGCTGGCAAAAGCACTCAATAAAACGCCCATGGCACTGTACCGTCATTACGGCTCAATTGACGAAATCAAGCAAGCAGTGTTCGCTCTGGCGTTCGAAGAAGTGGACGCCGATCCCATTCTGGGCGAGCGCTGGGACGAAACCCTTCGACGCACCATGACCTCCATTCGGCAGGTCCACCTCAACCACGCCCATGCGCACCTCCACCTCGTGCAGGCGCCTGCATGGAGCCCCGCCCTCATCCGCCATACCGAACGCATCCAAAAGCTACACCATGACCAGGGCATGCCCGAGGATGTTCTTACTCGAGTATGGCGTATCGTCGATGCCTTTCTTACGGGGTTCAACGCAAATGAGGGCATGCAGATTGAGGGGCATTACGATTCGGACCCTGAAAACCGCCCCTCGTGGTTTGAGACGGCTGAAAAGGCCTATTCTGATCAGGCATTTCAGGACGGTATAGACATCATCATCGCCGGGATTCGCAATCTGGCCGCGCCCGATCCCTGCAATTGGCATACGCCCGATAATTAAACGCGAACAGCACGAGCGGCACATGCGACGGGGCGGGGTCGGGCGGCCCTGCTCTTCCGCCCTTTCTATTGATGTTGAAAAACTCACGTTTAGCGCGATTTGGGCGCATTGCTGCTGAAAAACTCGCGTTTAGAACGACCGATTAGGCGCAGAATGGGCGAAATGGAGCGCGGCAAAAGTTGTGACCTGGGGAAACGTGCTCAAGACGTCCGTCGCCCCCCTTTTGGCGCGGCTTGCCGTCCGCGCTAAACGCGACTTTTTCAGCAGGGGAGTCCGGAAATCGCGCTAAACGCGACTTTTTCAGCAGGGAAATCCGGGACAGACCAGACCTGTCCGTCAAGGCTGCAGGAGCTGCCCTCTACCGCAATGAGAAATGGGCGAGCATCAAGTATTCTTCCCCGTACACCGATACGCCGGCACCTGGCGCAGAGCTGTGCGCCGTGCGAACCTTCTATACGCAAAGGAGCCACCCCGGAAGGGTGGCTCCTTTAGATTGCTATATCCGAGGCAGACGCGCTGTTATTCAGCGGCGTTCTCAGCGGCCTTCTCAGCCTTCTTCTTGGGCTGACGGGGCTCGGGAGCCTGGATGGTCTCGTCGACCTCGATCTCGATGCCCAGCTCAGCAGCAGCGGCCTTCATGGACAGGCTAATGCGACGACGCTCGGAGTTGACGTCCATAACCTTGACCTTGACCTCCTGGCCCACCTTCACAACCTGAGCAGGCGTGTCGATGTGCTTGTTGGCCATCTCGGAGATGTGCACCAGGCCCTCGATGGAGTTGCCCAGCTCGACGAAAGCGCCGAACGGAACGATCTTGGTGACCTTGCCGTCCACGATAGAGCCAACGGGATAGCTCTCGACAAGCTTCAGCCAGGGATCAGGCTGGGTCTGCTTCAGGCCCAGGGAGATGCGCTCGCGCTGCAGGTCGACGTCGAGAACCTCGACCTCAACCTCGTCGCCAACCTTGACGACCTCAGAGGGATGGTTGACATGGTTCCAAGAGAGCTCGGAGATGTGAACCAGACCGTCGATGCCGCCCAGGTCAACAAACGCACCGAAGTCCACGATGGAGGAAACGGTGCCCTTGAGACGCATGCCCTTGGCGAGCTTGCTGAGGATCTCGGCGCGCTCGTTCTTGCGGCCCTCCTCCAGCAGCACGCGGCGGGACAGAACGACGTTGTTGCGGTTGCGATCCATCTCGATGACGCGGGCCTCGATCTCGGTGCCCAGGTACATGTCCAGATCCTTGACGCGACGAAGGTCGACCAAAGAAGCAGGCAGGAAGCCACGCAGACCGATGTCCAGAATCAGGCCGCCCTTGACAACCTCGATGACTTCGCCAGTGACGTTCTCGCCGGCCTTGAACTTCTCTTCCACGCGGATCCAGGCGCGCTCGTACTCGGCGCGCTTCTTGGACAGGATCAGACGGCCGTCCTTGTCCTCCTTCTGGAGAACCAGAGCCTCGATCTCGTCGCCAAGAGCAACGATCTCAGAGGGATCGGCATCCTTGCGGATGGAGAGCTCGCGGGAAGGAATGACACCTTCGCTCTTGAACCCGATGTCGAGCAGAACCTCGTCATGCTCGATCTTCACGACAGTGCCCTGAACCAGATCGCCCTCATCGAACTCGGTCAGGGTGCCATCGATCATCTGGTTCATCTGGTCGTCGGAGATGTCCTCGAAGTCGATGACGGACGTGTTCTTGATTTCGGTCAAAACGGACCCCTTTCAAGCACGGGGACCCTTCGTCACATTGGTTACGTTCAATATGTCTCGGGGGCCTACAGTTACCTACCCGCTCGCCTATTCGAGACGGGGCTGTCTGCCTGTTACAGACAAGCCGTTGCATTGTATCACAGGGGGCTTTGAATACCTCTGGCAATTCGGGTGCTACGGCCCCGTTTCACACGGATTTTGCACGGGGTATCCACAAGCCTAGAGACAGCCACAACCATATCGTCGCCTTACCGTCAGCAGAAGGCCGAATAGCGCAATGAGGCAGCGCCAGGGGGTGTTGAAGCTGCGACGATTCGGCCGCGAAACAACGGCAGGAGTTCAATACTCGGCTTATTTGAAGCCCGTTGTCGAATAGAGCGAATATTGAACTTTTGAACGAGCGATGCGAAGGAAACCTTACGACCAGATAACACGCGACCAGGCGCGATGATTATCGAAATGGAATATGAACCGCGCTTACCGAAAAAGTAGCGTTCAATACTCGCTCCATTCGACAATCGACTGCATTTGAAGCGAATATTGAATCCCCAGTTGCATATGGAGCGAATATTGAACTGCAAACGAGCGAAGGCGAGCGGGAACAAGCAGAACCTATTCTCGCACCCGCCCTTGCCTGATGAATGCCAGCAATTCCTCAACGCGGCTCTCGCCAAACACGCGGATGCCGGCATCCGCAAACATGCAGGCAGCTATGCCCGAGCCCTCCACAAGCACGCCCGAAAACGTTCCGTCGTAAATGCGACCAAAGCCACAGGAGGGACTCTTCTCTTTAAGAAGCGCGAAGCGGCATCCTGCCGTCCGTGCATCGGCGAGCGCCGCAAGGGCTCCGGCCTGGAATTGCGCGGTCACGTCTTTGCCCTCGTTGGTGAGCACGCGAAGACACGCATCTTCCAGCGCCTCCCCTTCGTCCGCGGAGCAAAAGTCCTCGTTAGCGAGAGCGCAAGAACTCACTGTGCCCCTAACCCCTTCATCGCCGCTCGCAGGACGCGCATTCACGATCTCCGACGGAGGGCGAGGCGTAGGCAAGCCGCCCTGAACCTCGGGGCATATGGGCACCAGCTCACATGCCTCCCGGAGCCGCGCAATCGCGTCGGCGGGCAGCGCGTTGTGTCCGCCGCGCCAGGTGCATTCCTCACCCAGCAGACATGCGCTCACGGCCACGGCGGGTTTGGCGGAATCTGTCGACATGCGTCCCATACACCCGTCCCTCGTCTTTCCCTGTTCGCAACCTTTCCCTACTCGCAACATAGGTTTTTGCCCTGCCCAAAGTCAATGCTCAAAGCCCCGCCAAATATGATGCCGATGCACATCGCACACGCGAAGATACGCAGCACGAATCAGCGACTCGTGTGGCCGAGCGTGGTATGCTAACCACACCGAATGGCACACTCGCAAGGCGCAGCGCAGCACGAAAGGCTCACTATGAACGAACTCATCCAGCAGGTCATAGCTATAGCATCCAACGAATGGGTGCGCAATATTTTTTGGGCTGTCGTGCTGGCAGTGGCAACCGCCGTTGTGTCGCATTTGGTGAAAAAGGCGCTAAAAGCCCTGCTCAACCGTGACGACGTGCCGCTTCCTTCCTCGAGCATCATCATCAACATCGCCCGCGCCATCATATGGGTCATTGGTGGCAGCATTATTTTGGATTCGTGCTTTGGCATTAACCCCAACGCGGTAATCACCGCCCTGGGCGTTGGAGGCATCGCGGTGTCGCTCGGCTTCCAAGACACGCTTTCGAATTTGATCGGCGGCATACAGATGACGTTCATGAAAATCGTGGAGCCCGGCGACAACATCGAAGTGGGCGGCGACATCGGCGTAGTGCAAGACGTCACGTGGCGCCATACCACCATTCGCACCAAAGCGGGCGAGCTGGTGGTGATTCCCAACTCCGTCATCTCCAAGAACGCCCTGGTGAAGCTGCCGCCCGCCACACAGCTGAAGGTGCCGTTTGCCGTCACCAACAGCAACCGGTCGATGGACGAAATCGCCGAAGCCCTGGCCAGCACGTCGAAGGCGGCGGCCGAAGAGGTGTCGCCCGTCACGCAGGACCCGCAGGTGTTTTTCTCGGAAATCACCGAATACGGCTTCAAGGGCTCCATCATCATGCGCATCGAAGACGCGGACAAAACCGGTTCCGTCACCGATGCCGTGGTGCGCGCGATTGCTCACGAGACGCGGTAGCGGCGATAAACGAAAGACGCCTAACCTTGCTTAGCAGAATTTCCGGCAACCGCCGAGGGATTTGCGGCATCCGCATGCTTTGCGGCGCATGCCTCGCATAGGCCAGTGAACACCACCGAGCACTCCTCCACCTGGAAGCTGCGGGAGCTCAGCCCCTCGAACGCGCTCACGCCCCCGGGTATTTCTATATCGCACACCGCTCCGCATTCTCGGCACACGCCGTGAAAATGGGGGTCTTCGCGATAGTCGTAATGGTCGGCGCCGCCGGGAACCTTTACGCGTTTTATCTCGCCCGACTCGGAGAGCACTGCTAGGTTGCGATATACCGTCGCGCGCGAAATCGACGGATGGTGCTCGCGCACGCATTCATATACCTCGGCTGACGTGGGGTGGTTATGCATGGAACGCACCGCGTCAAGAACGAGGGACCGCTGAATGGTATTTCGCTTATTAGTATTCATTACTAATAAGGATATTTCGCCGCAGCAGACGCGTCAAGATTTTGCAAAATACACCAGGCCGGACCCGTCATTCTCCATAGGCGGTTCACGCTGCGTACATGCTTTTGATGCGGCGGGATGCGAAACCCTCTGGCGCGCCCCGCCGCTCTCCCTTGCAAATATCTTCCCAAATCCGAAGTCTATTCCGAATTTGGGAAGGTTTTCTTGCGTCAATCCGAGCGCCCATGACAACCGCCCCTGCAAAAGACGGATGCAGCAATGGAAAGCACCTGGTCATTTCCCGTTTGAGCGATTTAGACCCTATAATATCTGCAATACCCATCAAGAAACGCAACACGAAGGAGGTGCGAGCATGCTGTACCAGCTGATGAACAAGGACATTGTTGTTGCAACGTACAAGGAAAAGAGAGACATTGATGAATACTATTACGAAGAAATCGAGCAACTCGATGGCTACCTTCCGCATGGCTTCATCGATATCAACAGCTGGATTGACGGACGCCAAATAGCAAAGCATCGCATTTCCATCGAGAGACTTATGCGCGAGCTGGGACTTACCACCCGTCATGACTTCATAGGCATGGCTCGCTGCCTTTCGCTCACCGACACCTTTTGGATGAAGCGTGCAGACGAGGATCTGGCCTGGGAAGACGTGTCGCTGTATCGCAACCCGTTTGATGACGTGATTGCCCGCATCGCCTTCGACGGCACCGGCATGTACGGTCGCGCCGCCTCCCCCACCTCCCCCGAATTTGCCACTTCCGGCTCGTTTGCCAAATGCTGGATCAGGGAGAACAACCAGATTTCATTGCTCAAGCGCGGTTCTACGGGATACGCAAATGCAGGATTCGAACCCTATTCGGAGGTTCTTGCTGCCGATTTGCTCGAAGCCGCCCATATAAACCATGTGCCGTACAGTATCGTGCGGTTCCACGGTAAGCTGGCAAGCAAATGCCCCCTGTTCACCTCGGAAAACGTGGGTTTTGTCTCCGCGCACCGATTCTTCGACAAGCCCTTCGGAGTGCGCGACATGCTCGATTTTTGCCGCAAACATGGCTCCGAAGAGCGCTTCCGTGAAATGGTGGTCATGGATGCCGTGATGGCCAACGTGGACAGGCATGCTGGCAACTACGGCTTTCTTGTGAACAACGTTACCGGCGACGTGCTTGGTATGGCTCCGCTGTTCGACCACAACATGGCATGCCTGCCTATGATGATGGCGCAGGACGATTTCGATTCCTACGTGAGCATGATCGGGCCCAAGATAGGTACCGACTTCGTGGCAATCGCCCGCGAGCTCATCACGCCTTCCATACGCGAGAAGCTTGTGGCGCTCAAGGATTTCGAATACAAGAACCCCGGCCCGGGATACCCAGCATGGAAACTTGCAGTAGCAAACCACCTGAAAGACCGCATGATAGACGCGATTCTGGTGTAGGAAAACTTCTCAAATCCGGAATTGACTCCCGGATTTGAGAAGTTTTTGCCGCGAACAAACGACAAGAAGGAAATCGACCTACTGCTTGAGCAAAATGGTGCGCTTTTTCCTATCGAGGTGAAGAAAAGCTCGCTTCCTAAGCCGCACGATGCGAAAAACTTCAATGCGCTTTCGCCAGTCAATCGCTCCGACGTGCCCGCCGAATTAGCATCCCTCAAGCGCGAAATAGGCTGCGGAAGCGTGGTATGCCTGGCGTCGGATGCGTTTCCCTTAACGGAAAACATCTGGTCGTTCCCCGTTTGGGCGATCTAGAATGCGTCTGTCGCCCAAGCGGGCGAACGCCTTGCCGCACTCGCGTCCGCAAGCCATCCTCCCCTCCCTGCTTGCATCGCGTGCAATATATGTATCTCCTTATTCCGTGACCATCCCTAACGCTATACTGTGCTAAAGCGTTTTGCTTGGCGGGCGGGTTTTGCTTGCCGGGCGCCCCGAAAGCAAGGAGGTCATATGGCCGTAACGTTCCACCCCGTAACCACGCCCGAGGAAGTTGAGGATTTGGCTCGTCTGGCCGGGCAAATCTGGCGCGAATACTGGCCCGCGCTCATCGGCGAGGCGCAGACGGAGTACATGATTGAAAACTTTCAATCGCTTAAAGCCATCAAGCGCGACATGGCGGAGCATGACTACCGCTACTGGTTTGTGGTGGACGACGAGCTGACCGCCGAAGGTGCCGATGAGGCGTGCGCACCGTGGTTCTCGCGCGGCATTGCGGGATACACCGGTGGGCATACCGAGCCCGAGACGAACCGCTTTTTCATCTCCAAGATTTACCTGCTCGCAGGCGCGCGCGGACACGGTTACTGCTCCCGCACCATCGAGCACTACGACTCGCTGTGTCGCAATGAGGGCCTGCGTGCGATGTATTTGACCGTGAACAAGCACAACGATCTGGGCACCCGCGCCTACTTTGCCAAAGGATTCGAGGTGATCGATTCCGTGGAGACCGACATTGGCGAGGGGTTTGTTATGGATGACTACATTATGGAGAGACCTGCGTAGCTTCCAAAGGGGGAGGGGGAAGGGAAAGAGTTCCCTTCCCCCTCCCCCTTTGAATCCCCCTCCTCCTTCTCTTCGCACCAGTTCGCGAGCGAAACCGGACATTTGAACCCTTTGGCCCACAAGGCGCACATCGCTTCGCTTGCGCGCGAATCGCAGCAAAGCTAGGCCCCGAAACACTACCATATGTTTCGGGGCCACCTCATTCTTCATTCGATGGCTTAGCAGAACAACTTCTCGACCGTTATCCCTCAAGGTCGAATAGGCTTTTCATGTCGGTTTCCTTCATGGGCGCGCCCGATGAGGGCAGCTTTTCCGCGCGGAATTTCTCGGCCTGCGCTTCTCCTCCGATAAACTCCTCGGCTTTGCCCACCATGGTCACCGTGCGATCGCCCTTGATGGTAAACGCCTGCACGCCCTGCGTGTTTGTGGTGGTCTTCGTTCTCAACAGCGCTGTGTTGAAGTTGACCAGACGATGGTCGCTCGACACAAGGGCCACGTCACGTTCCTCTTTGAGCACGGTGGCGAACAAAAGCTTGCTGCCGCCGTAAATCGCGTTTTTCAGTTTCTTGCGATTGGTCTTCGTGGCATACCCCGACAACGCAACGCGCGCGACGCGGCCGTTCTCGAACACGAACAGCACATCGGCGGCGTAATCCTCCGGGTCGATGACCCATGTCACGCTCTCGTCGGGCGCCATATCCAAGTCGGTAGCCAAGAACGACCCCAGCTGGGCCGACTTGGTGTCCTCGAACGAAGCCACCTTGCACTTGTACACCTGGCACTGGTTGGTGAACACAAGCAGCTCGTGCGTGTTCGAAGAGGCGAACTCGATAAACGGCTCATCCCCGTCTTTGTACTTCAGCGAGGTGGCAGCGCGCAGCACGCGGTCGGTCAGCTTCTTCAGGTAGCCTTCGCGCGACACCATGATGGTCACGGGGTATTCCTCCACCTCGGGTTCGAGATTCACCTCGACAACCTCACTCGGAGAAACCAGGCCGGTCTTGCGCGGCGTGACATATTTCTTGTTCACAGCGGCAAGCTCGTCGCGAATGACCTTCTTGATCTTCTTTTCGCTGCTCAGCGTGTCTTTGAGCTCGGCGATGTCGGCCTCGAGCTTGGCGATATCCTTCGTGCGGTTGAGGATGTATTCCTCGTTGATATTGCGCAGCTTGATTTCGGCCACGAACTCGGCCTGCACCTCGTCGATGTCAAAGCCCTTCATGAGGTTGGGCACAACATCCACCTCGAGCTTGGTGTTGCGGATGATTGCGATCGCCTTGTCAATATCGAGCAGAATAGCCTCGAGGCCGTGCAGCAGATGCAGCCTATCGGTCTTTTTCGTCAAATCAAAGTTGATGCGGCGGCGCGTGGAATCAACGCGCCAGTTGACCCACTCGTGCAGAATCTGACGCACGCCCATCACGCGCGGGTAGCCGTCCACGAGCACGTTGAAGTTGCACGAGAACGAATCCTGCAGCGTGGTGGTGCGGAACAACTTCGCCATGAGCTGCTCGGGGTCTACCCCTCGCTTAATGTCGATAGCGATGCGCAGGCCGGAAAGGTCGGTCTCGTCGCGGATGTCGGCGATTTCAGGCAGCTTTTTCTCTTTGGAAAGCTTCACGATGCGCTCGATGATGATGTCGGTCTTCGTGGTGTAGGGAATCTCGTACACCTCGATGATGCGCTCGTCGGGCAAATAGCGCCAGCGCGAACGAATCTGGAAGCTGCCGGTGCCCGTTTCGTAGATGCGATCCATCTCCTCGCGTCGGTAGATGATCTCGCCGCCCGTGGAAAAATCGGGAGCAGGCATGTATTCATGTAGATCGCATTCGGGGTCGTCGATGAAATGCATCGTGGCCTCGCATACCTCATTGAGGTTGAAGCCGCAGATATCCGACGCCATCGCCACACCGATGCCTTTGTTCGCCGACACCAGAATGTTGGGGAACGTGGTGGGCAGAAGGCGCGGCTCCTTCATGGTGCCGTCGTAGCTGTCCATGAAATCAACCGGGTCTTTGTCGATATCTTTGAAAATCTCGGCGCAGATCGGTGAGAGCTTGGCCTCGGTGTAACGCGACGCTGCATAGCTTAGGTCGCCGGAATAATATTTGCCGAAGTTGCCCTTCGATTCCACGAACGGCATGAGCAGGGCCTCGTTGCCCGTAGCAAGGCGCACCATAGTCTCATAGATGGCGGAGTCGCCGTGCGGATTCAGCTTCATCGTCTGGCCGACGATGTTCGCGCTTTTCTGCCGCGCACCGTTGAGTAGGCCCATCTTGTACATGGTGTAGAGCAGTTTGCGGTGCGACGGCTTGAACCCGTCAATCTCGGGGAACGCGCGCGAAACGTTCGTGCTCATCGCGTACGGCATGTAGTTAGACTCGAGCGTTTCGGTGATGGGCTGCTCCACCACCTCGGAATGCAGGCCGATCACGTTCGGGTTGTCTACATGCTTCTTCTTCGGTTCGGTTTTCTTCTTTTTTGCCACGATTCGTCCTTGGTGCGTTTGGCGGGTTTACACGATGAACCGCACAGCGGATTCTGGTATGCGCGGGGCGCGTTGCCGCAGCACGAGCGCGTTCTACTGCAGGTCAAGCTGGTCGAGGTACTCCTTGCCATGCTCGGCGATATGGCGCTTGCGGCCTTCGTCGTCGTTGCCGAGCAGCAGATTGAACATCGACTCCATCTTGGCAACCTCCTCGGGGTTGACCTTGATCAGCCGTCGCGTTTCGGGGTTCATGGTGGTGAGCCACATCATATCGGGATCGTTTTCACCAAGACCCTTCGAGCGATTGATTGAGCACTTCTGCCCATCGATCTCCTTCAGGATGTTGTTCTTCTCGAGCTCGGTGTAGGCGAAATACGTCTTCTCCTTGCAGTTGATCTCGTACAGCGGCGATTCTGCGATATAGACGTAGCCCTCGTTGATGAGCGTGGGCACAAGCCGGTAGAGCATCGTCAGAATAAGCGTGCGAATATGGTAGCCGTCCACGTCGGCGTCGGTGCAGATGATGACTTTGCTCCAGTTCAGACTGTCCAGATCGAATGTGCCGAGGTTTTTCATGCGGCGGTCATTGACCTCCACGCCGCAGCCGAGCACACGCAGCAGATCCATGATGATGTCCGACTTGAAGATGCGCGCGTAATCCTCCTTCAGGCAGTTGAGGATCTTGCCGCGCACCGGCATCACGCCCTGGAACTCGGCGTCGCGCGACGTGCGAATGGCGCCCGCCGCCGAGTCGCCCTCCACGATGTAGACTTCGCGGCGGGTTTTGTCCTTCGAGCGGCAGTCGATGAACTTCTGCACGCGATTGGCCATGTCGGTCTTCTGCTGCAGATTGGTTTTGATGCTCTGGCGCGTCTTCTCGGCGTTTTCGCGCGAACGCTTGTTGATGAGCACCTGCTCCATGATCTTATCGGCAGCCGCCTTGTTTTCGATGAGGTACGTGCCGAGCTGCTCCTTGAAAAACGCCGTCATCGCCTGTTGGATGAAGCGGTTGTTGATGGCTTTCTTCGTTTGGTTCTCGTACGAGGTCTGCGTGGAGAAGCAGTTGGTCACAAGCACCAGGCAGTCTTGCACGTCTTGCCATTTGATGGCGCTCTCGTTTTTGTTGTACTTGCCCTGCGCTTTGATGTATGCGTCGATAGCGCTGGTCAGAGCGCTGCGCGCTGCCTTTTCGGGCGAGCCGCCGTTTTCCAGCCACGACGAATTGTGGTAGTACTCCTGCATTTGGAAGGTGCGCGAGAAGCACAGGCACGCCGTAATCTTCACGTTGTAATCGGGCAGATCTTCGCGGTCGCGGCCACGGCGGTCGGCCTGGATGAAGAAGGGCTCGGTCAGATAATTGGCGCCCACCTTTTCCAGAACGTAATCCTCGATACCCTTGGGATAGCAGAATTCCTCTTCGGTGAAACCGTCGGGGCCCTCGAGGCGCAGGCGGAACGTGACGTTGGCGTTGACCACCGCCTGGCGGCGCATGGTTTCGCGATACCATTCATGCGGAATGTCAATCGAGGTGAAAACCTCCAGGTCGGGGCGCCATTTGATAGTGGTACCCGTACGGGTTTCATCGGTGGGCTCCACCTGAAGGGCCTTCTTTTTGGCGCCGACAACCTTGCCTTTTTTGAAATGCAGCTGATATTTGTTGCCGTCGCGCCAAACGGTGACATCCATGTACTCGGAGGCATACTGCGTGGCGCAGGAACCCAACCCGTTGGTGCCCAGCGAGAAATCGTAATCGCCGCCTGCGTTGTTGTTGTATTTGCCGCCTGCATACAGCTCGCAAAACACGAGCTCCCAGTTGAAGCGCTTTTCGGTGGGGTTCCAGTCGAGCGGACAGCCGCGGCCGTTGTCCTCCACCTGGATTGATCCGTCGGCGAACGCGGTGAGCGTAATAAGATTACCGAAGCCCTGACGCGCCTCGTCCACCGAGTTCGACAGGATCTCGAATACGGCGTGCGCGCAGCCATCCAAGCCATCAGACCCAAAGATGACGGCGGGGCGCAGGCGTACTCGTTCCTCGTCTTTCAGCTGACGAATGCTGTCGTTGCCGTAATTGGCCGTGGTTTTTGCCATGCTCGCTCTTTCGATAATCGCGTTTCGTTTGGAAATCAGCGCCCTCTTGGGCGGCGCAACCCGCGCGCGGACGTCACCAGCATGCGCCGTGCGACAGCGCCGTGACAGAAGACCACGTGGACGGGTAGTGTGTTCAAGCTTGAAACTTTACCACAACACCAGGTCGACCAAAACAACACCACCACAAAAACATCGGACATGCGTTCGTAATTCGCGCGAAACGCTGCCGGACATTCGCCAATCCAAGCGCCTAGCGGTTTTGTACGGGATGACGCTTGACGAGCTCATCGATTTCGACTTGGACGTAAGCCAGGTCGAGGAAGCGATCGAGAGGTCGAGCGAAGAGCTCGAGGAGAAGATTGATTGGACAAACGCCTGGTCAAAGCGCTACCCAATTCTAGCCACGTACCAAAACGAAGTTAACGTGCCCTTGTACGCTCTCCGCATTCGAGAAATGCTTGACGGGCTCAAAGCGACGCACGGGTACAGCGAGCTTGACGCCATGCTCGCCTTGAAAGACATTCTTTACGGCGTTTGGAAGCAGTCCAAGGAGAAGGAAACGAGCGCGAAAGCGGGGCGCGCAAACTGAGCCCGAAATGCAGGAGAGGCGCCCAGAGTAGGTCTGAAACGCAAGCCCGAAGCACAAAGCGGGTCCGAAATGCAAACCTGAGGTACAGAGCAGGTCCGAAATGCAAGCCCGAGGTACAAAGTAGGCATAACATGCAGTGCGACTGCGAATTAGGCCCGCTTTTGCCGCCTCTCGCTCTCTTGCCTTACGCGCCCGCTTTGGCGGCCTCTCGCTCTTCTCGCTCAAGCACCTTCTGCATGGCTTCAATCGCGCATTCGATCTGACCGTCGTCGGGTTCGCGCGTGGTGAGCTTCTGCATCTGCATACCGGGCCAAAGAATAACTTTGACCAACGGATTTTCGGGGTGGCTACCCGCCCACTTCACCGTGATCTCGTAGCTTATGCCGGCAATCACGGGCATAAGCACAATACGCACCACGATGACGAGCGCCAGTTTGATGGGCCCGTCAGGAACGCCCCATGCGGCAATAAGCGCGTTGAGCGGCGTGATGGTGTACACGAAGATGGCGATGATCATCACCATGATCAAAAACGCCGTTCCGCAACGCACGTGCAGGCGGGGGAAGCTTCGGGCGTTTTCTGGCGTGAGGGGAAGGCCGTGCTCGTAGCAATGGATGGTTTTATGCTCGGCCCCGTGGTAGCCGAACATGCGCTTGATATCCTGCATGCGCCCGATAAGCCAGATGTAGAACACGAAGATAGCCACGCGCACGATACCGTCGACGATGTTCCACGCGAGCGTGTGCGCATCGTACTCGCCCACCAGAAGGTTGGCGATAAATGCCGGCGCCACGATGAACAGAACTACGCCGAGTACCATGCCGAGCGCCATGGAGATAGCCATCTCCTTTTTGCCGAACTCGACGGTTTCCTCTTCGTCTTCGGCGATACCCGCAGATTCCACGCCCTTTGCCGACGCCTCAACGGCTGCGTCGGGCTGCTTGGCATCTGCGGCGTCTTGCGCCGGATTGGAACCCGTCGGCGCAGACCCCGTAACGGACGCCTCAAACGGCTGAGCGCACACGTCACCGCACGCTTGCGCCGCCTCGCCCGCCGCCGCAGGGCTTGCCGGTTCGCACACCACCTCGAGAGAACGCTGAGCGCCCAGCGCGTCAATCATCTCATCGGGATTGCCAAAATCGTCTTTCCAGGAAAACGCACGCTTTTCAGGCGTAGAAAGGACCCCCGGCTTGACCGCGTCGTCCCTCGACTCCTCCGCCAAAGAACCGGCGAGGGGCTCTGCGGCGCCCGAGACCGACGGAGTTTCGCGAGCGTGACGCACTTCGCTAGGCGAGCTCGCAGAATCGCGGCGAGGCTGAACGCCAGAGGAGGCCGCAGCGGTGCAAGCGCCTTCGGCGCCTCCATCGGCCGGCGAGTCGTCAGAAGATACTTCCGCGTACGCATGCAGAGCCGCGATCTCGAGCGCCTTGTACCCCAGTACGAGGCTTTCCACAAACGCACGACAGCCGCGCACGATGGGCCAATACAGCCAGCCGTTCTTCTTTTTACCGCTGGCAAGATCGTGCTCCTCGACATAGATCTTTCCGCTGGGCTCGCGCACGGCGGCGGCCCAGTTGAACTTGCCGCGCATCATCACGCCCTCGATGAGCGCCTGACCGCCCACATGAGTCTTCAGCGCACCGTCTTCAGCGAACGCACGCTTAAGATCGCTCTGGCGCTTTTGCGCGGGCTCCGCCTGAGCGCACGACGCCTTCTCGGGCACGTTTCGATTTTGCTCGGAATCCATCGCGACAAGCTGCACTAGTCACGCACCACTTTCGGATACGGGTTTCCGCACGTCATCTTGCCCTCGGTGCACGCGCCGCGCACGCACGACGGACCTGCGTCCATAAACACGAACGGCGCAGTGGGGCGCACCAGCTCGAGCATGTTCCACGCCAGCTCGCGAATCTCCCATTGCGCACGGTTGCAGCAGCGCAGCTCGAAGAAATGCAGAAGCTCGCGCACGTTCATCGTGATGACGATTTTGCTTTCAGCGGCGTTAGGCAGCAGATAGCGCGCATCCTCGGCCGGGACGCCGGCTTCGAGCAGCTTCTGGTAAGCCTCGACGGCAGACTGGATGGCCTGATCGAACAGAGCGCTCGCCTCTTCGCTCTGCGCGATGCTCTGGGGCTTTACCACGTCCACGCCGTTCTTGAATTTCACATAGCGCTGCGACTGCTGATTGAAGCTCGCCAGACGATGGCGCACCAGCTGATGGGTCAGCGCGCGCGAAACGCCGTCCACGGCAAACGTGTAGCTCGCATGCTCAAGCGTGGAAAAATGGCCGCTTTTCATGATGGTGGACAGCACGCTTTTCACGCGATCCTCGGGCATGGTTTCCATCAGCTCGGATGCGCCGACGGGCGCATAGCACAGGCGCGCCGCCGTGGCGATGGCGCGCTCGGGGTTAGGCGTGTGGTACAGAAGCTCTACATGCATGGGTTCCCCCTTTGGTTCGTTTTGGATGGCGCCATCATACCCGACGCCGTCGAGCTTCTGGGCATATTCCAAACTCAAACCAGAAAGAGGCAAAACGCACGCGGCGGCGATTAGCTGGCTGCCGGAACCCTTGGATTCGCTGACCGTCGGAGTCCTTGAAGGCACCCAAGGAGCAAGAAGCTATTTCTCGCTGGTGATGCCCATGCCGGCGAGATACGTCTCCCACTTTTTGAATGAATCGGCGCTTATGCCATGCTCCAGCTGGCAAGCCTCGTAATTGGCGGTTTCCGGATCGATGCCCACCGCTTCGGTGAGAAAACGATACAGCAGCTTGTGCTTATGCCAGATGGCGGAGCCGTACTCGAAGCCCTTATCGGTGAGGGTGATATCGCCGTAGTACGGCTGTTCGGCATAGCCGCGCTCTTTGAGCGTGGACACCGCCTTGGACACCGAAGCCTTGGATACGTCCAGCTTGGTCGCCACGTCCACCGCGCGCACGGGATTATTCACGCCTCCGGAAAGATCGACGATCGCCTCAAGGTAATCCTCGAGCGAATGGCTCAGGGGCTCATTGCGAGATTCGAGCATCGTTGCGGTGTGGATATCGTTCATGGAGACGTCCCCTTTCGTTTGGCACTGCTCGTGCTCACGCCATTCGTTCAAGCCATTATAGGCATCTCGCGCGGACGCAACAACAAACATGCCCCGTCGCGCTAGAAAAGCATGGCCACCCTCATCGAAGCCCACATACCCCGGAAACATGCCCGCCTCACCAGAAAAGCATCCGAGGTAGACATTTGCGCTCGCAGCCCCAGCCGGCATGCGCAGCTTCAGCCGACATGCACAGCCCAGCCGGCACGCGCAACCTCTCCCGCAGGCCGCTTCCGCCGCAAACGTAAAGACGCCCGGCCGCGCAATGCGAACCGGACGTTTCGATGCTCAGGGGGCCTCGAAGCCTCGGGTGCTTGGCGTTCCAAGCTGTGTCAGTGTCTTGAGCAGAGGGGGAGCTGCCGTATGATACTGAGGCTTCGGGCCCTTCGGATAAACGATTACAGGGGCAGACACGCATGCAGAGAGCTACACATGGGCGAGCTTCTTGCGCACTTCATCCGCCAGCGTTTGGGCCGAGGCGCAGGTGGGGCACTCCGAGCACGAGCCCGACGAACAACCGCCGCACTTCTCCTTATACCCGCACGTTCCTTTTTTGCGCAACGTGCGAATGGAAAGGCACACGAGGGCCACGACGATTGCAAGAACAACGGCGGTGGCAAAATTCATGGTAAGCATGGAACCTCCTCGGTTCGACTGCGCATGCTTCGCGGCATGCGCGACATTTTGTTCAACCCGAATGGCTTCAGCAGGCCGGAGCAAACCGGGGCGAGCAAAATGCCCGTGCGGCGTAGGGGCCCGCCCAGCGAGCGGGCCCCGATCGCCAATCTTTACGCCGCCTCGGCAGCGCCGGCTACAACGCCGGGTTTCTCTTTGTCGTACTTAGGCATGGGACGGAACAGCTGGAACAGGATGGCGGCCAGCACCACAAGGGCGAACACGGTTCCGATGCCGAACCCGCCACCGGCAAGCAGCGTACCGAACTGGTAGATCATGAGCGCGACCGCATAGGCGAACACGGTCATGTAGCCAATAGCGAACCAGGTCCACTTGGCAGAGGCCATCTGACGACGAATGGTGCCGATGGCCGCAAAGCACGGCGCGCACAGCAGGTTGAAGGCGCAGAAGGCCATGATCGCCGGGGCGCTTCCGCCCATCATGGCGGCGAAGGCGGTCCAGGTGGTGGGATCGGTCTCGCTCGCATCGAGGCTGGTGAGAATGCCCACGGTAGCAACGACGTTCTCCTTGGCAACCAGACCGGTGATAGAAGTCACGGTTGCCTGCCAATCGCCGAAGCCCAGCGGCGCGAACAGCGGAGCGATAATGCTACCCAGGCCTGCCATCAGGCTGTACTGGATGTAATCGGGCATCTCGGAGTCAAGCAGGCCGAAGCTGCCCTCGTAGAAGCCGAAGTTCATCAGGAACCAGATCACGATGGTGGACAGGAAGATGATAGTACCGGCTTTGATGATATAGCTGCGCACGCGCTCCCACGTTGCCATGAGCACCGAGCGAACAGTGGGCAGGTGATACTGCGGAAGCTCCATGATAAACGGGGTAGCCTCTCCCGCGAACATCCTGGTCTTGCGCAGCATGATGCCGGAGATGATGATGGCGGCAACGCCCATGAAGTAGAACAGCGGTCCTACGTACCACACGTCATCGGACACCTGGCCGGCAAGCGCGCCAAACACGAGCGCGATGATGGGAAGCTTGGCGCCGCAGGGAATCATCGTGGTGGTCATGATGGTCATGCGGCGGTCGCGCTCGTTCTCGATGGTCTTGGTGGCCATGACGGCCGGCACGCCGCAGCCCGATGCGATGAGCATGGGGATGAAGCTTTTACCCGACAGGCCAAACTTGCGGAAGATGCGGTCCATGATGAATGCGACGCGCGCCATGTAGCCGCAGCCTTCGAGGAACGAAAGCATGAGGAACAACAGGATCATCTGCGGAATGAAGCCGATGACGGCGCCCACGCCTGCAACGATGCCGTCAACCACCAGGCTCTGCAGCCATGCGGCTACGCCAGCAGATTCAAGCGCGCCTGAGATGATGGGCGTGAGGCCGGGAATCCACAGGCCGTAAGAACCGTCGGAGGCGTCGGGCTCTTCCTCGGCGAGCTGCGCGAGAAGCGCCTCGTCACCCGCCTCCTCGGCTGCGGCCACCTGCTCCTCCCAGTCGGCCACCGCGGCGTCGTAGGCCTCGGTGCCGGTGTAGAGCCAGCCATCGCCCGAGATGCCGTCGTTGGCCCAGTCGGTCACAACGCCGCCGCCTAGCGTGACGGCAATGTAGTACACCACGAACATGACGGCGATGAACACGGGCAGACCCAGCCAGCGGTTGGTGACTATGCGGTCGATCTTTTGCGTGGTAGTGAGGTTCTTGCCGGAACGCTTGACCGTTTCGTCAACCATATGCGCTATGGCATCGTAGCGCTCGGCGGTCACGATGCTTTCGGCATCGTCGTCGAACCTCTGCTCGAGGCCGGCGCGAATCTCCGCCACTTTATCAAGAGTCGTCTTAGACGGCTTGATGGAGTCGATGGTACGCTGTTCGCCCTCAAGCAGCTTGATGGCATACCAGCGAGCGAGATGGGCGGGCACGCCCTTGATAAGGGCCTCCACCTGGTCGATGACATCTTCAACCGCGGCGTCGAAACGCACCTTGGGAGCTGCCGCGCTCTTGGAGGTCGCCTGCTTGATGGCGTGCTGCATGAGCTCATCGATGCCGGTGTTCTTCAGGGCGGAAATTTCCACCACAGGGCAGCCCAGCTGGTCGGAAAGCTTGGCCACATTGATTTTGTCGCCGTTCTTCTTCACCAAATCGGCCATGTTGAGCGCCACCACTACGGGCAGGCCCAGGTTTACGATCTGCGTGGTGAGGTACAGGTTGCGCTCGAGGTTTGTGGCGTCAACCAGATTGATTACCGCATCGGGACGATCCTCGATCAGGTAGTCGCGGCTCACGATCTCCTCGGGAGAATAAGGCGAAAGCGAATAGATACCCGGCAAGTCCGTGATGGTCACGCTCTTGTCGCGTACATATTTACCCTCTTTTTTCTCAACGGTCACACCGGGCCAGTTGCCCACGTATTGCGATGCACCGGTGAGGCTGTTGAACAACGTTGTCTTGCCGCAGTTCGGATTGCCGGCAAGCGCTATGCGAAGTCCCATCCTGTCTACCCTTTCTTTCATGCAGTTCCCGACTGCTTATAGCCGGAGATATAAAGTTTCCCATAGGTAACTCATGGTCGAAAAATATGCCACTTTCGTGGCGGTGTGAATCGGGAGGAAACCCCCGCTAGATTCCCGTTAAGCGTTCGCCTCGACCATGACGCATTCCGCTTCGCTCTTGCGCAGTGAAAGCTCGTACCCGCGAACGGTGACCTCAATAGGATCGCCCAGCGGCGCTACCTTGCGCACATGTACATCCACGCCCTTGGTGATGCCCATATCCATGATATGGCGCTTGATGGCGCCCTCGCCGGACAGCTTAACCACCTTGGCGCTTCCACCGATGGGAATATCGCGCAGTGTTGCCAACTTCTTCTCCTTCCAATAACAGGTTTTGTTTTTTGACGTAGCTTGGTGATGCAAGCCTTATGACAACGTGACGATCTTCATGCTCACCTGTCTGTCGAGGGCGACTTGGGCGCCTTTGACCTCCACGATGAGATTGCCGGCGTTCTCGCACACCACCGTAACCTGGGCGCCTTCCACAAACCCTAGGTTTTCCAGATGATGATGCATTTGATCATTGCCGCGAATTTTGATGATTTTGGCAACCTGGCCCGCAGGGACAAACGCGAGCGGCACCTGGGGCGCGCTTATGCCTGAGTCCGTCGCATCAGCAACGCCTCCTGCAATATTCGATTTCATTGCCGCTCCATCCATTGTTCTACCGCCTATCATAGATAGCCTTGGTTAACATGCTTTTCCAATGTAGCACACGGTTAACAAAAAAGGAACCCACGGATTACTTTTTTTCTTCTATGGTGCCCCCACATGCACGAAAATGAGGTACGCGGCCCCGTCGGCTTCCGCCGTGCCTCGCCAAGAGGGAGGGAGCACGTGCCCCAATGCATGGAACGCGCGGCATTGAAAGCTTTCGGCCCGAGATGCACGGCCTCGTCCTTCGCAGAAACGTGAAGAGGCGCGCCGGCGACCTTTCGACCCGAGGCGCATGGCATGGTCAGCTTTCATCCCGCCTCGAGCTACTCCACCCCCAGCAATCCCGCAGTCTTTAAGCTGCTCCAAGCGTTCTGCAGAAAGGCAGAGGCACCGGGCGAGCCCGGAGCCTCTTGAGATTCATTCTTCTCATTCCAGCGAGCTTGTGCGACCCATTTCTAAACCGCCCTCATGCGGGTTCGAGGTGAAGGGTGAGGCGGCAGCCGCCTGGGGTTTCAAGCGTGAGCCAGGGAGACGCGCCTGCGTAGGACGAAGCGCCCGCACATGCAGAGTTGTCGGGGCGCTGCGAGGCGGCCCCCTGTGTACGAGAGACAAGATTCGCCGTCGTATCCGGTCGTTGCCCGCAGGCAAACGTCGAAGTGAGCATAGGAATCGGCAAACTCATTATGGGACGCATCCCCGTATCGGCAGGCGCCGCCGATCCGCTTGCCCCAAAAGAGCGCGTGCGTGCAGAGCCGTCGCCCGACACCACACGGCTGGAGGCCGCCGCCCCAGACGCCTCGTGACGGTTCGCTTCTCTTGCTGGAACCGCCATGCGAGACGCCGCGGGTTCAACCGCCTCCTCGGGCTCATCAAGCACATCGCGTTCGAAATCGTGCATGCATCCGTAGCACACGGGCATATCGTCAAAACAAAGCGATTTGCACACAGGGCAGGTTTTCATGAGTCATCCTTTCTTGCGGCGGCAAGCGCGTCGCCATCTCGCGACATCCATCTCGGAGCGTCCATTTCGGGACGCACCTTCATCCATGCGGGACGATATTGAACAATCCGTCGCCGCATTCGAGCCATTTGCCTGTTTGGTATGGACGTTCGACCACCATGCACGCATCGGCATGGCGAATGCGTCTTCCGGGCATGACGCGGCGGTGAACCGCGACGACCGACCCAGCGGCATCTACGAACGCCGCGTCAATGGGGCCGTTCATCCCAAACGTATGGATATCGCGACAGGGAACCAAAACGGCGCATGCATCTTCGCCATCAAGCCCCTTCAATCCACGAAGCCGCTCCGCAATACGCGAAAGTACCCTTACGCCCCTGCCGGAACCCTCGCGACGCGCTGCCTGCGCTCTTCCCGCAAGCGAATCGGGTGGTTTCGCAATCGCTTGCTCCTTCTGCGGAACACGCCTTTTCGGACGCGCGCGCCGAGACCCGTCCCTTTTCTGGTTCATACAACAACTCCCTTCCTATAGGGGCTCACCGTCATGCTCACCTCGTGTTCAAGGGGAGGAACGCTTATGCCGAACACGCCCACGCCCTGCAGAAACGGCGGTGAAAACGCCGTCGAAGCCGTATAGCGCACATGGCCCAAACCCGTGCGCTCGCAGGACACCTCAACCGCTTCGTGGTCCATCGCCAGGCCCTCCTCGATGCGTGCCTTCACCTCGGCAGCACCCTGCGCTCCCTCGAAGCCGTCATCGGCCTGAAGCCGAATAGCGTCGCGCGCCACGATGTCGAACGCGGTGCAATCACCCACAAAGATGAGCGCATTGACCACAATGAACGCGATCGCCGCCATCACGGGCAGCACTACCGCCGCCTCAACGGTCATCTGGCCTAGGTTCTTTCGTGCCGATACGATCGTTCCGGGGCCGTCACGCGCTACGGGTCCTCGCATGCCACGCGGTTGACCCGTGATGGAGACCGGATCGCATCGTTTGACCCGCCGATTGCCGCCCAATCGGTTGCGCCGTGCCGAAAAGCCTGGCGATTGCATCGCGAAGCATCGCCCCCTCGCTCGTCGTCGCGATGGGCTCTCGAACGCGCGAGACGCCGCGCGGAACCACGAAGACCCCTCTTTAAGCGCGAGAACCGCCTGGGCCACCGGACCGTCCCCCTTTGCGGCAACATGCCCGCTGTTTGCGATGACGGGCTTTGCGGGCGCGGTGTTAGCGGGCTCGAGCCCCACCGATTCGAGCGCCTCCATCAGGGCGTTTGACGCCCATGGCCCCAAGCCGCTCGCACTGGCAAGAGGAATGCCGTCGAGCATGCCCGACACGCCATCGGTCAAGCCCTCGACGCCGGATCCGTATGCGTCGAGCAGCGAGCCCCAAAGCCCGAGCACCGCATCGCCCGCATCGGTCAGCGGCGGGCCTATCTCCTCCTCCACCCCGTCCAAAAGCGAAGACAAGGCGTTTTCTCCCTGATCTTCAACCATGATCGCCGAAGAGACCGCGGCGAACGACCCCGCATCGGACGGAGCATCGAAGAACGAGGAATCAGCCTGCGCATGGTTGGCGTCGAACGCGTATGCGGCAAGGGTTCCAAACCGCCCGGGCGGATACGCCTCAACACGACGAGCGGCAACGTCCTCGAACGCTTGCGTGATGGCGCCCAGGCTCTCGTCCACGAAATCCTTAACCTCCTGCGCCGCAGGAAGGGCGACCGCCTGAGCCGCGCAGTAGTCCTCCGCCGCACGAGCAACCTCGCGATAATGGTGCTCGAAACCATTGTCAATCGACGTCGATGCGGAAGCGACCTTGCCCAGCGTTGACGCGTCGAACTGGCACACGGAGCATTTCTCGTATGAGCCCGACTCGAGCTCGGAAAGCGACCCCTGCCCCTCAACGGCGCCTTCGATTCCGGGACACCCCGCATAGGCGTGCAATGCGCCGCCGGCGACCGGATAAGCCTTCTCGGTGTAAAGGCGCGTGCTCCGCATGCCGTCGGTGTTGCTGAACAGCTCCGGAAAATAGATGTCGGGAGGCGACACGCCGTCATCCACCGCACGCGCCGATTCCAGCTCCTCAAGCGCGTATTCATAGAATTTCGCGCGCATGGCGCTTCTTACCCGCTCCTCAACCGAATCGGAAAAAGGCGCCTCTTCTGCCGCGCGATGCGCGTAATACGCCTTGGCGCGGGCAAGTGCGTCGGAGAAAGACCAGGTGTCCACGCTGTGCTTGATGGGGTTTTCCGCTGCTGTTATCCCCGATAAAACCGAGGCGCGCTCTGCCATGCAGGGAGAGGGCGCGTTGCCGCAGTCGTGTTCCCATGCGCGCTTGCGAGCATCGGACGCCTCTTGTGCCGCTTCTTCTGCCGCCTGGGCGGCATCGGCGATCTCAGATCCTGCCTGAGGCGCCTCTTGCGCCGCTTCGGATGCCGCATCCGAAAACCCCACGCTGACCTCGGGGGCGTCGGCGGGAACAAGCTCCACATACCCAATGCCCGACCCGTCGATCTCCGTGCCGTTTTCCTGCAGCACCGCCTGCGCCTGAGCTTGCGCCGCCACAGGAAGAGTATCCTGAGCGGCGTCGAGCGCACGCTTCTCGGTACGCGCCACATCATCCCGCTTCTCAAGAATCGCCTTTCCGGCGTCGAGCAGCTTGGCGCCTGTCGGGGCGGCGGCCGGCACGCAGCAGCACACCGTTCCAACGCCCAATGCGGCAAGCCCCGTGAGCGACATAGTGAGAAGCGTCGCGTCTGCCACGCGAACCGACAAAACGAATTCGGCTACTTCGCTCTGGGCGGCGAGCGCAGCGGCGTCGCAGGCCGCCTGAACACCGGCCGCCTGCGACTGGGCGCGCGCAGCCCACAGGCAAAAGAACGCCAGGATGCACGAGAGCAGAATGGCGATGGCCGCACCGACGGTGGTGAATCCGCGTCCATCGACGAATAGATCGGTAGGGCATGCAGCACGCCGCGGCGCACCGCTGGCACCGCACGCCAGATGCGACCCGAACGCACTGTGCGACACGAGCGCTCTTCGAACGCTGTACAGCAGACACGCACTCGGCGTGCTGCGACGCGGATGGCTCGGTTCTCTCATGCCTTTTCCTCCCATCTGCCTATCCATGCTTCAGCATCGGCGCCAAGACGCGATTCCACCACCCATGCATCCACAACCTCGGTTTGGCGGAACGCGTCGTGGGTGAACAGCCCGCCGGGCCCCGTAAGCCCCAGCAATCCCATACCGGCCCCCATCAGCGGCAGCGGCTCAAGGGCATGTTCTATGCGCACGCTCGCGTACTCCTGCCCTTCGCCGCCCGAAAGCTCTATCGCCCAGCCGCCGCTATGGAAAATCGGGGCATCAGGAATCGCATCCAACCTGCGCTCCACCGCAGCGCGCGCCGCATCTTCATCGCCTGGCGCAAGCGTCTCGAGCATCCGGCAGCCCTCCGCCGCCGCAGCTTCCATCACGGCCCGGTCGTAGAGGATGATCGCCGGCTGAGCGAGCAGGAGCATGGCAAGCAGAATGACGGGCATCAAAAACGCCGCCTCAACCGTCGCCTGGCCGCGTTGGCAGCCATGCCCCGCCACCCCGACATGACGAACCCCGATCCGCTGGGCGCGCAGATGGCGCGCTCGCCTTCCACGGCGTGCATGCGCAGCAGCCCCGTCCTGCCTTTCGGCATCAGAACAGCATCGCATCGAGCACCCCCTTTGGCAGCCTATGCGTGAGCGAGTCGAGCACGCCCTGGGCCATGCCTCCCTCCGCGACGGCATGGGCAATCAGAGAAAAACCCACCGCCACAACCAACACGCCCGCCACGACGAGCGCATACTCGACCGTACTCTGGCCTGAGCCGCAAGGCGTGCGCGCCCAGGCTAAAGCCCGTTGATGCCATCTGCGATGGCAGTCCATAGCTCCTGAAGCTTTGGGCGGAACAATGTGATGGCGACAATGGCGATCACGACAAGAACCCCTACGAGAATGGCGTACTCCGTGGTGCCCTGCCCCTTCATGCACGCCGCCTTGGCATACGCCCCTGAAACCATGCTTCTCCCCTGTTCTCTGAGCTCGCGAATCTTCCTCATGTCTCTTTCCTCCATTCCTCATTCGTCATCCGATCAATTCGAGCACCACGGGCCCCATCATCATGATGAGCATCGCCGGAAGAATGAGGCCCGCCGTGGGCGCAAGCATCTTCACCGGCGCCTTTGCCACGCGCTCCTCCATCTTGGCGCGATAGCAGCTTCGCGCCTCGCTTGAAAGCACCTCCAGCATCCGTCCCATGGGGCTTCCGTATTTGAGCGCTCGCAGCGCATTTGCCACGAAACGCGACAGCGACGGCACATCGAACTCCTCCGCCACCGCACGAAGCGCCTCATCGCGCTCGACCAGGCCGCTTTCCCAGTTCTGGCAGGCACGGCGACACGCAAGCGCCAGCCGATCGTCGAAACGAAAGCCGTACAAACGAAGCGCGCTCTCAAACGAAAGTCCCGATCGCATGCCCAGCGCAATCGCATCGAGCATCTCGGGTACATGCCGTTCGACATCGAGCTGAATACGCTCCCGTTCGCGTTTCCCCCTTATTCGAGAAGCCGCAACCGAGGCGGGGCCGCTTGGCGCCCCGGCGACAAGTCCCATGCCCTCTCGCAGGATCTTTCTGCGACCAGCCTCTTCCAATTCCTGTGCCGCCCAACGAACAACGAGAAACCCTGCAAGCGCGGCGAAACACGCCGCCATGGCCAGAGCCTCCATATCTACCCCCTCCCTCAAACGTTGTCACAGCTCCACCGCGAGCATCCTGCGCACCATGAGCACACCCGCAACCTGCATGGATATAGCCAGCGCCAATACCGCAACGCCCTGCGCGTCCGCGAAAAACGGGTTCAGAAACCCCGGGCTTATCAGCGAGAGCAGCGCCAGCAGAAAAAACGGCATGATGCTTACCACCTGGGCAGAAAGGCGCGCCTGGGCTGTTTGCACGCGAAGCGACCTGCGCAGGTCGAGCCCGTGCGCCACCGAATCCTCCGCAGACCGCAGGATGGGCGTGGCGCTCCCGCCGCACACGTACTGAACATCCAGCGCCATGGCCACAAACCCCAGCTCGGGCAAGCCCGACAGCCTATGGAAACGCGCCAGGGCCTCATCCATCGAATACCCCAGCTCCAAATCGTGCGAAACGCGCGCGAACGACTCCTTGGCCGGAGAAGGAACCTCAGCCGCCACCTCGGCGAATGCCTGCGGAAGCGAAAGCCCCGCATGAAGGCACGCCTCCATACAGCGCAAGGCGTCGGGCACCTGCTCGCGCAACGCCTCCTGCTCGCGCTCTTTCTCGTGAGCCAAAAACGCCGATGCCGCCAACACCAGGAACGCCGGAACCAAAATGCCCGCGAGGGGCGACCCTGACAACGCCACGCACACAAGGCTCGCCACAACCAGCACCAGGCAGAACGTCGATGCCACGCTGCGCGCCGACGCAATGAGGCCGCGCCTTTGAGCAAGCCGCGCCGCGTCATTGAGCGCATCGCTTAGAACTCCCCACGACTCCATTCGCCCGGCTATTCCATCGAACGATTCCACGCCGTTGCGCAGCACATACACGAATAGTCCCTGCGCCACCGCTTTGACATCCCTGTTGCGCACGCCTTCCTCCATTGAGGCAGATTGCTGGCGCGCCGCCGAAAAGGCCCTATGAACAGCGCGATATATGCTCCTGCCCGCAACGATCGCCCCCGCGAAGCCAAGCGCGCACGCGGCGGCTAGAAGCATGCGCGCATCCATTCGCCCACCTCCTCCCGCGTCAAGGCCTTCGACTCGACTGCGGCCTCGATCCAATCCGGAGCCTTGCTCCACGAGCCCGAGCTATCGAGCCCGCGGCGCTCAAACAGCGGCACCACCCTGCACAAAGCATCAACGCTTCCGCGCTCCACCTGGGCAATCTGCGTCACAAACCTCCTTCCATCCCTGAAGCGCGCCGTTTGCACAACAAGGTCCAACGCCGAGGCGATGTTCGACTCGATTACATCCACGGGCAGGTCAAGCCCGTAACGCACCATGGTCACCAGACGCATCACCATGTCTTCGGGCGAGTTCGCGTGCAAGGTCGTGAGCGACCCGTCATGCCCCGTGTTCATCGCCTGCAGCATATCCAGCGCCTCAGCACCGCGGCACTCGCCCACGATGATGCGGTCGGGGCGCATGCGCAGGGCGTTGCGCACAAGGTCGCGGATGGTGACCTCGCCCACCCCTTCGGCGTTGCGCGGCCGCGCCTCCATGCGCACCACATGCGGGTGTTCGGTAAAGCGCAGCTCGGCGGAGTCCTCAATGGTCACGATGCGCTCCAGCGGGCTGATCGTGCACGAAAGCGCGTTGAGCAACGTGGTTTTGCCGCTGCCAGTACCGCCGCACACCGCGACGTTCTTACGGGCCTGCACCGCCCACATGAGCAGCTGCGTTACACGCGCATCGAACGAGCCCATTTCCTGCATTTGCTCAAGCGTCATGGCGCGCTCGGTGAACTTGCGAATGGTGATTGCCGGACCGTCCACCGCAAGCGGCGGTATCACCACGTTCACGCGGTGCCCGCTTGGAAGACGCGCATCCACCATGGGGCTGCTCTCATCGACGCGGCGACCGAGCGGCGCCAGTATGCGGTCGATCAGCGCCCGCACGTGCGCCACGTCCGAGAACATGGGAGCTACGCGCTCGAGCGTGCCCGCGCGCTCCACGTAGATAGACGAGGTCCCGTTCACCATGACCTCAGTCACCGCCGGATCGTCGATGTAGGGCTGAAGCGGACCAAGCCCGAACACCGTATCCAAAAGCTCCACGACCAGGCGTTCCTTGGATTCGACCGAGCGATGCGCCCAACGCCCCGTGGCGAACACCTTCATGCATGCGCTTTTGAGCTCGCTTCGTGCGCGCCGCGGATTCTCGGCAGAAAGCCGCGCAATCATATCGCCGGGAACAAGGCGAGCGACCTCCTCCTTCAGCTCGTCGAGCATCCAGCGCCGCCCCGCCGCGCCAAAGGGGCTGCCCTCCGCCTCGGCAGCGCGAACGCGCTCCATCAGCGTCATCTCAGCCACCCCTTCCAAACAGCGACCTGCGTTTGCGCGAGGGTTCCGCCTTTACGCTCTCGAGCGCCTCCCGCCTGTCTTCCGGCAGCACGCGCCCGAGCAGCTCTTTGGCCGACGCCACAAGCGGGTTCTTCGAGTCGATCAGCTCCTGCACATACCCCGAGCCCAAAAGCTCATCTACATCACGCCCGCCTTCCGGAAGCTCGACGGCATGCGCGCCGCGCAGAGAGCACGACACGTCCACCGCCGAAAGCAGCTTGGTACGGTCATGTCGGTTGACCACGAACGTGAACGAGGTGGTGGCAACGCCCATACGCGCGCACAATTCAACCGCATGCGTGGTCGCCCGCAGCGACGACGGTCGACTGTCCATGAGGAACAGCACCGCATCCGCCGCTTCGAACGCCGCAGCCTGGGCGTCCGACCAGAATGCGCCCGTATTCACAACCACCACGTCGCACAAAGCGGCAGCTTTGGCGATAACCCCAGAAAGCTCCGAGGCCACCTCTTCCGACATCTCGAGCCGCCGGGGCGCCGCGATGAGGGCTACACCCTTGCGCGCCTCCTCCCCCAGGCGATCGAGCCTCGACGGCTCGGCAAGCGCCTCTTCTATGCGCAGCGGCTCCTTGATTCCCAGAAGATAATGAAGATCGCCGAATTGGAGGTCAGCGTCTATCGCGATGACCGCAAGCCCCGCCTTGGCGACAAGCGCTGCAGCAATCGCCGAAACGGTGCTTTTGCCGCAGCCGCCGCTGCCCGATGCTACCGCGATGACCGCCGCCGATTTTGAAGTCGCAGCTGCTGCGTGCGGTTGGAGCGCATGCTCCGAAGACTCCGCAACGGCAGGCTTGGCGCCCTGAACCGCGTTGCCCACGGCTTGCTGCGGCACTGATGCCACACCCTCCGCGACGACACCGGAGGCAGATGTCGGAGCAGGAGCCTGGGCGGAAACTTTGCGCATCCGTCGCAAAGGCTCTTGTCGAGGCGCATTTTCGCTCTGCGCCTTGGTCTCCAAATCCGCACAGGCACGCTTCACCTGAGAAAACCGTTTGAGAAACTGCGACTCCGACCACAGGCCGTCGATTCCCGCATTCGCCACGCGGCTTGCCATGGAGCCATTCTGGCCGCACGAAACCACGAACACCCGCTTGCTTGGATCGTCGCGCTTGACCGCCGCAGCCACATTGATGGGCTCCATATCGTCGCACGAAACAATCCACGCCTCCTCCACGGCGGAAAGCAGGCGTGCCGCCTTGCGGCATTCCTCGGCGCCCGACGCGCATGCAAGCCACCCGAGGGCATCCAGCGGCTCGCCCGCAAGCCCCACCATGGCGGGGTTGCGCAACGATTGGCCATCCGCGCACATCACCACACGTTTCTCCATAGCCCTTAAACCTCCTCGGCGCATCGCCGCATAAATCAGCTCACGCAGATGTTCCCGCTCCCTCGTTGGACAAAGAGGCGGCAGACCGACCCGCCGCACCCTCAGGCGGTGCCTCATCCGCAGCATCGCCCAAAGCGCGACCATCCTCGGAGCCGTTCGAATCAGCCGATTCGCCTTCCTCTTCGGCATCGGCGCCTACGTCCGATTCGGCACCGACGCTCATGTCTGATTCGGCATCGCCCTCGTCGCCTGCTGGGTTCCACGGCATCCCGCCGTTGCCATCGGCATTGGAATCCGTCGTGCTTTGGCCCTCCAGCGATGCCCCTTCTGAGGGGAGCGTGAAATACAGCTCGGCCTTCTGAGCAGCCGCGATGAGCTCCTGCACTAAATCGGGCGCCACGGCGAGCGTCACCCAGGAGATGTCGTCATTCGAGTCTTCGCCCTCGGCGGATGTTGCCGACGTGGATAAGACCAGCACCGATGCCGCCAGCCGCTCCGTCGCCGTGCCCGAGGTGGCGTACACGTCCACCGCCGACCCCGCTGTGACCGACCCGCCCACAGCCGATACCGATTTAGATGGAACGCTTACGGCGCACAGCCCTTCAGGCACCTGCAGCGCAGGTGCGCCCTGCTCTTCGAACCTGCGCATTGAAACCACCTCGCCCGCATATACCGGGCTGGAAAGCGTCTTGCCCTCCACGGCCGCCAAATCCAGCACGGCATCCTGCGGGAGAAGCTCGCCCACCCACAGGCGCTTCTCGCTGTTGGCGGCAGAGACCGCCTCGCCTGCGGCTATGTCCTTGGTGGCAACGTATGCCTCCACCTGCTCGCCTCCGAAACGGGCAAGCGCCTCGGCGCGCTCGGCTTCCACCTGGTCGTTAAGCTCCTGGGCGTACAGAAGAATTGCCGCCACGCACAAAAGCCCGCATACCAGCCCGGCTATCAGGCTTTTCCTTCTACGCATCGGCATCTCCCTCCTCTGCCCGCCCCGAACGCTTGGGCATTCTCTTGCGCCAAGGAAGGCCGATGCCGCCCCATGCCGGCTCCGCGCCTCACTTAGCACGTTTCAATCATGGCCTACAAACCTTGCCAAACCCTTTCCCGAGAGTTCGTTTTCTGCGGCGCGGATTATCGGAATCCTGACTCTCAGAGGCCAGAAATCAGGCGGATTCCTCCTCTTGAATCGCACGGGTATATGCGCAAATTCCCTCCGTTTCCGCTCAAAACCTTGCCGGAATCTTGCCCAAACCTTGCCGCACGCAAAAAAAAACGCCCTCCGCGCGATGCGGAGGGCGTCTCAAAACGTCCGATATGTTCTAGATGAGGCTCTCGGAAAAGCCTTAGGCGTTAGCGCTGGGCGCGGCGCAAGCCGAATACCGCTGCGATGATTGCTCCCGCCGCAACGAGTGCCAGAGCCATCGCGAGCGGCCACGGGGTGGCGTCGTTGGTCTGAGCAAACGAGCTGCCGTTGCCCGAGCCGTTGCCGGCATCGCCGGTGCCACCGTTGTCGCCACCATTGCCGCCGTCGCCGTTGTCACCGCCGTCGTTGTTGCCGCCGGTGGTGTTGACGTTCACAAAGTGCGAGCCGTCAGAACCGTAGGTGACCTCGGCCACCAGATGGCCCTCGCCGTCGTCGGTCACGCTCACGTGGATGGTGCGCGTGGCGTCCTCGTCATAGGTGATGCCGTCCTGGCCGTCGTTGACCTCGGTAACGGTGTAGTCGTACTCGCCCACCGCGTCAAAGGTGATGGAGCCAAAGCTCACCACGCCCTGCGCGTTGTTGGTAACGGTGGTGCTCTCAGGCATCGGGGCGCCGTCGGAGCCGGTCAGCTCGAAGGTGAACTGCCCGTCAGCCAGCGTGCCGTCCTGGAGCTCCTTGGAGACCTTCAGCTCAACCGGGGTCGTGGCGGAGGTCGTATAGGTGTTCTCGAACGTGATCTCGCTCACGGCGTTGCCCTCAGCGTCGGCCACGGTCCAAGCAACGCTGAGGTTGCCGGCACCGTCGTCGGTGACGACCGCGGTCGCCGTGTAGTCGCTGCCATCATAGCTCACACCGCCGAGCGTGCCCACATCCTCGCTGATGGTGAAGTGGTACGTGCCGGGCTCGGTGAACACAAAGCCATCGCCGAACACTACGCTGCCGGTACCGTCCTCGTTCACCATGTTAGTCGCGGTGATGGAGGTGGGGCTCACGGCGTTGCCGTAGTCGCCCGCGGCAGCCATAGTGAAGCTGAACTCGCCCTCATTCATCGCGCGACCGGTCAGGACCTTGGAGATGGACAGCGCGGCGGTCGTCGGATCGGACGGGTCCGTACCCGGATCGGTCGGGTCGGTGGGATCGGTCGGGTCGACGCTGTACTCGTTGGTGAACGAGAACTGGGAGCCAGCCGCCTGCAGCGCATCAGAGTCGACGCTGATGGTGCCTTTGCCGTTGTCGGTCAGCGTCACCGTGAAGGTCTTGCCCGTCGAGGCAGCCCCATCGTTGGTCACGCCATCCACGCCGCCGCTCTCCGTCACCGTATAGGTGAAGGTCTTGGAGTCAGCGCCGCCCAGGTCGGCAATATCGTAGGTGATGGTGCCAAAGTCAACGGTGCCGTTGGCCTGGTTCTGGGCAGTGACGCTTCCGGTCGCGCCACCGGGCAGCGGAGCGGCGTTGCCGTCCTCGTCAACGCCCGTCAGCGTGAAGGTGTACTTGCCCTCGATGCTCGGCGCGTTCTTGAGGCCGTTGGTCTCGTAGATCTTGGTGCCGCCCACATTAAGCGTGGCGTTTGCCGAGGCGCCGTACACATTCGTGAACGTAATGCCGTTCTCGGAGCCCGTAGGATACCCAACCTCAACCTCGAGCGAGCCGTCGCCGTCATCGGTCACCCAAACGGTGACGTTGTAGCTCGACTGGCTGGTGGTCAGACCCAAACCGTCAAAGCCGGAGGTGTCCTCGTACACGCGGTAGAGGTAGGTGTACGTAGTGGTGCCGTTGTCGTTTACACGAGCCCGTGCATACCCGTCCGCAACATCCTGCGCCAAGCTATCAGAGTCGTACTGAATGGCCGGGAACACGATATCCGCAGCGGACGCAGCACCGTTAGTGCCATTCGTCGTGGTAGCCTCCACGCGCTCATCAGTGCCGTTTGAGTTCACCGCGGCGACGTTGAACGTGAAGTCGCCGGCTGCAAGCGTGTCATTCTCGAGCACCTTGGTTGCCTTGATCGAGGCAGAACCGTTGCCGCCCAGCTCGCCGGTGGCGTTGTAGGAGTTGTTGAACACAGCAACGGGCATCGTGCCGCCGCTGTTCGGCGTCGTGGTCATCTCGCGTAGCGTGCCGGTTTCATTGGAGACTGCCGTATGGACCGTCACCACGCCGTCCGCGTCGACCGAAACCTCAATGGTCAGCGAGTAGCGAGCGGTATCGTACGTCACACCATTGCTGGGATTTTGGTCGGACTGCTGCTCGTATACCGTGTAGGTGAAGGTCTTGTCGGCATCCTCGGCAGTGAAAGCGATGTCGTTCAAGCCGTTGAGGATATCAACCGAGACCTCGACGCCATCGTTGGCGGCAGGCATGTCGATAACCTTGTTCTCGCTGGCATTCGCGAGACCCAACAGTGCGGCAGACTCATCGTTAATGGGGTCAACAACGACCGCGAACTCGCCAGCCGTCATATCACGACCGGTCATCACTTTACTCACCGTGAGGTCGATGCTGGCGTCGTAGTCAACACTACCGCCCCAGAAATCGTTGGAGAAGGCCGCCGTTGCACCGTCGTTGTCAATCGTGCCCGTAGCGGTGAAGCTGCCGTCCTCGTTAAGGGTACCGGAGCTTTGTTGGACGCTCGGCGTGTAGTACCCCTTCGCCTCCTCGGTCACGGTGTAGTTCGCGCTAATGGGCAGGCCGTCAATGGTGACGCTCTCGCCATTCCTAAGCGTGAGCTGATTGCAGTCCGCTTCTGCGTAGATGACCATATCCGCAGTTGATTCGGTGCCGTCAGCACGATGCGTTGTCGCGGAGAAGGTGCCCGTAACTGAATTCCCGCCTGCATCGGTCAGCGAAAAGCTGAAGTCGAACGTCACATCAGACGGTGCACCCGTACCCGTCACCGTCTTGCTGATAGTGAGCGAACTCGTGGTGGGAATCTGACTGTTGGTCACATGAATGGTCACGTCACCGGTAAAGAGCGCGTTGAGGCTCTGGTCGCCCAGGTTCTGCTTGTTCTCAATCGGGTCCTCGCCTGCATGTGCCGTGCACTGGCGCAGGTCAAGGCGCGACCAACCAGCATCGGCGATAAAGGTGGCGTCACCGTTGTCCGTCACGTTGTCGTTGCGGATGTAGTTGAGCCCATCGGTCTGGTCATCGTACTGATAGTGCGTCACGGCATCGGCATTATCCCACGCCGTGCTGGCGCCCTCATAGGAATCAGCAGTCTGCGCCTGCGCCACCACGTCGTGCAGCGTGGAGTCCACATCGTCGCCGGCAGCAAAACCGCGCATGCTATAGACAAGGCTGCCGATGCCGGTTTCCACAGTCACGTTGTCGTTTGCATCGCCGGCATCTACGTGCACGCCATCGTCATCTACGATCACGCGAATAGACGTCTGCTCATCTACATAACCACTGGGGACGGTCTCAACGAGCACGTACTCGCCCTTGGCAAGGACCTGCTCGCCGTTGTTGATGTTAGAGGTAATTTCGAGCCCACCGTCAGTGCCGGTCGTTCCCGTGAAGCAGCAGCGCTCTCCGTTATTGTATGTGCCGTCCCCGTTCTTGTCCTCATACATGTTGAACACAACGCCGGCAATCGGGTCGCCTGTAGTCTCATCGGTCTTGACCAGCGAGAGCTCGTTCTTGATGTTGGGAATCGAAAGCGTCACCGAGAAGATGCGCTCAAAACCATCTCCGGTGTTGGGATCAATCTCAACAATCTGGCTGTTGGAAGAAAGGTCATCAATCGAGGTAGCATCGGACCAGTAGTATTTGACGGCATACTGCGCAGTGCTGGTATCCCCGCCGGCCTGCTCGATCATGTACTCATACGTGTTGATGTCACCAGGCAGATCATCAATCGTAACCTGATACGCTCCACCGGACCCCAACAGGAACTGATAACCCGACGCCTTGGCGGCGGTCACGATGGCATCCTTGCTGGTGCTTGCGTCGTCAATCGTCGCATCGGCGACACTCCAGCCGGCAAATGCATCGCCTGTCACGGCATGGTAGTTACCCTGTTCGTCAATTTGAGCAACCACGGCAAACATAAGGCTGCCTGCAGACTCATACGTTCCACCGTTGTCAACAGCGGTCACGTTCGTTGGCGCAGTAGCGGTCACATGAGCCTGAGAATAGGCGCCCGTCTCCCATTGGTTGCTCGAGAGCAACACACCGTCACCCGTGCCATCACCGTTTATGGTCGAGAAGCGCAGCTCGACTGTTCCCGGGTTACGATACCCGATGGTCTCGTTCCCCTCAGCTTCCTCGAGAATCCAGTACGCACTACGCTCGCCCATCTGCTCAAGGGTGATGGGCATCTCCTGACCGGAGTTATTCTCATAGGTAAAGATCATCTCGCCGTTGCTGTCGGTACGACCGGAAACCTCCGTCACCACGCCGTCGTTGTTGTTGTCGGCGGCCTCGTAATTAGAGTTGGCCTCGCTCAACGTAAACTGCACGCCAGCAAGCTCGTCGCCGTACTGGTCGACCTTCACGATGCCGGACTCGGGAATGTTCACGAGGTTGTACTTGAGCGACATGTTGGAGTCGGTGTTGCCTCGCTCAAGATAGAAGAAGTCGAGGGTGTGGTAGGTGTCGTCAGCGAAAGTCGTGTCCGTCAGCCCAGTGGTCACACCGGCAGCGCGCATAATCTCCGCGATGGTCTGGCCATTGCTGCCGTTGTAGAGCGTCTCGCCCTGATCGTACTCGTTGTTGTTGCTACGGGAGTCGTTATCGCCAAACGTGCCGTCATCATAGATGTATACGCGACCCGTGGCGAAGTTAATCTCGATTGAAGTGGCGTCGTGGATACCACCCAAATCGCCCACAAGCACGCCATCGATATAAATCCATACGTCGTCGTCGCCCGAGAAGTTATAGGTAACCTGCTGACGACCCTGAGTCCCATCGGGAGCCGTGTAGCCACCGTTCTGTTGAATAAAACGGGTGGACATGTTCAAACCGAAGTAGTGGTTAATTACCTCGTCGGTAGAGATAAGATCTCGGCGCCCCTGGCTTGTATTGACCTGCTGTTCGACAAGCTGGCCATTCTGCTCGTCGAAAACCTCGTCACCCGTGTTGAACGGGAAGAACTGACCATCGGGCGACGAGCCCGCAGCCTCCACTCCCCATCGGTTGTACAGCGTGAAGTTACCGCTACCACTGCCATCAGCATTGAACTGTGCGAAGTTATCCTGGCTGTTGTAGTAATAGTAACCTTGATCGTCCACCTGCAGAAGGCCGTCGACGTCCATATACGCGGCCTTGCCCTCTTGAGTCGAGTTGTCAAAAAGGTAGGCAAGCGATTCGCTTCCGATTCCGCCCGCATTAGAAAGAGTGGGGTATCCATCAGTCAGCGTATCGGAAACAATCCCCTGGCGCGGTGCCGAATCACCCGTCCAATAGTTGATATCCCGTCTGTTGATCAGGTCCTCGTTATTATCCGTGCTCGTACCCATGCCGGCACCGAATTTAAGCGTGTGATCGGCATTGATGCCTTGCTTATAGCGCTCGTTCAGTTCTCCCTGATCATTCACAAGCGCCTGGGTTACGTTATCGGGATCGTCCTGCGAGGTAATCCAGTAGTCAAACACGTTGATCGTAGTACCGCGTGGTGAGACACCCGTCACGGTGTAATCCTCTACCGCCTGCGTGGATACGCCCGCATCGCTGGACTCGTCATTGGAGCTGCCCGTGAAAAACGATGTGACGGCACCCACCACGTCGTCGATCGGGTTCGCGTAGGCAGCACTGCCCACACCAAATGCCAGGACTACCGCCGCAAGCAGCGCCACGAACGCCCGCCTGGTCCTCTTCATGCCTTGGGGTTGCTGCTTAAGCACCCTCCCCCTACTGCGACCGCGCGAAGCGCTCCGCTGGTTCAACATCGTTGGCACCATGTCCTGACCTTCCTACCTTGACTGAACTGCTTGCTAAGGCCCGGCCTCCAACCTCAATTGAAATTTCACTCTTGACGCGTTGGAGGCATACGTCTACAGAATGCTCCTACTATAGTCTATTAAGTGTTGTTGAGACATAAACAATTTGTTAAAAGCGGCCCATTTGCAGCAAAAAGAGGAAAATCCAGAAAGCTTAAAACAATAAACTCACGCCAAGCTTAAGTCTCTGCTTACGTCGTCACGGGCTGCACCGAAGATAAACGAAGCCAGATCTACTAAGGCCTGGTTACATATCGTGCTTCGAGAGAATCCCCCTCGCCTACAACTACGATCTTGTTCTGTCCATTCTCTTTACATTATGAAAGACACTAGAATTCCGTAGACTCTGCACCCTTCAAAATGGTGTTAGAGTCCGCGGCATTCAATGCTTGCAGACAATCGTCGAACAAATCTAGGATATTTCTCTTTTTAAGGTTTACGAAAGGTGCTTGAGCACATGGGTGAGCCGAAGCAAGGTTTGCGGAACACGCTTGAGCACATGGGGGGAGTCGAAGCAAGGTTCATGAAGAACGCTCGGGCGAATAGGCAAGTCGAGTAAGGTTTCCGAAGAACACTCGTGCGCAGGGGGCAACTCCGAAGCCTCCGCTAACGCGCCTCTAGAATGCTTCCAAGCCCCACAACGAACTAATCGACATCGGCAATGAGCAGACCTCCCGCCTGATGAACCAGGTCGGCGGCCACGCGCACGAACTCCGCCGATAGCGGGTGCACGCCGCTTTCGCCCTGGATGGGTTCGAGCATTACGGCGCAAATCTCGTTGCCAAGCTCCTCGAATATCGACCGAAGCTCTTCCACGTTGTTGGGCGAGCACGCAACGAAACCCTGGGGCAGCGGACGAAAGTCCTCCTGAAGGCGCTCCTGTATGGTCGCCGCCACCGTTTCAAGCGTGCGCCCGTGAAAGCTGCCGCGCAGGCACACGATGGTATTGCCCCCGTTGCCGCGGCGCTTCGCGTAAAGGCGCGCAAGCTTCATGGCGCCCTCGTTGGCCTCGGCGCCCGAATTGGCGAAAAACGTCTGCCACGCCTGCTCGCCTTCCGCAGAAGAGGCGGCATCTATTACGGCGTGTTCATCATCGGCGGCAATCGCATCGGCAAGCGCACGGGCGCCCTCCATGTCATTGTTCGCCAGCTTTGATATAAGCGCCGCCGCCTGCCCGCGATGCTCCACGTAGAAGTAATTGGAAACGTGCAGGAGCCTTTCGACCTGCCCCTTGAGAGCATCCTGCAACACGGCATGCCCGTGGCCCAGGCTGCACACGCCAATGCCTGCAAGAAAATCCAGGTAGCTACGTCCTTCGCTGTCTATGGGCCTCATGCCTTTGCCACCGTCGCCACCACGGGGATGTACTCGTTTTCCATCAGGCTGTCCAAGTAGTCGGCGTTCACGCGCACGATGCTGCCCACGCGCCCCAGCTCGGGCGCGAGCTGCTCGGCGACAATCGTGCCGGCATCGCTCCCCGACACCCCAACCGCCACGTCGCCGTGCCCGTTGAGCGCAGCTACCAGCTCCTGGTTCACCTTTCCCACCAGAACCTCGCGCACGATGTCCATCACCTGGGGCGTAGTGACGCGCTGCCCGTGCTTGAACTCCACCGGCAGCCCGTAGTGCCCCGCGCTAGCTTCGGTAGTCGCCGTTTATCGACACGTAATCGTGCGTGAGATTGCAGGTCCACGCCGTTGCGCTTCCGGAGCCTGCGCCCAGATCGGCCCAGATGGTAATCTCAGGGTTCTCAAAGCGTCGCAGCGCCTCATCCTCGTCGAAGGCCACCGTGAGACCCTCGCGGCACACGGGCATGCCCATGATGTCTATCGACACGTCGTCTTGGTCAAACGCCACTCCGCATTTGCCGAGCGCCGCGGCAATGCGGCCCCAGTTGCAATCGCGCCCGGCGACGGCGGTTTTCACCAGGGGCGAGTTGGCCACGGCACGCGCGGCCGTATCGGCATCTTCGTCGGTCGCAGCGCCCTGCACGGTCACGGTCACCGGTCGCGATGCGCCTTCACCGTCGGCGGCAATGCCGCAGCGTTATCAAGCTCGGCGGGAAAGAGCTCCGGCAAACCAAAAGCGCGTGTTTCCAAAAGCCACGCCGAAGAATGCTGCACGCCGTACCATCGCTCGTACGCCGCAGCGCTGGACAGCCGGTAGTCGGCCGAAAGATCGAACACCGAAACGCCTTTGGCAAGAAGGCCGGGCGCCATGGCCATGGCGGCGGTATGGGGCACGGCCAAAAACACCGCGTCGCACTCCGCCAGCCCGGAATCGTCATGCGCGGCAAACGTCAGGTCGGTCACGCCTTTATAGGCGGGATACACGTTTGAGAAAGGCTCGCCTGCATCGGCGTTCGAGGTAATTACGCCGAGCTCGAAGAAAGGATGCGAGGCAAGCAATCGCACCAGCTCGGCGCCCGCAAAGCCCACAGCCCCCACCACTCCAACTCTATATGCCATCGCGCACACTCCCATCCGCCCGCGCTGCCTACTCTCGTACACGCTGCCCAATCGCCCCGCTTTGACGGATGAAGCGAAATGCCGCTGTTCGCCCGCGACGACATTGCACGTTCTCACGTGCAAATTTGGATATAGTTGCATTTTTATTGCATTAATTTAAGAAATATTCAAATATTGAAATGTTATGCAATTAGTAACCAAGCTGGCACAAGCAGGAAACATTACGAGGGGAAAGAACCAAAGCGTCACCGCGCCCGAAAGGGCGCGAATGCAAAAATAAGCACGCGCACAGCCGCTTTGAAGAAAACCGGGATGCACCGGCGCACAGGTGAGGGTATGCCCCTGCTGCGGTCCAAGATTCCGCCGCGCTCGCAAGACGCGAAGTACGCAGACTCGCCTAAAAGAAAAGCGGAAACAAAAAAAGCCCTCCGAGCAAGCACTGCTCGAAGGGCTTCATGCATACATGGTGGGCGATGAGGGATTTGAACCCCCGACCTTGACCTTGTAAGGGTCCTGCGCTCCCGCTGCGCCAATCGCCCGCGTAAGGCGGTATTCTCGCACAAACTGCCGCAATTGTCAGGCAGAGAATGCTAAACACCGCGCAATCAACGAGATGCACAAAACTGTGCAGAAAAAGACAGAGGGTTCGGCTCCCCTCCTATTAGCCGAACCCTCATCCTTACCGAAGCTCAATGCCTCTGTAATACGCAGGCAATTGTACAACTTTGCGCACGAAAAAGATACCGTTTCTCCAAAATCTAGCATCCACATTGCGCCACATTGTGCCAAAAAACAAATGCTCTTTCGCAAAGCGCATTATTCCTCAGTCGTATATCGACGAGCTTTGCTTGTTTTATGTGGCGATTACGCGCGCCAGACGTTCAGTGGTCTTTTTAGCAACGACAGATCGAGTAGCCAAATCCGGGGAACACAAAGCAGGCTTCCTTTCATGTTTTCTATCTCTGCCTGGCATAGAGGTTTTTAGGCCATCGCTTTTGACGGATATCATTGTTACTTAGAATGCAAAGTCCAACTATACTAATTTTCAACTCAATCTAAAATAACGCTCACGTGTTGGAATCCCGATTAAACGAAGTTGATAAGTACCGTTGGAGCGACTTCGTGACCCAGCGTGACCCAGGAAAATGACCCGAATGGTCCGAATGACCGTGACCCAGATTTGACCCAGCGGTTTCACTTGAATTTTTGATAACGGGTGTCATTTCGACAAACTAGAACAAACTGCGGCAAACTGGAGAGGCTGAGACAAACGATTTAACTATTGAGTGGGAGTGATTCCGCGCATTACCGCGTGATTTGAGAAGACGTTTTCGCGAACACTTTCTTGATTGTTTCCGTGACGCGCAATTATTTTGAACCATTTAGAGCAGCGAAACAAACGGCCCTCCGGGGCTATCCCGGAGGGCCATTGCTCACACCACCAATCCGCTAATAAATCTAAACGATTGATTTTGTCGTGGCTCTTGCTCGCGGCATTATGACCGCACGCTGATTGCCCAAGTTCTTAATCATGCCTAGATGCCACGCACTCGCAATATAGATAAACCGTTTTTGCAACGCGCCCACTGCGCTTAATGATCGTTCAGAAGCTGAGCCTAAAAGATTCCCGCAAGCGCCATTTTGTAAGCACGAAGAGCTGTGGTGTAACTTTGAGGAGCTTTGCCAACCTTCTGAGGATCATAGCCCCAAGGAGCAAGAACGTCCGCGTAGCTCTCGACCACGACTTCAAGATTCTTTTCGAGCCACGGCATCGGATCGACAGACCAGAAAACGATTTGCTTCCCGTTCTCCACTCTCACATCCATCAGGGCTTGAAGGCCATAAGCGAGAGGGGTCACAAAGCCATCAGGACTAAGAGTTTCGACCTCCTCTCCCAGAAACGGAGTTACCTTGGTTTTTCGCTCATTGAGTTTTTTGACCGCAGTGATTCGGCCATAGCTCCCACCAGCACGATTGTAAAGAGTGGGGAACATTTTGTAGATGTAATCATAAAGTTCAGGCATCTGAACAGCAAGTTTAAATGCACTGAAAACAGAAGTGTTATTCAGCTCGCGACGATATCCATTTACGGGCTCAATGGTCACATCAGGAGAGCTCATTAGACGTTCGAAGCTCTTGAGACAGCCGCCCTTTCCGCTATACAAGTTATTGGGAGCAGGCGGGTTGACCTCGCGACCTGCTTCATCCTTGACAGGATTAATGAGAGACAAGGGCACCCAGGCCAGGGCTACAATATCGGCAATCTTAATGGTTCCACCTTCATTGGTCTTCCATTCAATCTTCTCCTCGAGGAAGGGGTTCCTCTCGGCGAACAGGGCCCTGAGGGTGTCAAAGTAGCCTTGCTGGTTGGCGCGAGTGCCAACAGTAAGTTGAACGTTATTGTTGCGGGCAACGCAAATGTCGAAGAGATTGCTGCGGAATGCCGCTTCGGCCTCGTAATCCCCAGATTCGATGGGAAGCAACAATTCGACTGGAATGTAAGCGCCAAGATTACCCGGGAGTTCTTTCCCAGTCGCCTGAGCGTCTTGGATCATCTGTTGATATTTGTCGATAATCTGTCGATTCTCAATCCAGACCTCCTTGAAATCGCCCCAAGTAGATACCCCCTTAGGAAACGCGCCGCCTACGGCCTCGTAAGCGGAATGGAGGATATACAGGCCGATCGCGAGAGTGTTATGCCCCCCATCAAGAATACCCTCGGTCTCAGCATCTTCAAAACTGACACGATATCGATTGCGCTCAAGCTCTTCATACTTGGAAGCAGCAAGTAGAACGCCCTTTGTTTTGAAAGGAAGGAGCTCCGGAGTGAGCCTTATGGAATCCTGAATCTCATTGGTTACGTTACCGACCTTTGAATTTCGCGGATTTGCCTCCAGATCAAGAGCATCGATTATGTCAATGAAGTTTCGAATTTTGACAAAGCCGGAGATCTTGCGCATGTCTCCGATCTTCTGGTCGTTCGGCTGATTGAACTTGATGATTGCGTTCTTGACGTTTGCCATTTACTCCTCCAAAGAAAGCGACTACTTTTGCAAGGAAAACGTCTAGAACAAAAAAGCCAGCTTTGCTGGCAGTCCAAGAAGCATATTTTTGCTAGCCAATCCGGCTTCTTGTTCCAGCTGCTTATCCAAGCACTTACCTGCATCTATCCAGATGCTATTGATATGATAATCCGGATTCTTGTCGGCGTCAACCGAAACAGCAACGGACAACAGTGTCATCGTGCACTAGAAAATGTGCTCACTTGAAAACCTTGGCGCAACACTGCAGATGTCAACGCAACAGTTGCGCTCCGCCTTGCGATATCGGCCCTCGGGCGTTGCGCCTTCCCTTGCGGACGGGGCCTCCGCCGGGGCTCCCGGGCCGCGGGGCGCGCGGCTGCCCCGAATCGGGGCATGCTGGCGCGGGCCCTCCCGGCTGGGCTCGAAAGAGAGAGCGCAACGGCGGGCCTGGGATGCGCTATGCCCACGGCGTCGCGGGCGCCTCCCGAATCCTTCGTCCTAGCGGGCGACGACGTGCGGCACCAGGCTCGGCCTGAGCACCACGTCGTCGGGGTCGACCTTCTCGATCCCCAGCTCCTCGAGGAGGCCCTTCGGCAGCAGCGGCTCGGCCAGGTCGAACGGGCACGCGCCGCCGCGGCCGCCGCCGACGTAGGAGTTGACGTGGCTGGTGATGACCGCGGCGTCGTAGACGCTGATCGCGTCGAAGTCGCTGCGGCCCTTGGGCAGGATGCGCCTGAGCTGCTCGTGGTTGCGCTCGGCCTCGGCCTTCTGGTCCGAGCGCATGGCGTCGCAGTAGAAGACCCGGCAGCGGTGGGCGCCGCCCTCGAGGCAGGACCTCTCCATCCCCTCCCAGTCGTCGAACTCGACGCCGCGGTCGAGCAGCATCACCCCGAACACCCCGGCGAACGCCTCCGGGGACCCCAGCGTGCGCTCGATGTGGTCGAGCCAGCCGACCACGGCCTCGGGGCTGCCGTGGTCCTTCGGCAGGTAGAACTGGAACTTGCAGGCGACCAGGTGCAGCGAGAGCAGGTCGCGCGCGCCGCCCTCGTGGCCGCACACGGAGTCGCCCTGCACGGCCCCGGCCTGCTCGGGCAGGGGCAGCGCCGCGAAGTCCGAGTACTCCCTGCCGGACCTGTCGACCCGGCTCCTCCCGGAGGCCGCCTTCCTCCTCCTGGGGCGCAGCCTCACTTTGCGGGGCAGCTCGATGCTCGGCACGCCGAGCACGCCCGCCTCCTGGTAGTTGTAGGCGGTCCTCGCGCACACGGGCAGCTCGCCCCCGTGCACCGCCCAGATCGCCTCGAAGCTGTGGCCTTTCTTGACCAGCGGGGCCACGATGCGCCGCATGCCCTCCGGCTGCTCCTCCGTGCACGCGATCCCCGAACGGCTCTCCGACAGCCTCCTTCGGTAGGCCGCCTCGGCGGCGCCGGCCGAGTAGGAGCACTTGGGGTAGCCGCAGTACGCCCTCCTGGGGCACCCTTCGGGGCAGACGTACGGCCAGGACACCGTCTTCGGGCACATCTTGCGCTCGAAGTCGGGGCACGACTCTATGCAGCTGCGGGTCCTACACGCCTTGCACGGCGCGAGCCTCGTGGAGCATTTCCCGCACGCCGTGCCGCTGGCATGGCAGTCCCTGTACCTGGCGCAGCGGACGGCCAGGTTCGCCCCCTTGCGCGCCTTGACCTCGCGCACGGTGCGGTTGGCCAGGACCTCGCGGGTGACGGTCGAGGGCGCGACCCCTATCGCCTTCGCGATCCTCCTGGCGGAATCGCCGGCGGCGATCCCGCGCTCTATAGCCTCCCGGCTCTCGATTCCCAGATGCTTGCCTTTCCTCTCGGGCATAATCGCCTCCTTCCCGCCCGGCAAGCCGTGGTGGGAGGATTGTAGGCCGAGGGAAAAAGGAGAACCTCTCCCCGCGGCAGGCCTTGCGGCCTGCGCGCGGCGAGAGGCTGCGGGCTTCGCCCGCAAGACTGAACGCAACGGTGTTGCGATCCAAATTTCAACTAAGACATTGTGCCAAGTTGGACCGGCATCTTACAAAAACGCCCCATTCCCGACGAAAATCTTTCATTGCTCTCGCAAGGCTCTGACGTGCATCCGACGAATCTTAAGCAATCCGCTCCTACACTTTGCACCGCGCGGCGTAAGTCAGCCGTCATCTATCCCGCACGTGGGACCCTGACGCCGCCCCTTGGAGTCGCCGACGCCGCAACACGTCACATATCCCGCGCAGGGGAAAGTCGTTAAGAGAGAGGAAGCCATGAACGAACTTGAGAACGCATACGAACGCGGAACATTCGGGGTGTCCCGCCGCACGTTCATGAAGCTGGCGGGCATCGCCGGCGTAACCGCCATGGGCGGCATGCTCGTGTTCCCCGACAGGGCATACGGCCTCTATACCGAGCCCACCGATCCCCATTGGGATGCGCTTACCGGTGACAAAGTGCGCTTCACCGTGCACAGCGACACGCACTTCACCAAATACGACATGAAGAACAAGTTCGCCCTGGCTTTTAACACCATCTACGAACAGATCCCCGACATCCAAGCGCACGTTTTCGACGGCGACACCACCGAAAACGGCGCCGATGGCGAATACGCCGACCTCGTGGAATACTTCAACACCTACGTCAAGCGCCCGCCTATCATCTGCATGGGCAACCATGAGATGTATGCGCACAACGGCAATCTGTCCGAGGCGATCAACGCGTTCAAGAACAACGCCCTTGCCAAGCTCACCATTCCCGATATGCCGCAGGCACCTGGCGGCACGCACGAAGGCTTGGTCAATTTTGCCGGCAAGATAGGCGGCGACGACGGCTATTGGGTAATCGCGGCAAGCTGCGGCCTGAACTACGATTACGGATATCAGATTCCCTCTGAAGCCGGCGAGTACGGCGCGCCCACGCCCGTGCAATGGATGCTCCAGTGCATTCAGGAGGCCGTTGCGGAAGATCCCGACAAGCCCGTATTCGTGTTCACCCACCACCCCATGCCCGAAACCGTGCACTACTCGCCCGAAAACTTCGGCGCCGGATGGATCGGCCAGTTCCATGACGACGACATGTTCGTGGGCCAATACGCATTCCAGGAAAAGCTCGCTGAGTATCCGCAGGTCATTCATTTCTCGGGCCATACTCACATTCCCGACAACGACCCGCGTTCCATCTGGCAGGATGGCTTCACAGCCGTCCAGACGGCCACCTTTGGCAACGCGTTCTGGATGCAGGGCGGCGCAAATGTAGACGGCTATGACAACGCAGGCGATACCGGCGGATTCCCCGCTGACACGCAGGACGCAAGCCAGTGCCTGCTGGTGGAGGTAGACCCCGCCAACGGCCACGAGGTAACCATCCGCCGCATGGATTTCCGCGAAGGCGCCTACATCGGCCGCCCGTGGACGTTCAAGGTTTCCGATCAGAGCACGTGGGTGTACAGCCATGCCGCCATGGAGGCCGCAAACAAGCCGCCGATCGTTGCCGATGACGCCCAGGTAGTTGTGAGCGTGTCGGAGCCCGAACCCGGCGAGAACGCCCAGGTTTCGTTCACCATTCCCGCAGACAAGATTACCGCCGATGCTACAGGCGTGGAAGACGACATCGTGATGAGCTACCGCATGGTGGTACGTCCGGCAAGCGACCCGCAGGGCGAGCCCGTCTATGACGCCTGCTTCATGTCGGACTACTACCTGGCCTCGCAGAACCGCCCGGCGGAGTTCTCCCGCCCGCTGTTTGGCGCCTCGCTTGAGGCGGGCGACTACGTGCTCACCGCCTACGCCCGCAACCCGTGGGAAAATGAGGCGCAGATTGGCGAGGCGGTCGAGTTCACCGTGCCCGAACCGGTCGCTGTACCCATGACCGCGATGCTGGCCGTGAGCTTTGCCAACGGATCCGCGGCCGACACCTCCGAATTCGCCCATGCCGTGACTGCCTACGGCAACCCCACGTATGAAGCCGCGTCCGAATTCGGTGACAAGCTGGTGGCCAACTTCGACGGCGCCTCGTGCTACGGCTACGGCTTCGCCCAGGAGGACTACGACAAGCTGGCCGGATCGGTCACCCGCGAGCTTTTGGTGAAGTTCAACGAGCTGCCCGACAGCGGCTATCGCGATATCTTCTCGAGCGGCGAAGGCGTGGGACATTGGATCGAATACGACGGAAGCGGCACTCTGTACCACTACGGCAACAACGGCTCAACCTGCGCCACCGCGCAGATCGAAGCCGGCGTATGGATGCATCTGGTGTGCACGTTCGACGGCAGCGCGCTGCGCGTGTACAGAGACGGCGCCCTCGTGGACGAAGTCGAATACGCCGAATCGTACCAGGCGCCCCGCGCGAATCCTTACGTGTGGTACATCGGAGCCGACACCGACGGCGATGGCGAAGCACAATGCTGGAGCAACGCCAAGATCGCATTTGTCAACATGTACTACGGCACCGCCGCCGATGATGCCGCCGTGGCTCAGATGTATGCCAAGGCAGCCGTATGCACCATCGCCGACGACGCAATTGCCGAGGGCGCGTTCGGCGAACCCGAGGTGGGCAAGCTGTGCATCCTGCCCACCGTGATGGCGACCGACGTGAACGGCGCGCAAATCCAGGCGGTGCCTTCGGTGACCGCCCCCGACGGAACCCAGGTCGAGCTGTCTCGCGTTGAGGGCGGCGAGGTATCCACGCTGGCGGACACCGTGACCTACGGATTCACCCCCACGGTCGAAGGCTGCCACGAGGTCGTCTACACGGCAGGCTATGGAGCCACGTACGCCGTCACCTTCTCGGTCGCCGCAGCCGCAACCACCGGCCCCGATGAGCCCACCACCGACCCCGATGATCCCACGGGCGATCCCAGCAATCCCGGCACGGGCGACGGTGGCCAGGGCGGCAATCAGGGCGGCAGCTCCACGCCTGGCGGCGACCAGGGCGATGGCGGTCAGGGCGGATCGGGCTCAGGCTCCGACGGCGGACAGGGCGGTTCCGGCTCCGACAAGCCCTCCGGCCAGGGGTCTTCCGATCGCATCGACCCCGATAAGCTGGCCGATACCGGCTCCGGATCCGACAAGGGCGGCTCGCTTCCCAAGACTTCCGACCCGATGGGTGCCTTCACCACGGCCGTGGGCGCGATAGCCGCCGTGGCAACAGTTGCCCTGGGAGCCGTCGGCGCTGCAGCCAAGAAGCTCGGATTCGGTGGCGGCGATAACTCCGATCAGCAGTAACGGCTGACCGCACCTGCTCCCGCGTTCGGTTCGCCTTCACCTATTCCAGAACCGGCGCACAACAAAGCCCGCACGCTCCACAAGTGAGCGTGCGGGCTTTTTCGCAGTCAGATGCTTGGCGCCCCGTGCCGCGAACAGCGCTACAACACGCGACGGCTCTCGATAGCGCGCCCAAGCGTCACCTCGTCGGCGAATTCCAGGTCACCGCCCACGGGCAGGCCGCTCGCCAGACGCGTCACCTTGATGCCTAGCGGCTTGATCAGGCGCGCAAGATACGCCGCCGTGGTCTCCCCTTCGACGTTGGGATTGGTGGCAAGCAGCACCTCGGTCACGTCCTCCGATGCAAGACGCGCCATCAGCTCGGATATGCGCAGGTCATCGGGCCCTATGCCCTCCATGGGCGAAAGCGCGCCGCCCAGCACGTGATACACGCCCGAATACGCCGCGGTGCGCTCGATGGCAGCGATGTCGCGCGGCTCGCTTACCACGCAGATCGCCGAAGGGTCACGCCGCGACGACGCGCAGATCTCGCACAGCTCGTCCTCGGCATAGTTGAAGCAACGCTTGCAAAAATGCACGCTATCCTTCACCTCGACGATGGCGTCGGCCAGGCGCAGTGCGGTCGCGCGATCGGCGTTGAGCAGCCAATACGCGATGCGCTGCGCGCTTTTAGGGCCTACGCCCGGCATGCGTTCAAGCTCGTCGAGCAGCTTTTGTATGGCGGGAGCCGACTCCACAGACGGTCGCGCCCTACATCAAACCGGGGATGTTCATGCCGCCGGTAGCGGCGCTGATGCGCGCAGAGCCCTGAGCGGAAACGGCACGCAGCGCCTCGTTGCAGGCGGCGACCACCATGTCCTGCAGCATCTCAACGTCCTCGGGGTCAACGGCATCGGGGTCGATGGTGACGGAGAGGATGGTCATGTCGCCCTGCGCCACGGCCTTCACCATGCCGCCGCCCGCGGTGGCCTCGGCGGTCATGGACTTGATTTCCTCCTGCGCCTTGGCCAGTTCTGCCTGCATCTTGAGCGCCTGAGCCATCATGTTCTTGTTGATTCCCATCGGGTTCTTCGCCATGAGAACGGTTCCTTTCTCTTTACAGCCGCCGACACTTTGCCGCCGGCGACGTATTGCACGATTTCATACGATGCGAAAGACTACCACACCTCGCGCGTTATTCCTCTTGCACGTCATCCATCGACACGCCGAAAGCGCCGAAGATGTCAGCGATATCCATGCCGCCGTCGGTAGGTTGAACCGGGCGCGACGACGGGAAGGGCGAGGGGCTCGAGCCCCCCTTCCCAACGCCGCTTGGCATCTTTCTGCCCGCGAACGGATTGGGCTTATTGGGGTCAACCGCGGTATTCGGGTCGAAGGGGATGAAAGGCCGCGACGTCGGAGTCGAGCTGGGCGCAGCGCCCGAGATGTTCGATGCGACGCCATCGGAGGTCGAAGCGGCCTGGACAGAGCCGGGCGCGCCCGAACCGGATTGCGCCGTGGCGCTCGGAGCGCTCGCTGACGCCCCCTCGCTTGGCGCGCCCGAACCGGATACGCCCGACGCGCCGGCCGGATCCGCCGCCGGACCATCCCCCACACCCGGCCATCCCTTGGCAACCACCGTGCCTTTGGGACGCCTCTTGGGCGCGGGCATGGAGTCAAATCCGAGTTTCTTGCCAATCAGATACGGATCGACAGGAGCGGGACCCGTAACGCCAAGCGCAGGTGGAACGGTCGAATGCGTAGCGTGTATCGACTCGCTTGACGCCTGATTCGACTGAGCGGGACGTGCGCCGTGCGCGGCAGACGCATCAGTTGGCGCCGTAGCAGGCGCATCGGTTGGCGCCTTCTGCCCTTGCTGCGCGCCATCCCATGGAGCAAAGTACGGCGAATCGGACGCGCCGTACGAGTCTCCCTCATGTATATATGACGCGACATCCGCATCGGAATACGGAACCACGTCGTCGTCGAAGACGGGTGCCTGCGAGTTGGATGCGGCACCTCTATCCCCAGCCGCATTTTGAGCCGGCTGGGCAGGGGCGTTGGACGCAGCCCTCGCAAAGTTCGGCTTCGGCCGTGCGAACGAAGGCGCGGCCGAGGAACCGTCGCCGTTGCCCGCGCCGCCGACGGGCGCACCATCAAAAGGGGCGGAGTTCCCCGCATCCATCGAATGGGGGCGTCGAAACGCCGGCGCCGCCTGGCCGGAAGGCCCATTGGGCATAGCGCGACCAGATGCGAATTGAGCCGCGGGGCCTGGAGCGCTCGGCGTCGATGCGGGCGCATGCCCGGCTCCCGTTGCCGCCGCGGCCGCCATGACGGCGGCAGCCACGCCTCCGCCCTGGGTGAATTGGAATGGCACGGGGCCGCCGAACGCATGCTCGAGCGCTGCGGCGAGCGCGGCCGACACATCGGGCTTCTGGGCCGCGGAATATGCGAAGTCGTTCTCCTTGGAAAACTCGACCGACACGCCCGAGCCGTCGGGGTTGGCCACCACGCGCGCCGACTGCATGAGCGCGGCGTACACGGCACGCTGGCGTTTTAGCTCGGCGAGCGCAGCCTGCCACCCTCGCTGCAATGCTGCGGGATTGAGGAGCTTTGCCTTAATCGCGTCGGGCGCGCCCTGGGCGGAAGCGGGAACATCGCTCTGCGCGGTGGCGGAAGCCGAAGGAGATGCCCCGGCGGGCTCTGCTGCCGCAGGCGCCGGAGACGATGACGGCATCGGCGCAGATGCCGGTGCGGCGGATGGCGCGGCGGAAGAGACCGTTGCGGCAGAAGACGCCGGCCCCGGTGCAGGTGCAGGCGCCGCAGCAGAAACGTGCGCCGGAGCAAAACTGGGCGCTGTTACGGCAGGAGCCGGAGCATCGAACGTCGGAGTCGCGGGCGCATGCGTTGAAGCGGAGGAAGCAGCAGCCGAAGCAGCGGGTACCACCGGAGCAGCGGGCTGAGACGCCGCAGCGCCGCCGCCCTTGCGCCGCTGTTCCATCTGCGCGCGAAACGCCGCCGCCTTGCTCATGGCCGCAACCGCAGCATCGGGCGAAGGCGCTGCGGGCTGCGCGGGCTCGGTCACGGGCTTATACCCGGCAGACGACGCCGGAACCGAAGCGCTGGGCTGCGCCGCGGAACCCCCTTGCGCCGCTGAAGCGCCCTGCGCCGCAGAGACAGCCGGCGCCACGGGAACGCCCTGCGCAAGCCGCGCCTCCAGCGCCTCGATGCGCGCCGCCAGGCTCTCAAGCGTCAGATCGCTCTCGGGTCTCACCATACGCGTAAGCGCAATCTCGAATGAAAGACGCGCGTTGGTCGAAGAACGCAGCTCACTGCTCAAATCGCCCAGAACGCGCAGGATGTAAGCGAGCCTATCGGGTCCGAAAAGCTTCGCCTCGTTCGTCATGGCGTCGCGCGACGACGCGGGCGCATCCACCGCTACGGCGCCGTCGGTGAGTTCCAACACGTAGAGGTCACGCACGTATGAGGCCAAATCGCGCGTGAATTGCGCCAGATCGGCACCCGTTTCGATATACTCAGAAACCCACGTGAAGCACGCTGCCGCATCGCGGGCGGCTATGGCGTTTACGATGGCGGTCATGTCGTCGGTATCGAGCGACCCCAGCACGTTGCGCGCCACGTCCATCGTCACGGCGCCGTTGCCAAAGGCAATCAGCTGCTCAAGCGTGGTCAACGCGTCGCGCATTCCGCCCTGGGCCCTGTGCGCGATCAGATCGAGCGCGTCCCCTTCGAACTGCACGCCCTCGGCCATGCACACAGCGCCAAGCCGCGACACGATTTCCTCGTTGGAAAGGCGATGGAAGTCAAAACGCTGGCAACGTGAATGGATGGTTTCCGGCACTTTCTGCGGATCGGTGGTGCACAGGATGAACACCACGTGGTCAGGAGGCTCTTCCAGCGTTTTGAGCAGCGCGTTAAACGCCGCCGTGGACAGCATGTGAACCTCGTCGATGATATAGATCTTATAGCGACCGCGCGTAGGGGCGTACTGAACGCGCCCGATGATTTCTTCGCGCACGTTTTCCACGCCGGTACGACTTGCGGCGTCCATCTCGTTCACATCGGGATGCGTGCCCTCGGCGATCGCCAAGCACTGTTCGCACGTGCCGTCGGGCGAAGGCGTGGGCCCCTGCTCGCACAAAAGCGCCTTGGCCAAAAGACGCGCCGTGGTGGTTTTTCCCGTGCCGCGCGGACCGCAGAACAGATACGCGTGACTCACCTTGTCCGACTCGATGGCGTTTTTAAGCGTACGCTCAATATGGGTCTGGCCAACCACGTCCTCAAACGTCTGCGGACGGTATTTCCTATACAAAGCCTCTGACATGCATGCCACCTTCGCGCGAACTGTCTTTCAGGTATCGTTACCATGGTACCGCACTCTTTACTGACCGCCATGCGCATTCGACCCCGAAGCAAGGTTATTCCATCGCGCTCGCACGCCAGCAAGGCCTCGAACAAGCCCCTTTTCGCGCCGGAGATGAAAAAGATGGCGATATGCTGCAGTTTTTCCGCGGCTCCAAAAGTAGCCGTTTTCTACCAGCACGATGACCTGGGGAAATAAGGGCGATGGAGACGGTCTACTCCGCACCCCTTCGATAAACTGCAGCAAATCGGCGTTTGTTGCATCGAACCCCGAAGATATCGCAACCCAGGCGGTTGTTGGACGGTGCTCGCACTGCGTTTGTTGCATCAAGCCCCGCGGATGTTGCGACCAAGACGGTTTATTGGACGTTGCTCACGCTGTGTTTGCCGCCTCAAGCCCGTGGATGTCGTGACCTTGCCTCGTGTCAGGCCCCGCGGATGTCGCGACCCCATATTGATGCCCGCGTCAGACCCCGTAAGGATGTGATTTTACACGCCATCGCGCCAAAACCTTTTTCGCAATACAGGCCACTTGACTTAGAGCCTGCTCAAAGGAATAGGATTGCCTACTCGTAGGGCGCAAATCAGAACGAGGGGCAGCCCCTTCTGGCTCCTCAACGGATTCCCGTCCGACAAACGCCAGCCAGAGCGTGAGACGGCCCAAAACCAAGGAGAAACGCGACAAAGGGCGCAGGAAAACGAGGTCCGGCGGACGAACGGAGCCCCACGAAAAGGGCAAAGCCGACAGGTAGACGGAGCCCCACGAAAAGGGCAAAGCCGACAGGTAGATGGAGCCCCACAGGAGGGGGACAGAGCTGGCAGGTAGATGAAGCCCCGCAGGGGACAGGGCTGGCAGGTAAACGGAGCCGCGCAAGAGGGCGGAGCCGGCAAACGGGCGGAACCCCATAAGGGAGCACGGACAACAATGGGGCGAAGCGCACAGATATCGCTGCCCCGGCATTGGCAAATTGGACGCACAAGAAGCGCAAAGGAGCATCATGGAGTATCGCATTCTGCCTCATGGAGGAGAAAAGATCGGCGTTCTTGGCCTAGGCACGAGCGTGCTGGCCGAGGCGGGTGAGGCCGCGGCGGCGCAAACCTTCGCAGCCGCCTTCGAAAACGGCATCAATTACGTCGATCTGGCCGGAGGCCACACCGCCCTGTTCCCGGGGCTTGGCCGCGCGCTGAAAAGCGCTGTGGCGGGCGGGCGCGATGAACTGTATTTCCAGATGCACTTTGGCGCCAACTACCTGGCCGGGTCCGAGTACGCATTCAGCCTCGACCTGGACACGGTGAAGCGCTCGGTCGCATGGCAGCTCGAGCAAACGGGCATCGAGTACATCGATTTCGGGTTCATTCATTGCCTCGATAGCATTGCCGATTGGAACGAGTACCGCGAGGGCGGCATCCTCGAATATCTGCAGGACATGAAAAGGCAGGGCATTGTGCATCACCTGGGCTTTTCAACCCATACGCCCGAAGTGGCAAACGCGGTGCTCGATGAGGGGATCATCGACATGCTCATGTTCAGCATCAACCCCGCCTACGACTACCAGCAAGGCGATTTCGGCTATGGGGAAGTTGCCCAGCGCCAGGCGCTCTATCGTCGCTGCGAGGCGGAAGGCGTGGGCATTTCGGTCATGAAGGCGTTTGGCGCGGGCCAGCTGCTCGATGCCAAGCTCTCGCCCTTCAAGGCGGCGCTCACGCGCAATCAGTGCATCCAATACGCGCTGGACAAACCCGCCGTCACCACCATCGTCGCTGGAGCCAAAACGCCCGAAGAGGTGCATGACCTGCTGGCATACTTCGACTCCGCGCCCGAAGAGCGCGACTACTCGGTGCTTTCCACATTCGCGCCGGCCGAGGCGGAAGGCGTATGCGTGTACTGCAATCATTGCGCGCCCTGCCCCAGCGGCCTCAACATCGGCCTTATCAACAAGTACTACGACCTGGTGCGCGCAGGCGACCCCATGGCGCAGGAGCACTACCGCGAGCTTGGCGCTCACGCAAGCGACTGCACCTCCTGCGAACACTGCGACAATCGCTGCCCCTTCCATGTGGAGCAATCCGCCCGCATGCAGGAGATTGCGGATTATTTCGGCGAGTAAGCCGCGTAAAGGACACAAGGCTGCCCCAGACGCGTCTGGCGCGCTCAAGAAGGCGGGAAGGCGCTGCCTCGGGTGCACAAGATTGCCCCGAGTGCGCAAGGTTGTCCATGATTGCCCATCGGCTTTGAGGCCGTGCTGCGGCGCCGCATCGGCGTCTCGACCCTTAGGCGGCGGCGCGATGCCGATTAGACGTCCCTGCTCCGATGCAGCATCACGGCAACACCACGACAACTCGGCGCCGATCGAACAACACGCAACGAGGCTGTGGCGGAAGCCCCAAAAGCTGCGTACATATGCAAAACAACGCCCCGAGCGACCGCTCGGGGCGTTGAGCATGCAGGAATTCTGCACCATCATTCAATCGATAGGGCTTCTGCTGCAGCCCCGTTCGCTCATTGCGACATCTCAAAATTCGAGGCTTGCTCGCATCCCCGACGAAACGGGGAGCAGCATGCGACGATGCGCTACAGCCCCAAGCTTTCCACCCAGGACGCCACCGATGCGTCGCTTGCGGCGGCGCTGAGCACCTTGCCGTCCACCCAGTTCACATTAGCAGGAGTAAGCGACGAGAGCTCGGAAGTGGTATCTCCCATGGAGCTGCCTCCCGAGGTGGCGAACGTCACCACCGTTTTGCCGGAAAGCCCCGCCTGTTCGGCAAATGCCCAGATGATATGCGGCGCGGTATACCACCAAATGGGAAAGCCCACGAAAATCGTATCGTAGCCCGAAACGTCGGGAAGTTCGGCGATGGCAGGGCGCGACGCGCGGTCGTTCATCTCCACGCTGCTGCGGCTCTGCGCGTTATGCCAATTCAAATCTTCCGCAGTATAGGGCTGCGCAGGACGAATCTCAAACAGGTCACCGCCCGTTGCGCCCGCGATCTTGTGGGCCACATGAGCCGTGGTACCCGTAGGCGAAAAGAACGCCACCAAAACCTTCTCCATTATTTCCCACCTTTCGTTGACTATGGTTGCCTGCCGGTCTTCGGCACGCCGTCTCCGCAGTGACTGCTCCGCAGTTGCTATTGCGCCTTCGCAGCCGCATCGATGCAGGACAGGGCATTCAGGCTGCGCGGATATCCGATAAAGGGCAGCATCTGGTGCACCACCGCGTACATGAACTCCTTGCTGTTGCCCACACCCATGTTGCCCGCTGCGTGCGCCGTTGCCTGCGGATCGCAGCCTCCCTGCGCAGCGATGTAGCAAAACGTTACCATCTCGCGCTCGGCCAGCGTGAGCCCGCCGCGCGTGTAGTAGTCGCCAAAGCAGTTGGCGGCCAGCCAGCGGTTCACCGTCACGCGCTCGGGCGGGCACGACTTCCAAGTTTCGCGCATGCCTTCGCCGAACGCTTCGATCTGCACTCCGTTTCCAGCCTCAAGGCGCGTTTCGGACGTCACCGTGGCCTGCCCCTCAAGAGGAAGCTCCACACCTGCCGCCTCAAGCGCCTCGTTCATGACATTGATAAACGGCAGCACTCGGCCCAGCCCCAAATAGTCGGTTGCCTGGTACACCACCTCTTTGAGCTCCACCGGGTTCACGCCCGCCGCCAGAGCCTGCGGCACCTCAACCCGAAACGCCTCCAGCCCCTGGCAGCCCAAAAGCGCCGCGACAATGGCAAGATGCCTGGTGCGATCCGGCAGCGCAACGGCCTTCTCGTTTGCCGCCTCCTGCAAAAAGTTCTCAATAATCGCAGCATATTCCGGATCGGTGTTCTTAAAGCCTTCGGTGAATGACATTCCGACGCCTTTCCTTTCGAAATACGGCGCGGAGCACCGCCCCGCGCACTGCATTGCAGAAGGGCGATACGCCCATGCGCGTCGCCCTTCCCGCGTGCCGCGCTGCGCCCGATGCGAGGCAACACGTGCCCGGCTGGTCGACCGCGACGCTTCCCACGCGCTCCACCGCGCCCGATACGAGGGTCGGGCGCCCGACCGCCGTGCTTAGTCGAGCGCGCCGTACTGCTCGTCATCCACCGGCTCGAGCCATTCGTTAGTGGCGCCTTCCACCGGCTCGGAGAATGCGATGTGGCTGAACCAGCTGTCCTTGGCGGCGCCGTGCCAATGCTTCACCTCGGGCGGAATGTTCACCACGTCGCCGGGTTTGAGCGCCTGCGCAGGCTTGCCCCACTCCTGATACCAGCCGCGACCGCCCACCACGATGAGGATCTGACCGGCGCCGTGATGCGTGTGCCAATTGTTGCGGCAGCCCGGCTCAAACGTCACGTTGGACACGAACACGCGATCGGTGGTCAACGGCGCCAGATAGCTGTTTCCGATGAAGTACTGGGCAAACGCCTCATTGGGCTCCCCTATGGGGAATACCATCGTCTCTCCCAAACTGGCCTTCGCTTGCGCAAGCTTCGCTTCGTCCATGATTATCCTCTTTCCTCTTTAGACTTCCGCCGTTTGCAAGGGTACTCCTTAGAGTTGGCTCCAATTCAAGAGGAAACTTACGGTATCGCAAAAATTTGACATCGTGTCAGCTATAGCAGATGTACCCCTTTTCGCCCTCGTGCCCCGCATTCGAAATCCCAGTGCTACAGCCCACTTCAAGCGGCCTAACCCGGTCACGCGCAGAGCGGATATGGCATCTGCGCCGGACCAAACCACAGCTATTCCTCCTGCAGAATCACATGACGAAACGCCCGGTCAATCGGCTGATCGCTTTCATAGATGCCACAGCTGTGCGTGCCATCTTTGGGAATGGAAACGCTGCCGGGGTTGAACGCCCATACGTCCGGGCAGGCCGGAGCGGGCTCGTTCACCTTCACATGTGTATGGCCAAACACCAGCGCCGAGCCCTTCGGCAACGCCGGCACAGCATCAACGCTGTTGTGGAACCCCGCGCCGTACACATGCCCGTGCGTGAAGAACAGCGTCTTCCCGGCTTCGTCCACCAGCTGCGCGTAATCGGACATGCAGGGAAAATCCAGCACCATCTGATCAACTTCGGAGTCGCAATTGCCCCGTACGGCAACAAGGCGCCCGCTGTGCGCGAATCCGTTGAGAACGGGGATCACGCGCTGAGGGTCGTAGTCGCGCGGAAGGCTGTTGCGCGGGCCGTGATACAAAAGGTCGCCCAGAAGAACAATGCGGTCGGGCGCCTCGGATTCGACAGCGCAAGCCAGACGAGCCGCCCAATACGCCGAACCGTGAATATCCGATGCGATAAGAATTTTCATGGCGTGTTCCTTTCGCGCGCCGTTGCGCAGCAGGCGATACGTTTTCGCCATGGTAGCGCATTGCGCCCGTCCGATCGGCGCAAAACGAATCAGGGCCCGGCTGGGGCCCTGAAAATAACCGAACGAATGGAGAGTCGCGCTACTTTGCGTGCTTGCCGCGCGAGGCCTTATCGGAAGAGGTTGCCTCTTGGCCCTGGGCAGCGCCATCCGCCGCCTCGCCCTTGCTCTTGCGCGAGCTCATAGCGGCCTTCACGGCGCCGATGACCGCAGGCGCCACCGACACGGCGACAATGCCCAGCACGATGACCTCGAAATGCTCCTGCACAAACGGGATGCCGCCGAAGAAGTAGCCCACGAACACGAACAGGCTCACCCAGGAGATGCCGCCTATGGCGTTGAACAACGTGAACTTGGCGAAATTCATATGCCCCGTGCCCGCAATAAACGGAGCGAAGGTGCGGAAGAACGGCATGAAGCGCGTGATCACAATGGTAAGGCCGCCATACTTCTCGAAGAAGTGATCGAGTTTGGCCATGCGCTCGGGCGTGAGCGCCTTGACCTTGCCGGAGTCTATGATGCGGCTGCCGAACAAGCGCGCGATCCAATAGTTGGACGTGTTGCCCAAAATGGCGGCGACCACGAACACAAGCCAGGTTACACCCACGTGCAGCCCGCCGCCGGGCGCCGAGAACACGCCCGCCGCGAACAGCAGCGAATCGCCCGGCAGAAACGGGAAGAACACCAGGCCCGTTTCCACGAACACGATGAGGAACAGCGGCGTGTACACCCAGATGGGACCCAGGGTCATAATCCAGCCCGCGATGGCTCCGCGCGGGTCGGACAGAAGGTCGACGAAGAACTGAATGATTTCCAAAACGAGCCTTTCTCGCAGCCATGCTACAGCCGAGCAGCGTCTGAATTGCGTGCATATACGCAACGCGCCGGCCAAGCGGTCGGCGCGAAAATGCCTTGAGCGGGATTGGGCGCTCGTCAGAGGCCCCTTATGGCTGCTACCTCCCGGTCCTGACCAGGTTCGGAACATGACGCCGCCCAAGCCCGTTCAAGGCATTGGTGAATTGCAGCGGAAAGTATAGCGGACATGCACGCGCATGCATCCGCCCGGCGCCATCCGTAACCAAAAGCACACACGGTTTCGGCAGCCCATCGCCTGCGATGCTCAAACTGAGCCAGAAACGCTCCCCGCATCCTGACGACGTGACGCAAAAGCAGGCGTCACGGTGGTTTTCCATTGACACCGCACCGCCCTGACTTTACTATTCTTGGTGGGGGAAATACGTGAGCGGCATTCTCGCTCAGCAATCGTTTGCATACGGAACGAATCCGTTATGGATTCGCGGGTTTTTATACCCTGAAACCGTACGACGATGCAGAGATGAGGTCGCGCCATATGGCACAGCACGATTCAACCGACTTCTTGATCGACGACTCCGACCTGGAGTCCTTCGACCCCCTAGCTGACTTCGAGGCAGACGAGGAAATCGACGACATCCCTATCGAAAGCGGTCTGTTCGACCCGCAGGATGCCGGATTCCCCGATGCCAAAACCCTTGCCGAAGACACCGAGAAAGCACGGCTGCAGCCTGCTGAGGTGCGCACCGCCGACCTCATGGACGCCATGAAGAACCAGCGCAGCGTGCTTCTGGGCATTCTTGATTTCGTCCAAGAGCTTCGCACCGACGAAGATACGGTCGCGCTCATCAAAGAGCTCAAGAAGGACAATTACTCGGTATATTCCCCCGACAACTTCTGCCTCCTGCTGCGTCGCGCGGGCGCCATCGAGCGCGTGACCGCCGACGGCACGAGCTTCGAGGGCGTCGTGCTCGAGCCCAACCGCGTCATCATCGACGGTGCTGAATTCTGGGAGCCTGCCGATCAGCCCGAGCTTTTCTGGTCCATCACTCCGGTGGGCCAGGCGGCGCTAGACGGCTTCCAGCCGCGCACCCTCATTCGCCAAACACTTGAGGCCGAACCCGAATACCGCGGTATCTACCGCACGATCATCGAGCGCATCGACTGCGAAGAAGGCGCCGACCAGAAGGCCCTCTCCAAGATGTATGACAACAAGCCCGTGGTGGAAAAGCCTCGCCTCTTTGTTGAGCGCTTCATCAACCATCTCTCCGAAGCGGGCGCAATCGAGTGGAAAGACAAGGCATGGAGGCTCACCGAGCCCGGCCGCGAGGCGTACGCGGTGCTCGACGAGCTTGATAAAGCCGCTTCCAACGAATAGCGCAACCCTGATTCCAATAGAGGAGGCCACCATGGCTGAAGATATCATCGCAAACGAAGCGCCCAAGCTCGAAGAACCCCTGAGCGAGGAAGAGGCGTTCAAGCAGAACCTGATCAACCTGTGCGAGAACCGCAGCGCAACCTACGGATTCCTCTCACGCCTGTATCGCGTGGAAATCGACCAGGCGCTGCTGGATACCATGCACGCCACGCGCTACCCCGCCGCCACCGGCAACCCCGATGCCGATGAGGGCTATTACCTGATCGCCAAGTCGCTCAGCAACCTGACGCCCAGCGCTCTGACCGAGCTGGCGGTTGACTATTCGCGCACGTTCATCGGCAACTCCAACGACATGAGCGGCGCGGCGTTTCCGTACGAGTCGTTCTACACCTCGGAGAAGCACCTGCTCATGCAGGCGGCGCGCGACGAGGTGCTGGCGATCTACCGCGCATACGGCTACGACAAGAGCGAAACCTGGGCGGAATCTGAGGACCACGCCGCCGTGGAGCTCGAGTTCATGCAGCTCATGAGCCATCGCGTAGCCAACGCCGTGCGCAAAGACCGCCTCGATGCGGCATACAAGATGCTTGCGGTGCAGCAGGGTTTCTTGAGCGAGCACATGCTCACCTGGATGCCCATGCTCACCAGCGATATGCAGAAGTTCACCAAGACCATGATGTACAAGGGCCTCGCCCTTCTGACCATCGGGTTCTTGGAGACCGAGCGTGAATTCCTGGACGACGTGCTGGCCGACGCGAACAAGGACGAATAGCCCGACCAGCTGACCGTAGCGTGAGCAAGGTACCAAGAGGACGAAAAGAGCAGCCATGTCACACGAAGAGAAGCACGGAGCATCATCGGAGAAAACCTACGCCGGTATGACGCGCCGCACGCTGTGCCTGGGCGCAGGAGGCGCCGCCGTCATGCTTGCGATCGGAGGCGTGGGAGCGATTCCCGCCCAGGCGGTGGTGAGACCGCCCGGCGGACAGGACGAGGACGATTTCATATCGAAGTGCATTCGCTGCAACGAGTGCGCCGAGGTGTGCCCTCATCACATCATCAGGCCCGCCCATCTCGAGAGCGGCATCCTGAACTTCCGCGCGCCCACGCTGAACTTCGACAACGCCTATTGCGACTGGTGCGCCGAAGACAACGGCGGCGTGCCCCTGTGCGTGGAGATGTGCCCCACGCAGGCGCTCATCACGCCCGAAGGCGCGACGTTCGAGAACACCATCCTCGGCGTGGCCGAAATCAACACCACCACGTGCCTCGCCTACCGCCTGACCGGATGCCGCGACTGCGTGGATGCCTGCCCTCTCGAGGCCATCTCGCTTGATTCCGAGAACCGCCCCGTGGTCGATACCGCCCTGTGCAACGGTTGCGGCGCCTGCGAGGCCGCATGCGTGTCGCTCCAGGCCGGCTCGGTGGTGAGCTCCACCGACGAACGCGCCATCAAAGTCCGTCCCGTCGTGAAGGAGGCGTAGCATGTCGAAGAAATTGCGCATCGCCATCCCCATCATCGTCATGGCCGTGCTCGCCGTGGCCTACGCGCTCCATCTGCCCCTGGGATCGCTTTCCAACTTCGGATGGGAAACCATCTCGGTGCTGTGCCCGCTTGGCGCCCTCACCACGATGCTCGCGTCCAAGACGCTTATCCCGCACGCGTTGATCTCGCTGGTCATCGCGGTCGTGGCCATTCTGCTTTTGGGCCGCGCGTTTTGCGGATGGATTTGCCCTACGCCCGTTCTTTCGCGCCTGCGCTATGCGTTCACCAGCAAATCCAAGCTCAAGGCAAAGGAGGAGGAAGCTGCCGCGCAAGACAACGCCGGCCAATCCTCCGATAAGATCGAGCTCACCGATGCCGACCGCGCCCTGCTGAAGAGCGCCTGCCGCGGCCACGGCTCCTGTGCCTCCAAAGGCACGCTCGATTCGCGCCACCTGGTGCTGGGCGGCACGCTGCTTTCCGCGGCCATCTTCGGATTCCCGGTATTCTGCCTCATCTGCCCCATCGGCCTGACGTTCGCGACCATCGTGCTGCTGATGCTGCTGTTCGGCGTGGGCGATTTGACCCTCGGCGTCATCGTCGCGCCCATCATCCTGCTCATCGAGGTCGTGTTCTTCCGCAAGTGGTGCTCGCACATCTGCCCGCTGTCGGCCATCATGAGCCTGGTGGGCAAGGCCAACCGCACCTTCGTGCCCACCATCGACGACTCCAAGTGCCTCGAGACCAGCAAGGGCGTCGCGTGCGGCAAGTGCAGCCAGGTGTGCGAAGTGAAAATCGACCCGCGCCATCCTGAACTCGGCTCGCACATGAGCGAATGCATCAAGTGCCGCGCCTGCGTGGAGGCCTGCCCCGGCCACGCCATCTCGATGCCGCTGGTCGCCCGCGCGAAGAAGCTCGAAGCGGGAGACGTAGCTGAGCAGTAGCCGCTACCCCGACGACGACCCACCACCTGTCGGAACCGCCTCCTCCCTCCCTTTGGGCGGTTCCGACTCCTGGCGGAAGCCGGCTCATGCCAGCCGTTTTCCACCAGGAGATTCTTCAGGCAAGCACGACAACGAAAGGAACCTCCACCGTGACATTCGATTTTCCTCAGACCCCTCAGGCACGCATGATCTGCGGCGGCCCTCGTACCGGCAAGACGCATCGACTGGTCGAGCACGCAGCCAAGCTCGTCAGCGACGGGGCCTCTCCGCGCGACATCATCGTATTCGCGGCTACGCCCGATGCGGTCGACGCCATGCGTCGCAGGCTCGCCCGTGCGAACGAAGCGCTCACAGACGTCGACGTCATGACGGTGCGCGAATTCGTCATGGGCGTGCTCTCGTCTCCCGAAGCACGCGAGCTCACGGGGCGCGAGCCGCGCGTGCTGGACGGCTACGAGGTCAGCTTCCTTTTGGAGGACATGAAGCGCACGGGCATTCGCCCCAAGCGCATCAAGGGCATGCTGGGCTTTTTCTATCGGTGCTATACCGAGCTTGAAAACATCATCGACCCCGAATGGCTTGAGCTCAAGGAGGAGGTCGAGGCGCATACCCGTCTGACCATGCTGCTGGACAGCCAGAAAGCCTACCTTGAAGCCGAGCTGTCCAACGCCGCCTATCGCACGCTGTCAAGCGACGAGAGCGTTCTGGCGCGCTTCAAGAAGGCCCACGTCATCGTCGACGACTACCAGACGCTGAGCAAAGCCTCCCAGGTGGTGGCCAACCTCATCGCATCCGAATCCATCTGCATCGCGGGCGACCCGGGCTCATGCGTCCAGGCATTCGAATCGTACCCGTACGTTGCCGGCATGGGGGAATTCGCAAACGCCCTGCCCCATGCGTCGCACGAGGATCTTGACGAAGCGCACATGGGCGCCGACAGGCTTTCCGCCATCCAGACGCTTTACGGCCATGCCGAGCTCGCCCTCGAGAAGGACGGAGCGAAAGCATGCGCGCCCACCACGGCGCAGGGAAACGACGCCTTCGAAATCCGTGAATGCCTGAACCCCGATGACGAACTGACCCAGGTACGTGATTGGATCCGCGCTCAGATTGACGAAGGAACTAGCACGCAAGACATCGCCGTAATCGTTCCCGGCACCATTTGGGAGCGCCGCGTCGCGAAGGCGCTGCGCGAGGCGAACATCGCCACGCGTCCTCAGAGTGCGGCGTTCGCCACGGGCGGCGACATCCGCTACGAAGATGCCTGCCGCCCGGCACGCGTGCTGTGCCTGCTTTCCCTTGCCGCGAACCCTGATGACGAGGTGTCGCTTCGCGCGTGGTGCGGATTCGGAGAATACACGGTCAACGCCCAGGTGTTCGACGAGATTCGCGAGATCTGCGAACGCGAGGGAAACACCCTCCGCGAGACGCTCACCGCCATGGCTCACGGCATGGTCAGCGCCGATTCGTTCCAGTTCGCGAGCGAGGCCGAAACCGTGGTGCACGCCTATGAAGAGCTGGGGCATCATCTGGAAGCGCTTGCTGGATTCAAAGGCAAGGCCCTCGTCACTCGCGTTTTGGGGCTTATCTACCAGGAGGAACGCCCAAGCCTTCCCCTAAGCCTCGCCCATGCCCTCTCGCTTGCCAACGAAGACGACGATGCCGCTTCGCTGTACGCCAAAATCGCCCGCATGCGCCTGTTCCCACGCCTCCCTGAAGGAGACGGCGTGCGCATCATGCGCGCAGACGCCTGCTGCGGCGTGGAGGCGAAGGCGGTTGCCGTCATGGGCGTCGTGAACGGATTCACGCCGCCGCACAGGGCCTTCGACACCGTCGCCGTAGCGCCCGACCGCGCCGAGGCCATGCGCTCCCGTGCAGCACGCGAACTCATCGTTTCCATGGGCCTGGCGAGCGATGCCACGCTTGTCACCTACTTCACCGAAGTACCCTACCGCGAAGCCGAGAAGCTCGACCTGAAGGTGGAGTGCATCTTCATCAAAGACGGCCTGCGCAGGGCGCGCGTGGCAAAGAGCATCTTGCTCGACTGATGCACCAAGCCTGCGTGCGAACGCCCCAAGACGCCCCGCACGCAGCATGAGCCCTGTGGCTGCCGCCTCACGCGGTCGCAGGGCACCCCTCCCGGGGGACAAAAAAACGTCCTTCGAGGATGCGATTCGCCGTTTGCATACGGGGGGTTGGGGGAAACGAGTCGCATCCTCGAAGGACGTTTTTCTTTTGCCGCCCTCATGCGAGGCGGCGTCCTGCGCCGACATGCGCCGGCGCAGGACTTGCGTTCATTAGTAGAACATGAACAGGTGCACGCCGGAGATGTAGAACACAACGCGCAGGCACACGACGCCGATGACGGCGGCGATGAGCGCTACAGCGGCCCACATCTTCCAGTTGCCCTTCTTGGTGCCCATGAAGCAGGCAACAATCGGAACCAGAATTCCGATAACGATGACGCCAATCCACATGATCATGGCCGCGTCACCCGTGAACGGGTTGATGTTGACGGCGGCGATGGACTGCGTGGGATGGGTCAGGTCGTACCATGCGCCCACCTGCGACAGGCTGTTGCTGGCGAACGTCACCGACACGGCGGCGGCAATCGAGCACACCGCGTTGACGATGGAGCCGATGAAGGCGAATCCGCCAGGCGCCTTGACCTCGTCGTCGGACTCGCCGGTCAGCGCCATGACGACGGCGACGGTGGCGGGTCCAAGGATGCAGGCCTCGCCCAGAAGGGCGATGGGCCACAGGAACGTGTTCCAAGCGGGAACGGCTTCCATCTGGTACGAATGGCCCGAGATCAGGACCAGCAGGATGGAGGCAACGATGCCGAGGACGGCAATCCACTTGGGAACCTGATTGTCGTTGCGGCGCAGCAGCGCCAGATACACCACGGCGATGATGGCCAGGACCACGATGATGATGAACTCCTGGGTGATGCCGGAGGTGATGTGGCCGAAGCCGTTGAAGATGCGCGTCCAGTGCTGCAGGTGCAGGAACACGGCGATGCCGCCGATGACCAGCAGGACCGCGGAAGTGATCCAGCAGGCCATCTGGGATTTAGCAGCCTTGCCCTGGAATGCGAGCACGCACTGGGTCGCAAACGTGCCGGCGCACCACGCCATGAAAGTGGTGAAAAGAATCAGTGGCCATTGAAGTTCCATTATTCCCCACCCTTCCATTCTCTATCGCGCAGCACGTACACGAAGCTCGGATCGTTGCCGGCGTTGGGCAGGTGATGGACCTCGGTGTTGGGGTCGTACTCCTTGCCGAGCTCGCCGAACGTGATGCGGTTGCCGGTATACAGTTGGTCGTAGGACGCCTCAGCGTTGTCGCGGTTGGGGTCGTACTCGATATTGGGGGCCTCGAACGTCTCGATGCCCTTGTCCAAATCGCCGAAGAAACGGGCGCGACCGCCGCACTGAGCGACGCACTGGGGCAGGCCGCCCTGAGACGTGACCTGCTCGCAGAGGGTGCACTTCTCCACGACGCGTTCCTCTTCGTTGAGGTAGCGCACGCCGTAGGGGCACGCCATGACGCAGAACTGGCAGCCGATGCACTTGGACTTGTCAATCTGCACGGTGCCGTCTTCGGTGATGTGCGATGCCTGGGTGGGGCACACCTTGACGCATTCGGGGTTCTCGCAATGCTGGCACTGCGTGGGCAGGTAGTACATCGTCACGTCATTGGGGGTCTGGTAGTCGGCCTTCTTGAAGGGACCGATGCGCAGGACCTTGATCCAGTAGTTGCCGATGGGCACGTTGTTGATGGCCTTGCAGGAGACCATGCACGACATGCAGCCGACGCAGCGGTTCAGATCGGTCAGAATCGCATAATGGGTCATCGCCTATTCCTCCTCTCGAATGTCGTAGTCGGGCAGCCATTCCTTCAGGCGAGGATCGGTGCAATCCCAGATGATCTCGGTGCCGTCCTCGGTAGCGCACGGGATGGGGTTACCGTTGGGGCTGTTCTCGGGAGTGGCCTTGTAGATCTTGCAGCGCACGCCGCGCATGTGGGTGGACGAGATGAACTTGTCGCCGCCCTCGGGATCCCACAGGCACTCGGCGTTGACCAGGTCGAAGCCGTGCGTCGGAGCGGGCAGCTCGGGGAACCACCAGCCGTGCTCGGCGTTCGCCCAGCCAGGAGCGATGCCTTCGTAGATGTCCACGCACTCGCGGATGGGCTTGCAGTACTTCTTGCCCAGCTCGGAGTGGGGCTCGACCTCGATCCAGGCCCAGTCGCCCTGCTTGAGGCCCAAGGCCTCGGCGTCGGCGGGGTTGAGCTCCAGGCGAGGAACCGGCCACAGCTCGCGGCACCACGGCAGCTGGCGATGCTCGGAGTGGAAGTACACGGGGATACGGCGTCCGGTGGTCAGAATAATCGGGTAATTCTGCTTGGACTCCTCGGAATCCCACTCGCCGCCGGGGGCGGTGCGGCAGGGCTCGAAGTTGGGCATCATTTCCTTGACGACGTCAAACTTGCCGGGCTCGAACTCGTTGGCCTTGTCGATGCAGTAGGTCTCGAACATCATCGGCCAGAACTCCACCAGGCCCGAAGGCGTGGGGCAGCCGAAGTTGGCGTCGGTGGGCTGACCCTTTTCATCGACCGACCACGGGGCGGCCGTGCAGGCATCCTTGCCCATGCGCATCCAGCCGGTCTCGAAACGACGATAGGTGCCCCAGCGATTGGGCTCGAGAACCTTGGCGTTCCACCAGCCATGCTCCTGGAAGTCGTTGTAGAAGTCCTCCCAGTGCTCCCACTTGCATCCGGGGTAACGGGTGTTGAAGCCGTTGACCTCGTTGTGGGCCTGGAACCAATCCTCGAGGCGCTCATCGGAGCTGTAGGCACCGGGGGCGTCGCCGGCGATGTTGGTCCAGGTGCCGTTGATGTTGCCTTCCTTCTCGAAGGCCTCGAACAGCAGGCGGTTCACGTCGTAGTCGAACTTGACGTCCTTCGGCGGATCGACCGCGCGGCACGTGATTCCGATACCGCCGGAAGCGCCCTGCGACACGCGGATGTTGTTGATCTCCAGCCAGTGGGCCACAGGCAGGCAGATGTCGGCCACCTCGGTGGAGGGATGATGGAACATGTTCAGGTCAACCCAGAAATCCAGCGTCTTCAAAGCCTCCCACGCGAAGTTGGCGTTGCCCTCGTTCATGAACGAGCCGGCCTCGTTGATGCCGACGCGAATCGGGTAGGGATCGCCGTCGAGAATCGCGTTGTAGGTGCTTACGACGTCGCTCCATTCGTTGTACACGGAGAGGAGCGGGTACTTGTCGTTGCCCACCATGTTGTTGTAGCACTCGTACTGATCGGGGATGTTCGTGGGGTCGATCTCTTCGTCCGGATAGTACGGAAGCGGCGTGCCCAGACCCTTGAGCTGCTTCTTGACGCTCTGAGGCATGTTGGAGCCGGGAGCGGCGGTCGCCTGCTCGTCAACGGGGGTGCGGGACAGGCCGCGGTTGCCGGCGGGGCCGTCGAAGTTGCCCGTAGTGTAGGACAGGTTCAGGACCGCGCGCACCGTCTGGGTGCAGTTGCCTTCCTGGTCGGGCGACAGGTTCAGGTGAATGCCGCCGTTGCCGTAGTTCTGGCCCTCAGGACGGGTGGCCCACACGAGGCAGGCTTCCTCGATCATCTGCGGGTCGAGCTTGGTGATCTCGGCGCACCAATCAACGGTGCAATCCTTGACGGAGTCGACCAGGTACGACCACACGGGGCGAACCGTGTGCTTGGTGCCGTCGGCCAGCGTGACCTCGTGGCTGCCGGTCATATCGAAGTCGATGTCGGCTTCTTCCAGCTCATGATAGGAAATCGGAGGCAGGTAGCCTTCCTGCGAGGTGCCCTCGTAGACCACTTCCATCTCGTCGCGCGAAGGAGCGGTGTGGTGGCAGCCCTCCCACTGGGTGGTGTCGGTATCCCAGTACACCAGGCCGCCCTTGCCGTCGTTGGCCTTCTTGTTCCACGCGTAGAACCTGCGGCAGCTGCCGCCTTCCTTGACGTCGCTTTCCTTGAGCAGGCGGGTCTTCAGCTTGTCGCCCGTCAAATCGGGAACGGCAACCACCGGGGTGGAAAGCGTGTTGTAACGGCCGCCCGTGGGCTCCATGTCCTCGCACACCAGGATAGGCGCGTTGGTCCAGCGCTTGACGAACTCCCAGTCCACCAGGTCGTTGTCGATGATGATCTTCTGCCAGCACAGCGCCAGCGCGCAGTCGGTGCCGGGCTCCAGGTTCAGCCAGTAGTCGGCTTCCTTGCCCGAGCCGGACAGACGCGGGTCGATGCAGATGTGCACATCGGCGGAGGTCATCTTGTCGACGATGTTGCGGCACGAGTCGTCGTAGTTCGAGTTCTCGGGCGCGGTGCCCCACTGCACGTACACGCGCGGGCCATCGCGGAGAGCGAACCACGGCGCGCCGTCGATGGAGGTGATCCAACCCATCAGACGACGTGGACCCTTGCAGATGGACGATGCCACGCGAGCGTTGGGGCTGTCGAACAGCCACTTATAGAACGCGTAGGGGCCGTACACCCACTGGCGCGAGGTACCGCACATGCCGAAGCAGCCCTGGCCGCCGTACTGCTGGATGGACTCGTTGAACTTCTTGCCGATGGTGGACATCGCCTCGTCCCAGGTGATGCGCTGCCAACCGGGATCCTCTCCCTTAGGATTGGTGCGCTTGACCGGGTGGTAGATGCGCGCAGGATGGTAGCAAGCCTGCAGCGACGCCTGGCCCTTGGAGCAATGGTTACCCGACGACTGGAACGACGACTGGTCGCCTTCGGTCCTGATGACGCGGCCGTCTTGGACGGTTACCCAAACGCCGCATTCCATCTTGCCGCAGCCGCGGCAGCAGGAACGGATTCGCTTGACTTCGCCGGCCTGCGCTACGGCTTCGCTCGTATCGGTCTCGGTCAGCGTGGAGCAGCCCGTCACTGCGCTGCTGAGCGCGGCGGCGGCAAGCGTCACGGCAGACAGCTTCGCGAACGAGCGACGCGTCATGGTACGTTTACCCATCATTCCCCCTTCACTTGTCTTAGAGCTCCTCTACTTTCCGGAGTCGGAACCTCGAAGACCGCACGCCGCCTAAACGCAGGCGTTTTGCCCAAGAGCGCCGCACGCGATGGGTGACATGCCGATCGACGCTCCGTATCCCCCTGCCGATTGCGCGCGAGCAATGCGCGCAATCCAACGGTTCGATTGTGGAGGAATCAAGGAGGCAATCCATCATGCAATGTCTATGAAAGTTGTCCCAGAAGCAGAAAACCCGCATCATGCAAGTTGCACGATGCGGGCGTTTTGCCTGATAGATAAACGTTGCTTGCTATTCCTTGGGTCCGCGATTGCTCTCGATCAGCGCGATGAGCTCAGGGCGGGAATGCTGCCCGGTTTTCTCATAAATGTGGCGCAGATGCGTGGAGAACGTGCCGCGCGAGATGGAAAGCTCGTCCTGGATCTGAGTGCCCGTGAGTCCCTTGGCGTAAAGCTTCATCACCTCGGTTTCACGCGGCGTGAGCTCGCACTCCTGCGCGATAACGTCGCATGCGTCCATGAAGCGCACCCTGTGCGACACGGCGGGGCTTTCCGCTGCATCGGCCACCAAGGCCTCGGCAGGCGTGATGATGCGCGCCAAGTCGCTTTCCTTGAACACGAACAGATAAGACAGAAGAATCAGGCCCACCGATGCCGCCGCCACGAGCGAAAGCATCTGCGCGTCGAAGGGCTCGAACGACGTGAGCAGGCGCCCCACCAGCGACCCGATCAGCACACCGAGCGACACCATGCCCCAGCCGATGCCGAACGTGACCATGGAATTGAGCGAATGCTTGTGTGCCATCTCGGCAAGGATGAGCCAGATGAGCACGTTGAACGTGCCGTACCCCATAAGCGCGAGCGTGCAGCCCACCATCGTATAGCCCTCGAGGATGGGCAGCATCATGTAGAACACGGCCATGATGAGCACCACGATCTTATACACCTTGCGCAGACCGCCGTCGGGCGTGCGGCTCAGCGCGATGTAGATGATGAGCGTGGTGAGCACGCCGGCGATCACCAGCGGGAACTGATAGAAGTCATGCACCGAAATCTGGTAGTGCGAGATGTAGACCGCGCGCACGGCGCCGTCGGCCACGCCCACGGCCATGGCGCAGGCGCCAATCTTGAGGGCGAATCGCATGAGATCGATATGCGCGTTCGCATCGCGCGGCTTGTCGCGGTCGGCCTTGAACGCCTCAAGGCGCGACGCCAGAATCCAACCCGAAATCATAGGCAGGACCGAGCAGATAAACGTGGAAGCGTAGCGATCGAGCGACACCACGAACGAGAACACGACAGCCGCGATGAGGAACGCGAACGGAACTTCGAGATTCGTTTTGTCCGAGCTTTCAATCTTGTAGAGCTGGCCGTATCCGACTTCGATAAGCGCCGAGCCGATACCTGTGAGGGCACCGCCGGCAAAGCAGAACACGGGCGCCGGAACGCCGTCAATCACGCTCGCGGCGATGCACAGCGTGCCAACCGTGGCAAGGATGGGAGCGAAATACCGGGTAGTGCGCCCAATCGCCCATCGTTCCGCCTGAGGGCGGAACAGCGCGCACGCGAACAGCACAAGGCACAGAAACACCGTGGACACGATGTAGGAGTTCTGCAGCCATTGATTGTTGTTGCCGGTGAGGAACGTCGCCGTGATATCGAGGAAGAGCAGATAGACCCAGGCGCGCATGAGCGCGAACCCGATGCAGCGGGCGTTCATGAGCCCTTCAAGACGCGAGCAGACGCACGAAAGACCACGTTGGGAACCATCCCCAACGCCGTTTTCTATCGGATTGCTCATTGCTTTCGAGTCGATCATCGACGCTTCTCGTCCCATCTTCCTGACGCACAGCGGTCAGATGTAAGTTTATCATTATGGCGCACCGGGGCAGCATAAAGTTCCAAACCGTCACCATGGTTCATGGGTTTCATTGAGGCTCGGCGCCTCTCGGGCGGATCATCACGCGCCCTGGCCGCTTCGACGAAAATCGTGCCCGCCCCTCTTTTCGTTGACACCGCATCGCGCCCTCCTATAATGAATCCTTGGGGGTTGGGGCGATGAACGTTCCTTGGACAGTGGAAAGGCGTTTCATGGCTCCATTAGACAGCATGTTCGGCATGCTCGACAAAATCAAAAGCGCCGATATCTCGGTATACCAACAGCGCTGCGTTGCCGTGCGCAACCGCAATGCGTCGTGCATGCGGTGTGCGCAAGCGTGCACGTCGGGCGCCATCTCCTATGACGACAATCAGCTTATCATCGAGCCCGACAAGTGCATCGGCTGCGGCACGTGCGCAACCATGTGCCCCACCTGCGCGCTTGAAGCCCATAGGCCCAACGATGCCGAGCTCCAGCGCGCGGTGCTTGCCGCGGCGCAGAAAAACGGCGGAGTCGCGGTTATCGCCTGCCGCCAGATCGTGGATGCCGCAGGCAATATGCTCGACGCCTCTAAGGTGGTGGCGGTCGAATGCCTGGGCCGCATCGAGGAATCCCTGATAACGGCATGCGCCGTGGCGGGCGTGTCCAAGGTGATGTTGGTGCAGGGCGCTTGCGCGGAATGCGATCACGCCGTGGGGCTGGAGACGGCGCAAGCGGTGTGCGATACCGCCAACGAGCTTCTGCGCGTATGGGATTGCCCCATGAGGGCCAAGATCGCCGACCGGTTCCCGCGCGACGTGCGCGCCCCCGAAGGCCGCGCCTATGACGAGGTGCGCCGCAACTTCTTCTTCAAGGTGAAAGACGAGAGCAAGCGCATCGCCTCTACCGTGGTCGATGAGACCCTCAAGGAAGAGCTGGGTGAGAAGGAGCCCGAAGAGCCGCGGTTCATCAAGGTCATGGACGACGGCACGCTCCCCCACTTCATTCCCGACCGTCGCGAGCGTCTGCTGGACAACCTGGCGGCGCTGGGCGAACCGAGCGACGAACTCATCGACGTGCGTCTGTGGGGCCACGTGGTAATCAATCCTGACATCTGCAACTCTTGCCGCATGTGCGCAACGTTCTGCCCCACCGGGGCTTTGCGCAAGTTCGACGAGGAAGACGGCACGTTCGGCGTGGACCACTATCCCGGCGACTGCGTGAAATGCCGCTGCTGCGAAGACATCTGCCCCACCACGGCCCTCAAGGTGTACGATGAGGTGCTGACCGTGGACATCCTCGACGGCGGGGTCGAGCGCAACGAGATGCGCAAACCCGACATCAATTACGAGAGCCCGAAGAAGGGCATGTTCGCCATGCGCAAGCTGCTCGGCTTCGACGAAGTGTACGAACGGTAAGGCGGGCTTCATGGATACATATTCGAACATCACCGTGGTGCACGGCGGCGCTTCGTCGGGCAAGACCGCGTTTCTCATCTCCCGCGTAAAAGAGCTCATAGACACCGGCATGGCACCGGAGAACATCCTGGTGGTAACGCCGTCCCTCACGGCCTGCCGCGCGTTTTCGCTTCGCCTCGCGCAAGAGGCGCCCGAGGTCGCCGAACGTGTTGCAGTGCGCACGGCACAGGACGTGTGCCTGGACACGATTGCGCAGGGCGGCGGAGCCAGAACGCGACGCGCGATGGCGGCGGAATGGACGTTCGTCCTTGCCGACCTCCGCTCCCCAGGCGTCGACGGCGCCACGACGAAGCGCTGCCTGAGCGAAACGTTCGCGCGCTGGCGACGGGGCGACTTTGCCCTCCCCGATGAGGGTCCCCATCGTCACGTGCGGGAGCGGCTGGAGAAATTGCTGGTCCAATATGGGCTCTTAGCTCCCCAAGAGATTGCACCGCGTGCTGCATGTGAGAGTATCACGGCAACGCATGCAGCGGTACTCGTAGACGACGCCCAGAATCTAAGCCGCGCAACGCTTGTTGCGCTCGAGGCGAGTGCGGCGCATGAATTCGTCGTGGCATGGAACGACCAGGTTTCCCTTAAGGGATTCGACGAATGCGCCGGCGACATTTCGCTGCAAGAATTCCTGGAAAAACACGGCAGCGCCAAGGTGGTCAGCCTGCCAGCATTCCTGGACGCGGCAGCGGAAAACCCCGCCACCGCGCCCGCCAACACGCATATCAAAGCGTTCGCCCACGCGGTGGCACACGCCGATTGCGCCGCTTATGACCGCCTCTGCGACGCAGGAGCAATCGCATTCAACGACGAGAGCGTCGTCTTGCTGAAATGGCGCACGCCCGACGATGAGCCCGACGGCGTCGCCAAATTGGTCCGCTCGATGGTCGACGAGGGCACGGCTCTTCCTGGTGAAATCTATGTGGCGGTTCCCAACCGCACATGGGGCATCGCGATGCGACGCGCCCTCACGCGACGCTGGCTGGATGCGACCATGGCGCTCGACGACGAGCCCGTGCGCGGCAACCCCGCCAAACCCGCCGCAGCGGGCGCGTATCTCGCCTATGCAAAAGCGGCGTTGCTCGCCGATGCTCATGACGTCATGGCATGGCGCATCTGGTGGGGTGCCGGACAGCCCGACCTCGGTACCGGCCTATGGCGTGCATTCGAGGAATGGAGCAAATCGGAGAGCCTTTCGCTCGCCGAGGCGATCGAACGCATTGCCCAGGACACGACGGCCATCCCGGCTTCGTTTGCGCCGTTTGCTGCTCGCGTGCAGGAGGGAATGTCGTTCATCGAAAGAAACAGCGGGCTCAAGGGCTTCTCGCTTACGCAGACGGTCTTCAGCGGCCTTGCCGACGACCCGTTTGATCTGGACGACGTCCTTAACGGCACCGAGGACGCCGCCCAGCTGGTTGCGATAATCCGCGAAGCCTCGTATTCACGCACGTTCGACTTTGATCCGAATCATGTGCTCGTAGGCTCGTACCGAGGCGTTGCGGGGCTGTCGCCGCGCGTCGTGGTGATGACGGGCGCCATGGACGGCTTCATCCCCTCGGCAACATGCTTCGATCCGAATGGGGCAATCATTGAGGAAGGTGCGCTCGACAGCCAACGCGCGATTTTCGCTGCAGCGGCATCGAAGGCACGCGACAAGCTGGTCATATCCACATTCCAGCGAGCCGATCAGGACCTCGCCTGCAAGCTGGGTCTGCGCGAACGCAGGTCGCGCATCGACGCGGGCAAGCGTGTTTCCATGCTCTCACGCTCACGCTTCATCGAAGACGCGGGCAACGCCGCCCCCGGATCCCAAAGCGGCGAGCAGTACGTCCAATAAACGCGTCGCAGACAAAGGAAGGCCCGCCAAAGACGGGCCTTCCTAAACACATACTATCAATCTTGCTGCCATACTGCAGACTCGTCAGAATACTGTTCCGCTCGTTTGCGCTGACAGGCTTCTCATGCACCGAGCGACAATCCTGCCACCCGCAGCAATCAGTTCCTATCGCGCTACAAATTTCCCCGGCTTGCGGGGTGCGGTGCGCCGATAGGCAACCGAGGGATAGCCCGCGAGCATGCAGCAGGCCACAGGTGCATCGCCCAGGCCAAGCCAGTCCCGCAGCGCAGGACTCGCCGACAGGATGCGTTTCATGTACCCGCTGTGCAGCACGCCGGCGCCGTGCGCTGCGGCCACTATCTCCATGTTCGCTGCCGCCAAGCCGGCATCCCACATATTCTCTGTCGAAATAACCACGAACGCGGGCGCATTGAACAGCAGGTTGTCTTTGCCTGCTTCATACGCCTGGATGAAGCCCTCGAATTTCCTAGCATACGCCGGAACTTCCGCTTCAATGGTTCGCACCACATTGGGCATCTCGCGCCAAAGCAGCTCCCGAAATTCGGGCATCTCCCGTTGGATAATCGTAAAGCTCGTGCCCTGGAGGTTGCGCGCCGTGGGCGTATAGCGCCCCGCCTCGAGCATGGCGTGCACCACGTCATCGGAAAGCGGACGATTCTGGAACTGGCGAATGCTGCGGCGCGCCTTAATCGCATGCAGAGCCCGCGCAGGATCAAGCGCGGCACCGTCGCACGGCTCGACCTCGCTCATATCGAGCCCTTCGATACGCACGGCGTCCTGCGGGCAAACCGCCACACAGTGACCGCACTCCAAGCAGGGAACGAGGCACTCTGCCACCCCATCTGCATTCAGATGCATCGTGCCCGGAAAACAATCCTCCACGCACGCGCCGCACCCGATGCACGCCTGCACGTCAACGACAACCGTCGAACCCGCCATGCAATCCCCCTCTAAAATCAATCGACCCGCCGCTCATGCGACGGGTCGATTCTAACGCATGACCCTCGAGCATTCCATGAAGCTGAGGGCTGGATGCCTTCAGTCGCCTATCCGATACCGCCGAAGAAGATACCCAGCACGATAACCGCGGCGGTGATACCCACGAACAGGTACTTGGTCATGGGCTCGAACCAACGACCAATCTCCTTCTCGCGCCCAAGCTGAGCCTGCGCCTTGGCAAAGCCCTTGGGGCATACCCAGAAGAACATGACGGCAGCCATCAGCGCACCCACCGGCATGGCGTAGATGGAAACGGCATCCATCCAGTTGCTCACCGCATCGCCGCTCTCGATGAACACGCCCACGGCAAGCGCCACCACGGCGGTGATCAGCACGGCGGCCCAACGCGGCAGATGAGCCTGCTCCTGCAGCGCCTCGATAGGCGGCTCGAAGAGGTTCACCAGGCTGGTGATGGCCGCGCACACCACAGCCAGGAAGAACAGGAAACAGAACACGCCGCCCATAGGCATCTGCTGGAACACCTGAGGCAGCGCGATGAACAGCAGCGGCGGGCCGGACTGCGTGTCGATGCCGAAGGCAAACACGGCAGGCACCACCACGAGCGCCGAAAGCAGCGCCGCGATAGTGGAGAACACCACCACGTTCTTGGCGGCCGACACCACGTCCACGTCCTTCTTCAGGTAGCTGCCATACACCAGCGTGCCGCCGCCTGCAAGTGAGAGCCCGAAGAACGCCTGACCCAGCGCATACACCCAGGTCTTGGGGTCGCTCAACGCCTCCCAGCGCGGCACCAGCAGGTACTCGTAGCCCGCGAACGCTCCCGGCAACGTAGCCACGCGGATGCCAATGATCACGATAAGCACGAAGAACAGCGGCATCATGACCTTGTTCAATCGCTCGATGCCCTTGGAGATGCCGGCGAGCATGACCGCCAGCGTGATCACGAGCGCCGCCACATGCCATCCGATGCTGCCGAAGTCGGTGGCAAGCTCGCCGAAGTAGGCGCCCACGTCCGGCACGTTCAGGAGCGAGCCCGTAAGCGCCGCAACGGTATACTTTAGAAACCATCCAAGCACGACCGTATAGCCGATGGCGATGCCCAGCGCCGCCACCGTGGGCACGAAGCCGAGCACCTTGCCGATAGTGGAGCCGTGCTTCACGCCGCGCATCTCCAGCGCTTTGGCGAACGCTCCCATAGGGCCGGTGCCCATCGCGCGGCCGAACGCCATCTCGCCGATGACGCCGGTGAGTCCCAGCAGCACCACAAAAATCAGGTACGGAATCAGGTACGCCGCGCCGCCCATTTCGGACACGCGGTACGGAAACAGCCAGATGCCGCTCAGGCCGACCGCCGAGCCAATACACGAAATAATAAAAGCGGTCTTGCCGGTAAACGTGTCGCGAGCTCCGACACCGCCCGATGTGTTCTCTGCCATCATCTTCTCTTTCTATCTCAAGGCGTTACGCATAAATCGCAGCGCCTTCATTCAAGCCGCCCATCGGCGCATCCCCTGCATCGCTTAGGCTCGCACACGGCTGCGACCGGCCATAAAAAAGGCCCTCGGTCGAAACCGAGAGCCGTGTCAGCCTTGATTCAGGTGCGTGACGAAGCTCACGATCGACCGACCGCGTGCGAGCAACGCCACCACCAGCCTCGCGCTGGTGCAGCAGAAACGCGTTTGATGTCGGAATGCGTCACGCTTTGCCCTTTCGTCATACGTTCACGCAGGCGTGATTCCTGCGATTGAGCCACTTTACCATAGCGAAGTACTTTTGCTCGCGAGAACGGGGCAATCCGTCGCGAAATAGCCGTCGGTCACACCGACTTCCCCGCTTCGCACTGGCTCGTCGCGATTCCATGTGCCAAAAGTTACAGAACGGTACTGAATTAGCACTCTCCCTTGCAGAGTGCTAAAAAGCTCCTATACTGCAAATCGTAAGCAAAAGAGTTGCGAGGGTTTGAGACAGAAGCAAAGACGAGGTTCCCGAAGCGCACCCCCTTCCGCCAAGGGTAGCCCGTTAAGCCTCCTCGAAAGTCCCGCACAAAGACAGGAGATGACAATGATGCTGGTACCTGCACGTCGTAGTAATGATTTCTTCAGTGACTTTTTGAGCGATCCGTTTGACCTGGGATTTTTCGGCGGTCGTCCGCAGAAGCAGCCGATTCCCGCAATGATGAAGACCGACATCAAAGAAACCGATAAGGCCTATGAGCTTGAAATCGACCTGCCGGGCTTCAAGAAGGAAAACGTCCATGCAGAGCTCAAAGATGGCTATCTGACCGTGAACGCCTCCACTGAAAGCTCGAGCGAGGACAAATCCGAAGACGGCACCTATCTGCGCAAGGAGCGCTTCACCGGCAGCTGCAGCCGCAGCTTCTACGTGGGCGACGAGATTTCCGAAGACGACATTCGCGCCAAGTTCGAAGACGGCATCCTGAAGATCACCGTGCCCAAGAAGGAGCTGCCCGCCCCCGAGGAGACCAAGAAGCTCATCTCCATCGAAGGGTAATTGCTCCTGTAGCTGGAACACCCATCCCCCTCATTCATATCTCCAAACGAAAAAAGGCCCCGAGGGGCCTTTTTTCGTTGATCGGGCGAAGCATCATGGAAAAATGCGTCATGCGAAGGATGCATCATGTGAAATCTTGCACGGAGCGCGCTTCGGTTTCGCGGAGAAGCACGCTACACCGCGCCACATGCCTCGGAAAGCATCGCCGATGCCCCGCCATCGCAGCTATCGCGCAGCGGACCCCTGCCGCGGGACGGGCTTGGCAATTACTTCGGTCGACGCTACGTCGTCGCGGCTATCGCGTGGCAGGCTTCTTTGCCGCGGGCGTCTTCTTGGCTATGGGCTTTTTTGCCGCCTGGACGCGCGAAGAACCAGCAGAAGGTTGCTCGCCCACGCCGCCCAGCATGCGCTCGATCAGGAAGCCTTCGCGCACTCCGTTCTCACACACATGAAGCGTCTGCGCATCAAAGCGCTCGAAAATCTCCAGCAGCACAGCAAGCCCGCACGAAATAGTATGCAAACGCTCGGGCGAAGTATGCAGAACGGCATCGATGAATGCGCGACGATTCTCGGTCACATCCTCTGCCAGCATCTCGGCATCGACACGCGAAATGTCGCAGTACGACGCCTCCGGTCGCAGCAGCGCGTTCGTTTCGGCAATGGCGCGAATGCTGCCGCCCACACCGAACAGCTTTTTCACGCGGTGCTCCACGATACCGCTCGACTCCGCATCCAGCAGCGCGGCGGTATCGCGCCTGATGGCATCGGCTTCCTGCGGCGTAGGCAGAATATCGGCCACGTGTTTCTTGTACGACGAGAGCGATCCGATGGGCAAGCTCGCGCGCATCACGTCGTTGCCCGCCGCCACCAGCGTAACCTCGGCCGATCCGCCGCCAATATCCACCAGCACGCCGTTGTCCAGCACGTCTTCGTGGCATGCGCCCACAAATCCCAGATGCGCCTCGTCCTCGTCGGAAAGCAACGCGATACTGCAGCCGGCCCCTTTCTCAACCGCAGAAACCGCTTCGGCGCTGTTGGAGATGTTGCGCAGCACGGCGGTGGCAAACACGTCCACGCGCGCCACGTCGAGCAGTGCCGCACGCTTGAGGCAACGCCGCACACTCTCGATGGCGACCTCGACGCCCTTATCAGAGAGCGCGCCGCCTTCGACATACGATGCCAGGCCCGCCGTGATCTTGCGGTTCACGATGGTTTTGAACTTCTTGCCGTCTGCCGACACGTCATACACGCAGAGGCGTACCGTGTTCGACCCGACATCGATAACTCCGTATTTCATAGATGCAATCCGTCCGGTCCCTTGGATCAAATCAACCCGCTCAATTCTTGTTGGCTCGCGATAGCCCTTCGCCCAAAAGCGAAGCTCACTCACGCTCGAACTCGTCAAAGGCTCACGGCGTTCGTTTAGCCCGCAAACCAGCAGGGCTTTTGCACTCAGCAGTATAGCGCCACCGAAAAACCGCTTTGTAAAGCCGGTGTCAAATTAGCCGGCCAAACCACGCAGTAGCTCAATCTCGGCCGCATAGCCGGAAAGCTCGTTGGGCGTTTCCAAGATGAACGGCAGATTGCGCAACTGCGGATGGCGCACAATGCGCCCGAACGCCTCAAGTCCGATAAACCCGTTGCCGATGGTCTCGTGGCGATCCTTATGCGCCCCGCACGGGTTCTTGCTGTCGTTGATATGGATGGCGCGCAGACGCTCGATTCCGATCACGCCGTCGAATTCTTCAAGCACGCCATCCAAATCGTGAACGATATCGTAGCCTGCGTCATGCACATGGCAGGTGTCCAAGCACACGCCCACATGGTCGGATAGCTCCACGCGCTCAATAATGGCCGCCAACTCCTCGAAGCGCCCACCTACTTCGGTGCCTTTGCCTGCCATGGTTTCCAGCAGCACCGTGGTCGATTGCTCGGGTGCCAGCACTTCGTTGAGCAGGCAAGCGATCATTTCGATTCCCGCATCTGCGCCCTGCTTCACGTGGCTGCCGGGATGAAAATTGTAGTAATTGCCGGGCAGAAACTCCATACGCACAAGATCGTCCGCCATGGCCTCGCGGGCGAACCGGCGCGCATGCTCTTTGTCCGAACAAGGATTAAGCGTGTACGGCGCGTGCGCCACCAGTTTGCCAAAGCCTTCCACCTGCAAAAAAGCTCGCAGCTCAGCGGCATCTTCGGGGTCAATGGCCTTCGCCGCCCCACCGCGCGGATTGCGCGTGAAAAATGCAAACGTGGTTGCTCCGATGGAGTGGGCGGTCTTCCCCATGGCGAGAAACCCCTTCGATGATGATAAATGACAGCCGATTGTAAGCATAAATGCGCCTTTCGCAACATGTGTTCCAATTCATTTTGATGAAGCAGTATAAGCCAGAGCCGCGCCGTAAACGCAAACTGCAACAAAGGCCGATATGCTGCAGTTTTTCGACGATCTGCGAAGTATCTTAATTTTTCGTCTGAGTTTCCCCAGTTCACAAGGACGGAAGAAAACGGCTACTTTGCGAGGCGTGAATAAACTGCAGCAAATCGACCTTTGTTTACCTGCTGAACCTCACCTTGAGCTTCAGTGGGCAGGATTGCAGCGCAAAACGACACGGCAAAGCGGAGCTTCGCATCAGGGATACGCAGGCAGGAAGCGATTTTGGCACAGAATAAGCCATCCGAGCAGAAATCGACGCTCTTGGGCCTTTTCGTTAAGCAACCTGACGGTTTGTTGACGTTGGCGTGACAGGCCGCCAACGATTGACGGATGCGGATATATTGCGCCGCGCCGTGTGAGATAGTAGCTGCGCAGAGGAAGCCGATCAATCGAGCTGGGCACGCAGCACGTTCAATCCAAGATGACGTTGCGCGCCCACCCCTCCAAGCCGTCGCATTAAGGCACGACGGCAGCACGTTTCGATAAAACGTCGCCCACACGAGCGGAAAGGCGCAGCCATGAGCAGCATAAACGCAGAAGCATACGTCATCAACGACGACGGCAGTAAAACCGCCATCCCCGTGAACTTTGTCAATGAAGAGCGTGCGTCTTCGGTCAGCGGCAAGGCCGCATCGAGGCGCGCCGAATCTTTCAAGCGTAAATTCGTCCGGGGCAGCGCTCGCACCAATGCAGATAGCGCCGCCCAGGCTGCGCAATCGTATATGCGCTGGTACACAAAGCGTGCGGAATGTGGGTGCAGCGGCGGAACGAATACCCACGGCTATACGCCGCAGAGCCCCTTCACCACCGTCGATGCCACCACGACAGCGCCAAAACGCTCGCTCCACTTAGGCCGACGCATCGTAGGACTCGGCATCGCCGCCGTTGGCGTGCCCTTGCTTATCCTTCCTGGCCCCGGGCTCGCGCTTGTTGGCCTCGGCCTTCTCATGATGGTCATGCCGTAGCGCGAAAGATATCGCGCGATGTGCGCCACGAACGCCTCGGATTCATTTCTAATCGGGGCGTTTTCATCATCCCTGGTCGACGGAATGCAGCGCCCTACCCGACCACAAAATGTCACGCGCTTTAAAATACAGCTGCAAACCAAGGCGCGCATCTCCATCATGCAAATCAATGCCGGTTAACTCTTTGATTTTATTAATACGATACAGAAGCGTGTTGCGGTGTACGTTGAGCTCGCGCGCTGCCGCAACAGGGTCGTTCGTGTGTCGCAGATACGCCTCGAGCGTCTTAAGAAGCTCGCCTGAATTATGAGCGTCGTACTCTTCAATCACAGCGGCGCTCTCGGGTCGCATGTCCGCCAAATCGTTGCGACGCAGGGCCATCTGGAGCACATAGGAGGGAATCATTCGTTCGTAGGAGAAAAGGCGCGTTTCCCCTCGAAGCTGCAGTCCGGTGTCTACGGCGTGGTACGCCTGGCGGTAATTTCTGCGCGTGTCGACCAACGTGTCGAACGACTGACTCGAGCCGCAATACAGGTCGTTCTCGTCGAGAAACGACACCAGCTCCGCCTCTTCCCCCTCCGTCCACACGGCACGGCTCCTGCTCGTCAGCAGCAAGACTATGTTATTCTGGAGAATCGTCCATTTGGCGCGAGGGAGAAACCGCTTCATCTGCCTCGACAGCTGCTGCACACGGGCGGGCGAAAGACCACTGCGCTTGTCCGCAACGACAAGCACCCTGAACCAGTCAAGCGTGTCCCATTTGATGATTCTGCATCGCTGCTCAATGGCTTTCTTGCTTAGAACCTTCTTACTTAGAAGATCACCGAGGAAGTAGTTATGGGCTACGCTTTCGTCGTCTTTGAAAAAATCACTCTTCTCGAGCTCGATGGCGACTAAGTTGGCGAACCGATCGACAAGCTCTTCGTGGTAATCCCGGAACGGCTGATGGTTGTCCACCACGGCAATGGTGGCGATGACCACCCCGTGCAGGACTATGTTCTTGAAAAGCCAGTTCTCGGGAGGATCGGATCTGCTTACCCGAGCTATGCCCCTCCTGCCCATCACCCTCCCTTTGAGAACGCCGTCCCTGCGCATCGCCTCGACGTTGTCCATATGGACGTATCCGAGCGTCTTCTCGAGCTCAAGCGTTTCGTTGCGAAACATCTCGTTGCTCGACATGGCAAGAATTTTGAACGCCGGGTCGTTGACGAACACGGCGTTTCCCAGCACATCGGCAGCGGTATCGACGAGGGATTGCAGCCCCTCGCCCCGGTAGAGCACGTCGAGAATGCGCCGCATGCCCGCGACCACCGATGCCTCATCGATCATGATGTCGGCGACGCGATTGAGTATGTCGAACTGGTTGGTGTTTCTGGGGGCAAGATACAGGTTCACACGCTCGTTCTCCAGGAAATCGGAGGGGATCTCCCCGTCGTCGATACAGACGAGATTCGCCTCGGCATCCCGACCGAACGACCAAGGCAGTTCGGTCGCATACCCCACATACAGGCACGCCGGGAAAAACCGCTCTTGGCGCGGCTTTATCATCTTGTGGGTCTCGATGTAGGCGGGTGCCTCCCTGGTGTTGAGCGGAATGAGACCGAAATCCCCCAGTTGTTCGACTATTCTTCCGATTTCCATTTATGCATCCTCACAATCATTAAGGTGAAATTCGCCCAAAGCCTGTAATGGCGCACATGGTTCCCCGATGTCTCTCTTCCTATAATTTTACTCGTATCAATCCCGAAAAAACATCGGGAAAGCTAGAAATGAGAGGTGGGCATCATGACGGTAAGAGACGACGCGTATCAGAAGATTGTCGAACGCTGCTGCGTTCTCTTTGGAAAAACCCCTGATGAATTGAATGAGGATACTGAATTCATCAAGGATTTGGGCGCACGCTCAGGCAATGTCTCCCAAATGACCAATTTCCTCGAAGATGAATTCGACGTCGAAATCTCATTCATGGAATTTCGTCGCAGAATAACGCTTGGCATGGCCGCAGATTACATAGCAGAACTATGTGAGGAATAACAAATCGGTTCGATATGTACACAGAAAGCGAGGATTAACATGGATGAGACCATGCCCGCACCCGAACGGTTCACCAAGCGAGAGGTCCTTAAGGGCGGCGTCGAGATGGATGTCATCTACCGCAAGGCGAAGACCCCCATCGACCCATCCCTCGAAAACCGCGACGCCGGAGGCGCCGGCATGAACGCGATGGGCATGGGAGTATGCCCCGCCCTCAACCCGCGAACCTACGAAGTCGCCCCCGGCATCATCTGCGAGCAGGATATCGCCGTGGAGATGCGCGACGGCGTGAAGATTTATGTCGACATCTTCCGCCCCAAGGACAAGACCAACATCCCCGTACTCATATCCTGGAGCTTCTATGGCAAGCGCCCCGGAGAGGGGATGAGCGAATGGCAGATCATGGGCGTGGCCCCCGGCACCGTGTCCAAAACTGCGAAGTTCGAATCCCCCGACCCGCTGTACTGGTGCTATCAGGACTACGCGATCGCCAACGTGGATCCGCGCGGAGTGGGACATTCCGAAGGCGACGTCAACTGCTTCGGCACCCAGGACGCCCGCGACGGCTACGACTTCATCGAATGGGTCGCCCAGCAGCCCTGGTGCAGCGGCAAAGTGGGCATGAGCGGCAACTCCGCAGTTGCCATGTCGCAATGGCGCATCGCTGCCGAGCAGCCGCCCCACCTCACTTGCATCGCTCCATGGGAGGGCACGTCCGACATCTATCGAGAGAGCATGTTCGAGGGCGGCGTTCCCGCCATCGCCTTCAACGAGTTCATCGTGGGCTCCATCACCGGCGAGGGCGGCGCCGACGACATGGTTGCTATGGCGCAGCAGTCCCCGCTCATGAACGCATATTGGGAAGACAAGATTCCCGACTTCTCGAAAATCAAGATTCCTGTGTATTGCACCGCCTGCTGGAACCACTTTCACCTTCGCGGCGCCTTCCAAGGGTTCCGCAAAATCAAATCTCGCAAGAAATGGATGCGCGCTCACCGCGAGTTCGAATGGCCTGACGGCTACGACCGCGTGCACCTGCCCGAGCTGAAGATGTTCTTCGACCGCTATCTCAAAGACATCCATAACTGCTGGGAATCCACCCCGCGCGTCCGCCTCGAAGTCCAGGACGCCCATGAGTTCCTCTATGCGCTCGACCGCCCCGAAACGTCTTTCCCACTCAAGCGCACCCAGTATAAGAAACTGTATCTGGACGCCGGCAGCGGAGCGCTGTCCTTTGGACCCGTCGAGCAAGAGACGAGCATCTCCTACGATGGCAACGAAGGCGTCGCCAACTTCGATATCAAATTCGAAGAAGACGTCGAAATCACCGGCTACATGAAGCTTCATCTGTGGGTCGAGGCAGACGGCCACGACGACATGGATATGTTCGTCAACATCCAGAAACTCGACACCAAGGGCGAATGGCTTCCCGTCGACGTCCTGGGCGAGCCACATCCAGGCGCTTGGGGCAAGATGCGCGTATCCCATCGCGCCCTCGATCCCGACCTGTCCACCGATTTTCAACCCATCCAGAGTCACCTCAAGGAAGAGAAGCTTTCGCCGGGCGAAATCGTCCCCGTGGACATCGAAATCGTTCCCACAAGCCGCTTCTGGCACAAGGGTCAGTCGTTGCGCATTCAGATAGCCGGTCGCTACATCCGCGAAGGATGGTTCGAACCTCTATTCTGGGATACCGACAACCACGGCAACCACATCATTCACTCGGGCGGAAAATACGACAGCTACCTGCAAATCCCCACTATTCCTCCGAAATACCAAGACGGAGATATCAAATACGGTACAACCAACTAACGGGAACCGCAACAGGTGACTCTCCTGCCTATCGGCACGACGACAGCGGCGAGGGAATCCATGCCCTCGCCGCTCTCCCAAGGAGCATCCATGATTGTCGGCATCGGAACGGATCTCTTTCGCTACTCGCGTCTCGCCCCCGAATCGCTCGAACCCAACGACCCATTCTTTCGTCGTGCGTTTACAAGCGCCGAACAGCTCCAAGCATCCGAACGTTCAACGCGATTCGAATATCTTGCCGCGCGATTCAGCGCGAAAGAAGCCATCTACAAAGCAATCAGCATCTGCGGCGAAGAGTTTCATCCCGGCGATATTGAAATCATCGACGACGAAGACGGGCAGCCCCATGCCCGCCTATCCGGAAAAACAAAACGGAGATTTGAACGCTTCATTGCCTCGTCTTATTCCATTCACATCTCCCTTTCGCACGAAGACGACCATGTGCTCGCCTTCGCACTCGTGCACACCCAGGAAGGAGCCTGAACATGGATATCATGCAATCCATCTACGAGCGAGCCCGCGCCGCCGACAAAAGCGTCGCTTTACCTGAAGCGACCGAAGAGAAAACCTTGCAGACCGCCCGTATCTGCGTCGACGAAAGCATCTGCACGCCCGTTCTCGTCGGCGATGAAGGACGAATCGAGGAGACGGCCAGACAGTTCGGCATCGACCTCAACGGCATCAGAATTCAGGAGGCCTTTGACGAGGCGTTCCTCGATGACCTCATCGAACGTTATGTGGCGATCCGCCCAATCAACAGCGCGAAAACCATGCGCCGCAAGTCGAAAGACCCCCTTTACACGGCGCTGATGATGCAGGCGGTCGGCGACGTCGATGTCACGTTCGCCGGCATCTCGCACTCAACAGGCGATGTCATCATGGCAGGTCAGATGGTGGTTGGCCTTCAGGAAGGCGTGTCCACCGTGTCAAGCGTCGGCATCTTCAACATCCCCGGCTTCGAAGGTAGCGAGGGGCCGCTTCTCGGATTTGGCGACAGCGCCGTGTGCACCGACCCCGATTCCGACATGCTGGCGAGCATCGCTATCGCGGCATGCAACACCGTCAAGGCACTCGTAGGTTGGGAGCCGCGATGCGCGATGCTCTCCTTCTCCACCGACGGCAGCGGCGACGGGCCGCTGGTCGACAAGGTGGTCGAAGCCGTGAGAATCGCCAACGAACGTCGACCCGATCTTGCGATCGACGGAGAATTCCAACTCGATTCTGCCATCAATCCCACGATAGCCGCAAAGAAAGTGCGTCGCGAAAGCACTGTGGCAGGTAAAGCGAACATCGTCATCTGGCCCGACCTCAACGTAGGCAACATCGGCGTGAAGCTCGTGCAGCAGTTCGCCCATGCCGACGCCTACGGCCCCATGCTCCAGGGCTTCGCCAAGGTGGTCTGCGACTGCTCGCGGTCGGCGCCCGTGTCGGAAATGGTCGGCAATATCGCAATGAGTTGCGTACGCGCATAGGAGGCATCGGCCATGACCACCATCCTCACCATCAATCCGGGATCGACCTCCACCAAGGTGGGGCTGTTCGACAACGATACCGCCCTGTTCACTGAGAAAGTAGCGCACGCCGCTGACAAGCTCGCCTTCTACGAGGGGCTTTCTGAGCAGCTCCCCTATCGCCGCGATTGCATCCTGGAGGCTCTCGGCGCGCATGACGTCGACCTTGCCAAGATTGACGCGTTCGTGGGACGCGGCGGCGGATTGCTGCCGGTTGACGGCGGCACGTATGCCGTCAACTCCACTATGCTCTCGCATGCGATGAAGGCGGCCAACGGCGTCATCCACCCCGCCAACCTCGGAAGCCAGCTCGCCCATGAGTTCGCCCTGTTCGCCGACCCCTCCCATCCTCGCCCGGCATTCGTGGTCAATCCGCCCGATACCGACGAGCTGTGCGACTGCGCCCGCATGACGGGTATCAAAGGCGTGTACCGCCATGTCCATCTCCATGCCCTCAATCTCAAGGAGACGGCTATCCGCCATGCCGCAAGCCTGGGGAGACAATATGAGGAATGCAACTTCGTCGTCTGCCATGTCGGCGGCGGAACAAGCGTCTCCGCCCATCGCAAAGGCAAGATGGTCGACGGCAATGACATCGTCGGCGGCGAAGGACCCATGACCCCTACGCGTTGCGGGGCCATGCCCGTGGTAGAGATCCTCGACCTCATCGAAGAGGGCCGTTCCGTCAAAGAGGTTCGCAAGATGTGCATGAAGACCGGCGGCTTCACCGACCTTCTGGGAACGTCCGACGCTATGGCGGTCCAACAACGCGCCGAATTGGGCGATGCGGAAGCGAAGCGCGCCTGGGATGCGATGCTTTACCAGGTTTGCAAGGAAATCGGCGCGATGGCATGCGTCCTCGGCGGCGAGGTCGACGGAATTGTCCTAGGCGGCGGCATGGTCCACAGCAACGAACTCGTCGACCGCATCATCGCGAATTGCGGGTGGATCGCCCCCGTCACCGCATATCCCGGCGAATTCGAGCTCGAAGCCATGGCAGCAGGCGCGTTGCGCGTGCTGAAAGGTGAAGAGGTCGCCAAGGAATACACTGGCATCCCCGTTTGGCAGGGCTTCTAAAGATGGGCGTCCAAGACTACACACAACGTCGCTGGATCATTCTCGCCGCGTCCTGCATTATCAACCTATGCATCGGCTCCCTTTACGCGTGGAGCGTATTCGCCGATCCGATGGCGGACCATCTCGCAAGCATCGCGGGGACGGAAGAGCAGAACCTCTCCCTGGTATTCACCGTAGCAAACGGCATCGGTCCCGTCACGTTGATATCGGGGGGAATCATCAACGACCGCATTGGTCCACGTCGTCTGATTATCGGCGGTGGCATTCTCTTCGGCGCAGGAATGATAGCATCGGGATTCGCGACAAGCCTTGCAATGCTGCTTGTAACATATGGCCTGGGTGTCGGACTCGGCGTCGGAATGGTCTACGGCGCCACCATAGGCAACGCCGTCAAATTCTTCCCTGATAGACGAGGATTCGTCGGGGGCATCGCGACGGCGGCATACGGTATCAGTTCGGTTATCGTCCCCCTGGCCGCCAACGCCCTTATCGATTCGTACGGCGTTGCTAACGCGTTCAAGGTTCTTGGTGTGGGTATGCTCGCCGTAATCTGCATATGCGGCCTGTTCGTCGAACGCTGCCCCGAAGGCTTCGCTCCCGAGGGATGGATCCCGCGCGCCTCGACCGCAACGCACATCGGCACCACCGACAAGGATTGGCGCGAGATGCTCGCCGACCCGATTTTCTTCATCATGATCGCCATGCTCTGCTGTGGAGCCTTCAGCGGACTCATGATTACCTCGCAGGCATCGCCGATTGCGCAAGACATGATGGGAATGGGTCCGGCACAGGCCGCCCTTATCGTTTCGATGCTCGCCCTACTCAACACCGCAGGAAGGGTAGTATCGGGGTTTTTATCCGACAAGCTCGGCTCCATCGCCACCATTCAAGGCGTATTCGTTTTGACGGCAACGAGCATGGCTATGCTCTTCATATCGAGCACCAGTGCAGAATGGGTGTTCTATCTTGGCATCTGTGGAGCGGGATTCTGCTTCGGATCTATTATGGGAATTTATCCCGGATTTACTGCCTCGCAGTTTGGATTGCGCCACAACAGCGTGAATTACGGCATTATGTTCTGCGGTTTCGCAGCGGCGGGTCTGATTGGCCCAAGCATCATGAGCGTCATCCGCGGCTCATGCGAGTCATACGCGCCAGCATTCCTCGTTGCCGTGGCTCTCGCTATTCTGGGGCTTGCCCTCACGTTCCTGTTCAAGCGCAAAGCAAATAACTCTTGATAGTGCATCGGCTATCGAACAAGACGATTCGTCCGTTACTCATATATTTTATCGACGAAAAACGTCTGGATCCCACGTTTAGCCGCCCCCTATTTCTCATGTTCGAGAGATAGAAGCGATCCGTCGAATCAGGGCGCCATTAGTATGGGACGCGGCGATATTGGGTGCCAACGCGACAAGCCTAGTGGGATTCCAACACCCTCATCGGCCTCGGCCTTCTCATGGTGGTCATGCCGTAGCGCAAAAGGTATCGCGCGATGTGCGCCACGAACGCCCGAAACGCTGAAGCGCCGGAACCCACATGGGCTCCGGCGCTTTCTTTGCCATTCCCAAAAGACTCTTCGGTTCTGCATCAAGAACGTCAGCCATTGTTTTGCAAGCAAGAAACCGGCAAGGTTTTGAAGAGAAACACGACAGAATTCGCTATATTCCCGCAAGAAATCGAACAGCTTTTCGCAAGCCGTCGATCTATCATCCAAGCCCATTTCGCATAGTCTTCGCCGCAGAAAGCAAATCCGCAGGAAAGGGTTCGACAAGGTTTTGAGGCTAGCATTTTCTCATCCGATAATAGAAAGGTTAGGGGAAATGCCAACACTCAGCATGTTCTACGGAATTGTAATCACTAGGTTCAATGAGCAGGGTGCGCCTCATCACATGGCGCATTTTCATGCGAGATACGGACAGTACAACGCTGCGTTCGATTTGAATGGAAATCTCATTTCAGGATCCTTTCCCGCAAAGCAAAGAAAGCTTGTCGCTGCATGGTCGACAATACACCACGATGAACTTCTGGCGAATTGGGATTTGCTATCATGTGGCGAGAAGCCTTATCGGATTGAGCCCCTTCGATAGAGTGAGAGGCATCGCGATGCACTGCAACGTCACCAAACAATTGCCCCAGCTTTCCTCGGTAGTCCCAAGGGAGGAGAAAACAATCCTACTCACCTACACGACAGGGGAGCAAAGGATTTTTGACGTATCCCCCTTACATAAAAGGCTCCTGGTTTGGAGAACTCGCCGATCAAGAATACTTTCGCCTTGTCCAAATAGAGCCGACATATCATGAGTGGATCGACTGGCCCCACGGGCAGGACATCGCGCCGCATGAACTCTACGACCTAAGCACCGCAGTTGAATAATCAACCCGCTTGAATAATCAGCTCCAGTTCTGATGTGCGGCACCATGCACGTTAAGCCGTATGCTGTATTACGCGGAACACTCAAGCGCCCGGATTCCACGTTGAGCCGCCCCTAATTCTTGTGCACGAGAGATAAGGGGCGGCCCGTAGAATCCGGGCGCTATTGGTGTGAGATACGGAGATATCGGAGCCCGACGTAACAAGCCCAGTAGACCGAACGCTATAGGGCGTGACTTCAGGCGCCGGCAAATGCCGGCCTACGCAAGCGAGCCGCTGCCGCGGACGAGCAAGCTGCTACAGCGTGCGCAGCGAGACTTCCTTGAGCTGACGGGTGGTCACCTCGGACGGAGCGCCGGTCATCGGATCGGATGCGCTGCTGGTCTTGGGGAACGCGATGACGTCGCGGATGGACTGCTTGCCCGCGAGCAGCATGACCAGGCGGTCAAGGCCCAGCGCGATACCGCCGTGCGGGGGCGCACCCAGCTCGAGCGCGTGAATCAGGTGGCCGAACTTCTCGTCGATCTCCTCGTCAGTCAAACCGCACACGCGCAGGATGCGACGCTGCAGCTCGGCGTTGTGGATACGAATCGTGCCGCCGCCGGCCTCGAAGCCATCCATGACCAGGTCGTACGAGTAGCTGCCGCACTCAAGCGGCGCCTCTTCGATCAGATGCTGCTGATCGGGCGGCACCATGGTGAACGGATGATGCTCGGCGGCATACTTCTTCTCCTGCTCGTCGTAGCGGAACATGGGGAAGTTCACCACCCACAGAAGCGCGTGCCCCTCGCGCGGAATGTTCAGCGCCTCGGCCATGTGCATACGCAGCGCAGAAAGCACGGCGTTGGCAACGTCGGCGGTGTCGGCCGCGAACAGCACCAGGTCGCCCGGCTCCACGTTCAGGGCTTCCTTCATCTTGGCATAGGTCTCATCGTCGAAGAACTTGATGATGGGGCTCTTCTCCTTGCCGTCAGAGGTGTAGGCGATCCATGCCATGCCCTTCGCGCCGTTGTCGGAAGCGATGTGGCCCAGCTTGTCGATCTCGCCGCGGCTCCAGTCGCCTGCGCCCTTGGCGTTGATGGCCTTGACCACGCCGCCGGCCTCGACAGCCTTGGAGAACACGCCGAAGCCGCAGCCGCGCACGATCTCGGTCAGGTTGACGAGCTTCATGCCAAAGCGGATGTCGGGACGGTCGCAACCGTAGTACTCCATGGCGTCGGCATACTGCATGCGCTGCAGCGGGAAGGGATGCTCAACCCCGGCAGCCTCCAGCACCTCCGCCATGACGCCTTCCATCATGTCGATGACGTCTTCACCGTCGACGAAGCTCATCTCGATGTCCACCTGCGTGAACTCGGGCTGACGGTCGGCGCGCAGGTCCTCGTCGCGGAAGCAGCGGGCAATCTGGTAGTAGCGCTCGATGCCGCCGCACATGAGCATCTGTTTGAACTGCTGCGGGCTCTGCGGCAGCGCGTAGAACTTGCCCGGGTTGGGGCGGCTGGGCACGATGTAGTCGCGCGCACCCTCGGGCGTGGAGTTGGCAAGAATGGGCGTTTCCACCTCGATGAAACCGCGCTTGTTGAGCGCGGCGCGCATAGCCTGAGCCACGGTGTGACGCAGCTTGATGGTCTGGAACATCTCAGGACGACGCAGATCCATGTAGCGCCACTTCATGCGCGTAATCTCGTCGGTCTCAATGCCGTCCTCGATGGAGAACGGAGGGGTGACGGAGGTGTTCAGCACCACGAAGGAGCTGGCCAGAACTTCGATCTCGCCGGTCTCCATGTTGGGGTTGACGGCATCCTCGCCGCGCAGGCGCACGGTGCCTTCGACCTTGACGACATACTCGCGGTGCGAATGCTCGGCCTCGGTGAATTCCTCAGCGGTCACGCAATCGGGATCCACCACAACCTGCGTGTAGCCCTCGCGGTCGCGCAGGTCGATGAAGATCAGGCCACCGTGGTCGCGATGGTGCCACACCCAACCGGTGAGCGTCACTTTCGTGCCGGCATCACCCGCACGCAGCTGGCCGCACGTGTGGTCGTGCATGCAATATTCGTTCAAATAATCCGTCATGATTCCTAATGCTCCTTATCTTCAAACGATACCGCTGATCAGGCGGATCGTCATATCAACGAGAATTACGCGGACGCAGGTGGCCGCTATAAGCAAGCAGGCGGCTCATTCATGCATCCACGCCCAAACGCGGCAGCGCAATGCGGCCGCAGCGCCTTCGATGCGCGGAAGGCGCAGGAGGCGGCGCCGACAGCGAAACGTGCGTCCGAACCCGAAAGGCCCTTCAGCGACGTTCGCGCCGACGCCTACAGATTCTCGGATGAGAACAGCTCGTCGAGGGATACGGGCGTACTCGCCGCACCCATGGGCTGTCCGCCGAAGTGCGCCAAAAGCTTGCGCGCCGCAGCGATATCCACCAGGCGCTCCTCGTGCGAAGCCATGTTGCGCACGCGCGCCTTGCCTTGGGCCAACTCGTCAGGACCCAGCACGAATACGTGGCGCGCGCCCAGCTTGTCAGCCATCTTGAACTGGCTCTTCAGGCTCTTGCCCTGGTGGTCCATCTCCACGGTGAGGCCTGCATCGCGCGCCGCGCACAGCAGGTCGAACGCGGTAGGACGTACGGAGTCATCCACGCAGGCGATATAGCCGTCCACGCGCTTGGGCGTGTCGGAAAGCGCACCTGCCGCTTCAAGCGCCAGAACCATGCGTTCGAAGCCCAGCGCAAAACCCAGGCCCGGCGTAGGACGGCCGCCCACGGCCTCGGCCAGCTTGTCGTAACGGCCGCCGCCGCCGATGGCGCTCTGCGAACCCATACCCTCGGTCACCTGGACCTCGAACACGGTGCGCGTGTAGTAGTCAAGGCCGCGCACCAACGTGGGGTCTTCGATGTATTTAATGCCAGCGGCATCCAGCAGGCTCTTCACGGCCTCATAGTGCTCGCGGCAATCGTCGCACAGATGGTCGGTAATCTTGGGGGCGCCCGCCATCACATGCGCGCACGTCTCGTTCTTGCAGTCGAACGCACGCAGCGGATTGGTATCGGCGCGGCGACGGCACTCCTCGCACATCTCACCCTCGTGGTCCAGAATGTACTGGCGCACGCTCTCGCGATAGGCGGGGCGGCAGTGCTCATCGCCCATGGAGTTGATCAGCAGCTGCATGGATTTCGCCGGCACGCCCATGCGCTCGAAGAAACGCATCAGCATGATGATCATCTCGGCATCGGCCGTGGGCTCGGTGGAGCCCAGGCACTCGGCGCCGATCTGATGGAACTGACGCAGGCGACCCTTCTGCGGACGTTCGGCGCGGAACATCGGTCCGGCATAGAACAGCTTGGCGGGGGCGGCACCCTGCTCCACCAGGTTATGCTGCACCACGGCACGAACCACGCCCGCCGTGCCCTCGGGGCGGAGCGACAGCTTCTGCTTGGACTTCAGACCCGAATCGTCGCCGGCGGCAAGCGCGCGCTTGTAGTTCTCGCCGCTGCGCACCACGAACATCTCCTTGCCCACTACGTCGGTGGCCTCGCCGATGCCGCGGGTGAATACCTCGGTCAGCTCGAAAAGAGGCGTGTCGATGGGCTCGTATCCATACGTAGAAAAGAGTTTGGCAGCCGTATCGGTGGTCTGTCGCCACAGTCGTGCGGCGGCAGGCAGCATATCGGCGGTACCCTCGGGTGCGTTGTAAGGCATGTGCGTCCTTCGTTTCTAGCGCGCGAATCACGCGTGACATGGCGTTATACGTAACGCGGTATTTTAACACCATGAATGCAAATTCCCGCAAAACAACAGAGAAGGTGCAGGATACGCCGCCGAGACGCCGCCCGCTTCCCTACATCACCTTGGTGCTTTCTACCTTCTCCACGAATTTGCCCACCAGCTTGATAAGCGGGTTGCGCAGCACCAGCCCCAGCACAATGAACGGCAGGGTGAACAGCGCGAGCGTGCCCAGCTGAACCCAGAAATCGCCCTGATACACGCCGAACTGCGCGGCACGCATGGCGTTCACCGCGTGCGTGATAGGCAGATACGGACTCACGTCCTGCACGAACTGCGGCAGCAGCTGCAGCGGATAACTTCCACCGCCGCCCGACACCTTGATGATCAGCAAAAACACCGAAAGCGCCTTGCCGAAGTTGGCGAACGATGCCACCAGCGTATAGATGATGAACGCGAACACCAGCCCAGCCACCCAGAAGATGAGCAGGTACAAAAGCGGCTCGTTAGCCTGCACGCGCAGGAAGAACAGGTTGCCCAGACACACGCACGTGCTCTGCATGAGCGAGATGACGGCCACCACGCCGAAGCGACCGATGAACAGCTGGCGCGGCGTGGGATTGTCGAGCCCCTCCAGCGTGCGTTGCGACGGGTTCACCTTGAGCGCCACCATGATGAGCAGCGCGCCGATCCACAGCGCAAGCGTGGTATAGAGCGGCGCCATGGCTGAACCGAAGTTCTCCACCGGGTAGACCGCATGCCGATCGAGCTGCACCGGAGCCGAAAGCGCCGTCGCGAGCGCTGAAGGGTCGCTGCCTATCACCTTGCGCAGCGCCTCAGTGTCGTTGGACGCCAAGGCCTTCGAGATATCCTGCGAGAGCTCGGTGAGGTTGGCGCCCGATTCTTCCATTTGGTCGGCGGCGTCATCGAGCCCCTGCTGCGCAGCATCCACTTTGCCCGCCACGGAATCGGTCGCGCCCGTCAGGTCGCCCGCCGCAGCATCAAGCTGCGACCCTATTGCCGCCAGCGACGTGCTCGCATCCCCCACGTCGCTGGCCAGCTGCTGCAGCGTAGGCTTGAGGTTGGAATCGTAATCGGCCTTCGCGCCCGCCAGACTTTCCTGCGCCTGCGCCGCCAGCTGCTTGACCTCGTCGCGCTTTGCCTGCGTGTCCGAGCTGCCCGCCTCGATGGAATCGGCGGCCGAATTCAGCGAATCGCGCAGCTGTCCCTGAAGCTCGATGGACGAATTCAGGCGCGCAATCACGGCATCGACCGCCGCCTGGTCCTCTTCGGGCAGGTTGGCCTTGATGGTCTCCAACTGCGCCGCTAGATCTTGATAATTCGCGATCTGGCTGTCGATTGCAGATGCCTGGGAGCGCAGCTGATCGGCGGAATCCGACGCAAGCGCGCCCGCAGAATCGAACGCCGCGTCAACGGAATCGGCCACGGCCCCATACCCCGCCGAGCTTTGCTCTATTGCCGACGAAAGAGCGCCGGTGGCATCGTCCAGCGCACCCGTCACCGTTCCTGCAGCATCTTTGGCCTCTCCGGCCTCCGACGCCACATCGCCCGCCGAAGCGCGCGCCTGAGCGATCAGGTCGCCGGAATCTTCCACCAGCGCACCCGCCGTGCCCATCACCTGGGAATACGTACGCAAAACCTGCGATGCCTGCGTCATCTGCTCGCCTACCGACCCCACGCGGTCACCCAGCTTCGCAATGGCGCCGCTTGCGTCGGCGGAATCCAGATAGTCCATCAGCGATGAAGAGATCCCCAGCGCTGCCTCGGAAAGCGTTTCAGCGAACACGCGATTCACCTGGGTAGATATCTGGTCGGCTCCCTGATCGGTCACCTTGGGCGCGATAGCGTTCTTCTTCTCATTGGTGTAGTACACGATGCTCGCATGCTGCGCGTCGCCGGTGTAGAACGTCATCATGTCGCGGCTGAAGCTCTTGGGGATGACTACCGCCGCGTAGTATTTACCCGATTTGGCGCCGTCAATCGCGTCCTCTTCGTCAGTGAACTCCCATTTCATCTGGTCGTTCGCACGCAGAGCCGACACCACCTGGTCGCCGATGTTCACGCGGATGGGCACCAGATCGCTCTGATAACCTTCGTCGGAATTGGCCACGGCCACTGTCAGGTTGCCCGTGTTGTTGAACACATTCCAGCACGCGATGATGTTGTACCATGAGAATATGGACGGCAGCGCCACCAGGCCCAACACGATGATGACCGTGACCACGTTGCTGCCCATGCGTTTGAGATCGCCTACGAAGAGGCGCCAGATATTTTTCATCGCACGCCTCCTTTCGGCGGATTCTTCTGCCCGGCGGCATGCTTGCCGCGGGGAATTACCGGGTTCACCGTAGGACGCGCCATCGGCGAACCCGGTGCGTGCGCAGCGTGATGGGCAACCTTGGCCTCGCTGTCGTGCCAGCGCTCCACCTTGCTGCGATCGACGTACGGCGACAGCACCTCATCGTCGGTCATCGAATCAAGCGCCGCCTGCCTGACCAGGCTATCGCGCACGTATTCGACCACGATCAAGAAGCCCACCAGCAGCACGAACCACGCCAGCAGCACCGTGAGCATGACCACCTTCTCGGCCTGCGTGACCGCGAGCACCGTCATGGCGGCAACGGGAACCGCCACGCCCAGCACGAGCGCACCCGCCTTGAGGCGCGGATACATCTTCATGAAGCGGGTCGCACGCGCTTTGATGGCGTCGCGATATTCATCGCGGTCGGACAGCACGCGGATAAGCTGTGCAAGGCGATAGCGCCGCTCAGGCAGCTGCACGGCTTCGCTGTTAATCAGGTCGCTTTCCTCGAGCTGTCGCGCGAACAGGCGGTTGAGATTGGCTACATACGGGCGCGCGGCAAGGCCGATAGCCATGAACGCGACGAAGAACGCCGCCAGCACGCCCATGTCGTGCAGCCATGCCCCGTCGTAGAACCCGCCGATGACCTCACGCATGGCGTTGATGCCGTACGTGAACGGGAACGCCGGGTACACCGCCTGGAAGAATCCCGTGGTCATCTCGATGGGGTACAGACCCGTGGCCGCAGGAATCTGGATAAACACCAGAATGATGCAAAGGCCCATGCCCACATGCTGCAATGTGCCGGAAAGCGCGTATTGGATGCTCAGATAGGCAAGCGACGCGCCGATGGCGGTCAGATAGAACGCCGGAACGCTCGCGGTTTGCACGCCAATCGCGAGGCAACCCGTCACGCACACGATGGCTTGAAGCGCCACCATGAACGCAAGCAACAGCCAACGCCCCAGATAGCGTTGCCACGCTTTGATGCCCGGCACGCCTTCGCCGTCCACCTCGATGCGCATGATCACCATCAGCATGAACGCACCAATCCACAGCGTCAGGTTGATGAACAGCGGCGCCATGGCCGAGCCGTACGCATTCAGCGGATAGAGTTTTTCCGTCTGCACAGTGGTGGGCGACATCATGAAGTCGGCCACCTTCTGCGGATCGAGGTCGCCGTCGAAAAGCTCCTGGATGGCGTTCGACGATCCGAGCGCTTTGATGTCGGTTGCGGCGGTATCGAAATCAGACTGGATGCCCGCCAGCAGATCGTCCGTCTGGGTAAGCGCGTCGGCGGATAGCTGAAGGGTTGATTTGAGCTCGTCGAGCGCCGAGGACGTCTGGTCGATGAGCACGACCTGACCCGACACCGTGGACGAAAGCCCGTTGGCGGCGGTGCCTATCTGGCCCAAGCCAGCGCTCAGCGACGGCACCGTATCGTTGGACAACGATGCGCGGAATCCGTCCACGCTCTCAATGGTGCCCTGCACAGCGGAATCGACCGATCCCGACGCACCCGAGACGGACGTTGCCGTACCGGTGATATCGGAAGACAGCACAGAAAGCCCGTCGAGAGTCTGCTGAGCCTGGTCGTTCGCCCCTTGCAGCAAAGCTACCGCCTGGGCGAGCGCATCCTTTCCCTCGCCTTCGGGCAAGCCCGCCACTATGGCATCAAGCGCCTCCGCCATCTGGGCGTTTTCCTGGACCACTGCATTCGCCCTCGAAATCGCGGCATCCACATCGCCTTGCGCCGCCACGATGCCCGACGCCGTTTGACCGATGGCAGCGTTCGTTTGCGCCGATGATTGGGACAATAGAAGCGAGCCTTGGTCAAGCACGCTGCCCATTGAGGTTGAAAAGCTGACGATTCCCGACGTAGCCTCGCCCGTTAGCGCCGATACGTCGCCCAACGCAGAAGAAAGCAGTACGGCCTGCGCTTTTGCGTCGGCGAGCGTCTGCTTGGCGTCATCCGCCTTGCCTTGCGCCTCTTCGGCGGATGCCGCCAGCTCATCAAGGGCATCACGCGCGTCGGCGACATCGCCGCTCGCCGCATCAAGGCGGTCGATGGCGCCACCCTGCGCGGTTTCCAGGTCGGTTTTGGAATCGCCCAGCCATTCGTCGATACCCTTCGCCACCGCCTCGCTCGCGGTGGACACAAAGGTGTCGTTCACCGTGGTGTCGAGCGTGGTTGCGCCCGTATCGGTGATTTTGGGCGCCACGGGGCCGGTTTTCTCATTGACGTAGTATTCGAGCTTCGGCGCAGTGAAATCGCCGGTCAGAATCGTGGCCATGTCGGAGCTGAAATCCTGCGGTATCACGAACGCCGCGTACGCATCGCCCGATTCCACCGCCTGCATCGCCTGGTCGCGATCGACGAAATCCCATCCGAGTTGATCGTTGTCTTTGAGCTGGTCGACAATCTGAGAGCCCAGGTCAAGGTCGCCCAGCACCTCGTCATGCGTGCCCGCATCCTCGTTCACCACGCAGATGCGCAAATTGCCCGTATTCTCATAAGGGTTCCAGAACCCTATCACGTTGAACCATGCATATAACGAAGGCAGCACGATGAGGAACAGCGCCACGAGCCACGCCGCCGGCACCTTTGCCACGCGCTTCACATCGCGCGCGAACACGCGAAACACGTTGCCCATGAGCGCCTCCTTTCTTGTCGCATTGTCGCACTAAAAACCACGCGCCACCATGACAGAAACGCTTCTTTCAAGTTCACTCTTTTGAGTCTCGTAGTCAAACTGTTACTCTAATGAATGACTCGACGTCGCGTAAAGCCCTCTGTGGCAAATCGCACGTTTGCCACACCATGCAAGAAGGGCGGAAGCTTGGTGCTTCCGCCCTGTTGAATCTTCGGTTATGTATAGCTGAATTTCGCGCTAGAACAGCTCCGTGACCTCAAGGTCGACCGATTTCGCGGCGACTATCAGCTCTTTGCTGCCGAACACGCACACGTGACCGTTCTTCGCCACGGCATCGAGCGTCGGTGCGAAACCGCGCAGCGTTTCGGGCGTTGCCGCAAGAATCTGCTCGCGCGTCTTTTCGCGCCAATCCGTCGGCTTGCCCGTGAAGTAGGCACCATCCTGACGAAGCGCCGCCGTCTTGGGCTTGACCGGCGCATCATGCGTCGCCACCGTGGACACGATGTAGCCTTCCATCTCGTCGATGTCGGGCTCAAACGCCGCCAACCATTTCCCCGCCGCGTCGAAGCGTTTGATGGTGGGGTCAACCGCCGGATCGCGGAACGAATAGTAACGCGCAAGCCCCGCCGCCACACGGCGGAATCCTACACCGTACGCGCCGCCTTTCACACGCACTTCGTTCCACAGGTAGTCGAACGAAAGAGCGTTGGACGCAACCGACCATGCACCATCGAACGCGCCCAGGTCGGACACGTCGGCGCCCTTCGCCACGTACACCACATCGCCGGGCACGACGAATGCCTCGTCTTTAGCCTGGGGTTCAGGGATGGCGATGCGCGAGCGTTCGACATCCTCTGTCGCCGAATCGGCTCCCAACACGCACGCCGAACCCTCCGCAGCAAAGCCAAGCGTTCCCGCAAGCTTCCAGAACCTCGAGCAGTCCTCGTGCGAGCCCACGAAGCTCGCCGTCACGCGCTCGCCCGAGAACACGCGCGCCCTCACGTCTTCGAGACGCGCCTTGAAATCGTCGAACCGCTCGTCGAAGTGTTCAATCAAATCCTTCAAGAACAGATAGAAATCCACGCCGCTCATCTGCTCGCGCAACACACATGACTTGAAGAAATACGAGGTCATACGGCTAATGGCGCGCGTATGGCCCTCATTCATGAACGCCTGCTCCATGGCGATGCGGCGCTGCACCAGTACATCGCGAATCTTACCCGCATCGTCAAAACGCGTGGTTTCCCATATCTCACGCGGAATGTTTGCCAGATACTCTAGCTCCTCGGACAGGGCACTCGCCGACACCACCATCTTGAGCGACAGATCATCAGGCGCCCCGTCAGGAGCATACACGTTCGCCGCAAACCTCAAGTTCCCCAGATGCGAGCGGGCATACGTATCCAGGTCAGCCGCCGTATGCTGCGCGGTATCCAAACGGCACAGCAGCATGGACAAAATGGTCACGTACGGCAAATCGTCCCAGGCAAGGTGGTCGATATCGATATACAGACGTAGGTAGTCGATATGGCGCGTAGGCATGTCGTAGTGCAGGCACGCAAGTGGCGCGCCCTCGAAGCGCTGCGCCTGCGTGTCAGGCCGCGCAGCCCCGATATCGCTCACATGCAACTGCGGAAGCGTCGCCAGCGCCTCGGGCGAATCAGGCTCTTCCTGCAAACGGCGCAACTCGGCGACATCCTCCCGCACGCGCTCCTTGTCCTCGTTGCTCATCGAGGCGAGCTTCGCTGCGAGCTCGGCGGCCTCTTCGGTCTCGCCACCGGTCTCCTGCGGCACCACGTCCACGAGCGCCTTGTGGCCGTTCTCCGGCAGAAGCGACGCCAGAATGTCCTCGAAATAACGCCCGTCCAGACCGGCGCGCATATGCGCCAGCGCATCTTCGTAGCGCAGATACGTGGTAGCCATATCATCGCCGTAGAGCCACCCGGCCAGCGCGTTCATCGCCAGCGGCACGCCGTCGGCCATACCACGGTCACGTTCGCGCAGGTCAAACGCCATCTGCGAAAGCGATGCCTCCAGCAGATCGCGCGGGATGCCCTCTTCGGCAAGGCGTCGTGCCTCGGATTCGATAAGCTCCATGAACGCGCGGGCGACGCCCGGCTTCGCGCCCTTCAGTTGGAACATGGCAACCGGCTGCGCCTGCGAATCCAGCAGATACGCCGTGGCATCGCCACCCAAACCAGCATCGAGCACCGCACGCTTGATGGGCGATTCGTTGCCGCCCATGAGCGCATCCATCAGCACGTCCGCCGCCAACACGCGCTCGAAATCGCGCGCCTCGCCAATCACGTAGCCCACGCCAACCGTCGCATTCTCAGGAGCGGTATCCATGGGTATCTCGACGTCCAGCGTCACATGCGGCGCGGCAATGCCAATCTCGTTGGGAGCGTCATCGGTGCGCGGCGCGCAATCCGCCGCGGAAAGATAGCGCTCGTCCAAAAAGCCCAGTACGCGGTCAAGGTCGAGGTCTCCGTACAGCACGATATAGGAATTGTCCAAACGGTAATGGCGTGCGTGCGTGTCCAGATACCCCTCGTAGGTCAGCTGCGGAATGGCGCGCGGATGCCCACCCGACTCGAACTCGTAGCACGTGCCCGGGAACAGCGCCGCGTTCACCGCGTGATACAGCACACTATCGGGGTCGGCCAAGGCACCCTTCATCTCGTTGAACACCACGCCGTTATAGCGCAGCGCCTCGGGTGCGTCGCCCTCAGCCTCGTCCAGCTCAAAGTGCCAGCCCTCCTGCTCGAAGATGGCACGCTTGCCATAAATCATCGGATGCAGCACGGCATCCATGTACACATCCATCAGATTGAGCAGGTCCTGATCGTTGGTACTCGCCACCGGATACATGGTCTTATCGGGGAACGTGAGCGCGTTCAAAAACGTTTGCATCGAGGTCTTGAGCAGGTTCACGAACGGCTCTTTGACCGGAAACTTGTCGGAGCCGCACAGAACCGAGTGTTCGAGAATGTGGAACACGCCGGTGTTGTCGGCGGGCGGCGTCTTAAACGTAATGGAGAACGCCTTGTTCTCGTCCTCGTTCTCCAAAAACAGCAGGCGGGCGCCGCTTTTCTCGTGGCGCATCACGTGCGCTGCGCCGTCGATCTCGTTCAACGGCTCGCTCTGCACCGGGCCGAACCCGTGAGCAGCGGCAATGGCGCCAATCTGGTCGGAAGTGAGCATACATGCCTCCTCATAAGCCGCGGCAAAACGCGCAGCACAATCAATCCCATGCCGGCGCCGCAGGCTTCATCGTGTAACGCGAGGGATTATAGCGCAGCAGCCCAACACCGCGCGGCAACCTCGCACTTTCGATGAAAAGCCCCGATGCGCAGCCAAACGCCCGTCATTCAACAATACAATCAGGCCACCATCCGCTTTGCGAAGAGCCCATGAATCGAGGTCCTATGGAAATCACGATGCCCCAGATGAATGATGCCGACGGAGAAAAGCCGTCCGACATGCCCATTGAGTTCTCGGGGTCTCTCACCGTAGAAGAAGCGGCCGAGTTTGCACGAGGGGCGCATCGACGATTGGCGACCGTGCTGGGCACCGACGAAGCAGCCGCCCTCGAGAAGGTGCGTTTCATGCTCACCGACATGGAGATGGGCGTGTTTTTGGAAGAAACCGTCAAGGCGCGGGCAACCGACCACGCCATCCGCAAACTTGGCCTGACGTTTTTGCTGGAGCCGTCCACGCGCTCGACGCTGCCCTACCAAGAGGGAGCGCCCTATGCGTTCGCGGCAGCCGTGCATCCCATCCCGTCTATGGAGCTCGATTTGGAAACGCCCATCGAACTCACTGAAGAGCTGCGCGCGGAGGTTGCCCCCCAAAGGGCAAAGTACGTCGATGCCGATGAGGGCGCCGCAAGCCCCTCCCTGCTCTCCGTTTCGCCCAAACTCGAGAAGCACATCCTTCGCGCTCTGCGCGCGCGCCTGACAGGCACCGTCTCCGCCACGCTCGAGAGCGCGGCATTCGCCCGCGAGAACAAGGCATTCCACGCCGCACTTGAAGAAGACGGCGAAACCTATCGCGAGTACCGCATCCGCACGGGCAAGAAGCCGCAGGAGGTCGAGGCCGACCTGCGCCGCGGCGCCATGCGTCAGCTCTACGACGAGATAGCCCTGGAAACCATCTTTCATGAACAGAACCTCAAGGTGACGCCCGAAGATGAAGCAGCCATCCTGCACGAGATGGCCCCCGGCCGCGAAGAAGCCCTGCGCCAGGAGCTCGATAACGCCGGCAAGCTCTGGATGCTCGCCCAAAAAACCCGACGCGCCAAAGCGCTCGCTTGGGCGATTGACAACCTGGTTCGATAGAAAAAGAAAGGGGCCCTAAGGGCCCTTTCTGGTTGTGTAATCATGCTTATCGCGCAAACGCTCCGGCTTGTTGCGCGAGCGATTTGGCTATGCGTTCTTCAGCATCACCATGCGCATCGTGTCCACCACGTGCTCGCAGGCGTCTGCCGTATTTTCAAGGCGCTGGAACAGCTTGTCCCAGATGAATACATCCGCCGGGCTTTCCTCGCTGCGCAGATACAGGTCGCGCATCACGTGGAAGAACAGATCGTCCGCCTCTTCCTCAACGTCGGAAACGCTGACCAGCAGCGCGCTGAGCTTCTTGGATTTCTTGAAATCGCGGAAGTCGCACATGGCGGCCTTGAGCGCCTGGCAGCTCTTCAGCAGCAGACGGGCGAATTCCACGGCGCGCGGATGCATGGACGTCACGTTGTACATGTAGAAACGCTGAATGGTGCTCTCCATGTAGTCCACCACGTCATCGAGCCCCTGCGTGATCGCGATCACGTCCTCGCGTTCGATGGGAGTGATGAAGTCGACCGCCAGAGCCTCGAATACCTCATGGCACACCTCGTCGCCCGCATGCTCGATGGCATGGGCGCGCGTGATTTCGGGGAGCACGGCATCGGATGTCGTGAAGTTCTCGATGATCTCAATCAGAAGCTCGGCCTCCTGGCAGGCAAGGTCGACCTGCTTCTCGAACGCATCGAAGTAGTTGAAACGTGACTTAAGGCTCATGGAAATCCTCTCTTTGAAGCGCGCCGCGCACGGCCGTCGCGTCAGACCAAACTAACGGCGCCCGCCCGCATCGGAGCCCCTGCGCCGCGACATACGTCAGATGAACATCAGGAACAGCTCCGCCATCAAAAAGCCGATCAGGCCGCACCCCGGGAACGTGAGCACCCAGGTCTTAACCATATCGATCGCCACCTGCCATTTCACGGCGGTCTTGCGCTTGGCGGCGCCGACGCCCATGATGGCAGTGGTCTTGACGTGCGTCGTGGAAACGGGCATGCCGGTGAACGTGGCGAGGATCAGGCACAGCGTCGCGGAGAAGCTTGCGGAAAAGCCCTGATACACCTCGAGGTGCGTCATGTTCATGGCAACGTTTTTGATGATGCGCTCGCCGCCGATGGCGGTGCCCAGGCCCATGTTGATGGCGCAGAGCACCATAAGCCAAACGGGCAAGGCCAGCTCGGCCGATTGCCCCAGCCCCGCGGAAAGCGCGATGCCCAGCAAAAACACGCTCATGAACTTCTGGCCATCCTGCGCGCCGTGCATGAACGCCACGCCGGCTCCCGCGATGATCTGGCCCCAATGGAACACTTCGTTGGCCTTGCGCCTGTTCATGTTGCGGCAGAAAAACGCCATGAGCTTGGCGGTGAGCCACCCCAGACCAAAACCCAAAAATGTCGAGAGCAGAATGCCGTAGATGACCTTGACCCATTCGTTCCAGTTGATGGCGTCGAGGCTGCCCATGGCGGCGATAGCCGCACCGGTAAGGCCCGCAATAAGCGAGTGGCTTTGCGATGTGGGAATGCCGAAGTACCACGCGGCGCCTCCCCAAACGATGATGGCAACCATGGCAGCGGCAAGAGCGGCGATGGCAACGGTGTTGTCGCCGCCGAAATTGACCATGTTGAAGATGGTGCTTGCCACGGCGCTGGTGAACATCGACACCACCAGCAATCCGAGGAAGTTGCACACTGCGGCAAGAATAATCGCAGGTCGAGGCTTCATAGAGCGCGTGGATACCACCGTAGCGATGGCGTTGGGCGCATCGGTTGCGCCATTGACGATAATCACGCCCACGTTGAGCAACGTGACGGCAACCATAAGGGGGTTAGTCATGAGATGGGCTAAAAACGTCCCCAGTTCTACGCTCACGGCACCCTTCCCTTCGAAACGGCGCGGGCCAAAGCCCCACCTTCGCAGAAATACGACCCGCATCCAAGGGCGCACGAAAAAAGAGGGCGCCCAAAACGTGCACCCTCTATGATACGCGTAATTTTACAAAAAATTGACTTAGATTTTACTTGTTAAGAAAATGCATCAAGATTGGATTAACCCGACGGCTTTATACAGATAGCCCCTAGATCGACCATGGCCACGCACAATCGTCAGGCTCAACCGCAAAAGAAGCAATTAGAACGCCTCGATCACGCGACGGCGCTCGATACCGATCGTGGTCAGGCCCTCATGCCCGGGGAATACGATGGTGTCGTTGGGCAGAGGCGCCAGCTTGTTGCGCAGGCTTGCGCGCATCTCCTTCGCGCTGCCGCCCTCGAAATCCACGCGCCCGGTAGCACCGCGGAACAGCGTGTCGCCCGAGAACAGGATGCCCGGCTTGCCGTCAAACCCCGGCAGATACACGCACATGCCACCTTTAGTGTGGCCCGGCGTGTGAATGACCTCGAATTCAAGGGAGCCGAGCTTGATCGTGTCGCCGTCTTTCACCTTTACATCCACGTGGACAGGCGCCACGGCATCCCAATTGCCGAAATACCCCGGCTGGCCCGACTCGATGATGTCACAGTCGGCCACATGCGCCACCACTTTGGCGCCCGTCTCCTTGACGAGTTCGGGCAGGGCAATCAGGTGGTCGTTATGGTTGTGCGTGCACACGATGTACTCAAGCTTGAGCCATCCGAGCGCCTTGATGATGGCCTGCGCATCGCCCGCAGGGTCAACCACCATAGCGGGTGCACCCTCCTCGCGGCCGTCGGAGACGATCATGCAGTTGTTGTCCATCATTCCGATGGTCAGCACGGAAACCGGCACGCAACCAGTGCCTTCGGTGATGATTCGCTTGCAGTTTGCTCGCATAGGACTCTCCTATCAGGTAGTTCGCGGGCACAGACTCGTGGACGACGGCACAAGCCGAGCGCAAGTCTAATGCTTCTTCTTCCCGCCTCGTCCGGCGTGGGGAGTGTTTCCAGGCAGCATACGACGCGCTTCGAACACGCCTTCGATCTGACGCAACGATTCCAGAATCTTTTCAATGTTGGACAGCTGCGACACCTGGAACAGATAGCGCATCTCGACGATGCCATCGGAATGGCTGACCGTATTGGACGAAATCACATTCACGCCGGTGTCCGAGATGGTATTGATGATGTCGCGCAGCAGGTTCAGGCGATCGAGCGCCTCGATATACACCTCCACCTGGAACGACGCGGCGCTCTCGGCGGAATCCTCCCAATGCACCTCTATGAGGCGCCCTTTGTCGCGCATCAGGTCGTTGGCGTTGGGACAGTCGGCACGATGAATCGACACGCCGCGCCCGCGCGTCACAAACCCGATGATCTCGTCGCCGGGCACGGGGTTGCAGCAGCGAGAAAGGCGCACGAGAGCGTTGTCCAAACCCGCAACCACAACGCCGTTGGACGACTTGCCTTTGCGGGCGGCGCCAGCAGGACGCTTGGCATTGGTGAGCATAGGCGGCATGGTGCCCGTGGTCATGATGCTCGACACGGGACGCGGCTCTGCCTCGGGTTCGGGCGCAAGAATCTTGATCAGGCGGTTCGCTACGTGCAGCACCGTTTCCTTGCCGGCGCCCACGGCCACCATCATGTCATCGGCGTCCTTGTAACCCATTTGTTCAGCCACGGCCTTCTGGGCGCGAATGCTGGCGGTAGAGCCCAACCCCAGCCCATGCTTCTTGAGCTCGCGGGCAAGCTTATCGCGACCGAGCACCAAATCGTCGCTGCGGCTGACCTTGGAGAAATAGCTGCGCAGCTTGCTGCGAGCCGAAGGCGTCTTCACCATCTTGAGCCAGTCGCGCGAGGGCGTGGCGCTCTTCTGGGTGAGAATCTCCACGCGATCGCCCGTCTGCAGCTCATACGAAAGCGGCACAATCGAGCCGTTCACCTTGGCCCCCACGCAATGGTTGCCCACCTCGGAGTGCACGGCGTAGGCAAAATCAACCGGCGTCGACCCCGCGCGCAAGCTCTTCACGTCGCCCGTGGGCGTGAACACGAACACCTCGGTAGGCGCAAGGTCCATCTTGAGCTCGCTCATGAACTCGCGCGAATCGTCCGTCTCCTCCATGCGCTCCACCACCTGGCGCAGCCATGCAATCTGCTTGTCGAATGCGGCGTCGGCCTTGCTGCCCTTCTCCTTGTAGCGCCAATGCGCCGCAACGCCGTACTCGCTCATACGGTGCATCTCTTCGGTGCGAATCTGCACCTCAAGAGGACGACCGGAAGGACCGATGACCGTGGTGTGCAGGCTCTGGTACATGTTGAGCTTGGGCATGGCGATGTAGTCCTTGATGCGCCCCGGCATGGGATGCCACAGCGAATGGACCGCACCCAGCGCCGAGTAGCAATCCTTGACCGACTCAACTATGGCGCGCACGGCGATCAGGTCGTAGATCTCGGAGAAGCCCTTGCCGCGCTTGGTCATCTTCTGGTAGATGGAATACAGATGCTTGGGCCGCCCCGCGATGTGCGCCTTGATTCCCAGGCGCGTAAGCTCGGCGGAAAGCGTTTCGATCACATTGGCCAGATAGCGCTCGCGCTCTTCGCGGCTTTCGGCCACCATGCGCGAAATCTGCTTGAATTTGGCGGGCTCCAGGTAGAAAAACGAAAGGTCCTCAAGCTCCCATTTAATGGAGCCGATGCCCAGGCGATGAGCAATAGGCGCATAGATCTCGAGCGTTTCGTGGGATTTGAAGATGCGGCGGTCCTCGGGCAGCGCCTGAAGCGTGCGCATGTTATGCAGGCGGTCGGCGAGCTTGATCACTATGACGCGGATGTCTTTGCTCATGGCCACGAACATCTTGCGGATGGTAGCTGCCTGCTCGTCGGTCAGGCTCTCCACGGCAATCTGCGTGATCTTGGTCACGCCCTGCACCAGCTGGGCAATCTCGGGATTGAAATCCTCGGCCACCTGCTCGACGGTCACATCGGTGTCCTCAACCGTATCGTGGAGCAGCGCCGCGCACAGCGTGTCCACGTCCATGCGCAAATCAGCCAGGATAAGCGCCACCTCAATGGGGTGAGCGATGAAGGGTTCGCCGCTTTTGCGCTGCTGCCCGGCATGCGCCTTGTCGGCGAAATGGTAGGCCTTGCGCAACAGCTCCATGGCGTCCTCGGAAAGGTACCCCGACGCACGCTTTTCGAGCTCGGCGAAACGCGCGTCTGGAGCCATATCCTCGCCCGCGGCGGCCGAAGGGGCGATGCCCCCGTCGTAGGAGTCTATGGAGAGGGCGCCGATCGCATCGGCGAGTTCAGGCTCAACCGGCAATGCGATAACACTGTGAACGTAGTTCTGTTCTGCCATGGCTACTCTCCCCTTTGCGACTCATCCGACAGCATGGGGCGCACGATGCGCCCGCGCAGCACCTCGGCAGGGCTGCGCATGGCCCACTCCCTAAAGCGAGCGAATTCCTCCATGTCACCCATTCCCTCGCGATACAGCACGCTGTCGGTCAATTCCACCTTGCTCGCGCCCATGCATACGTGCACCGCGCGCGCATGCGACGCGCAACCGCACGAATCGTACGTACGCACCAGGCCCAGCTCTTCGAACACCGAGATGCCGCAGCAACACGCCTGGGCGTCTATGACGAAACGAGGCCGACGCGCCATGCAGGCGTCCGCCAGATCCTCATCGGATATTGTAAAGAAAACCTCGCCCTCGTGTACCAAGGCTGCGCCCGGACCCGACGGTTGGCCGCCATGCGCCAGCGCACCGGCAGCAACCTGCGCCTCCGCATCGCGCTGGAGACGCTTGAGCTCACGGTAGATGCACGCCATGGCGTCATGCTCGGGGGCGCTTCCCGCAAGAATGCCCTCGTTTTGCATGACGTCGCGCTTGCCGAAGAGCACATGGATGCACGCCTCCTGGCCGTTGCGACCGGCGCGCCCGCTAATCTGGTTGAATTCGATTTCGGAAAACGGCATGCCGTAGAGCACCACGTGGCGGATATCGGGGATGTCCACCCCTTCGCCGAACGCCGACGTGCACACCAGCACGCGCAACACGCCCTCGCGGAACAGGCGCTCCACGCGTTCGCGCTCCTCGCGCGAAAGGCCGGCATTGTAGAAGCCGATCTGCATTGCCACCTGCGGCACCATAGTGCGAAGCGTGCGAGCCACATCCACCGTGCCCAAACGCGAGTTCACGTACACCACGGTTTTCTCGCCCGTGGCGATGATGCCCGCCACATAGCTGTCTTTATCGCGCATGCTACGGCGATCATCGAGCCCCAGGTTGAAACGCGCGTGGTCGTCACGCACCACCTCTTCGATGCCCAGCGTCTGGCATACCGCCTCTTCGACCTCGGCCGGAGCGGTGGCGGTCACGGCGAGCACCGTGGGGTTGCCGAGTTTGGACACCACGCCGCCCAGATTCAGGTAGGCAGTGCGGCGGCCGGCGCCCGACTGCAGAACGTGATGCGCCTCATCCACCACGAAAAAGCCCACGCGCTGGCACGCGGCGATCTCATCCGCATGAAACGCCAGGTACTCGGGGGTGGTCAGCACCACATCCACGCTGCCTTCGGCAAGGCCGGCATACACGCGACGCCGTTCAGGCAGAGGGGTCTCACCCGAAAGCGCAGCCACAGAAAGCCCCAGGCCTTCGAACGCCGATGCGAGATGAAACCGCTGGTCAGCAAGAAGCGCACGCAGGGGGTACACGAATACGCTCGCCTTGCCCTGCGTGAGCGCGACGCGTGCGGCATGAACCTGAAAGATGAGCGACTTGCCACGGCCCGTACCCATAACCGCAAGCGTGCTGCGCCCTTGCGCAAGGGCGTCGAGCGCGCGGCGCTGCGAGTCGTGGAGCGGGGCGTCGCCGATAAACGCCGCGATGAGACGACGCGTGAATTCCTGAGGGTCCTCGCTCAGAAGCGTCTGCCACTTTGCGCGACAATCGGCCTGGCCGCAGCCGCACGGATCATCGCCCGACTCCTCGAGGTCGCGATCGATGTCGTAGAGCTCACTCACGAAGTCGATCTCGTCGTCGGGCAGGCATGCGCGCAGCGCGGGACATGCGCTCGCCGGCTCGATGGCGTCGAGCATGCATTTGACGGAACGGCGGCCGCGCCATTCGTCCACCTGAGCCTGAAAAGCCGCGTCCACCACACAGCCGCACGTCATGAGCGAGCTGATTCCGTCGCAGTGGAACATGATGCCGTCCACCGAGGCCACGCCGTCAGTGAGCGAGCACGAAAGATGGTTCTTGTTCGCGCCCACCGCACGGCAGTTGGTCAGACGAACATTGTGAGCCAGATAGCGCGGCGTGGGGTTTTCTTGGCCGAACGGCGCCAGGCGGTCAAGGCTTTCCACGGCAGGAAGCGTGAGCTCATCGAGATCGATTACGGCATCCACCTCTATGAGCGGGTGAAAGCTGCCTTCGGGAAGCTCGTCCATATAGGCGCACAGTCGTTCAGTGAATTCAGGCAGCTTGTCCACGGGGAGCGTCACGCCCACAGCGGCCTCGTGCCCGCCAAAGCGCGTAAGAATGTCAGAGGTGGATTCCACTGCCTTGAACAGGTTCACGCTGCCAACGCTTCGACCCGACCCACGAGCCTCATCGCCGTCGATGGTGAAGAGCAGAGCGGGAACGCCATAAGCGTTGACCAGGCGCGATGCCACGATGCCCTTTACGCCCTCGTGCCAGCCCTCGCCCGCCACCACCAATGCGCGCTCGCCGGAATACGATGCGGCAGCCTTTGCCTTGGCGGCTTCGGCGAGCTCGGCCTCGATAGCGCGGCGCTCGCTGTTCACGCAGTCGAGCTCGGCCGCCTTTTGCTGCGCCTCTTCGAAATCATCGGTCATCAAAAGCTCGAGCGCCAGATCGGCGTTGCCCATGCGACCCGCCGCGTTGAGGCGTGGAATGAGCGAGAAGCTCAGGTTGGTCGAAGAAAGCGGCTTACCCGCAGCATTGCACACGCCCACAAGGGCGGCGATGCACGGGCGAGGATTGGCGTTCATGCGCGCGATACCATCGGCCACAAGCGCACGATTTTCGCCCACGAGCGGCATGAGGTCGGCAACCGTGCCAAGAGTCGCGAAATCGGTGTATTCGCGCCACAGATGGGGATGCCCCATGCGACCGCCCAGCACTTGCACCATCTTAAGCGCCACGCCTACGCCGGCAAGAATCGAGCTCTCGCACGACGGGTCGCATTTGGGGTCGGCCACTGGCACGCCCTCGGGCACCATGCCGCCTGGCTCATGGTGGTCGGTCACCACCAGGTCGATGCCCGCTTGCGCCACAAGGAGCGCTTCCTCTTTGCATGAGATGCCGCAGTCCACAGTAACAATCAGACTGGGCTCGCTCGCGCATGCGCGCTCAATGGCCGCAGGCGTGAGACCATAGCCTTCGTCAAAACGCTTGGGGATGAACGGCACGGCATCGCAGCCAAGCTCGCGCAGGCCACGCGTGAGCACCGTGGTAGCCGAGATGCCGTCCAGGTCGAAGTCGCCGAACACCAGCACGCGCTCACCATCGCGAATAGCCCGCTCGATGCGGTCGGCCGCTTCTTTCATCTGGGGGATTTCATAGGGGTTACGCCAATCGCGCTCAAGGTCGGGCGTGAGGAACGTACGAGCCTCCTCGACGCTTTTCACTCCGTGGGCCACCATGGTGCGCGCGACGAAATGCGCGAGTCCGAACTCTTGCTGAATAAGCGAAACGAGCGCCGGGTCAGCCGGCGCGATCCTGAATTGCGCTGCCATAATAACGTGCCTGCCTTACATAGTGTCTTTCGCAGGCTATTTTCGCACACTTACCGCGCGTTATGCACGAGGTGCGTCGTATTGCGCAAAGCGCTTCACTTTTGGGAAGAGCGAATGCCCGCAAGGCGGCATTTCCCTTGCGAAATGCCGCTTGGCTAAACGCAATATGAAACAAACGCCGATATGCTGCAGTTTTGAGTGGGTTTCAAAAGTAGCCATTTTTCGCCAACCCTGTGAACTGGGGATATGCGAGCAATAGAACCGGGCTACTTTGCAAAGTCTCAAAAAACTGCAGCATATCGGCTTCTTTTTACAATGTGGCGTCTCGAACCACCGTCACGCCGCTACCGCGCGATCAATCTCACGTGGAAACGCAGTATTGCGGCAATCAGCCCTGCTAGGCCAACGAAATATCCCTCCGGGAACTCCTCGGCAATGCGAGCGCGAAAGGCGTCGACCCAACTTAGAGGGTGCGTCTCGATGAACGTGAACACGGAGGCATCGCTCGCAGGGTCAATCGAGGAAACCTTAGCGACGGAATCGGTCGGCTCTGCAGCCTCTGCGCTTCCCGTCGGTTCCCCCGTGGCGCCAATGCCTACGCCTGGCTCCGCCTCGGCATCATCGGCGGCATCCATCTCCTGCGCCGCGCGGCGGTGGCACAGCTCCGACAGGTACAGCAGCTCGATTCCCATGTGGTCTTCATACTGATGATTCTCGTTTTTGACTTCAAGGCCAGCGGCCTTCAAGAGCGCCTTCATTTGGAAGGTCGCCTCGCCGAATCCTATATTAGTATCCGACCGATACATAGTTTCCCAAGGAGCTGCCGAAGGCGAAGGAGGACCGATGAACAGCTTGGTGTACTCGACGGAAGCATCCTGCACGATATTGCCGCCCTCTTCCGCCCGAGCAACAGCGCCCTCGGCATAACGCACGCAGCCTGAAATTGCGTCCGAAACACCGGCGTCGTCGAAATCAGGAAACGCCCGCCAAAACGCAGGATCAAGCCCCACGGCGGACGTCTTGCTCATGGGAGCCAGCAAGGAGTTGCCCAAAAATGCGTACGCCTCGGAGAGCGTTTGCCAGGGAATGAGCTCTTTCGTCATGGAAATACCTCCGTCACACGATGAAAACACGAGGGGCCGCACGCTAGGGAGGGAGAACGTACGGCCCCGAAAGAAGAGGCGGTTGCGAACGCGCCGCATCATGGCGTTTGCCGCCGTCGAGCAACGGCAATCGCAGCGCTTGAGGCGCCATCCTAAACGGCCGGTTGCTCCACCGTGCCAGACGGCGCCTCAGAAGGCGATCCCTTGTTACTAAGCGGCGGCGCCTTCGGCGGCAGGGGCGTCAGAGGACTGCTCCTTCTTGGCCGCGGGCAGCAGTTTCTGGCACATGACCATGAACGCCAGCGCGCCAAGCGAAATCACGCCGATCACGATGACGATTTCGACCCACGTGGGAGCATAGGTGCCTACAACCGCCCACACATCCATACCGGTCGCATGCGCAGAAGCGCTCGATCCGCTGATGATGCCAGGGGCACCATACACATTGGGCATAAAGAACGAAGTGAACAGCAGCCAGATGCGCTTGCAGAACACGCCGATCACGATGCATGCGCTGGCAAGCATCACAAGGCCCATGTTCTCACGGTTACGCGCGAACACGAGAATGCAGAACGGAATCAGAAGCCCAAGCGCGATCTCAGCCCAGAAGAACGGAGCGGTCACGCCCGAAGTCATAACGGCGAGCGTCTCGGCGCCGGCAGCACCGGGATACGCCATGGTCAGAACCTCGCAGCCCACCAGGAAGGCGTCGATTGCCACGCAGGTGGCAAGCAGGCCGGCAAGGCTGGACATGAGCTTCTTCTCGGTCTTGAACCAGCCGGACTTGTTGAGGCCGCCCAAGACCAGCATCAGCAGAGCGAGACCGGAATCCATGGCGGAGACGACGAACAGCGGAGCCATGATGGCGGAATACCAGCCCTCGCGAGAAAGCTGCAGGCCGAAAATCCATGCGGTCACGCTGTGAACCAGAATTGCCACAGGCAGAGCGAAACGGCTCACGATGGCAACCTTGCGGTCAGCGTCGTCCTTGTTGGAGGTCATGAACACCAGGTAGATGATGTTGATGACCAGATACAGGCAGATCACGCAGATATCCCAGCACAGAGGCGAGGTGGGATTGAATCCGGTGATGATGCGCCACACACGCTGGATACCGCCCAGGTCAACCAGGACGAAAATACCAGCAACGCAGATGCATGCCGTGGACAGAATGACGGCGGGAAGCGCCACCTTCTTATACTCGGCCACGTGGAACACGCTCGCCGAAGAGGCCACAATCAGGCCGCCAGCGGAAAGGCCCACGAAGAACATGAAGCATCCGATGTAGAGGCCCCACGACGTGCCGTTGTTCATACCGGTCACGCCCAAGCCGCCCATAAGCTGATAGATCCAGGCAGCGATGCCGGCAACGGTCAGAATGCCCAATACGGCGTACGCGATTTTCGTCTTGCCAGAAGTCATAGTTGCACCTCCTCCTTATTCGAAGTAATGGACTTGCGGCTTGGTGCCCTGCTCCTCGAGCAGCACATAGGCATGGCGCTCGGCAATGAGCTTGGAGATCTCAGAATTGGGATCGTCCAGGTCGCCGAAGGTACGGGCGCGACCCATACAGGCCACAACACACCTCGGCTCCTCACCACGGTCGGTGCGCTCTTTGCACAACGTACACTTCTCGGCCACACCCTTAGAACGCACAGGCACCGTCTTGTCCCCATAGTCGAAGTCGGGCTCGCGATGCGGCTCATTCCAATTGAACACGCGAGCGTTATAAGGACAGGCCGCCATGCACATGCGACAGCCGATGCACTTGTCGTAATCGATTTCTACGCGACCCTTGTCGTCTTTGTACGTTGCTCCCGTGGGGCACACTCGCATACAGGCAGGGTTTTCGCAGTGCTGGCATGCGACAGGAACATACCTACGTGTGAGGTTAGGATATTCGCCCACCGCACCATCAACCATGTCAGACCCCTCGGTAATCACGCGGTTCCAAAGAAGTCCCATGGGGATGTTGTTTTGGATCTTGCATGCAATCGTACATGTATGACACCCCGTGCATCGATGCAGGTCAATTGCTATTCCATATCGAGTCATGTCCGCTCTCCTTACGCCTTTTCAACTTGAACGAGCGTGTCGTACATGGGAATGTTCGCACCGTACGGAAGCACCTTACCGCGCTCGATAAGAGTGTCGTTAGTAACATCTTGATAGCTCGCCCCGCCCGTATCGCGGCACCACGTTCCTTCGCACATATACACCTGCCCGGGACGTGCCGCGTTGTTGATAAGACAAGTTACGCTGAATTCGCCACGGTCGTTAAAGATACGTACCGTATCGCCACTCTGAAGACCGCGTGCTTCGGCGTCTGTGGGATTAATCTCCAGCGTAGGATATGGAACAATTTGATTGACCCATTCTGAATTCCACCATTGCGTGTGCACGCGGTAACGGCGACGAGCCTGCACGAACTGCAACGGATACTTCTCTTTGAGAGGGTTGTCCGCATAAGCCTCGATAGGGGATTCGTAATTGGGGAGCTCTTGATTGTACCCAAGCATACCTTCGTGATAAATCTCCAGTCTCCCCGACTTAGTTTTATACACCTGATCGGTATGCCCAACGTAAGGACCATCGGGATAGTCAAGACGCATGATGCTGTTATTTTCCTTGAGCTTCTCATACGTAACGTTTTTGAAGGCCTGGTCGTCTGTGGTTAGCTGCGCCTTTACGTAGTCAACCGTGCTTTCCGGCATATACTCGCCGAACCCAAGTCGCCCACATAACTCATGCTCAATTTCAAAGTCAGTTTTGCTCTCAAACAGTGGATCGAGCACTTTCATTTGCAACAAGATATGATTCTTCGACACCTGAATCATGCCACACTCGTCACGTGTCTCAAAGCCCGTGCATACCGGCAAGACGATATCCGACCATGCCACGCTATCGCAGTAGTAAATATCGCTAGTGACAATAAAATCAAGCGTCTTGAGCCATTCCTTGGTGGTGTTGTAATTACCCAAATGTTGGACAAAGGTGTTGCCCAAATTGAACACCGTATGCACGCTACTTGGATTCGTGCGCATGAGAGGCGTCTGCATCTCAAGAGGGGTCTCCACAAACTCAGCAGGTAGGGCCCAGGCGCCAAGCTTCGCCGTAAGAGAGTGGCAACCATAATGATTACCACGCACACCAGCTCCGCAGCCAGGCTTGCCGATGTTTCCCGTCAAAGAGGGCAGCAGCGACATAGCATGTCCTGCGATATCGGCATTCGAATATTTGTCATTTCCACCGTAGCCAATCAGAAGAAACGAAGGAGTTTCCTGCGCATATTTACGAGCAAGCTCAATAATTTGGTCTTCGGGGATGGTGGTCACCTCGGATGCCCAGGCTGTCGTATAGTTTTTCTGATTCTCTTTCAACAGAGAGAAAACCGTCGTGCACTCCACGCCGTCCACTTCGAATGTGCCCTCTAAAATAGGGTCAGCCACCTCGTCCATGAGACGAGCGCGCGAACCATCCCACACATAATGCGTTGCGGTCTCGGTGCCATCTTCGGCAGTAGACGTTTCTTTGAGCATGGAGCCATCAGCCGTGCTCACCAAAAACGGGCAAGACGTATGTGCCTTAATGTACTCTTCGTCATACCATTCGTTATCGAGGATGGCGCTCACCATGCCAAGGTAAAGCGCGGCATCGGTGCCGGGTTCGATAGGTACCCACGTATCTGCCTTAGAAGCAGTGGAGGTGAAAATGGGGTCAACTACGGTAACGTTGCATCCCGCTTCTTGCGCATCAAACATAAAACGAGCATCGGTCATGCCGCTTTCCAGCAGGTTGACGCCAACCATGATAAGCGTTTTGGTGTTTACCCAGTCGGTCACTTCATAAGGTCCCTTACCCATTGTGGCATCACCAGTCGTCTGGTCAAGACCGTTGCCCTGTGCCATGTCTATGCCGCTTTCACAAATGGCTTGAGCACCTAATAGCTTGCGCAAAAGCGGCATTTCGTACACCAAGCCGCTTGAATAAGGGAACAGAATAGACGAACCGCCGTATTTATCCACGCTTTCTTGAAGCTTCTGGGCAACGGTGTCGAATGCCTCTTCCCAGGAAATGGACTCGAATTTTCCCTCTCCGCGCTCCCCCACACGCTTGAGGGGCGTTTGGATGCGATCGGGACTGTAGATGCGTTGAATCTCGCTCAGACCCTTGAGACAGCAAATCGAATACTGGTCCTCTTCCCATGTATTGCTTTCGATGTTTGCCATGCGACCATCACGCACCGTACATTTTAGCGAGCATCTATTGCCGCAGTTCGTCTGGTGGAAGGTATAAATCACTTGGTCTTCCGCCTCGGCATGAGCTTCGGCAGGCGCCAGCCAGTTGTTGGTGGTGGTCATGCTTGCGGCGCCGGCGAGGCCCAATGCACCCGCCGCCACGCCTGCGGTTTTGAGAAAGTTCCTGCGCGTCATCCCGGCATGCGGGCTTGTAGCTCCTGACATTTCTCCCCCTTCGAAGATAGTCAGGATACCCCTCTAAATTGGTTCCCCTGCGGCCCGTCGGCCGTATTGCCTGCGCGATTCCTTGGACATGCCCTTTCCGGCATCCGCCCTCAACGAACCTGCCCTTCTGGATTCCGCCCTCGCAAATGGACTCGCCACCGAGACGCTTCCTCATAGGACAGCATGCGCAGACACGGTTAGCTCAACTCCTGGGTATCCCCCCAATACTCCTTCAGAATTGGCCAAATTCTTCTAGCTCGCACTATACAAAGATATCCTAGGATAATCAATATTTGTCCTAGGACTATTTATCCTAGGATTATTCTTTTTTGAGATAATGGGAGACACGCAAGCGCTACTTTCCCGTTGCCAAATCGCGCAACGCCTTAGCGGCGGCGTCTTTGCCGCCATCGCCCAGCACATCGCCAAAGCCCTCGCTGAAACTCGAAGGCACCACCACGGTGCCGCCCGTTTCACGCACGCTTTCGTACAACAGATGCATCGCGCGCAGACGCATGGCCCCGTCGTTTTTGCCGTACACCTCGCCCATTTCGTCATAGGCCTGGCAAATGTCCTGCTCGGCTTCGGTCAGGATAATACGGGCCTTCTTGCGCTGTTCGGCCTGCGCCTCGAGCGACATTACGTCCTGCAGCTCTTTGGGCACCAAAATATCGCGCACCTCCACCGAGAGAATGCTAATGCCCCACTGATCGGCTTTTTCCTCGAGCACGCGCTTGAGTTCGCGATCCAGTTGCTCGCGACGAATGGCAACCTCGGCGGCACCCGCGCGGCCTATGGCATCGCGCAGCGCGGTTTGTGCGGCAAGTTCCACCGCGCGCGTGAAATCGCCCACCTCGAGACATGCCGCCTTAGCATCCCACACCATCCAAAACAGCACAGCATTCACGTTGAGCGGCACAAGGTCGGCGGTCAACGTTTCTTCCGCGCCAAATGTGGTCACGCGCATGCGGCCGTCAACGCGCATGGTGTTCTGCTCGATAAAGGGAATCGTCCAGAAGAGCCCCGGCCCGCTTACGCGGTTGAATTTGCCAAACCGCAGCACGATGACCTTCTCCCATTGCTGAGCGATATGGACCGCCATGGTTGCCAACGTCGCAAGCACCGCGGCGGCAACCACCGCACCTAGCCCCACCGATCCGGTAAGCACATACGCTGCACCCATCACGACGATGAACGTCACCGTAAACACGGCGGCAGAAAACAGCCATACCCCCGAGTTTGAAGCGCGCTCGCCGTCTGCGAACTCGGTGCGTGCGTCGGGCCGAACCGCCGTCCGCTCGCGAATGCCCGCCACTCCGCCCGAAGGCTCCGCCGGCCAAGATCCGTTCTCGCGTCGTCTTGCCATGTTAGTTCCGCCTTCCGGTTGCAGTACCGCCTTCTTCGCGCTTGAGCTGCTTAATCTTGCGGCTCATGCGCTGCTGTATATCGTCCAGGGATAACCCCAAATCACGACAGCCCGAAATAAGATCGTCCATCATCTGGTCAACCTCTTGGGTGTACTCCTGGCTTACGTCGGCATCCAGATCGCGCACGAACACGCCACGCCCACGCGACGACTCGAGATACCCGTCGTTCGAAAGGCTCAAGTACGCCTTATTCACCGTGTTGAAATTGAGGGAGATGTCAGCCGCAAGCGCGCGCACTGTGGGCAGCCTGTCACCCGGCTTGAAATATCCCGTGTTGATAAGATACGCGATGCGCTGGGCAAGCTGCACCCACGGGGGCACATCGCTCGTCTGGTCAACTTCAAAAGGAAATTCCGACATAGACCATCTCTCTCATATTCACAGCATATTGCCGATCGACGCCACCATAGGATGAACGCCCGCCGCAACGATGCAGTATCTCATCACGAGCCCGCCAACCAACACACAGCACGCGGGCACGCACATCAAAGCCGGAACGGGCACGCGACGCCTGCCTGCCACCACAATGCACTCTAGAGCAATGGGAACCACAAGCCCCACGCCAACGAACCCCAGCCAAAATACCCAAGCGGCCTGACCGCCAAGAAGCGCGCCCGCCGAGACAAGAGCCGCATACTGCGTGGGGCTGTCCGCCACAACGCTACCGTCTATCGCGCTCAGAGGGGAATTGCCCTGCAAGGCCGCCCCCACCAGCAGAGCGCAGGCGATAGCCTCCAAAACAATCACCGCCACATCCACAATAACCATGCGCCGCATAACGCTGTGGAAGATGCGCACCGTGCCGTTCGCGCACGCTGCGATTAAGACGAGCGCCATTCCGCACGATAGCGACGAAAGCGCGAACAAAACGGGCAACCATGGCGTTGCCCATAGGGGAACCGCATCTATTCCCTGCAACAGAAGCCCCGTGTATAGAATCACGCCCAACGATGCGGCGGCGAGCGTTGCCTGAACAATGCGAAGAGCCGCCACGCGCACACGCGCAAAGCTTATCCAGAGCACAAGGATCAAGCAGGTGAGCGCCAATGCTGCCGTCAGAAACCATACGCCCAACGTAATGAATGTAGGAGTGGGACTGAGAAACACGAGGGCCACCCGATCGGCGCGCGCCAAATCGACTATGAGACATGCCACGCCGAGCGCGAGCGCCGCAAGAGAGACCGTATGTCCCGCAACAAAAAGACGACGATACGATGAGGGAGGCTTGAGCAGCCACATCGTGCGCGGCTGCACCGCCGCCTCGCGACGGTTGACGTAAAGCGGCGCCGCGACTGCAGCGCGACCACTTGCAGCGACCACGCGCGCAGCAATCTCATCGCGCGGCGACAGAAGCCCCATAACGGCGAGCACCAAGCAGGCTCCCCCGCCGGCGCCGCCCAAAAACAGGTAGCACACGACCAAATCGCTCAGCATGCCTCCCGCCTTTCGCCGCCCTCGTTTTAGATAATCCTAGGACATTATAGTGGAGAACGCACCCCGCGAAAGTGCGGAGCGGCCAGCAAAACACGCAAGAGAGGCCCCTCAACCACTCGCCTCGCCCCGCCAAAGCGCAACCACGGCGGATGTCATTGGCCGCGATTCCCGGTACGCACGGTGGTCGGTTACGGCAAGCCCGGCGGACAGGAGCAAGCAAACGCCAGACTACACACTGAAGCCGCTCAGGCCGAGAAGACGCCTACCCAGACAGCGAAATCGCCGGCAGCGATGCCGGCGATTGTCTAGTTGAACTTCTGCTGCGTCTTCTCCAGGCCGTTTTTCAAAAGGAACGGCGCTGCCTCGGCGGCGCGTTGCGCACCTTGGACGAAATCATCCCACGCCTCTTTCTTAGGCACGCTCAGCACCCAATCAACCACCGGCATACGTCCCGGCGGACGACCGATGCCAACACGCACGCGCGCCCAATCCTTGGTCTGCAGCTTATCGGCGATAGACTTGAGTCCATTATGCCCCGCTAAACCGCCGCCGAATTTCACGCGAATCGTACCGGGATCGATGTCCAGCTCGTCATGAATCACCACGATATCGTTCGGCGTAAGTTTATACGCCGCGCACAACTGCTTGACCGGACCGCCCGAGGTGTTCATGTAGCTCTGCGGCTTGGCAAGCAGCACTTCCTCGCCGTCGATTTTCACCTTGGCGGTAAGCGCGCCGCACTCGGACTTCCAATAGTTCGCTCGGTATTCCTCGGCAATCAAATCTACCGTGTCAAAGCCCGCATTGTGCCGCGTGTGCGCGTATTCGTCACCCGGATTACCCAGGCCGACAATCATTTTCACGAATCGTCCCTCCATCCCGCTACAAGCGGAAGCCATTCTCTCACAAAACGCTTGGCTGAAACGCGCCATTCCTCCGCCGTGCCCGCAAACCAGCAGACCGGCATCGATATCGCGGCAGCCTCGCTTATTCCTCCGCTCGAGGACACAAGAGGCGAACGAACGCTGGTACCACCCTTCGCTCGCCACTACTCCTCCGCTCGAGGGCGCAAGACCCCCGACACGCCGCGACGGAAAATCTGGCTTAAATCGCCGCCCACATTCTTGAACACCACTTCAGACAGCGTAGCCGCCGCTCCAGTAAGCACGCCTCGCGTCTTGCCGCTTGCCGTGCGCGCCGCATCCATCAGGCCGCCCACCATTTTAGCCCCGCCGCTAAACAGCTCAGACAAATTGGTGGTACCCGACGCCTCAAACACCTCAAACAATGCATCCACGATCACGCGCAGTTCGTTGTCGCTATAGCGCGAAAGCCATTCGTCGAACACGCGATCCATAAACAGCGCTCCGTCGGAGAGGCACGCATCGTACACGAAATCGCGCCCATCCACCTGCCACGAGAAAGGATCATGCTGCATGATGCCCTTCGCATCGCTGTGAACCACGCGGTACGCCGCACGCGTTTCCATAAGCATGCCCACCACGGAATCCTGTGGCACGGTTTTGTGCACCAGCGGCGCCGTGCGCTCCACCTGCTCTTTCGAAAACACGTCGCGCCGAAAGCCGGGGCCATCATGACAGTAGACTCGCTCGATACGTGAAAGAACCTTGTCCGATGCGTTCGCCGCCGCATAAATCGCCAAATTGCCGCCCTTGGAATGCCCGCCCACAATCAGGGCTCCCGGCACATAGGGAGCCACGTCCTCCAAATAGCGCGCCGCATATTCCTGCGCGGGAACCGACTGCATGTATGCCATGTCGAAATCCTCACGCCAGCCGGCAAACGACGTGTCGGTCCCGCGAAATCCCACGTACGTAAACAAGTCCTTGTACGTGAACGAGTACGCAGCGAACTGTACGGGGCCATCGCCATCGAACACGCTCGCATAACGGGTGACAACTACATCGCGAAACCGAGGGCTGGCGGCAAGCGCCAAGGCAAGCTCTTTTACCTTCGACGGTACCAGCCCGGTAAACATATCATCATAGAACTCGGCTCGAAGCGCATCGCGGAACTGGGCATGTTTCGCTGGAAAGAAACGCTCCGAAATGCGACCAAACACACCCGACCGCACTCCCGTTTCGCTTGGCTCCAAAACCCCTTCCATGCGCACCATGCAGAACTCGGAAAGAATCAGTGAGTCAACAGGATTGAACGGAACCTCTTCGAAGGTCGCGAATTCATGCTCTAGATAGTCGATGATGGTGGCCATGACGCCCTGCCTTTCCAAAACCTCATCCACTTTCGCACGATTCACGACGTCGCGGCACGCCAAGCGGGCCGATTCCACGAACCCGCCATGCTTCCAGCGGAGTCTGCCGCTAGGATTTCAGAGGTTGGCAGTAATACGAAGTATGTAATCCATTTTTGCGTGCAAAATCTCAAAACTGCCAGTTTTCCTAAGTATGTAATCCTCCGCGTTGTTTTTTTCGACCCCTCTCTTGGCAAAACCGCAAGAAAAGGCCCCCTTTCGGGCATCTGTTGGGTAGTGTGCCGATTGTTGGTGTCAAGATCCCGTTCGGGAGGCGCGGGCCGCAGGCCCGCCCGAGCGAACGGGACATCGCCCAGGATCGCCTGCATTCTACACCATCACGCTGCCCTCTTCGCCTCG
>NZ_QIBX01000002.1 GCF_003725995.1 Slackia equolifaciens
GCCGTCGATGTCGTGCCCCCACTTCAGGGCGCGGAAGAACCACGCGTCGGGATCGAAGTAGTAGCGGCTGCCGCCGACCGTCTGCCAGCCGCTCACGGCGGCGCCGTCCGGCCCGAAGTAGGACTTCCCGCCGTCGGAGGCCCACGTGAGCAGACCGGTGAACATGGAGCAGTCGGAGTTGAAGTAGTAGAACTTCCCGCCGATCTGGACGTTCCACCTCGCACCGTGGCACGCGTTCGCCGGGTCGAAGTAGTATCGCTTGCCGCCGACCGTCTGCCAGCCCGAGAGCGCCACGCCGTCATCGCCGAAGTAGCTTCTCGTTCCGTCGGAGTTCCACGTCACCCATCCGGTGACCATGCGGGACTGCTCGTCGAAGTAGTAGCGCTTGCCGTCGATGTCGTGCCCCCACTTCAGGGCGCGGAAGAACCACGCGTCGGGATCGAAGTAGTAGCGGCTGCCGCCGACCGTCTGCCAGCCGCTCACGGCGGCGCCGTCCGGCCCGAAGTAGGACTTCCCGCCGTCGGAGGCCCACGTGAGCAGACCGGTGAACATGGAGCAGTCGGAGTTGAAGTAGTAGAACTTCCCGCCGATTTGGTGGCCCCATTTGAACGCGTAACCATCTTCTCCGAAGTAATAGCGCTTATCTTCTACATCTTTCCAAGAATTTATCAGCAAGGAGCCATCATCCAGAATGTACTTATAATTAGAACCCTCCTGGATCAACCCCGTTGCTTCTAAAGAGTCACCGAACCAAAAATTAATATCAATATTGCCAGAGATGCCATCGACTCCACCATTGGACATGCATTGCCACATTGAGTATTCGCCCGTATAGTCACACTGAGCGTTGTACTGAGCAACCCAGCGATCCCATTGGTTATATTCCGAGCTCGTAAGATAGTTATTCCACCAATTAAGATTTGCATATACGCCAACATCATAGCCGGCCGACTCGATAATGCTTGCAAATGCTTTCGTCATGGCAAGCAAATCACTATTAGAAGCGAGCTTTTCATTGCCCTGATCATCAATTCCACAAGGACCCTTGCCGCTCTTGCTCTCCTGCTCAAGGTCGTAATACACCGGATACGCCAAATCAGAAGGACTCAAGCCAGCGGATCGCAGCAATCTTAGAACATGCTCCGCTTCAGACCTTCCAGTCGCAGCATCCCATCCATATGAGTAAATATATACGCCTATATCAAGCCCAGCAGCTCGCGCACCGTTCACGTATTCATAGAAATACGGGTCGTCCTGAGAAGGATCATCGCCGCCGTATCCTATACGAATAATCGCATAATCAACGCCCGACGCTTTCACCCTGGACCAATCGATGTCACCATTCCATTGCGAAACATCTATGCCAAATGCGCTCGCGCCCTCAACGCGCATGCCATTGCTTCCAATATAAACGCCATCCTCTTCGGACCAAGTAACGGTCGAGGCTTTCGCAAATGCAGAAATCGCATTCGCTGGCACGCCATCGCTGAATCGCCAGCTATTGGCAAATTGCGCTAAATCAATATCCTCATCGGAATCATCCGGCTCGATGACTTCTTCTTTATCGTTCGCTGGTTGAGATTCAGGCGCAGCCGACTCTTCACCTTCAGAACCAGACGAAAGCTCATTTTCCCCTTGAGTAGAGGAATCCTCCACGATCACCTCGTCGCCCTCTTCGGAAAAATCCATCGCATTCTCTTCAGAGTTTTCAGCGCCCGAAGAACTAGATCCAACACCAGCGTCGTTAATGGCAGGCACGTCTTCTGATGGGTTCCCCATTTGCACGTTATCGACGCTGACGCCATCAGCCGCTTCTGCGGCATAAGCAATAGCAACCGGAGGCATCAGCTGGATAGTCAGCAATGATGCGACAAAGCAAGCTAGAACTTTAGAGCCAAATGACTTCTTCATGCTGCACCCTCAAAATGAGACTAGGACTTGAGCTCACGTTTCACATCGGTCGTGGAAATGCCTTCGGTACGATCAAGATAGACAACCTCGCAGTAGTCTTTGAGCGCTTCAAAGCGAGGATCGCCAGCCCAGTCGCCACCCATAACCACAACATCGATATTGTATTTTCGGATGTCATCAACTTTTTGTTCCCAGGTTTGCTCGGGTATTACGAGGTCAACGTAGCGAACAGCCTCGAGCATCTCTTTACGAACACCGTAAGAATAAAAACTCGACTTTCCTTTCGAGGCATTGAACTCATCAGTCGAAAGAGCGACAACGAGATAATCGCCCAATTGCGCAGCACGACGGAGCAAGCGTATATGTCCGTAGTGCAGCAAATCATACGTCCCGTACGTCAGAACGCGACGCAAACCTTTATAGTCATCCCCCGACGCAAAGCGAACCTGAGGTTCGGCGGTATTCAAATCGGTCATTCCATCTCCTTACAAACGGATGGTTTTACACGAATTTGATATTGTAGCCGATGAAGTCAATTAAATGCAGACATTCAGGCCCTCTTTAAGAAATACGGATGCAATCAACCCGTAGATACATGAAAGGATTATCAGAAACCAGCAATTCGATACCTCACGCGAATCCAAAACGGGAGGGAGCGAAAAAGAATCTCCTGTTTACGGCTGGCATCGAAATCCTTCTTTATCCGCTTTTTTAGCCCTTTTACCCAACTATCTCTGAAATACTTCTCGAAAATGAGGATGAAGTCTTTTTTGAACTGCTTCAAAATTGGAGAAGACATCTCAACGCTGCTGCATTTTCTTAGGTAGTAGCCCAAAAGAACATAGAGCAGCTGCTGCCTCGTTGACTCAAAAATGCCATTTTCCTGATATAGATGAATCACCTTTAAGCAGGCCTGAGGAATGTCAATTATCGTACTGTTTGCGCCAGAAATGGAATCAGGATTGCCAATGTAGTAATGATAGAGCGGCTCTCCAACCGCAGAAACACAAGAGGTATACAATTTGCATCTGCTGAGGAACAAAAAATCTTCCGCATGAGAGAAGTTGGTATCAAGACGGATGCCGTGCCCTTCGATTAATTGCCGTCTGATTATTTTGTCGCACATAAGCGGCCCGACACGTTTAACGATGCTCGGATTTGAGAAAGCGTTTCCATCCAACACATCATACTTAGGAACATGAGAACGCAGCTCAACGCCAGAGCTGGCATCCAAATACAAACGACCGCAAGACACAATATCCGAATTGTACTTATCACCGCTAGCAACCATTTTCTCAAGCATAGTGGCATCGATCGTGTCATCGGAGTCCACAAATGCAATATACCTGCCAGTCGAATTCAGGAGCCCTAGATTCCTTGCAGAGGATGGGCCGCCATTTTCCTGATGGAAAACCCGACACGTCTTTTTGCAGCCCGAGGCGTAATTCTTGGCAATTTGCAGGCCCCCATCCGTCGACCCGTCGTCAACCAGAACTATTTCAATATCCTGGAGCGTTTGGTTCTCTACGCTCTTGAGACACCTTAACAATGTCTCAGAAGAGTTAAAAAATGGGATGATCACAGAAACGCTCGGTTGTCTGGCTGTTTCCATAGTCTCAATACCTTTCGAAAGAACAGCGAGTCGGATAGCGTCAATTCAAATACACGCAGCCGATCGATTGTATGCCCGGTTATCAGAATAGCACCCGTCATCATGACGGCGATAGCCATCGATGTAAATCCGCCCATATCGCATTACCCAAGAATCTAAGCCGACGAAAAACCCTCCTTGTGGGAGATGACTCCAAGAATGGATTGTTTATGCTTCGTAACTATATTTACTGTTTCTTTGATATTCAAACCTTCAATACCGCATCAGTCAAAAGGTGGAAACGGAATGGCGATGAAAGAATGCATTCATTTCTTTGACTATCTTAAGGACATTCTTATCTTCCTTGTAGTGTTTAGGCACTACGCACTGCCAATCACGCATCGAGCCCAGCAATGGATGAACTATATGAGTATATTTACCTGTTCCATATGCCTCTATTCGTGTGTGTGTCGGGCTTTTTTGCAAAATCAACCGTCAAGAATGGCTGCCTTCGTGCCGAGTTGATTTCCTCAATCGTAGCATTGGCGATTTCGTTCCAGCTTGTGCTCATCACAATTGAGCATCATGGCGGCCCCATCACCAAAACGCCCCTGTCTTTCGAATCGGCTCCCTGGTACTTGATCGCGCTTGCCGTCTGGCACCAGCTCACTCCACTCTTCTCGTAGAAGCGTCCCATCGCAGCAATCGCTATATCCGTTTTCGCAGCGCTCGAAATCAACCGTTTGACTCAACAGGAAATTGTCTTGCTATTCTTGCTATCTTTCGTTCCGTAGTATTCCCTCTTTTTCCTGCTTAGCCATTACTTCCTGAGACCGAAAAGGCAGGATGCCTAGCACCCTGCCTCAGGCGCGCGAATGGCCAGCCTACTAACGTTATCGCCCGCTTATGACTATCGAGGCATAATCCTGACTTTGGTGGAAAATGTGCGAAATAACAATGCTATCGTCCTCTTTGAAATAGAGCACAATGCAATTCTTCATGATAACGGCCCTATACCCAAGTCGAGCCAGCACGTCAAATCTCGAAAGACCATGCTCCACGATACCGTCTTCGAGCTCCTGAAGGAGACCCTCCCATTCATCCAAGAAGGCCCCTGCGGTATTGGGGCCAAAAATTAGCAGATACGCAACGATAGATTCGAGTTCTTTCAGCGCAGTAGGCTGAATGCGCACTTTATAAACCATATTTATCCCTCAGGGATTTCGTAGCCTCTAGAGCATCGGAATGAAGTCCCTCGGCACGTTCGTGCTCAGAAATCATAATGCGCTCAAGCAGACGGGCACGTGCATCCGCCTGCTCCCAGCGACTGAAATCCGAGCTCTTGACGCACACGAAGCGATCGTATCCGTTTTTTGTCACCGTTACTGGAGTGGGGCTTTCTGCAACCATTTTGTCAAATGCGGCAGTATCTCTGAGATCTTTAATCGGAACGCAAAGGGACATGTCTCGCTCCTTTCAAGAGGCATAAATTAGTACATTATTATTGCACAATAATGACCATTTTGCCACTCTACCGCTCTTTTGTAAGCTCTCGTCCCATGAGACCCGCAGCAGCCTCTTCGATGGTCACATCTTTATTGAGAAGCTTCTTAACCATCTCCATAATGGGCAGCTCCACGCCCTTTTCATGGCCGAGTCGCAGCAGGGGCTCGAGCGCATGCGCGCCCTCCACAACCATGTGACGACGCTTCTCATAGTCCTCGACGCTAACGCCCTCGCGAGCAAACGCTTCGCCGTACATTCCATTACGCGAATGGAGGGAGTTGCATGTCGCATTCAAGTCGCCAACGCCCGCGAGCCCCATACACGTACTCAGCTTGCCTCCGCACGCTTCAGCAAGACGCACAATCTCTGCGAGGCCACGCGTAATGAGCACCGACACCGCATTGTCGCCAAACCCAGCACCGCGCGTGATGCCGCAGGCGATAGCAATAACGTTCTTGGAGGCGCCGCACAGGCTCACGCCCACCGGATCATTCGACACATACACGCGAAAGAAGTCGTTGGAAATCAGGTTCTGGAAGTACTCGGCAACCGACTCATTGGAACATGCAACCGTCGCTCCCGCATAAGCACCCCTGGACAGCTCCTCGGCATGATTGGGACCGGAGAGTACGGCAACTCTATCGCGATTGCCGATTTCCTCCACCACGGCATCGAGAAGAAGCTTGCCGCCCGAAAGATCGATACCCTTGGAAAGAATGACCACGGGGGTTTCGCTTGAAATAACGTCGGCAATGCCTAGCGCTGCATCGACCACCGCAAAAGAAGGCGTCACGATAATTACCGACTGACAGTTTTTTACTGCCTCAGCGACAACGCTCGTCGCTCGAACACCCGCAAGGTCGCAATCGCTCAAGAAGGAAGGGTTGTGAGCGGTCTCATTAATCGCCCGTGCGTCATCGGGATCGTAGCACCAGAGGTTGACCTCATATCCGGACTGGCGCAGCATCCACGAAACGGCGGTGCCGAACGACCCCGCCCCAATAACAGCAACGGGGGCAGAAGCATCAATAGAAGTCATGTGAAATTCCCTTCGCAGATATCACGCGTACACAGCAAAGCACAATGCAATGCGCTTGGCGCCAGCACAACCGATATAGCAAGCGATTGGAGCGAGAGCGGCCCCGGAGGCTACCGATTCTCCTTCTTACTTTCACCCGCGGTTTCACCTCGCCCCTCCCCCTTCAAGGGCTCGTTTGCGCGACGGACTGCTCGCGGGGAGCGCTTACTGTAGTGATGGCGCAACACCGGTTCAAAGATGCCCAGCTTAAGCAGCACAGCAAACGACACCACAGCCAGCAGCAGGAACACCAAAAACACCTTTACGCCCGAGGTATTGGAAATCATATACGCGCCCAATGCCAAAAACGCCGTCCACGCATACACAATCAGCACCGATTTACGCGGCGTGAAGCCCTCGCGCAAAAGCTTGTGGTGCAGATGCTTCGCATCGGCCTGCTGGATGGGCTGGTGGTTCTTCAGGCGCCGCACGATGGCAACGAAGGTGTCCATGATAGGAATGGCGGCAATGATGAGCGACGCCGCCAGCACCACGATAGTCGGCGATCGGATCACGCCTAAAAGCGAGATGACGCCGAGCATGGCTCCCAAAAACAGCGAGCCCGAGTCGCCCATGAAGATGCTCGCCGGGGCAAAGTTGTAACGCAAGAATGCAAGCGTCGCGCCCAAAAGCACGATGGCGAACATGGCCGTCTCGGCGCGGAACTTGCCGATGGCAATCATAAACAGCGCGAACGACGCAATAGCCGTAATGCCCGCCGCAAGCCCGTCCAAACCGTCTACCAGGTTGATCACATTCATGAACGCCACCAGGTAGAACACCGTGAGCGGATACGCAAACCAACCGAACTCGATGAAACCCGGCGCAAACGGGTTCTTGATGGACGCCAGCAAAACGCCGCTCGCCACGATGATGCAAGCACCCACGATCTGTCCGAGGAGCTTCATGCGCGGCTTGAGCGATTTCACGTCATCGATTGCGCCCACAAGGCACACCACCGTAAGACCCGCCAGCACCCCCACGTAATTCACCTGAAGGAAGCGCGCGGAACGATACAGCTCGTGCCAATCGAACACCACTTCGCCCACGAGCTCGAAGATCAATGCGGCCATAACGCCCATGAACATGGCGATGCCGCCCATGCGGGGCATGGGGGTCTTGTTCACGCGCCGCGCCGAAGGGTAGTCAATCGCATTGAACTTAAACGCGATGCGCTTTGCCAGCGGCACGCAGAGATACGTGACGACAAAAGCAATGCCGCCCAGGCACAGCAGGTGGATAATCTGTGGCGAGATGCTCATCTACGAATTCCGCTTCTCATAGAACTCGATGGCGCTCTTGATATCGCCCTCATAGATGTCCTTGCCGTGCTCAAGCACGATTCCGCGCTTGCAGAACTCCTTGGCGGATGCCGAGGAATGCGTTACGAACAGGACCGTCACGTGCGAGTCGGACATAATCTCATGCACGCGCTTTAAGCACTTCTTGGAAAAACGTCGATCGCCCACAGACAGCGCTTCGTCCACGACAAGAATATCGGGCTTGATCGAACTCGCAAACGCGAATCCAAGACGAGCCTTCATGCCGCTCGAATAGGTGCGCATAGGCTGATCGATGTAATCACCCAGCTCTGCGAATTCGATGATATCCGGCTCAAGCTCTTTGATTTCCTGATTAGAAAGGCCCCATAGCTGCCCGCGGAACGCGATATTCTCACGCCCGGAAAGCTGCGGATCGAAGCCGGCAGAAAGCTCGAGCAGCGCGCTCACGCGCCCATGGACCGTCACGCGCCCTTGCGTCGGATACGACACCCCTGTAATGATTTTGAGTGCGGTGGATTTGCCTGCGCCGTTGTTACCCAAAAACGCCACGGCCTCACCGCGTTTGATAGTAAACGAAAGGTCGTCATTGGCATTGACCCTCTTGAATGGAACCTTTTTCAAAAACGTTGCCAAAAAACGTGCACGATCGCTCTTAAACAGCTTGTACGTCTTAGTAACATGCTCAAATTGAATTGCCACTTCGGCATTGGAATCATTATCGCGCACCACCGAGGGGCGCGCAAACTCCTGCGGAATGGAGGCGGCAATGTTGGTATCGCTAGATGACATCGGCCACATCCTTCCTCAACTTGTGATAATTACGCAACGCCGCAACGGCGGTCAGCACGAACACGAGCAAAAACGGCACGAAAATACCCGGATTATCCCAAATCCAAAAGTGATCGCACAGCGCAGCGCGTTGAGCCGTGCAGAAAAAAGTAATCGGGTTGAACGCCATAATCTGGTGAATCAGGGGGATATTCATGTTTGCCACATTGTAGATAATGCCAGAAATCCAGAACAACGGCGTAGAAAGTGCCTTCAGAAGGTTGCTGAAATCCTTCGAGAGTGCCGAAAGCGGGGACACCATCACAGAGAAGCACACCCAGAAGAAATACATGAGCACCCAGATAAGCGGGAGTTGCAGGGCGTAAATCGTCAAGTGCACACCCGCAATGAGGCATAACACCAAAAGACCCGCCATCAAACAGAGGAAGATGATGAACTCGGCAAGCGCATAAAAGTTGGAGATGGCCGACAGCGGGAAATGTATGCGATTGACTAAGAAAGGATACCGCCGATACACATTGGCACCCGTGCCGAGCATGCTCTGCATAAAGAACCACGGAATAAGACCCGCTGAGAGCCAGAGAATATACGGATAGTCGCCACCCGTTGAATCACCTGCACGCAGGCCCAAATCCAAAGCAAACCAGAACACGGCAATATAGGTGAGAGGCTTTATGAACAGCCATGCCCAGCCTAGCACGGCACCACGCACCGTCTTATGCAAGTCGATAACCGCCAAATTCAGAATCTGACGGCGCCACTCCCAGTTCTCCTGGAATATCTCGCGAAGTGTGGCTAGCATGCCGCACCTCGATTCAATTCGAAATCAGACACGTGAGACGTCTCCTTGCTATAGGCATTCGCACATCGCGAAGCTTCGGTCATGTCACGGCGTTTGCACGCGGCGAAGAAAACCGGCGAATTCGTCAGTTTTTGCCTTTTCCGTTTCCGAATGTATCAAGATAGCATTCTTCGACGAATTCGGCCAACTTTGACGTGGCTCCCAGCTCCACATCACCGAAATAACGGATTATATACTCGGTGAACTTACGGGGCATCTTACCGCACCCTATTGCCGAGGCAAGCTCATCCGGATCGTCGAATGCGCCGTCGGGGAACTCCTTCAATGGATCAATGTTGAGACCAGGAGACTGACGATACTGTTCGACATCGGGAGCATAGAACCACACCGGCTTGCCCGCCAAGCCCGCCTCAAACGCAATGGCAGAATAATCCGTTACCACGCAGTCGGAGCTCGCAATAAGGTCGATGCTTGCGACTCCGGGAATCGCGGCCACGTTCGAAAGCTTCTCAAGCGTACCTGAATCGCATCCTTCATCAAGCGGATGGCCCGCCACGATAACGCGGCATCGATAAGGTCTAAACGCCCTCGAGAGCCGCTCGACCTCGCGCGTCATCCAGCCATGGGCGCCCTCCCCCTTGCGCAATGTGGGAACGTACAGGACACGCATAACACCATCGCCCAAGCAGCTAAAGCGCTCACGCAAATCGCTCGCTTTCGCCAATCGCTTGGATGCGGACGAATTGTCGAGAAGGTAGTCCATGCGGGGCATACCCAAAGGGCGAATGGCATCCCGAGAATAGCCGAACGCCTCAGCATAGGCCGAAACAGCCCCCGGACCAGCCGCGATAATCCAGTCATAATTCTTATGCATGCGAAGCGCCGTCGCTTCGTCAAGAGAGCGCCCGGCGGGAGTATCGATGGATTGGTATCCGAACTTCTTAATGGCGCCCAGCGCATGCCAGAGCTGAATCACGCGCGTTTGGGAATCGAGTTTTGGGATAGAGATGGCGGGAATATAGCCTTCGAGTACGCAGACACGGGATGTTGCTGCATGGTACAGCATCGAAGGCATAGACAGGATGAACGCCTTCTTATCTACATTCTCAGGGTCCGTCGCACAAATGCGAACGTCTATTTGAGGACACTTCTCACGAACGGCATCTGCCAGCATGCGAAAATCGAGTGAGCCACGTTTGCCTTGGCGCGAGAAAAAGGTAATGCGATTGCGCTTGGGAAAAAGGCGGCAAACCGCGTAGAAAAGCGCCACACATCGGGCAATAAGCTTGTACACAGTGCCTCCTTGTTTTCCCAAATGCCCTCTAGACGAACAACCGGATAATTATATGACAACGTATATCCCGATTCGTCAGAATGCTACAATGCTTCAGTTCTCATTTTTTTTTGACAGAATTTTACATTCGTTGTTCAGAATGCAAAAGAGACCATGGTTTGGTAGCACTGCCTCGCGAGCAACTTGTTGACAAGAAAGGAATGCGATGTCACTCGGCAGCATCTATAGAAAATTCCGCAAGCCAATTCTCGGCGTCATGCGCCATCTTCCCGGTGTTCGCCAGCGCTCTCGTGCAATGTACTACCGCAAGCGCGGCGAAAGCTACAACGCAATGGCCGTCGACGTCCCCACCGATTCCCAGATGGTCATATTTCAATGCTTCGGCGGACGTCAATTCGGATGTTCCCCACGTGCCATCTATGAGCGCATGCTAGAAGACTCTCGATTTGACGATTTCACGTTCGTGTGGACTTTTAAAGGCAAAAAGATGGAGCAATTCGCCGATGAGCCCCTTCTCCAACGCGCTCAGTTCGTGAAGGTCGGCTCCGACGAATACCTAGAAACCTGCGCACGCGCCAAATACTGGGTGTTTAACACGCGCGTTGCCGAGTACATTACGCCCAAACCCGATCAGGTATATGTTCAATGCTGGCACGGCACTCCGCTCAAGCGCCTGGGCTACGACGTGACTATCGAGACGCAGAACGCCCTCAACACCACCGACGAGCTGGCAGAACGCTTTGGCATGGACTCCAAGAAATGGACCTACCTGCTCTCCCCCTCCGCCTATACCTCCCAGCACCTGGCAGACGCCTTTGGCCTCAAGGAGGAGCGGCGCGCGAGCGTGGTGCTCGAAGAAGGCTATCCGCGCAACGACCGCATCGTGCGTGTTTGCGAGAACCCCGAAGCGCTGGATGCGTTCACCGGGGCTTTTCGCGAGGAACTGGGCATCCCCGCCGAGAAGAAAATCCTGCTGTATGCCCCCACCTGGCGCGATGACTCGTATCAAGCGGGCACGGGCTACGTGATGGAAGATACTCTGCTCGATTTCGACGCAATGCAAACCGCTTTGGGCGACGAATGGGTGGTGTTGTTCCGTGCGCATTACTACATTGCGAACCATTTCGATTTCAACGCATACGAAGGATTCGTGTATGACGTATCGAAACAGGCGGATATCAACGACCTCTACATTGTTGCCGACGCGCTCTTGACCGACTACTCCAGCGTGTTCTTCGACTACGCGAACACCGCGCGTCCCATCATGTTCTTCTGGCCCGATTACCAGCATTACGCCAACGACATCCGCGGATTCTACTTTGGATTGGACGAGCTACCGGGGCCGCACTGCTTCACCAATGACGAAGTAATCGCCGCCGTGAAAGACCTGCCCAACTATGACGAGAAATACGGCAAAGATTACGCCGCATTCCGGCAAACGTTCTGTCCCAAAGACGATGGGCATGCCGCAGAGCGCGTGATTGAGAAGGTATTTTTCGAGTAAATCCTGCCTCACTCCTCAATAATACGCGTCAGCTAAAGGCCGTCGCAGTTCAGCTCCGCGACGGCCTTTTTGACGGCAAAATTACAGCATTCCTTCTACGTGCCTGATACGGCGCTCTATGCCTTCGCAGATGAAATCAACACGTGATTCCAAGGCCGCGTTTTGCGACAGGATCTCCCTCGCTTGTTCGACAAACCCATCCAATGCCGCAGGATTGAACCAAGAATAGTCATTCACGAGTCGCAACTGCCTGTTTGCGTCCTCGAAAAACGGCTTCGTCCTAAAGGCGAAGTTCTTCGTTCTCACGGCGTTTTCCGTAGCCTCGTACCACAGACCGTTTCCCGAGTCGAACAATGGCGCCGGTCGGCATTCGAGCGTCTCCACGTTGCGAATCAACCCGAAATTGCGCCAATGCCTATCAGTGTTCGCAATGATGTCGTCGCAAACGATCATCTTCGAGAGCGCAAGCTCCGCATCTTCTACGCCTAAGGAAGCACAGCACTCGATATAGTGCTGGTAATCGTTCCGATGATTGGGCTTGCGCATTACGTTGCGCACATAATATGCAGGGATGAACTCCTCGTCAGAGCGCACGAAGCATTCCGATGCGCACACAACGTTCCCGCCAACAGAAGAGAGGAGATACGGCACGAACTCTCCTGCTCCAAGAAGCCTCACATGCAGCGCCGTGGCAATCGCCTCGTTATAAGGCTCCTGCCCCAACACGGTACCGCCCTTTAGAAGCGTCCGCACCCCATCGACGCACACCCATCGTTTTGAAAGCATGCCTTCAGACGTATTATCGGGCGAATCGAGGCCCACCTCTGCCAGCCAATCGGCTGAATCTATCGGGCCAGACAGCTCATCAAAATCATTCTCAAAATAGTTCACGTCCGACCAACAGACATCCGAGCCGAACTCCGGCCTAATCCAATATTGGTCGGAAAGCGAAAGCCCTAGGCTTTTAAAAGGAATCTGCGACGGTTCATCAAAACCCAGCTCATTCAACTTCTTAGCGATGCCGTCTCGATAATCGGGAATTGAACGGTGAGCCCACCAAAACGCCAAAGCGCTCCTGGAGACCGATTTCCCCCGCGGCGAAATGAGACCAAGAGGGGCGCGTGATGCGTCCTGGATGTCACCAGCTTCAATGAAGGCATTTCGCGCCACGTCGTATTTGAATGACAGAACCGGGTGATTACGGTTCATCAGGGTGTATTCCTGTATGTCGGCACAGTGCGCCTGACGCTTCGAAGGACGCCCAGCTCGAGGCGCGCTTTTCATGCGAGCGTGAACGCTTGCGTCGTCCACAAGCCACACGCTGCCCACCTTTTCTGCGGCAATGGCACCCGAGTGGATCAATTGATATATTCTGGTTCGTCCAACCCCCAAAAGCCTCATTGCCTCTTCAACGGTGAGATTGAACATTCGCGTCACCTCCCCCTACGTAATGCATTTAACCTGCGAATAAAAACAGTATTTATTATAGTATCGAAGAAAGAAAAAACCTGCGAGTAAACGCAGGTTTTCTTAGGTGATATGCAGCTTGTCGGCGAAATCAGCTCGCAGGGGCTACCCGCGGACGCCCCTACCACGCATCCGCAAGACATCCTCGAATCATCGGCTGTAAGCGAAAACGCTTTGCTTTCGCTTACGACGCTCCCTACAGCTCTACGCCAAGCTCGGTCTTCACCAGGTCAAATGCGGCGGCAATAGCCTTGTCCATGTCGTAGTACTTGTAGCCGCCCAAGCGTCCGGCGAACACCACGTCGCCCTCCTGAGCGGCAAGATCGGCGTACTTGGCATAGAGCGCCTCGTTTTTGGCATCGTTGAGCGGGTAGTACGGCTCGTCGCCCGGCTTCCAATCGGCGGGATATTCACGCGTAATCACGGTCTTGGGGAGCGGCTGGCCGTCAGCGCCCAAACCGAATTCGAAGTGCTTGTGTTCGATGATGCGCGTCCAGGGCACTTCTCGCTCGTTGTAGTTCACAACGGCCACGCCCTGGTGGTCGGCCTCGTCCAGGAGCTCGCTCTCAAAGCGCAGGCTCCTCCACTCCAGCTCGCCCAGCTTGAAATCGTAGAACGCGTCGATCGGTCCGCAGTAGATGGTGCGCGCAGCGATATCGGGCTCGCCCGCTACCAGCTCCTTGTACTCAACGCCCAGACGCACTTCCACGCCCTCCAGCATGCGCTCCACCATCTTGGTGTAACCGCCCACGGGAATGCCCTGGTAGCGATCGTTGAAATAATTGTTGTCGTACGTGAAGCGGCACGGCAGACGCTTGATGATGGACGCCGGCAGCTCCTTGCAGTCGCGACCCCATTGCTTTTCGGTGTACCCCTTGACGAGCTTCTCGAAGATGTCGCGCCCCACAAGCGAGAGCGCCTGCTCCTCGAGGTTGCTCGGCTCGCCGATGCCTTCGGCGGCAATCTGCTCGGCGATCTTGGCACGTGCCTGCTCGGGCGTCACCACCTCGGGCCATATCTTGGCAAACGTGTTCATATTGAACGGCATGTTGTACACCTCGCCCTTGTAATAGGCGATGGGGCTGTTCACGAAGTTGTTGAACTCGGCGAATTCGTTCACGTAATTCCATACGTTCGCAAGCGAGGTGTGGAAGATGTGCGCCCCGTATTTATGCACGTTGATGCCTTCGACCTCTTGGGTGTAAATGTTGCCTGCAACATGATCGCGACGGTCGATGACCAGGCATTTCTTGCCAGCCTTGGTGGCCTCGTGTGCAAAAACGGCACCCGTGAGTCCGGCGCCGACGATCAGATAATCATACTGGGGCATGCTTTCCTCCGTATCCGAGAACCCGCACTCGCTCCCGCGCATCCGGCGTGCGTTGCGATGCGACGCGTTTGCCGAGCGCCCGAATGCGGCACAACGCATATATCTTAGCGAATTTCGCAAGGCGCTTCTTGCGCGAATGACGCGGCACGGCGCGCTTTTAGAAGAAACTTTACACGAATTTGGCGTCCGAGAAACACGGAGACGCGCCCTTCGCAAACGCCCATATGCTTTCCCGATAAACGTCTTCAAATGCACACGAGCCCATCCGTCCAAACGCGGTAGAATCTTCTGATGCATTTTTCGCCTGCCCTGCGCGCGCGACATTCGCCGACCCACTCGGCCGGCTTTTCGAATGGCTCGCACAGCGTTTCGCCCATCGGCCGGTGCTCAGCGCCGCAGAGGCGCCGCGCGCCCCGCATCGCACGCGACAAGGCAGCCAGAAGCCGCCCGAAAGATTGGAGCAGCATCGTGACGAATGATTCCGGCATTACCGCCCCCGCGCCGCACGACATCGAGCACGATCCCGTGTTCGACCAGGAGCAGGCGCATCTCGACGAAACCTATGCGGCGCTCGAAGAACTTGAGCGCGTCCTGCTCGCCAAAATCGCCAAAACCCACGCGGCCGTCGCAGCCGACAAAGAGGCTATGGCCGACGAGTTCGGCGTCAACCTGGAAACCGACGACGATGCCTCGGAAACTTACGCCGACATCGCAGCCGCCAACCGCATCATCGACATGTACAACATGTCCGAAAACATCAACTTCCAGCGCCTGAACGACGCACGCCTCTTGCTGCATCAGCCGTATTTCGCCAAAGTGGTCCTGCAATTCAAAGAGGGGCAACCGCCCAAGGAGCTCTATATCGGCGCCGCCGGCGCGTCCGATGAATCGTACAAGCGTCTGGTGGTGGACTGGCGCAGCCCCGTTGCCGAGGTGTATTACAACCAGGACCTAGGTCCCACCACATACCGAGCCAACGGGCGCGACATCCACGTGGATATGCAGCTACGCCGGCAGTTCGACATCGACCATGCCACACTCAACGCCTATTTTGACACCGACGTGGCCATTCAGGACTCCCTGCTCCTGGCGTCGCTCTCGCGCCAGCGCGACGGGCGCATGCAGGCCATCACCGCCACCATCCAGAAGGAGCAGAACACGGTGGTGCGCCACGAGGACGTGCCCGTGCTGCTGGTGAGCGGCATCGCGGGCAGCGGCAAGACCAGCGTGCTTCTGCAGCGCATCGCGTACCTGTTCTATCAGCGCCGCGGCGAGCTCGACCCAAGCCAGGTGTTCTTGATCACGCCCAACCCGGTGTTCCGCCGCTATATCGACAATGTGCTACCCGACATGGGCGAGAAGAACCCCGAGTGCATCACCTGGGACGAATTCGCGGCCACGCTCATGCCCAAGGGGCGTGCAGGCGGCGAGCTCAACGTGCCCATTGAAGAGCTTTTGCGCATAGACGATCTGGTGCGCAACGTAGAATTCGAACAGCACGATTTCAAGGATATCGAAAGCTGCGGCGTGCGCCTGATTCCTGCGGCGCAGATTGCGCAGCTCGCCGCGAAATACCGTCGCATTCCCGCCGGCCCGCGCCTTGTGGCGCTCATGCGCGAGGAGCTCGAGATTCGCCTGGAGGCGCGCCTGAAGCAGATGGCAGCCACCGATGCCGCCCAGATGGAGGTCGAAGAGCTCTCTATCCCCGAGCAGGTGGAAATATTCCACGAAACCATTGCCCCCCAGACCGATGCCGAGGTGCGCTCCTACACGCTCGCCTACCTTCGCCAAAAACATGCAGACGCCTACGATACGGTCGCGCGCGACGAATGGCTGCGCGTCGACCGCATCGGCATGCGCCTGACCGGCCAGAAGAGCATCGAAACCGTCACATGGCTCTATCTGAAGATGGCCCTCACCGGCATGGGCAACGCTGACGCCAAGTACGTGATGATCGACGAAGTGCAGGACTACACCTGCGCCCAGCTTGCCGTGCTCGCGCGATTTTTCCGCCGAGCGCATTTCCTGCTGCTGGGTGACGAGAACCAGGCGATCAAGCCCAACACCGCCTCGTTTGCCGAGGTGCGCGCCGCGTTCGAAGCCATGCGCGGCGAGGTGGAAGAATGTCGCCTCATGACCAGCTATCGCTCGGCTCCCGGCATCACCGCGCTGTTCACGCGTCTCATGCCGCCCGACGATCGCGTGCGCGTGCAGTCCATCCAGCGCGCCGAAGAGGAGCCCGAGCTTATTGAATGCCCTGACGAGCAAAGGCTTTTGGCCGAACTGCGCAATGCGATCGAACGAACGCGCGAGGACGAGGGGCTTACCGCGATCATAGTGCCGTGGAAGCAGGAAGCACGCAAGCTGATCGCCGCGCTGGGCGACGATGCGCCGCTGCTGGTGGACGGAAGGCATTCCATGCCCGACGAGGGCGTGTTCGTGATCACGCTTCCGCTCGCCAAGGGACTGGAATTCGACCATGTGATCATTCCCGATGCGAGCGTGAAAACGTTCGGCGAAAACGACCTTGCTCGACGCCGCCTCTACACCACCATCTCGCGCGCCACGCGGAAAATCACCATCCTCGCCCAGGGTTCAATTACGCCCCTGCTTAAAGGCTGATATCTGCAAGAGAGCGTCCGGGCGCCAGCTGACCTGCCAGATGACGCCCAGCGCCCACAAGCCGGCCAATCTGCCAGGTGGCGCCCCGTGCCACAAGCCAGCCGACTTGCCAGGTGGCGCCCTGGAGACTTTTGCCTGCCGATGGGCGCCACTCCAAACACCCCTGAAGCCTCCTCGCCCACCGCGAAGCCTCGGGGGTCGCTTTTCCCTTTAACAAATTACGCGAATCCACTCTTCTTTTGTGGAATGTGCTTCAAATCACGATGTGCTTCTCGCCCTCGCGAAACGCTCTGGCCTTAACAAAACACGACCTACAATTCACCCTACGCTTCTGAAGCGCAAATCGCGCTCCGTTGCCTCACCCTGCCTCGCAAAACACGCCTCTCTCTTCACCCGCCGAACGCATCCCGCGAAACAAGCGGCACAAGCGGCGATATGCCGCAGCATAAACGTCATTCCGCAACCGCGTAAAAGTCACCCTGCAAACAAACGCCGATTTGATGTATCGCAAACGTTGCTCCGCAAACGAACGCCGATTTGCTGCAGCATGAACGTCACCCTGAAAACAAACGGCGATTTGCTGCAGTTTTTGAGGGATGCCCCGAGTACACCGCCGTTCTGCTTCGCGTTTCCCCAGGTCACGGCCTCGCTCCGATTGGGCTACTTCGGGAGGCGCGCGAAAACTGCAGCAAATCGCCGTTTGTTTCAATTGCATCGCCCTCATGGCACTTCCGATGAGGAAATCATGGTGGGAAGCGGCAAGTTGTCGAGATGTTTCAGACACACCCAGCCAAGGCACGGCATGAGAAAGTTGCGGCGCGATGAAATCGCAGGCATGACAAAACATTATACCCGCGAAGGACGACGCACGGCACGAACGAGGCGCAACATTGCGGACGATCGCAGCATGGCGAGAATGCGACGTGCGCAATGTTGTGCCACGAAAAAGCAGGCCGAGCGCAACGGGAAACTCTGCAGGACAAATCAAACCACGACGAGACATTGGAGTCGATTCGCACACCAGCACAATGGGCTTGCGGGGGCGTCTGCCCCAAGCTTATCCAGCCGCAGGGTCGACTAGCGCGCCGACGCAATGGGCTTGTCGGGCTTAGCGACCCCGAACGGCGGCGAGCATCTCGCGGGCGTGAGAAAGAGAGGCTTCGCTCGTATCGCCGGAGAGCATACGGGCGACCTCGGCCACGCGGGCTTCGCCGGCGATAAGCGAGAGCTCGGTCTCGGGGATGCCGTCGGCGCCATCGGGGTTCTTCCGAACCAGATAGTGAGCATCGCCGCGCACCGCCACCTGGGCGAGATGCGTTACCACGATGACCTGGTGCGTTTTCGCCAGGTCGGCAAGCACGCCGGCGAGCGCCACGGCGACCGAGCCGCCCACGCCGGCGTCCACCTCGTCAAACACGAGCGTCTCACGCTCGTCGGCCGCACCCAGAACCACCTTGCACGCAAGCATGACGCGGCTCACCTCGCCGCCCGATGCGATGCGCGCAAGCGGGCGTGCAGTCATGCCCGATGAGGCGCGATAGAGAAGCTCGACCTTCGACGCGCCGGTCCGCGTCCATTGCGCGCGGTCAAGCGCCTCAAGGTGGCACACCAGCTCGGCAGACCCCATTTCGAGACGGGCCATTTGGGCATTCACGAGCTCCGCGAACCTGGGGGCAGCCTCTGCGCGAGCATCGTCAAGCGCCTTCGCCGCATGCTGCAGCGCCTGTTCGGCCTCGTCGCACGCCCGCTGCGCCGCAGCCACCAGCCGATCGGCATCGTCAACCGCGGCGACGGTTCGCGCCGCCTCCTCGCGCTTAGCGAGCACGTCCTCCATCCGGGGGCCGTAAGAACGCATAAGACCCTGCAGCGCACTCGCGCGCTCCTGCATGCGCGCCAAAGCCGCAGGATCGTGGTCGATGCCATCGCGGTACACGCGCACCTCGCGCTCCGCATCCTCGAGAGCATACGACGCGTCGGTCAACGTTTCCACAAGGGGCGCCAGCGACGAGTCCATCTCGCCCGCCGACTCCAAGTGGCGCAACGCCGATCGAACCGCATCCACGGCACCGCCCTCGTGCGAAAGCTCCCAATAGGCGGCATCCGCCTCCTGCGCGAGCGCCTCGGCGTTCTCTACGCGTGGCAGCTCGCGCATGATGTCTTCGTACTCTTCGAGCGACGGAGCCGCCTCATCGATGCGCGCCAGCACGAATCGCGCCTGCTCGAGCTGTTCGGTCGAGGTGCGCGCGGCCTCTTTGATGCGTTCGAGTTCGCGCGCGGCCTCCGACTGCGCGTCAAACGCCGCTCGATAGGCATCCAAGACGGGCGCGATCGAATCGGCCGCCCACGCATCGAGCATTGCCACATGGTTCGCCGGCTTCAGGAGATGCTGGTGTTCGTGCTGTCCGCACAGATCGACGCTTTTGCCCACCGTTGCAGCAAGCTGTCCAACCGTGGCCATGGAACCATCCATCGTTACGCGGCTTCTCCCGTCGGCGCTCACCTTGCGCATGGCGACATGACCGCCGTCCTCGCCCGCATCGACTCCCTCGCCATCGGCCGAACCGGCAAAGAACCTACCTTCCACCAGGGCCGATGCCGCACCTTCGCGCACCGTTGCCGCATCGGCGCGATCGCCGACGATCAGCTTGAGCGCCGAGAGCAGCGCCGTTTTGCCCGCGCCGGTTTCGCCCGTGATGACGGTCAGGCCGGACGCCGGAGCAAATGATGCGTCGCGGATGAGTGCGACGTTTTGGACGTGAAGTTCATCGAGCATGGTGCACCTCTTCAGTTGCGTTTTGTGGCATTATCGCGCACCTTGGCCTCTCACCGTCCGGCAAATCGCTCGCGATGATAAAACTTCCGTGAAGCGAAAAGACGTCAATCGACGTAGTGCCCCGACGTACGTGCATTGGTAGAATGCTCGCAATCGTCAGGCAATCAGCGGCTGCGCGCCCGATCAAAGACCCGCAGGCCGAACACCAGCTCCGTTCTAGCGAGAACCCCGAAAGGAGTCCTCATGCTCAATCCCGTCCTGTTCGTATGCGCCTGGATCGCTTTAGGAATCGGCGCGCTGGGCGTATTCGTTCCCGTGCTGCCCACCACGCCTCTCGTGCTCCTTGCCACGTTTCTTTTTGCCAAGAGCTCTCCGCGCTGCCACGCCTGGCTGTGCAAGACGCGCATCTATCGATCCTACGTGCTCCCATTTCAGCAGCAAGGCGGCATCCCGTTCAAGCGCAAGCTGCATATCCTGGGCGTTTCGTTTGTCGTGATGGGCGTGAGCGCGGTGCTCGTGCAAAAACCTATCGTATGGGTCATTCTGGGCGCCGTCGCGCTGTTTTTGCTGTGGCTCATGTGCGTGCGCATCCCCACCGTTGGCGAGGCGCCCTCCGCACAGCCAATGGCGGCCGAGGAAGAGTAGGGGTCGGTCGCGCATACGGGAACGCTCGTGCGTGAGATGGGTTGTACCCAGCTAGATCGTCTTCATCGAAGTCCATTCGGGAATACTCGCGTGCGAGATGGGCGGTACTCAGCGCTAGGACATCTTCGTCGAAATCCATCCGGGAATGGTTGCGTGCGATGGGCGGCACGAACACTTCGCCAACACGAGCATTGCGCAACCAACGTGCTACCATAGGATGGTTGGCGCCTGCCCTGCGCTTCGCGCCCTATTAGCCGCAGACCCCCGAACGAAGGTGCACGATGATCCCCACCCATGTCGACCATGCCATCGATCCGGTTTTCGACGAGCACTCTCGCGTGCTCATGTTGGGCACTATGCCTTCACCCGCCTCACGCGCGGCGGGCTTTTTCTACGGGCATCCGCAAAACCGGTTCTGGCGCGTATTGGCGGCCGTTTTCGACGAGCCCGTGCCCGAATCCATCGAGGACAAGCGCGACCTGCTGCTTCGCCGGAGAATCGCGCTGTGGGACGTGCTTGCCTCGTGCGACATCGAGGGCGCAAGCGACGCGAGCATCCGCAATGCGCATCCGAACGATCTCTCGCGCGTCTTTGAGGCGGCAGACATCCAAGCCGTGTTCGCCACGGGGGCGAAAGCCGGACAGCTGTATGCAAGGTTCTGCCAAAAGGCATACGGCGTCCCATGCGTAACGCTGCCTTCCACGAGCCCCGCGAACGCGAAAGCACGGCTCGGCGACTTGGTCGAGGCGTATCGAGCGGCGCTTGCTCCCTATGCGCCAAGGGAGGAACCCATCACGCTGAGCGTGCCGCAGGTTGTGGCGCTTGAGCAGGCAATCGCCGCCTCGGGAACGCCGCTTTCCGCGCTTATGCGCCGAGCTGGACGGGCTCTGGCGAAATGCGCATTGGATGAGTTCGAAGCACGACGCGAGGCATCGACGAAAAGGCCCGTTCGCAGCAACGCGACCGGCGGAAACAACGAGCCGCCCGCCGAGACGGCGCCTTCGACGGCCGCGAACCTCCCCGAGGCCGATCGCCGCGCGCTCCCGCATGTCGTCGTGCTCTGCGGGTCGGGAAACAACGGCGGCGACGGCTGGGTGGCGGCGGAATACCTCGCACAGCGCGGGTGCGACGTGTGCGTGATCACGCCGCGCGCCCCCGAGGACATCGACGCCGAGCCCGCCCATGAAGCGGCGCTGCACGCGGCCGCGCAGCTCTCCCCCGCAAGCATTCTCGTGACGCCTGCGCATCGCGAACTCGCCCAAGCGCTCGATGCGGCGGATATCATCATCGACGCGATTCTGGGAACCGGCTTCTCAGGCAATACGGTGCGCGAGCCGTATGGCGCATGGATCGAGGCCGCAAACGCACGCAGGGCCAAAGGGGCTCTTGCGGTTGCCGCCGACGTGCCCAGCGGGCTTTCGGCGCAAACGGGCAAAGCCGCCGAACCCTGCATGAAAGCCGACCTCACCGTAACCATGATGACGCTCAAGCCCGGCCTTTCCACACCCTATGCGTTCGCCTTCTGCGGCGACGTGCGCATAGCTCCCATCGCCTACATCGAGCCCCATCTTCCGCATGTTCTCGAAGAGGGTGGCGCGAGCGGAAGGCGCGCCGAAAATTCCCAGCGTTCCGCCTCCGCGAAAGCGCACGGATGCGAGAACGCCAACGGCCACGCTGCGATAAAGCCCGCGTCCCCCGATTGCAAGCCCGCGGCGGCGCAAAAGGCAAACGCCGAGTTCATACGTGCAGAAGCCGAGGACGACGATGGGTACGACCCCTACTCCGACCGTCGTCCCGAACCCGAACCCCTCTTCGAGCGCGACCCGTGGGCCTAAAAGCCACGCACCATGCCTAAAACGCAAAAGCGCGGCACGATGCAACCCGCACTGTGCCGCGCTTCGACAATGCTTCCGACAGGCCCCAGACCTTGCCGCTAGTCCTCAGGCGCTAGCGTTACGGCGGTGCCGCTTGCGGTCACCATCAGCATGCTGCCGTCGGCACCCAGCACCTCGTAATCAAGGTCGACGCCCACAATGGCATGCGCGCCCATCTCTCCTGCGCGACGCTGCATCTCGCTCAACGCTTCGTCGCGTGCGCTCAGCAGCTCGTTCTCATAGCCGGCAGAGCGTCCGCCAATGAAGTTGCGAATGCCTGCGCCGATATCGCGCAGGAAGTTCACGCCGGTAATGACCTCGCCGAACACGATGCCATAATAGCCCGTAATACGATAGCCTTCGACCTCTTGGGTGGTAGTAACGATCATGGCCATTCCTTTCGTCGATTCGATGGCGATGCGCCTATCATACGGCTCATATGACAAGATTTCGTCAACAAAGCCGCAACATATCGATGAGATTGCCGTGGATGACAGAAATGCCGAACGACACCCGCAACGAACCTGCCGGATCGCAAGCGTCCCGCCTTCCCTATAGGACGTCGGTATCCAGCCACACGGTAAAGGGGCCATCGTTCACAAGCGCGACCTGCATCAGCGCGCCAAACGAGCCCGTCTCGACGTGCCCAAGGTCGCGGTGCACAAGCCCCGCGAAATACTCGTACAAGCGATTGGCCTCGTCGGGCGCGCCCGCATCGGTGAACGAGGGACGGTTGCCCTTCTTGCAGTTCGCATACAGCGTGAACTGGCTTACCACCAGCACCTCGCCTTCCACGTCGGCCAAGCTCAGGTTGGTCTTGCCGTTCTCATCCTCGAAGATGCGCATCTTGGAGATTTTCGCCCACAGCTTTTGCGCCTGCTCCTCGGTATCGTCATGCCCCACGCCGAGCAGGACGAGAAAACCTTTCCCGATTTTCCCGATGACCTCGCCCTCCACCGTAACGCTCGCCTGGGTCACGCGTTGCACCAGTGCCCTCATGATGTCCTCCTTGCTTGCTGCGACGCAACATATGTTGAATATGTCCGCAGCATCTTCCATACCGTAGAATTCGAAAAGCATCTTACGATACGATGCGGGCTCGGAGGGCGTGAAGCACCGCTTTTCGCGGAGAGCCCACGCGGCCCTCACGAGTGGCCGAGATGCCGCCTGCGTCCCACGCGAATCGCACGCAGCGCATCAAACACGGCGCCCCATGCGCATGAGACAAGCCGCACACGACGCGACCAGGCAGGAGCGGCCAGGAAAGAAAGGGTTCCCATGACAGACACGAACGAATCAACCGCCGTGCGAGCAATCCTTTTTGACAACGACGGCACGCTCGTCGACACCCACGACCTGCTGTTGGCGTCGTTTCGGCACGCAACGCACAAGGTGCTGGGGTCCGCGCTGCCCGACGAAGTGCTGATGGCGAAGGTGGGGCAGCCGCTTGCGGTGCAGATGCGTGATTTCTCCGATGACCCCGCCGTACAAAACGAGCTTTTACGCGTGTACCGCGAGTTCAATCATGCGCACCACGACGAGGCGGTGACGCTGTTCCCCGGCGTACGCGACGGCCTGGAACGCCTGCGCGAAGCGGGGTTCTCGATGGGCGTGGTCACGTCTAAAATGAGCCCGCTCGCGAAACACGGCCTTGAGATATTAGGCGTCGCCGAATACTTCGACTGCCTGGTGGGAGCCAATTCCTGCGAGCACCACAAGCCGCACCCCGAACCCGTTGAGCTTGGCGCAAAGCTATTGGGGATGAGCGCCTCCGAGTGCGCATTCGTGGGCGATAGCCCCTTTGACATGGAGGCGGGGCGCGAGGCGGGATGCATAACCGCCGCAGTCCTTTGGGGGATGTTCCCCGAAACCCGTCTGGCCGCCGAACGCCCCACCCATGCGTGCGGCACCTTCGACGAGCTGGTGGATGCGCTCTTGTCGCATCGCGAGCCCCGAAGAGCCCGCTGAAGAGCTCGATAGAATCGACCCCATAGGTACGCGAGTCCACGTTGACTCCCGACTACGCCATCAACGCGCACGAGGTCGACTCCGTAGGCGCATGGGTCCACGACGCCTCGTCCACGGCGTCGAACCGCTCGCCCGTCGACCCCGCGGGCACATGGGTCCATAGCGGGCGCCAGCTCGCGCCAGAGCGCTTATGCGATCGTCCCCACGGGCACATGGGGCCATGGCGAGATTCAATAGAAGTTTTGAGAACATATGTTTGTATTTTTATTGACATGCCGCCTTGCTCTGCGATAATGAAAGCATCAAACGAGCGCTCCCGTGGGACATGTGCACCATCATCCAAGGAGGGATTCCTATGCCTTCTCAGCACGAAATCGTTTTATTTCAGTCGTCGGATCAAACGATAAGCCTCCCCGTTGACTTCGACGGAGAAACGGCCTGGCTCAGTCAGGCTCAAATGGCGGAGCTGTTCGAGAAAGATCAATCGGTTATCTCCCGCCATATCCGCAATGCCTTCTCGGAAGGAGAAATCGACAGGGAGAGCAATATGCAATTTATGCATATTGCCAGCTCAGATAAGCCAATTACACTCTATAGCCTCGATGTGGTAATCTCCGTTGGATATCGCGTGAAATCGCAAAGAGGCGTTGAATTCAGGCGCTGGGCAACAAGCGTCCTGAAGCAATACGTCATAAAAGGCTACGCCGCCAACGAGAAGCGATTGGCGCAGCTCGGCCAAATCGTCAACGTCATGGACAGGCTTCCAGGCCGCCTCGATGCGCAGCAAGTGCTCGATGTGGTCAAGTGCTACACACGAGCACTTGACCTCTTGGATGACTATGATCATCAAACGCTCGCGCGCCCTCGGGGGAGCAAAAACGCCTATGTGCTCACATACGAAGAATGCCGCACATTCATCGATTCCATGCGCTTCGGTGAAGAAAGCAGCCTGTTTGGCAACGAGAAAGACGATTCGTTCAAAGGCACGCTGGGCGCTATCTACCAGGGGTTCGGCGGCGTGGAAATCTATCCTTCAATTGAGGAGAAAGCGGCGAACCTGCTGTATTTCATCGTGAAGAACCATTCGTTCTCCGATGGGAACAAGCGAATCGCAGCCGCCTTGTTCTTGTATTTCCTGGATAAAAACGGCGTGCTCTTCGGCGAAAGCGGAGAGAAGCGGCTTGCCGATAGCACGCTCGTCGCCGTAACGATCATGATTGCGGAATCGAAGCCCGAGGAGAAGGAAGCCATGATTTCGCTTGTGATGAACTTCCTAGTTCCGTAAAAGAGGATGCATCGCATGCCGGGGGCATACCTAGGCGTGGACGCGCCCGGCTGCTACGGCAAAGATGCATCGCATACAGAGGGGGCATAACCTGCCCCCTCGTGCCGTCTTTTTCTTGTTAGTGAAGAACGCTCAGCTGCGATTCTAGGCCTAATACACCATGCCCATCGCTTCGCGCACCTCGTCAAGCGTCGCGTTGGCGATTTCGTTGGCGCGCTTGTTGCCTTCGTGGAGCACGTCCTTGATGTAATCAAGGTCACGCTCGAGCTCGCGACGGCGCTCGCGATGCGGCGCGAGGAACGCATTCACGCTCTCGGTCACATACTTCTTGAGCGCGCCGGCACCGGCATCGCCGATTTCCTCGGCTATCTCAATCTCAGTGCGGCCCGTGCACAAAGCCGCAGTGGTCAGCAAGGCGGATACTCCCGGGCGGTTCTCCCTGTCGAAGGTAATGCGGCGCTCGCCGTCGGTCTTGCTTTTCTTGATGAGCTTGGCCGTCTCCTCCTCGGTGGCGCCGAGCATGATGGAGTTGCCGTAGCTCTTCGACATCTTACGCCCGTCAAGGCCGGGAATCTCGATGGCGTCGGACAGAATCCCCTCGGGCTCAGGAAACACCTGACCGTAGCGGTTGTTGAACGTGCGCGCAATCTTGCGCGTGACCTCAATGTGCGGAAGCTGGTCCTTACCTACCGGCACCACGTTGGCCTTGCAGAACAGAATGTCGCAGGCCTGATGCACGGGATACGTGAGCAAAAGACCGGTAAGCTCGTGTCCGCTGGCCTCCATCTCGGCCTTCACGGTTGGGTTGCGCAAAAGCTCCGCCTCGGTAACAAGACTCAAGAACGGAAGCATCAGCTGATTGCATGCGGGCACGGCGGAATGCGTGTATATGACGGTCTTTTCGGGGTCGATGCCCGCAGCAATGTAGTCCATCACCATGTTGTACACGTTGTCCTGAATGTTGGCCGTGGTGTCGCGATCGGTAATCACCTGGTAATCGGCGATAAGCACCATGCTATCGATGCCGGCGTTTTGCATCTGAACGCGATGCATGATGCTGCCGAAGTAATGGCCCAGATGCAGCCTGCCCGTGGGGCGGTCGCCCGTAAGCATGCGGTATTTGCCGGGATTCTCCGCGAAGTCGGCGCGAATGGCGTTCGAACGCTTGAGGCTGGCCTCAAAGCTTCCTTCATTAGGCATGGGAAGACCTCTCTATCTTGCGGAATACGCGTTTCACACAATAACGAGCGCTATGGTACCACGAACGAGCGCGGCGGCGCGCAAGGGCAAGAGCCGTACGACCAAAACGGCATCCCGCCAGACGCGATGCCCCGCACGTCCAGCACGCCACGCTCCGTTATCACGCCCCGCTCTGCTATAGTGGGCACCATGAATTCTTACACCACCATAGAAGGCCGCACGCAGGCCGAAATCATAGAGAAAAAGAGCCGCTTCATCGCAAGCCTCGCCCACGTGGAGACCGAGGACGCCGCGCTCGGCTTCCTCGAGGAGATCCGCACCGCGAATCGTATGGCGCGTCACAACGTGTACGCCTACGTGCTGCGCGAAGGCGGAGCCGGCGCTGTGGGGCGCGTCCGCTATTCTGACGACGGCGAGCCGCAGAAAACCGCAGGCCTTCCCACGCTGGAGGCCATTCAGCACGCCGGCCTCACGGACGTGGCCTGCGTGGTCACGCGTTATTTCGGCGGCGTGCTCCTGGGCACGGGCGGCCTGGTGCGCGCCTATACCCAAGCAACGCAGGCCGCCATCGAAGCGGCACAGATCGTGGTTGTTTCCCGCTGCGTTGACATTCGGGTACGCACGCCGTACGCACTCTACGAACAAACGGCGCGCTTGGCGGACGACTGCGGCGCGAAGACGCTCGATACCTCCTACGCCGAAGACGTGACGATCACGCTGCGCATGCTCGACGGCACGCAGGAACCCTTGCTCGCCAAGCTCACCGAGCTCTTCCGCGGCAAGGAGGATGTGCTCGTGAGCGGTCCCGTGGAAGCAGCGTTTTAGCCCCTCTCACAAACGACCGCACTATCGCCGCCCGCCGCTTTATCATCCCCCACTCCAGCGTTGCCCGTTTTGCCAACGCCGCCCAGCCGTCACGTCCCTCGCTTTCACGCCTTCGCCGCCGCATATGTGCGCCATCGCGCGCCTCTCTCACTGCCCGCCGCTCAGCCATCGCCCATTCGGCTACCGGCCGTTTCGCTATCGTCCGCCCCGCCACCATGCGCTCCAGCACCGCCCGTTCGGCTGCCGTGCGTACGTGCCCACCTATATACGCCTCAGGTTTTGCGCAAAAGCGCCGTGGAATGGCGGAAGCCCTACCCCATACGTAGGATTTCTTCGAACGGAATCAGAGATGCGTCGGAATCAATCCGATAGCACTATGAAGCGAAAACGAGGGCGAACCATGAGCGGACCGAAAACCAGCGATTTGAGTGTCGAGCGGCAAATCAAGGAGCGCCTCCAGCGCGCTCGCGACCGCGTGACAACCGCCGAGACAAATGCCCTCATCAGGGTTGAGGCCTTGGAGTCCGAGCTGCGCGCCTATGCAAGAACCCACGACGGGCTCGGTGAAGCATCTCGCCAACTTGAGCGCATCGCTTCGGAAGCGGTGGATTCCATCCATGCGGCAGCCGCCTTCGACATAGGAGACAGCCCCGATACGGCAGAGAGGCACGCACGGCACATCGCCGCAGACCTCGACGCCATCGTTTCCCAGGCGCATGAGAAGATGGCGCCCGTCATCGAGCATATCAGGCGCGCCCAAACGAGCGCCGCCGAAAACGAGAGCGTCTCGTCATTCGCCCACGCGATGAAGCGGGGCGATTCCTCCGACGAAGTAGCCGCAGCGTTGGACGCGTTGACCGCCGCGGCAGCCCGCGCCGAAACCGCAAAGACTTTGATCTCCGCTCGGCAGCCCGGGTCGCGCGCTTCCCTCGCCTCGAACGAGACCGACGTATCGCCCACGGCGTCCGCCTCGGCCGACGAGGTGGCATGCCTCATGGGCATCCTCGACGAAGCTCGCGCGATCATCACGCGTGCCGAGACGCTCGAAGCCGACCGCGCGGCGCTCGCATCCATTGCCCGATGCGCATCCAAGGCGGCGGAGAACGCCGCGGCTCACGGCGCGCCCCTCTCTTCGGCGGAGATCGCGGGGCTCACCGCCCAAGCGCGCATCATCCAATCCCGCATGGCATCGCAGGAAAAGCCGCTGGCGCAAGCGCTCGCACGCATCCGCGTGCTCGAGGCCCAGCTCGGCTCGGCCGCCGGTACAAGACCTCCCGCATTCAAAAATGCCGATGCCGTGTTCTCCCGGCTTGACGCATTGGAAGCCGTCGTACACGAGCGCGACGAGCAGCGCTATATCCGCACCTGCATCGATGAGGTCATGCGCGAACATGGCTATGACGTGGTACGTTCCGTGGATTTCTCCGGCACCGCACGCGGCGAACACCTGATGTTCACAAGCTCTGCCTCGAACGGCGATTCTGCCCCTACAGGCATCCATGCGTTTTTCACCAATGACGGCGACATGATGCTCGAGGTGGTGGGCGTGCGCGGCGAATCGGGGGCTTTAAGCCACGACCGCATGGATGCCGCAGCGAACGCGCCGGATGCGAAGGATCTGCTTGCCGCCCAGACGCGCTTCTGCGCGGTGTATGCGGAAATAGCCGACGACCTCGCGAAACGCGGCGTCGTGAACAAAGTGGTTCACCGTGCCGCGCCCAACGTGCGTCATTGCAAGGCCATCACCTTCGCGTCAGGCAAAACGCATGGCGCAGCGCCCGCCACCAAACGCATGGATCCAAAGGCAAAAGTGCGCGCAAACGCGCCGGGAAGCGGCACGGGCAAAGCGCGCGGATCAGCCAAGAAGAGCAGCACGGGCACGAAATACGTCACCGTTCCCGCACAACCTTCCGGCAGCCGTCGACGCCCCGCCCAAAAGCCGCGCACGAGAGAGATGAGGTAGGCCATGTGGGAATGCGGATGCGGATTCGCCAACAACGATAGCGCCGCCGTCTGCGCAGCGTGCGGCGCGCAAGCCCCCTCGCACAGCGAACACGCGGGCAGCCTCGTGCTGGTGAACCTGAGAACCAAGCAGCGTATAGAGGTCGCCCGACCCGGCGGCATCATCGGCCGCGCTGGCGATTTCTGCCCCGAAAGCTTTTCGCCGCGCGTATCGCGCGTGCATCTCGTTGCTGAAGCGCATGAGAACGGCACCTGGACGCTCGAGTTCGTGGGACGCCACAAGACCGAAATCGATGCCGCCGGAGTTTGGGCGCCGCTTGAGCCGGACATGCCGCGCGAGGTGATGGGCGGCGAGAAGCTCCGCATGGCCGACATGCTGTTTCGCATCGAGGTGGTGCCAGGTGCTCCGGCCACGCCCCCCGCGGCAACAGTCTACGCGCCGCGCGAAGCCGACCCCCCGCTCAACGTCTCGCGACGCTTCGAGAACGAAGCGGCAGACGACACCGAGGCACGCGAAGCCGTTACCGACCCCGAATACCCTGCAGAGCCGTGGGAAGACGAGTCTTACGAGCCCGATGCGGCTGCAGCGGGTTCTTGCGGCGAAGGGCATTCCACAGGCGACGCCCCGAATCCCGAGGAGGAGTCCGATGCGCCCAGGCAAATCGGGTGGGTGGTGCGATGCCCCGTGTGCGGCGCCGCTTATCCCATGGACGCGCCCGATGACCGCATCGATGCGTGTCCCGCATGCTTCGACCCCCTCGACGCCGCCAGCATCTCGCGCTGCGCTCCCCAACCGCTATACGCATAGCAAAAGCTCCGGCCGTTTTGCGTATAGCAACATTGCGCGGGCGCGAAACGCAGGCATCCGCCTTCCATGCCCGTCCGTAGCGCCTGAGGGAGTTGCCACAGGCATCTCCCTCAGGCGCCCCAAACCATCCAACCGCCTTCCACGTCAAGCTTCTTGCCACCCCAGGTGGGTTTTTGTTTGCATCCACCGCCAAGACCTCAGGAGAGAACCTCTCATGCTTATCGATCGCGCATACGCACCCGTCGAAACGCTAGGCCCCGGCACACGCATTGCCGTATGGACCGTTGGTTGCTCCAAGCGATGCGAAGGATGCGCGAATCCAGAGCTGTGGCGCAACGACCCGGCCAAAGACATCGACGATGCACGGCTTTCCGAGGCGCTCATCGGCATGGCGCGACAAGCCGGCATCCAACGCATCACATTCACGGGCGGCGACCCCTTCGAGCAGCCCGAATCGCTCGTGCGCGTGCTCGCCGCCATTCGCCCCCACTTCAAAGACATTCTCGTTTACACCGGCTACACGCTCGACAACCTGCGCGCCTTTGCCGATGGGTCCAAACGCGAACTCCAGGGAATGCCTCATGCCGCCGTACCTTGCGACACGCCGATTCACGCGCCATACGACAGCGAACCCCTCCGCACGCCATGCGCGCACGAGCCGAGCCGCACATCGAGCGACCGCGAGCGCCTCAGCGCGCTATACGAACGTGAATCCTGCTGCACGCCATGCGAACATGAATCCCGCGATGAGCCCGGCGCGAACGGACGACAGCAGTCCGACCGGATCGAGGACGCGCGCGTACGCGCCGCGGTAAAGGAGGCTCTCGATTGCGTTGACGCCCTTATCGACGGACCCTATGTCGAATCGCTCAACGACGGGGCGTGCCCCCTTCGCGGCTCTTCAAACCAAATCGTGCACGTGTTCTCCGAAAGCCTGCAGGGCGATTACGACGTCGCGCTTAAGCAGCCGCGCCGCATCCAGAACGTTCACTTCGGCGACACGTTCATGTCTATCGGCATCCACGGACGCCCAACCACAACGCAGCCGGCATAGAGCGGCGAAAACACCGAGTGCGAACGCTCGGCGCACCCCAATACGCCCCAATGTGCTCCATTGTGCACCCCATTAGGCACCCCATTAGGAACCCCGCTTGAAACAAACGACGATTTGCTGCAGTTTTCGGATACCCCTTCGAGTAGCCCAATTCGTGCGAGGCCGTGAACTGGGGAAACGCGAAGTCCAACGGCGGTGTACTCAGGGCACCTCGCGAAAACTGCAGCAAATCGCTGTTTGTTTGCGGGACGACTTTTACGCGGTTGCGAAGCGAAGTTTATGCGGCAGCAAATCGCCGTTTGTTTATCTGGCAATACCGCATAGCAAGCCTTTTTGCTGCAAGCGCGCTCCGAAATCCCGGTTTCAGCGTCGCGGAATGACCCCGCGCGCCCAACCTCAGCAGAGCCAGCCCGATTGGGCCGTGGAAAGGGTCCCAAGGCTCCAATCCGGCATCGTCCAGCCAGCCTTTGCCCGATGATCCAAATTGTCCACGAGGCAGTTGGCCTGCCGCACCCCCAGTTCCATCCCATTGCATCCTCACAACAACCGTCCTCATGGCTTAAGCGTCCGCCGAACTGCCTCCGCCGCGATTGGCGCGCGCCTGATAGCGCGCAGCCGAAAGAGAACCGCTGGTCAAGCTCCCGCGGACGACTTTCCCTCGCTCCGCTTGCTTTCGCCCGCGGACTGCGGTTTTGCACAAAAGGACGGAGGATTTCCGCCAACCCCAGCACGCCCCTAAGATGATCGCGACCGGATTATTTAGCGTCGAAGCACAGTCGAGCTCAAGAAGACGAACAGGGAGGTCACCATGGCACTCACCCCTCCGTGGCAGAAGGAAATCGAGAATTTTGTAGGCATCAAATCGGCGTTCATCATCGAGGGAAACGTTCACGATCGATACCCGTTTTACGAGACCGAAGCGCCCGGCGCCACGCCTGCGTTCCTCGAGCTCGAAGAGCTGCTGCCCCGCCTGTTCGAGCGCGGAGCGGCCCGCAAGCGCCCGCCACGAGACGGCAGCGGCATCGATCGGGACATGAGCGCCCCGACCTCCCGCCGAGGCACGTACGACCCAGGCGCTAACCAGGACGATACCGCTTCTGTCCTCCGCCAAAATCAAATCGACGCGCCCGCAAATCAAGGCATCCGCCAGAGCAGTGCGCTCAACGGCCAGAACCGAGTCGATGCGCCTGCCTATCGGTTTCTCTACTGCGACCCCCTACGTGGCATGACCAACCCCCTGGGCGACCCCGCGCTGCCCGATCTGCTGGAATCCGCCAGCCGCGAGGCCGATCGCCTGCGTAAAGAAACCGAGGCCCTCAACCCGTCGCGCCGCCAAGAATCCTATGCCGACAACCGCCTGGTTCACAACTCCCTCATCGTACGCGCCGCGCTCACGCGCCGCCTCGAGGAGCAACGAGGGATTGCGAGCCGCCTTCCCTTCGCGGGGCGCCCAGGCGGTACGGGGTCGGCGCCGCAAGCATCGCAGAGCGACCTCGGCACAACGCCGCAGGCCTCGCAGCCTGGCCGTCCGATTACAGAGTCCTCCCCCGCGGCTTCCAAGACGAACGAAACCCCCGCACAGCCCCAGTCCATCGCATGCGTGTTCTCGTTCGCCTCGCGTCTCTCGGCGCGCCCGAGCGACCTTTCGACCGAGGAAAACGCCGTATTCATGAACTTGATGCTGGGCGTCATGGACTCCATCCGCGGCGATGGCGCCAACAGAAACACGCTCATCCTCGTGGTGAACAAGGTTGCCGACGTACCCCCTTGGTTCTTCGCCGGCAACCCCGACGTACGCACCATAGCGCTCCCCAATCCCGATCGCGCCTGCCGCGCCGCCTTCGTTGCCGCGAGCTTCCCCGCCCTGCAGCCCTCCGCCATGGACAAGCAGCGCGAGAAGTTCATCGATGTGACCGACTCCATGAAGCTCGCTGAGGTTGACGAGCTGCGCCGCCTTGCGCTCAAAAGCAACACGATACCCGCCGACATGCCGCAGCTTGTTGACGTATACAAATACGGCATCAAGGAAAACCGTTGGGCCGATGTGGCAGACAAGCTGCGCGAGGACCCCGAAGAGGCGCTTCGCCGCCGCGTGAAAGGCCAGGACCGCGCCATCGAGAAGATCGTCACCGTGCTCAAGCGCTCGGTCATGGGGTTCTCCGGCATGCAGCATTCCTCGGGCACCAAGCCCAAAGGCGTACTGTTTCTTGCGGGCCCCACCGGCACCGGCAAGACCGAGGTGGTCAAAGCCGTAACCGAGCTTCTGTTCGGCGACGAGCGAAGCTATCTGCGATTCGACATGAGCGAGTACTCATCCGAAAACTCCGACCAGAAGCTTTTTGGCGCACCTCCGGGATACGTGGGCTATGAGCAGGGAGGACAGCTTACCAATGCCGTGAAATCCAACCCGTTCTCGGTGCTGCTGTTCGATGAGATCGAAAAAGCGCACCCCTCTATCATGGACAAATTCCTGCAGATCCTTGAAGACGGCCGCATGACCGACGGCCAGGGCAACACCGTGTACTTCAGCGAGACGATCATCTTCTTCACCAGCAACGTGGGCATTTCCGAGGAGGTGCTCGACGAGCACGGCCGCGCCGTGGGGCGCCGCAACATCGTGCAGCCCGGCGAGCCCTACGACCAGATTGAGCAGAAGGTCAAAGATGCCATGGCGGTGCACTTCAAACCCGAGGTGCTGAATCGCATCGGCGAGAACATCGTGGTGTTCGATTACATCAGCGAGGAGGCAAGCGGGCTCATCGTGCGCGCGCAGCTGGGCAAAATCGCGACCAACGTGGCGGCTCGCAGCGGCATCCGCGTAGATGTGGCCGATTCCTGCATCGCATGGTTCTGCCGCGAGGCCCTCGCGCCCGAAGTGCGAGAGAAGGGCGGGCGCGGCATTGGCAACCTGGTGGAGGCGCGGTTCCTCAACCCCCTTGCGAGCTTCGTATTCGATCGTGCATGCCGTCAAGGCGACACCGTGCGCGCCGAGGCATCGAACGACGGCGTGTCGTTCACGAAAGCGTAGCAATCGCAAGCAGCCGCATACACGCAGCGCGTCGATGCATAAATCGGCATGAATGCAGAACGGCGCGAGACGACATGACACGGCCGCCCCGCAAAACGAACCCATGCATGAGCCTACCAGCAGGAAGGACATCCCGATGAAACTCCAGTATGCAGCAATCAGCCTGCGCGGCACCCACCACGAGGCGAACGAAGACCGCGCGCTCGTTGGCATGCGATCGCTGCCGCCCGAGAGCGACGCCGTGGTATGCGGCGAAGACGAGGCGTCGCGAGCGTTCATCGTGTTCGACGGCGTAGGAGGGCACGGCGGCGGCGCGCAGGCGGCCGGCGCGGCCCTCGCCGGATTCAGCCTCGCGTGCGCCCAGGCGGGCCTGCAGCCGGGCAATGCGATGCGAACACCGCCTTCGGCGCAGCAGCAGGGCAAGCCGATGGAAGAATCCGAGAGCACGCCGCATGCCGATCGACGTTTGAGCCCCGAAGACGAGTGCGGCTACGCGAACGCGCGCGAGTCCCGTGCCTTCGCCTCGGGAAAGTGCGATCCGGCGGCGCCCGCCGAAGAAGAGCGTGCATCCGAGCAGGAAACCGAATGGCTAGGCGGACTAGCCTGCGCCCTTCGAGCGGCGAACGATATCGTCCTCGAAGCGAGGCACCGCGGCGAACGCATCGGGTTTTGCGCGGCAGCGGGAGTGGCCTTCGACGAGCAGGGCCGAGCGCACACGTTCCACTCGGGCGATGTGCGCGCCTACCGATACCGCGCCCCCTATGCGATGCGCCTGACCCACGATCACTCCCTCGCCGAGCAGTGGCGCGACGAGCATCCCGGCCATCCCGTGCCGGATGATATAGCGCACACGATAACCCGCAGCCTCGGACACCCTATTCCCAGCGCCCATATCAATGATCGCGCCTGGCCGTTTGACCTGGCCAACCCCATGCCGATCGCAAACGGCGACATCTATGCCGTTTGCTCAGACGGCATCTGGGAATACATAGAGGAAGAAGATCTTGAGCAGGCCCTCGACGGCGTAGCTTCGCCCGCCGGCCTGGCCGACGCCTTAAGCGCCATCGCGATAGAGGCGCGCGAGCGAGGCTCATACGACGATGCGACCATCATCGCCGTACGCGTCGCCGAGCAGTGCGACGAATGACGCATGCGGTCGACATACGCCAACTGGAGTGCGCCCAAGCAGCGCCTCAAACGCATGCGCCGCGCTCACTGCAATCGGCATACGCGCCAGCCGTGGCGCATCCGTGCTTCGACGCCTGCTCCGATACCTTCAGGCCCGAGGTTTTGCGCAAAAGAGGGCGAAACATGAGCACGAAAGGCTCGTTTTTTAGAATCGGTAGCCAGAACATGACGCACGACGCCGCAGCCATGCCCTGCCCGACGGGGCGGCAAGGGGAAAGGGGATCACGATGGCAATCGACCGAACGCCACGCAGAACGGCATCGGATACGCTGCTCGACATGCCGGACGAAACGCTGCTCACCATGCCGGGCGACACGCTTATGAACATGCCCGGCGAAACGCTGCTCGATTCGCCCGCTGCGATTTCTGCGCCATTTGCACACACCTGTCTGAATGACGAAAAAAGTCGCACGAGCAACCGCTTCGCCAACCGAAGCAATATGAGCAGCAGCGTGACCGGAGGCCCATCGAGCACATTCGCCCCCACGCGCCCGCCTCGATCCGACGCCGCGACAACGCTCGACATGCCCGCCGAAACCGTGGACGAGATGGGCGATTCGCCATACCTTTCGGGGTCCGACATCACGTTCGTAAGCGCCGACGGAGCAACCTATCAGCTGCACACGGACGACGTTCTGGGATCGGGAGCGCAGGGCACCGTGGTGCGCGCGACCGATGAAAGCGGCGCGCAGTTCGCCGCCAAAATCAGTTGGACGCCCCGCAGCGCAAAGGACCGCATGAATCGCAGCGCCGTGCTGTCGTTTTTGCGCAGCCTTATGACCGAGCACCCCCTGCGCGAGCGACACTTCACGCAAACCCACCTGATGCCCATCTATGCAACAGGCCAGGTGCGCGACGAGGTGGCAGGCATCGGCGAGACCCTCTACGACGTGGCCATCATGCCCATCTGCGACCCGTCGCTGGGCCACCGTACCGATGTGACCTTCGAGGAGATCCGCACGCTCATCCTTCCGCAGGCGGCAGGCGGCCTTCATCTGCTCCATGAGAACCGCATCGTGCATCGCGATGTAAAGCCAAAAAACCTCTATATGCTCGACGGCAGCCTGGTGCTGGGCGACTACGGCATCTCGAGCGTGCTCGACGCCGGACGCGACACGGGCTCCACCAAAATCGACCGCCGCACGCCGGGCTATTCGCCCCACTCGTCGGTGGTGCAGCGCGAGAACGACTGGTATTCTCTGGGCTACACCATCTGGACGCTCTACAACGGCGGACACCACCCCCATCAGGCGCTTATCGACGCCGATGACCTCTCGTCGGTGCTCGCCGGCGGACGCCCCGTTTCCTTCGCCGCGAAGGAGCCGGCGCACGAGAGCCTGGGCGAGCTGATATTCGGCCTCACCTACGCGTTCGCAGCGGGGCGCCTAGGTTACGACGACGTGGTGCGCTGGTGCGAGGACCCCACGGCATTCCATTATGCCGACCCCGTGCTCGACGGCACCGCGCGACCGCGCACGCATCGCGGCTACCAGTTCGAAGGAACCGAATACTTCGACCGCGCGTCGCTGGCCGGCGCGCTGTGCTCGCAATGGCAGCGCGCCCAGCGCCACCTGTACACGCATGCCCTCGAGGAGTACTTCCGCAACGTAGGCGAAACCGACCTTGCCGTGGCGCTCAACGATATCGTGGAGATGGACAAGGCGACCATTGCCAACCATGACCTGGGACTGGCACGCGCCATCGCGCTCATCGATCCGACGGGACCGGCCTTTCGCTGGAAGGGGCGCTCCTTCGAGCTCAACGGGTTTGCCGAATTCGCCGAAACGATGGGCGACGAAGGGGCGCTTGCGTTTATCGCCTCGGGCGCGATGTCGCGCTGGGCGCAGGAGAACGACGCCGAGGGCACCGCGATAGACGTGCTGCGTTCCGTAGAATCCGACGTGAAAAGCCAGCCCGAGTTCGTGCTGAGCTTCTGCCGCCAGAAGTTCTCGAACACGCCCGCCAATTTCCACGGAGCGTGCTCCGCCGACGAATGCTTTGAGGGAATCTCCTCTTCGCCGGCGGCCTTCTACGAGCTGATGGGCAATCCGTCCATCATGCATGAGCTCGCAGGATTCCTGGCAGCCATCGGCCTGTTCTCCCAGGCGGAGATGTTCGATTGCACGCTCGGCGAAGGCGGAACCATGGCGCGCGTCGGACGCCTGCTGGTTCTATTCGATGAAGCATGCGGCGATAAGGATGCCGTGCGCGCGTTCAATGCGCGATTCGGCCCCATGGGGCACGTGACCTGGATGGCACGCAATGCGGCGCTTTACGAGGCGCGCAGCGAAACCGCGCGCGATTTGCTCGCAAGAACCACCTCCGTGCCAGATTGCTCGCACGCCCCCGTGGCGCAGGCGCTCGACACCTTGACCTCGGCCGAGCATGCGGTGCTCGATGTGCAGGCGCACATGGCCGAAAGCCCCTATATGGCGCGCCTCGGTCTGACGCGCGAGAACGAGGACGTGTTCGCGCGCAATGCCGATGCGTATTTCACGGCGAATTTTTACGGGCACCTTGTGCCGCGCGGCTACATGCGCGAAATGGCGAACGCCTCGGCGTCAAACCCTATCGCCGCCGCAGCGCTGATGGCGAGCCACGTGAACACCCCCATGAAAGGACTCCGCTCCAAGGCCACCAAGGCGGCCAACGACGCGGTAGACCGCCTGCGCAAAGAAGCCGCGAAGCAGGCGGAAGCGCGAACCTCTGACGGCCGCCGCGCCCCCATGGCTATTGCGGCCGTTGGCCTGACCGTGCTCTTCATCCTGGCACTGGCCATGATCTGGCCCCATCTGACCATGGTTCTTCACGTTGGCAACCTGGAGTTCAACATGGGCGGGTTCCTCTCAGAGCCCTTGGCGAGCACTTCGACGCTGAGCGTGCTCGCATTCGCGGGCTTTCTGGCGGCGGCATGCGCGTCGATGAGCTACCGCATCGCCGACATCGCCACCCTCGGACGCGAACGAAGCATGGGGAATGCCACCGAGCAGCTCGCGGAGCGCGTCGCCCAAGAGGCGCAGGAAATCAACGCCGGCCTCGATGCGGTGACCTCGATGCTCGTCCGCGGCGAAACGCAGATGCCCTCCACGCTGGACATCGACGCGCACCTGCGCTCCTGCGATTCGTACACGCAGGGCGCCTCGCGCGTGCGACGCGGCCCCTGCGCCGTGCTCTTCTGGGCAGGAGCGGCGCTCTCGGCCGTATGCATATTCGCGCTCACCGTGACGTGGCTTCCCGCCTCTGCCGCCATTGAGCTGGGCCTTCAGAACTTCGACCCCTCTGTTGTGCAGGGGATCTACCTCGCCGCGGCCGTCGTGGCGTTCGCCGTCGCGGCCTGCTGGGCAAGCAGGAGCAAGGGCATTCCCGGCACCTGCGCGATGTGCCTGACGCCCACGGCGGGCGTAGTGGCGGCCTACGTGATCGTGCTGGCCGTGACGATTGCGCTGTTCGCTCTCGCCCTGATGCTGGTCATCGGCATCCTCTATGCGATTTTCAACTAAGGCATCGGCGTGCGCCGCAGGACCAATCGATGCGCACGCTCTGCCCGATAGTCCCGCAAAACGATTCCATGGGCCGCTTTCGAGAAAGGACTGAACCGCCATGGCTTCCGAGAACACCACCAACGAGCCCCCTGTAACCGTGTCGTTCGCAGGCGACGTGCTAGCAGCGCGTATCGTTCCCCTCGTCATCGCGGCAATGGTGGCGCTGATCGGAGCGCTCACGGCAACGGGGGCGTTCTCCGACGTGCGCGATGCCATCCAGAACACCCCGAGCAACAGCGATGCCGGCTTCTACGAGGCCGTATACGAAATCGACCCCACGCTATGGGACGACTGCTTCAAAGGACCGCTCGAGGCCTTCATGCCCGGCGCCATAGACACCTCGAAGGCTTCGCTGCCCACGCCGGAAGAGACCGACGCGCGCAACGACCCCGCAGCCGATACGGCATCGGATCCCGCAGAATCGACGGCAGACGAAACCGCCGCACCAACGGATGAAGCCGCCGCATAGCCCAACGAAGCGTAGCAAGGAGAAACCATGTTCGAACCCATCACCATAGACGACGGCCGCGAGGAGCAGGACGTCTCGACTTCCTATCGGCGCGATGACGACGAGGGGCGTCCCGAAATCGAGGTTCTGGGCGTTGCGGCCGTCGTGCTGGCGGCAATCGCGTTCTTTGTCTGTTGGCAGTTTCTCAGGGGCCTTCTCGACTACCTGGATTGGCAATGGAGCTGGGAGGCGCTGGAATTCGATATGCCCCTCGACATACCCGGATTCATGGACCTCGCCCTCATCGGCCTTATCGTATGCATGCTCGCAGCCGTCCAACCTTATTTCGCGCGCCTGATGCGCCGCCCGTGGAACGGCTGGAGCGATACGTCTCTCGGGCTGTACTGGCTCGGCAGCGCCGTGTGCGCATGGTGCCTCATGTCGGCCAGCAACCTTGGGCTTCCGCTGGAAATCATCTCCCACCTGGGAATCTCCATAGATGACTGGGGTGTGGCGGCGCAGCTTTCCTATATCGTTTTGAGCGTCGTTGTCTACGTGCTCATAGCCTCGTTCACCAAGAACAACCCCGGCCCGCTCGCCGCTTTGGGGCTGTGCCTTTCGCCCTTGGTGGCAGCGGCAAGCGGCATCATCCTCCTCGCGATAGGAATCGCCTATCTGACAACGATCGCGCTCAAGAAGATCGGCGCCGCTCTGAACGCCGAAGACGAGGAAGAGGACGAATGGACTGACGAAGATGACGAGCTGCTCGGCGACCTTATTTTCAAATGGCATCGCACCCGCAAAGAGGACGTCTGCGAGCAAGAGAGGCCCTCGACGAGGGACGATGAGAGCATGCGCCCGACGAGCAATCCGTTCGAGGCCGACAGCCGGCATAAGACTGTCGCCGAGCGGCAGGATGAAGCGCAGCCCGACGGAGCCGATTGCGACCTCTCGCAAAACGAAGCCAGCCACGCCACCCCTGCGCCCTTGACAGACGCCAACGCCGACGAAGCGCCGGAACGGGATAGCGGGCTGCAGGCCGATTCCTCCGACGCCGAACAGAACGATGATCGCAGCACGCGAAGCTAGCGAAGGGCTACACCTCGCCTAGCGCGTCGGCGACCTCAAGCCATTCGTCCTCGAGCGCCTCTTTGGCGGCCCTGAGCTCAATCAGCTCTCCCTGGAGGCGACCAAGCTCGACAAAATCGGTGGGGTCGGCGGCCGCCATCTCTGCCTGGTTCTCGTCCACGCGCTTCCCCGCCGTGGCGATGCGCTTCTCCAAGCTGCCGCGGCGCTTCTTGAGCTCGCGCAGCTCGGCGTTTGAAAGCGTCGGGGAGGCAGAGGCGGCGGCATCCTTGCCGCCCGGCGCGGAACCATTCGCCCCATCCGCGTTCGTCTGCCCCGTTACTTCGGCAAACGAACGTTCCGAGGCATCGCGCTCGTCGAGCAGCTCCAGATACTCGTCAACGCCACGAGGCACGTGGCGCAGCTTGCCGTCGATAAGCGCGAATTGGTCGTCGGTCACGCGCTCCATCAGATAGCGATCGTGCGTCACCATCACGAGCGTGCCCGCCCACGTGTCCAGCAGGTCCTCCAGGACGGCGAGCATGTCGGTGTCCAGGTCATTGCCGGGCTCGTCGAGGATGAGCACGTTGGGCTCCTCCAGCAGGATGAGCAGCAGCTGCAGACGGCGCTTTTGCCCGCCGGAGAGGTCGCAGATACGCGTGTACAGGTGCTTTGAGGAAAAGCCCAGACGCTCGAGGAGCTTCGCGGGCGTGGTCTCTTTGCCGTCTACCACCACGCGCGCCTTGTGGCGCGAAAGCACCTCGGTGACACGGTACTTCCCCATCTCCTCGAGCTCATCGAGACGCTGCGAAAGCACCGCGAATTTGACCGTTTTCCCTATTTTCACAAAGCCCGACGTAGGCTGGATGGCGCCTTGGATGATTTTGAGCAGCGTGGTTTTACCGGCGCCGTTCTCTCCCAGGATGCCGTAGCGGTCGCCCGGCCCGATCATCCAGTCGATGCCGTCCAGAACCGTCTTCCCTCCGAATTTCTCGGTCACACGCGTAAGCTCCACCACGCGCTTGCCCAAGCGCTGCATGGCCGTGGCACGCAGTTCGAGCGTATTGCGCGCAGGCGGCTCGCCCTCGATGAGCTCAATGGCGCGCTCCATGTGGAACTTCGGCTTGGTGGCACGCGCCCTCGCCCCGCGCGAGAGCCAGGCGAGCTCTTTGCGGGCCAGGCTTTTGCGACGCTGCTCGGCAACCTGCGCCACGCGCTCACGCTCCACGCGCTGCAGGATATAGGCGGAATAGCCTCCCTCGAACGGGTCGACCCGACCGTCATGGACCTCCCACATGCTCGTAGCCACCTCGTCGAGAAACCATCTGTCGTGGGTAACCACGAGAAGCGCGCCCTGACCCTTGGGCCAGCGCGACGAAAGATGGCGCGCGAGCCACGCGATCGCGCGCATATCCAGATGGTTCGTGGGCTCGTCGAGCATGAGAACGTCCCAGTCGCCGATGAGCAGACGAGTGAGGTCGACGCGACGGCGCTGGCCGCCCGACAGCGTGCCCACCTGCGCATCCCACGGAATATCGGCGATGAGCGCGGCTATGATCTCGCGGATGCGCGCATCGCCCGCCCACAGATATTCGGGCATATCGCCCACCACGGCGCGCTCCACCGTCTCGTCGTCGGCGAGCGAATCCATCTGCCCTAAAAGCCCCACGGTCAGGCCCCGCGTGCGGCGCACGAGGCCCCCTTCGAGCTCCACGGTGTCGGCGAGCACGCCCAAAAGGGTGGATTTGCCGTCGCCGTTCTGGCCCACGATACCAATGCGGTCGCCCTCGTGGACCCCAAGGGTCACTTCGTCCAAAACCTTCTTGGTCGGATATTCCAAACAGGCGCCTTCGCACCCAAACATAAACGCCACGTATGTTCCTTCTCTCGCATGCGAGACGCGCGGAAAGTAGCGCGCCGACATGAACACTCATGTATTGCCGTCGTGAAACCCATCCATTATAGAGCCTTGCGCAAACCCATCCGCAAACTTCAGACCCTATCCCGTTATTTCGGCGTTGAAAGCGCCTCCCCGAACGGAGGGTCGGCGCCAGAATGACGGACCTCCTCAATGCCGCAGGCATCAAGGCCTCCGGCGTCAATGTCGCTCGCACAACGCCGACTGCGTCAATGCCGCCTACGCAACGCTGCCTGCGCCGATGCTTCCTGCGCCAATGCTGCCTGCGCCGATGCCGGTATAAAAAACGCGTTATCTGCTACGTTTCGAGGGGCGCGGTATAAAAACAGCGTTATTTGCGCGAGCAAACGGAGCCTGATCCGCCGAAAACCCGGATCAAGATCATGGCCGATCTGTAAACCCCCAGGTCAGAATCGTGCTTCCATCCACGAAACCTCTTCAAAGGCCGATGCGCTCCCACATATAACGCTGTTTTTGGAAATGACCCCGGAAAGTTCGCAGATAACGCGATTTTTCTACCGGGCGCATGCCGATGAGGCGGCGGTGACGCCGCCGACCACCGGGCGCATGCCGATGAGGCGGCTGCAGAAATGTCCGCAAAACCCGTTGCAACACTTGTAGGAACATCCCCGCCTGAGGCGCGCCGTGACCAAACCGTCACAAAGCGTCACCGTGCTGAAACCTGCCCGTCAACGCCCCGCAAGCGCCGTGCTGTATACAGAGTATGGGCGAACGTTACGGGTGGCACCGACTGAGATGTCAGCGCGCACCCGTCCAAACGCTGCGGACGATGCCGACGCAGATGACCACGGCGCCATACGCCAAACGCTGCGGGCGATGCCGCTGGGACCGCAAACCGCGGCACCAACCCGAGTGATTTGGCAGGCAGAGCGCTTCCCTACCCGCCGATTCGCGTCGCCGCCACCCGCAGCGCATCCGCCCTTGAACCAATGCTTTTTCGAAAGGGGGCAGCCATGAGAAAGCCCGTGTATACCAACGATATATCACGCAAAAGAACGGCCGGCAGCGTCTTCGGGCGCATCGTGAAATGGGCGCTTATCCTCGTGCTGCTCGCCTGCGCCGGAGCGGCCGCATATTTCGGCGTACGCGGATGGGCGCTTTACGCTCACGCATCGCAAGAAAAAAGCGTCGAACAGATGGCAGAGAACATTCGCTCTAAGGCCGAATACGTGACGCTCGATCAGCTTCCGACCATCTACACCAACGCCGTGGTGGCCGTTGAGGACCACCGTTTTTGGCAGCACCCCGGCTTTGATGCGCTTGCCACCGGACGCGCTCTCGTAAACGACATCCGCGCAGGCGAAATCGTCGAAGGCGGATCGACCATCACCCAACAGCTAGCCAAAAACGAATTCTTTACGCAGGAGCAGGTCATCGAGCGCAAGGTGGCAGAGGTGTTTATGGCGTTCGATATCGAATCGAAGCTTTCCAAAAGCGAGATCTTGGAATTGTATGTGAACTCCATCTATTTCGGAGACGGATACGAGGGCATCGGCGCGGCGTGCGAAGGATACCTGGGGAAGCATGCGTCCGAAATGACCGATTGCGAAGCGACGCTCATGGCCGGAATTCCCAATGCGCCCAGTGCCTACGCTCCCACAGAAAACCCTGAACTCGCTCGCCAGCGCCAAATGCAAGTGCTGCGCGCCATGGTGAAATACGGCGCCCTCACGCAAGGGCAAGCCGATACGATCGCCGTCAATCCCTGCGAGATCGATGCTTAGCCTTCGGATTTTCAGACGACGCCAGCCCCTCCATGATGACGGCTGGCGGAGCCAATGAGAGTCTTTCTCGCTCGCAATCTAAGACTCAAAATCAAGCCATGCCTGCCAAATCCCTACGCACCAGAGCACGAAGATACTCAGACCTGCTCAAACCCAGACTAGCCGCCCGAGCATCCATTGCGGCAATCTCACTTGCCGTATCTTTATAGGTAATGGATTTGAGCGCCTCCCCAAAAAGATGAGGCCTTCCGCGAACAATGCGAGTTTCCCCCTCGGGCCATTCCCCGTGTTCAAACCGCTCAGCGATGTGCTCCAACTGCTCATCGGATAGTACCACGCCATTTTTCGTTTTGACGCCCATTCTCTCACCTGACCCATCTCATCTCTTTCATGGTCTTTTTCGAGGGAGGCGTCATCGCATGAAACACGTGAACTGAATCGATACCGGTCGAAACGGCCACCATTTCCAACAGCCTTCCTCTCGAATCAAAGCCAACGGCAACCAGAAGAGAATCCGGAGCCTCATCTGCACTACGCTCAACGAGCATAATCGCATTGCGCCATGCATGAAGGACATCATCGGCGCGGATCTCTGGATGCCGTCTTGCAATACGAGGATTAACTTCCACCCTATCCACGAAATTCACCTCCGCGAATTTCGTCTTACTTAATTATAAGACGAAATGTACGATTCATCCATCGATTTCATGTGCGATACGCGTTTTATCGTAGCTTGATAAGCTTGCCGAAACCTTCCCGCCAGCTTCTTTGCTTTTGGCTCAAAAACTGGCAGATTCAGTCGACGACCGTGGGTCAGACCTTGCGATAAACCCCTAGGTTCGCACTCTTGCAATGCGGCAACTCCACTCCTTTTCTCTTCGAAACCTTGCCGATTTCTCACCGAATTCTTGCGCCTCGCTTGTTTCCAGGGGCCGTCCTTTGATACACTCCCCGGCAGATTGGTTTGCGCGAGCCCATATGCCAAGCTTGCGCCTCGAGAAAGGTCAAGGTTCGGTGAAGTTCTAGACGATGCGTCCCATTCGGCTCGCCGCATTATGGCGCAGCCTTGCGCAGATTGCGCCCGGCCCTGCTACGCCGCGCATGCGGCATATATGGCTGTGCGCGGTTGCATCGTCTCCGAAATCCTAGCCGTTTGACTTTTGAGTCACGATTCGTCCGAGCTTCGCCCTTTTCGTGACCTGTCCGGATCCGGCCAGTTGGGCTCGGCCCCGCCGTCTGACGCCCCCCGCTATCCCGCTTTTCGGACAAACCCGGCACGCCCCGGTCTGACGACTCAGCCGCATCGCACAGCCTCCCGTCTTGATCGGAGGCACCATGTCAAAAAGTCAAACGCTCACGCTTTCGCATATCACCTACTCATACCCCGATTCGCCCACGGCAGCGCTCAACGATGTCTCGGCAACGTTCTGCTCCGGCTGGACCGGCATCGTAGGCGACAACGGCTGCGGCAAATCCACCCTCGCACGAATTGCGTGCGGACTTATCGCGCCCGACGCAGGAATCGTGACGCCGCGCCTCACGTTCGCCTTCTGCGCGCAGGACGCAGGGCTCGAGCCCGACATGCTCTACGATTTCGCCTGCGACTACTCCCCCGATGCCGCACGCTTGCGCCGCATGCTCAACATAGATGACGACATGCCGTGGCGCTTTGCGGAGCTCTCAGGCGGCGAGCAGAAGAAGATCCAGGTTGCTGTCGCCTTATGGAGCAAACCCGAACTCTTGGTCATCGACGAACCCACCAATCACGTGGACGCCGCCTGCCGCGAGCAGATCCGTATCGCGCTTGCGAGCTACAAAGGCATAGGCCTGCTTGTGTCCCACGACCGCACGCTGCTTGACGTCTTGGTCGCTCGCTGCCTTTGCTTCGAGGCGGGACGCGCGGTCATGCGCCCGGGCACGTATTCGCAGGCGCATGCGCAGGCGGAGCTCGAGCGAGAGAGCACCGCCCATGCTCGCGCTGTCGCAAAATCGGAGGAGAAGCGTCTTCGGGCGGAATACGTCAAACGGGCAGAAGAGGCCTCGCGCGCAGCGGCGAAACGAAGCGCCCGACACCTCGATCCGAAAGACCATGACGGCAAAGGGCGCATCCAACTCGCCATCTTCACTGGAAAAGACGGCGTGGCGGGCAAACTCGCCACCCGCATGGAGGCGCGCGTCAGCCGAGCACAAGCCGCAACCTCTTCGCTTCACGTCGAAAAACGCTACGAGGGCGATCTATGGCTGGAGTCCGTTCCCAGCCCGCGCAAAACATTGCTTCATCTAGAGCCAGGCGAGATCCCCTGCGGCCCCAACCGCACGCTGAAACTGCCTGACTTGTTTCTGGGCAGCATCGACCACCTGGGAATACGCGGGCCAAACGGAGCAGGCAAGTCAACGCTTTTGCGCCACGTCATGGCGCTGCTCTCCCGGCGTGAGGCAGCCGGTGTCGGCACGCGCACGCTCTTCATGCCGCAAGAGATCGATGAGACAGAAGCCCGCGCCATTCTCGCCGACGTGCAATCGATGCCTCAAGCCGAGCGAGGCAAGCTGCTCTCCATTGTGGCGCAGCTTGATTCGAGCCCCGACCGCATCCTTGCAGGCGACGTCGTAAGCTCTGGCGAACTGCGCAAACTGATGCTCGCGCGCGGCATCCTGACCTCGCCCGAGCTCATCGTGATGGACGAGCCCACCAACCACCTTGACATACATTCGGTCGAGGCGCTCGAACGCGCGCTTGCGGCGTTCCCCGGAGCACTTGTGCTGGTGAGCCACGACGACGCCTTTCTCACCGCTTGCTGCACGCGGATCCTCGAGCTTGTCCCCGGTCCATCGCGTACGGAATGCCGCCTCCTATAGGCAGCCCCAAGCTCACCAACGGCACCGATTCCGCCATCGGTCTGAGGCCCCATCGATTCGACCCCGTCGGTCCGGCCCCATCGGTCCGAGACCCCATCGGTCCTGTCCCATCGGTCCGGCCCCCATCAGTCCTGCCCCATCGGTCCTGCCTTTGCGCCTTGGCACGTCATTTTGAGGTTGATCTGCCTTCTATAGGTCATTTTCAGCGTCAAAATGACGTGCTAACTATCGATGGCCGCAGGCGACGCCGCGAGAGAAGGTAACGGATCGAAGGCGCGGCGAAAGAGCTGCTCGGCGTCTTTTCGCATGTATGTTCTACGAAGCTCCCGTTTCGTGGATTTTACTTTGGTTGTCTAAATAATAGAATGACTAAGCATTAATAACCCGTGAAGAAAGTCGCCCCATGAACCCTGTTCGCAAAGCGTATTGCCGCATCTACCAGACCTGTTTCCGCATCGCATTGCCCGTGCTCCCCTATCGCGAGCCCGAGCCGCTGGCTTCGTTCGAAGACGCCGCCGCGCTGCTCGCCGACAAAGGCATAAAGCGCCCGCTCGTCGTGACCGATGCCACGATCGAAAAGCTCGGTCTCACCTCCGAACTCAAGAGGTCCCTTGAAGCGCACGGCATCGAGTATCGCGTGTTCGCCGACGTGGTGCCCAACCCCACCGTGTCCAACGTAGAGGCGGCGCGGACGCAGTACCTTGACGAAGGCTGCGACGCCATCATCGCGTTCGGCGGCGGCAGCGCCATGGACTGCGCGAAGGCCATGGGAGCGCGCATCGTGCGCCCCAACAAGCCTGTATCCAAGATGCGCGGCCTGCTGAAAATCCTGCACCGCCTGCCGCTGTTCATCGCCGTGCCCACCACCGCCGGCACCGGGTCGGAAACCACGCTGGCCGCCGTCATCACCGACGACGCCACGCACTACAAATACCCCATCAATGATTTTAGCCTCATCCCCCACTACGCGGTGCTGGACTACCGCACCACGCTGGGCCTGCCCAAGCACGTGACCTCCACCACCGGCATGGACGCGCTCGTGCACGCGGTGGAGGCGTTCATCGGCCGCTCCACCACCGCCGACACGCGCGCCCGCGCCATCGAGGCCACCACGCTCATCCGCCGTTACCTGCGCCGAGCATACGAGAACGGCCAAGACGCCGAGGCACGCGAGGGCATGCTGCGTGCCGCCTATGCGGCAGGCCTCGCGTTCACCAAGTCCTATGTGGGCTACGTGCACGGCGTGGCGCACTCGCTGGGAGGTCAGTACGGCATCGCGCACGGCCTCGCCAATGCGGTGCTCTTGCCGTATTTCCTGGAGGAATACGGAGAGGCCGCCCAGGCGAAGCTCGCGCGCCTCGCCCGCGAAAGCGGCGTCGCAACCGAGATGCTGGGAGACGATGTACGAGATGCCGATGACGAAACCTGCGCCCGTGCGTTCATCGGCTGGGTGAAGCAGATGAATAAGACAATGGACATTCCTACCAAACTCGAAGGGATCCGCGAAGAGGACATACCCATGATGGCAGCCCGCGCCGATGCGGAGAGCAACCCGCTCTACCCCGTGCCCAAGCTGATGGACGCCCACGAGCTAGAGAAAATGTACCGCCTCGTGATGGCGTAGCGACCCCGCCGGTCCGGGCGCATGGGAGGGCAGCAAGGAACACACGTTCGGCTACCGCCCTCTTCGAGGGCTATGCGCCTCACTAGGCTTTCCAGCCACTAAAAAGAATAAGTGAGAAAGCCGAGTGATTCCTAGCAGCCCTCCCATGCGCCCGGACCTGAACCCTTCCCCTTGTCCATCATCCCAGTCCCATCGCCGGAACCACCGCGTCGGAACACAACATCATTCCGAAAGGACCGCCATGACCGATATCGAACAAATCGTCGCCGAGCAGCGCGCGTATTTCGCCACCGGCGCCACCATCCCCGTCGAAGCCCGCATCTCGGCGTTGCGCCGCCTGGAGCGCGCCATCCTCGACCACGAGGACGAAATCAACGCCGCCCTCAAGGAAGACCTGGGTAAATCCCCAACCGAGAGCTATATGTGCGAAGTTGGCCTCACGCTTGCCGAACTGCGCTACCAAATCAAACACGTGCGCGGCTGGGCAAAACGTCACGGGGCATGGGTAGGGCTTGCCAACTTTCCCTCGCGCGGATTCACCGTTGCCGAGCCCTACGGCGTCACGCTTATCATGAGCCCGTGGAACTATCCGTTCATGCTCACCATGGAACCCCTGGCTGGCGCAATCGCCGCCGGCAACTGCTGCGTGCTCAAGCCCAGCGCCTACTCCCCCGCCACAAGCACCGCCATTCGCCACGTCGTCGAAGCCGCATTCGACGACGGCCACGTAAAAGTGGTCGAAGGCGGGCGTGCCGAAAACACCGCCTTGCTTGACCAGCGCTTTGACTACATCTTCTTCACCGGAGGCGTCACCGTTGGGCGTTTGGTCATGGAAAAGGCATCGGCCAACCTCACGCCCATCACGCTCGAGCTTGGCGGCAAAAGCCCCTGCGTCATCGCCGCCGACGCGAACCTCAAGGTCGCCGCGGCACGCGTGGTATTCGGCAAGTACCTCAACTGCGGACAGACATGCGTGGCACCTGACTATATTCTGGTGGACGAAAAGGTGCACGACCGCTTCGTCGATTTGGTGAAAGAGCAGATCACCGCCATGTTCGGCGAGAAGCCGCTGGACAACCCGGACTATGGCAAAATCATCAACCGCAAACATTACGAGCGCATCATGGGACTCATCGATCCCGCCAAGGTAGCGGCAGGCGGCGCCGGCCGCGAAGACGAGCTGCGCATCGAGCCCACCGTTCTCGATAGTGTGACGGCCGACGACGCCGTTATGGGTGAGGAGATCTTTGGGCCCGTGATGCCCGTTATCACCTACAAAACCGTCGAGGAAGCCGAGGCCTTCATCAAAGAACGCCCCAAACCGCTCGCGCTGTATCTGTTTACGAACAGCTCCACGCTGCAGGAGCGTTTCCTGCGCCACGTGCCCTTCGGCGGCGGATGCATAAACGACACCATCGTTCACCTCTCTACGCCCAACATGGGCTTTGGCGGCGTAGGCAACTCGGGCATGGGAAGCTACCACGGCATTAGAAGCTTCAAGACGTTCAGCCACGAGAAATCCATCCTGAAAAAGGCGAACTGGCTGGATTTGCCCATGCGTTATCAGCCCTTCGCCGATTGGAAGGACAAAGCCATCAGAATGTTTTTGCGATAAAGGCGACCGAGAAGGGGGCTTCTGCCGCAATGCCCCCTTCCATTGGGATCTTCTTCTGCGCAGACGCCCGTCAATGGAAACACCCGCCCATCATTAAGGATGAAAAAGGGCGTCCGTCACGTGCAACTTGACCGGCGTGCACCTTTTGTTGTACAAGAAGTTCATAAATCGTTTTATTTGCCGCGTGGCCTTACGAGTCGGCTCACGAAGCCATATGGACAGCGAGCGGTCGGCATACGCTACACAAAGTGCCTCCGGAGGCATTTCCCCCGAAGGCACTTACATGAACGATAATCCCCGTAGGATATCCTGGTCGATAAGGGAATTCGCTGCGCGAAGCGCCCCTACTCGCGCCATCTACTCTTCAGTCTCGCATGCCTTTTGATACGCTTCGTACAAATCGGGCGCCACTTTCTTTTGGCTTACCGGTCTGAAATCGTCGGAGCGCACCAAGCAATGCACCGACGCACCCGTTACGCACGGCCTGTCAACACCCGGTGTCTGCCCCTCTTTATACACCTCATAGGTATACGTCGTTTTGACGGGCGTCACTTTGGTCACCTTTGCACGCACTACGGCAACATCGCCATAGGTGAGCGATTCGCCATATGAAAGCTGCACGTCCAGCACAGGACTCATAAAGCCCGCCTCTTCGAGCTTGGCATAAGGAAATCCGAGCTTTTCAAGAAACGCCGTGCGCGCCTCCTCGAAATACAGCAGGTAATTCGCGTGATACACCACGCCCATCTTGTCGGTTTCGGCATATCGAACCTTAATCCTGGTCTCTCCTACCATCATGCTCCCTCCCGCGATGCCGTTACGATTGCGCCGGCTTCTCGCCGTTCGTTTTGCTCGTGTGATACATGCTCGATGATAGCATTCGCCACGGAGTCGAATCCAAAACGCCACGAATTTCATTGCGCGAGCCTCCGTACAAGACATCAACTCTACGAATGCCACCGGTTCTTTCTCGAGTTGCAGGATGCGAGGCAAGCATAAAACTGCTAAATCAAAACGCGCCTACCGATCTGGAGGGAATCGAGAACGCGATAGCCCGAACGCGCTGGCCGTAAGCTCGCCGAGAACCCAATCAAACGACCCGCCCCACTGCTCCAAGCGAGTACAATTTGCTTTGCGCGCAACCCGATAGGCCAACCGAAGGCTACTGCCCCAATAAGGCCAACGCCATCGATTTGCTTTGCGCGCAACCCGATAAACCAACCGTCATACGATGGACTCAGGAGAGCCATATGCCAGCTTTTGAGCGACCAAAATCAACAAGCACCGGCGCACGAGGCGCAAAGAAGCAGCGCAGACGGTGGCCGAAAAGGCTCGCCATCGGCATTGTCGTTGCCTTAGCCCTTTGCGCTGGCGGATTCGCTCTGTACGTGTCCGATTATTACCACGCCTCTGAAACCGAGACATACCTGCCCGCAAGCAGCGGTCTTTCTGTCGTCGAGAACGACCGCTACATCGCCGTAAGCTCACCGGACGGCACGGAGGATGCAGCGAACGCTCCGGGTGACGGGACGGACGCGGTTGGCGCTCCGGACAACAACGCCGACGCGGCGAACGCTACGGATGCCGTAGAAAACGCATCGGACGAGCAGGATAGCGCTGAAGATGCAGCGGGCGAAGCGGCGGCGCATCCGGACGATTCCGCAGTCCAAACACCCGCCAGGGTCGGCATCGTGCTCTACCCCGGCGCCAAGGTGGATCCGCACGCATACGTGCCCCTCGTCGTAGACCTCGCCGAGCGCGGAATGCTTTGCGCCATAATCAAGGCTCCGTTCAATCTTGCATTCTTCGATATCGACGCCGCTCAAGCGGTGATGGCCGATCATCCCGAGGTCCAAACATGGTGGGTCGGCGGGCATTCGCTCGGAGGCGTCGCGGCGTCTCAGTTCGCCGCCAATCACGCCGACGAGCTCGAAGGCGTAATCCTCCTTGCATCATATGCTGCCACCGACCTCTCGGACACACATCTTCAGGTACTGCAGGTTTATGGCACGAATGATTTGGTCCTGAACCGCGAGAGCATGGAGAAAAACGCCGTCAACCTATCCAGCGTCTCGACAACCCTCGCCATTGAAGGCGGCAACCATGCAGGATTTGGCGCCTATGGCCCGCAGGCAGGCGATGGGGGGGCGGAAATATCTGCCGAAGAGCAGCGGAAGGAAACAGCCGACGCGATAGCGGCGTTCGTCTCACCCGACAACAAGCCTCTTGAGAACGACGAATCTGCCGTGCTCTCCCAAGGCGACTCCTATGAGCTTGCGCAGAACCCCAACGCATAGCCCCAAAACCCGCGCAGAGCGCCATGCGAAAGCCATCACCCCGAAGTGACGCGCATCTTGCACATGTAAAATGCTCGTCACTTCTGACATTTAGCGCCCGTTCGACGCTCGCTCAAGGCTATCATTTGGGAAAATGCCCGCGACGCATGAAGCGCAGTTGATCGCGCCCGCGTCAGCACGTTTTATCAGACCGGACACGAAAGACGCCCATGCCCCGACGAGCCGCGAAGGAAGCCCATGCCTCAGCTTGTTGATTGCCACACCCATACGTTGTTCTCAGACGGAAAGTCCACGTTCAGGCAAAACATGCGCGCCGCCGTCGCCGCCGGCCTCTCGACCGTCGCATGCACCGATCACCTGGCGCACCCTGTCTACATGGACTGCGCGATCGACGAGTCGCGCCTCGACGAATATGCCGCCGAGATTCGCCACGTGCGCGAGGAGTTTCCCCGGCTCGAAATCATCTACGGGTTCGAGGCTGATTGGTATCCCGGCTGCGAGGCCGATATCGCCGCCGCACGAGGCGGGGCCACGTTCCTGCTCGGCTCCATCCACTACCTCGACGAATACGCCATCGACTGGGACGAAGACATGCGCGCCTGGGAAGAATGGGGCGCAGACGGCGTATGGGAGCGCTATGCGGAATCCTGGTGCGAGGCATGCTTTAGCTCCGCGCGCTTCGACTCCATGGCCCACCCCGATCTTCCGCGCCTGATGGGCCCAGCAGGCCACACGCCCACCATCGCCCTTGAGCCCCTATGGGACCGCATGGCAGAAGCGGCGCGCGAAGCGGGCGTGCATGTGGAGCTTTCCACTGCCGCGCTGCGAAAGAACCTGGGCGACTACTATCCCGCCGAAGGGCTGCTGCGCCGGTTCTGCCAGGCAGACGTACCGCTTACCGTAGGGTCGGATTCGCACGAGTCATCCTCCATGGGCTTTCGCATCGCCGACGCCTATGCCCATGCCGCCCGCATCGGCTACCGCAGCATCGATGCGCCCACCATCGACGGCGATTGGCGCACTGTCGCACTCGCTGACTAGAAATCCTGTCCAAGCAAGCGCCCAGCGCGAGGTGGAATGCTCGCCCCGGTCGCGTAATGCCCCAATCAATCGCGCAATGCTCGCCCCGATCGCGCAACACGATCCGCAATGTCCTCCGCAGGCGCCCAATGCAAGACACGACGTCCGCTTCGATCGCACAACGCGAGCACGACGACCGTCCCAATCGCGCAACGCAGAGCGCAATGCCCATCTCGGACGCACATTGAGCGACGTGGCGCCTGCCTCTGTCGCCCAGCGCATGGCATAATGTCCGTCTCGGGCACATACGAGTTCAATACTCAACCTAAATAAAGTCGATTGTCGAATAGCTCGAGTATTGAACTCCCATAGCGCATCTCGAACCCGATTTACGAATTCACAAATTGCGTGACCTGGTGTTTTTACGTTTGAGAAATCAACGGGACGTTCGTAATGAATCAAGAATCGTTCAATACTCGACCCATTCGTCAAGCGACTTCGAATAAAACGAGTATTGAACTCTAGCAGTCGGGCAGTGGGCAGTCGCCGGTTTGGACGGCAGTCGGGTAACTTGAAAGGTAGCCGGACGGCTTAAACGATGGTCTGCCAGCTTGAGCGCGAGACGCCATGACACGCGCGAATGACCTCGTGAGTGCTGTTTGATCCGTATGGGGTCGAGCAGATTGAACGGTAGTGAGCCAGCTTGAGCGCGAGACGCTATGACGCGCTTCCAGAAAAAACAATGCCGGCGCGCACCCAGCTCTCCAGTAACTTCGTGAGCTCAATGAACTAGACCTGCGCTTACTCGAGAAATCAATGTCTGCGCGCGTCCAACTCGCCGGCCAGCTCATCGATGCCCACGCCGTAGCGCTCGAGGACCACCATCAGGTGATACACCAAGTCGGCAGCCTCGTATCGAATATGGTCGTGATCGTTGTCTTTGCACGCAAGCGCCACCTCGACCGCCTCTTCGCACACCTTCTTGAGCACATAATCCTCGCCGCCCTGCAGAAGGCGTGCGGTGTAGCTTTTCTCGGGGCTCGCGTCGCGGCGCGCAGCGATGACCTGCGCCAATCCCGTGATGGTCTCGCCGATATTGCCCGGCTGCACGTTGGCGGTTCTCTCTCCCATGGTCACATTCTCCTTATCCACGCCATGACGCCGCACCTCTTGCCGTTGCCCAATCGAACCAAGACGGTGGACAGCAGATGCACGACGCTGTAACGGCCGATAGCACGTCAAGCCAGCCGCGCGCCTGCCGCCTTCCCATTCCTCGCGCGGCAGATGCACGACGCCGTAACGGCCGATAGCACTCCACAGACGATACGAGCGCCCTACTTTGCAAGCTCGTTGAAAAAGCAGCTGCGCGCGCCCGTGTGGCATGCGGGCCCCGGCGAATCCACCCGCACCAGCAGGCAGTCCGCGTCGCAATCGGCCGCCACGGCGACCACGCGCTGCATGTTTCCGCTGGTGGCTCCTTTGTTCCATAGCTCCTGGCGCGAGCGCGACCAGAACCACGTGGTGCCCGTCTCGAACGTGAGCCGCAGCGACTCTGCGCTCATCCACGCCATCATCAGCACCTCGCCGGTGTCGTGCTGCTGCACGATGGCGGGAATAAGCCCTCGCTCGTCGAAGGTCAGCTCGTCTATATTCATGCGATTCCTTCCTAAACCGGCGTGGCCGCAATTAGAAATCCAGACGCACGGGAATCCCCTGCGATGCCATATACTCTTTCACCTGGCGGATGCTGAATGTGCCGAAGTGGAACACGCTCGCCGCCAACACCGCATCGGCCTCGCCCTCGATGATGCCTTCGGCGAAGTGCTCGAGCGTTCCCACGCCGCCTGACGCGATGACCGGGATGGGCACGGCGCGCGCCACCGCGCGGGTGAGCGCCAAATCGAAGCCGTCCTTGGTGCCGTCGCGATCCATGCTCGTAAGCAAGATTTCGCCCGCCCCTCGGCGAGCCGCCTCGCGCGCCCATTCAACGGCATCGAGGCCCGTGGCCACGCGGCCGCCCGCCACATAAACCTCCCACCGGTCGGCACCGGGCGCACCCGGCTCGCCTACGCGCTTGGCGTCGATGGCGCACACCACGGCCTGCGTGCCGAACGCCGATGCCGCAAGCGTGATGAGCGCCGGATCCTTCACCGCAGCCGAATTGAGCGACACCTTGTCGGCGCCCGCTGCCACCATGGCCCGCATCCCCGCCAAGTCGCGGAAACCGCCGCCCACGGTGTACGGGATGGAAAGCTCCTCGGAAGCATGCGACGCCATGTCGATGGTGGTACCGCGATTGTCGCTTGTGGCCGTGATGTCAAGGAACACCACCTCATCGGCGCCCGCGCGGTCGTACGCCGCGGCAAGTTCAACGGGATCGCCCGCATCGCGCAACCCCACGAAATTCACGCCCTTGACCACGCGCCCGTCTTTGACGTCGAGGCAGGGAATAACGCGTTTGGTGAGCATGTCACTTCCCCTCCCTTTCGCCCGCGGAAAAAGCGGCATCAACGGAGGCTCCGCCGCTCGTGGCGCCTTCGATTGCGGCAGCAGATTCTGAAGTCGGAGCTCCGCCAGCCGCAGCGGCCTCGCCCGAATCACGAGCAGGCCCCTCGCCCGCGCCACCCTGCGCCGCCGCCAACGCGTCAGCCAGCGCGAACGCGCCCTCGTAAAGCGCCCGGCCCGTTATGGCGCCCTCCACAATCTCTGGCCCCAGCGCCGCAAGAGCGCGGATGTCGTCGAGCGCGGAAACGCCGCCGCTTGCCACCACGGGGAAACCCGCCAGGCGTGCCACCTGGGCATACGCTCGCACGTCCACGCCGGTTTGCATTCCGTCGCGCGCGATATCGGTGAACACCAGGTGCCTGAAGCCCAGCGCGGCGAGCTCGCCCACCACGTCTTCCAGGCTGCGCGCCACACCCTCGCGCCACCCGTTCACTTTCACCTGGCCATCGCGCGCCGCCACGTCGGCCACCAAAAGCTCGCCGAACTCCGCCGCGGCCGCACGGGCAAACTCAGGATCGCGCACCAGCGCCGTGCCCAGCGCAATGCGCGCGCAGCCCAAATCGGCAAGCTCCTGAATGCGCGCAAGCGTGCGCACGCCGCCGCCCACGTCAACCCGCATGCCTTCCACCTGGCATATCGCACGGATGGCCTCATCGTTCGCCGCGCGGGCCTTGGCGTCTTCCTCGAAGGCGGCGGAAAGATCCACCACATGAATCCACTGCGCGCCCTGCGCCACGAACTCGCGCGCCACAGCCGCCGGATCATCCGAATACACCTTCATACGCGAGCGGTCGCCACGCTCAAGGCGCACCACCTTGCCCGCAACCAGATCGATCGCCGGGAACAGAATCATCGCGCGCCCCCTTCCACATGCGTCTCCACGATATGTACGAAGTTGCGCAGGATCTCGAGCCCGTGCGCGGAGGATTTCTCCGGATGGAACTGGCAGCCGAACACATTGCCGCGCTGCACCACCGAGGCGAACTCGCGCGCGTAGAACGTCTTGGCCGCAATATCACGCTCCTGGACATCCGCATCAAGCGCGAAGGAGTGCGTGAAGTACACGTTCACGCCCTCAGCCACGCCCTCGAGCAACGGGCATGCGGCGCCGACGGCTGTTTTATGGAGTTGATCCCAGCCCACGTGCGGCACCTTCACGCGGCGCCCGGGCAGAAGCGTGCACGATCCGGGCAAAACGCCCAGGCCGCGCACCCAGCGCTTGCCCTGCACCTCAAACACATCTCCCGGCTCAAGGCCGCCGCCGTGCTCGTCGGCCGATTGGGCAAGCGGCGCGCCCTCCGGCACGTTCTCGTCGCCGCGCTCGAACAGAAGCTGCATGCCTAAACAGATGCCAAGAAACGGCGTACCGGCGCCGGCGGCCACCGCTCCCACAACCGCACGGTCTTGGCCGCTTTCGCGCATGAAAGCGATGGCGTCATAGAACGCGCCCACGCCCGGCAGCACGATGCCGTCGGCCGCGGCGATCTGCGCCGGGTCATCGGTCACCAGCGCCTGCGCCCCGGCGCGCGCCAGTCCCCGCGCCACGCTGGAAAGGTTGCCCTTGTGGTAATCGACCACCGCTATGGTAGGTGCATACGACATTCGTCCTCCGATACCAAAAACAATCAGGTCTCCGAAAAGTCAGCGAGAGCTAATCTGACGAGTCAAGTTGCCCCGCTTGGGGCCAAGCGGCCTTCGTGCCGCGCCGTGTCCCAAACAGTTGATATGCCGGCGGCATATCAACTCCCCGTCTTCCGCGTCCGAGAGAACGCCGGCCGTCAGATTAACTCGCAGCGTCGAGTCTTTCGCTGTTCGGTAGAACAGCGAAACTCACAACACACCCTTGGTAGAAGGGATTCCCGACTCCCGCGGGTCCATCTCCACAGCTTCGCGCATCGCGCGACCCACCGCCTTGAAGGCCGCCTCGATGATATGGTGCGAGTTCTCGCCGTAGATCAGGCGCACGTGCAACGTCACACCCGCCTCACGGGCAAAGGCGATGAAAAACTCCTTGGCAAGCTGCGTGTCGAATGCGCCCACCCACTCGGAGGTGGGCTTTACCTCGTAAAACGCCTGACCACGCCCAGAGATATCCACCGCCGCCATCACCAGCGCCTCATCCATCGGTACGAATGCATGGCCGAACCGCCTGATGCCCGCCTTGTCGCCCAGCGCCCGCGCGAACGCCTGGCCCAGCACGATGCCCGTGTCCTCCACGGTGTGATGGCCGTCCACCTGGCGGTCACCCTCAAGCACGTCCGCATCCAGCCCGAACTTGCCGTGCCGCGCGAACGCATCCAGCATGTGGTCGAAAAACCCGATGCCCGTATCCACATCGCGCATGCCGTCGTCATCCAGATTCAACCGCACGCGAATGGTGGTCTCGTTGGTATCTCGCAGGCAATCGGCAACACGGCCCGCGCCCTGATTGCGTGTTTCCATGGTCAGCCCCTTTCGTCGCAGCCGTCGCATTCCATGATAGCGCGCAAGGCATCGAGCACCGCAGTGTTTTCCGCGGGCGTGCCCACGGTGATACGCAGGCAGTCCTCCAACCCCGGCGCGTAGGAAAAATCGCGCACCAGGATAGAGAACTCGTCGCGCAGTCGTGCGCGCACATCGCTTGCGTGCGGCAGGCGCACCAGCACGAAGTTGCCGTGGCTGGGCCACACCGCCGCCTGGGACGCAAGCGGCTCGACCAGCGCGGAAAGCTCTTGCACCATGCGCTCGCGCTGGGCGCGAATCTCGTCGACCACCGGCGCGAACGTCCTGCGGTTGCGCACCGCCGCGAACGCCACCGCCTGCGTGAGCACGTTCACCGAGTAAATCTGGCGAATCGCCGCAAACGCATCGATGACGTCGGACGCTGCCAGCACGTAGCCGCAGCGGATGCCCGCCTCGCCGAACGCCTTGGAAAGCGTGTGAAGCACCACCAGATTGTCGCATTCGTCCAGCAGGCACTCGGCCGTGGTGCACGCGTCGGCAAACTCGCCATAGGCTTCATCCACCATAACCAGACCCGGACACACGCGACACACCTCACGCGCCAAATCGATGGGCACAAGGTTGCCCGTGGGATTGTTGGGCGAGGTGAGGATCACCAGATCGGCACGCGACGCCGCATCGAGCAGCTCATCGCGGGGCACATCGAACGTTGCCGGATCGCGCCACACGCGTTCCACGCCGGTCTGCGTGAGCGAGGCGAAGAATGCGTACTCGCTGAAATCGGGCGGGCAGGTGAGCAATGTGCGCCCGACCCCGCCGAACGCCAAAAGGAAGTTGTACAAAAGCTCGTCGCCGCCGTTGCCCACGCAAATCCGCCCGCGCTCCACGCCGCGCCATGCGGCGATCTGATCGCGCAGATCGTTCGACATCGGATCGGGGTAACGGTTGAGCGGCGTGGCCGCAAGGGCCGCATCGATGGCCTCGCGCACGCCTTCGGGTAACGGGTACGTGTTCTCGTTCGCCGAGAGGTTGATCTTGCACGGCGTGAACGCGGGGTCATAGGGCTCGATGTCGGCCAGGTGCGGCTGCACGAGCGTGCGCATGCGACTTGAAAGCTGCGCCATTCCTTACGCCCCCTTCACCTGAACGCCCGCAGACACGACGGCCTCCTCGTCGCCCGGCCACGCGATGCCGGTAAGGTCGGCCGCAGCAAGCGCGCCGTAGCTCACGGAATCTTCTCCCTGCTCAAGCGCGCGACGACGCAGCGCAGCGGAAAGCGCATGCGCCCACAGCCCTTCGCCTTGGGCGAGCGTCTGCGTTGCGGGCGCATCCTTGAGCAGGCCGGCAGGCGTGTAGCACACCACCGAGGAACGCTTGACGAAATCCTCCACCGAAAGCGGGTTGGAGAAGAGCGCCGTGCCTCCCGTAGGAAGCGTGTGGTTGGGGCCTGCCACGTAATCCCCCAGCGGCTCGGAGCTCCACTTGCCCACGAAGATCGCGCCCGCGTTCTCGATTTTGCCCAGTAGCCCCATTGCGTCCTCGCAGTGCAGCTCCAGATGCTCCGGTGCGATGGTGTTCACCGCCGCCACCGCCTGATCGAGACTGTTCGCCAGCACGATGACGCCCTCGTTGGCAAGCGAAGTGCGGGTGATCTCTTCGCGCGGGCTTTGAGAGACCAACAGCTCTATGCCTCGCTCCACGTCGCGCGCAAAGCTTTCGCTGTAGGTGACCAGATAGCATGCCGCCAGCGGATCGTGCTCGGCCTGCGCCATCAGGTCTGCCGCCACCACCATAGGGTTTGCGCTCTCATCGGCCAGCACGCACACCTCGCTAGGACCAGCCACCATATCGATGCCCACATCGCCCGACACCAGACGCTTCGCCGCAGCCACGAACGCGTTGCCGGGGCCGGTAACCTTGGCAACCTTGGGAATGGATTCGGTGCCAAACGCGAGAGCCGCCACCGCCTGGGCGCCGCCCACCATATAAATCTCGTCCACGCCGGCTACCTTGGCCGCTGCGAGCGTGTACGGCGAGATGCCGCCTTCCTTCTGCGGAGGCGTCACCATTACGATGCGCTTCACGCCTGCTACTTTAGCGGGGATGGCGTTCATGAGCACCGTTGAAGGATACTGCGCACGGCCGCCCGGCACGTAGATGCCCACGGCAGGAAGCGGCGTGACCCTGCAGCCGAGCATGGTGCCATCGGCGCGCGTAGTGAACCAGGACTGTTCGACTTCGCGCTGGTGGAAATCGCGGATCTGCGCGGCGGCCTTCTCGAGCGCGGCGCGGAATGCCGGGCCCACCTGCTCGAGCGCATCGTCCATCACGGACGGGTCAACGGCAAAGTCAGAGATGTCTACGCCGTCGAACTTCTTACAATACTCGCGCAGCGCCTTGTCGCCCCGCTCGCGCACATCGGCCACGATGGAAGCGGCGGAATCCATGACGGCCTGGGGCAGCACGCCCTGACGCGGAAGCTGGCCTGCTTCAAGGTTTTTATCGAAAAGCTGGATATATCGCATTGTGTTCACTCCTTTGCCAAAAGCCGGCCCATTCAACGGACCGCAACTCATGCGAAACTGTCTGCCGGTGGAATCGAAGCGTCCTGTGGGGCATCTCACTTCAGGCGCAGGCCCTTACACGCTCTCGTGCAGATGCCCTGTGCCGCCCGGATGGACCACAGCTGGGGCGTTCGACGCGCGAACGCCCCAACAGGGCGAGTGCGTTGCACGCTGTACGACACCTCGCTGAATCGCGCGTGGGCCGATGATTTCGAAGCGCTAATGTCGCGCGGTTCCCCCCGCCGAAAGAGCGGCGGCCAAACGACGGATGCGCTCGTCGCACCGCACGCCTGCAGGGCTGGCGAAGAAGCGCGCCGTGCAGGCCATGACCTCATCAACCACCACCAGATTGTTCTCGCGCAACGTGGTGCCCGTGGCGGTGATGTCTACGATGCGGTCAGACATGCCCACCATGGGCCCCAGCTCGATGTTGCCGTGCAGCGTGACGATATCAACCTGCTGGCCAATGCGGTCGTAATACATCTGGGTGATACGCGGATACTTCGTGCTCACGCGGATGCTGCCGCGACGTGCCAGCGCCGCCTGCGCGCGACCGGCCGCGTCGGCGGGCTCGGCCACCACAAAGCGGCACGCCCCGAAACCCAAGTCGAGCATCTGCACCAAGTCAAAGCCGGCTTCCACAAGCGAATCGCGCCCGCAAATGCCGCAGTCGGCCCCGCCTGAGGCTACGAAGGCCGGCGCATCGGTGGGGCGCACAATCACGTACTCCACGTCCTCGGCGCGCACGATAAGGTGACGCCCCAAATCGCGCAGAGGCTCCACATCCAAGCCTGCCGCCTCGAACGCGGCAACCGAGTCCTCGAAAAGCGACCCCTTGGGAACCGCGATGCGCAGCGGACGGCAGGCGCACCCCTCGGCCGCCTCGACAGCCGCGCCCGCTTCAAGGGCCTCCTCGACCGCCTCAAGCGTGAGGGCGAAGCCGGCTGCTGGCATGGATGCGCCGCCAAATCGGCACAGCGCCTCGTCGTAGCGCCCGCCAGACGCGACGGGAGTCGCCAGGCCGCCCACGTAGACCGCGAACACGAGGCCCGTGTAGTAGTCGAACGAATTGAGCACCGAGAAATCAACCGACAGGCGATCGGCGAACCCGGCGTCACGCGCCGCGTCGAACAGCGCGCGTAGCTCATCGATGCCGCCGTCGCCCACCACATAGGGTTCCAGCAGCGCCGCCGCCTGGTCGAGCGCATCCGCACCGCCCCAGATGCGCGGCAGTGTGCGGATGGCCTCGCGCGCCTGACGCGGGATGGAAAGCCCTGCCACGCATTCGTCCAGACCTACGAAATCCGAGGCGTGCACGAGGCCCAGCACCGCACGACGATCGGATGCGTCGGGCACGCAGGCATTGAGCAGCTCCTTCAAGGGCTTCACGCTCCCACATACCATGCGCCAGACGGCCACACCCACCGCATCGAGCGCCTCGGCGGCAAGCGACACCACTTCGGCATCGGCCGCAGAGCCCGCATCGCCTATGAGCTCGATGCCGAGCTGCGTAAACTGGCGGGAGCGCCCCGTGAATTCCGCCTGCTCCCGCACGACGGGAGCCACGTAACGCAGGCGGAACGGACCGGAGGCGGGGTCGAGTCGCGTGGATGCCATGCGCGCGATGGGCATGGTGAGATCCGAGCGCATCATGAGAAGACGCCCGCCGCCGTCGAACAGCTGGAATGCCGCATCGTCAACACGTGCGCCGCGCGAGAGCGATGCGCGATCCTCAAGCAAAGGAGTTTCCACAGGAATGTACCCATGAGCCGCAAAGCCGTCGCTTACGGTGCGGCAGATGCGCTCTCGCGCAGCCGCCTCCTCGGGCATGATATCCCTGAATCCTCGCGGCGTAATCGGTCTCACGATGCCAGGCTCCTTTCAGCAGTGCGTTTTCCGGAATCGCGCTGCGAAGCACAGCCGAATCCGACCACCGGGCGCACGATTCCCCTGCGCCATCTCTCGAATGACGATACTTTAGCACAGTAGATTACTAAAGCAAGCAGAAGGGGCATGGTTTTGCACGCATTTTGCCCGCAAGCACACCACAGGGCTGGTTACACAGGGTCGATTCGCACACAGCAACGTCCATTCCGCATGCGCCAAGCGAGCCCTTCCATTCGCCCGAGGAGCCCATTGACCGAATGTGTCCCATTGACCGAGTAGATCTCAGCCTCATTGCCAAGTGAGCCCCATTCGCCCGAGGGGCCCATTGGCCGAATAGGTTCTATTGCCGAGTGAGCCCAGCCCCCATTGCCGAGCGAGCCCCATTCGCCGAGTGAGTCCCAGCCTCATTGCCGAGTGGGCCCATTGGCCGAGTAGGTCCCATTGGCCGAGTAGGTCCCATTGGCCGAGCGAGCCCAGCCTCATTGCTCTATTCCTCGCCTTTATGGCATCCCCTGCCCAAGAAAGCGGAAATAGAGCAGCCTTGGGCCCTCCCCGCTTACCTCCAACATTGCCGAACAGGCAAAACGTTCGCTCTTGCAAGTCGAACAGAAGCCAGTGGCGCAATTCGCTGCTCTATTCCCCACATTTGATGCCGTGGAATCCCGAAATGCGAAGAATAGAGCAGACGCATGGAAAACCAGCGCCATTCGATGGCCATTCGATGGCCATTCACTGCTCACTCCATTCGCTCGGCTCCTCATGCGCATCAAGTCGACGAAGGGCACGGAACAGACGAATCCGCCGATGAGATATTCGAATACGCAAAGGACGGTGGCATCTTCAACGGGTCAACCGATAAGGACAAGCGCGATCGCATCGAAAACGCTGCGGAGCTGTTCTCGTGGGTTGAGGAAAACTGCGGATTCAAACAAACGGTATACACGGCGCTCTGCGGATTCAAATAAACGGCATGCGGTGCTCTGCGGATTCAAGCAAACGGTATGTGCGGTGCTCGGAAGTTGCCGCAACTGTCCTGGCGCAAATCAACTTGGCCGAACGCTCATCCATACGGACGATAGCAACGGGCGCTCGCTGGCAACACGCTGTGCCCCCAGCGCATCGAGCCACGGGCACATGCTAGGTAACGTCGACCCCGCCGACGGCCCTACCCTCAGCGCATCGAGCCACCGGAGGGCTGCATTTTGCAGCAAAACGCCCCGTCCGATGTGGACTGCCTCCCGTTTCTCGTGTCCAGGAAACGGGAGGCAGTTCAATTGAGGACGGGGCGTTGTCGTTAGTGGCGGATTTCTACAGCGATCCCAGGTCGTAGGGCGTGGTCTGATAGACGTAGTAATTCAGCCAATTCGTGTAGATGAGCTGGCCCTCCGCGCGCCAACTCACGATGGGCGTCTTGGTGGGGTCGTCGTCGGGATAGTAATTCACCGGCACCTTGATGGCCTTGCCTTTTGCCACATCGCGGTCATATTCCAGCTTGAGCGTGTCGCGGTCGTACTCGGGGTGGCCGAACACGAAGAAATGCTTGGAATCGGTGCTCTTGGCGATAGACACGCCGCATTCGTCGGAATAGGCGATGACCTCGAGCTTCAGGTTGGCCACGATGTCCTCGTAACGCGTTTCAGAATGGCGCGAGTGCGGCATCATGGACACGTCGTTGAAGCCGCGCACGAGCGGCGAGGACGGCTTGAGCAGACGGCTTTCGAACACGCCGAAGCACTTCTCGTCCAAATTATGCTTGGGCACGCCGTAGTGATGGTAGAGCGCGGCCTGAGCACCCCAGCACACGTGGAACACGCTGTGTACGTTGGTGAGCGTCCAATCCATGATCTCCACCAGCTCGGGCCAATAGTCCACCTGCTCGAATTCGAGCGTCTCCACCGGCGCGCCCGTGATGATCATGCCGTCGTAGCGCTGGTCGCGCACCTCGTCGAACGTGCGGTAGAACGTCTCCAGATGGTCGGCTGAGACGTTCTTGGATTGATGGCTCGCGATGCGCAGCAGCTCCACCTCGATCTGCAGAGGCGTGTTGGACAGCTTGCGCATGATCTGCGTCTCGGTGACGATCTTGGTGGGCATGAGATTGAGCAGCAGCACGCGAAGCGGACGAATGTCCTGATGCATGGCGCGATGCTCGGTCATAACGAAAATGTTTTCGCCCTCGAGGATGGAGGTCGCAGGCAGCGCGTCGGGAATACGAATGGGCATTTGAGGCTCCTTGCCGATGTGCGGTTTTAGTCGTGCGTATTGTAACGCGAATTCACACGAGCACGCCTGAAAGCACATTTTCGCTCCTCATGAGCTTGCCGTGCCCCATGGACGCATCCCGGAGCGCACGGGGATGCGAACTCCCAGCAATCCACCCACTCCAAAAGCCACCGCGTGAAAAACAGAGCAGCTCCAGGAATCCACGACCGACACAGCACACAGCACTCTCGCGCGTTTTTGCAGTATCATGCGCCATGCGAACAATTGCTGGCTTCGGCACGGGAGGCACCATGATCGATTTCAATGAGGAATGGAAGCAACTCCAGCTCACACGCGCGCCGCTCAAAAATTCCGCGCACTGGACGAAAAAATCCGCCCGCTACGACAGCAAAGACAAACGCAACCTGTACGCCGAAGCGTTCCTCGATCTCGCAAACGTGCAGCCCGGAGACGTGATATTCGACATGGGCTGCGGCACCGGAGCCCTCGCCGTCCCGCTGGCGAAGGCCGGACACGAGGTTTACGCAGCCGACTTCAGCGACGGCATGCTGGCGAAACTCGGCGAGAACATGGCGATCAACAACGTCGACTCCATAACCCCCATCAAGATGAGCTGGGGAGACGATTGGGGCGCGTACGGCATCGAAGACAATATGGCCGACATCGCCATCGCATCTCGCTCAATCGCCGTCGCCGACCTCGAAGGCGCGCTTGTCAAGCTCACCCGCACAGCCCGACGCCGCTGCTGCATCACGCTCACCACTGGCACTTCGCCCAACGTGGACCCGCGCCTCCTGAAGGCGATCGGCGTGCCCGTCTCCCCTACCCGCGATTACCTCTACGCGTTCGGCATCCTCGCGCAACAAGGGTTCGAGCCCACGGTGGATTACATCCACTCCACGCGCAAGGACACGTTCGACACCCAGGCGGAGGCGCTTGAGGATTTCACGCGGATGATCGACGCCTCTAACCCTTCGATGCCCGCCCCCGAGCGCGAGGCCGCCGTGGCACGACTCGACGCGTGGCTATCCGAGCACATCGTGGAGAACCCCGACGCGGGAATGCCCGACAAGAAGGGCGTTCCCGAAGGACTTTTATGTCTGGACGTTTTGCGTGTGGTGTCGTGGGCGTTCATCGCCTGGGATACCCAAATCGATTCGCCCTACTGATTCCTGCAAGCACCTCGCATGCGTCCCACGCATACGCTCGCGCCCGCGCATGGCATGGCGACGGCAGCCACGGCGGCAAACCTCGTCGGGCCACATGCTCGCGCCCGCGCATGACATGGACGCCCACGTGATTCCTGCAAGCATCTCGCATGCGTCCCACACATGCTCTGTATATGCGCCTTGATGCGATATATACTTTATAGGAAACAATTCGCCCGTTCGAAAGGATCGATATGGCAGAACCATCTCCCTCAATGATTTCGCTCGAAGAGGCCCAGGCGCTCGTGCGCTCGCACGTGAGCCCGCTCGAGACGGAAATCGTACCCTTGCTCGATGCTGCGGGCCGCGTTGCCGCAGCGGACCTGATGAGCGACATGGACGTAAGCCCCTTCGCTCATGCGGCGATGGACGGCTTCGCTTTGCATGTCGCGGATATTGCGCAGGCGTCTCCCGAATCGCCCGTCGACCTTGACGTTATCGCCGAAGTCCCTGCGGGCGGCGCCTTTGAGGGCACGATTGAGCCCGGCCAGTGCGTGCGTATCATGACCGGCGCGGCGCTGCCCTCCGACGCCGACGCCGTGGTCAAATACGAAATCGTGGACTACCTCGGCTCCAACGGCATGCCCGGCAGCCGCGTGCGTTTCACCGCCCCCGCCAAGCCTCGAGCGAACATCCGCGAAGCCGGCGAAGAGGCCAAGCAGGGCGAAGTGGTCGTGCGCGCCGGCGAGGTCATCAAATCTGCCGGCGTAGGCTTTCTCGCAGGATGCGGCGTAACGGAGGTGCCCACCTACCGCGCCCCCCGCGTCGCCATCATCTCTATCGGCAGCGAGCTCGTGCCTCCCACGGAGCGCCCGGGCATAGGCCACATTCGCAATTCCAACGGATACGCGCTTGCGGCATGCGCGCGCGAGGCAGGCGCGGTGCCCACGATGCTGCCCATCGTTCCCGACGACCTGGACGAACTCACGCGCATGGTGAAAGATGCCTGCTCGAAGTTCGACTTCGTGGTCACCTCGGGCGGCGCATCCAACGGCGACTTCGACTTCATAAAACCCGTGGTAGAAACCCTCGGCGAGCTGTACATGACCACCGTGAACATGCGACCGGGCAAAGCGCAGACCTTCGGAGTGGTGGACGGCACGCCGGTGTTCGGGCTGCCCGGCAATCCCGCCGCCGCCTACATGGGATTCGAACTGATTATCCGCCCCGCACTGCTGGCTATGCAGGGATATACCCAGCTTGAGCGCCCGCACATCCAAGCGCGCCTCACCGCCGACAAGAAGAAGAAAGACCCGCGCCGCCTGCTCATGCGAGCCACCATCACCCGCGGCGAGAGCGGCGACCTTGAAGTGACGCCCGCGGCCAACCAGAGCTCGGGGCTGTTCGGCGTGATTCAGCGCAGCAACTGCGTGGCCGTCATCCCCGAAGGAGTTACCCAGGTGCATGCGGGCGACGAGATCGAATGCATCCTCTTGGACGTCGATGAAGGGGTGGTGCTGTAATGCCGCACAATCACGAGCATACGCATGAAGGTGCGGGCGAACACATGCACGAGCACGGTCACAAGCACGAAGAGCCCAAGCCTACGTTTGCGATCATCACCTGCTCGGACACGCGCTCCGAGAAAGAAGACACCGCCGGCGCCGCCCTCGAGGCGCTCATCGCCGAACGCGGCTGGGCATGCGTCGAGCGCGTTGTGGTGAAGGACGACCGCCCGACCATCGCCGAGAACATCGCGCGCCTGGCCGACAATCCGCAGGTGGACGTAGTTCTCACCTGCGGTGGCAGCGGCCTATCCCCCCGCGATGTGACCCCCGAGGCCACGCGCGACGCATGCGAACGCGAGGTGCCCGGCATCGCCGAAGGCATGCGCGCCTACAGCATGCAGTTCACTCCGCGCGCCATGCTCTCGCGTGCCATCTGCATGCAGCGCGGCAACACGCTGGTGATCAACATGCCCGGCAGCGAAAAGGCAGCACGGGAGAACTGGGCGGGCGTCGCCGACGTACTCCCCCATGCCGTAAGCATGATGGCCGGAGGCGGACACTAATTGTTCCGCCGTTCTACCGAACGGAGGAACCACTCCATGAGACGCTGCGACGTTACGCGCGACGAGAGGCCGAATCTGGCCCCTTGTGCATGGCGCTTCACGTACCTTAAACCCTCAGGTCCGCTATAGAAACAGCGAGGCCCGCTCTCGTGCCGGAGATTCGGTGCGAGAGCGGGCCGCAACGTCGCAGCGTCTCAAGCGTCGTTGCGCTGTTCGTCAGAACGGCGCAACTATTGGCGTAGCCACAACCCGGTTTTCCCGCCGTCTTTCTTCAGCAGACGCACATCCATGATCTCCATGCCGCGGTCGACCGCCTTGCACATGTCGTACACGGTGAGGCAGGCCACGCTTGCCGCGGTAAGCGCCTCCATCTCAATGCCCGTTTTGCCGGTGACGCCGCAGGTGGTGGTCACGCGAATACCCACGCGGCCGTCTTCGCGCTCACCTTCGAACACAGGCTCGCATTCCACCTTGGCCTTGGTGATATTGAGCGGGTGGCACATCGGGATAAGCTCGCTCGTCTTTTTGGCGGCCATCACGCCCGCCACGCGCGCGCACGCCAGCACGTCACCCTTGGCGGCCTTGCCCTCCACGATCAAATCAAGCGTCTCGCGATGCATGCCGATGAATCCTTCGGCCACCGCCACGCGCTCGGTATCGGGCTTGGCGGAAACATCCACCATCCGCACCTCGCCCTTTTCATCAATATGCGTAAGCTCACCCATGATTCCTCCTGTAAATAACTTCTAGGTCGCCGTAAAGTCAGCGAGGGCGAATCTGGCGAGTCGGATTGGCTTGAGCAAGGAGCGAAGCGTAGCAGCGCTACGTGAGCGACGCGTGAAAGCCAAGCCGGCCGCCAGATTCAGCCGCAGCGGCGGATGGTCCGCCGTTCGGCAGAACGGCGGAACCTTTAGCCGCCTATCTGAGACATGTTACGTTCAGTGCCAACTTTGTTGTGATGCTCGTCAGGTTTGATGCGCAGGGCTTCGGCGAATGCGGCACGCACCCCCTCATCGTCGCCCCTACGCAGCGCATCGCGCACATCAAGCTCCACGTCGGAGAACAGGCACGGACGCAGTTTGCCGTCGGCCGTGAGGCGCACGCGGTTGCACTGCGAGCAGAAATGATTCGACATGGCCGAGATGAACCCAACCGTACCCTTCGCCCCCGGGAACTCCCAATAGCGCGCCGGGCCCCAGCCAAGCGGGCTGTCGCCGCCGGCGGGAACGAGCTCAGGCAGCCCCGCCTCGCGCGCCTGCGCGTTAATCGTTTCCAGCACTTCTTCGTTGGGCACCACGTCATCCGGGCCCCAACCGCAGCCTGCAACGCCGGCGGAATCCCCCACCGGCATGTATTCGATGAAACGCACATGCAGCGGCCGGTCCATCGACAGCCGCGCGAACGCAAGATAGTCCTGATTCAAGCTGCGCACGGTGACGGCGTTGATCTTCACGGGGTCGAACCCCGCCTCAAGAGCCGCGGCAATGCCATCAAGCGTCTCGTGGAGATGGCCGCGGCGCGTGATGTAGGCAAACTGATCCTCTTCAAGCGTATCGAGCGAAATGTTCACGCGCGAAAGCCCCGCACGTTTCAAATCGCTCGCCATCTTGGGCAAGAGCACCCCATTGGTTGTCAGCGACACGTTCTCTATGCCGGGCGTGTTCGCCACGTCGCGCACAAGGTCGACAACGCCTTTGCGTACGAGCGGCTCGCCGCCGGTCAAACGTACGCTCTTGATGCCCAGGTCGGCCGCGATGCGCACCAGATGCGCAATCTCCTCGATGCGCAGGATTTGCTCATGCGGAAGGCTGACCACGCCCTCCTCGGGCATGCAGTAAATGCAGCGATAGTTGCAGCGATCGGTTAGCGAGATGCGCAGATATTCAATCGTACGCCCCAGATGGTCTTTCATGGAACCCCTTTCGAAACGCTCGCATAGTACCACGAACGAGAATAACTGTGAACGTGCAATGCATGAAGAAGAGGGGTGAAGCGTCCGCCCGCTACCTCGTCACAAGATACACCGCCTCAGAAGGGATGCGAATAAGCAGCTCGTCGCCCTCCTCGGGCAGTTCCCCCGACTCCACCTTGAGCTTATCCACGCGCCACTGCAGATGCGTGCGGAGGAACTTCATCGTCTCATCCTCCTCGGCAACATCATGCAAGCGCTGCGGCGATTGCTCGGCATCGAGAAAGCCCAGCATGACGGTGCGCTCAAAGCGCGAATCGCTCACGCGGTCGGCACGCATGCGAAACACGTTCTCGCCCGGCTTATCGGCGCGCTGGAGGTAAAACGCGCGCACGCCGAAATAGCGCACGTCGCGCGGCACCTCATGTGCGCACGTTACGCGAATGCCCCACTGAGGCAGTCGCACCGTGGAAGCGTTCACGAACTCCGCCTCCGTGGTGTTCTTGCAGCCCGAAAGCTTGATGGCGGCAAGCGAGCCAGGATTATCCACAATGGCCTGGTTCGACCCGATTTCATCGATATGCCCGCCATCCACCACCGCAATGCGATCGCAGAACCGAAACGCCTCGTCGATATCGTGGCTCACATAGAGCACCGTGCCTTCGAATTCTTTGAACAATCCGATGAGGTTTTGCTCGAGCGAGCTTTTCAGATGGGAATCGAGCGCCGAGAAAGGCTCGTCGAGCATCAGGATACCGGGGCGCGCCGCGAGCATGCGGGCAAGCGCTACACGCTGCTGTTGACCGCCAGAGAGCTGCGCCGGGTAGCGCGCTTCCAGGCCCTCGAGCCCAAAACGACGCATCTGCGACGCCACCATGCTTTCCCGATCGGCCGTCGATACATCCTTCCCGATGCCCGCCGCAACGTTCTGAACGACCGTCAGATTGGGAAACAGCATGTAGTTCTGGAATAGGAGCGCGGTCTTGCGCTGCTGGGGCGTCAGATCGACCTTCGCGCGCTTGCCTGGCGCGCGGTCGAAGAACACCTTGCCGTTCACCTCGATGCGCCCCTCATCGGGCCGCTCTATGCCGGCGATGCAGCGCATGGTGAGCGACTTGCCGCAGCCCGAGGCGCCAAGAAAGCCGAGAACCTCATTGTCCGCCTCAAACGCAACGTCCAGCTGGAAGCCGCCCATATTCTTTTTGATATCAACTTTCAGGCTCATGCGAACCCCTCGCTATTCCTCGATTGCCTGGCGGCGATACTTCGTCGTACGTTTGCTCCAAAGATTGATGAACAGGATGACCAGGAAGCTGAACACGATGACCACGCAGGTCCAGAACAACGCCGTGTCCATATCGCCGCCCATCCATTCGAAGTAGATGGCGATGGGGATGGTGCGCGTGATGCCCGCATAGTTGCCCGCCAGAAACAGCGTGGCGCCGAATTCGCCCAGCGCGCGGGCGAAGGCAAGCACCGTGCCGGCGGCAATGGAGCTCCACGCCAGCGGCAGCATCAGCCTGAAGAAAATGCGCCCATTGCTCCAACCAAGCGTGCGCGCCGCATCGAGCATGGTGGGGTCGATTCCCTCGAACGCGCCGCGCGCACTGCGATACATCAGAGGAAACGCTACCACCACTGCCGCGATAACCGTAGCCGGCCAGCTGAATACGAGCGAGAAGCCGTGGTCGATGAACCAGCGCCCCACAGGGGAGTTGTTGCCCAAGGCAAGCAGCAGCACGAAGCCGCACACCGTAGGGGGCAGTACCATGGGAATGGTGAAAATCGTGTCGGCGATATCTTGGGCTCGTTTGGGAATACGCAAGCTGAAATACGCCGCCGCGAGCCCCAGAATGAAGATGAATACGATCGCCACGCCGGTGGTCTTAAGCGTCACCCACAGCGGGCTCCAATCCAAATTCGCCAAGAACTCGCCGAACGCGGCGAGCCCCGTAGCGGGAGGCACAATGTTCACGGCAGAGGGATCGACCACATGGGCGAAGTCGACATACTCGGGTCGCGCCTCGTTGTTGGTGTCGGCGACTATATCGCTTCCATCGGCGCCCATGACCGTCACGTAGTAGCGCTCTTCGCCAGCGCTCACGCCGAAAGAATACACGATGCCGTCTTGCTCCACACTCTGCCCCGTCGTGAACGTCCAGGGCACCTCATCGCTCAGCACCACGCCCCCGTTAACCGCAGCGCTATCGAGCGCAATGAGATAGCTCTGCACCAGGCTCAAGTCATCGGGGTCTTTCGTGTCGATGAAATCGGTCGCCTGCTGGGGAATGCGCACGATCACGCCGCCTTCGACAGCGACGGCCACCAGATAATCATCGCTTGCGCCCTGGTAGTACGCGTATCCGATGTAGGTGCCGTCCACATCGCGGTTGGAGCCCTTCTGGGCGCGCGAAAAATCGTCAAACGCAAACGAAGCGCCGGATGCAAGCGCCGCCTCGCCCTCCTCGGACACCGCCACATCCACCCCATTCGCTGACCCCTGGGACACATCCCCCTCTCGCGGCTCATCGACCCACGCGCACAGGGGAAGCGCCGCAAGCACGAGAACGCTTGCAAGAATCATTGCTGCGATACGTTTTCTCATACAGACCCCTTCAGAAACCCTGCGCGAAAGCCAAAGCGACCGCACGCCACCCGCGCTCCCTGAATCGCACGTGCGGCCTCGTGCAACGCTCGCCAGACCGCCATTCAAGCGCAGATGGCCCGACGTGCAATGCGCCGGGCCATACGGCGGCACAGAATCCGCCTATCTGTTCGAATCGGACTGCCCCAAGCTCATGCTATGCGAGCTCGAAGCCCCATTCCTGCCAGATCTTCAGCGCGTCTTCATCGCTTACGGCCCAATCGAGGAAGGCCTGGGCGGCATCGGCGTTCTCGGTGTTCGCGCACACGGCGGCAGGATACACGATGGCCTTGCAGGCATCGGCGGGAACGGTGCCCACGATCTTCACGTTGCCGAAGCGATACACGTCGGAGCTGTACACGAAGGCCAGGTCGACGTCACCGGTGTTGGCGTAAGAGCACACATCGCCCACCGACTTGCCCTCGGTCACCTTGCCCTCAAGCGGAGTGCCGTCAAAAGTGCCGCCCTTGCCGTCGGATTCGGCGCCCACGGTGCCTTCCTCATCAACCCAGGCGCCCACGGTGGACAGAGCCTGCTTGGCGTAGTTGCCGGCGGGCACGTTGTCATCGCCCACGGCGATCTTGTAGTCGCCGGATGCAGCCTCTTCAAGCGTGATCTCATCGATGTCGGAATCGGTACCGGCCACGATCACCAGGTCGTTGGTAAACATGTCGAAGCGGGTGGACTCATCCACATAGCCCTCTTCCACGGCGGTATCCATGGTGCCCTTGGAAGCGGTGATCTCGATGTCGGCAGTAGCGCCGCCGCCCAGCATCTCGTTCAGCGTGCCGGAAGCCTCGTACTGCGTATCGGCGAAGGTCACGCCGGTCTGCTCGGTATAGAGCGCCTGCACCTCATCGAGCGCCTTCTCCAGCGAGTTGGCGGCGAAAATCTGCAGCTGCACCTGCTCCTGAGGCTCGGCGGTCTGCTCAGCGGCCTGGCCCTCCGCAGGCTGAGCCTCCTCGGCGCTGTTGGACGAGCAGCCAAACAGCCCGAAAGAGCCTACCATGATGGCGGCCATGGCGGTAGCGCCGGCAAGCTTGAACTTGCGCGTATTAAGCATATTCCCTCCCTGCTCAAAAAACGGATATGCGCTGCGAAAAATACGCACATATATTACTCGATAAAGTATATTCCTGTTGAAGGATAATTCAAGATGATATTTTCATTCGGGGCAAGTGGGAGGGGGGACGGATGCTTATCGGGCATCCCGACCAGCGGCATGCCCGATGGCGGTGAGCGCGAAGGAAGGGGCGGATAGTTAACGCACGTCCCGGCCCCGTCCGACGCAACGCTCGACGGCCATTCCGCCTCGATTGCACCATGCCGCCACACCGCGAGGCCGCAAGATGGTATGATTAAATGGATTTCGCAGGACAGGCGTGAGTTTTGCGCACCATGCGAATGAACGGTACTCAACGAGGAGGAACGTATGGCAAGCACGTTCTCGGATATGACGCCTCAAATCAAGCTGAGCTTCGTGGGCACCGCGGCCGAGGACGCGGTGTTCGGACGCGGCGTGGCGGCCTTGTGCCGCGGCGTGCGCGAATACGGCTCGCTTAACAAGGCCGCAAAAAACATGAGCATGGCCTACAGCAAGGCGTGGCGCATTATGAAAACCACGGAGGAGGCCTTCGGGGTGCAGCTGCTCGAGCGCGACGGCGCCCATGGCTCCACCCTCACTCCCGAAGGCGATCGCCTGCTCGACGCCTACGAAGAGGTGCAGCGTCGCACATCCGCCTACGCGGCGGCCGCGCTGAAGGAGCTTCTCGCCGAATAGCCCGCCCTTAAGCATCTTAAAACGAAACGGCTCGCCGAAGGCGCCACCGCGCCTCAGCGAGCCGTTTTGCATGTTCGGTTAAGAAGAGAACGGTTCGGCGCAAGCCCTAGCTTCGCCAGGCGCCTCCGATGCCGCGCTTCCGTTTGGCGCCGCGCATCGACACCGGCTCAAGCTCCAAAACCCGCGACGCTTCGATGTCGTGCGACACGGTGATCGCACGCCCTATGCACACGTCGGCGCACGTGCCGCATCCCACGCAATCCGACAGGCGGAATTCCAGGCACTCGAGCTCCTTCGCACCTTTTGCTGCGGGGCGCCCGGGTTTTTTCGGAGCATCGCGCAACACCTTGGAAAGCGCCCCCGTAGGGCAGAACGTCGCGCACACGCCGCAGTTATCGCATTTTTCGGGATCCATGGTCACGCTGCCCCACTGGTGCGACGCAATCGTCACGTTGTCGGGCTCCCCCATCTCGAACAGGCTCTCTAAAAGATCCTCATGACGAGGGATGGGGCCATGGGGCAGGCAGCCGTCCTCGCCCACCTTGAGCGTGTCGCGCAGCGTCGCATGCTCCTTGGCGATACCAAGCTCCTTCTCGATGCCGTAGGTCGCGGCCTCCGTGGCAAGATTTTTAGCCTGCGATTTCACGCCCGTGAAAAAGCCGCGACGCGAAACGCCGCCCGTTGCCTGCTCGCGGTCATGCGCCGCAAGCTCCTGCGGCACAGCGTCCAGCCGCGAAACGCGCACATCGCTTCCCCATGCCTCAAGCAGCGCATTGGCCTCATCCGCCGTCGCATCGATGTGCGGCACGGCGGCGCGGAATTTGCAGGTGGAGCATCCGCCGTCGATAAGCGCAATGCTCTGAGCCCCGCGTGCGGCCGCACCGACAAGCGAAGGCACGTCCACGCGCCCCAGGCACAGCACCTCCGCCACGCGATCCACGTCGGCCGTCTTGCGCGCCGCCACACGACCGCAGATCACGGCGGCCATGCCTCCGTTGGCATCCATGGAGCGCGCCAGGCCTTCTGCCAGCTGCTCGTCGGACGGCTTGTCGCACACGATGGCCTGCGTGGGGCATGCCGCCGTGCAGGTGCCGCAACCCGTGCATTTCTCGCCGTCGATATCGATGGAATTGCCCTCAACCGTGATGGCGCCCGACGTGCAGGCATCGGCGCACCTCGTGCAGGAGGCGTTGCGGTTGCGCACCTTCACGCAGCGCGCTGGCTCGATATGGAGCGCCTTGCTTTCCAGCCGCTCCAGTATGTCAACCATATCCACGATAGACGGCATAGGCTATCGATCTCCGTTCTCCTGAATCATCTGTTCGGCGTGCGCAAGCTCTTCGGGCGTATTCACGTTCACGAAGCACCCGCCGAAAGGCGCGGCGTCTTTCACCTCGTCGCGCGTGAACTCGCGTATGCGTATGTCGCCGAAGAAATCCTTGGCGCGCGAATCGCCACGCTTGAGCGCCTCCTCCGCAGCGGGCAGGCACGCGTCCACCCGATAGAGCGCATGGAACGGCTCGTAGCCATTGGCGTTGCGGGGAATCACGGCGTCGACGCCTTCGCGCTGGGCGATACGCGCCTGGCTGTAAACGAGGGCCGGCGAGGCGAACACCATGTCGCATGCCACCAGCGCAACCAGCGGATAGGTGGCCGATGAGAGCGCCGTGCAGATGCCGCGCAGCGCGCCGCGCACGTCATAGACGTCGGTCGCAAGGCGCACGGGGCAGCCCAGGTCGAGATCGTCCAGAAAGCCAAGATTCTGCGGCTCGTTGGTGGTTATGAGAAGTTCATCCGCCACCGGGGCCAAACGCATGGCGATGCGCTCGAGCAGGGGTCTACCCAGGAAGGGCACGGTCGCCTTCGACCTTCCCATGCGGCGCGATTCCCCGCCCGCCTGAATTGCCACGGTCACCTTGGGGCGAACGTAGCGCTCCTGGAGGTACGCCGCGATGCTCGGCACGTCGTCAAGCCCGAACGCCGCAATGCCGCGCCTCCGCGCCGCCTGCGCCGCGCGTTCGTTGTCCGTCGCCACCGCTACGGGAACGCCGCCGCGCACCGTGCCACGGCTCACGAACTCCTCGATGGCCTCGGAATCGCGCTCGTTGGCCGAACGCATCACCTCGATGGTATCCAGCCCGCTTTGTCTATACCCTTCCACGATCACGATGTCGTGCCCGGGCATGCTGGCAACCACCTCGTCGCACTCCGGCTCGCGGTCAAGCTCGGTCACGCGCGCCATCAAATCGGGGGCCACGATCACCACGTCGTGCGATCCGGCGCGACGATGACGGTACGAATCCTTTCCGGGGTAATCGATGTCGAACCCGCAGTGGCCGTGATGCTTGACGCTGCCCACGTCGACGCCCTGGGCAGCAAGATGCGCGATGACCTTCTCTATAAGCGTGGTCTTGCCGGAATTGTGCCGCCCCACGAACGCGACCGCGGGACTCGGCCTGGTATAGATAAGCGTCATGCGGGTCCTCCCCTTTGCTCTTCCGCATGCCGGGCGCAAAGGCGCGCCCCATCCTGTAAGAAGAGCGGCCCACAAGACCGCTCCCCTTGAACTCCAGTCGTGCATATACTACGCGTACAACACAGACGATGCCAGTGCTAAATCGGCCGCCTCGGCCGGCCCCATGCACCAATCGCCCCGCTGCGTTTAGGCGTAGATCTCGCGCTCTTCCACGAGATCGTTTTTGATATGCCCCACCAAACGCTGCAACGCGTCGATGGCATGGGGGCGAATATCGGCCCCGATAAGCACATACATAAGCGATTCGCCCACCGGCACCTCGCCCTCGTTGAGCCACACGCGCACATAGTACACGCCCGGCCAGGTGAGCGCCTCGGCCACAGCAGCGTCCAGGCCTTCGGCATCGTAGGAAAAGTCGACCGCCGTGACGCTTCCCAGCGCCTCGCCAGCCGCGCGTTCCTCATCGTTTTGCGCACGGACCTGCGCCTTGGGCGTTGCCCGCACGATCCCGTTATGCGTGAGATACATTCCCACCTGGCTGGCTTGCGGATCTTGCTTCGCTTCTGCCAGCCAAGCGTCGATTGAAGGATACGGCTTCATTGTCACCCTTTCTCCTCGTTCGTGTGACCGCGCTATCCTAGCACAAGAATAGTAGCGAGGCAGCAACCCTTGGCGCGGAATGACAACGAACGCATTTCTTCGAGAAGAACCCGAGAGGGCATCGCGAGGCACCTTGGCCGTGCCGGGACGACTGAGCGCAGCGGCACCTAGACCGTCGCAGACAAAGGCCGTTGCTCCGTGCGCACGATCGAAAGCACCCGCGCGTCTTGGACGCCGCTCTCCTTGACCATGGCGTCGAGCAGGACATCGGGACGGAGGCTTCCGGTTTTTTTGGCCTCCAGCTCAAAAGCCAGAACGCATTCGCCGCCTTGGCCATCTTCCGCCCCGAACCGCATCGAGCGAATGAACTCGGCAGGATGCAGCACCTTCTCCTTCTTCTTGCGCACCACCACGATCTGCTCGGGCACACGCAGCGCGTTCGCCGGCACGCTGAGGCGCACTTCGTAGCGCGAAATGGGAAATGCCACGCTAGCCGCCGCCTCGCCCGTCTGCAGGTAGCGAGCAGCGCGCGGCATCAAATCGGGCGCGCTGGCCCGCTGCAGCCGCTCAAGCGCCTCCTGCGCCGGCACGTACTCCGTAAGCGACACATCGAAGATCTCGCAGATGCTTTCCACCCCCACCGGAAGAGCTGCGCCGAATGCGATCTTCATATGGGGCGAGAATCCCTGCGTCACAGCGTACGGCAAATCGGCCCTGCGCACGGCGCGCTCAAGGGCGCGGGCGAGCTCGAGGTGAGAGAGCATCCCCAAGCGACCTGACTTGTTGAACGTCACGCGAAGGCGAAAATCAGCCATGGCGCACCTCCTGGGTCTGGATGCCGGAATACGGCGTAGGGCAGATTCCGCACACCGAGCATGCGCCCATCGTGCAGTCGGGCGTGGTCTTTTCCTTGAACGCCAGCTTGCGTTCGCGCTCGAGAAACTTTCTCGTCACGCCCGCGGAAAGATGCGCCCACGGAACCGCATACGAGGTGTCCCATTGCGTTTGCGCCACGCCTTCCATCGACACGCCGCACTCTTCACATGCGCGCCGCCATGTTTCAAGGCTGAAAAACTCGGTCCATGCGTCAAAGCGCGCTCCGCCACGCCATGCCTCCTCGACGACACGAGCGACCGCACGGCCGCCGCGGCTCATCATGGCCTCCACGAGCGACACATCGGGCTCATGCCAATGCACATCCACCGCCTTATACTTCACGCTGCGGCGCAGAAGATCGATCCTGCGCTGCGCCTCCTCCGGCGCGATCTGCCCGTCCCACTGGAACGGAGTGGCGGCCTTGGGCACGAACAGCGCGCAGCTCACGCTCATGCGCACGTTGCCGCGCTGATTCTCGGGCACGGCCCGCTTTGCGCGGTCATAAGCACGCTGGGCGAGGCTCGCGATGCCTTTGATATCATCGTCGGTCTCGGTGGGAAGCCCGATCATGAAGTAGAGCTTGCAGCGTCGCCAGCCGGCGGAAAACGCCGCATCGATGGCGCCGAACAGATCGTCCTCGGTCACGTTCTTGTTGATCACATCGCGCAGACGCTGCGTACCCGCCTCGGGGGCGAAGGTGAGACCGCCGCGCTTGCCGCCAGCCACAAGCTCCGCCATCTCCACGCCGAAGGAATCGAGGCGCTGGCTGGGAATAGACACCGAGATGCCGCGTCCGTCGAGCGCGTGGTTCAATCGACGCAGAATCTCTTCGATCTGGCTGTGGTCGGTGGAAGAGAGCGACATCAGGCTCACCTCGTCGTAGCCTGTCTCCGCAAGGCCCCGGCACACGGCCGACACGATGTTGTCGGCGCTGCGCTCACGTACGGGGCGATACATCATGCCGGCCTGGCAGAACCGGCAGCCGCGCGTGCAGCCGCGCAGGATTTCCACGTTCAGGCGGTCATGCACCACCTCGGTGAACGGCACGATGGTGGGCTCGTAGGCATCCGATTCCGCAAAACCCTCCCAGATGCGCTTCTCGATGGTTTGCGGGATGTCGTCGAAAACGGGGCGCACCCAAAAGCCCGTCCTTTGCGCCTCCTCTTCGGATACCTCCTCGTAGAGCGAGGGAACATAGGTGCCCGGCACCTTCGCCATCTCATGGAGGATGTCGGCGCGAGAGGCCCCCGCCGCCTTCATGGAGCGATGCAGCTGCAGAAGCTCGGGCAGGGCCTCCTCGCCCTCGCCCAGCATGATCACGTCGAAGAACGGCGCATAGGGCTCGGCGTTGAAAGCGCACGGGCCGCCCGCCATGATGAGCGGGTGCGCATCGTCGCGCTCAGATGAGTGCAGCGGAATGCCCGCCAGATCGAGGAATTCCAGCACGTTGGTGGCGGCGAGCTCGTGCGGCAGCGTGATGCCCACCGCATCGAACTCGGCGACGGGCGCACAGCTCTCGAGCGAGAACGCAGGGATGCCGCACTCGCGCATAAGGTCGCACATGTCGGCCGCGGGCAAAAACGCGCGCTCGGCCGCCATGCCCTCCACCGCGTTCACGCAGTTGCACAGGATGCGCACCGCCTGGTTGGCTTGACCGAGCTCGTAGGTATCGGGATAGGTCATGCAGAAGCGGTAGGCAGCCTCGGGCTTGTATGTGCAGCCCCATTCGTGGTTGATGTAGCGCGCGGGCCGTTCGATACCGCGGCCAGCCTCGCGAATGAGCCCCTCGATGCGGGGCCAAAGATCGGTCATGGTTCCCTCGTTTCCTGCGAGCGCCCCGCGAAACCGGGGCGCTCGATTCTTATCCTGCGATGCAAAGCACGTGCGAGGGGCGCTCGACATGCGCCGGGAACGCTCCCCGGCGCGTCCAAACGCCGCTAGCGCGTGCGGGATGCGCCCGCCGCCTGCCCTGCGGCACTCGCCGCCGCCTGAGCAACGCGCGTGATTTTCTCGGGGGCGGTACGCACGGCGTCCTTGGCTTTCGCGCGCAGCGCGCTTGCCGCCTGACGGCCCAGCTCCTGAGCCGCGCCTTTCGCCGCGCGCCCGGCGCTCGTGTTCTCGGCGGCCTGCATCGCGGCATCGCGCGCCTCGGCCACCACCGCGGCGATGCCCGCCACACTGCCGCCGTGCTCGAAGTACTCGATGGCCGCGCGGCCCATCGCCGCCGTGCCCGCATAGCCGATACCGGCCTTGATGGCCCAGCCCAACGCAGGCACCACGCCCACCAGCTGGCGCGCAGCCGCGCGGCAGGCAAAGCCCCCGCCTACCACTGCAGCAAGCTCGCGGGCCCGCTCCACGGTGAGCGGCTGTCCATACGCCGCGGCAATCTGCAGCACCATCTTGGCCTGGTTGAGCGTCATGATGGGAAGGTCGGCGCCGGGGATGAACGCGACGAAGCCCACGCCCGCGTTTTGCATGGAGGTGGAGCGCACCGATTCCATAGAAAGCGGTTTGCGCACGAAATCAAACGCCTGGGCGAACGCGAGACGCTTCGTGCGGAAGCACGCCACCACCCACTCGCCCATACGCTCCGAAAGCTGCTCGGCAACCTGAGGGGTCAACGCGTACGGCTCAAGCGACAGCGGATCGTCAGGCTGCCAGCCGGGAATGGGCGGCACGTCGTAGGAGACCTCCCCCGCCCCGTCGCTCGACACAACCACGGGCTCGGCGAGCGTCACCACGTCGCCGTCCTCGATCACAGGGGCCACCAGGTCGCCCTCGGGGATGGGATAGCCCTGCTCGATGGCCGTTTGCTCGACCACCTGCGGAAGCGTGGTCACAACGAGCGCAGGAATGCCAGCGTCGCGAACCCTGCGCGCGACAAGGCCCACCTCGCGCGTCACGCCGGCGGCGATTACCGCCATGTCGCTTTTGGCATCGAACACCGCGGATGCATCGGAAAAGTAATTCACAGACACGCGCGCCTGGGGGCTCGCGCTCGCGAAGCCCGAGCGTACGAACGCCACCAGATCGGCGGGAGCCGCCTCGTCAAGCAGAACCGATACCGTGATGGGCACCGACCGCGCCGCCTCGACGTCCATAGCCTCCTGGAAGACGGCCATCAAGTCTATGGGAATCTTCATGCGCACTCCTTTACTTATGAGCGTACACTGAGCCGATCAGGCCCAGCAACGCAAAATTCACCACCATGAACGACGAGCCATAGCTCATGAACGGCAGAGGGATGCCCGTGATGGGCATGAGTCCGATATCCATGCCGATGTTCTCCATGATCTGGAACAGCCACATGCCGATCACGCCGCACACCACAAGCGTGCCGAACAGCGTGGACGCACCCCGGGCTATGCGGCAGCATATCAGGATGAGCGCCAGATACAAGCCGAGCAGCACCATGACCCCCAGAAAACCGAACTGCTCCGCCAGAACGCAGAAGATGAAGTCGGTGGGAGCCTCGGGCAGAAAGCCCAAGGACGACTGGGTTGCGTTGCCGAGCCCCTTTCCGAACAACCCTCCGCTACCGATTGCGATCATGGCCTGCTGCAGGTTGTAGCCGCTGTCAGAGGTGTCGGCGGAAGGGTCCAAGAACACGAGCAGGCGGTTACGCTGATACTGCTGGAGCAGTTTGTATTCGCCCGTCGCCTGCTTGATGACCTCGTCCACCGCGAACACCGCGGCGATTGCCGCAACGAACGCTCCGAGCGTGATGAGCAGGTACTTCAAGCGCGCTCCGCCCATCACGAGCGCCACGGCGCCGATGACCAGATACACCAGGCCCGTGCCCAGGTCGGGCTGGGTCATGATGGCGAGAAACGGAATGGCGATATAGACGAGCGCCTTGATGTAGGCACGGGGGTCGTCCAGCCTGCCGCCGTAGCGCGCCATAACGCTCGCGTCCAGCAGGATCACCGTGACCTTGGCGAACTCGCCCGGCTGAATCTGCATGCCCACGTTGATCCACGAGGTGGCGCCCATGGTGGTCACGCCGATCACCGGCAGATGCGGAGAGAGGATGAGCGCGACGTTGATCACCAAGAGCACCGTGGTGAACCCCGCCAGCTGGCGATAGTCGATGCGGTACATGATGAGCATGGCGATAACGCCCAGCCCCACGCCCATGAGCTGGCGAGAGAAGGAGTAATCGGGATCGCCCTGGATAGCCGACCAAACCGTTACCAGGCCGTACGCCAAAAGGACGAGCGTAACCAGCACGAGCGGCACGGGTATGGCGGAAAGGATCCCCCGTCTGGCGCTCGCAGGCTTGCCGTCGGACCCCGGCATGGTGGAGCCCACATAGGAACCCTGCGGCGTGCGAACGCGATCGATTTCGTTATATCCTGCCATCTAGTCAACCCTTCCGGCGCCGGTGCCCTTGTATTCGACGGACTCGGTGATCTCGGCCGTAGGCGTGACCTCCTGCTCGAGCTTGCCCTCGCCCAGCTTGATGCAGGCGTCCATCACCTTGGCGGCAATGGGGCCGGCCACGCTTCCGCCCGAGCCGCCCTCCTGAATCACGCATGTGACAACGTATTTCGGGTTGTCGTAGGGCGCATACATCGCGAACCATGCGTAACCGTCGTGATCGGCCCATTCGCCGGTACCCGTCTTACAGGCGCATTCGTAGCCGTAATCGGTGAACAGGTCGGGCACATCGGCGTCTTCGGTGGCAACGCCGCGCAAGGCGTCGCGCATCACGTCGAGCTCTCCCTTCACGGCATCGGCGATCTCGCGCATGGCGGAACTGCCGGTGATGACCGTCTCGCCGGAGGAGTTACGCGCCTCCTTGAACAGCGTAGGGGTAGGCAGGCTGCCCGTAGCGATGCCCGCATATCCCACCGCGAGCTGCAGCGGGGTGATCTGCACGTCGCCCTGGCCGATGACCAGGTTGGTCATGTCGCCCGGCTGCCATTGGCCCGATTCCGGCACGTTGCTCCAATACTCGCGCTTCCATTCGGGCGTGGGCACAACGCCGTCGATCTCGCCGATGAGCTCAATGCCGGTCTTGCTGCCAAAGCCGTATTCTTTGATGTAGTCCTGCATGGCGGTTTCGCCTATGCTTGAACTGGCGTTATAGAAATCAGCCGCTATCTGGTAGAACACCGTATCGCACGACACCACCACGGCATCGCGCAGGCCGATGTCGCCATGGCCCGTGGTAAGCCAGCAGTTCTGCGCATACGAATCGCCCCAGCCCGTCCATGTGCCCGTGCAGTTCCAGGTGCGGCTCGTATCGGCGAACCCGTAATGCAGGCCCGCCATGCCGGTGAACGCCTTGAACGTGGAGGCGGCGGGGAAGCCGCCCGCGATGCAGCGGTTGAGCAGCGGGTCGTGCGAATCCTTGTCTTCGTAGGCGCCTTGATTGGTATAGCGATCCCAATCGTCGGTGGACACGCCGCCCACGAAATGCGTAGGGTCGAACGTGGGGAAATTCGCCATGGCGATGATATTGCCCGTATCAACCTCCATGGCCACGAGCGCCGCCTCGGTGCCCGTGCCGCCGCCGATGACGCCATCGGGGGCGATGAGCTTCTCGAACTCCTCCTCGGCGATCTTTTGCACCTTAGCGGAAAGCGTCAGATAGACGTCGTTGCCCTGGGTTGCCGCCGTTTCGCTGCGCACCTCGCGCACCGTGCCGTCGGCATCGGCCACCACTACGCGCTCGCCATGCGTTCCGGCAAGCAGGCTCTCATAGGCCTGCTCCACGCCGCTCGACCCCACCTCGTCGCCGCTTTCGTACTCGAGGCCCTCGGGCGGATTGGCAATAGCCTCCTCGGATGCGCTCGAGGTATAGCCCAAAACCGCGCCCGCCAGCGCGGCGTACGGGTATACGCGCTTCGTGCGCTGTTCGATGGTAACGCCCGGAAACGCATCGGGATGCTCCTCGATGAACGAGATGTCGCGGAAACGAGGGTTGGACATCACCTCGCGCTGAGCCTGGGCGCCGCCCGTGGAGTCTTGGATGCGCTGACGAATGACCGCATGGGGCACCCCAAGAAGCGCCGAAAGGCGCAGGGTCACATTGCGGTTGTCGGCCACATCGGCGTCGGCGAGGATGGTGGGAGCCGTCTCGTTGTCCACCAGCACGATGCCCTCGGTGTCAAAGATGCGACCGCGTGGCGCCGGCGTTTTCACCGTGGTGAACTGGTTGCCCTGCGCCGCCGTCACGTACTGCTCGGAGGAGAGCACCTGCATGCTCCAAAGCTTGGCGGTGAGACTGCCGAACACTGCCGCGATGAGCACGCCCAGCGCGATGAAGCGCGACCTGAGCCCGCCCTGCGCGCGCCCCTTCGACGCGGCGGCAGGCGAGGTGCCTTCGCTTACCGAAGCACCCGCCTTGCGGGTTTGGAACGGCGTGCCCGACCCGATGGACGACACCGATTTGGGAACGGAACTCTGCGGCTTCACGCTGCGCGACCGCATGAACAGGGCGAGCGCGATACCCGCCACGATGATGACCACGAGCGCGGTGATGATTGCTTCTACCATGACATCACCGACCTAACGCAGACGAACGGTGGACGACGTGGGCGCGTTGTGCGATGGGGCGCTGCGCGCGAGCACGAACGACAGAAGCGGCATGATGATGAGCACTATGGCGCAGTCGTAGAGGGCGCATGGCAAGGCGCGCAAAAGCAGCGCATCGACCGCAGGCACCCCCGCCGTAGCAATATAGAAAAATGCGTAAATAGCCTCCACGATGAGCGAAGCCGCCATAGATATGAGGAGCGACGCGGTAACGGTTTCATTGCCGAAGAGCGACGAGGCGCGAGAGGCGATGAGAGCCGCAAGCGTGAGCAGGGCAGCCATAGAGCCCACCGTGCCGCCGTTCGACAGATCGCTTACCAAGCCCAGAACGAACGCGATCACCACGATAGCGTCGGACTGGCGCAGCATGGCCGCCGTGGCCACGAAGGCCAGCGCGAAATTGGGCATGGCGCCCAGAACGGCAATATTGGGCGCGAGCACGCATTGCAGCACGAACGCGGCAATGCCCCCGACTATCAGGACCACGGTCTCGCGCATAGGCTATTCGCCTTCCCCGGATTCATCGACAGAGCCCTCGCCATCGGTGCTCGAAGCGTCGGCGTTCGTGTCGCCCGAATCGCCGGCGTCTTGCGACCCCGACTGGCTATCGGAACCCTCGGACGAGGAGGAGAACACTACCGTGACCTCCTCCAGCGCGCTTACGGTGGAGAGAGGCGACACGATGATGGTACGGTCGGAGGTGCCGGCCTGGTTGACCACATTGGTCACGGTGCCGATGGTGATACCGGCGGGATAGCTTCCGCCCATGCCCGAGGTGACCACCACATCGCCCACTTCCACCTGGACCGAATCGTCGAGATATTCGAGGTAGAGAAGCCCGTCGACGGCGCCCTTGACCACGCATTCGTCGCGCGAGGACTGCAGATACGCCGAAACGCCGCTCTGGGGATCGGTGATGAGACGCACGCGGCACGTGAGCGGCGAGACTTCGGTCACCTGGCCCACCAGACCGCTCGGGCCCACCACGGCCTGGCCGGGCTCCACTCCGCTGTTGCTCCCCACGTTCACCGTAATCTCACGCGAGTATGCATCCGACCCCGTACCGATCACGCGTCCCGTGGCGCCGCTGATCTGGTATTGGCTCTGGATATCGAGGAGCGCGGTCAGGCGCTCGTTTTCCTGGCGCAGCTCCTCCATCTGCACAAGCTGGTCGCGCAGCTGGGCGTTTTCCTGTTGAAGCGCGGTGTAGGAAGAATCGGAAACGGTGGCGTTTTCCACCGCATCGCCCGCGCCGTCTGCCGCATACGCCACACCCGCGCCGGCAAGCTGCAGAGGAGCGGTCACCATGCCGGCGATGCTCTGGACCCTATGGAGAGGACCGTCCTGCCCCTCGCGCGCGTATACGGTAGCGAGCGCCACAGACACGACAAGCAGCACGATGACCAATGCGGTGCCGCTTAAGGGAGCCGCCTTCTTTTTGGCGGTCGAATGCTTGTTGATTATAGGCATATAACCTCCTCGCCTCATCCGGGCGCTCCGTCTGCCGCAGCAGCCCGCATGCATCGAGCGAAACGCCGCATCGGGGCATTGAGCGAGCGCGCCGCTCATATGGCGGCGCGCGGCAAAGGATTGATTGTTTACTTAGAGCGCATCAATGTCTGTTTGAGCGCCGAAGGGGTCTCGAGCACCTTCAGGCAGCCCATGGCCACATTAGTAAGCGCCGTCTCGCTGGTCCATACAGGAATCTCCAGACGTTGCGTGAGAAAGCGATCAAGGCCCGAAAGCAGGCCACCGCCGCCCGTGAGCAGGATGCCGTTGGAGATGATATCGCTGGCCAGGTCGGGGTTGGTCTTTTTGAACGTCTCCTTGATGTGGACGACCATCTCCTCGATGGGCGGCTGGAGCGCAGCACGCACATCCTCGGACTGGATGGTAACCTCGCGCGGCTGCTCGGTCACCACGTCCTGACCGGAGATGATCATGTCCTTCTCGCGGCCGTCTTCGAACGGCAGGATGGAGCCGATCTTGATCTTGATGATCTCGGCCGTGCGCTCGCCCACCTTGATGCCCAGAAGGTCGCGCAGATACATCGCGATGGCCTCGTCCATCTTGTTGCCCGCGAGGCGCAAAGACGAGCTGGTAACGATGCCGCCGAGAGAGATGACCGCGACCTCCGTGGTGCCGCCGCCGATATCCACGACCATGGAGCCGGTGGGCTCGGTCACGGGGAGATCGGCGCCCATTGCCGCCGCCATGGGCTCCTCGATCAGATACGCCTGGCGAGCGCCCGACTGGATGGCCGCCTCGAACACGGCTCGTTTCTCGACAGAGGTGGCTCCGCAGGGGATGCAGATAACGATGCGCGGCTTTGCCTGCCAGGGATAACGGCGCTCGATGGCCTTGTTGATAAAGGCCGAGAGCATGGCCTCGGTCACATCGTAGTCGGCGATAACGCCGTCGCGCAACGGATGCTCCGCCGAAAACGCATCGGGCGTGTGGTTGATCATCTGCTTGGCCTCGTGGCCTACGGCCAGAACGCGATGGGTGCTGCGCTCGATGGCCACGACGGAAGGCTCATTCAAAACCACGCCTTCGCCGGTGACGGCCACAAGCGTGTTCGCCGTGCCCAAATCGATTGCCAGATCGCACGAAGATGCCCCGCCGAAGCCTCCGGTAAGGTTATGGATGAAATCCATGAACGACATAGAGATGGGTCCTTTTCCGTTTCGTTTCTCTATCTTGCGTCAAGTGGTGCAACGCGAAATCGGTTCTGGCGGAACGGAACGCGCCGTTTGCCGAAACGATGCCGCGCGATATTGCGGTATACGCAAGCAGACATTCTAACACACCGAAAAAAAGGCCCCGCACACCGCGGAGCCATGCACACAATAAGTAAACGCGCGCGATCGCCAGAGCAAAAACACGACGTGCGCTCGCCTCTTGCCCGCGCCGCGACCTCGATGTCGAGAGCAAAAGGCAACGTTACCGGGGAGCACGCGCAACGAGCACACGAGGACGCCCGGCGAGGTCGTCTACGATGCGCACGTCGGTAAAGCCGGCTTCGCGCGCGATTGCCGCCGCGGCCTCGAGGCATGTCTCATGGAGCTCCACCGCATACCCGCCGCCGGGCTTAAGCGCATGACGCGCCCACGCGGTAAGAGGCCGGAACAGGTCGAGGCCATCGGCTCCCCCGTCGAGCGCAAGAGCGGGTTCGAAGGCGCCCACCTCGCGCGGCAACCGGGCCATCACGTCCGTCGGGATATAGGGCGGGTTCGACACAACCAGATCGAGCTTGCCAACGAAACGAGGAGGGACGGAATCTCCCAGGTTGCTGTTTAAGACGTAGACGCGCTCTTTAAGGCCCAGCGCCTCGACGTTTTCTCGCGCCAGGGCAAGAGCCTCGGGCGCGATGTCGGTCGCCAGCACGCGCGCATCGGGGTGCTCATAGGCTATGGAGCAGGCGATGCAGCCCGAGCCGGTGCAGATGTCGGCAATATAGAGCGGAGCATCATCCGAAGCGACGGGGCTTGCAGCGCCCGTCCGCTCGAAATCATCCTCAGTCCCCTCGGCTACGCCAACCTCCCCGGCACCGCCTGCCATCGTGGCGTCGACGAAGGAGCCGTCTTGCGCGTCGGCTCCCTCGGCGCTCGACACGGCTGCCGTATCAGACGGCACGGTCGCACCGTCCCCGTCGAGGCCCTCCGCCGCAGCCTTCTGCGCTGCCTCCCTCAGCAGCAGCTCCTGCGCCTCATTCTCGGTCAGGACCGAATCGGTGGCGTGACGCCTGCGGGGCGCCGGCAGAAGGGCGAGAGCCTCGCTCACCAGCACCTCGGTCTCGGGGCGCGGAATGAGCACGCCGGGGCGTACCTTCACCGCTATGTGCCGAAACGCCACCTCGCCCGTGATGTACTGGAGCGGCTCCCCTGCCCCACGGCGCGCCACATAATCGCGCAGCACCTCGCGCTCCTCCGGAGCAAGCGGGCGCTCGAAGTTCACATAGAGCTCGACGCGGCGCAGGCCGCATGCCTCGGCAAGCAGCCACTCGGCAGAAAGGCGCGGGTTGTCGTCGCCCTTGCGCTCCAAATACCCCCGGCACCAATCCAGCGCCGCCTTGATTGTCCAAATTTCAGACATTATTCGGTAGCGGCCTCGAGCTTCCTTGCGCGGTCGGCGGCCTGGAGCGCGGTGATCACGTCGCCCAGGGAATCGCCCATCAGCACGCCGTTGTAGGTGGAGTTGAAGCCGATGCGATGATCGGTCACGCGATCCTGAGGCGCGTTGTAGGTTCTGATCTTCTCGGAGCGATCGCCCGAGCCGATCTGTGCCAAGCGTTCGGCGCCCTCGGCCGCCTGCTGCTCGGCGAGCATCTTTTCGTACAGGCGCGCACGCAGAACCGCCATGGCCGCGATCTTGTTCTGAAGCTGGCTTTTCTGGTCCTGCGACTGCACCACCAAACCGGTGGGAAGATGCGTGATACGCACAGCGGAGTCGGTGGTGTTCACGCACTGGCCGCCGGGGCCGCCCGCACGGTACACGTCGATACGCAAATCGTTCTCGTTGATCTCCACGTCGATTTCGTCGGCCTCGGGCAGCACGGCAACGGTGGCCGTGGAGGTGTGAATGCGCCCCTGGCTTTCGGTCTTGGGCACGCGCTGCACGCGGTGCACGCCCGATTCGAACTTCATGACCGAATACACGTGATCGCCCTTGACCTTGAACTGAATCTCTTTATAGCCGCCGGCCTCAGAAGGAGAAACGTCCATGGTCTCTACCTTCCAGCGGTTGGACTCGCAGAAACGCATGTACATCTTGTACAGATCGCCCGCGAAGATGGCCGCCTCGTCGCCGCCGGCGGCGGCACGAATCTCAACGATGATGTTCTTCTCATCGGCGGGATCCGAGGGGATGAGCATGAACTTGATATCTTCCTCGAGCTGCGGGAGCTTCGCCTCGGCCGCCGCAATGGTCTCTTGGGCGAATTCCTTCATGTCGGGATCGGCGAGCATCTCTTTGGCGTCATCGATATCGTCGCACGCCTGGATATACTCGCGAGCCTTGGCCACAAGCGGGCCCTGGTTGGCGTATTCCTTGGACAGGCGGGCGTATTCCTTCTGGTCCGCGAGTACCGCGGGGTCGCCCAGCTTCCCCTGAAGCTCGGCGTAGCCTTCAATGATCTTTTCGAGTTTATCGCGCATGATAGTCCTTTTATCGCATGCCGCCGGCTGTGCGCGGACGGCTTCCTGGTGAGTGTCAGCGGAATATAATACCACGCCCTCGGGCATATCACCCAGCTCAAGCACCGCACGCACGCTCGCTTCACGCGCCCTCCACGGCACGCCGGCCACCGAAAGCTACTCCGTCTTACCGCGATCGTCTACGATGCGTCCAGCTCGCACGAGCCCCGCGCCCTGCGCATTCGAAGCAATGGCGGCCCGCGTAGGCGACGTGTCGCCATTGAACCACGCGTCTATGCGATCGAGCGCCCTGCCGCATGCGCCCCCATCGACAAGAGCCATCACGGGCCGCTCGAACGCGTGCTGCCTCACGAGGTCGATAGCCGCACACGTCAGATAGACCCCTGCAGCTATGCCCACCGCCACAACGTAGAGCGCGGGCGCCGGAAGCCCTTCGAGCAGATAATTATGCTGCCATAGCTCATGGCATACCATGGGATTCTCATGGATGAGGTACACGCCAAAGGCGCACGATGCCAAAACGTTCACCCAGCGAACGGAGAACGGGCGCGCCGACATGAACAGCATGAACAGCCCCACGGCAGCAGCCAGGGGCGGCGCCTGATTAAGCCCTGCCAGGCGCTGGGAATCAGTCCATACGTCATTCACCCCCAGCGTCACGCTCAACGCCAAATCGACCACCACCCACAGAATGGCTACCGCCCACACCGCATGGGAGCGTCGCATACGCCACATGAGCACCGTGCAACCGACAAGGGCGGCGATGCATACGAGCCGAGGCGCAACAGAGGCCGCAGCATGCTGGGGAATGAGCGACCCCCACACGTTGACCATGGCCGAATTCGCCATCATTGCGCCTACGCCTACCGCAAGCATACCCACAGCCTTGGCGGGCCGCTCAAAAACGTTATAAAGGCGCCAGTATGCGGCGAGGACGTAAAGGAACAGGAACCACAGGACCCCGCTTTCCAAAAAAGTCGCCGAGAACGCGGTGGGAAGCATGCACAGGATCGCGAACGCAACCAAGACAAGACGGCGATGCTCCTCACGTGAGATGGAGAGCAGAAAGCGGTTCACGAACGGAGAGAGCAGCACCATGACCACATAGGAGGAAACGAACCAATACAGATAGGACGACAGAGGCGTACATGCCTGCTCGATGGATTGGGTCGTCACCTGCGAAGGGTCGATGAAGCACATCGCCGCAAGAATTCCAAGAGAGTAGAAGAGCGTTTCCAGGACAACGCGAACGAGCGAGCGAATCTTGAACCGCGACCGGATGAGGAAATACGCCGAGATGAAAATGAAGCAATCGACGCCCACCTTGCCGCCCATGCTAATCCAGTCGATGAACACGCGTGGAATGTCGCCCGTCCATTCGCCGTGCAGCGCGAAATGGTGCAGAACGATGAGCATCATGCATACGATGCGAAGAAGCTCGAACCGGGAATCCCTCTCCTTCTTTCTTGCACTGGACCGATCCGAGAATCGCCCGACTGAATGCGAGGCTTCCCCTTCGATACACCTGCAGGCCCGCATTTTTAAGCACCCTCTTTCCGCCTCATCGTACCCTAGGCGGCTATACTGCGGCCGTCGACGATGCGGATGATACCGCGCATCGCATGCGGCTGTAGAATTCGACAAAGTGCCTCCACGCGCAAGCGCCCCTATACGGCAGATGACGCAAAACAAAAAGCCGGATCGCTCCGGCTTTTCGCAACACGCGCCATGAGGCACGTTATCGGGCTTGCGCCAGGCCTACTGAGCGGCGAGCGCTCCCTTCATGGCGTCGTAGGACACGTCGGCGGTCAGGTAGCCTTTGGCCTTCATCCATTCGAGAACGGGGTCGACCATCTCGGAAGTCGGCAGCGCCGCCTCGGGATACGTTGAGATGGGATAGGTGTCGGCCACCAGCTCGGGCAAGCTCGCCTTTTCCACGAGCAACGCACGGAAGCTCTCCGGATCGGCGTTGACCGCCTCGACCGCTGCATCCCACGCCCGACGCACGGCATCGAGCGCCGCCTGACCGCCGCCATCGATCCACGATTGGTTCACCGCGAACACCGACTGGCTGATATTGTCGCCCTGGGTGTCATCGGCCAAAAGCACCATGCCGCTTGCCTCGCCCAGCGCAAGCAGGCTGCCCGGCAGCGCCGCAGCGGCGACCTGATTGTTCGCCATGGATTCGTAGCGCACGGGCAGCTTCTTGATCTCCTCGCCCACGATCTGGTCATCCGGCACGCCGGCCGCCTCCATCAGGCGGTCCATCACGTACTCGGGCACGGTGTTAGAGCCCACGCCAATGCCCTTTCCCGCCAGATCAGACAGACTCGTGATGCCGGATTCGGGGCTGGTCATAATGCCGAAGCGACCTTGGTCCGGCGTGGCGCCCAACGTGACCCATGCAAGGTTCACGGCGGTGCCGCTCGCCGCCAAAGCCGCCGAAACCTGCGCATCGGTCATCGCGCCGTCGATCTCGCCGGCAGCGAATGCGGTGGAAAGCTCCTGGGCGCTCTGGAACGTGATGATTTCGACGGTATCAAGGCCGGCATCGGCGTACATGCCGTTCGCCTCGGCGATCCAGAACGGAAGCGAATCCTCGGTCTGAAGCGTGCCTATTTTCATCGAAAGCGTCTGCGCCTCACCGTCTTGAGCGGGGCTTTCGTCCCCGGAAGACGAGCATCCGGCGATGCCGAACGCTCCCAGCGCCGCGACGGACGCCGCTGCGAACTGCGTGAATTTCCTGCGAGTGAGCATATCGTGCCTTTCTCTCTCGTTTATGCCGCCCTCATGCATACGGCCTCAAGACGTGCCTCGGGGCGGCAGTCCCTCCCCTGGAAGCTGAGCCTGCGCCCTAAAGACAGCAGACGCCCGAGATGGCGTGCGCGCTAGCGAAGGGCGCCTTGGCCACTCGAACGGCTTCCCAGTGCATTCGCGCGATTGTAAAGTCACCATTTGAAGGGAGCATGAAGAAGCCCGTAGTTGCACAAATTATTGAGATTGGGGTACGGCCAAAACCGTAACGCGGCTTACGCCGCCGAAAGGCAGGCTGGGTCGGATCAGCCCGCCCAGCCTGCCGCCAGCACGCTTTGCCCCGAGCCGATCCGCCGCCCGCCCGCCTCGCGCCCGACCAGACCGGCGGCCAGCACCAGCACGACCAGGCCCGCGGCTCACGTTAGCGCAGCGAAAGATACTCGAATGCAGCGGTAGCCGCATTCGCCCCGTCGCCCACCGCAGTGGATACCTGACGCAGCGCCTTGGTTCGCACGTCGCCCGCCGCAAACACGCCCGCAAGGTTGGTTTGCCCCGTTTCGCCAGCGACCACATAGCCTGCAGAGTCGAGCTCTATGCCCGTACCTTCGAGAACGCCCGTGCGCGGACGCGTTCCCACCGCTACGAAGAGGGCCGACGTGGGCACTTCGCTCGTCTCCCCCGTCTTTACGTTGCGCACAGACACCGCCGAAAGCGCACCATCCTGCTCATGCAGCGCATCTACCACGCAATCGAGGTGCATGGTCAGATTGGGAAGGGCGGCGAGGGGCTGCGCGTACACCGCGTCGGCACGCAGGGTGTTGCGACGGTGGATCAAATGGACCTGCGAGCAGATGCGAGAGAGGTAGAGCGCGTCGCCCGCCGCCGTGTTGCCGCCGCCCACCACAACGGCCACTTTGTCTTTGAAGAACCCGCCGTCGCAGGTGGCGCAGTACGACACGCCGCGACCGGCAAGCTCCGACTCGCGCTCCACGCCCAGCGGACGCGGCTCGGCGCCCATGGCCAGAATGACCGCATCGGCGGTGTAGACGTTTCCGAACGCGGTAGTGATACGCTTGGTTGGCGCGTCAAGCTCGAGCGATGCCACCTCCTCGCCCACAGATACCGCGCCGAAACGCGCCGCCTGCGCGCTCATCGCAAACGCCAGCTCAAACGCATCGACGCCCTCGGCGAAGCCGGGGTAATTGTCCAGGCGTTCGGTATCGGTCATCTGCCCGCCCGGCCCCATCCGCTCAAATGTCGCCGCGGAAAGCCCGGCGCGCGCCGCATACAGAGCGGCCGTCATGCCGGCAGGCCCCTGTCCGATGATAGCCACGTCGAAATGCGCATTATCAACCATGTCAGGTCCAATCTCTCAAATATACCCATGCGCTCCGTCCCCAATGCCCCAATGCAACACGAACGTGGAGCATGAAGAAAAAAGCGCAATCCGCTGGCGGAGTTCACATCGGCGCCTTGTCATCTGTCGTTTCGCCCGGGCTGTCCCATGACAAACCCGAACAGCAAGATGCGAATGCCGCACAACGCTCATGATACAGAAAAGGCCCGCCAAACTGACGGGCCCGACGAAACGGATTTACGCAAGCAGCGCCAGGAGGCTCTGCTTGGGCTGGGCGCCCATGGTAGAACGCTTGATCTGGCCGTTTTCAAATACGATCAGCGTGGGCACGCTCATGACGTTATAGCGCTGCGCCAGATCGGGGGATGCATCCACGTCGACCTTGTATACCGCAGCCTTGCCCTGGACCTCTGCCGCCACCTCGTCGAGGATGGGAGCGAGCATCTTGCACGGGCCGCACCACGTTGCAAAGAAGTCCACCAACACGGGCCCCTGAGCGCCGAGAACCTTGGAATCGAATTCGGAAGAGCTGATAACCTGCGCCATGATGACACCTTTCTCGTTGCCGGATAACGAGACGGCCGAACCCCGACTGGCCCCGCTCTCCGGCGGCTTATTTGATAGTCAAATAGTATCATATATTGCTCCGCATGCATACGACGCGAGGTTCCTGCACGGTTTCGGCACATTGCGGGCGGCAAACGGCTAGATTCCGAGAAAAGTGAAGTTTGGGGTGGATAACTGCCATATGGTCAAAATGCTTCCAATGGGCGCGTAGAACGTTTATTTTCAGCCGGCTGGTCAAAAACGACCCGAATGGGCGGCGAGCAAGTTCGCTGTGACCCTTCCAGCCCTTGAAATAAAGCTCAGAAGACAAAGGATCGAACGCTGTTCCAGATTTCCGAGCATTTTCGGATGTCCGTACCGCCGCTACGCCGGAATCGGACGATATCCGCGACTTCGCGAACAGTCGAATCGCCCATCTGGGTCGTTTTTGACCACGGCATCGTTCAGGAACGTATGAATCGCCCAGATGAGACAATTTTGACCACTCGCAACTCAGCACTCCCTGCGCGACCCACGAATGCCATTCCAACCCCATTCTGACTACGCTCGCGGCTCGACGCTCCCAGCGCGACCCCTCATGGACGTTTCGTAACGCTTTCGAATCGTCGAGCGCTTCGCGCCCCGATAGCCTCCTCTCTCGCCTACCATACGGTGAGGAAGCAAAGGAGAAGGCATGAGAGCATCGTATTCCCCCACCGACACGAATCGTACGCCCGCCTGGACCGGACAGGACATCCTCGACGTAAACCTGGTACTTGAGGGCGGAGCGATGCGCGCTCAGTTTACCGCCGGAGTGCTGGATTTCTTCATGGACCACGGCGTATGGTGCAAAAACGTGATCGGCACGAGCGCGGGATCGCTCTGCGGATACAACTATGTCGCCGGAGAAGTGGGTCGCACGTGCTTCCTCAACACCAAGTACTGCGCCGACCCTCGATACCTCTCCATGCGCAATTTCGCCACGGCGGGCAATGCCATCGGCACGCAGTTCATGTTCGAAGAGATCCCCGACAGGCTCGACCCCTTCAACTACGACGGATTCGACCGCTCCCCCATGAAACTGACCGCCGTATCGAGCGACCTGGAGCTTGGCGAGGCCGATTACCACGTGCTGGAAAACGGCCACGACACGCAGTATCTCCTTGCCTCGTCGAGCATGCCGCTCGTGTGCAAAATCGTCGAGGTGGACGGCAAGAAGCTCCTCGACGGCGGCCCGTGCGATAGCGTGCCGTTGCTTCACTCAATGCTCATGGGCACCGCGCGCAAGCACATCGTTGTGCTCACCCAAGATGAGACTTACCGCAAGAAGCCCAACAAAACCATGCTGCTGGCGCGGCGCGTCTACGCCGACTACCCCCTGTTCTGCGACCGCATGGAATACCGTCATTTCGAATACAACCGCTGCTACCGTTGGGTCGCACGCCTGCACGATGCGGGAGAGGTGTTTATGATTCGCCCACCTGAACCCGTGACCGTGGGCAGCATGGAGCGCGACCCCGAAAAGCTGTTCGTGCTGTACGAGCAAGGTTACGCCCAGGCGGCAGCGCAGTGGGATGACCTGCAGCGTTACCTGGAGAAATAACTCAAACCCGCCTATACCATCTTTCGAACGCGCATGGCTATGCCCTTAGGCAAAAGGCGCGGGCCGAACGCAGCGATAGCGGTGCCGATGCGGTATGCGGTCGATTCCGACATCACACGGGCCTTGTCGCGGCTCGCTACCGTCTCGCGACGCAGGTACTGCTCGTAGCTCATCGACGCCAAGCGTTGAAGCTTGCGATACGACTCGGCGTTGATGAAATGCGCGCTCGGCAGATTCAAGGCGCTCTTCATGTTGCCGAATGTTCCCTTCAATAGCTCGAAGTAACGGCGCTCGTCCTCCAAATCGCCCATCTCGGAAAGGTCGGCGAGCATCGCCTCAACGATATAACAGTGAATCCCGCGCGCCACCTCCTTGTTGTGCTGGGACCCCTCGAACTCACGCAGCTTGCCGAACACCGCGCTACGGGCCTCGGCAAGCGCAGGGCGTTTCTCGATATAGGCGAGAGGGCTGCGCACGCTGCGATAGCTCTGCCGTTTGGGAGCGCACCCGTTCATCAGCGCAACACGATTCGCCGCCGCGATGGCCTTCGTGGAAAACAGCGTGCACCCCGCGTTTTCCTCCGCGTCAAACGCGAGTCCCGCGCCTTGGATGAACCCGCGGCGAAATGCCTTCGACGCCACCCCGTTGGGCGCGGCGAGCATCAGGCGGTCGCGCATGCCGGCCGCCTCCACCTCAACGCCGTTTTTCTCGGGAACGTCAACCGCATCCAGATAGGCAAGCTTCTTGCCGAACACCACCATGTCGGCCCGCGGGCATGCATCCAACGCACGCACGATCTTGGCGAGAAATTTCTTGCCGAACGCATTGCGCGGATCGGCGAAATACACCACCTCTCCTCGCGCCCGCGCAAGCCCCGCCGCGAACCCTTGCGGAATGGAGACCTCTCCCGCCTCGATGACCGAGAAGCGCTTGTCGCGCCCCGGAAAATACGAGGCCACGTCACGCGTGCGGTCGGAAGATGCGCAATCGACGCATATCACTTCGAGGCTCTTATGCGCCTGCTTCGCCAAACTGTCCAGGCAGCCCCACACATACGGACGCACATCCTTCATCGAAACAACGACGCTCACGCGAGGAGACCCCGCAGCCGCCCGCGGCTTCACGCGCTCGGCGAGCACCCCCATAACGTCTTCGTAGTACTCGATCTGATCGCGCCTGATGCCGCGCTTGGCCCCGTAGAGCACCTCCGGATCCATGGCCGCAAGCGCCTCTTTGATAAGGCCGAACACCTCGGGATCGCTTTCGGGGAACCCGAATTTCTCCAGCACCGATTTGATGTAGCTGAACGTACGATTATAGAAGCATACGAGCACGTGCGGGTCGCGCTCGCCGATTCGGTCGAGCAGCGCGCGGATGTCGCGCAGGCGGTCGAACGGCAGGTGGAAATCCTTCAGATAGCTCGACGCATGAGGATTGGTCTGGCGGTAATGGTAGTAAGCGCCCGGCATCCATACGATAGACTGCGCCTGGCACAGCGTCTCGAAGAAGAAGGGGTTGTCGGCCCAGCCCGCGCCCTTCGGCTCGATCATGCGGATGCCGCGCTCCTCCAGGAACGCTCGGCGGTAGATGGCCGACCAAATGGAGGGGTGGTGGTAGAGCACCTCCCAATGCGTGTGCACCGTGAACGAAAAAGGCACATCGGGCATCTTGTTCATCAGATTCGAGGGTTCGATGTAGGGATCGGAGCCGTCCTCGAGGTCGTAATAGTTCCAATACGAGGATTTCACAATGTCCGCCGGATGGTCGCGATCGACGCGCACCTTCATCCGCTTGCGCGATACGCCCTCGCCGAACGCCGCAGCATACAGGTCGGCAAGCATGTCGGGCGCAATGAAGTCGTCGGGCTCGACAACGGCCACGTACTCGCCGCGCGCCTCGGACAGGCCGCGGTTGACCGAGTGGCCGTAGCCGCCGTTGGGCTTGTCCACCACGCGCACGCGGGGGTCGCGAGCCTCGTACTCGCGCATGATGGAGAGCGAGGAGTCGGTCGAGCCGTCGTTCACGCACAGAACCTCGATGCCGCGAAGCGTCTGCGCGAGCACGCTCTCCAGGCACTCGCGCAGGTAGCGCTGCACGTTATACACAGGGATGATGACGCTGACCGCGGGCGAAGCGCCGCCATCGTGGGATGAATGCGCCTCGGCGCCATGCTGCGCATTATCGGACACAGCATCCGATGCGGCAGAATGAGCGCCGCCCACGGCGCCCTTGCACGATTTGGAAGCATCTTGCGAAACGGTTGCGGTCTTTTTCGCCATACGCGGCACGGTCCCCTCTGGTTGTTGTTGAGCATCGGGGAAACGATACGGCTCACGCGGCCGTCAAGGTATGTCGTTCGGCGAATTTGACGCGCGGTTGACCGAAGGTTTGCACGGTCTTGGCAAAACCATCGCCAACGATTTGAATGGCTACGCCTGGTTGCGACGCTGCTGCTCGAGCACCTCGTACACTTTGAGCTCCCACTGGCGCCGGTCGGCCTTGGCCACCGTGTCGAGGATGGCGCCGGAGGCGAGCGACAGCACGCCGCAGAACACGAGCGCCACGGCGAGCACCGTGGAGGGCAGGCGCGGCACGAGGCCCGTGGCGAAGAACTCCGCGACGACGGGCACGCCCACGACGAGGCCGAGGGCGATGAACACGAGCGCGATCCAGCTGAAGAACGCCAGCGGGCGGTAGTCCTTGAACAGGGCGCCGATGGCCATGAGCACCTTGGCGCCGTCGCCGAACGTGGAGAGCTTCGACTCGCTGCCCTCGGGGCGGTCGCGGTAGTCGATGGGCACGTCGGCGATCCGCCAGCGCTTGTCCACCGCGTGGATGGAGATCTCGGTCTCGATCTGGAAGCCGGCCGAGAGCACGGGCATGGTCTTGACGAAGGCGCGGGTGAAGGCGCGGTACCCGGTCATCACGTCCTCGAACGCGAAGCCGTAGATGCGCCTGATCAGCCAGCGCACCAGGTCGTTGCCGAAGCCGTGGAAGGCGCGGTCGTTCTCCTCGCCGTAGGTGCCGTTGGAGAGGCGGTCGCCCACCGTCATGTCGGCCTCCCCCGCCGCGAGCGGGGCGATCAGCGCGGGCGCCGCCTCGGCCGGGTAGGTGTCGTCGCCGTCCACCATCACGTAGTAGTCGGCCTCCACGTCGCGGAACATCGAGCGCACCACGTTGCCCTTGCCCTGGCGGGGCTCGCGCACCACGATCGCGCCGTGCTCGCGCGCGATCTCGGCCGTGCCGTCGGAGGAGTTGTTGTCGTAGACGTAGATGTCGGCCTCGGGCAGCACGCGGCGGAAGTCGTCCACCACCTTGGCGATGGTGATGGCCTCGTTGTAGCAGGGTATGAGAACCGCGACTTTACCGTCCATGGGCGGATCCTTCTCAGAATAGGTGACAATGAAAGCGGGCCCGTACGACCCGCAGCCTTGGATTATAAAACATACCCGCTATCTATAGTGATGGTTTTCGCGTGTAGCAGCACGCCATTCGTGGGCACCTGTTTGGCCGACATGCCACAGGGTTTGCAAAAGAGGCGTCGGCGCACGGAGAAAACGCGCGCGTCGCACCATATCGGCACCGAAACGCACCTCATCCACGAGCCAGCACGCTAGTGCAGAAGATTGTTCTCTACAACCGTGTACGCGCGATACGTTGGCACCATCTTGTGCGAGAACAAGGCGTCTTTAAGCCACCGGCGCGAAAACGCACGCTCGCGTTCCAGGCGCGCATTCGCCGATGCGTAATCGACCTCCTCGCCAAGAAGCCTAACGGTGTCCCCTACGTTGCCGTGCAACCCATCCACTCGACGGCTTTCCAGACCGAGCACGCCCATCACGTCAATGAAGCGTCCCGCGCCCCTTTTGGCATTGGGAAACGCCACGAAGCGCTTCTCGAAGGCGAACGAGAACAGCATGCCGTGGAATGAGTCGGTGAGCGTGGCATCGGCGTGCTCGATGGCATAGAGCCACTGCTCAACACGGGGCTCGTCCAGCACATAGACGCCTCGCGTCTCGCCGCCTGCGAAACGCGCGACATTGCCCTTACGCGTCTTGGGGCTCATATCAACCGACACCACAACGGGAATCCCCGCCTTGTTTGCGATTTCCGCGAGGTCATCAAGTGTGGTATCGTCCGGATCAAGGATGTAGGCGAACAGATAGCCGCCCCCCTCCAGACGCGGCATCTCGCCCGCCACGCACGACGGCTCATCCGCCTGTGCCGCCAGCGCGTGAAAATGCGAGGCATCGCAGAGAATGGCGGGGTCGAGCACTTTCACGGCATCGTGGCCGTACTCGTTTCTCACCAGGTCACGCGAAAAGTCGTCGCGCGCCGATACCGCATCGAATTTGGCGAATTCGTAGCGCATGCGGTTTTTTGTAACCTCGTCGATCGCATGCGTCGCCTTGCCAAAACTCGTACCGTACGCTATGCGCTTACGGTCGGGGTTCACGAAGCTCAAGAAATACGTGTAGCCATAAGGCCTGAACAGCCCCGGGTTCCACAGCTGGTCAGACCCCAACACAAACGAGTCGCAGAACTCATTGAGCTCGCCCATGCGAGTAAGAGGCCGTCGCGTAGAGACCGAATACCCCTGCCTGCGGGCGAACTGCGTGGGCTCAAGCGTGTCGCCGCGAGCGGACCCCAAGGGATTCGCGATCATGAGAGCCGAAAGCCCCATGGATTCCAAAACCTTCACCAAGCCGTAGTATGTAAGCACGCTCCCATAATTCTCGCCGTACCACAGGCCATACACGCCCACATCGAAGTGGTTCTCGAGGCCATAACGAACCGCCTTCGCAAAGGGGTACTGGCCGAGAAGCCTGAAGAACCGAGCGCGATGCACATGAGCCTTGAACGGACGGTCAATCGTGTAGTTGCGCGGGCGCGCCTGCGAGAGCGGAAGCGTTTCGCATCGGGCCATACCATCTTCGATCGCCTCGAACGCCGCCCTGCCTTTCGCGTTGTTCACCAGCGCGAGCGACGTACCTTTGCCGTCGTTGAGGGAGCGGTCGTATTTCTCTACGCCCCACCAGTCGCCGATGGAAAGATCGGCCACGCGCGGCAGCCTGGTGAACTTGCAGATGGAACAAAACGGGCGCTGGGCGAGGCAGCGCAAAAACATCAGATAGAAAGGGTCGTCGGTGCATCTCTCGCGACGAACGCTCCCATCCTTCATATACGCATTCATATGGGTCGACCATCCGAATGCGCTCTTGTCGCGGAAATTGATCTCGGACACGCCATTCTCGGGATACGTCTCTTTCAGATACCGACGGAACAGGCCCGGCGAAGGCACGCCGTGGCAGATCAGGTCCACCGTGAGAAGATTGTCGTAATCGCGACCCAGATATGCATAAAGCCCCGCGATTTGGCAAGGGCAGCCGGAGTAGAGCACCTGCCGCCCGGCATCGAGTGCGCGCTTGGCCTGGGAGAACGTATCTCCCGTGCTGCTCTGCACGTACTTCGAGCGCCGCAGCGCATCCAAATCGGCCACGGATTCCACCCCGCGATGGTGCACAGCATCCACCCCGTCGTACGCAGCGCCGAACACGATGCCGCCCGCCTCGAGCGTCTTTACCGCAAGCTGCGAGAACAGACCGCCAGAACTGCTGCGTGCGCGCATCCCGTCATCGGAAGCGATGGTGGCATAGCACATGGTGACCACGTCATTGGCTGGCTGGTCATTATAGATGGGACATTTTTTGATGCAGATGCCGCAATCGATGCATGCATCATGGTTCACCCGCGGATACAAGAAGCCCTCTTCGTCCTCGACCATCGCGATGGCGCCCTTAGGGCAGGCGTTGCGACACGATTCGCATCCGCAGCAGTGCTCCTTCTTCATCTGATCCACGATGGTCGGGTTGCCCGGATCCTGCATCTTCCAAGGATGAATATAGGGCCCCTGGAGTTTCGTGCCAGAGGCGAGCCCGAGCCTTCGCTTCATGCCGCGCTCGACTCGCATCTCAACCTTCTTCACAGAGCGCAGCCCCTTGATGATGGCGCGCTTCGCGGTCTTTTTGACAGACATCGGCCCCTAGCCTTTCTTCACCTTGGCGATAACGGATTTAGGAAGCATCTTTCTCGCCATCTTGGACACCGCGCGCCCAAAGCGGTACGACCCCGAATCCTTGATGGAGCGGTTGCGGTTGCGCAGCTCGATTACATTGTTGCTCGCCAGCATAAGCTCGCGCTGCACGAACTGCTGGTACCCCATAAGCGCCGCGCGCTGCAAATGCCGATACGCGCCCTGGTTGAGAAAGTACATGCCGCCCTGATGAGCCAGGCCGAAGCGTCCCTTAAGCGCCTCGAGCACGCGCTGGAACACCTCCTCGCCATCGGCAGTGCTGCAATAGAGGTGGACGTCACGGTCAAGCTGAGAGACCGCGCAGCATCGAAAAGCTCGGACGGCCTCCTCGTCGCCTATCGCCGAAACGTACGCCTCCAAAGCGTCGAGCATATCCATGCGCGCCGCAAACCGCTCTCCTGCGTCTTTGCGGCCGCGTTCCTGCAGGTGAAGTCGCTCGTCGTCGATGCGCGCCTTGCGCTGGACGAGCACCGCATCGGCCCCGCGCAGCGCTTTGAGGCTGAAAAGCAGGCCCTCTTCGGTCTCGCGGGCATCAAAGCGAATGCCTTGCTCATCCAGAAACGCCTTACGGAAAAGCTTAGAGGACGCGCCCAGCACCCCGCCGTCGGCAAGCATGAGGGCGCATAGATTGCCCTCTGAATTCATGGCGGCGCAGCGAGACCCCTTGGGCAGAAAATCCCCTATGAAACGAGGCGATTTGGCGAACACCGAGCACGACGCGTCGGGATGCTCATCCAGCGCAAGCACGATACTGGCGAGGAATCCCTCCGGCATCTCCATGCCGGGAAGCAAAACATAGACGAACTCTCCGCGCGCCGCGTCGATCCCCGCATTGCAGCCCTGGGCGATGCCGCCGGAATCGCACGGCACCACGCGGAATCGCCCATCGCTACTCGCCGCGTCGCACGCCACGGCATACGATCGATCGGTCGAGGCACAGTCGACGCACACCACCTCAAAGCTTTCCAGGTCCTGCGCCATCACGCTCTTGAACGTATCCCACAAAAGCGGGCGAGCGTCTTTCATGGGCACGATGATGCTCACCGAAGGGTGCTCGACCGGCTCGTGCTCGGGCACGCGCGATCGCGTAATGCCCATGACATCCTCGTAGTAGGCGAGCCGCTCCCTCTGAATGCCACGTTTTGCGGAATACAGCACGTCCTGATCGATCGCGGCGAATTCCTCGCGGATGCGCCCCATGATCTCGGGATCGGATTCCGGGAACCCGAACTCGCCTATGACGGAGTTCACGTAGCTGAACACACGGTTGTAGAGGCAGATGAGCACGTGCGGATCGCGCTCATCCAAGCGGTCGAACAGCGTGCGGATGTCGCGCAGGCGATCGAACGGCAGATGGAAATCCTTGAGGTTGCTGGATGAGTCGGGGTTGGTCTGGCGATAGTAGTAATACGCCGCGGGCACCCATACGATCGAGCGCGCCTGAAGCAGCGTCTCGAAGAAGAAGGGGTTGTCGGCCCAGCCCGCGCCCTTCGGCTCGATCATGCGGATGCCGCGCTCCTCCAGAAACGCGCGGCGGTAGATGGCCGACCAGATGGAGGGGTGGTGGTAGAGCACCTCCCAATGCGTGTGCGCCGTGAACCGAAATTGCTCGGCGGGCATGCAGTTCATCAGATTGGGCGCTTCGATGTGGGGCGGTTCGCCCTCCACGTCATAGTAGTTCCAGTAGGCCGATTTCACCACGTCGGCCGCGGTGCCATCGGCAAGACATGCGGCCGCCATGAGGTCCTCGTACATGTGGGCATCGATGAAATCGTCGGGCTCGACCACGGCCACGTACTCGCCGCGCGCCTCGCACAGGCCGCGGTTGACCGAGTGGCCGTAGCCGCCGTTGGGCTTGTCCACCACGCGCACGCGGGGGTCGCGAGCCTCGTACTCGCGCATGATGGAGAGCGAGGAGTCGGTCGAGCCGTCGTTCACGCACACGACCTCGATGCCGCGAAGCGTCTGCGCGAGCACGCTCTCCAGGCACTCGCGCAGGTAGCGCTCCGTATTGTAGATGGGAATGATGACGCTTAAGGAGGGTGTGTCGCCCACGGGTCCCGCCTTCCAGATCGTAATGTGCCAACGCCGCGGCGCGACAGACCCAGAAGACGCCTCCGGTCCAAGCGCCACGAGACGGACTCGTCCAAAGCCCGCAGCGCTTAACTTTAATGTAAAGAGGTATGCCCCGCGTCCCGTCCTGGTTGAATTGACCCGCATTTGACGCGGATGCGACGTGGGTTTTGCATAACGCCCTGATTGACTTTCCGCAATCATCCACTACAATGAAACATCCTCGAACGAAGGTTCGAGGGCACATTGAGAATGCGATATCGGTGGATGCTTTCTTCGGCACAACGCCATCGCAGGCGCCTTTCGGGGGCGACTGGTTTCGACATGGTACGTTTGATCTGAGGAGCAGGCCGTGGTCTCCTCGCCACGATAAACAGGGGTACCGTCAAGTTAATTGGCAAGAACAACACTCAGAGCGCTCCGGCGCTCGCCATGGCTGCTTAATTTAGCTGGCCCGTCAAACCCGGATTGTCTCCGCTCCGGGGGCGACGTCATTTCAGGGGGCTGCATCGAAGCACGTAGCCTGTATGGCTTCGATTAAGACCGAACGGGCTAGGGCGCTCAACGCGTGTCCGTGAGCCGCGAACGTCCGAAACCTGACCACGGAATAAGCTTGTAGAGCCTGAGGGAGAATGTAGTATGGACCGGAGTTCGATTCTCCGCGCCTCCACCATAACGCTCAAGCGCCCGACTTGCGACGTTATCGCAGGTCGGGCGCTTTTTTCATGCATTGCAGCAGACTGCTATTTCGTCAGGTTCTTTAAATCGAACCCGCCCAGAATGTCATCCATGGCCTCTTTGAGCTCTTTTGCGGCCATGGCGCCCTCGCGGGCGAGCTCCACGCTGCCCTTTGCGGCTTTTTTCACATCTCCCTGCGTAATGCCCTTGAACAGCACCTTGTCATCGGGGTCCTCTTCGCCCTCCTCTTCGGCAGGGCACCAGTCGTAGTGCTCGCACGTTTCGCACTCGCCGTCGCAGCCGGCCTCATAGTATGCCTCTGCTGCCTCCTTAGCGGCACGCTCCTCTTCGGTCAGCTCGCGCTCGGGTTCGGGCTCCTCCTCGGGCTCTGCCGCCTCGGCGGCATCCTCCTCAACCGCTTCTTCGACCTGAGGCTCCTCCGCCCCGTCGGACTCTTCGTCCACGAAATCATCAGGGCACCAGTCGTAGTACTCGCACGTCTCGCACTCGCCGTCGCAGGAGGTCTTGTAGTATTCCTCCCACTTCGCGCGCATCACGGCATCGTACTTCTCCTTGAGCGCCTCGTATTCTGCATCGGTGTGCTGAGGCGCGTCCTGCGCCGCATTCTTTGCCTCGGATGACTGGGCCTTGTCCGAATCATCCTGCGGCAGAATCACCTGCTTGGCCACGTTTTTCGCCACGCGACCGACCTTGCGGCTCGTCCTTCTAAACAGACCCATCTGCGACCTGCGCCCCCTTTTCCTATGATGCTACCGCGAATCGGCGAACCGCCCACGATGGCGCGAGCGTCCGCGACCGCATTGCTACCTATACCGTTCTTTCATAGCGCGCTCGATCTCGCGCTTGGCATCGCGTTTTGCCATATCCGCACGCTTGTCGTAGAGCTTCTTACCGCGCGCGATGGCAAGCTCCATCTTCACCAGGCCGTTTGCGGCAAAGTAGATGTTGAGAGGCACCAGGGCCATGCCCTTCTCGCGCGTCTTCTCCTCCATATAACGAATCTGCTTGCGATGTAGCAGCAGCTTGCGTTTCCGATCGGGATCGGGATTGGCCAGATTGCCGTGAGAATACGGCGGAATATGAAGACCGTGGAGCCATACTTCGCCATGGCGCACGAGCGCAAAGCAATCGGTGAGCTGGCAGTTGTTCTCGCGCAACGAGCACACTTCGGTGCCCGACAGCACAATGCCGGCTTCGAACGTCTCGAGTATCTCGTACTCATGAGTCGCCTTGCGGTTCTTCGCTATCTGTTTTTTCTCTTTCGCCACGAAAAAGCGTCACCTTTCCCGAATCGTGCATCGCGCCGCCGCGGACCCTTGTCCGCCTTATGCAGCATCGGACATTATACAAGTTCCTCGAGGATGCGCCAGCGAGCCGCAATGCGCCGCCCACAATCATCGCAGCAACAGCGGCGCACTATCTCTTCAGCTTGAGCCCGATGCCCCGTCCCGCGCTCACAAGAATGAAATCTGCGCGACGTTCCAGCGGGCGCACGTCTTTGATGCGCACGCGCACGCGCATGCCGAGCCTGATCACACCGCCCGAATCCGAGCCCGTGAGCGTGCGGCGCTGGGCGTCGAGCATCCAGTACTCCCCTGCCGCGCGCAGCGCGACGAATCCCTCGGTAGTATCGGCCAGGCGCACGAAGAACCCGGCAGAAACCACGCCCGAAACGATTCCGTCGGCCTCCTCGCCCACATGCTGTTCGAGCAGCTCGTAGAGCTTGAGCTCCTGGCTTTCGCGCGCTGCAGCTTCGGCGGTTCGCTCGGCCTCGGAGGAATGCTGGGCGATCTGGTTCATCGCCGCTTCAATGGCAGAGGTTTCCTCGGAGCGACCGAAGAGCGCGCACTTCAGCATCCGATGCACCATAAGATCGGGATAGCGCCTGATGGGGCTCGTAAAATGCGTGTAGGCCTCGCTCGCAAGCCCGAAATGGGGGCCGTAGGCGTCACGATACACCGCTCGGCGCATCGCCCGCACGATGAGCGACGAGACCAGATATTCCTCGCGCCTACCCTGCGCCGCCGCAAGCACCTCCTGAATCGCGAACGGATCGCCCGAGCAGAAGCGTGTCATCGAAACGCGCTTATCATAGCCGAACTCTTGCAAGATAGGCTTCAGGTCTACCAAGTCCGTTGAGCTGGGCGCATCGTGCACGCGATAGATGGAAGAAACCTTGGCATCGCGAAGATAGCGCGCCACCGCTTCGTTGGCGGCGATCATGGCCTCCTCCACAAGCGACGTCGCATCCGTTTTCACCCGCACGTCCACCGACACCGGTCGCCCCTGCGCGTCAAGGCGCACTTTTGCCTCTTCGCTTTCGAAATCCATGCCGCCGCGCGCGATGCGAGCCGCATGGAGCTTATGCGCGATTTCATCGAGATGCACGAGGCGCTCAAGAACCGCCTCGCTTGCAGGTCCAGCGGCCTCTTTGATGCAGGCAAGGGCCGCATCATGCTCCCCTTCGCGCTGAGCCTCAAGCGCGTGTTGCACCCATCCGTACGCGAGACGTGCGCGCGACCGGATGACCGAAGGAGAGGCGTCCATGTCTACCACACGCCCCTGTGCGTCGAGAAAGAGGTCGACGCTCACGGCGCGACGCTCCTCGTGCGGCTTAAGCGAGCATACATCGTTGGAAAGCTTCTCGGGCAGCATGGGAAGCACGCGGTCCACCAGATAGACGCTCGTGGCGCGACGGCGCGCGTTCAGATCAACCGAAGCGCCCCACGGCACGTAATGCGACACGTCGGCGATATGCACGCCCAGGCGCCACAGGGCATCGCCCCGCGCCACCAGTTTCGCGCCGTCAGCAAGGCTCCCTGCGAACACGCGGCCAAAACCGTTATGTTCCGTCGCCTCCGCTGAACAACGCCGCCTTTTAGGATCCTCCCCCGCGAGGGATTCTTGAGCGCCGCAGGCAGAAGCTGCGTCGTCCGAAGAAGCGTGGGTCGTCGTAGAGCCAGCTAAAGCAGCGCCCGGCAAGATGACGCAATCCAAAGACAGCGCATCGTCGAAGTCCTTCGCGTCATCTGGGTCGACCGTGAACACCACGCGGTCGGAATAATCCCGATAGCGGCCGCTGACAAGTGCGCCCTGCGCGTCAACCCGAGCGTCGCTCACCTCCTCGAGGGCGGCATCGGGGAAACGCGTCTCGAGCTTGTGCCGTGCGATGACCAGCTCCACGTCCACGCCCGAATCGCCCGAGTGCCCCAGCACCTCCTCGACCACGCCTTGAGCCGGCTCTCGGCGCGAAGGGTACACGGTCATACGCACGCGCACGATATCCCCGTCCTGCACATGGGGTGCGTCGCGACGCAGTGTGAAGATGTCGTGCTTGATGCGAGGGTCTTCGGGTACCACCACACCGAAAGGCTCGGCAACCTCGTATCGCCCCACCACGGTCTCATGAGCCCTAGCGAGCACGCGCACCACCCGCGCCGGGGGCCGACCGCCCGAAACCGCGAATGCGCGTCCGCCTTCGTGACCATGAGGGAGATGGCTCACCTCCACCAGATCGCCGTCAAACGCATCGGCGGTCTTGGAGGCGGGGATGAAGAACTCGCCCTCGGACGTTTGAACAAACCCGTAGCCGGCGCCAGTGAGCTCCAACACGCCGCGCGGATGCGCCTTGGGCGTGCGACGAGCCTTTGACTTTCGGGTGCGGGAATGAGGCATGTATCCTCCTCTAAAAACGAAACGCGCGCCTTGTGCGGCGCGCGTGCTTACGATTGCTGGATCAGCGAGGCGGCCGTATCAACCGCAAGGTCGAGCTGCTCATCGGCATCGTTCCCCTCGCGCTGCGAGACCGTGATGGAGGGCGTGACCCCCACCTGGTCGATGGAGTAGCCATCTGGGCTTTTGTAGCGCGCAGCGGTATAACGCAGCGCTCCGCCGAACGAAAGCGCCTTAGTCACCTGCACGGAACCCTTCCCCATCGTGGTGGTTCCCACGATGGTGGCTCGCTCGGTGTCGCGCAAGGCGGCAGCCAAGACCTCCGCCGCACCGGCCGTGTTCTCGTTCACGATAACCACAAGCGGGGCGTCGGTTGCAACCTCGCCCGACACCTGCTTGGTGGTGCTCGCGTCCACCGTGACGATCTCCACCACCACGCCGCTGCGTATGAAGAGAGACGCCACGTCCACCGCCTTGGTCAAATAGCCGCCCGGGTTGTCGCGCAAATCCAGCACGAAAGACTGGGCGCCCTGCCCCCTCAGCTGCTCGATCGCCTGTCGCACAAGCGTATCGGAATTCTGCGTGAACTGGGAGAGCTTGATGTATCCCACCGATTCTTCGAGCAGATCGATGCTCACGTTGGGCTCTTCGTAGTCGGCGCACTCGAGCGACGTGGAGAACTCGCTGCCCGCGGATGGGTCGTCATTCTCGGGGCGCATCCATGTGATGACCACGGTCGAACCCGCCTGGCGCTGCACGGCGTTGATCGCCTCGGTGGCGGACCACTCCTGAGAGCGGTCGCCGTCGATGGCCACCACGAAATCGCCCGGCTCAACCCCCGCCTCTGCGGCGGAAGAGCCCTCAAACACGTCGAGCGCATAGGCGCGACCGTCCGATTCGGCGAACAGAACCCCAACGCCCGGATACTCCTCCGTGGTCGACTGCACGTAGGACGAATAGCGCGCGTCGCTGTAGTAGCGCGTGAATGGATCGTTCGTGCTTTCGAGGAAGGCCTCCACCGAAGCCGACGTGGAAGCGTCCAAATCGTAGGAGTCGAGGCTTTCGCTCTGCAGAATGCTCTCGACCTCGGCGATGCGGGACGCAAGCCCATCGGATGAAGCCGACGAGGCGTCTGCCGCGGCGGAGTCGGATGACGACACCACGCCCAGACGCTGCATCAGGCCGTCGTCGTTGCGCACGAGGAATCCAGCGCAGAAAAGCAGGCACGCGCCAATGACGAGGGTGAGCGCCTTGACCACCCTCGCATTGTGCGCGCCTGGCTTCTTTTGATTTTTGGAACGCGGTCTCATGATGAAATGCGCATTACACCTTCAGGTAGCGGCGCATCGCGAAGAACGCGCCCACGGCGGCAATGAACAGGCCCGCAACGATGAGCGTCACGTAGATCTGCAGGTACACGGTGCCGGAAAGATCCACGGGCAGCCACATGAACGCATCGGAAACGCGAGAGAGCGCGAAGCGACGCAGGAGCTCAAGCGAGCCGATGGCCAAAAGCGAGCCGATAATCGCATGCAGCGCGGCCTCCATCAGGAAGGGCCCGCGGATGAACCCGTTGGACGCACCCACGAGGCGCATGATGGAAATCTCCTTGCGGCGAGCAAGAATCGCCAGACGGATGGTGTTGTTGATGAACACCAACGCCACGAAAATCAGCAGCGCGATAAGGGCCACGCCGATATAGCGCACGTAGTTGGTGACCTCGAACAAGCGCTCGACGCTCGAGGCGCCGTACTTCACGCTGTCAGTGGGGTCATCGGGGTTGTCACAGATGGACTGGAACGTGGAATCCTCAGCCAGACGCTGCGCCACCGATTCGACCATCTGCGGGTCAGAAAGCTCTATGTCGATGGAGGCCGGGAGCGGGTTCTGGCCGTCGAGCTGGGCCACGATCTCGCTGGAGCTCATGGACTGCTCGAAGTTCTCAAGCGCCTGATCCTTGGTGGTGAAGCCGACGCTTGCCACCTCGGACCACGACTGCACGGTGCTCATGACCGAATCGATCGTGGCCTGATCGGCGTCATCGGCCACGTAGGCGGTGATGGACACCTTCTGCTCGACCGATGCCATGACGTTGTTCACGATGCCGCCACCCACCAAGAAGATGCCGATGATGAGCAGAGAGAGAAAGATCGTGACGATAGAGCCCAGAGCCGTGCCCAGATTGCGGGAAAAGCCCGTGAGCGATTCTTTGAAGAAGTAGAACAGGCTAGACATCGAAGCCGTACACCCCCCTGTCTTGGTCGCGGGTCAGCTGGCCGTTGTCCAGCGCGATGACGCGACGACGCATGTTGTCCACCATCTCGCGGTCATGCGTGGCCACGAGCACCGTGGTGCCGGTGCGATTGATGCGCTCGAGCAGATCCATAATGCCGCGCGAGGTCTGGGGGTCGAGGTTGCCGGTGGGCTCGTCGCACACCAGAAGCGGCGGGCGATTCACGATGGCGCGGGCGATGGACACGCGCTGCTGCTCGCCGCCGGAGAGCTGGTCGGGGCGTTTGTCGAGCTTATCCTGCAGGCCCACCAGGCGCAACACCTCAGGCACCTGCGTCTTAATGACGTGACGGCTCTTGCCGATAACCTCAAGGGCAAACGCGACGTTCTCGAAAACGGTCTTGTTGGGAAGCAGCTTGAAGTCCTGGAACACGCATCCGATATTGCGGCGCAGATAGGGCACGCGCCAGTTGCGCATGGTGGTCAGATCCTCATCGGCGATATAGATCTTGCCGTCGGTGGGCTTGATCTCGCGAATGATCAGGCGGATGAATGTGGATTTGCCCGATCCGGAATGGCCCACCAAAAACACGAACTCGCCCGCGTAGATCTGCACCGAGATGTCGTGCAGCGAGGGACGGTTGGGCTGGGCGGGATACACCTTGGTCACGTGGTCGAACGTGATAACGGGGGCGCCCATGGGCTGCTGCTGCACGTCTTCCACGGAAAGCGTAGGCAGCGACGCCGAAAGATCAGGGAGTGTTCCCGTGGCATTAGCGGGACGGCCATGTGCGCCCTGCGGGCGGACGCCGCCTTGTGCGGGAACGGGAGGCATGGCCCCGGTGGCCTGCGATGCGGCCCGGGGAGCACCGGCGCGAGCCGGATGCGCAGGAGCAGCATCGCGAGCCGGCGCGGCATGACGCCCCATGGGAGCGGCACCCGTTGCCTGGCGAGCGCGGCGCTGCGCGTCGTTGGTGTTCGTCACAGAATGCTCCGTTCAAATCATGATTACTGGACTTAGCCTGGATATTGTAGCAAGACCGCCGCGAACAGGCGCGGCGGTCACAGAATGTTCATCGCATGCCGAAAATGCATGCATATAATGGGCCGAGCTTTCGCCGAAGCGCACGCCGAATGGCGCCGTCGCGCGAATGAGAAGGCCGTTTTAGCCCCTCTTGCGCTTAGTCACGCGAACCGCCGCATCGCAAATCCCAACCGCGTCGAGGTTGAATTCGCGCACGAGATCGTCCAGCTCGCCCGACGTGCCGAAGGTATCGCGCATGCCCACGCGCTCGAGCGGAGCAGGAAGCTGCTCGCCCAGAAGCTCCGCAACCGCGCCGCCCAGGCCGCCAATGATGGAATGCTCTTCGGCGGTAACGACGCAGCCGGTTTTGCGCACGGAGGCAAGGATGGTGTCGGCATCGAGCGGCTTGATGGAAAACGCATCGATGACCTCGGCGGAAATGCCCTCCGCCGCCAGGATGTCGGCGGCCTTGAGCGCGTAGTCGATCTCGATGCCGCAGGCGATGATGGTCACGTCAGAGCCTTCGCGCAGCACATGCGCCTTGCCCATCTCAAATTGCACGCCCTCATCGTACACGCACGGCACCGATGCGCGGCCCATGCGCACATACACCGGACCCGGGGTTTCCGCCGCGAGCTTGATTGCCGCTTTGGCGGCGGCGTAGTCGGCGGGAACCAGCACGCGCATGTTGGGAAGCACGCGCATGAGGGCGATATCCTCCACCATCTGATGGCTGCCGCCGTCGGGGCCCACGCTCACGCCCGCATGCGTGGGGGCGATTTTCACGTTGAGGTTCGCGTAGCACACGGTGTTGCGAATCTGGTCGTACACGCGCCCGGTGCCGAACACGGCGAACGATCCGGTGAACGCCACGTGCCCTGTAAGCGCCAGGCCTGCGGCCACGCCCACCATGTCCTGCTCCGCGATGCCCACGTTGAACAGGCGGTCGGGATAGGCGTCGCCCAGCTTTTTAGTGGTGGTGGAGCCGGAAAGGTCGGCCTCTACGGCCACCACGGGCATGCCGGCGTTCGCGAGCTCCACAAGCGTCTCGCCGTATGCGGCGCGCGTCGCTTTCTTTTCTGCCATAGGTGTTTCTCCTTCGTGGGGACGAGCATCCGCTCGCCCGTTAATGCCGCACGACCCCTGCGCGCGGCGGCGAAAACGTCAAACAAGAGCGGCCTTACGCGCCAAGCTCCTCAAGCGCCTGTTCGGTCTGCTCCGCATTAGGAGCCTTGCCGTGCCAGCCGGCCTGCCCCTCCATGAACGACACGCCCTTGCCCTTGGTGGTTTCGGCGATGATCACCTTGGGGGCGCCGTTGCGAGAGCCCTTTGCCGCCTTGAGCGTGGCGAGCACCGCCTCCATATCGTTGCCGTCGCAGGTGAACACGGCCCAGCCGAAAGCATCGAACTTCGTGATCAGGCTCTCGGGCGAGCACACGTCCTCGATGCTGCCATCAATCTGCAGATGGTTGTGGTCGACGATGGCCACCAGGTTATCCAGCCCGCGGTGCGCGGCGAACATGGCCGCCTCCCACACCTGGCCCTCCTGGCACTCGCCGTCGCCCAGCAGGGCGAACACGTTCGCGTCGGAGCCGTCGAGCTTCAGCCCGCATGCCATGCCGGACGCAATGGAGAGGCCCTGGCCCAGCGAACCGGTGGACGCCTCGACGCCGGGAAGCTTGCGGCAGTCAGGATGGCCCTGAAGACGGCTATGCAGCTTGCGCAGCGTGAGCGTTTCTTCAACCGGGAAATAGCCCGCCTCGGCCAGCGTCGCGTACAGCGCGGGCGCCGCATGGCCCTTGGACAGAATGAAGCGGTCACGCGCAGGATCCTGAGGGTTCGTGGGATCGTGCTTCAGCACGCCGCCGAAATACAGAGCGCACATGATGTCCGCCGCCGAAAGCGATCCGCCCGGATGTCCGCTTCCCGCCTCGGCCACCATCTTGACGATATCCACGCGGATGTCGTTGGCCTTGCCTTTGAGCTCTTCGAGGTTCAAGGGAGTGCCCTTTCTCTTCTTGTCTTCTCGCCTTATGTCGTACGCCATTTGAGGCGTCTAACATCTCAATCAAGCCGCATGCGGCTTATGCGACGAAGCCCCTGCCTCATCGCCAAAAGCCTTGGCTCCCGCCGGCGTCAGCCGGCCTCGGCAACGCGCCAGCGGTGGTACCCGATGACGAAATCCTCGATATCGCCGTCGAGCACCGCATCGACGTTGCCCGTTTCAATATTACTACGAAGGTCCTTCACCAGCTGGTAGGGATAGAGGACGTAATTGCGAATTTGGCTGCCAAAGCTATTGTCGCGCTTCTCGCCGCGCAAGGCATCCATCTCCTCCTCGCGCTTTTGGCATTCGAGCTCGTAGAGCTTGGCGCGCAGCACCCTAAACGCCGCCTCCTTGTTCTGGAGCTGGCTCTTCTCGTTTTGGCAGGTGACCACAATGCCGGTGGGAATATGCGTGAGGCGTACGGCGGAATCGGTGGTGTTCACGCATTGGCCGCCCGGACCGCTTGAGCGGTATACGTCCACGCGCACGTCGGCGGGATTGAGCTCCACTTCGATGTCATCGGACACCACGGGGAGCACCTCGACGCCTGCGAAGGTGGTCTGACGGCGCTTCTTATCATCGGTGGGAGAAATGCGCACCAGGCGATGCACGCCGCTTTCGCTGCGCAGCATGCCGTAGGCGTTTTTCCCCTCCACTTGGAACTGGGCCTTGTCGAGGCCTATGCCCTCGCCCGGCACCACATCGAGCACCTTGACCTTCCAACCGCGTTTCTCCGCATAGCGCGTGTACATGCGATAGAGCATCTCGGTCCAGTCCTGCGCCTCAAGGCCGCCCTGGCCGGGATTGATGGTCACAATGGCATCGTTGCCGTCCATCTCGCCCGAGAACCACGAATCGATCTCGAATTGGTCGAGCATCGCGGAAAGCGCCCGCAGCGCATCCTCTTTCTCGGCAAGAAACGCCTCGTCCTCGCTGGCCAAATCGGCCGCGGTGCGAGCGTCATCGAGCAAGCCGCACGCGCGGCGGTACGCCTCCAGCGTATCGCGCACGGCGCTCGCGACCTTCGACACCTCCTGGGCATGGGACGCATCGTCCCAGAAGCCCGGGCGCGCCGCCTCCTCGTCAAGCTCGGTGAGGCGCGCCTCTTTCTCCTCGATATGCAGATACGCCCTGGCGGCCTCCAACCGCTCCGCCGCAGCCGCTATGTCTTTATCCGAATCAGCCATTGTTCCTTCCGAAAATCAAAATACCTGGTCGTTGACCCGTCTCGCAGAGCCAAAGCAAAAGATCGAGAGACGGCCCAACGCCTCGCATCGCTCCGCCGCAGCCTCACGCGCGCCCCTTGGACGCGCCGAGCGCCGTGCAAGGTTCAGACGGGGCGCCCGGTTGCCAGGCGGCATCGCAGCGCCTCATCGAATGGCCTGCCAACCGGCAGGCCAACGAGCTACCTATCCTTGCCGTGGCATTTCTTGAACTTCAAGCCGCTTCCGCAGGGACAAGGATCGTTGCGCCCCACGTTGGCATAGGGATCGTCGCTCTCGTCCTTGCGATACGGCGTGCGCTGCGCGGGCTGCTGCGGCTGCGGGGCGCCCTGCGCCCTTTGCGCCTGGCCCTGCTGCGTCCGGCGCTGCGCCGCGGCCTGCGGGGCCATGCGCACGTTGAGCGCTGCCTCCGGCGAGGAGTAGCTCACCTTGCCGGAAAGCGGGGACGCCTCTTCCTCCTGCTGCACCGGCGCCGCCAGCTGCAGACGCAGAAGCGTGCGCAGGAAATCCTCGTACATCGATGCCGTCAGCTCGGCGAAGGCGGCGTGCGCCTCCTCCTTGTACTCGACAAGCGGGTCGCGCTGGCCGAAGGCGCGCAGCCCGATGCCCACCCTCAAGTAATCCATCGCCTGCAGGTGGTTCATCCAGCGCACATCGATGATGCGCAGCATCACCTGGGATTCGAGGGAGCGCATAGCGTCGGCGCCCAGCTGTTCCTCCTTCTCGCGGTACACGCCCAAAAGGTAGTCGGTCACCGCATCGGCGAGCAAGGCGGGGTCGTCATCGTGATCGACCTTCGCGGCATCGAAATCGTTTCGGCCGCACAGGTCCGCCACCCACAGGTTCACCGCGCGTATATCCCAATCGTCGCTCGCCGAGCGGTCGGGGCAGTTCTGGCTCACGACGCTTTCAACCTCGTCGCGCACGATGTCCTCGATGCGGGCGGAAAGATCCTTGCCGTCGAGGATTGCGTTGCGCTCGCCGTAGATGGCGTTACGCTGCAGATTCATCACGTCGTCGTATTCGAGCACGTTCTTACGGGCGGCAAAGTGCATGGCCTCCACTTGGCGCTGCGCGCCCTCGATGGCCTTGGACACCATGCCGGCCTGGATGGGCATGTCATCGGTGGCGCCGGTCTTTTCCATCATGCGGCCGATCGAGTCCATGCGGTCGCCGCCAAAGAGACGCATCAGGTCGTCTTCGAGCGACAGATAGAACTGCGTGAGGCCCGGGTCGCCCTGACGGCCGGCGCGGCCGCGCAGCTGGTTGTCGATACGGCGCGACTCGTGGCGCTCGGTGCCAATAACGGCCAGGCCGCCCGCGGCGAGCACCTTCTCATGCTCCTCGGCGCACACGCGCTTGGATTCCTCCAGCGCGCGCTCGCGGTCCTCGGCGCTTGGCGCGGGAAGCGTGTTCTCGGCGCCCTCTTCGGGCTCCTCCCCCGGCATGAGATCGGGATTGAACCCGCGCTCGCGCAGCACGTCCTCCATCAGCACCTCGGGGTTGCCGCCGAGCAGAATGTCGGTGCCGCGGCCTGCCATGTTCGTGGCGATGGTAACGGCGCCCAGGCGTCCTGCCTGAGCAACGATATGCGCCTCGCGCTCATGGTTTTTCGCGTTCAGGGTTTCGTGGGGAATGCCGCGTTTGTCGAGCAGGCGAGAGAGCTTCTCGGAGCTCTCGATGGAAACCGTGCCCACCAGGCACGGCTGGCCCGCAGCATGGCGTTCCTCAACATCGTCGGCAACGGCGCGGAACTTCGCTTCGATGGTGCGGTATACCAGGTCGTTCTCGTCCTTGCGAATGACGGGCTTGTTGGACGGGATGGCCACTACCGGCATATTGTAGATTTGGCGGAACTCGGCGTCCTCGGTCATGGCCGTGCCGGTCATGCCGGAAAGCTTCTCGTAGAGGCGGAAGTAGTTTTGCAGCGTGATGGTGGCGAGCGTCTGGTTCTCCTCGCGAATGCGCACGCCTTCCTTGGCCTCGATAGCCTGGTGGAGGCCCTCGGAATAGCGGCGGCCCTCCATGATGCGGCCTGTGTTTTCGTCGACGATCTTGATCTCGCCGTTGATCTTCACGTAATCAACGTCGCGCTTGAACAGGAAGTGAGCACGCAGGGCCTGCTGCAGGTGGTTTGCCATCTGGCCCGACGGATCGGCGTAAATGTCGTCGATGCCAAGACGCGCCTCGATCTTGGCCAGGCCCGATTCGGTGGCCACGATGGTGCGCTTCGCCTCGTCCATCTCGTAATCCTCGTCGCGCACCAGCCCGAACATCGCCTGGGCGAACTTGCGATAGGTGTCGGACGCCTTTACGCCCGCGCCCGATATGATGAGCGGCGTGCGCGCCTCGTCGATCAGAATGGAGTCAACCTCGTCGACGATGGCAAAGAAATGACCGCGCTGCACGCGTTGGCTTGCGCGCGTGACCATGTTGTCGCGCAGGTAGTCGAAGCCGAATTCGGCGTTCGTGCCGTAGGTCACGTCGGCGGCATAGGCGGGAATGCGGCTGGCGGGGCGCATGCCGTTTTGGACAAGGCCCACGTTCATGCCCATGAAGCGATAGATCCTGCCCATCCACTCGCTGTCGCGACGCGCCAGGTAATCGTTCACCGTGACGATATGAACGCCCTTGCCCGCCAGCGCATTGAGGTAGCCCGCCAGCGTGGACACGAGCGTCTTGCCTTCGCCGGTCTTCATCTCGGCAATCTGGCCATCGTTGAGCGCCATGGCGCCGATAAGCTGAACATCGAAGTGGCGCATGCCGGTGGAGCGCACGCTCGCCTCACGCACGGCGGCGAACGCCTCCGGCAGAATCGATTCGAGCGACCCCCCGTTGGCGACGCGCTCCTTGAACGCCGGCGTCAGCGCGCGAAGCTCATCATCGGAGAGCTCCTGCACGGACGGCTCGAGCGCGTTAATCTTGTCCACCATGGCGCGATAGCCTTTGAGTTGCTTGCCTTCGCCCATAGTGAGAAGTTTCGAAAGAAATCCCATGATGCCCTTTCGTCTCGCGCCTTTGCCGAGCTCGTCGTCGGATGGGGCGGAGCAGGTCTTCAGTGGTGGTAATGTAAAAATGCGAGCGTTGGCTACTTTATCACATGCCGCCTGCGTATTGCCTCGTTGTGGCGCCTCCTCCCCAAAGTCTCAACGCGGGAAAAAGCACCCTCCCTCACCCGTTTGCAACCCCCTCCCGCCCCCTTCTGCGCTCTATCCAACTCCTCTTGCGCCCACCTATTCCACGGCGATCACTCGCTCTCCGCGCACACCAACAGCTCGTCGTAGAGGCGAACGATGCGCTCCGACGGGCTCATGCCCAGCTCGTCGCCCATAAACCGCAGGCATGCAAAATAGGTCTCCATCGCAGAGGTGCGCCTGCCTGCCATCATCTGCGCGCGCATGAGCGCGTAGTACACGTCCTCGCGACCGCGGTCGAGTTCGAGCGCCGCGTTGGCAAACCAAAGCGCCGTCTGCGGCTCGCGCGCGTCGCACAGCCGCCCGGCCGCCGTGGCGCATGCGTCCACCGTGCGCGATCTGAACCGCTCCCGCATCCCCACGATGTAGAGGTTGTCGGTCTCGGAGGGCAGAAGGTCGCAGAAAAACCCTGCCGAGAGCCGCTCGAACACCCCCATCCATGCACGTGCATCGGGCGGGTCGAACATGAGGCGGCGGTATAGGTCCTCGAACTCCTCGATATCGCTGTGCACGAAGCGGGAATCCACCATGCAGCTCGTTTGATGGCGAACGAGATACGGGCACAGCCCCTCCTCGTCAGACAGGGCCTTGCGCAGCACGCTCCATACCGAATAGAAGTTGGATACCCCGCGCTCGCTGCGCGACGAGGGCCACAGAATGTCCACCAGGTCGCGGCGCGGCACCTCGCGCCCGCGATGGAGCACCAAAACCGCCAAAAGCGTTTTGGCTTTCTGTTTTCTGAAAGAGCCCGGATCGACCATGCGGCCTCCCACGCGCACCTCCATGCCGCCGAACAGCCGCACGCGCATCTCGGGCACACGGCGGCGCAGCTCCTCATCGTCGACGGCGCGGTGCCGAGGGATGGCCATGGCCATATCGCGTCGCATGCGCGTCGCCCATTCTGCGCGCTGGGTGGAAAGCCCCACCACGCGCTCGTCGGCAGAGATGCGCCACGCCTCATCGCCCACCGTATAGCCCGATGCGGTGGCAATCTCGCTTGCCACCACCGCCTCGAGCACGGTCGCCTGGCGCCCTCCGCCGCGCACGACCTCCAGCGCCAGACGCACGACTGCATCGCGCTGCGCACGCGACCAGGGCGCCCACTCCTTGCGCACGATCCGCCCGTTCGCATGCGCCAGAAGCACCGCTATGTGCGCCAAGGCGGCCTCTTCCCCCGCAAGTTCGCAGGCGATGGGCGTCAACACCGCGAGCGCCTTCAGGGGATCGTCGCGCAATGCCAGACGCGAGGCCGCGAGGCGTCGGAACGCCTCCGAATCGCCGCGCTCCTGCTCATCAGACGAGTCGCGACGAGCCGCGATTCGTTTAAGCGCCCGCAGCGCCCGCGCCCGTTGATCGTCGTTGCCGCACTCATCGCATAGCAGAGCGGCCTCGCATACGTTGCATGCCGACGAATCGGGATGAGCCATGGCCCGCGAGGCGAACCCTGCCGCCGCCTGCGCATCGCCCAAGATCCTAAGGCGCATCGCGGCATCCAGCAGCGCACGAGGGCTCAACCCCGCAGGACGTTTGCCCAGGCTTTCGAACAGGTCCTGAAGCGGCGCAAGCTGCCCCGCCGCCATGAATCCCGCATGCGAGCGTTCGATCCAGGAAATGCGGCGCTTGCGCGCGCAGAGCGCCTTCATCGTCTCGCACGCTCGTCGATACGCACCGCGCTCGACGAGCAGATCGGCCAGGCGCGCAGCCAGCGCATCGCGCCCCACATAGCCCGCACGCTCTACCGCCGAATCTATGGAATTCGCATAGGCGCGCGCGAGGCGCTCGACCGGAAGGCGCACGGCGTCGAACCCCTCCGCAACCAAATCGATTCCCAAATGCGGATAGTGGCGCGCCAGGAAGCGAAGCGTGTCGCGCTTGATGCCGCGCACCAGAGCGCCGAGGTCTTCGAACGAACCCTCTTGCAAAACGAGCATGACCAGCATCGCAAGCCGCATTTCTGCAGGCAGCTCCATCGTCCTGAGGCCGTCGACGAATGCGCCGCGATCATCGTCGTCGCCCCATGCCAGCGCGCACACGCGGTCAACTCGCCGCGTCATCGCGCCATCCGACGCGCCGCGAAGTGCTTCGAGCTCAGCGTCGTCCGCCAGGAAATCGTCTGCCTCGAGCAGCACGCGGTCGCCTTGGCGCTCGGAGTAGGAATCGAAGGGTGGCAGCATGCTCGCCGCCACCTCCCATCCCGCGGAAAGAAGCGCATCGACGCACGCGGAGAACGCATCGGCCCGCGCGTCATCGAGATAGGGAACGTCCTCGAACACGGCAAGCGATTGAGGGGAGCCCATCTGGACAAGCGTTTCCACGATGGCGGCGGCGTCCAGATCGCGCAGAAAGCAAGGGCTTTGGCAATCGATCCAATACACGTTGTGAAGGCCGAATATGGAATCGGCGTATTCGAGGAGAAGGGTCGATTTACCGTACCCCGTTGGAGCAACCAGAAAGCGCGCCACCTGGCGCTCGCCCATCATCTTCTTCATCAGGCGTGGCCTGTCGTAGCGTTTGCGCTGTCCGAGCAATTTGGGGCGGCAGCCGTTACAGGCCGAATTCATCAGAAAGTTCCTCATACCCCTTCCCTTCACATAGGGCAATGCCGCAAAGCAGGTGCGGCAAAACGGTCCAAGCGCGATTGTAGGGGCAAATGAGGCGGTGTCGTTCCTTCCTGAGCAACGCCATAAGGACGAAATCACACCATGGAAGCGGCCGAGGGCGCAGACTAACGCTGCAGACAACGCCGAACGGCAAAACCAATACCTTGCCCCAAAAGGGCTTTTGCGGCATAGAAATCGGGAAGGATCCGGCAAGCTTTCGGCAAGAACGGGGCAAGGTCGGAGGACCCGCCCAAAGCGCCACGCCCCAGTCGTCAAGCATCAGCGCCTGAGCCCAATGCCAGAGCACGAAGCTGAGGCGTGCCCCGATGGGTCCATCCAATACGCATTGCACGCAGCGCCTGAGCCCGAACCGAGCCGCGCCCCACGTGGGTCCGCCCGATACGCATCGCATGCAGACGTGGAATCAAAATGGCATAACGTAAAAAAGCAGGCCACCGAAGTGACCTGCCTGAAGTTTTGGTAGCCTGGAGGGGATTCGAACCCCCGATCTTCGCCTTGAGAGGGCGATGTCCTAAACCGCTAGACGACCAGGCCATATGTTAATGTGCGCTTGCGAAAAATGGCTGGGGTGGAAGGAGTCGAACCCTCACAGACGGAACCAGAATCCGTTGTACTGACCATTATACTACACCCCAGTACACTCGCACCCTGCTGCGTCCCTCGCAAGCCCTGCGTGTTTCGCAATCCCAAGCGCGAGTGAGTATATTACGGATTCGTCCCTCTCCCGTCAAGCGTTTTTCCGAACTTTTTTGAAAAATTTTTTTCCAGGGCATCATTGCGCCTCAAGAGAGCCAATCTGTCTCACCCACAGGAACGCTTGCCACTTGGCGGGATTTCCATCTACGCCACCTCCCGCTCGGCCTTATCCACAGGGACGTTTGCGGCAGTCGCCGCCGACCGCCTGCCCGCCGCCGCGGCTGACCGTTTGCCAACCGCTGCAATCAGCCATCGCCAACCGCCATAGCTGACCGTCCGCCAACCGCCACCGCCACGGCCAACCCTCCACCGACCGCCACGGCTGACCGTACGCAAACCGCCACGGCCAGCCGCTGCAGCCAACCGTTCGCGAACCGCCATAGCCACGGTCCGTAAACCGTCATGGCCACCGTCCGCCTGCCGTCATGGCCAGCCGCCCCCGCACGGGCGTTTCGGCACCCGATCAAAGACACGAGGCATCGCGATCAATCATTCGGCTCCGACGGTTCGCCCTCCCCCCTTCGCAGGAAACGCCTCCCGTGGAAAATGCCGTGGATTCTCAAGTGGATTATGGTCCGATTTCTGCGCCCGTTTTCGCACCTTACCGCAAGAGCCCCTTGGCACCATCGGCATCCTGCAGGAAAAAATGAGCGATTTCCTTAGCAGAAAATCGCCCGTAAAGTTTTCTTTTTCTCAACGGTAAACGGCATGGCATTCACCGCAAACGGCACGCTTACCCATATCGAAACCGACGCTTATGCCTCAGACCCCCGCGTCTCGAGGGCACCTCGCAACGCCCATAGGTGGTCGAGAGGACCGCATCCTTGTCCCATATCGAGCCCAGCAGCCAGCGCGCCTGCCACATAGCGCTTAGCCCTCACAACCGCATCCTCCACGTCGCATCCCTCGGCAAGCCCGCAGGCAATCGCGCTCGAGAGCGTGCAGCCCGTGCCGTGGGTGTTCGAGGTTTCGATGCGCACACCCGAAATCCACATGCAGTTCCCCTCCGTGTAAAGAAGGTCATCGGCTCTCGTGGCGTCTACATCGTGCCCGCCTTTTACGAGCACCGCTCCTGGAGTCGTGGCGGAAATCGCCTGGGCGGCGCGCTCCATATCCGCCTTCGAGGAAATTGACACGCCGCTCAAAGCCTCCGCTTCGAGGATGTTAGGCGTGACCACACGCGCCAGCGGAAAAAGCTCCGACACGAGCACGTCCTTCACGCCCTCGCCCATGAGCGCCGAACCGCTCGTGGCAACCATCACCGGATCCACCACCACGTTCTTCGCACCATGGGAGCGAAGCCCGCTTGCGATGGCGCGCACAAGATCGCCCGACGACACCATGCCGATCTTGACCGCATCGGGGCGGATGTCGGCGAACACGGCATCCATCTGCGCCCGCACGAATTCGGGCGTCGATTCGAACACGCCCGCCACTCCCGTGGTGTTTTGGGCGGTAAGGGCCGTAACGGCGGTCTGAGCGAACAGCCCCAACGCCTCGATGGTCTTGATATCGGCCTGAATGCCAGCTCCGCCGGAGCTATCCGACCCGGCGATGGAGAGCACGCTTTTGAGGGCATAGGTCATGGTTCCTCCCGAAAAGCCCACGCTCATAGGCGTGGGACGAGCCGCAGGCCCACAACGCAGTCGCGTGGGCCTGCACACATCCGTTATCGTAAATCCAGCGAGCCCAATCGCTCGCGTAGCTTGCGAGCGGCTGCCTCCACATCGGACGCGGCGAACAAGGCAGACACCACTGCCGCACCCGCGGCGCCTGTTCCGTCAAGCACGTCTACGGTATCCACGTTAAGGCCGCCGATACCCACCACGGGAATATCCACCGCGGCGCAGATGGCGGCAAGCTCCTCGCGCGACACGTCTGCCGCATCGGGCTTGGTGGGCGTAGGGATAAGCGCCCCCACACCTAGGTAGTCGGCACCGGCGGCCTGGGCGGCGCGAGCTTGCTCCACCGTCTGCGCCGACACGCCCACGATTGCCCGGGCGCCCAACGCTCGGCGCGCATCGGCGCATGCCACATCGGACTGCCCCACGTGCACCCCATCGGCACCGGACCGCAGCGCCGCCTCCACATCGTCGTCGATGACGAACGGCACGCCCGCCGCACGGCACACGGGGATGATGGTATCGGCCAGGGCGACGAGCTCGTCGGTGGATGCATGCTTCTCGCGCAGCTGCACGAACGTGGCGCCGCCCGCTATGGCCTGCCGCACGCATTCGGCCAACGTGCGGCCGCGAAGCCATGCGCTATCCGTAACGGCATACAGCCTCATGCCGCTGCGGATGGCACGGGACGTCCACTCGCCGCGCGACAGAAGCTCGCGCGGCGCGCTCACGGTGCCGCCGAATCGCTCGTCGGCACTCATTCTCACAGCTCCTCGATTCGAGCAAAACGCACAAGATCGGCGCCGGAAAGCAGCGAAAGCGCATCCATAAGATAGGTGCGGAACGTTCCCGTGCCATCGGCCTCGGTCATGCGCGCCTCGGCCCGCTGGCCCGCAACGCCCATGTGAACCACGGCGGCCAAGGCCGCCTCGAGCGCTTCCTCGGCGAAGCGTGCCACGTAAGCCCCCGAGATGGCCGACAGCATGCAGCCCGAGCCCGTGATGCGCCCCTGCAGCGGCGTGCCGTTGCTCACCGCGAATGCTCGGTTGGCATCCGCTACGATATCGATGGGGCCGGTAATGGCCACCACGCATCCCGCCTTAGCGGCAAAGTCGCGCGCGAAGGCGGCGGCGCGACGCGCGGCATCCATGTCGGTCACGGCATCCTCGGGATTCACATCCACGCCCTGGGTTGCCGCGGCGGCGCCGGCGATAGCCTTTACTTCGCTCATGTTGCCGCGCACGAGCGTCACCGGCAGCGTATCGAGAAGCTCGCACGCGGTCTTGGTGCGTAGCGCCGAAGCGCCCGCCCCCACCGGATCGAGCACGATTGCATGGCCCAGACTCGCAGCGCGAGCACCCGCCACCTTCATGCCCTCGATGCTACGCGCGTTCAGCGTGCCGATGTTGAGCACCAACGCATCGCAGATGGAGGTGATGTCCTCCACGTCGGCGGGCTCATCGCTCATGATGGGGCTTCCCCCCACGGCGAGCACTGCGTTCGCGCAACCCTCGACGGTCACGTAGTTCGTGATGCAGTGGACAAGCGGGCAGGTTTCGCGCACAGATTGGGCGCAGGCGGAAATAGATGCACTGGTAGACATGTTCTCTCTCCCTTCGTTGGCATTACCCATGTCAGGTTCCGCGGGTCGGTGCGAAGAAGCACCCTCTCAGCCCGCTTCGGCGAGCTCCCCGTATGTGCGCTTGTGATTATAGCCGTTTCGCATGATGTGTTATTGCCCACGCGTAAACCCCTCCGGTCGACGGCATACGAACAGCACGACGCACGCTGGAGAGCCGGGCGGTTTTATCGAAGCATATCGAGCGGCATCGCCGGCAGAAAGACAATCACGTCGCCCTCGAGCACCTCGATGCAAGCGGCACAGCCGGTAAGCTCGTTGGACACGCCAAGCGATGAGTCGCACGGCAGAACGACGTTTTCGACCTCGTACAAAAGCCCCCGCTCCGTCACGCGCGCATCGCCGCCCATAGCGCATACCGACACGACCCCCTCGATCCCGGCAGGTATATCGAGCTTGACGACCAACGGCGACCCCTCGTTCGCAATAGCGGAAGCGCCCCCGCAGCTCTTGCGACAGACGGCATCGGCTTCCTGCTTCTCTGATGCTAATTCCGCATCAAGCGCGTCACCCCTCTCTACGGAGCGTGTCGCGTCTGGAGATTCCCTTGCCTTGTTCTGGCGGGAAGAGAGCGCCACAACCACATATCCCTCACCTATCGCCGCCACATGCATGCCGCAACGAGCGAAATGAACGAGCGTTTGCAGCGTAGCCATGGTCTGATCGAGCCTGCCGCCGAGCGCGCCATATACCGCCGCCGACCGAAAGCCCTCATGATGCGCCCATTCGAGCGCAAGCTCCAAATCGGTCGCATCCTTCATCACGGGATGGCGCTCCACGCGCGGTGCCTCTGGCACATATCCCAGCGAGTCAAAATCGCCCAATGCCACATCGGGCGCCACGCACGCCCTCTCAAGACTTGCAAACCCGCCGTCGGCAGCCACCGTGCATGCGAACAGACCCGCTTCGCGTTCGCGTAAATAATGCTCCGCGTCAAACGATGCGGAGCCGACAATCGCGCAGCAATCCGAAAAGAACATTCTGCCTCCTTAAGCGGCATCTATCCCCAACAATTAGGCTCACCTGGCAGCATGACGTCACGATTACCGGACTCCCAGCTCGGCAGCGCCCGCACAAAAAGGCTGCCGCCAAACCGCCCATAAGACCATCCGGCTGCCAGCTCCGCGCAAGTGAGCATCCAATCGCCGGAGCCAAGCATAGAACGCCCGGTCGCTAGGGCAATACGTGAAGCCCCGTCCGTCCATGTACGAAGCCACTCGGTCGCCAAACCTACGCGCAAAGCCTCCCTGGCGACCATCCAACGTCCCAATCCGGCGCATCGCAATCAGCAAACGCCGATTTGCTGCAGTTTTCGAGGGGTACCCCGAGTACACTGCCGTTAAGCTCCTCGTTTCCCCAGTTCACGGTCTTGCGCCGATTGGGCTACTCGAAGGGGTGCCCGAAAACTGCAGCAAATCGGCGTTTGTTTCACCGTCCCCAGAATCATAGCGAAACACGGCCCAAGCACAAACTGCGGCTTTCGGAAAATTCTTCCACATCGCACTCGAAAAGGTGGAGCCGCAGGAAATGAATGGTACAATATGCCGGCTATGCGGGCCGGACGGTCGCGGGAGGGCGTGCCCTCGTGAGGAAAGTCCGGGCTTCTTGAGGCAGGATGCCGGCTAACGGCCGGGCGGGGAAACCCGACGGATTAGTGCTGAAGAAACTTAAACTCCCACTGGCGCTTGGCGCTTCGGCGCCTCGCGTTAAGAGAAAAGCTGAGAAGGTGCGGTAAGAGCGCACCAGCACGTTGGTAACAGCGTGGCTTAGGTAAACCCCATCCGAAGCAAGGGCGAATAGGCATGCGATACGGCTGAGCCTCTCCGTGCATGCGGGTAGCCTGCTTGAGACGTGCGGCGACGCGCGTCCTAGATAAATGGCCGTCTTAGAAGACAGAACCCGGCTTACAGGCCCGCTACGGCATTAAAAAAGCTCCCCTTTCGGGAGCTTTTCTTTTGGGCATGTGAGGCACGGGGCAAAGCAGCGATAAGCCGCCAGGCACCCAGATGGACAGGATGGTGCCAGGCACCCAGATGGACAGGGTGGCGAGAGCGTTGCGCGATTCGTACGCAAGCCCCGACGCCGTGGCCAGACGGAGACATGGGCATCCGCGGAGCAACCAAGGATCACGGCCAGCCCGACGCCGTAGCTGGATGGGGCATGATAGCTTTGCGGCCCTCATAGAACAATTACGCCGGCTGGCAAGCCGGCGTAATCAAGTTAGTCGATATCACCCAGATCGAAGGCATCCGACGCATCGCCGAAGCCGGAGAGGTCTTTCTCGACCGTCGACGGCTTCACCTGCGCGGGAATGGTGGCGGCGGGCGTCACGGCTGCGGTCACGCCAGCTGAAGGCATAGCGGGCGCGGTGTAGCTCGGAGCCACAGCGCCGGTGGCGCCGGCGGGTGCGGGCTTATGAACCGGTGCCTGCACGGGACTCGCGAAACGGGCATGAGCGCGCTTCTTGCCGTCGCGCTTGGCAAGCTCGTCCTCGATATCGTCGAGCTTCTTGTTGGCATCCTCGATGAACGCCTTCAGAGCCTCGGAGTAGCTCTCGCAGGTCTGCTTATGAGAACGCTCCAGCTCCTCGATTGCATCCTCGATCTTGATGCGCTCGGCGTTGGCGCGGTCGATGATATCCTCGGCATCGGCCTCGGCGTTATCATGGATGCGCTTCGCCTCGGCGTTGGCCGCTTCAACGACCTCCTGCGCGGAGCGCTGCGCGGTCACAAGCGCGTTAGCGATAGCGGAGGCGTCGCTCTTCTGCTCTTCAAGCTGGCGCTCCAGCTCGGCGATGCGGGCGTCCTTCTCGTCATCGGAGATGACAGGCGCAGGCTCGACCTCGGCCTCGTTGGCCTGAGCGGCAAGCTCCTCGGGCGCCGCCGGCTCGGCGAACGCAGCATCCATATCCATGGGCTCGTCATCAAGATAGCCGCCCTGGCCCTCGTACTGGGCGAGGCGGGCAGAAAGCTCATCGATCTCGGCGTTCAGATTGTCGATCTCGGCGGCAACGTGCTCCAGGAACACATCCACCTCGTCGACGTCATAGCCCTTGCGGTCGACCGTAAAGCTCTGATTGTGAATCTCTTCGGAAGTGATAGCCATATCCGCTCCTTATTTCTCGCTGTGCCGACCTAGAGGATGCTCACGATCAGCCGTACTGCAAATTGTAATACAAGCAAAGCGACGATGGGCGAAATGTCGACCATGCCCCCGATGGGCGGAATGAACCGCCTGAACAGGTTAAGGTACGGGTCGCAGAGCTTGCCCAGAATCGTATCGATGTCGCCCACGATGCCGGTTTTCTGCGGAATCCACGACATGAGGACGTACACGAACAGAATCATGCTGTAGACGTCCGCCAGCGTAACGATGAAGTACTGGAGGGCGTACATCCTACATCAGCCCCTGATCGCGCAAACGCGCCGCCTCGCCGTCGGTAAGGCCGATGCCTCGCGTGAGCGCGAACACATGGCCCGATACGCATTCCACGCGCGCATCAAGAGCGCACGCGACGCCAAAGCTGAAATCGAGGATGCGCTTGCCCAGCGCCTCGGGAGTATTGCGCAGCGAAAGCACAGCCACGTCGCCCGACTTGAGAATCTTGGCGATGCGCTCTGCCTCGGCGTAGCTTTCCGGCTTGATAACCGTGAGGATGCGCGTGGCCCGCTGGGTCACGCGGGGCTCCACCACGGGGCTTGCCGCGGGGCCCTGGGCCTCAGGCACCACACTCGATGCGCGAATGGCCCCCGTTTCGCTCGCGGACGCAGCGGCGTGCGCCGGCTGAGAGCTTGTCTCAAACAGGCTGTTCAGACCCGGAGAGCGCTGCTCGTCGGCGCGAAGCGATGCCAGGTCGCGATTGGGACGCGTCGCCTGCGGGTCGTCGGAAGGCGTGTACTGGGTATGGGCGCGCACGTCATCAGCCGTCACCAGCTTAGGCAGCGAAGGCGAAAACGACCCCGTGGAGGCAGGCTCCTGCGCGTAATCGGCGTTGTCGTCGAAAGCGTACTCGCCGAAATCCTCCTGACCGAAGTCGTCATAGGCCGCGGCATCGCGCGCAGATGAACGGCGCGGGCGAGCGGCATGGGCATCGCGAGTGCTGAAGCGATCCTTCAGCTCGTCAAAGCTAGGTATCCTCAAATCCATAACGTCAATCCACCTTATCGTAGTCAACCGGACGCTTAGGCATAGTTTTCGCTGAATATCGCGCGTCCGATACGTACCATGGTAGCGCCTTGGGGTATGGCTTCCCGATAATCGTCGCTCATTCCCATCGAAAGTTCATGGAGGTCCACGTCTTGCATGCCGCGCTCGGCAAGCGCCGCCCCCATCTCATCGCGCAGCTTCGCAAGCCGTTCGAACGTGGCGGAGGCCTTCGCCATATCGCCCTGGGGCGCCATGGTCATCAGGCCGCGCACGCGCACATGGGCAAGCCCCGCACAATGCTCGAGCATGGCAAGCAAGTCCGCGGGAGCGAGGCCCTGCTTGTTCTCTTCGCCATCGTTCACCTCTATGAGCACGTCTTGGACGATGCCCGCCTCCGCCGCCAAGCGCTCGATACGATCGGCGTGGCTCACCTGGCAGAGGGAATGAATCAGGCAGGCGCGCCCCACGACCATGTTGAGCTGGCGCGATTGGATGTTGCCGATGAAGTGCCAGCGCTCATGGGGAAACGCATCATGCTTGCGCGCAAGCTCAGCCGGGCGATTCTCGCCGAAATCATGAACGCCCGCAGCAATCGCCTCCTCGACGGCATCGACATCCACCGTCTTGGAAACACCGATTACGCGCACGGCATCGCGCGGCCTGCCGCACGCCTCGCACGCATCCCCCACCTCGGCGGCAATGCGTTCGTATCTTTCTTTCAACGTCATCGCAGATTCGCCTCTTTCGTTGCATATGCGGCGTTCTTATGCGCCGCGTGAAGTCGTTTTCCCGGGTCGCGAGCCACTATACCGGAGAAGACGCGCGCACCGCGAACGCACCGTGGCGCCCGCAGATGCCGCCGCTTGCTCGATAGGAGAAAAACCTCGTCTGCTCGCATACGGTGCACACCTCGGCGTCCGCAATCCGATCGCCGCTGACTCCGATGGCGCACAGCGAGTCGCGCAGGGCGCGCGCCATATCCACATGTCGGGGGTCGGGCACGCACGCGGGACCGAACTCACGGGCGAACACCTCGCCCACCTCGGGCCCCACCTCGAAGTGGCACGCCCTGATGTGCGGGCCGATATAGACGTTGAGCTCGCAGGCGGAAATCTGGTCAAGCTCGCAGAGCCTGACCACCGCAGCCTCGGCTATGCGCGCGACCACGCCTCGCCATCCGGCGTGCACCACGGCGAAATGTCCCGCAGGCGACACGACGATGACCGGCACGCAATCGGCAAAACATAAAAGCGCCGATACGTCATCACAGGTCACAATCACGCCATCGGCCCCATCCCGCGCCGTCGCATTCACACCGGACGCATCATGACGATCGCGGCACACGACAAGGGTCTTCCCATGGACCTGATGAGGGCGAATGCACACGCTTCCCGATGCGCCGAACGCGTCCATCACGCGCGCCACGTTCTCCTCTACGCAGCCCAGATCGTCATTCACATGCCGGCCTAGGTTGAGCGACGAGAATGCCCCCTCGCTTACGCCCCCCAACCGCTCGGTGAACGCAATGCGCACTCCGCACGCCTCGAACAGGCCTTCGTCGGTCAAAGCGACACATGAGCCGAAACGACCCTCGACAAGCCGAGGAGCCGGCAGCGCGAGGGTCGTTCGTTCGTTCATGGTTTCATCTCCGCACACGGAGCCGCTGTCCTATCGGCGACGCAGGAAATCGGGAATGTACTCCTCGTCGGCGATGCGCGTAGAGGCGGCATTGGCCGACGTGGCCACCGGAGAGGTGGGATGGCTCTGGTTGGAGGTGTAGGTGTCGCGAATCGGAGCGGTGGACGCGAACAGGTCGTTGCGCGCGCTATCGAAATCGATGGTGGACTGCGACGGACGAGAGAAGCCGGTGGCGATGACGGTGATGCGAACCTGGTCGCCCAGAGTCTCGTCGATGATCTGGCCGTAGATGATGTTGGCGTCTTCGTCCACGACGGCCTCCATCGCGCGGGCCGCGGCGTCGACCTCGGCAAGCGTGAGGTCCGGGCCGCCGGCGATGGAGAACAGCACACGGCTGGCGCCCTGGATCTCGGCTTCGAGCAGGTTGGAATTGATGGCCTGGGTGGCGGCGTCGAGCGCGCGGTTCTCGCCCGTGCCAAAGCCGATGCCCATCATGGCCGTGCCCGCGTCCTTCATGACCGCACGGATGTCGGCGAAGTCGAGGTTGATGAGGCCGGGGATGGTGATGAGGTCGGTGACGCCCTGAATGCCCTGGCGCAGGGTATCGTCGGCGATGCGGAACGCGTCGAGCATGGAGGTCTTCTTATCGATGACCTCGAGCAGGCGGTCATTGGGGATGACGATGAGGGTATCGACCTTCTGGCTGAGCAGATCGCAGCCCTGTTCTGCCTGGTTGCGGCGCACGCGGCCCTCGAAGCCGAACGGCTTGGTCACGATGCCAACGGTAAGCGCGCCGATTTCCTCGCGCGCGATCTCGGCCACCACGGGAGCGGCGCCCGTGCCCGTGCCGCCGCCTTCGCCGGCGGTGACGAACACCATATCGGCCTCGGCCAATGCGTCGCGGATCTCGGAGCGGGACTCCTCGGCAGCCTGGCAGCCGATCTCGGGATTGGCGCCGGCGCCCAGGCCGCGCGTCAGTTCCTCGCCGATATGAATGACCTTATCGGCGTTGGACTGGAGCAAAGCCTGCTTGTCGGTGTTGACGGCAATGAACTCCACGCCCTTGAGGCCGGCCTCGACCATGCGGTTGACGGCATTGGTGCCGCCGCCGCCCACGCCTACGACCTTGATGACGGCCAGATGATCTGAACCAATGTTATTAGGCATCGTATCCTCCACACGTGCGTCGTTTATGCTGCGTTTCTCTGCATTCGCATCGGTAGCGTGCAAACTTGCAAACGCTTTCGCGAAGAAAGCATGACAGCAATACTTTACACGAACAGACGCACAATGCAAGGAATTGGGGGGCCGCAGGCTCCCTAGTTTCGCCGAAGTTACAAAAAATTACACCGCTCGCCACGTGGGGCTATCCACCACGCGCACGTTGATGTATGCCACCTCGCCCTGATTGTCAGCGAGCAGTTGAAGGCAGATGCGCTCCTTCTCGCGGATATCCTCGGCCACGCCGAAATCGATCTCGACGTTCGACTCGAGCGTGAGGCGCGTGCTCTCGGCCGACTGGGCCGACACCGAAACCACCTGATCTTTCAGCTCGGTGGTGAGCCCGGTCACGATGTCGAGCGCGTTCACTATCGACTCATCGGTGCAATAGGCTCCGATCTCGGGCGATACGCCCGGCCCCACGTCCTTGATCGAGAACACGTTCTTGGCATCCTCGAAAATCGCGGGGCTCACGCTCGCGGCCGCCTCGGAACCCTCCTCGGGGATCACGCACAGCCACATGCCGTCGGTGGACAGCGCCCACGTCTCGGTGGATGAGCCGTCCTGCGAGGTCACCTCTACCGTCGCACCGATATCGCGCTCGGTCACGGCGAGGTTGAGCGTGTCGGGGAACACGCGCTGTACATCCACGTCGGCCACCCACGCATCGCGCATGATGCTCTCTTTGATCGCGCCCGTGTCAACGCGCAGAAGGGTGGTGTCGCTGGGCACGTTCGCCAGCTGCGTCATCTCGTCGCCCGTCAGGTGCTCCACGCCCGACACCGTGACCTGCTTGATGGAGAACAGGGGCGAAAAGTACGCGCCCACGGCGCCGATCGCCAGCACGGCGATGACCACGAACACGATGATGGCCTTGGTCATGTGGGCGCGATAGGTCTGCTGGGCACGCCTGCGGTGGGTGTCCTGCGCAAGCGAGCCCACCTTCACCGTTGACACGCGAGGCGCAGCGCTGCCCAGATCGCGGCGCTGGGTGTATGCGCGACGGTCGTAGCTCCCCGCACGGGAAGGGCGACCGGCGCTCGAGCGGTAGGAAGATGACGCCTGCCGCCTCGCCTGCGGGCGTTGTCTGCTATTGCGTGAAGCCAAGGAAACGCACCTCCGGGACAAGCTCTATTCCGCAGCGCTCGCGCACCGCATCCTGCGCCGCATGGATGAGCGAGAGCACCTCCACGGCTCGCGCCTGCGACCGGTTGATGATGAAATTGGCGTGCAAATCGGATATCTGGGCTCCGCCGCATGTAGCCCCCTTGAGCCCCGTGCTCTCCACGAGGCGCGCGGCCGACGCTCCCTCGGGGTTGCGAAACACGCTCCCGCACGATGGGTACGACAAGGGCTGCGTCTTGCGGCGGCGCGAGCGAGCCGATTCCATACGAGCGCGGATATCCTCGGCATCCCCCGGCTCGCTCGCCAGCTCGCACTCAAGCACGATCTCGTCGAACGGCAGCGAGCTTTGGCGATACCCCCACTCGATATCGGCGGCATTGTAGCGACGCAGGCCCGCGCCGGGGCGCAGCGTAGTCACCGAAATGACGCGGCTTCCCAGGTAATCGCGGCTCGTGCCGGCATTCATGCGTAGCGCCCCGCCGAGCGTACCGGGCGTGCCCACGGCGAACTCGAAGCCTTCGCGCGCATGGGCGTGCGCCTCGCGCACCACGTGCGACAGGCGACACGACGCGCCCGCCGAAAACGTACCGGTTTCCTCGTTGTACACGCAGGCGGAAAATCCCGATCCAAGCGTAATCACCGCGCCGTCGAACCCATCGTCGGACACGAGCAGGTTGCTCCCCTGCCCCACGGCGACCCACGGCACGCCCAACTCGCGGCACGCGTCCGTCGCGCTCGCCAACGAGGAGAGCGAATCGGCGCGCACCAGGTAGCGCGCAGGGCCTCCGATGCGATACGTTGTATGGCGGCTCATCGGCTCATCGGCAAGGACGATGCCTTCGAAATCGCCGGAAAGAGCACGGGCAAGATCAAGCGTCACGACGCGCATCCTCGCCTTCGCGCAGGATCGACAGCAGAGCCGGGCCGAAGGCGGTCACATCGCCCGCGCCCATCGTGAACACAAGATCGCCCGGGCGCACCAGGCCCGCCATCGCGGCAATGGCCTCGTCTTTCGTGGGGGCGTACACGGCAGATGCCGGCTTTCCGTGCTCCCTGATGGCCTGTACGATCAGATCGCCGCTCACGCCCTCGATGGGCGCCTCTCCGGCGGCGTATACATCCGTCACCACAACGCAGTCTGCCGCATCGAACGCTTCGCCGAACTCGGACGCCAGACTCTGGGTGCGAGAATAGCGGTGCGGCTGGAACAGCACCATAACGCGTGCGAAATCGAGGTCGCGCGCGGCAGCGAGCGTCGCCTTGATCTCGGTAGGATGATGGGCATAATCGTCCACCACGGTGATGCCCGCCTCTTCGCCGCGCAGGTCGAATCTGCGGCGCACGCCTGAGTAGCGCGCAAGCCCCGCGGCGGCGGCCTCCACATCCTCGCCCAATGCGTACATCACGCCCAGCACGCCGGCGGCGTTGAGCGCGTTATGACGGCCGGGATTCTTGGGCAGCTCGCACGAGACCGTGCGCCCGTCGGGGAACGCCACCTCAAACAACGCTGCTACGCCGCGAGTGTGGTAGCCCTCCACACGAATATCGCAATCGGCATCGAACCCGTACGTGAACGAACGCTTGGCTGCCGCACGCGCCAGGCGCACGAGCTCGGGGTCTTCGCCGCACGCCACCACGGCGCCGTCATCGGGCACCGATTCCATAAACTGAGAGAACGTGGCGCGAATCTCATCGATGCCGCCCACGTAATGGTCGAGATGATCGGCCTCCACGTTGGTAACGAGCGCCACATAGGGAGAGAGGTTCAAGAACGAGCCGTCGCTCTCGTCGGCCTCGACCACGTAGTAATCGCCTTTGCCAAAGCCGGCGTTTGACTGGTACGCGTCAACGATGCCGCCCACCACGAACGTAGGCTCAAGGCCCAAGGCATCCACCACGGTGGCGAGCATGGATGACGTCGTCGTCTTGCCGTGCGTGCCCGCGGCGGCCAGCGTCTTCTTGCCTACCCCCAGCTCGGCGAGCATACGAGCGCGCTGCCACACCTCGATGCCCAGCTCGCGCGCGCGAACGACTTCCGGGTTTGTTTCGGGGATGGCGGTGGATACGACCACGATGTCGCAGTCGTCGTGCACGTTGGCCGCATCATGGCCGATATGCACCGTGATGCCCGCCTGCTCCAGCTGCTCGGTATAACGCGACGCCTTCATATCCGAGCCGCTCACGACATAGCCCAAATCGGACGCGACGTGCGCGATACCGCTCATACCCACGCCACCTACGCCGACGAAATGCAAGCGCTTAGTTTCGGCCATCAGTCACTCCTGTCTCTATACGAATGCGCCTCGGCGCCTCCCGGCGTCAAAGCGCAGCACCCGCCTTTGCTCAAGCCTTCCCGAAATACGAAGCGTCCCGTCGGATGAAGCTCATGCGGGATAACGCGCAGCCGCCTATTGTAGCCCAGCGCCATCAGGCGCGGGCGAACCGACACACAACATCCGCCAACGCATGCGCCGCATCCTCGGTCTTGAACGCCGCCGCGTTCGCGCGCATCTCCTCGCGCAACGCCGCATCGGTCGCAAGCGCAATCACCTTGTCCGCGAACTCCTGAGAATCAAGCGCGTCATCAGGCATCATGTAGGCAGCCTTAGCCGCCACGTAAGCGCGGGCGTTGGTGGTCTGGTGGTCGGCCGTGGCAAACGGGAACGGCACCAGAAGCGCCGGAAGCCGCAGCGCCGATATCTCGGCGAGCGACGTGGCCCCCGCGCGCGAAATCACACAGTCCGCCGCCGCGAGCGTCTCCGCCATGCGATCTTGGTACGGCATGATATGCCAGCGCTTGGCCTCCTCATCGGTGAGGGCAAGCCCCTCGAGCGTGGCGTCATACTCCTTGGGACCGGTGATATGTACCACATGAAGGCCTTCGATATCCATCAACCGCTGCTTGAGGGACGAGACGGCCTGGTTGATATGGCGCGCGCCCAGGCTGCCGCCGAACACGAGCAGCATCGTGGCGTCATCGGGAATGCCGAGCATCGCGCGGCCCTCCTCGCGCGTGGCGGAGAGCACCGAGCTGCGCACGGGGTTGCCCGTGACCACCGTCTCGCCGGGGATATCCACGCCTTCGGCGGCCACGCCATAGGTCAGCGCCACCGCGCGAGCGCGTTTGGCAAGAAACTTGTTCGCCATGCCCATGACGGAATTCTGCTCGTGCACCACCACGGGCACGCCGAGCTTCTCCGCCGCCATACCCACGGGGATGGACACATATCCGCCGAAGCCCACAACCGCCGCCGGGTCGAGCTCGCTCATCCAGGAGCGGGCGCGCTTGGCCGAACGGGCGATCTTGATGCTCGAGGTCACAAGCGTCCAGGGGGCCTGGCGATCGAAGCCCGCCGCGTCGAATGCCGTAAACGGTATGCCCGCGAGTTTCACCAAACGCGCCTCGACGCCCTGCGGAGTGCCGGCGAAGTGGACCTCAAAACCTCGCTGCTGCAACACCTCGGCAAGCGCGAGCGCCGGGTTGATGTGGCCGGCGGTGCCTCCGCCCGATAAGACTATCTTTCTCACTCCGCATCATCGCCTTCGGTCGTCGTAGTACGTTCTATCTTTGCCGGTTCCCAGCCGCAAACCTCCGGACCGGGCGCGCGAGGAGGACGCCTTGGCCCCTTCGTCGCGCACAGGACGCCTCTCGCCGCTCGAACTCACAGCGCGAGACGATCGAGAGGCACGCCGATCGCTGCGTCCGCGCGAGGAGCTCTCGAATTCGGAACCGCCCCCGCGCCCGTCGACGTTTCGGCCCGAACCGCGCCCGGACCTGCCGGCACCGCGGTCGACCCCGCTCCCCCTCCTTGAGGAGGAGAGACCCGACGAGGCCCCCGCAAACTCGCGCGCCTCCGCGCGGTGCGCACGCCCGCGACGCGAGACGCGCTCAGATGGCGAATCGTCTACGGGCTCATCACGCTCGACGCGCAGCACGTTGAGGTTGTTGCGGCGCTGCTCGTAGGGCGTGAGTACATTGGAGTTGTAGCTCACCGACATGAGCACGCCCACGATGAGCAACGACGAAATGACCGATGAACCGCCCGACGAAATGAACGGCAACGGCTTTCCCGTGGTGGGAAACAGCCCCGTGGCGCACGCCATGTTCAAAAACGCCTGGCCTACCAGCATAACCGTCAAGCCGCCCGCAAGAATCTTGCCGAAATCATCGGGTGCCTTGGCGGCAATGCGCAGACCGGCGTAGAGGAACGCGATGAAAAGCAGGATGACGGCCAGCGCGCCAATCATCCCCAACTCCTCGCCTATGATGGAGAAGATGAAGTCGGTCTCGGCCTCGGGCAGATAGAGGAACTTCTCGCGCGAATTGCCCAGCCCCACGCCGAAGATGCCGCCCTGCGAGAACGCATAGTAGGAGTGGATCAGCTGAAAGCCCGTGCCGTAGCCGCCCTCGCCGTCGTCCCACGGATTGAGCCACACCCTCACGCGATCGGCGCGGTAGCCCGTGCTCATGGCAACGACGGCCACCACCGCCAATATCAGCACGATAGGGACGAGAACCCTGAGCGGCACTTCGCCCAGCCATGCAACGGCGAGCACGCCCATGAAGATGATGATGGCCGAACCCATATCCGACTGCGTCTCGTACAAAAACGCAAGCGGGATCAGCACCAGGACGAAGCCCCACACGAGCGCCTGCTTGAGATTCATCGCGCCCTCGTTGAAATCGCACAGGATACGCGCCGCCCCGATGACCAAGATGATCTTGGCGAACTCGGTGGGCTGAAGGCTGAAGGGGCCGATATAGATCCAGCGCTGGGCGCCCAGGGCTTCGGTACCCACCAGCAGCACCGCCACCAAGAGCGCGCACGCGAGCCCCCAGAACACATAGAACACCGGACCCGACCGCCAAATATGGTACGGCATGAAGCGCGCCACAAGAAACGCCCCGAACGCGCCCGCGAGCACGAACGCAGCCTGCTTGCCAACGTAGGAAAACACGCTTTCCTCGTTGGAAATAGCCTCGACGGTAGATGCGGAGAACACCATCACGAGCCCGATGAGCACCAGCAGAATCACCGACACCATGAGCACGACGCGCGGCAGCATGATGTCGGCGGGCACTCCGCGAGCATCCGCCTGGGCCCTCGCCGCCTTCTCGGCGGATCGAGCATCGTTGTTATGGATCAGGGTAAACGCCAAAACAGCCGCCTAGCGCTGGGCGCGTTGCGCGCGAAACGCCACGAGATGCTTGAACACGCGCCCGCGATGCTCGAACGAATCGAACTCGTCGAACGAGGAGCATGCCGGAGAAAGCACCACCGTGTCGCCCGGCTGCGCGATTGCGATGGCCGCATCAAGCGCGTCCTCCATATGGGCCGCCTGGATGTGCTCAAGCGCGCTTCCCTCGAACGCCTTCATGAAGCGCTCGCCGGCCGCGCCAAAGCACACCACGGCGCGGCACGTATCCTGCGCCGCTTCGACAAGCTCGCCAAGATCTGTGCCCTTATCGTGACCGCCCAGCAAAAACACCGCGCGACCATGGGGATACGCCGAAAGCGCCTTGAGCGTGGCGTCGACGTTGGTTGCCTTGGAGTCGTTCACGAACGTCACGCCGTCGATCTGACCGCACGGCTCCAAGCGGTGCTCAAGCGGCCTGAACGAACGCAGGCCCTCACGCACAGCATCGACCCCGGCCCCCGCCTCCATGGCGGCCGCAACCGCACAGAGCGCGTTGATCACGTTATGATCGCCCTTGATGGCGAGCCCGTCGCGGTGCACGAGCGAGAACTCCTCCCCGCCCCGGCGAACCGTAAGGATGCCGTTTTTGCAGAACGCGGCCCAAGCGGCGCCCGAATCCTCGAGCGATACCTCACACACGCGCGCGCCCGTCTCCCTTATCTGGGGAAGCACCTCCTGCACGCCCGCATCGTCCACGTTCACGATCGCCAGACATGACGCGTCCATGTTCGCGAACACACTCGCCTTGGCCTGAGCGTAATTCTCGTAAGTCATGTGCCAATACAGGTGATCGGGCGTGATGTTGAGCAGCACCGCGGCACGAGGCGCGAAATGAACGCACGAAGCCAGCTGGAACGAGCTCGTCTCGGCCACGTATACGTCGCTTTTGCCCTGCGCCACCGCCTCGATGCAGGTGTTGCCGATATTGCCGACGGCCTCCACACGCGCAGATGCCGCCTCGAGGATGTGAGTCGTGAGCGACGTCGTGGTGGTCTTGCCGTTGGTGCCCGTGATGGCAAGCCAGCATGAATCCTGCGCGCTTTCGCGCCAGGCGAACTCCACCTCGCTGATAACCTCGTCGCTCGCCGCGGCGGCATTTTCATAGAAGCGCGAGAACTGCGAGATGCCGGGGCTCGCAATGCAGAGATCGTAGTGCCCCTCGAAGGTGTACAGGTCGAAATACACCTTCGCGCCGCGCGACTCGCAGTACTGCGCGAACTCGAGCGCGCCTTGCGTCTGCTCGCCCGCTGCAATGGTGAGGCTCTTCACGTCCTCGCCCAGATGGCGCGATTCCAGGCAGTAGCGCGCCGCAGCACGGCCGCTTTTACCCAAGCCCAAAATGAGCACGTCGCCCAACGATTTCGCCGCCCTCTTGCGGCCCTCGATCATCTCACCAGTCATAGCAACCTCCTACCGCGGAGAACACACTTTCCCACCAAGGCGCACCTTTAATGCAGCCGGCTCGCAGCGGGGCGCCTTGGGTGCGGATGGGGTCCGCGCAGTTCCGCATGATAAACAGGCCAGTGGCCTGTTTAGTCCCCGCCTTCCGCGCCCGAGAGGGCGCCCCGTGGCTTTCGCGCGAGCAGGACTGCCCGGGTACGGACCCTTCCGCGCCTAGGGCGCCCCATCTCGCGAGAGGGTCGATTCCCCCTACCCCGTTACGAGCGGCTGCACGAACCACAGCACGAAGCCGAAAGCTGCCAGCACGCCCGACACGATCCAAAAACGAATGACTACCTTCGTCTCGCTCCAGCCCTTCTTTTCGAAGTGATGGTGCAAAGGCGCCATCAGGAACAGGCGCTTCTTGGTGCGCTTGTAGTAGGCCACCTGCAGCATGACCGAGATGGCCTCGGCCACGAACAGGCCGCCGATAATGATGGAGAAGACCTCGGTTTTGGTCACAATGGCCGCGCAGCCCAGCGCGGTGCCCAGCGCGAGCGACCCGGTGTCGCCCATAAAGATGTCTGCGGGATAGGTGTTGAACCAGAGGAAGCCAACGCATGCGCCGGCGATGGTGGCGCCGAACACCGCCATCGGCAGCATGTCGCAGCGGTAGGCGATGGCTGCCATCACCAGCATAACCACCATGACCGTGCCCGCCGCCAAGCCGTCGAGTCCGTCGGTCAGGTTGACGGCATTGCTCATGCCCATGAGAAGAATGTTGCAAAAGATGAGGTAGAGCCACGGAATGCTGAAACCGTCCTCCATGCCGGGAATGGCGATCCACGTTTGGAGGATGCCCAAATCAAGCGTGCACAAGAACGGAATCTCCACCACGGGCTCTATGTCGGCGAAGTTCACCACGGCGAGAATGAACGCGCTCGAAATCAAGAACTGACCGATGAGCTTGCCCTTAGGGGTCAGGCCGAGCGAGCGTTCATGGATGACCTTGGATGCATCGTCGAACAGGCCGAGCGCGCCGGTGAGGAGCGTGGCAAGAATGGCCGCCACGAACCCAAACGAAGGAGGCACCACCAAAAGCACCGTGACGAGAATGGCGATCAGCATGATCACGCCGCCCATCGTGGGCGTGCCCTGCTTGACAAGATGGCTCTGAGGGCCGTCAGCGCGTACCTGCTGGCCGATATGGGTGCGCGTGAGGAGTTTGATCCAGGCCGGCATCAGAATCATCGTGATGGCCGCGGCAACCACAAACCCCAAAAACACGAGAAACGTCGGATACGACGAGAAAAAGCTGCTTATCATGCGCCGACAATCCCTTCAACAACGCGGTCAAGCCCCATGAAATGGGACGCCTTAACCAATACGATATCGCCTTCGGACAACACAGGTGCCACCGCTTCGACCGCCGCCGAAGCATCGGGCACGCTCACCACGCGGTCTGCCGCCATGCCTCCATCACGAGCCCCCTGGGCAATGCGCGCGGCGAGCTCGCCTACGCACACGAGCAGATCGACCCCGGCTAGCGCCGCGGCGCGACCCGCATCATAGTGGCCCGCGTCGGACGCCTGGCCCAATTCGCCCATATCGCCCAGCACCGCGATCTTCTTGCCGGACGCCTTATACGCGGCGAGCATCTCGAGCGATGCCTTCATGCTCGCCGGGCTCGCGTTGTACGCGTCGTCGAACACAAGCGCGCCGCACGCCGCACGTTTGAGCTGCGCACGCCCCGCTTCGGCCTCAGCGCCCTCGAGCGCCGAGGCGACCTCGTCCAAACTCATGCCGCAGGCAAGGCCCACTGCAGCGGCAGCGCAGGCGTTGTCCACGTTATGAACGCCGCGCAACCCCAGCGTGAGGCGCACGGATGCGCCCTTCGCATGCAGGGTGAAACGGGGGTGGCTTTCCTCGTCAAGCTCGACGTCGGTCGCATACACATCGGCGCGGGGATCTTGCCCGCCGAACAGCGTCACGGCTATGCCACGCTCCTCAGTGCGGGCATGCGCGCGGATGAAATCCGTGAATTCGCCCTGAGCCCGCAAAAACGCCGTGCCGCCCTGCGGCAGCGCCTCGATGAGCTCGGCTTTGGCGCGGGCGATGTTCTCACGCGTGCCCAGATATTCCAGATGCGACACGCCCACATTGGTGATGACGCCCATATCGGGACGCGCGGTCTTGCAGATGCGCGCAATCTCGCCGGCGTGGTCCATGCCCATCTCCACCACGAGCATCTCGCAGTCTTCGGGAGTGGTGAGCACCGTATAGGGCGCGCCGAGCTGATTATTGTAGTTGCCCTTGGTGGCATGCGTGCGATACCTGGCCGAAAGCACCTGGCGCACGAGCCCCTTCGTGGTGGTCTTTCCCACCGAACCCGTAATGCCCACCACTGTCGCGCCGAGCGTCTCGCGCCACGCGCGAGCAAGGGCTATCACGGCCTCTTCGCCGTCGCGAACCGCCACGATAGCCGCACCCGTCTCCTTGGCGCGTGCAACTTCGTCCTCGCGAGGGGCGCGGCTCATAAGCACCACCGCGGCTCCCGAGTCCATGGCCGAGACGGCGTAATCGTTGCCGTCTACGCGCTCGCCCACGATGGCCACATAGGCCCACCCTGGCTCAATCGAGCGGGAATCCCAGCTCAAGCCACATATCTGAGCGCGAGCATCGAGAGGGGCAACCAATAGGTCGCCCCCTGTGATGCCCGGTATGTCTTGTATCGAAAACTTCATCGCGTGCCTTCTTGCGTTTACTCCCATGCCCCGCAGGGCATCCAAGATCAATCCTGAACGATGCCGTAGCGATCGATGGCATCCGCCATTATATCGTGAAACACCTCAGTGGTATTTCGCTCGTAGGGCACCTCGTTCACGCCCACAAAGCATACCAACGGAAGCGACGCATCCGGCAAAAATCCCGTGAAATCCAGATTCCAGGAGCCGCTGACGTAGCCGCCGTTCTCCTCGTCGGCGTATTCTGCCGTGCCCGTTTTGCCCGCAACGGTATAGCCGTCGATGGCGGCGCCAGTGCCCGTGCCGTCGGTCACCACGGTCTCCAGCATGCTGATCATGGTGGGAATGGCGTCGGTGTTCTCGATGATCTGCTTGGTCTCATACGTAGGAGTCTCGCCGGTCTGGGGCTTCGAAATAAGCAGGTGCGGGGTGCATGCAACGCCGTTGTTGGCGATGGCGCCGTAGAAGCGCACCATCTGCAGCGGCGTAACCGAAACGCCCTGGCCGAACGTCAGGTTGTACTTCGCGATGGTAGACCACGACTCCACGTCGGGCGCCAGGTAGCCCCCCGCCTCGCCCGGGTAATCGACGCCGGTGGTCTCGTTCAGCCCGTACGTCAGGATCTTGTCATAAAGCGGACCGAAGCCCAGATAGTCGCGCACTGCAAGCGAAATGCCTACGTTGGAAGACTGGTTGATGATTTCACGGAAGGTGAACACCGCGTCGGCGCGCTTATGGGAGTCGGACACGGTGTAGCCGTCCTCCGCCTCGAGGTATGCCGGGCAATCGATTTTCACGTCGGGCGTGATGTCGGTGCTCTCCAAAAGTGCCATAGCCGACACGGTTTTGAAGATGGAGCCGGGCTCGAAGGCGTAGGTTACGGCTTTGATGGAGTCGGCGCCCTCATCGATCTTCGACGTATCGGAAGGATTGAGGAACGGAGTCGACGCCATCGCCAAGATCTCGCCCGAGGAGGCGTCCATCAGCACGGCGGAGCCATCGGTGCCCCCGATCTCGTCCACGCCCTGCTCAAGGCGGTCTTCAAGATCTTTCTGCATATCGATGTCGATAGAGATCACAATATCCTGACCGTCCACCGCAGGCTCATCCACCTCGGTGCCGTCGGGAATGGGAATGCTGTCGCCGTTCTTGTCAACTCCGCCCGTTTGGAACACGCGCTCGCCCGGCGTGCCCGAAAGAATATCGTCGTAATACAGCTCCAGGCCCGTGAGGCCGTTGCCGTCGACATCCACCAGGCCCACGATCTGGCCCGCCGTCTCCCCATAGGGATACACGCGCTTGGTATCGTCGAGGAAATAGACGCCGGTAAGCCCCTTGGCACGAAGCGCATCGGCGTCCTCCACGTCGGCCTGACGCTTCACGTACACGAACGTGGTGTCTTGCGTGAGGTAATCCGTGTAGTCCTCGGCGTCTCCCCCCAGCGTTTCGGCAAGAGCGGAGGCGGTGCCGCTCACATCGGTGATTTCTTTGGGGTTCACATAGACCGTCGTCGCCTCCACGCTCGTTGCAAGCACGTTGCCGTTGCGGTCGTAGATGGTGCCGCGGCGCGCGGGGATGTCGATGCTCAGCGTACGCGACGCCGCCGCAGCCTCGCTGTATTCGGGCGCCTTGATGATCTGGAGATACACAAGACGGCCCGCCCAAACCAGGGCGAGCCCCAGGAAGATGACGAGAAGCCACCATATTCTGCTAGAAGGAAGACCCGGCCCCTTGGGAGCCGCATTGCCGTTGTGAGCCGCACGCATGGGCGACGCCTAACCTGCGTTCTCGATAGCGCTAAGGCTGCCGGAAAGCGAGAGGTTGCCCTGGGCGTCAGTTGCCACTACGTCGGGCTCAAGCGTGACCACGGTGGTCTCGGAAGGAGCCGCCATGCCGAGACCCGTCGCCTCGAGCTTGATGTGCGTCGAATTGGACAGCTGGCTCTGCATGACCTCAAGATCGTTGCCGGTGGTACGCGCCGATTCGATTTGGCTGGAGAGCTCGCTCGTGGCGATGGAAGTGTTCACGCTCATCGCGGAAAGGCCCACGCGCACGCACGCGATTGCGGCAATGACAATAGCGACGGCCACCACCACGCGCGCGATGGTCATGATAGATGCGGGAAGCTCTACTACCTCAGAGCGGCTGCGGTGCCCGGGAATAACGCCAAATTCGGGCTCGGATTCAGGGCGATACGCCGGAGCGGCGCTTCCATAGAGATACGCGGAGCGGGAAGATCCGGCATAGGCACGGCCTGCGGCACGGGAGGTGTCCGACCGGGAAGCACGGTAGGAACGTTCGTTTTTCATACCGGCCTCCTTTCTGTGTTGATGTTGCGTTTCGGTCGGTCGTCTTACGGGAGGCTCGGCTTCCCGTAGTTATTGCTTTAGCTTCTGCGCCACACGCAGCTTTGCGCTGCGGGCGCGAGGGTTGCGCTCCACTTCTTCCGACGTGGGAAGAATGGGCTTGCGCGTAACCACCTTGAGCACCGGATGCGCATTGCACACGCAAATCGGCAAATCAGGAGGACACGTGCACGTGCGCGCATGCTCCGCGAAGGTTTCCTTCACGATGCGATCCTCCAGCGAGTGATAGCTGATCACCAAAATGCGCCCGCCGGGGTTGAGCCACCTAACAGCGGCATCGAGCCCACGCCTGAGCACGTCGAGTTCTCCGTTCACCTCAATGCGCAAGGCCTGGAAGGTGCGCTTTGCCGGGTGGCCTCCTGCGCGACGCGCCGAGGCAGGAATGGCGGCCTTGATGATGTCCACCAGCTCGCCCGTCCTCTCGATGGGCTTACACTCCCGCGCTTCGACGATGAACTGGGCGATTCTGCTCGCCCACCGCTCGTCGGAATTCTCGCGGATGATCCGGGTGAGCTCTGCTGCGTCTAGGGTGTTGATGAGCTCTGCTGCGGTTATGGTCTGTTTGCCCGGAGACATCCTCATGTCAAGCGGAGCGTCCTCCTTAAAGGAGAAGCCACGCTGCGGGAGGTCGATCTGCGGCGAGGACATTCCCAAGTCGAACAAAAATACATCCACCCCGGGAATCTCGGCCTGCAAGAGCAGCTCGTCCATGTCGCCGAAGTTGCCGCGGAGGAGCTCAATCCTGGGTGGTGTGTTTAAGTTGAGGGATTCCAGGCGAGCCCCCGCGGCCGCAAGGGCCATATCATCCTGGTCGATGCCGATCAGGATGCCGTCAGGTCCCAGCATTTTGGCTACTTCGGACGAATGTCCTGCCCCGCCGAGCGTTGCGTCCACGAACGTGTGCTGCGATGTAAGGTGTGATTGTTCGAGGCACTCGGCGAGCAGAACAGGTATATGTCGGTATTGGTTTGTCATGAACACTCCTCGCCAGGTTTATCCGAACAGCAATGCGTCGAGATCGATGCTGCTCTGGTATTCCTCCCAGCGCTGCGTGTCCCACACCTCGATGTGGTTGGTGTTGCCGATTAGCGTAACGTCCTTATCGATGCCCACCTTTTCGCGCTGCTCCTTTGACAGGGTGATGCGCCCCGCAGCGTCGATGGTGCCCGGCATGGATAGCGAGTTAAGCGCAAGCTCGAGCTTTACGTGAGCAGGTTCATTGGGGTCGTATCCGCCGCGCTTTTCGAACAGCGAATCCTTCCACTTCTTGAACTCCTCGTGCGTATACACCAAAAGCTTGCCCGCTTTGGCGTTGCTCAGCACAACCATCTCGGTGCCTTCCGGCAGAGACTTGCGAAATTGGGCAGGCAGAGACAGACGTCCCTTGGCGTCAACCTTATAGCGGTATTGGCCGAAGAGGTCGTCCAACCCCTGGCTCCTTCCTTTCCCACATCTCAACCGGTGACGCCATTATATCCCACTTTCTCCCACCAAATAGGAAAAATCCCCCACTTTCAATCTCCCATTGCCCCACCCTGTCCTAAATCGCGCCAAAACGATGCCGCTGTTTCCATATCCGGCGGATGAAAAAGGGATGGCACAAGATGTAGTGCCATCCCTTCTTTTCAAGATTGTGAGGGAAATATGTTGTGGGTGGGAGGTCTGCCCATAGGGGTGCCGCCGCTTCGCTGAATCAAGGCGCCGACCCGTCAAATCGAGACGATTGCGATTGGCCTAGACGATCACCCGTTAAATCGAGACCGATTGCGATGAGCCAAGATGATCGCCTGCCAAACCGGGGCGATTGCCGCCAAACCGAAACTCGGTTGCGATGGGCCAAGATGATTACCCGCTAAAACGAGTCCGATTGCAACGAACCAGGAGATCGCCCATCAAACCGAGGCGATTGCCGCCAAACCGAAGACCAGTTGCGCCCAGCACTCTCGGAAAAATGAAAGCAACTGGGAGTTTCCGGCTCCGAACGGCCAAGCTTGCCAGTTTTCGTAAGTATGTAATCCTCTTCCGCCCCTGGAGCGCGATATTGCCAGTTATTCCAAGTATGTAATCCTCTCGAATGCTTTTTCGACGTTCAGATCGGCCTAAACCGCACTCGATGTTATTTATTTCCTCTAAAAAGCCCCTCTGGACGAAGATATTCGACACTTTGTCTAGTATCTTGCACGCTCCAGGATTACATACTCGAGAAAACTGGCACATCGCGGAATTATAGGGGCGAAAAGGATTACATACTTGGGAAAACTGTCACATTGAGCGCGGCGGTATGGTCCGGCGATCGTTGAGGCTTCACCCGGGCTACGTCCGGCGATCGTCGGAGGTTCGCCCGGCTACGTCCGGCAATCGTCGGGGCTCTTTCCGAGTAGCCGGATGATGAACGGGGATACCCGATGAAACTTCGCTCGGGCTATGTCCGGCAGTCGTTGGGGGGGGGCTTCGCTCGAGATACGTCCGGCAACCGTTGGAGATCCGTTCAAGGCCCGCAGCCTTAACGCGCTTATTCGCCGCGCTTCGAATCGCGTTCGTTCGTCGCGCGCCTCGTCGCGCGCGCAACACCCACCACGCACAGCGCGGCTGCGGCGACCAGGATCACGATGAGCGCCAGCCAGCACAGATTGTCGTTGACCGCAGGATACGTAGCCCAGTCGGCGAAGTTCACATGCGTATGAAGGTCGAACGAGCTGAGCGTTCCGTAGAAAAGCATGTTCACCACGCCGCTGCCCAGAAAGACCCCTGCGCCAAACGCCGCAATGGCGGCCGCCAGACGAAACGGCAAGGCGACGCGCATGTACCGCACCGCCAGAAACGTCGTCCATACCGGCACGAGCATCACCGCGGCGACACAATCCATCCGCAGTGTTTCTTCAAGCACCCCCCATCGCGCATGCAGGTAGCTGACACCAAGAACATCAGCAGCATGGATACGGTGGACAAATAAATAAGCCCCTTATGCGAAAGAGCAGGAGCATCCGAGCGCCGCGCCGCCCACACCAGCACAAATGGCAGCGCCACAACGCTCACGGCGAACAGCAAACCCACGAAAGACAGGCTGAACGTCTTCAAGCCCGCCCATCCATAGCGCCCGTACTCCACCAGCATCAGCAGATTCGCGAAACAATACCCCGAGCAGAACGCCGCCATGCCGCGCTCTGTCTTCACCAGCACGGGCACATGGGTGAACGACGCCAGAAGCAGGCACCCCGCCACCGCCCGCGCAATGTCGTAGGGAAACGGACCAATGAGGTTTTGGGTCGTAGCCGCGCCCGCAATGACGAATAGGTAGATCGCACTCCACGCGATGAGCCACGCGAGGCGCACTTTGCGATGCACGTCCACCTCGCGCTCCATACGGCGTTGGCGCTCGTCGTCGCTCGCCGTGACCAGTTCGTGTTCGCTCACTTCAAGCGCCTCGCACAGCGGCGTAATCTGCGTGATGTCGGGGTAGGACACGCCACGTTCCCACTTGCTCACGGCCGGTTCCGTCACGTAAAGCTTTTGCGCGAGCTCTCGCTGCGAAAGGCCTTTCGCCGTGCGCTTCTCTTGTTGCCCAATCTCATCCGGCGCTCATCCCCAAATCCCGCGTCAAGAAGCACCTGGAGAAAATGCGATTCCCTCGCCGCCCCTATCCGCACTCAAGATCTTGCGACAGAACCATCTCGCAGGGAAACGATGGCCGACCTATTGCGCCCACCCCATTACAGTTTGAGTCGCAGTTAATTCGATGTTCGGGACGACGGTCCAGGATGTCGGATTACGATTGGGGCAAGTCCATAGGGACTGCCGATCGGGCGCCCGCGGACGGCCCCCACAACGGCCGCGCTCAGCGATACCCGCATGCCACCTCGCTGAAATAATTACGCTTAGCGATATTCGCCTCTCCCTTCGCGCTGAAAAAGGCACGTTTAGCGAGAATTGGGCCTCTTCATGCTGAAAAAGTTACGTTTAGCGAAAGCTCTTCCCCAGACAAATGAGGACCCCTTTGCAGCAAAGGCTTTGAACAACAGCCCCATCAGGCATTATTGGAATTCTCAATGAAAGCCGATGCAGCCACTCTTCCTTCGAACGCCCTTTCCATAACGCTAAACGCAACATTTTCAGCAAAAGACACCCTGAATCTCGCTAAACGCAACTTTTTCAGCAAGGGATCGCCCAGGGCAAACCTGGACGTACGGCACGCGCCGTGGAGAACGAGAAAACGGCTCCATGTGTCGAAAAACACTCCACCGGCGGATGCGCTATCGCGTCCCGCCAAATACTTCACTTTCACGCCCGACCTTCTACGCGAGAGGGTGCGCCTGGACAGCCGCTCGCGGGAGACCGTTGCCGCCGCCCGCCCATATGCGCGCGAGGGTGCGCTCTGTGCCGATTGCTATTCAGCCAGCTTTTTCGCCCCGCCCCTCTGCGCGCGAGGGTGCGCCGCCAGGTATTCCTCGCGAATATGGGCGCGGCTTACGTGGGTGTAAATCTGGGTGGTGGCGATATCGGAATGCCCCAGGATTTCCTGAATTGCGCGTAAGTCCGCCCCTCCCTCTAGCATGTGGGTGGCAAACGAATGACGCAACGTGTGCGGATGCAAATCCTCGATCCCCACGGCAAGCCCCGCATCGCGCACCAGCGCATGCACACTCTGACGAGATATGCGCCCGCCGCGTGCGTTGAGAAACACCGCCGAACATGCGCGCCTCGCATGCGCAGACAGCTCGGGACGCCCGGCATCAAGATACGCCGAAAGCGCTGCCTCTGCCATGCCGCCAATAGGCACCGCGCGCTCGCGCGACCCCTTTCCCATCACGCGCAACAGCCCCTCGTTCAGAAACACATCGGACGAATCGAGTCCGCACAGCTCACTCACGCGCAAGCCGCAGCCATACAGAACCTCCAGCATGGCACGGTCGCGCAACCCCAGAGGACCGTCACGAAATGGCTGCGAGAGCAACGCATCCGCCTGGTCAACCGTGATAGCGTCGGGCAAGCGATCAGGGATTTTGGGCAGCGGCACCAAATCGGCTGGATTCGTACGGCAATACTCCTCGCGCACAAGAAACTTGCTGAACCCCTTCACCGCCGCCATGTGGCGCTCCACACTCGACGGCGCATATCCTCGCTGTTTGAGGTCTGCAGCGTACGCCTCCACGTGCTCATGGGTCACTTCGGCGAAATCGGATACTCCGCGCTCGCCAAGAAACGCGAGATAGTCCTCCAGGTCGTCAGCGTACGAATTCAGGGTCGCACGCGAAGACCCGCGCTCCACCGACAGATACGATAGATATTCGTCTCGAAACGCCAGAAGGCCCGACGCCGCGGCGCCGAGCCCTTCCGCCGTTTTCCTGAGCGACAGCCTTGCCATGTAGATCCATACCGTCCCTTGCCAAAGGCGGCCTAGCGCGCCCGCCCCGTGTGGCCCCATTCATCGAACGCACCATACCACGAACGGCGAAGCGGAGCATACCGGGGCACAAGGAGAATAGCACACGCCTTTAGGCACTGCGCGATTCGCGCCCTTTGCATGCCGCCGCAACAAACGAAACGAACAGCGGATGCGGGCGCGTGGGACGACTCTTGAACTCAGGGTGCGCCTGACTGGCCACGAACCACGGATGCTCGGGAAGCTCGACCATCTCCACCAGGCGATCGTCGGGCGAAGTGCCGGAAATCACCAGACCCGCCTCCTGCAGCGCGCGGCGATACACATTGGATACCTCGTAGCGATGGCGATGGCGCTCATAGATAATCTCATCGCCATAGATCTGGCGCGCAAGGGTGCCCTGCGCAAGCTTGCAGGGATAGGCCCCCAGACGCATGGTGCCGCCCTTGTCGTCGATGTCCTCCTGGTCGGGCATGAGCGAAACCACCTGATACGTCGCATTCTGGTCGAACTCGGAGGACGTGGCGCCCTCAAGGCCGGCCACATCGCGCGCAAACTCGCACACAGCCGCCTGCAGCCCCAGGCAGATGCCGAAGAACGGCACCCCGCGCGTGCGCGCAAAACGCACTGCGGCAATCTTGCCCTCGAACGCGCGCTGGCCAAAGCCGCCCGGCACCAAGATGCCATCCATCCCGCTCAAAAGCTCCTCGGCGGTCTCGTCGGTCACACGCTCGGCGTCGATCAGGTGCAGCTTCGCATTCACCCCGTTTGCCACACCCGCATGGTGCAGCGCTTCGATGATGGAGAGGTAGGCATCGGGCAGGCTCACGTATTTGCCCACCACGGCGATATCCACCTGCCCCTCACGGTTCTTCTCGGCGGAAAGGAATGCGCGCAGCGGCGAGAGGTCGATTTCATGCGGCTCGAGCCCCAGCTTTTCGAGCACCTTGAGGTCGAATTCCTGGTCGAAAAGCCCCAGCGGCACCTCGTAGAGGCTAGGGCTGTCCACGCACGCCAGCACGTCGGTGGGCGCCACATCGCAAAACAGTGCGATTTTCTCGCGCACGCTGGACGAAACCTCGTGGTCGCTGCGACACACGATGAAATCGGGCTGCACGCCCATGGAACGCAGCTCCTTCACGCTGTGCTGCGTGGGCTTGGTCTTCACCTCGTGCGCGGCGGCGATGTAGGGCACGAGCGTCACGTGCACGAACAGCACATCGCCCGCCGGGCGCTCTTTTTTGAACTGACGCGCGGCCTCGATGAACGGCTGGCCCTCGATGTCGCCGATGGTGCCGCCTATCTCGGTGATCACGATGTCGGCGCCCGTGGTTTCGGCGATGCGGCGCAGACGTTCCTTGATGGCGTTGGTCACATGCGGGATCACCTGCACCGTGCCTCCCAGAAAATCGCCGCGACGTTCCTTGGCGATCAGGCTCTGATAAACGGAGCCCTGCGTGAAGTTTGATTCGCGCGTGAGGTTTTCATCGATGAAGCGCTCATAATGCCCCAAGTCAAGATCGCCCTCGTGGCCGTCCTCGGTCACGAACACCTCGCCGTGCTGAAACGGGCTCATCGTGCCCGGATCCACGTTGAGGTACGGATCCATCTTTTGCATGGTCACCTTGTAGCCGCGCGCTTTAAGCAGATGCCCCAGCGATGCGGCGGTGATGCCCTTGCCTAGCGACGAAACCACGCCGCCCGTCACAAAGATGTGTTTTGCCATGGACGCTCCTATCTCATTCGGGAGCTCGGCGGGCGGGGAGGACTCGTGCTCAAAACAGTCCTGCTCGCTCGAACGCGCCGGATGCGCCCTCTCGGGCGCAAAAGGCAGGCACTAAACATGCCACTGGCATGTTTACCATGCGGAACTGCGCGCGATGTCCTCCCCGCCCGCCGAGCTCCTCACATGCACACATATCGAAGTTGAGCAGCAATGCCTATACATAAAAAAACGCCTCGGAGCCCATGCGGCTCTTCGACGTTTCATCATTGTAGCTCACGACGCGACGCTCTCCTCAAGCGCTTTGCGAATTAACACAGGAGAAACCACCGCGTGCCGCACACGCTAGGCTATAATCCCTCTGTTCGACATACGCCCAAAGACGGAACGCCCGTCTTGCATATCAGAAGGGGGCCGCCATACCCATGCGCATCGGATTCGACAACGACAAGTACATCGCCCTCCAGGCAGAGCACATCCGCGAACGCATCGGACAGTTCGGCGGCAAGCTGTACCTGGAATTCGGTGGCAAACTGTTCGACGACCATCACGCCTCGCGCGTGCTGCCGGGATTTCAGCCCGACAGCAAGATTCGCATGCTCAAGCAGTTCGCTGATGACGTGGAAATCATCGTGGCCATCAACGCCAACGATATCGAGAAGAACAAGGTGCGCGGCGATCTGGGCATCACCTACGATGAGGACGCCCTGCGCCTTCTAGACATCTTCGCCAATATGGGCTTTGCCACCGCGGGCGTGGTAATCACCCGCTACCAAGACCAGCCCTCCGCCAAAGCGTTCCGCCGCAAGCTGGACTCCTTGGGCGTCAAAAGCTACCTGCACTACCCTATTGCCGGATACCCCAACGATATGAGCACCATCGTGAGCGACGAGGGCTTCGGCAAGAACGAGTTCGTTGAAACCACCCGCCCGCTGGTAGTGGTAACCGCCCCCGGCCCCGGCTCGGGCAAGATGGCCACCTGTCTTTCTCAGCTCTATCATGAGCACAAGCGCGGTATCGAGGCCGGCTACGCGAAGTACGAGACCTTCCCCGTGTGGAACCTGCCGCTCAAGCATCCCGTGAACATTGCCTACGAGGCCGCAACGGTTGATTTGGACGACGCCAACGCCATCGACCCCTTCCATCTGGAGGCTTACGGCAAAACCACAGTGAACTACAACCGCGATATCGAGATTTTCCCCGTGCTCAAAACCATGCTCGACCGCATTCTGGGCGCGTGCCCCTACAAGTCGCCAACCGACATGGGCGTTAACATGGCGGGCCTCGCCATCTGCGACGACGACGCCTGCCGCGACGCCGCCAAGATGGAAATCGTGCGCCGTTACTTCCAGGCCGCAGTCGATGCTCGACGCACCGGCGTAGGCCAAGAGTTCGTCGAGCGCCTGGAGCTCCTGATGAACCAGGCGGGCGTGGATTCCAACTTCTCGCCCGCACGCAAAGCCGCCCTTCTGAAGGAAGAGGCAACCGGCGCCCCCGCCGGCGCGATGGTTTTGCCCGACGGCCGCGTGGTCACGGGCAAAACCTCCAACCTGCTGGGTGCGGCGTCATCGCTTCTGATGAACGCGCTCAAGGGCGTGGCCGACGTGGATGAGGACTTGTTCGTCATAAGCGACGAGGTGATTGAGCCTATCTGCCGCCTGAAAACCGGCACGCTGCACGCCAACAACCCGCGTCTGCATTCCGACGAAACGCTCCTGGCGCTCTCGGTGAGCTCCGCCACCGATCCCATGGCGAAAAAGCTCATTGACAACGCCGATAGGCTGCACGGCTGCGACGCGTTTTTCAGCGTGATCATCTCCGAGACCGACGAGAAGCTGTATCGGACGCTGGGGATCAACGTTTGCTGCGAGCCCAAGTATGAAAAGCGGAGGTTCTTCCATAAGTAACCCTCCGGGGGCAAAGGGGGAAGGGGCGAGGATGGTTCCTCGCCCCTTCCCCCTTTGGAGCCCCGGCGCGCTCTCGCGCGCAGAAGCCAGGGACTAAACACGCCACTGGCGTGTTTACTGCACCAGCCCGCGTGAGACACCGGATGGTTGAGGCTTCATCGCCCACCGGGGGCGGCCTCGCTTCGCTGGCCGCCCGTTCGCGAGCGCGGTTGAGCTCGAAACGCCGCCAAACGCCTCTCTCTCGGTTCGCGCTTCGCGCCGCGCACGTTGCCTTTGGCTCGTGCACGGCGGAATTCGCTTCGCTCTTCCGCGGTTCGGCACGGAGCACTTTAACAGCGGCAAGCCCTTCGCGACCAGCGCCAAGATGCCCAAATCATCACCGCACGTCCTGAGTGTCTTAGAGGCGCTGCCTTTACTACCGCCACAAACCGTCAACCTCAAATCCAGCCAAAAACAATGAGGCCCGCCCTCGTCCCAATCGTGGACGCAAGGGCGGGCCTCGGTTTTTGCGGGCACCTGTAATGCGAAGGCTGATTCGCCTGCTTGCTAGTGCGCGATGTCCTTGAAGAAGGTTTCGGAGATGGCGCTGTAGAAGCCCTCGTTCTTGTATCGCAGCAGAATGGTGGGGTTGTGCGACTTGCGCACCAACACGCGATCGATGGGCTCGTCGAGGCTGATAAATTCGCCGTCTACGAAATAGCTCGCCTCGCGGCTTTCGGGGTTGCGAGACAGATCGATCTCAACGATGTCGCTCGGATCGGTGACGATGGCGCGCGAGAGTAGCGAGTGCGGAGCCAGCGGCACAAGGATGAGGCCCTTGAAGTCGGGGGCGACGAGCGGACCGCCGGCCGAAAGCGCATAGGCGGTCGAGCCCGTGGCCGAAGACACCACCAAGCCGTCGCCGCGCATATCCACAATATGGTTACCCGAGATTTCCAGGCCAAAATCGATGATGCGACCCAGCGCGCCGCGCGTAACGGAGAACTCGTTGAGCGCAAAGCGGCTCGCCACCACATTGCCCTCGGAGATCAAATCGACATGAAGACTCGCGCGCTCCTCGCGCGTCACATCGCCGGCAAGCGCAGCCGCCACAATGGGCACAACGCCGTCTTCGCTTGAATTGACCAAGAACCCCAGATGTCCGAAATTGATACCCAGAATAGGCACGCGCGACTTACCCACCAAGCGGGCGGCGCGCAGAATGGTGCCGTCGCCACCAAGAGACACAACCATGTCAAACGCCGACATGTCGATATCGGCGCCGGTGCCCTGAATCGACTCGATGGACAGCGGCATAGAATCCAATTCCTGATGCCCCACTCCCTGCGAATCCAGATAGGTCGCCAGCAGCATCGACGCATCAATGGCCGCCGCGTTGGAGTTGTTGCGAATAATCAGGATGTTCATGATACCTCGTTTCAAAAGCCGTCGTCAGACGCTACTATGACGATAACTTTTGCATTATACCCAAACCCCGAAAGCGTAGTATGAGCGCAAACCACATTTCCACATCAGAAGACTCTTCGCGCGATGCGCGCGCAACCCAGCCCGAGCCCGCATCCGACGCGTCCTCGATAGGTGGATCGGCCGCACTGATCAGTTTCTTCGTCATCATCTCTCGCATCACGGGCTTCGTGCGCACCTGGGCCATGGCATTCGCTCTCGGCTCCACCATGCTTGCAAGCTCCTACCAGGTGGCCAACAACCTTCCCAACATGCTCTACGAGATGGTAGTCGGCGGCATGCTGGTGACCGCCTTTCTGCCTGTGTACATGTCCGTCAAAAGCAAGCTCGGCGAACGCGGCGGTAACGAGTACGCGAGCAATCTCTTAAGCCTCACGGTAATCATCCTCGGCCTTGTCGCCCTTGTATGCACCTTGTTTGCCCCGGCGCTCATCTATACCCAAAGCTTCATGAGCGACCAGGGCACCATGGGCGACGCGATCTTCTTCTTCCGCTTTTTCGCGATGCAAATCGTGTTCTACGGCGTGTCGACCATCGTAAGCGGCCTGCTCAACGCCTCACGCGACTACCTGTGGAGCAGCGCGGCTCCCATCTTCAACAATGTGATCGTTGCCGCTACGTTCATCCTCTATGCCGTGGTCGCCCCAAGCGATGCCGAACTGGCCAAGCTCATCATCGCCATCGGCAACCCCCTGGGCGTGTTCATCCAGATGGCCATCCAGATTCCGGCGCTCAAACGCAACGGCATCCGCATTCGCCCCCATATCAACCTCCACGACCCCGCGCTTCGCGAGACCCTCTCCATTGGCGTGCCCGCCGTCATCGTGATGGTGGCAGGCCTCATCATCGTGTCGGTCCAAAACGCGGCGGCATACGCCTACCTGGACAACGGCCCCTCGGTCATCTCGTATGCGCGCCTGTGGTTCACGCTCCCCTACGCGTTTCTCACGGTGCCCATCACCACTACGCTCTTCACCGAAATCGCCGATATGCAGACACGCGACGACATGGAGGGCTTCAAACGCGCCGTGGTATCGGGCAGCAACCAGATTCTGTTCTTCATGATCCCGTTTATGCTCTATCTGATAGTATTCGCCGAGCCCCTGGTTACGCTCTACCACATCGGCGCCTTCACTCAAGAGAACATCTCTCAGATAGCTATTTATCTAATCGCACTCGCCACATCACTGCCCGTATACGGAGTGAACACCTACATGCAAAAGACGTTCTCCGCGCTTCGCTGCATGAAACAGTATGCGATCATGATGGTGGTGTCTGCCGCTATCCAAATCGCCTTCATCGCAGCCTTCCTGGCCCAAGCGGCGACGATCTCCCCCATGGTTGGCATGGCAAGCGTTGCGTTCAGCGAAACCGTCTACTACCTTGTGCTCGACGTTGCATGCTTCGTGTTCCTGCGCGCAAGGCTCGGCAAGCTCGGCCTGGGAAGCCTCGCACGAGCCGTTGCCCTGTCGTTGGTCCTCGGCATACTGGGAGCCGGTATCGGCGCTGGAATCTCATGGGCGCTGCAAGGCACCATCGCGCCCTCCGACGGATCAATCATCCATGCTCTCATACGAATATTCTGCGGCGGCATTGTCGCACTTGTCGTCACGTTCGGCCTCGCGATAAAGCTGCGCTTACCCGAAGCGAGCTTCCTCATCAATGCCGTTGGCCGTTTCGCGGGCAAGCTGGGCCGCTCGAAAACTGCAACGCAGCCTGACGAGGATCTTTCCGCCGCGCCCGCCGATGCGTGGCGAGAAGGAGAGCAGCCCGTGGAGCTCGTCGGCGCGCCCAAAGATGCACGGCACTCGAATCGACGCGACCAAAGCCGAAGCGCCCTTGCCGAGTCGCGCGATTATGAGCCCAGCGCCCAACCCGAGGGAACCCGTGACACGGTTAGTAGTCGAATCGTTCGCGCGGCACACGCCAAGCAGTCCGAGCAACAGGTACAGGAGCTTGAGCGCAAGCTTGCCTCGGCGCGCCATGCCCGCGGAGCAGCCCCGAAGAGCGCCCCGAAGCACGCCAAGCAGCAAACGAGCCCGAGCGACGCCAAAATCGCCCGAGCCCGCCACGCTCGTTCCACATCGGCCAACAATCGTTAGCGCTGGTCTCGTGCGCCCCTGCTGGCTCCATGAGCCCTGATTAATGCGATCAGCGTCGTACGATGCCCGTGGCGCCCTCTGTCGCCAGCTGCCCGTGAGGAGCCCAGCACGACTGCCCTCCTCACGGGCAGTCACAGACAGCCAGCACCACCCGCAGCATGAAATACAGCATGGGGCATCTTCGCTGGCCTTTAATCAACCGGTCTCTTATGGTCCTCTTCGGTGGTAAGAATCACCGGCCCGTCCTCGGTGATGGCGACGGTCTTCTCGAAGTGAGCGCTCGGCTTGCCGTCGCGCGTAACCACGAGCCATCCGTCTGGCATCTGGCGCGTCTTCCGCGTGCCCATATTGATCATAGGCTCAATCGCCAGCACCATGCCCGCCTCAAGCAGAATGCCGCGATGACGATGCCCATAGTTGGGCACATTGGGCTCCTCATGCATGTTGCGCCCGATACCGTGCCCCACATACTCGCGCACTACGCCATATCCGTGAGCCTCGGCAATCGACTGCACCGCATATCCGATATCGCCCAGACGGTTTCCCGGACGTGCAGCGTCGAGCCCTGCCCACATGCATTTCTCGGTCACGTCGAGCAGCTTCTGCACCTCGGGGGAAATCTTTCCCACGGGATATGTCCAGGCATTATCCCCTACCCAACCGTCAACAGTGGCGCCGGTGTCGATCGAGATGATGTCTCCCTCCTGCAAAGCCACCTTCGCAGACGGAATCCCATGCACGATTTGCTCGTTGATGGAGGCGCAAATGCTGCCGGGGAACCCACCGTACCCCTTGAACGCAGGTATGCCGCCTTCAAGACGAATAAGCTCCTCGGCGTATTGATCAAGTTCGAGCGTGGTTACCCCAGGAGCAACCTTAGAGCCCACCTCACGCAGCACCTTTGCCGAAATGCGGCCTGCTTCCTTCATGGCTTCAATTTCGGCTTTTGATTTCCTGATAATCATCCCTACCAGCTTTCGTAACACGTCAGACATCTGCAGCAATGTATCTGAACTTCTAGCAAAGTGTATACAAGTGCAAACTGCATTTGACAGCCATTCTATCACGCTCTCGCTTCACGGATGCATTTGTTAGTATTGGCTTACTCATTGCAAAAAGAAAGACCCGCCAAAGCGAGCCTTTCAAGAAGGTAAGGTTTCGCTACTCAGCCTTAGCGGCAAAGTCGCGGGAAACGGAAGGATCGATAGAGATGCCGGGGCCCATGGTGGAAGCCACGGTGATGGACTTGAGATAACGACCCTTAGCCGCAGAAGGCTTCATGCGAACGATCTCGTCGTACACAGCGCCGTAGTTCTCGGCCAGCTTCTCAGCGGTGAAGCTCACCTTGCCGAGAATGACGTGAGCGATGCCGTAACGGTCGGCACGATACTCAACCTTGCCACCCTTGAGGTCGGCGATGGCGGTAGCCACGTCGGGAGTAACGGTACCCAGCTTGGGGTTGGGCATCAAACCGCGGGGGCCGAGGATTTTACCCAGACGGCCGACCTTGCCCATCATGTTGGGCGTAGCGACAGCGGCGTCAAAGTTGAGGTTGCCGGCCTGAATCTCAGCAACCAGGTCGTCGGAGCCAACGATGTCGGCACCAGCGGCCACAGCGGCCTCGGCGGCAGCGCCCTCGGCGAACACGGCAACGCGAACGGTCTTACCAGAGCCGTTAGGCAGGGAGACCATGCCGCGCAGCTGCTGATCGGCCTGACGGGTGTCGATGCCCAGACGGAAGTGGACCTCAACGCTCTCGTCGAACTTGGCGGAGGAAATCTCCTTCATGAGTTCGAAGGCCTCCATCGGGGTGTACAGCTTGCCGGCCTCGATCTTCTCGGCAGCAGCCTTCTGATTCTTGGTGAGTTTCATTGAAATTCCTTTCGTGGTACTGGCGGGCAATGCCCTTCCACTTGATTAGCGAACTACTCAGCCTTGCCGGCGAGCATGGCGGCGAGCTTCTTGGAAGGCACGTAGGTCTTCTTCATCTCGCGACCCTCGACGCGCACGCCCATGGAACGGGCAGTGCCGGCGACGATCTCCATGGCGGCCTCAATGTCGTTAGCGTTGAGGTCGGGCATCTTGATCTCGGCGATCTCGCGGAGCTGATCCTCGGTGAGCGTACCCACGAACTTCAGCTGCGGGATACCAGAGCCGCTCTTGATGCCGAGCTTCTCCTTGATGAGAACAGCCGCGGGAGGAGTCTTGCAGACGAAGGTGAACGTCTTGTCCTCGTAGACCGTGATCTCAACAGGGATAATGGTGCCGGCCTGGTCCTGCGTGGCGGCATTGAACGCCTGGCAGAACTGCATGATGTTGACGCCCTGGGCACCCAGAGCCGGGCCTACCGGAGGAGCCGGATTGGCGGCGCCGGCAGGAATCTGCAGTTTAACGAAACCGCTTACTTTCTTCTCAGCCATCGTTTGTTTTCCTTACCTTCAAGTGACTTTACTCTTACGACCACGCTGCACGAGAAGCCCTGTCCACTCAGGCATGCAACGGGTCGAGAATAATCGCATTAAATAGTGGCGACCTGATCGAACGAAAGCTCGACAGGGGTCTCGCGTCCAAAGATGGAGACCATGACTTTGACTTTGCCGGATTCCGGAGATACCTCGGAAACGGTGCCGTCGAAGTCTGCCAAAGGACCGCTCGTAACCTTGACGGCCTGCCCCACCTCGAGAGAGGAAGAGGTGACCTTCTTGGGGCCGGCGACCGAGGTGCGCTTCATGATCTTGTTGAACTCTTCGCGAGTCAACGGCTCGGGATGACCCTGGCTTCCGACGAAGCCGGTTACGCCGGGGGTGTTGCGCACCGCAGCCCAGCTGCGATCGTCCATCTCCATACGGACGAGCACGTAGCCGGGGAACACCTTCTTCTCGCTCTCCACTCGACGGCCGCCCTCTTTGATCTCGGTGACCATCTCGGTGGGGATTTCGATGCCGAAGACGTTGTTCTCGAGGCCCATGGTCTCGATACGGCTTTCAAGGTTCTTTTTGACCTTGTTCTCATAGCCGGAATACGTGTGGAGCACGTACCATTTCTTTGCCATGCTAGGCTCCTATCCCGGAAAGAGCAACCATCAGAGGCGTGATAATCAGGTTGTCCAGAACGGCGACGAATACGCCGAAAAACACCAGCGCGGCAACGACAACGCCCGTCCAACGAAGCACCTCGGGGCGTGTAGGCCACGTAACGCGCTTCAGCTCGGCCTTAACCTCGCGCAGGAACTTGAAGCGCTGCTTCTTGGGCTTGGCAGCCTTCTTTTCCTCCGCCTTCTTGGCGGGCTTGGCGTCGGCGCTCTTGGCCTTGGACTTGAACAAGCCCTTTTTCTCCGGAGCGGCCTCCTCTACGGTTGCCTCTACGGCGTTGGCCTCACGCTCGGCAGCCTGGGCTTTGCGCGCCTGACGCGCAGCAGATGCCTTTGCCCTTTGCGTTTTGGATTTCTTCGCCATGTCCTCTTATCCCTTATGCGGCACAGGGCCGCAGAATCGCCTTTGACAAATTTTGACCAAACAGCAAAACAAGCAGCTCGCGTTGAAGCTGCTTGAACAAGCTGGCACGCCAGGAAGGACTCGAACCCTCAACTTGCGGTTTTGGAGACCGCTGCTCTACCAATTGAACTACTGGCGTGTTTCCCTTATCTTATCGAGTTTCCTTGTGCAGAGTGTGCTTACGGCACCACTTGCAGTATTTCTTCATCTCGATGCGATCCGGATTATTCTGCTTGTTCTTTTTGGTCGTGTAGTTACGGCGCTTGCACTCGGTGCACGCCAGAGTGACCAACGTACGCATGAATTCTCCTTCAGAATGATTGAATCGTAGCTTGTTTCGTACACATAGGAGCACTTCCGTGATAAACGGAGCCCGCATAAGGCGGGCTCCGTCATCGAATCACGTCCAGTATCAAGAGTGGTTACTTGATGATCTTGGTCACACGGCCGGAGCCAACGGTGCGGCCACCCTCGCGGATAGCGAAGCGGAGGCCTTCCTCCATGGCGATGGGGTGAATCAGCTCGCCGCGGAGCTCAACGTTGTCGCCAGGCATAACCATCTCGGTGCCCTCGGGCAGGTGGGCAACACCGGTAACGTCGGTAGTGCGGAAGTAGAACTGCGGACGATAGCCGTCGAAGAACGGGGTGTGGCGGCCGCCCTCTTCCTTGGTCAGGATGTAGACCTGGCCCATGAACTCAGAGTGCGGGGTAACCGAACCCGGCTTGGCCAGAACCTGGCCGCGCACGATGTCCTCACGCTTGATGCCGCGGAGCAGGCAGCCGATGTTGTCGCCAGCCTGAGCCTCGTCGAGCAGCTTGCGGAACATCTCGATACCGGTGCAGACCGTGTTCTGGGTCTCACGGATACCGACGATCTCCAGCGGGTCGTTCACATGCAGAACGCCGCGCTCAACACGACCGGTAGCAACGGTGCCACGGCCGGTGATGGTCATGGTGTCCTCAACAGCCATCAGGAACGGCTTGTCGACGTCGCGCTCGGGGGTGGGGATGTAGGAGTCCACAGCGTCCATGAGCTCCCAGATCTTCTCCTGCCACTCCTTGTCGCCCTCCAGAGCCTTCAGAGCGGAACCGCGGATGACCGGGATGTCGTCTCCGGGGAACTCGTACTCGGTGAGCAGCTCACGGGTCTCCATCTCGACGAGCTCGATGAGCTCCTCGTCGTCAACCATGTCGCACTTGTTCAGGAAGACGATGATGTAGGGCACGCCAACCTGACGGGCGAGCAGGATGTGCTCGCGGGTCTGAGCCATGGGGCCGTCGGTAGCGGCGATAACCAGGATAGCGCCGTCCATCTGGGCAGCACCGGTGATCATGTTCTTGACGTAGTCGGCGTGGCCGGGGCAGTCAACATGAGCATAGTGACGAGAGTCGGTCTCGTACTCGATGTGAGCGATAGAAATGGTGATGCCGCGCTCACGCTCTTCAGGAGCCTTGTCGATCTGATCGAAGGCAGTGAAGTCAGCATGGGCGGTGCCATGGGACCCGTCGTTCTCAGACAGGGTCTTGGAGATAGCAGCCGTCAGGGTGGTCTTACCATGGTCAACGTGACCGATGGTACCGATGTTCACATGCGGCTTGCTGCGCTCGAACTTCTCCTTAGCCATTATTCCTCCTCTTGGAATGGTCGAATGACCAAATACTAACGTGATACTAATACACGCGCCCAAAGGACGCGTGTACGTGATGCAAATGGTAGCGGTGACTGGATTCGAACCAGTGACGCCACGGGTATGAACCGTGTGCTCTAACCAACTGAGCTACACCGCCGTGTATAACTCGCATTGCCAAGGGCAATGATGAGCAGGTAAACTGGAGCCCGCGACCGGACTTGAACCGGTGACCTCTTCGTTACCAACGAAGTGCTCTACCGACTGAGCTACACGGGCGAACTGGTGGGCGCGCTAGGATTCGAACCTAGGTAGGCAGAGCCAACGGGTTTACAGCCCGTCCCCTTTAACCACTCGGGCACACGCCCAGTTCATCAAAGTGCTCGATGCGTTATGTGTACTTATCAAGCTGCCGCTTTCGCGTTTCGCAGATGTTCCCGAACGCGAGAGCGAAAGCATAATACGCTAGCATCCTAGTCGTGTCAACACTTTACACGCCTCCGGGCGTATCCATTCATATCCTGTTCATATCGACGCTCTGGCCTGGTATTTTCTTAGACTTGACATGCCATCACCCTCCTTCTTGACGTAATTGCGCGAAAAATTTTTTCAAAAAAGTTTTTGGCTAATCGCCGGTTTTTCCTTGCGTTAAACCGCTCATGCGCAACCGGATGACGGCCCCTCATCCGCCTTCACGCCAATAAGATTATTCGTTTCCTTTCCCTGAAACTGGAAGGGCGAGCCCTCTGGACTCGCCCCGCACATTTGAATCTCTCCACGCGTTTATATCTTATATGTTGGAAATCTGCTTGCCGTAAGAACTTGTGACGTGCGCAACTCGCCTATTGCCCCTAAGTCACCGCTCCCCTTCTTGCGACCGGTATTGCCTCCTATACATCAGCATCCATATAGGAATCGAACTCATCGGTAATCTTCTTCGACGGCGGCTCCGTCAGAAGCGACACCACCACAATGGCGATCAGCGAGAAGATGAAGCCCGGCAAAAGCTCGTACACGCCGAAGATACCGCCGAGCGGCTTGATTGCAAAGCTCCACACGATAACGGTGACGGCGCCCACAAGCATGCCCGCCAAGGCGCCTTGCTTATTGGTGCGACGCCAATACAGGCTCAAAAGCATAAGCGGTCCGAAGCTTGCGCCGAAGCCCGCCCAGGCATATGACACCACCTGGAAAATCGAAGAGTTCTGATCGAGCGCGATCACGATGCCAAAAATGAGAATCACGGTCAGCGCCACGCGCGACACGAACATGCACTGCGCCTCGGTCGCGTTTTTGTTGATGATGCCTTTATACAGGTTCTGCGAAATGGCGGATCCGGCAATAAGCAGATAGCTCGAAGAGGAAGACATGGTGGCGGCGAAAATGCCCGACACCACGAGGCCGCACACGAACGCGGGCAGCATCACCTGCGCCAGCAGAATGAAGATGTTCTCGGCGCTCGACGAGGTAAGGAACGCGTCAGGCATGGCGGCGCGGCCCACAAGACCGATGCACACCGCACTAGCCAGAGAGATGACCACCCAAATGGTGGCAATGATGCGGCTCTTTTTGATCTCGTCGGAATGCCGCACGCTCATGAAGCGCACGAGCACCTGCGGCATGCCGAAGTAACCCAGGCCCCACGCAAGGCAGCCCACGATGGTCACGATGCCGGTGCCATAGACGGCCGCATCGCCGAACACGGGCATGCCGTTCTCCACAAGCTGCACGCCATCGGGTCCGAGCGTGGGGTTCGCCTGCTCGGTGGCGGAAAGGAAGCCGGGGATGGACTGGAGGAATGCCACGGTGTTGTCCACGCCGCCCGCCATGCCCACGCTGCCAACGAACACGATGACCAGCGCGCAAATCATGATGGTGCCCTGGATCAGGTCGGTCGTGCATACCGAAAGGTAGCCGCCCACGAACGTGTACACGAACACCACAAGGGCGCCGAGGATCATCATGGTGGTGTAATCGAGGCCGAACAGCTGCGTGAACAGCTTTCCGCACGTAACAAAGCAGCTGCCGCAATAGATGCAGAAGAACAGCAGAATGATGATGGCTGCAACGCTCATCAGCACGCGCTTGTCGTCATGGAAGCGATTGCTGAAGAAATCGGGCAGCGTGATGGAGTTGCCAGCCACCTCAGAATACTTGCGCAGACGGCGCGCCACGAACTTCCAGTTAAGATAGGTGCCAATCGCCAGGCCGATGGCCGTCCACATGGCGTTCGACGCACCCATGAAGTACGCGATACCCGGCAGGCCCATGAGCAGCCAACCCGACATGTCGGATGCCTCGGCAGAAAGAGCCGTAAGCCAAGGGCCCAACCCTCGCCCGCCCAGGAAATAGCTCTCGGAATCTTTGTTCGACTTCTTCAAATAGAAAAAGCCCACCGACAGCACGACGATGAAGTACAGCGCCATTGCTGCGATGACTTGGATATCGTTACTCGACATCTGAAACCCCTCTAGTGTACTTTGCGCCCTTTTGGCGCCGGCATGAAAACATAGCCTGCAATTATACGGTAAAGTGCATGCGATGGGCTTGACATGCTTTATTTTGGTAAAGTGTCGCCCTGGACGGCAGATGCGAACATATGCGGCAGCGCGAAAGCGTTGCCGCCGGATAAGGAGGAATGCCGTGAGCTATGCAGAATTGAGCCGCGAGGAGCTCGAGGCGCTGAAGGCGGCGCTCGAGGCCGAATACGCCGAGCACTGCGCTAAAGGGCTTGCGCTGAATATGGCACGCGGAAAGCCGGGGGCCGATCAGCTGGCCCTGAGCCTTCCAATGCTCGATTGCGTGAATGCGACTACAGAGCTTTTTGCCGAAGACGGCACCGATTGCCGCAACTACGGCGTGATGGACGGCATCCCCGAGGCAAAGAGGCTCATGGCGTCAATCATGGACCACGACGCTGAGCGCGTGTGCGTATTCGGCAACTCCAGTCTCAATATTATGTATGACCTCGTAAGCCACGGCATGCTCTACGGCTACCTGGGCGCACCTGCGTGGAAGACGCTGCCCGAGATTGCATGGATTTGCCCCTCCCCCGGATATGACCGCCACTTTGCCATCTGCGAACAGCTAGGGATTCGCATGATCCCCGTAAGAATGACGGAGACGGGGCCTGACATGGACGAAGTGGAGCGCATCGCGGCGTCCGACGCTTCAGTCAAAGGCATCTGGTGCGTGCCGCAGTACTCCAATCCTACTGGCGCCGTGTACTCCGATGAGGTGGTGCGTCGCCTGGCGTCGATGGAATGCGCCGCGGAGGATTTCCGAATCTTTTGGGATAACGCCTACTGCGTGCATCATTTGTACGAGGGACGCGAGGCGCATGTGGCTGACATCGCTGCGGCATGCGAGGCGTCCGGCCACCCCGACCGCTACTTCAAGTTTGCAAGCACTTCCAAGGTGACGTTCCCCGGCGCAGGTATTGCGGCTGTGGCGGCAAGCGCGGCAAACATCGCTGAAATCAAATCGCGCGTGGGCGTGCAAACCGTAGGCTACGATAAGCTCAACCAGCTGCGTCATGTGAAGTTTTTGGGCGACGCGAACGGCATGGCCGAGCACATGAAGAAGCATGCCGCCATTATCGCGCCAAAGTTCGATATGGTTCTCGACATGCTTGAAGCGGGCCTTGAGGGCGTTGGCGCCACGTGGAGCAAGCCAGACGGCGGTTACTTCATCAGCTTCGAGGGTCTTCCCGGCACCGCCAAGCGCACCGTGGCTCTGGCGAAAGAGGCGGGCGTAACCATGACCGGCGCCGGCGCCACCTGGCCTTACAAGAATGACCCGCGCGACACCAACATCCGCATAGCCCCCACCCTACCGCCCATGAATGAGCTTGAGCAGGCAATGGAGGTGTTCGTCTGCTGCGTTAAGCTTGCGAGCGTGGAGGCGCTGCTGGCGGAATAGCTTCGCTTGAGGATGAGGGCGGTCGACGGTATACGCGCCGACCGCCCTCCTTTGAAACGACGCAATACTTCCAAACTAGAGTTGCTCGAATAACAAGCTGACGATCGGCTTCGCTAGGCACAACCCAAAGCGCATACAGACAGGTGCGGCATACGTTGAACAACTCTGCATATGCTCTATTCTTGCCGTCTTGGGCGCTAAGTGCACAAGACGGCAAGAATAGAGCATCGACTGCGACAGGCGGCAAAGCAAATGCCGTTGCAGGAGAATATTGAACTGGGATTATGTTGGAATAACCCCGTTATCTTCTACGCAAGAAGCTACCGCCAAGAATAAACCTGCTCTATTCCCAACCTTTCGGACATCAGGTGCACGAAACGGGAGCAATAGAGCAAGTCGAAGCGTGAATAACGAGAATGAAAGACAAGAAACCAACGTTGGAGCACTTGGCGATACCCCAGCTTCAGTCACACTCGCAAATGGCATGCGATTTGAAGCACTTGGCGATGTCCCAGCTTCAGTCATGCTCGCGAACGGCGCGCGAGCATAGCAAGCGCGCCCGAGTGGGCGATGAGGCTCCAAATATCCGGTTTCCCTTCTGAGCTGGTGCGAGGAGTGGGGATAGGGGTTCTAAAGGGGGGAAGGGGCGAGGAAACATCCTCGCCCCTTCCCCCTTAGACTAGCGTCGCAGACTACTCCTTGTCGTACATCGCCTTGAGATCGACCAGATGCTGATAGCGCTCCATGGCCGCTTCCTCGCTGCGCTCGAAGAGGTTCTCGGCGCGCTCGGGGAACTCGCGGGTCAGACGGCTGTAGCGTGCCTCGTTCATCAGGAACTCACGATAGCCGCCCGCAGGCTCCTTGGAATCGAGGATGAACTTCTTGCCGGCGGGAGCCGCAGGATTGAAGCGATACAGGTTCCAATACCCGCAATCCACCGCGCGCTTCATCTCGTCCTGGCAGTTCGCCATGCCGCCCTTGATCGAATGCATCTCGCAGGGGCTGTAGCCGATGATCAGCGAAGGTCCGGGGTACGCCTCCGCCTCGGCGATAGCCTTGACGGTCTGCGCGGGCTTGGCGCCCATAGCCACCTGCGCCACGTACACATATCCGTACGCCATGGCGATTTCGGCCAGGCTCTTCTTCTTGATATCCTTACCGGCGGCGGCAAACTGTGCCACCTGACCGATATTGGAAGCCTTGGAAGCCTGACCGCCCGTGTTGGAGTACACCTCGGTGTCGAACACGAACACGTTCACGTCCTCACCGGAAGCAAGCACGTGGTCCAAACCACCGTATCCGATGTCGTACGCCCAACCGTCGCCGCCGAAGATCCACACGCTCTTCTTGGTCAGGTATTCCTTGTTGTCAAGAATCGCCTGCGCGTTGGCAGCGCCCTCGGCGCACTCGCCCGCTGCGATCTTCTCAAGCTCGGCGATATAGGCCGCGGCGGTCGCCTTGCTTGCCTCCGCATCTCCGCGAGCGTCGAGCCATGCCTGCGCGGCTTCCTTCGCCTCGGCAGAAGCGCCCTCGGCAGCGAGGAGATTCTCGGTGCGAGCAACCAGGGTGTCGCGCACTGCCTCGTAACCTAGAAGCATGCCCAAGCCATGCTCGGCGTTGTCCTCGAAAAGCGAGTTCGACCAAGCGGGACCATGACCGTCTTTGTTCACCGTATACGGCGACGTGGCTGCCGGACCGCCCCAGATCGAGGAGCATCCAGTGGCGTTTGCGACGTACATGCGATCGCCGAACAGCTGCGTGACCAAGCGCGCATACGCGGTTTCGGCGCAGCCGGCACATGCGCCGGAGAACTCGAGCAGCGGCTGCTTGAACTGGCTGCCCTTGACGGTGGCGTCCTCAAGCTGCGGCTTGGGGGCAACGTTGTCCACGCAGTAGTCGAACGCGGCCTGCTGGGCCAGCTGGCCTTCGGCGGGCGCCATGAAAAGAGAATCCGTGGGGCACTGGCCCACGCACACTTCGCAACCCATGCAGTCGAGCGGCGAGATGACAAGCGTGTACTGCAGACCGGCAGCGGCCTTGCCCTTGGCGGGCACCAGGACGCAAGACTCGGGGGCGGCAGCAGCCTCCTCTTCGGTGAGGGCGAAGGGACGAATAGTGGCGTGCGGGCACACATACGAGCACTGATTGCACTGGATGCACTTGGCGGGATCCCACACGGGAACGCTCACGGCAACGCCGCGCTTCTCGTAAGCTGCAGCACCCTGCTCGAACTGACCGTCGGCGTAATCGACGAACGCGGACACGGGCAGGCTGTCACCGTTCATGTTACCCACGGGCTCCATGACCTCGCGCACCTGCTTGACCAGCTCGGGGCGGCCCTTGAGCTCATCGACCGCAGCCTCATCGGAGGCATTCGCCCACTCGGCGGGCACCTCAATGCGGGTATACGCGCTCGCGCCCAGGTCGATCGCCTTGTGATTGCGGTCGACCATCTCCTGCCCCTTCTTCATGTAGGACTTGGTGGCCGCATCTTTCATATATTTGATAGCGTCGTCCTGCGGAATCACGCCCGCCAACGAGAAGAAGGCCGACTGCAGAATGGTGTTGGTGCGCTTGCCCATTCCGATTTCGATGGCAAGGTCGATGGCGTTGATGGTGTAGAGCTGGATGTCGTTCTGAGCGATATAACGCTTGGCCTCGGCATCCAGATGATGTTCAAGCTCCTCAGGCGTCCACTGGCAGTTGATCATGAACACGCCGCCAGGTTTGACGTCCTGCACCATGCGGAAGCCCTTGGTGACATACGACGGATTGTGGCATGCCACGAAGTCGGCCTTGTTGATGTAGTAGGCGCTCTTAATGGGACTGTCGCCGAAACGCAGGTGGCTCACGGTGACGCCGCCGGTCTTCTTGGAGTCGTACTGGAAGTACGCCTGAACATATTTATCGGTGTGGTCGCCGATGATCTTGATGGAGTTCTTGTTGGCGCCCACAGTGCCGTCACCGCCCAGGCCCCAGAACTTGCACTCGATGGTGCCCGCTGCTGCGGTATTGGGGCTGGCAGGATCCTCAGGAAGCGACAGATGCGTCACGTCGTCCACGATGCCTACCGTGAACTCGCGCGCAGGCTCGTCCTTCTCGAGCTCCTTGTAGATGGCGAACACCGACGAAGGCGGCGTATCCTTGGAGCTCAAGCCGTAACGGCCGCCGCAAACCTTGAGGCCGCCCACGCCTTCCTGAACGAGCGCGTTGACGACATCCATGTACAGCGGCTCGCCCACGCTGCCGGGCTCCTTGGTGCGGTCCACAACCGCGATCTTCTTGACGGTCTTGGGCAAGGCGGCCACAAACTTGTCGGTCACGAAGGGGCGATACAGGCGCACCTTGACCAGACCCACCTTTTCGCCCTGAGCGTTGAGGTAGTCCACGACCTCCTCCACCACGTCGCAGAAGGAGCCCATGGCCACGATCACGCGATCGGCGTCGGGCGCGCCATAGTAGTTGAAGAGCTCGTAGTTGGTGCCCAGCTTGGCGTTTACCTGGTGCATGTACTCCTCGACCACGGCGGGCAGGGCGGCATAGTGCGTGTTGCATGCCTCGCGGTGCTGGAAGAAGATGTCGCCGTTTTCATGGCTGCCGCGCATGGACGGACGCTCGGGGTTGAGCGCGTGCGCGCGGAACGCCTTCACGGCATCCATGTCGCACATCTCGGCCAAGTCGGCGTAATCCCACACGGCGATCTTCTGAACCTCGTGCGAGGTGCGGAAGCCATCGAAGAAGTTGATGAAGGGAACCCCGCCCTTAATGGCGGCGAGGTGGGCAACGGCGGAAAGGTCCATGATTTCCTGGACGTTGGTTTCGGCGAGCATCGCGAAACCGGTCTGACGGCATGCCATAACGTCAGAATGGTCGCCGAAGATGCTCAGCGCGTGCGTCGCAACCGTACGAGCGCTCACGTGGAACACGGCCGGGAGCATTTCCGCCGCAATCTTATACATGTTGGGAATCATGAGCAGCAGGCCCTGGGATGCGGTGTAGGTGGTGGTGAGGGCACCAGCCGCGAGCGAGCCGTGCACCGTGCCAGCAGCGCCGCCTTCGGACTGCATCTCGCAAACTTTGACCGTAGTGCCAAAGATATTCTTTTTGCCGTTAGCTGCCCACTGGTCCACGAAATCGGCCATCGGGCTCGACGGCGTAATCGGATAAATGCCAGCGACCTCGGTGAACGCATAAGAAACATACGCGGCGGCGTTGTTTCCGTCCATGGACTTGAGTTCCCTCGCCATACTTCACTCCTGTTCTTTTGCGGCATGCATAATGCGAGCGCGGAGAAACGCGCATTCGCATAGCCCCCATACTCAAGGCACAAGTGCCCCATCGGTCGAAACCTCAGACGATGGGCATATTATCAGCACGACGCGACGCTTTAGGCGGGCAAAGTGCTTCGCGCGTATTTCCGTGCGCTCATGTTCGGTGAGCGGGCGGCGAAAATGGCAACCGAAAGCACCGTCACTCGCGTCGCCTAGACAAACCGGGGGAATTGTCCGCTCGGAATGGAACCCTGCAGAGCATCGATCAGTGCGAAACCGCATTCTTCAAGAATGGACCCTATGGAAATGAGCTCGCAGATGCGCTTGCGTTGAGCAAACGCCCATCGAGTTTCGCATGTTTTACGCAAACTCATCCGATTATGCGCCCCTCGCACAAAGTCGGCCCCTTCGGACGTATAATCCCGCCCATGAAAATCTCGACTGAAAAACTTCTCCTCGTTGCTGGCATCGTGTGGATCGTGGCAGGTGGCAACATCGCCAATATTGGCATAGGCGTGATCACGCACGACCATCTTGTATGGTGGGTTCTTGCGCTCACGCTGGCGGTCTTTGTCCTGTTCCACGTGTTCGTGTTCCAGAAGCTTGTGCGCAAGCATGCCGAACGAATTCGCGGGTTCGAGGAAGACCGCAAGCATATATGGCACTTCTTCGACCGCAAGGGCTACATCATCATGGCCATCATGATGGGCGGCGGCATCGCGCTGCGCATGAGCGGCGTGCTGCCTGAGTGGTTCATCGCCTTCTTTTACACGGGGCTGGGCTTTGCCCTCACCGTCGCGGGTATCTCGTTCATCATCTCTTACGTGAGAGGCGCTCGTGACACGCAAGCACAGTAAACCCGCTCCCGCTGCGCCTACGTCTTGGCGGACACGCCGCTTCGACCCCACCAAAACCCGCGTATCATGCCGTACGAGCGCCGAGCGTCTGGCGAAAAAAGACGCTCCGCTGCCTTGCCGCATTCGCACATCGGGGCGCCGGGGCGTGTGGCATACTGCCGCACGCAGAGAGAACCGACCTTTGACCCGAGCCTTCAGCAAATCGACCCGGGCTCTGCTCGCCGCCTCGCCGCGCCCCATCGCCGCTATCCCCCAGGCGGTGCGCAATAGCATGCGTGGCAACAAAGGCAAGGACACCAAACCCGAGCTGATCGTGCGGCGAAAGCTCCGAGAGGCGGGGCTCGACGGCTACCGTCTGCAGTGGAAGGCCCCGGGGAGGCCCGACGTGGCCTGGCCGGGCAAGCGCGTGTGCATCATGATCAACGGATGCTTCTGGCATCGCTGTCCTCACTGCAACCCTTCGATGCCAAAATCCAACCAGGAATACTGGGTTCCCAAATTCAAGCGCAACGTAGAGCGCGACGCGCGCAATTTGGAAGCTTTGCGTGCAGAGGGTTGGCGCGTCCACGTCATCTGGGAGTGCGAACTCAAAAAAGACGCCGCAGACCGCATGTTCGCGGAACTTATTCCCCAGCTCAAAGAGGAACTGGGGAAATAAACCAGAACCCACGGCCACCCCGAGATATGCGATTCGTGCCGCATGTGCGGGAACTGGGGAAATAAACCAGAACCCGCGGCGGCCTCCCCTTCCGCTCTTGCACTCTTTTGGCGCAGAAGGCCGCGCGAAAAGGCTATGCCTCCACGCTCTCGCCGTACGCCTGCACGACGCGCGCCTCGAGCGAAGAGAGGTCGCCCGCCGTGAAGCGATAGTTCACGCATTGAGGTTGACCGGGATATTCGCGATCCTCCTGCTCGACGCGAACGAACGTCGCATCCACCGTCTCAAACCCTTGCAGAAGCGCCGCATACGCATAGCAGCTCGCTTGAAGCTCATGCTTCGCCCGCAGCGCGTCTGCGCTCTCGTCCGGAGAGCCGCCGGTCTTGTAATCCACGATATACGCGACCCCCTCGCCCCACGCGTCGCACGCAAGGAGGTCGATCGAGCCTTCGAGATAGAACGGCTTGGGGCACAGATCGGCGCCCATCTCTACGAAAAACGGCACTTCAGCGCGCACGATAGGATGAGAGGCAACATCGGAGGCCGCCTCACTGGATGCCCAGCGATGCAGCGAGACGCCCAAACGATTTTTCGCATTGCCGCCCAATCCTAGACGCGCGGAGATGCAATCGATAGCGTTTTCGTCGGGGACGACAAGCGCTCCGCCCTGCCTGCCTTCGACCATCCGTTGCGCGAGAAGATGAAATGCCGTTCCCACGTCGGTCGCCTTATCCGCATCGGCAGCGAGGCTCGCACACAGCGCGTCCCAAAACGCGTCGTCCTCATCGCGTGCAAAGCCGCTCTCGGCGCAGGCTTCGCCCTTGCCGGCCACGTGCTCTTCGCCTTGAGCAATGGCGGAATAGCTTGTCACATCAACCCGGCTCGACCGCCATGGCGCCTCCGCGAGCGAACCGCGGCAGCAAGCATCGAGGTCGGGAATGGCGAACGAAGTCGCAAGCGACTCCTCTGAACAATCGGAGGTAGCCGCACCGCCCTCGACGCACCCGTCAACCTGGGCGTTCGGCATCAATTCGTAAAGGGCGCCTTCGCCTAGATACTCAACGATGTCTGCCTCGGTCGCATCGATCCTGCTCACCAGCGCCGGAGCAGAGCCTCCGAATTCGATCAGGGTATCCCCCGCCGCGAAATCCTCCACGCCGCACAACGCGCTTCGCACATCATCGTACACGCCGAAATCGGTGCCGGATGTAAAGCCCGATGCCCTAGACGTCGTTGTCATAGCGAAGACGAGCGCCTCCTTGGCACGCGTAAGCGCTACATAGAGAAGCCGCCTGCGCTCCTCGGCCTCCTGTTGCTCCGCATACGCATTCATGGCGCAAGCGCGCGTGAGGGGATCGGGTGCATCCTCGACATCCGAGGGCGAGGCTCCATCGATGTAGGTGGGAAGCGCCTCGTATCCCTCGGGAGCCTTCTTGGGCTTCCACAATCCCTCGCGACCCGCAACGCTCTTATCGGGAAGAAGCGACACGTATGCGTTGCCCTCGATCACCTCGCAGGCAAGGCCGCTCCCGCCGCGCATTTTTCCGCGCTCCATCTCGGCAACCGCCACGATGGGGAACTCGAGGCCTTTGCTCGCATGTACGGTCATGATTCTCACGAAATCACCGCCCTTTGCCGAGAGGGCGCCGGGGGCCTCCTTGGACAGCGCAAGCCTATCCTCGAACGCTTGCGCCGTCTTTGACGGACCGTATGCGTTGTCGTTTTCGATTGCGCCTACAATGCGAATCGCCTTCATCACGTTGCCGGCAATGGAGAGGCCCTCCGCGCCTTGCGCATCGAGACGCGCGAGCCAGCCGGAGTCACGCACGGCATCCTCCATGATGCGCGCCATGGGTACGCGACCAGCGCGCGCCGCGAGAGAGCGCACCACGTGCACCGCATGCGCGAGGTGAGGGCTTACCTGGGCGCCAGACGCAATCGACCGCTCTAGCTCGACGAAGCCCTCGTAGAGGTCGCGCCTGCGCGGCGCATGAGATCGCTCGTCGATCTTCGTGGAAAGCTCTATGAAATCGTCCGCCGAAAGAGCGAACATATCGCTTGCCAAAAGCTCGAAGAGTGACGACGTGGCGCGCGGGTTGGCGATGACCTGCGCCAATCGCAGCATGATTTTCGTTTCCGGCGCCGAGGCGAATACCGAGCCCCCCGCGATTACGCAAGCAAACCCTTCTGCACGAAGCGCCTCGGCGTAATCGCCCGCGTTCACCATGCGCCCGAGCAGAACCGCCATGTCGCTAGGCCTGTGCCCGATTTCGCGCAATTCGGCAAAGCGGCGGGCAATGCGGGCAGCCTCGATGCGACGCGCCGCCGCGCTGTTCACGCCGCCGCGAGACGGATGCGTGGTCAAGAGGACGTCGATGCGCCTGTCCCCTTTGAACGGAACCTTGACCGGCTCTTTTCTCGACGCAGCAAGCGACATGAACTCGTCGCCGAACACCTGAGGCTGACCGAAGATGCAGTCCACGAACTTCAGCACATCGGCGTGACTGCGAAAATTATCAGGAAGGGTAATCATGCCCGAAGGATTGGATGCCTTGACCGCATCGAGGCGCCGCCTGTACACCGAGATATCGGCTCCGCGGAACCGGTAAATGCTCTGCTGCGCATCGCCCACCGTGCACAGGCGACATGCGCCTGGGCCGGAAAGCCTCGTGATCATGTCCACCTGGAGCTGATCGGTGTCCTGGAACTCATCGACCATCACGAGCTTGAACTTATCCGCAAACTCACGCGCAATGTCCTCGCGCTCCAGCGCACGAGCCGTTTCGATGAGAAGATCGTCGTTATCCATCATGCCGATGGCGCGTTTGCGGCGGCAATACCCCTCGTATGCTCGCCCGGCAAGCGCCATCAGCTCATCCAAAAGCGGCATCGCAATGAGATGGCGCGCTTCCGCCACAAGCGCCACGCACACGCCCTGTGCCTCCTTGGCGCGCTCCTTGAACTCCTTTGCCCCGAATGCTGCAGAAGGATGCGGGCACTTTTCGAACAGGTCGATAAGGGTTGACGCCTCTATATCGCCTTTTGCGAAGGCGGCTTCGGCATCCTCGAGGAACGCCTCGGCATTCTGAAGCCAGGCATCACGTGTTTTGCCGGACTTTTGCGCCAGCGTTAGGTCATGCAGCTCTTGAATCGTGTCCACCAAACCGCGCAGGAGCGTGCCGGCAGAGCGCGTCGGAGGCTGGGCGGCATAGCACGAGAACCCTTGCGGACTCGCCACGGCACACCGAACGAGCATGCGGACCATGCTCTCCACCGAAGAGGCGTCGAGCCCATCGTTCGCCCTCGCTTTGAATTCTTTGAACAGCGCATCCGTCCCGCACGGCTCGACAAATTCGTTCGTGCCCGACAGGGCCTCCTCCACCGCCTCGTCCATAAGGCGCTCCGCCTGGGCTTCGTCGATCACGCCAAAAGACGGATCAAGTCCAAGCTGCACCGCATGGGAATGAAGGATGCGCGAGCACATCCCATGAATGGTAGAAATCCACGCCGCATCGACCTTGAGCGCCTCAGGCGCCATTCCCTCGGCACGCAAGACGCTCTTTACGCGCGCCTTAATTTCGCCCGCCGCCTTCTCGGTGAAGGTGATGGCAAGCACCTCATCGATGCTGTTCAGGTATCTTCCGCCGTCTTTGGCGGAGCCCTCCATGAGCGCCCAGGCGATGCGCTGAGTGAGCGTAAACGTCTTGCCGCTGCCCGCGCCCGCAGACACGGCGACGGGTGCGTCGAGCGTAGTCACGCATGCGAGCTGTCCCGGTTTGAACGTACTGAAATCCATAGCGTCTATCCTCGTCGTTGCGGGCAGGAAATTTCTGGACAATGCTTGCACGACTCTTTGCGCGCAGGACGCGGGGCCACCTCGCCCGAAAGGAGCTCGTCAAGCGCATGCGCCACACGAAGCTCAGTGGCATCAAGCAGATCCGATAAAGGTCCCTGGGCGAACGTACAGGCTTTGGCTTTTATGCCGGGAAGGTGACGCGGCTCGAGCCGCACGTCAATCGCGCCCGAAATCTGCGCCGCACGCCCGTAGCTCACATAGATCGCGCCTACCACGTCAAGCCCGAGCAGACGCTGCACCGCCTGCGCATAAATGAGCGCCTGAACTTTGCCGCCGCGTTCCTTTCCCTCCGAATCGTAGAGATCATAATCGTTCGAAAGGCTGCCTTTGTAGTCAATGATCACTGCGTGACCGGCATCGTCCATGTCAATGCGGTCTATGGAACCGATGAGCTTATAGCCAGCGTAATCCACCGCTCCAGACACCGGAATCTCGTACTCGAAGTGCGTCGGATGAAAGCCCGGCAAAAGACGCGACTCAAGATCAAGGTAGCCCTCGAGGCGCGCCATGAGCTCCTGCACCTGGCGTCGCTCCAGCTCCTGGACCGGCACCAGTCGGTTATCCGAGGGATTGCGGGCTTCCTGCTCAGCGGCAAGATCGGCGGTAACCTCATGCATGATGGCACGCGCCGCCGGAAGAAGCTCGCCGGTGACCTTGGGCGCCACCTCCTCCCGGAAGCGCTCGTAGAACCTTTTGAGCGCATGATGAGCGAAATCACCCATCTCCAAGGCGCCGAATCCTTCGTCAAGGTCGTCAAGCCGCAACCTGCGCTGAGAGAACCACTTCTGCGGACATTCCAAATAGCTCTCGATCTGAGACGCAGAGAAACACGGCACCTTGAGAACCCCGCCGTCGGGAAGGAATCGAGGAAGCACAAGATGCGGCAGCTTGCCCTCGCTGACATGGGCAAGAGAGGGCTCCTCGTCAACCAACGACGCGGGTTGCTCGCCATGCGAAACCGCACTGTTTTCGTAGAGGCTTTCTTCGCCGCGCTCTATGATGCTGCTCAAAAAACATGACGGTAGAGCGTATTGATTGTCTATCTCATCGGCATCGGTCGGATCGTTTCGATAAAGATCGACGAATTCCTCCACAACGGCAGCCGGATACGTTTCGGCGGCATCTTCGTTTTTCAGGCACCGCTCGATGACAAGCTCCCGAGCAGGCAGCGCCACCGCAGCAGCGAAAACGCGCCGTGCGTCGGCGAGAGTGGAATGCCCGACATCGATGCCCACCGCCTTGAGCAGCGCCGCGGCCGCGTCGGATCGTTCGTTGAGCGGATACGCCGCACTGGTCATATCGCACAGAATCACGCCACCGAATGAACCCGACTCAAGCAACGCGGCTCGACGCGAATCCATAACGCGCACGAGCGGATCGCTCTCGCCCGCAATGCGCGAAGACGGCACCTGCGCCCCCTCGAGCGCCGCAAAACAATCGTCCATGCTTGCATCGAGGCGACGGGCATCTTCGGCCACGGAGCGAAACATAGACAACGCCGCAAGCTGCTCCGCACGGTACGCCCCACTGACGCCCCCGGCGGCACGCACGCGATCCTCGACCACCCCGCTCAGCACGCTTGCATCGGGCGACGAGATAAGCTCTTCGAAGTATTCGAAGCTGCTGCTCATTGCGCGCATCTTGTCGATGCATGCCTCCTTGGACGTGAGGCGGTCGGCTCGCGCCCATGCATCGAACGCATACGCCGCATCGCTCGAGACGCCCGAAAACGGATTGAGCAGGAAATCGGTGCAACATGCGACAACCGAATCGGACGTCGAGATATCGCGCACACGTAAAAGCGCCCTGCCAAAATCGGTCGCAGAAAACGGGACACCGCCCTCAAAGGCAACCGAGACAGATGCCTCGGCCAACGAAGGGGCGATTGATTCGTACAAAACACGAGGGTTGCGCGCGGCGACCACGACACCGCCCTCGGAACAGCCGCTCTCGAGCATCTCCTTCAGCAGGTCGCACAACAACAGCGAACGGGCATAGCCGCCTGCGGGGAAGGCGAATCGGACACGCACGCCGGCAGGTGCGGGGAAGATCTGCGCGGAGCCCTCCCCCTCAAGCTCGATGCCGGGCTGAGAGTCGCAAAACGCAGTCAACGAGTTCGAGGCCTCCATGCCCAAGACGCTCACGCGCATCGGGCGCGAAACCAGCTCACGACGCGCAAGAACGCCCCACGCACGTCCGGGGTCTACCAAATTTGCCCCCGCAAGGATGGCTTCGTAGGCACGCAGGGCATCAAGCAACGGCCCAAACGACTCCTCGAGAACGCATTCGCCCTGAAGGGCGGCATCGAGCTCGCGGCTGCCAAGCCCCCCATTGGCCAAACGCATGAGCATGGATGCCATTCCCGACGATGAAGAAAGATCCGGCGTGTTGTCCAACGCCTTGAAGAACCCGAGCAGACGCTGAGACCTTGTAGCAATCGCTCGCCCATCGCCCCATACATCCCAAAGTTGCTCGAGCCACGAGGCGGGAGTGGTGACCGTTGCCCCGAACGAAAGCGCATCGTGCCGCCGCGCCGCTTTTTTTCGGAACGCCTCAACCGCCGACTGCCCCGGCATCAATATCACGTGATCCACGCTGCCTCCTAGAAAATCTTTGAGACATTGTATCGCAGATTTCCGTCAAGTTGCTCAAAAACAAACATTTGTTCTCAAATAATGAATATCATCGAACATGCGAAGGGCCCCATCCTTATCGTTCAATTCGCCCCATCCACCATTTCGCAACCTCGCCTCATCTTGCGCCCCATCGCCTCGCGGCCCCGCCGCCATCTCGCGGCGTCCCACAACGCAAAAGGGCCGCCTCTCGGCGACCCAGGATGACAGTATCGACAATGCCCGCACGCAGCGCGTCCAAAACCTCAAAGAGCATGCCTGCTCGCAGGCTACTGGCGATAATGCGCGAAGAAATCGGCCAGGTCCTCCATCGCTTCGTGCAGGACCTCCATACGAGGCAGGTACACGATGCGGAAATGGTCGGGCTCGTGCCAATTGAAGCCGCCGCCGCGCGTGATCAGGATGCGCTTCTGATGCAGAAGATCGAGCGCGAACTGCTCGTCGTCGGTGATGTTGAACTTCTTCACATCGATCTTGGGGAAGATGTAGAACGCCGCCTTAGGCTTGACTGCGCTGATGCCGGGAATGGAATTGAGCGCCTCATACACATAGTTACGCTGTTCGTAGACGCGACCCCCGGGGCGAACGTATCCCTCCACGCTCTGATGGCCCCACAGCGCCGTTTGCACGATGGACTGCGCCGGCACGTTGGAACACAGGCGCATGTTGGAGAGCATGTTTACGCCGTAGGTGAAATCCTCCATGCAGCGCCGGTTGCCCGAGAGAATCATCCAGCCGATGCGGTAGCCCGCGATCATGTGGCTCTTGGACAGGCCCGAGAACGTGACACAGGGCAGGTCGGGTGCGAGCGAGGCGATGGAGATGTGCTCGTGGCCGTCCATGCACAGACGGTCGTAGATTTCATCCGAGAAGATCATGAGCTGATGCTTGCGCGCCACCTCCACGATCTGCTCCAGAATCTCACGCGGATACACTGCGCCCGTGGGATTGTTGGGATTGATGATGACGATGGCCTTGGTGCGCGAGGTCACCTTGGATTCGATGTCGGCGATATCGGGACACCATTCGGCCTGCTCATCACAAATGTAGTGCACGGGCACGCCGCCCGAAAGCGTGGCGCAGGCGGTCCACAGCGGATAGTCGGGGCTGGGAATCAAAATCTCGTCGCCGTTGTCGAGCAACGCCTGCATGCACAGATTGATGAGCTCCGACACGCCGTTGCCGGTATAGATGCCATCCATGCTCACATTGGGGATATGCTTGATCTGGGCGTACTGCATGATGGCTTTGCGAGCCGAGAACAGACCGTGCGAATCGGAGTAGCCCTCGCAGTCGGGCAGCTGGAGGCGCATGTCCTGAATGACCTCATCGGGCGTGCGGAACCCGAACGGAGCCGGATTACCGATATTGAGCTTCAAGATGCGCAGGCCTTCGGACTCCATGCGGTTCGCCTCGTCGGCCACGGGGCCGCGCACGTCATACAACACATTGTCGAGCTTGGAGGATTTCTTGAACTGACGCATGATGGGACTCCTTTGGGGTTGAGCGGCCGCAGCAGACGGTGCGGCATCAGTAGCAAGAGCAGCTGCATCGGCACGATTGGAGCCGGATGCAACCACGGATTCGGCAACGGGGAAAGCGGACGAAATCCGCTCGGATGCTCGCTCGCCCGGCGTTATCGCACCGTGGCCCAAGGCGCCTTGAACGGAAGAAGCCGATTCCGAAGGCGAGACGACGGAGCTTGCTACCGATGGTGCATCATCGTGCTGCGGTGAGACCCCTCGCTGCCCCTCTCCCTCGGCGAGCCATGCAACGTTCACGCCCAGAGCGTTTGCGAGCGCGCTCATCACGTTGGCGCGCGGCACCGTTTTACCGCTTACGTATTGGCTTACTTGGCTTTTTCCCAGCTTCACGCCGAAATCGGCCGCCGCACGTATGAGGTCGGCTTGCTTCATGCCGGCCGCGTCCATCGCTTCATGCAGACGGTCGGCGAATTCTTTCTGGAGCATCTCACCCTCCTTAGGGTTCAATTCGCCATAAATTGAACCAATGGTTCAAAGTTCAATTTTCGGCAGTATACCATTGATGCAAATTGAACCAATCATAGTTTTCCAAAGGTTCATTTTTCTTGCGAGCGGGAAAGACGAAACAAAAATGACGTGCCCTCCCTGGAATACCGCATGTTAATCCACGGCATTGATAAAACCGACGGGTAATGCCCCAAAACGCAAAGAAGCCCGCCATCGTGCGGGCTAAGAATGACAAGGCCCGCACGATGGCGGGCCTTGTCTGCTTTTTGCTTAAAGATTGGGTGCGCTATGCGCAGATGCCACTATTCAGCGGCCTGCTCCTCGGCAGCGGGAGCCTCAGCGGTCTCCTCGGCGGGAGCGGCCTCCTCGGCCAGCTTGGCAGCCTTAGCGGCCTCGGCCTCAGCCTTCTTGGCATACTCAGCGGCACGAGCGGCCTTCTCGGCGGCCTTCTTCTCGCGCTCGGCCTTCTTGGCGGCCTCGAGCTCGGCAGCCTTAGCGGCCTTAGCGGCCTTCTTGGCGGCCTCGCGCTCAGCAACGGCAGCGGAAGCGGAACCGAACTTGTCGGCGAAGCGCTGGACGCGTCCACCGGTGTCGATCAGCTTCTGGGTGCCGGTGAAGAACGGATGGCACATGTTGCAGATGTCAACCTTGAGCTCCGGCTTGGTGGAGCGGGTAACGAAGGTGTTACCGCAGGTGCACTTAACGGTGCACTCCATGTACTCGGGATGGATACCCTGTTTCATATTGGTTTCTCCTTTTCAGAAGGTCTTGGTTTCCGACCAAGACAAGACAGCCTGTGAATCTTACCACGCAAAACGCCCTCCGTGAAGAGGGCGTTTTATGGATTTATGGCGAACCGCTATTTGAATTGCGAAGGGTGCTTTGCGAAGAAATCGGTCCTGGGCGGCAGCTCCTTCACGGCGTGGCGGCCGGCCGCAACCTCGTCGGCCTCGCACAGCTCCTCCATGCCGTCGAACGGCGCATTCCAGCTGAACACGCGCTCGGGAGCGATCTGCAGGTACTCCGCGATCATCTCGCAGCCTGCAGGCGCAATCGGATGCATGAGCAGCGCCGATATGCGCAGCGCGTAGAAGCTGTCCAGCAGCACCTGGCGGCGCAGCTCGTCGTCGCCTTCCTTTTCGGCGCGCTTGATGCCGTCCGACCAACCCTTCTGGGCCCAACGAATAAACTCATCCGCGCAGGTGAGCGCCGAATGCAGCTCGGCTTTGTGCATGATGGCCTCGAAATCGGCCAACGCCTTCTGCGCGCGAACCACCATCTCCTCGCTCACCGCGCCCAGAGGCATAAAGCCTTCGAAGTTCTTCTGCGCCTCATAGAAGCAGCTGCGCGCCAGACGGTTGAAAACGTTGGTAAGCAGCGCGCCCTCTTTGAGCGCCGGATCGGCCACGCGCGGATCGGTGCGCATCTTCTCATCGGGGTTGAACGGCTTCGGGCTGAATCCCACAGACTTTTGGTCAAGTCCCAGCGCAACCCAGTGCGCGCGCAGCTGCTCAACCGTGTAGTGCTCCAGCAGGTCGTCTGCCGAAGGCGGCTTCACCGCTCCCGACGACGATGCCTTGGTCTTGCCAAACAGGATGTGATGGTTGGCTATAAGGCGCGTTTGCTGCAGCTGCCCCGCCTCGGGCTTGGCCTGCATCGCGTTGCCGTCCTCAAGCGCCATCCACAGCGCCGGCTGCGCCACTCCGTAAAAATACAGGTTATCCTGCCCGATGAACTGATACACGCAGGCATCGGGAGAGCACCACCAGTCGCGCACGTCGGACAGGTCGCCGCCGCGCGCCTCGAGCGCCGCCGCGCTGAAGCTGATGGGCGCCCACAGGCTCTCGGGCCAGCACCACACGGTAAGGCCGTCCACGCCGTCCATCGAAGGCACCTTGACGCCCCATTCGACGTTGCCGGAAATGCGGAACGGCACGAGCGCCTTACCGGTGCGGAACCGCACGCCTGCCTCCGTGAGCACATCGCGCGCCACATCGCGGTCTTCGATGCACGTGAACTCGATTTCGAAGGACTGCTTGCCGCGTTCGGCCTCGCGGAACGTGTGAGCGGGCAGCTTGTCGGCCACTGCGCGATAATCCTCTTCAAGCTCATTCTTGATGAAGATGACGGGCGCACCCAAAAACTCTTTCACCGTACGCCACACCACAGGACGAAGCTCGGCATCATGCTCCATCTCGCCGGTCAGCTCGCACAGAGGCTCGCGGAAATTGGGCAGGTCGAAATACCAGTTTTGCACCGGACGCATCTCGGGCGTTTCGCCGGTGAGCGTGCTCTTTGGGGCAATCAGATCCTGCGGGGCAAACTGATGGCCCAGATCGCATTCGTCGGCGTATGCCTTCTCCGACTTGCAGCCCTGCACGGGGCAATGCCCCAGCACCTGGCGACCGTTGAGGAACTTGCCCGCCTTGGCGTCGTAGAACTGCAGCGTGGAGTCGAGGCTCAGATGCCCGTTCTCATGCAGGCGCTCGAGCACTGCGTTGGTAACCAGCTGATGCACCTCGCCCGCACGGCCAAGGCCGCTTCCTTCATAAATCGAAAGCGAGATATCGTACGCGTCGAGCGTGGCCTTTTGCTTGTCGTGGTTGCGCTGCACGTAATCCGAAATGGTGCCTTCGAACCCCTCGTTTTCGCACGCCTTGCGATAGCCCTCTTCGATAGGCGAGCCAAAGCAGTCGGTGCCCGATACAAACAAGACGTTTTCCGCGCCAATTCGGTCGCGCAAAAAGCGCGCGTAGGCGTCGGCCGGCACGAACACGCCGGCCACATGCCCAAAATGCAGGGTCTTGTTGCCATAAGGCATGCCCGCCGTTACCACGGCGCGCGAAGGCCAAGATTGCGTAGATGTGTAGCTCACGAAAGAACTCCCTCTTCCTTCAACAGATTAACCAGGTCCTCAGCGGAAAGCTGCGACAGGTCGATGTTCTCCGCCGCGCTGCCCGAATCGGCGCCCAGCAGATCCATAAGATAGCTCAGGTCGCTTGAAGTGGAGGTCAGATTTACCACCTCGTAGCCATCCCCGGTAATGCCGCCCAGCTCGGCAGCCTTGCCAAGCGCGTCGTCATAGGTGCCGATCTCATCGGCGATGCCGTTCTCCACGGAGGTCTTGCCGGCGAACTGCATGCCCGTGGCCAGCTCGCGCACCTCCTCCACCGACATCCCGCGGCCGTCGGCCACGTTTTGGATGAAGGTCTCGTTGATCTCGTCCACCAAATCCTGGTAGTACTGACGCTCTTCATCGGTCAGCGGGCGCGTGCCGTAACTGGAATCCTTCGAATCGGCACTGGCGATGTTCTCGATATTGATGCCTAGCATATCGAGCAGGCCAGAGATGTCCTGCACCTGCATGATGGTGCCGATGGCGCCAATAGCCGTGGTCTCGTTCACGTAGATGTAGTCGGCCTGGCTTGAAATCTCATAAGCCGCGCTGCAGTTCATCGATGCGCTGGACACCACGATAGGCTTGGAGAAGTCGCGCACGTAGGCCGCCATCTCTTCACCTGCCGTAGCCGTTCCGCCGCCGGAATCAACACGTAGAACCACCGCCTTGATATCGGGGTTCTCCTCGGCCTCTTTGAGCAGCTCGCGCAGACCCTCCGGGCTGCAGGAGCTGCCGTCGTACTGGATGGTGCCCATCATGTCGATCACTCCGACGCTATCGCCCGAAGTAACGACCTCCTCGCTCATGCTCGAGAACGCATCGGCCCCCGACGTCAGGCTGGACACGGTGTGCGAGCACGAAAGTGCGCCGATGGTAAACACGAACACGATGGCGAAAAGGATGATGCCGAGCGCGATCCATCCGCCCTTGCCGCCCTTCTTGGGCTGGGCCGCCTGTGCCGACGCATACGCGTACTGTGGCGCGGCGTAACCGCCGGCATAAGGTTGCTGCACATACGGCGGCTGCGGGGCGCCCTGGCTCGAGTAGCCCTGCGTCGAGCCGAATGAAGAAGACGCCGCCTGCTGGGGCTGCCCCTGCGCCTGCGACTGCGCGGGTTGAGCGGCCTGAGGCTGCGCCTGCTGGGCGTTCGTGCACCCCGCCGCCTGGGGCTGCCCGGATTGAGAAGCCTGGCCTTGCGGCGAAGAAGGCCCAAGGGGCGCCGCCGAGCCGTTCGGCTCAGGGGTTCCCGGAATCATGCTGGGGTTGTCGGACATATTCGATCCTCTCTCCTCATGTCCTCGCATCGAAAACGCCGGTCGCCCGCGAATAACGCCCCTCCCATCGTGCAAGGGCACTCGCAAACGTCGAGCGGACGCGCCTGCATTTTCGCATGCGCACGCATTCCTCATGCGAACGCACGATGAAGACATGGTAGCGGAAAGAACAGGCGGCGGCATGCGGCAGAGGGATTTTGATACAATCCGCTGCTATGAAATCCATCGCACAGACACCCGAAAGCGCTCATCGCCGCACCGCATACGTCGCCCTCTCCTGGGTTGCCGCGGCTGCCATGGCGATCGTCATCTTTTGGATGAGCGCCAAAGACGGCATCACGCTTGATGAGAACTCGGGCATCATCTCGCTCGTAAAGACATGGCTCGCCGCCGCCGCACAGGCCGCCCTCGGCCATCCGGTGGATGTGTCGCCCGTGGGCCACTTCGCCGAATACCTGGCGTTCGGCGCGCTGCTGGCGAACGCCCTGCGCTGGCACGTGCCGCTACGCCGCGCCGCCCTATTCGCCGTCATTATCGCGAGCGCCTACGGCGTGACCGATGAGATCCACCAGATTTTCGTGCCCATGCGATCGTGCGACCCCGCCGACTGGGCGGTAGACACGGTTGCCGCTGCCATTGGCGCGCTCATCGCCTTCGCCGCCTTGAGCAAGGGCAACCGCAATCAACCAGAACGCTAGACGAGGACCTTGAACACGGCCTTCTTGACCGGAGCAGACTCGCCCACCGCGATGCCCGGTTTGTGGCCATCGCCCGGGAAGCACGCCACGAACAGCCCCGGGGCCATGACCACCGAAGCGTTGGCGTGACCGCCGAGGAACATGTTGTCAGCCGCCTCGTCGAACGGCTCGGCCTCCAGTTTTCCAATCGGCTGCACGTCGATGCGCTCGGCGCCCCGCACCACCATCTGCACGTCGATATAGCGCCTATGCGCCTCAAACTTGCACTCCTCGAACGGCTTGGTGGCATACTCCGACACGTTCACGAACAACGCATCGCCATCAATGGCATGGCGGCCGGGCTCAAGCGCCGCTAAATCATGCGTGCGCGCATATTCGACAGCACGACGCACGCCTTCATGACCGATCTCGTTAAGGTCAATTTCATGTATCGAACCGAAAATCATGGGTTTCCCTTGCCTCCTGGAATGAAACTAATTCAAAAGCTTGCGGCCTGCCGCCTCGAGCGCATCGAGCAGGGCTTCCGCTCCGTCGCGGCTCTCATCCTTGGCGAACAGATACAGCTTGATCTTGGGCTCGGTGCCGCTGGGACGCACGATGACCTTGCAATCGCCCTCCAGGCGGAACTCCACCACGTTGGCACTCGGCAGACCCGTTTTATCGTGGGCGTAATCCACAACGCCTGCGACTGCGCGACCGGCGATCTTTGCCGGCGCCTCGGTGCGCAGACGTGCCATGATGTCTTTCATGCGCGCATCGCCATCGGCTCCGGGATACGCGATGGATACAGTACGGTTGAGCCACCAGCCGTACGCGGCATACAGGTCGCGCATCGCATCTACGAGCGTTTTGCCCTGAGCGCGCCAATAGCGCGCCATCTGGCAGATGAGCATGCTTGCCACCACGGCATCCTTGTCGCGCACATGCGTGCCGGCCAGATAGCCGTAGCTCTCCTCGAAACCGAACATGAAGCGGTCGGCCTCGCCCGCCGCCTCAAGGCGCCCGATGACCTCGCCGATATACTTGAAGCCGGTGAGCACGCGGCGCAGCTCGAATCCGTATTCGGCGGCGATCGAATCGGCCATGGCGGAGGAAACGATGGTGGTCACCGCCACGCTACGCGAGAGGCTCTCGCCGCGTGCCGCCTTCTTGCGCGCGATGAAATCCATGAGCAGAATGCCCATCTCGTTGCCCGTGATGAGCGTGTAGTCGTCGCCGTCCTCGCAGGCTACGCCCACGCGATCTGCGTCGGGATCGGTGGCAAGAAGCAGATCGTGGGGCCGCCCGGCAGCCTTGGCAGCACGGCACGCGTCGATGCCCGGCTCGAGCGCATCGCGCTCCTCGGGATTGGGGTATTCGCACGTGGGGAAATCGCCGTTGGGCAAATCCTGGCCAGGCACCACGTTCACGTAGGGGATGCCGATACGCTCAAGCGTCTGGCTTACGCACTCAAGACCGGTGCCGCACAAGGGCGTGTATAAAACCGAAAGCGGGGCTTCCGAATCGCCGGGCTCCTCCTGAGACTGGGCAAGAACCGCGTCGATGAAGCGAGCGATGGTGTCCTCGCCGATCCACGAGATGGTGCCATCGAAAGACGCCTGCTGAAAATCGACGGTCTTGGCGCATGGAGCGCCCTCGCCCTCGAAATACGCCAGCCGCGCGATGCGCTCGGAAATCTCGGATGCGGCCTCGCTGGTGATCTGGCAGCCATCGGGGCCATAGACCTTGTAGCCGTTGTACGCAGCGGGGTTGTGGCTCGCCGTCATGTTGATGCCGGCCGAACATCCCAGATCGCGCACGGCGAATGAAAGCGCCGGCGTGGGCTCAACTCGAGGATAAATAAGCGCTCGAATGCCGTTCGCCGCCAGCACGCTCGCCGCCACGTCCACGAACAGCTCGCCCTTGTGGCGCGAATCGCGCGCAATGGCCACGCTTGGGTTCTCGAAATGCGCATTCAGGTAATCCGCCAGCCCCTGGGTGGCTCGCGCCACCGTATACACGTTCATGCGGTTGGTGCCTGCTCCGATGACGCCGCGCAAGCCCGCCGTGCCGAATTCCAAATCCTTGAAGAAGGCGTTCGTCACATGGGACGCATCCCCTGCCTCGAGATTCCGCGCCATTGAGGCAAGCTCAGACGAAAGCTCCTCGAGCTCTGCAAACTGGGGAGCGAACCCGCATTGTAGCGTTTCGCCTTCCACGTTGTCGCGCCACTCCTGCAGCATTGATTCAATGCTTTTGTCGCTCATGCCTAACCTCTCTCTTCATACGATTATGGGCCAACGTGCCCACTCCGAATTCATACCCAAAACGCTCGACCGGCGCCGATACCCGCTTTGCAGCCCCCTCGGCGTCCCTACTCCCCTGCATCCAGGAAAATCTTGCGGGTGACGAAGTTCCACACCATCACAATAGCGGTGGCCCCTATCTTGGTAATCAGGTAGTGAACGCCCAGAAGCTCCACGCCCGCCCACATGCACAGGTTGTTGATGATAAGACCGATAACCGACAGCACCACGAAGATGACGAACTCGCGGCGCCGGCTCATGTCCTCCTTATGAGTGAACACGTAGCGCATGGATGCCACATAGTTGAATATCACCGAAACCGTGAACGAGATCGTGGCGCTCACCAGATAGTTTACGCCGAACGCCTCGGTGAGCAGCGCAAGCAGACCGTAGTCGATGACGAACGCAATCGCGCCCACCACGCCGAACTTCATGAATTGTGCGATAAGGTTTTTCATGGCCGCCTTTCAATCAGAGCTTCCAACCATGGGCTCAACGTTATTCCTCTCCGAACAGCAGAGAGCCGTGTTACGTCCAGAATTGGAACACCTCCAGCAGCGCCTGATACGCCCACGGATACGCCTGGCTCCACCATCCGGCCTCATCGACCAGGCACAACAGGCATGAATACACCACGCCCACCGCAACCACCAAAGGCAGCACGCCCACAAATAAACGCTGCGGCGTCGATCCCGGCTTTAGGTTCTCGTTGAGAATGAATGCCAGAAGCACCGCCGCCATCAGAAGCATGATGCTGAAATCGGCGAAATAGCGCTGCAGAATGCCCGCCACCTCGGCATCGGCGATGCCTATGATCACGCCCGACGCAATAAGCACGCCGATGACGCCCGCCACGGTACGCGTCTTACGCTGGGCCGTGCGCATCTTGAGGATGCGGCGAGCAAACACCAGAATCCACAGGATGGGGAAACAGGCGAAAATGCCCCCGAACGTAGCCTCTTTAACCGTTTGGCCCAGATACGTGGTGTCAAACGGCACGGCCTGCAGGTATGGGAACACCCCGCTCGTAGAAGGCGTCTGGAAAAAGTACGCGAACAGCGCCGGAGCGATGCGTCCTACCGCCATGCCGCGTTTGGTCATGTCGTTTACTGTAAGGTTGTAGTTGGCGCCGAAATCAAGGGGGCTCCCAAAACGAGCGTAGTTGTACCACATGATAAACGCCAGCACGATGGCATATGGCGCAATCAGACATGCGAACTGGCGCACACCCGCGGCAGTCTTGATGTGGCCCTCGGTAATGAACAAACGCCAGAACAGCGGGAACGCCAAAAAGCTCAGCATCACAATCTGAGGACGACAGCCAACCACGAGCGCCATGCACAGCGACCCCGCGAAATACCACCCTTCAGGACGCTTGCTGGAGCGCCCCACCATCCAAAAGTACAAACCCCATACGGAAAACGCCAAGGCCAGCATGATAGGAAGCGAATAGAACGTGGGGAATTTGAGCAAATACAGCACGCCGCAGCATGTGACGAGCGCCACCTGGAGAAGCAGGTACACGCCTACGCTCACGCGCTTGAAGTGATACCGCGCAAAACGGTCAAGCAGCGCCGACACGCCCGCCACGAATGCAGCCATGCCGATAATCACCCCGATTGCCGTGGGGAAATTCGCCCCGGTGAGCAGATAGAACGGAAGATAGAACACAAGCATCGGCACCACTCCGAAATACACGTAGTAGTGCCCCTCGTAATACGCCACGTCCCACAGGTAGTTCTCGCCCGTCTCCTTGACGGCCTGGTCGCGCGCGCCGCGGTCGTAGGGGTCTTCCATATTCTGAAGCCAGTTGGGCGGCTCCTCCTCAAGATACAGCTTGCCGTTTGCCATGCTCTTCGCAAGCTCGGCGTACTGCTGGGCGTTGTCGCCTCCGGCTTCGAACGTGTTCACGACGCTCACGCCGTCCCACGACCCGCTGTTGTACGTGGCGGTAGCAACCCCCACCAGGTTGGATCCCATGAGGGTGAACGATGCAGCAAGCCAAATCTCCACCACCGCAGCGCCGATGACGGCAATCTTGGAGCGGTGCGGATGCTCTTTGATATAGGTGCGATAGAGGCTGCTCTTGGGGCGGAACGCATAGCACAACACCAGGACGAACGCTGCGAGCCCGAAACGCATCATGTTAAAGGAGAACGGCTCGGGCGCATTGATCTGGATGCTGTTCAGGTATACCGGATATACCGTTTCGTCGTCGCCAATCTGGATGCGGAGCATGCCCATCTCGCCCGAAGCGTTCAGGTTGAGATACTCGCTCTCGTCGTTGTTGGTAGCCACATAGGTCACGGGCACGCCGGACGTGTATTCGGTATCGTCGAAATAGGTGGAATGCGCGTCGTCGGTGAACCAGATTTTCACGGGCACGTTCTGGGCCGATTGCCCACCGTCGAAATCAAGGCGCACATTATGCACCTCAACGCCTAAATAATCGAATTCGACCGTATTATCGGATGCCGCCACACGGAAGCGTCCGTCTGAAGTCTGGGCAAGGTCGATTTTGGCATCCAACGTGACCGTCTCCCATGAGAGGGAGCGCCAGTGGTTGAAGTTGAAAACGAATGCCTCGCACAGGGCAGCGCATGCCAAAATAACGCAGACAACCTTGGCGAAATGCCGCATCTGCGGGTGATGGGTGGCGATGAACTCGCGCAGCAATGTGAAAAAGGCACGCATGGGGGATATTATACCGTCGTTCCGCCAATCGACAGCAATTCTCAATGAAACGCTACGACCGAGGCCGCAGCGCATCGTCTCATGGACGAATCGTACGAAGGTCTTCCAGACATAAAAGAACCTCCCGTTTCTCATGTCCAAGAAACGGGAGGCAGTTCACGCACGGGGCGTTGTTCGCTTTAAGCCCTTTTGCCCTAAAGCTTGAGGAGCTTCTTCACGTCGGCATACACCGTGTCAACGGGGCGATCGCCATCGACGTCGACCAGAACGCCCTGCTCCTTGTAGTAGCCGATGAGCGGAGCGGTGCTCTTCTCGTACACAGCGAGGCGGTTGCGCACAGTGGCCTCGTTGTCATCGTCGCGCTGGTACATCTCGCCGCCGCACTTGGGGCAGGAGGCGTCGGCGGTGGTGCCGATATAGCCGCATTCCTTGCAGCAGCGACGCTCGGTCAGACGCTTCACGATGACTTCAAAGTCTACGTCGACCAGCAACGCGGCATCCAGCGGGCGCTCGATCTTCTTGAGCAGCTCGTCCAAGGCCTCCGCCTGGGCGGTGGTGCGAGGGAAGCCGTCCAGAATGAAGCCCTCGGCGGCATCGGGCTGCTGCAGGCGCTCGTTCATCAGGTCGATGATCAGGCTGTCGGGCACAAGATCGCCCGCATCCATGAATGCCTTGGCCTTCTTACCCAGCTCGGTCTGGTTTTTCACCGCGGCGCGCAGGATGTCGCCCGTGGAAATGTGCGGAGTACCGAACTCCTCGACGAGCTTGGAGGCCTGGGTGCCCTTGCCGGCGCCGGGAGCGCCCAACAACACGATGTTCATAAACCGGTTCCTTTCGTTTTGTTCACAGTGTTTCTATTGTACGACGCGAGTAGCAAAAATGACAGCCTCGCCAGGCAAGCGGTACAGAAGTCTCAAGGCTGGCAGACCCTCAAGGCAATGCGTTCGTACAGACATCTGCAGCATTTCGGCCGTTACGCTGAAACGCTGTTAAGCTCATGAAGATCCCAAAGACCTTTCAGCAGCAGATCGGGGTCATGCACCGCCGCCCCCCGACAGGCGGGCACGATGAGCTTCGACACACCGCCCGTGACAACGGCAGTCACCGGCTCCCCGAGCTCGTCGGCGATGCGGGCGGTAAGCCCGTCGATAATCGCCGCATTGCCATACACCATGCCGCTGCGCATGCAATCCACCGTTTCGCGGCCGACAAGACGCTTCGGCTGCTCGAATTTGATGAACGGCAGCTGCGAAGCCTTCGCGGTGAGCGCGTCCTGCGAAATCACTACGCCCGGCATGATGATGGATCCCATGTACACCTTGTCGGCGCTCACCACCGAGCAGGTGGTAGCGGTTCCCATATCGTAGATCGCAAGCGCGCCGTCGTAGTCGTTCACGGCACCGGCTGCATCGGCGATCATGTCGGCGCCAAGACGCTCGGGCGTATCCATGTCGATGGAAAAGCCCAGATTCATATCGTGGCGCACCACCATGGGGTCCTTCCCCGCCATCGCATGCACCGACGCCACCACCGAATCGGTGAGCTCGGGCACGACGGAGCTCACTATGGCTCCGTCCACGCTGGAGAAGTCAAAATGCTGCATGGCAACCAGCGCTTCAAAGCTCTCCATGAATTCTTCCACCGTGCGACGCTTATCGGTGGGAAAGCGGATATGCGAGGCCAGCTGACCGCGCTGAGGCATAAGCCCCATGACCACGTTGGTGTTGCCTATGTCTACCGTGAGAAGCATTGAAGTCTCCTTGTCCATGCATCCATGCGCCCGGCTACGCCAGGGGCTCAATCGAGAAAAGCTCGGTTAGCAGCCTGTCTGCCGCTTCCTCTTTGTCCATAAGGGGCAGATCCACCTCGCCGTGGCGCGTGATGAGCGTCAGATGATTGGTGGCGGTGCCAAAGCCGGAGCCGTCCTCTTTAAGGCAATTCGCGCAAATCATGTCCACGTTCTTGCGGCCGAGCTTTGCGCGGGAGTTCTCCAACACGTCACGCGTCTCCATGGAGAAGCCGCACAGCCGCTGGCCAGGTATGCGATGCGCTCCGAGCCACGCGAGAATATCCTGCGTGCGCTCCAGCTCGATCGCCATGTCGCCATCCTTCTTCTTCACCTTGTCAGACGCAACGGTCTTGGGGCGATAGTCCGCAACCGCGGCGGCCTTGACAATGGCATCGCATTCGGACGCGCGCGAGGTCACGGCCCCGAACATGTCCTGCGCGCTCACGATGTCCACGCGCTCGACCCCAAGCGGGGTCTCAAGATTGACCTTACCGGCCACAAGCGTCACGTTCGCACCGCGCATAGCCGCACGCTTTGCGATGGCGAAGCCCATACGACCCGTGGAATGGTTGGTGATGTAGCGCACCGGATCGACGGATTCCTGCGTGGGCCCGGCGGTCACAAGAACGCGCTTGCCTTTAAGGTCCTTTTTGCCCGCGCAGGCGTAAATCACGTAGTCGCGCAGCGTTGTTTCGGGGGGAAGCTTGCCCGCTCCCACCGCGCCGCACGCAAGCACGCCCGACGCCGAGGGAATCACCGTTATGCCCCGCGCCGCAAGTGTATCCAGATTGGCTTGAGTGGCCGCGTTGGCGAGCATATTGGAGTTCATGGCGGGAGAAACCAGCACGGGACAGCTCGAGGCCTGCACGGCGGCGCACACCGCGTCGTCGGACATGCCCAGCGTCAAGCGCGCAGCCGTATTCGCCGAAAGAGGCGCCACGATGATGGCGTCGGCACCCTCGCCCGCCTCGCGAGCCGCGGCAACCGCCTCGGGAGCAAAACCCACGGGCACCTTTTCATGCGTAAGAGCCTCGAACGTCAGATCAGAGATGAACTTAGTGGCCGCCTCCGTCATGACCACGCGCACGCGCGCGCCCTGCTTCATCAGAAGCGATGCCAGATTGGCAGACTTATAGGCCGAAATGCTTCCAGACACGCCCAGTACGACGGTCTTCCCCTCGAGCATTCCCATGGATGCCCCTTTCAGTGTCACAGCAAATGATCTCAAGCATTATAAGATGAACGAGCGCAGAGATGGCAAAGTCTCGTCCGCGCCTGCCTGCATTCGCATAAATAACAGCGAAAGGCCGTCCGGTGCCCCAGGCAGACGTGATGGGGCGAGCGTAGCGTACTTTGGTACGTGAGCTCACGCCAGCGCGGCTGGATGGGGTGCCCGACGGCCTTGCAGCGTTGTAGCGCCTCAAACGAAAAAGCGCCGTCCGGATAGGACGGCGCAATCACTACTTGAAGAAGCCTTCGTAATTGTGCATCTTGAGCTGACTTTCAATCTTGCTCATGGTGTCAAGGGCAACGCCGATCATAATCAGAATGGAGGTGCCGCCAAACGCCGAAATGAGCTGATTGCCGGTGAAGCTGAACAGGATGGACGGGATGACCGCGATAAGTGCGATGTAGAGGCCGCCCGGGAGCGTGATGCGATTGATCACGTTCTTGATGTACTGCGTGGTGGCGGAGCCAGGACGCACGCCGGGGATGAAGCCGCCCTGCTTGCGCAGGTTGTCGCTCGTCTCCTCGGGGTTGAACACCATGGAGGTGTAGAAGTACGCAAAGAACACGATCAGCACCAGGGTGAGAATCCAGTTGATCCAGCCCTGGCTGATAGCGTCAGCCGCAGCGGTGAGCCAACCCACGTTGAACAGCGCCGCAAGCTGCGCCGGGAAGTACAGAAGGCAGCTCGCGAAGATGATGGGAATAACGCCCGCAGCGTTCACCTTCAGCGGAATGTAGGTGGTCTGACCGCCCATCATGCGACGACCCTGGATGCGCTTGGCGTAGTTCACCGGGATGCGGCGCTGCGCGCGCTCCATGAAGATGATCGCAGGGACGCAGGCAAGCACCACGATGATGATCAGCGCGGTCACCGCCAGGCCCATGCCGAAGTCACCCGTCAGGTTGAGGGACGAGAAGATGGCACCGGGAACCTGCGACACGATGGACGTGAAGATGATCAGCGACATGCCGTTGCCCACGCCACGCTGCGTGATGAGCTCTCCCATCCACATGATGAGCGCCGTACCCACCAGAAGTGAGAACACCACGATCACGTTGGTCACCATCTCGGGCACCTGATCGGAGAACACCACGCCATAGGCGCTGCTCTTGAACAGGAACAGGTAGCCGATGGCGTTGATCAAGCCCAGAACCAGCGTCAGGTAGCGGGTGATCTGGGTGATCTTGCGGCGACCCGTCTCGCCCTCACGCGCCCAGCGGCCCACAGCGGGAATGACGCCCTGCATGAGCTGCATGATGATCGACGCGGTGATGTAGGGCATGATGCCCAGCGAGAACACCGAGAAGTTGGACAACGCGCCGCCGGTGAACAGGTCCAACATCACCATGCTGGCGCCGCTGTCGGCAAATGCGTTGGCGAATTCATTAAACGGAATGCCCGGCACCGGAATGCCCGCACCCAGGCGGTACAGCGCCAGGATGCCCAAGGTGAACAGGATCTTCTTGCGAAGCTCCGGCACCTTGAAGGCTTCGATGATCGACGTTAGCAAGGCTGCTCGACCTTTCCTCCGGCCGCTTCGATCTTCGCCGCGGCGCTAGCAGAAACCTTATCGACCTTCACGGTCAAGGGCTTGGTGATTTCGCCGTCGCCCAGCACCTTCACCAGCACGTCGACGTTCTTGATGATGCCGGCATCCACCAGAGCCTGATGGTCAACCACGGCACCGGCCTCGAACCTGAGGTCGAGACGGGAAACGTTCACGGGAGCGTACTCGACGCGGTTGGGGTTGCGGAAGCCAGGCAGCTTAGGCAGACGCATAGCCAGAGGAGTCTGGCCGCCCTCGAAGCCATTGCGCTTGCCGCCACCGGCACGAGACTTCTGACCGTTCATACCACGGCCGGCGGTCTTGCCGTAGCCAGAACCATTGCCGCGACCGACGCGCTTGCGCTTCTTGGTAGAGCCCTCTGCGGGAACGAGATCCTTGAGTTCCATGTTTCATTTCCTTTCGCTTTTTTCGGACGAGGAATTTCCCCGCCTCAGCCGACAGCTCGCTCGTCGGCCAACTCAAATTGCCTGCTTGCGCCAGGACGCACTTCGCCCCTTAAAACGCAAGCTTTGCAATGATACAAGAAAATCCCGCCTCAAGGGCGAGATTTTTTAGGATTTCATGCTTTCATCTCTGCTTTCGAACGCCGCCTCCCCACGGGCTCGAAACTCGCGCATCCAGCGCTTCACGATGTTGCGGTTCGTAATCCCATAACGCTCCATCACGTCCACGGTTGCGATGCCGTTGAGCCGGTCGCGCACAGCGGCTAGCTTCACCTCGCTGGAATATGCGATATGCCTACTGCTGCAAATGCAACACTGCTCGGTGCCGATCGCTTTCCAGGCGTACATCCAATCGCGAACCGCCTGCCGATTGATACCCAACCCGGTCGAAACCGCTTTGTAGCCCCATCCCTGCTCAAACAGCAGCGCTGCGTTTCGCCTCTCTCTGCTCCCCTCCCCGCCACAATCCCCTCCCCTTTGCCATGATACGATTTGATGCAAACAAAAAACGCCGGCACTGTAGCCGGCGCAAGCTTGTACATGAAAAGAGGCCGCCCATTGGACGGCCTCAATAATTAGTCTTCCACAACCTCGACGAGGTGTTTGACCTTGAAGATCATGCCACGGATGGACGGATTGTCCGGCTGATCGACGGTGCGGCCAATCTTGCCAAGGCCCAGAGCCTTCAGGGTCTTGCCCTGATCGGCCTTGCGACCGATGGCGGAACGGGTCTGGGTGATGTGGAGGGTCTTAGCCTCAGCCATGGTTTAAGCCTCCTTCTTCTCGGACCAGCCGTAGATCTCGCCAACGCTCATGTTGCGGCGAGCAGCCACTTCATTGGCGCTGGAGAGGCCCTTGAGGCCCTCAGCGGCGGCCTTGACGATGTTCATCGCGTTGTCGGAGCCCAGAGACTTACCGAACACGTTCTCGACACCGGCGAGCTCCATCAGAGCACGAACCGGGCCACCGGCGATAACGCCGGTACCAGGGGCAGCAGGCTTCAGGAACACGCGGCCCGCACCGAACTCGCCCATGATCTCGTGAGGCAGGGTCTTGCCTTCGGTCAGAGGCACGGTGAACATGTTCTTCTTAGCGTCTTCGATGCCCTTCTTGATGGCAATAGGCACTTCCTGGCTCTTGCCCATGCCAACGCCAACACGACCATTGCCGTCGCCCACGACCACGAGCGCAGTCAGAGCGAAGCGGCGGCCGCCCTTGACGACCTTGGAAACGCGGTTGATGTAGACCACGCGCTCCTGAAGCTCAGGAACGGCGGACTGATTCTTTTCTTCTTTACGAGGAGCCATAAATGTCCTATCCCTTCCTAGAACTTCAGACCGGCTTCGCGAGCGGCCTCGGCCAGCGCCTTGACGCGGCCATGGTACAGGTTACCGCCACGGTCGAACACGATCTCGGTGATACCGGCGGCCAGAGCCTTCTCGCCAGCGATCTTGCCGAAGGCAGCAGCGCCCTCGACGTTAGCGCCGGACTTGCCGGTTGCCTTGAAGTCCGGGCCGAGCGTGCTCACGCCCAGCAGGGTCTTGCCGGCTACGTCGTCCACGAACTGAACGTAGATGTTAGAGTTGGAGCGCGTGACGCAAAGCCTCGGACGAGCGGCGGTACCGGAAATCTTACCGCGCACGCGACGATGGCGACGAGCCAGCGCAGCTTGCTTCTTCATGAGTTTCTTCATCGTAAAAATCCCTTCACGCCTTTAAGCTACTTGTCGCCCTTGGCGGCCTTGCCCAGCTTGCGGCGGACAACTTCGCCCTCGTAGCGGATGCCCTTGCCCTTGTAAGGCTCAGGCTTGCGCCACTTGCGGATGACAGCGGCGGTCTCGCCCACCTGCTGCTTGTCGGCGCCGTTCACGACGATGTGGGTCTGATCAGGCACCTCGAACGTGATGCCCGCGGGGGGCTCCACGATGACGGGGTGAGAATAGCCCAACTGCATCTCGAGGTTGGAACCCTTGAGAGCGGCGCGATAGCCGACGCCCACGAGCTCGAGCTTCTTCTGGAAGCCGTTGGACACGCCCTCGACCATGTTGGCGATGAGGGTACGGGTCAGACCGTGGAAGCTCTTAGCCTGACGGGAATCATCGGGACGGGTCACCACAATCTGGCCGTCCTCGAGCACGACAGTCATCAGAGTGTTGAAGTCGTAATCGAGCTCGCCCTTGGGGCCCTTGACGTGGATGTGGTTGCCCTCGATGGACACTTCGACTCCGGCAGGAACCGGAATGGGGTGCTTACCGATACGAGACATATCTAGCTCCTTCCTTTCCTACCAGATGTACGCGATCACTTCGCCGCCGACGCCGGCCTTGCGGGCGTCGCGGTCGGTCATAACGCCCTTGGACGTGGACACGATGGCGGTGCCCAGGCCGCCCAGCACGCGGGGCAGCTCGTCCTTGCCGGCATAGATGCGCAGACCAGGCTTGGAGATGCGCTTGATGCCGCGGATGACCTTGGACTTCTTCTCGCCGTACTTCAGCGTGATCTCGAGGATGTCACGAGGCTGGTTCGGGATGATCTCGAAGCCCTGGACATAGCCCTCTTCGGTCATGATGCGGGCGATTTCGGTAAGCTTCTTGGAAGACGGCATGGAAACCGTAGCCTTACCGGCAGAGTTAGCATTACGCACGCGCGTAAGCATATCTGCGATGGGATCGTTCATGCTCATGTGTTGTTTCTCCTTTGGTTCGTGATGAGCGCGATCGGAGGTACGCAATGGCGCCCTTAGCGCGTGCGCCTTACCGACCGGCACATGGACGCAACTTCTAGCTTACCAGGAAGCCTTGGTCACGCCGGGCAGTTCGCCTTTGTTAGCGAGTTCACGCAGGCACACGCGGCAGAGTCCGAACTTGCGATACACAGAGTGCGGACGGCCGCAGCGAGTGCAACGGGTGTACTTGCGAGTCGAGAACTTCGGCTCGCGCTTCGCCTTGGCGATCATCGACTTTTTTGCCATGCTTTTCCTTCTTTCCTATTTCTTCACTCGACGGCAATCGAGTAGAAACCAAAATCAGTGGGACGCCTACTTCTTGAACGGGAATCCAAGGGCGTCCAGAAGGGCCTTGGCATCCTCGTTGTTGTCAGCGGTGGTAACGAACGTGATGTCCATACCGCGGGTACGATCGATCTTGTCGTACTCGATCTCGGGGAAGATCAGCTGTTCGGTGATGCCGAGGGTGTAGTTGCCGCGGCCGTCGAAGGACTTCGGCGAGATGCCGCGGAAGTCGCGCACGCGGGGTAGAGCCGTGGACAGCAGGCGGTCCAGGAACTCCCACATGCGGTCGCCGCGAAGGGTGACCTTGCAGCCGATTGCCTGGCCCTGGCGAATGTGGAAGCCAGCGATGGACTTCTTGGCGCGCGTGGCGCAGGGCTGCTGGCCCGTGATCACGCGCAGGTCGGCCATGGCGGCGTCGAGCTGCTTGGAATCGTGAGCGGCCTCGCCCACGCCCATGTTCACGACGATCTTCTCAAGGCGGGGAACCTTGTTGATGTTGTCAATGGCAAGCTCTTTCTCGAGCTTGGCGACGATTTCGGTGGTGTACTTTTCCTTCAAACGAGGAGTAGCCATCTTGTATTTTCTCCTAACCGATGAATTAAACGCAGGATTTCCGACCCCGCGTCCCTACACCTGCGTGAAAACACACAGGGAGGGTCATTCTACCAAGTAAGCGGGGATTTTGAAACCCCCGCTCACAAAGTACATTTATTTCTTCTTGGGCTCGTCGATATCGGCGCCGCACTTCTTGCAAACGCGAATCTTCGTGCCGTCCACGCGCTTGTTGGACACGCGGGTGGGCTTGCCGCACTTGGGGCACACCAGCATCACGTTGGACACGTGAATGGGGGCCTCCACGCTCATGATTCCGCCCTGCGGATTCTGCTGCGTGGGGCGCATGGCCTTCTTCACGATGCCGCAGCCCTCAACGACAACGCGCTGCTTCTGCGGAAGGCTACGCAGGATAACGCCCTGCTTGCCCTTGTCCTTGCCGGCGATGACCTCGACCTTATCGCCCTTCTTGACGTTCATCTTCATGTCTCGCACCTCCCTTACAGCGTTTCAGGTGCCAGAGACACGATCTTCATGTACTTCTTGTCGCGCAGCTCGCGGGCAACAGGCCCGAAGATACGGGTGCCCTTGGGAGCGCCGGAGTTGTCGATCAGGACAGCGGCGTTCTGATCGAAGCGGATGTAGCTACCGTCGTTGCGACGGACCTGCTTCTTCACGCGCACGACGACGCAACGCACGACGTCGCCCTTCTTGACGTTGCCGTTCGGCATAGCTTCCTTGACGCTGCAGATGATGACGTCACCGAGGCCAGCGTAGCGGCGCTTGGAGCCGCCGAGGACCTTGATGCACTGCACCTTGCGTGCGCCGGAATTGTCGGCAACGTTCAGCATGGTTTGCATCTGAATCATTGTGCAATCCTTCCGATACTATCTCAACCTGCAGCGAGATTACTTGGCCTTCTCCACGATCTCGACGAGGCGCCAGCGCTTCATCTTAGACAGCGGACGGGTCTCCATGATGACCACGGTGTCGCCCACGCCGCACTCGTTGTTCTCGTCGTGCGCATGGAACTTCTTGCTGGTGGTCATCATCTTGCCGTACACGGGGTGCGGCTTACGCTCTTCGGTCTTCACCACAATGGTCTTGTCATTGGCCGCGCTCACGACGACGCCCTGACGGACCTTGCGGGAGTTACGGGTCACTTCACTCATATTTCCCACCTAATCCTTACTTCTGTGCGCCGGAAGCGGCGATCTCACGGGCGCGCTGCTCGGTCAGAAGACGCGCGATGTCCTTCTTGACCTGCTTCACGCGAGCGGTGTTGTCCAGCTGGCTGGTGGCCATCTGGAAACGCAGGTTGAACAGCTCGGCGCGAGCCTCTTTGAGCTTCGCGGTCAAGTCGTCAGAGGAAAGTTCACGAATCTCGACGGCCTTCATTATTCAGCCACCTCCGTTTCCTTGGAAACGATCTTGCACTTGATGGGCAGCTTATTGATGGCCAGACGCAGGGCTTCCTTGGCGGTAGCCTCGTCAACGCCGTCGATCTCGAACATGATGCGGCCCGGCTTCACGACGGCAACCCACGCCTCGGGGTTGCCCTTACCGGAACCCATACGGGTTTCGGCAGGCTTCTGCGTGATCGGCTTGTCGGGGAAGATGGTGATCCACACCTTACCGCCACGCTTCATGTAACGGGTCATAGCGACACGAGCAGCCTCAATCTGGCGGTTCGTGATCCAGTGGGCCTCTTGGGCCTGAATGCCCCAGGAGCCGTGGTTGAGCTTGGTGTAGCCCTTGGCACGACCCTTCATGGAGCCACGTTGCACCTTGCGGTGACGTACGCGCTTAGGAGCTAGCATTGCTGAGCACCCCTTTCTTAGCGGTCGTGGCGGTCGTTATTGCGGCGACCGCGGGACGGACGGGAGCTGCCTTCCAGAGCGGGCTGAGGAGTCTTGCCGCCAGGAAGCTTTTCGCCGTGGTAAATCCACACCTTGACGCCGATGGAGCCCATGGTGGTGGCGGCGGTGGAGAAGCCGTAGTCGATCTTGGCGCGCAGGGTGTGCAGAGGCACGCGACCCTCGCGATACCACTCGCGGCGGCTCATCTCGGCGCCACCCAGACGGCCGGCACACTGAATACGGATGCCCAGGGCGCCAGACTTGCGGGCGGACTGGACAGCCTTGCGCATCGCGCGGCGGAACGCCACACGACCCTCGAGCTGCTCGGCGACAGACTGGGCAACCAGCGTGGCATCGAGCTCGGGGCGCTTGACCTCGACGACCTCGATGTTCACGGGGCCACCGACGACCTTGGCGAGCTTCTTGCGAAGAGCCTCAATCTCGGCGCCCTTCTTGCCGATCACGACGCCGGGGCGGGCGGTGGTGATGATGACCTTCACCTTATCGCCAGCACGCTCGATCTCGATCTTGGCGACGGCAGCCTTAGCCAGCTGCTTGTTCAGGAACTTGCGGATCTCAAGGTCGTTCGCCAGGTTCTTGGCGTAGTCCTTGTCTGCGTACCAGCGGCTGCGCCAGTCTTCGGTGATACCGAGGCGGAAGCCGGTGGGCATTACTTTCTGACCCATGCTTTATGCCTCCTCTCGCGGCGCAACGATGACGGTGATGTGGCTGGAACGCTTGCGGATGCGCGAAGCGGAGCCCTTAGCACGCGGACGAATGCGCTTGAGAGTGGGACCCTCGTCGACATAGGTGGCCTTGACGACCAGGTTGCGGGTGCTCATGTGATGGTTGTGCTCCGCGTTGGCAACGGCGGAGTTCAGAACCTTCTCCACGACCTCGGCGACGGCGCGGTCAGAGAAGCGCAGAATCTCACGAGCGGATTCAACCTTCTTGCCGCGGATGAGGTCGACGACCATGCGTGCCTTGCGGGGGCTCACACGCACGTACTTAGCGACAGCTTTTGCTTCCATGTGTGCTTACCTCCTTACTTCTTGCGCTTGTCGGCATGACCCTTGAACGTACGGGTGGGGGCGAACTCGCCCAGCTTGTGACCGACCATGGACTCGGTGATGTAGACGGGCACATGCTTGCGACCGTCATGCACGGCGATGGTGTGACCCACCATTTCCGGGAAGATGGTCGAAGAGCGGGACCACGTCTTGATGACGTTCTTTTCGCCGGCAGCGTTCATCGCAGCGATGCGACCGAGGAGACGCGGCTCAACGAAAGGACCTTTCTTCAAACTTCTGCTCACAGTTACTCCTTAACGTTTAAGTCGCTTACTTGGTCTTGCGGCGACGGATGATCAGGCGGCTCGACGCCTTCTTGGGATTGCGGGTGCGATGGCCCTTGGTGGGAACGCCCCACGGAGTGACGGGATGACGACCAGCGGACTTGTTCTTGCCCTCGCCACCGCCGTGCGGATGGTCGACCGGGTTCATGACGGTACCGCGGACGGAGGGACGGATGCCCTTCCAACGGTTACGACCGGCCTTACCGATCTTGATGTTGGAGTGCTCCGCGTTTCCAACCTCGCCCACAGTGGCGCGGCAGGTGAGCAGCACGCGGCGCATTTCGGAGGAAGGCATACGCAGGATGGCGTACTTGCCCTCCTTGCCCATCAGCTGGATGGAGGTGCCGGCGGAACGAGCCAGAGCGGCGCCCTTGCCAGGCTGGAGCTCCACAGCGTGGATCAGAGTACCCACGGGGATGTCGGCCAGGGGCAGCGCATTGCCGGGCTTGATGTCGGCGTCAGAGCCGGAAACCACCATGTCGCCCACCTTCAGGCCCTTGGGATGAAGGATGTAGCGCTTCTCGCCGTCGACGTAGTGCAGAAGCGCGATGCGGGCGGAACGATTGGGATCGTACTCGATGGTCGCGACCTTGGCGGGCACGCCGTCCTTGTTGCGCTTGAAGTCGATGATGCGGTAACGGCGCTTGGTGCCGCCACCCTGATGACGCGTGGTGATACGGCCATAGTTGTTGCGACCCGCTTTCTTGTTAAGCGGCGCAAGCAGCGACTTTTCCGGGGTGCTTCGGGTGATCTCGGAGAAATCCGAAACCGTCTGGAAGCGGCGACCCGGGCTGGTCGGCTTGTATTGCTTGATTCCCATCAAACAACCTTTCTTCCTTGGAGCCCTGCTCGCGTGCCACTCCATGCACGTACCAGGAACTCCCCTTACCTACTGGGAAACGATTGCCGAATGAGGCGCTTATCGAGGAGTGTGCGCCCTCGACTCCGTTTCCACGCGTCCGGGTGTATCCATACACCGCCAGACGCAAATACGACATTATAAAGGCCGATATGGGCCGATGCAAGGATTGTTTTGTCTTCACAAGATGTGCGGATTTAGGAGGGGCGAGCGCCCGACGTTGGAACCGGCGGGCGGAACGCCCGCTGAAAAAGACGCGTTTAGCGTTCCCGCCCAAACGATTCAAGCTCTGATTCCTTGGCATTCGCCGCAGTGCATCGGCATAATGCCTGATGGAACGAATGGCGTCGCAATGGCATATCGAACGGATGCGGCAACATGCGAGAGAGGCCCTCGCTAAACGCGACTTTTTCAGCATAAGGAGGTCTGATTCTCGCTAAACGTGAGTTTTTCAGCATTGCGGGACTCAGCCGAGGCAAAGGCAAGGCAAGGGCCAATTCCGAGGCCGGGCCCAATGCCAACGCCAATTCCAATGCCGAGGCCGAGGCCAATGCCAACGCCAAGACCAATGTGACTAGCTTTCGTCTTTAGCAATTTCGAAGCAACATTGGCCCATCTGCCTCTTTCGATTGCGAACCAGCCCTTGTCCATTGCCCCGCAAAGCTGCCAACGCCCTAAGGTCTGCTACAACGTTGCCAACATGCTTTTAAGGTCTTCCGCGGACGATTGAAGCTCGGAAAGCTCCTCCGCGTTCAAATCGAGCTCGATGATCTCTCGCACACCTTCGCGGCCGAGCACCACGGGCACATTCATGCACATATCATGTATGCCGTATTCGCCGTCAAGCTTCACGCATGCGGTCATCTCCACGCCCGTATCGCGCAAAATGGCCTCAACCATATAAAAGATGCCTGCCGCGGGGCCATAGAACGACGAGCCCGTTTGGAGCAGGTCCACAATCTCGATGCCGGAGTTGCAGGCACGCTCGCACGCTTCGCGGATGTCCTCGGCGCTCATCACGCTGGCAAGCGGCTTGCCGTCAACCGTGCAAATACGCGGCAGGCACACCATTCCCTGCCCATGATTGCCGAGTACCCAAGCCTCCACACGGCTGGGATGAACGCCGAGCTTTTCGCAGATGGCGAACTTGAGGCGCGCGCAATCGAGCCTGCCGCCCATGCCGATCACGCGCGAGGCGGGAATGCCGGCGTGGCTGCAAGCCAGATAGGTGGTCACGTTGAGCGGGTTGCTCACGCAGATGACGATGGCGTTGGGGCTGAGCGCGATTGCCTGCCGCACAGATGAGGTCATGATGCTCGCGTTGGTGGCAAGCAGGTCTTCGCGCGTCATGCCGGGCTTGCGCGCGATCCCGGCGGTTATCACCACCACGTCACTTTCGGCGGTATCGGCGTAATCGGATGCACCGCGCACCTTGAGCCCCGAATCGAGCACCGAGCACATGTGCATCATGTCGAGCGCCTTGCCGCGCGCGATGCCCTCGTTGATATCGAGCAGCACGACATCCGCAAGCCCCAATGCCGCGATATGCGATGCCGCCGTAGCGCCCACGTTTCCCGCGCCGATGATACTGACTTTGGCCATTGCCCTCCCCCGTTCACTCTTGCGCGGCGCGTAGACCCGGCCGTCTTGCGGCTCCAGCGCAAGGCCCACCGATCTTCCATCCATCGAGATTGCGCGCCGCAACCGGTTTTTGCTACCGCAGCGCACGCACCGCGCTGCATGCGCTGCGTTTGATTTCCCGGCAGGATATCCCATTGCGCACATAGCAAAGAGACGATAGGCTCCTTTCCATTACATTTATAATGATGGGAGTACGGCGACGCCGATGGATCGTGCGATGCGAAAAGCCTACGCAACGGATGCGCATGGGGCTTGGGCAGCGGGACCGCAGGCGCTAGACGGCGCGCATGGGGCCTGGGCAGCAAGACCGCAGATGCCGGACGGCGCACATGGCGCTCGCATCATTTGCAGAGAGGCGCGAAATCATCGCGGACAAATTCGACGCCCGGGAAGGAGACCCCGCAATGAACCACCGTTTCAAACTCGGCCTTATTCGTGTGATCACCTGCGACGAGCCTGGCCTTGGAGCACACGGTCGGCTTCTCGAGGCGGCATATCCATTCCTTAGCGTGGAGAGCCGTTGCATTCCCGGCCAGCCCGAAGGCATCCATTCGCATGAAATGGAGTTGGCTGCCGTGCCGAAGATCGTCGACCTGGCACGCGAGGCGTTCGCAAGCAAAGACGCCATCCTGGTGAGTTGCGCCGAAGACCCGGGAGCGCCCGAGATTCGCGCCGCCCTGCCGCGCACCCCTGTGATTGGCGCCGGAGAGGCCGCCTGCGCGATGGCGCTCAGATACGGCAGACGAGTGGGCGTGCTCGGCATCACAGACGTGGCGCCCAAGGCGTACATCCGCATGCTAGGAGAGCCGCTCTTTGACGAAAACGGAGCGCGCATTGCCGATGAAAATACGACGCAAACAGCGGGCAACGGATGCCTAATTGCCAACATCCGCCCGCATGGCGTGCATTCGACGCTCGACCTGCAAACGCCCGAAGGCCGCACGGCATGCATCGAGGGCGCGCGACTCCTGAGAAGGCTCGGCTCCGAGGTCATCGCGCTCGGCTGCACCGGCATGGCCACCATAGGCATCGCGAGCGAACTCGAAGAAGCGGTGGGGCTTCCCGTAATCGACCCCGTGCTCGCCATGGGCGCCTTTGCCGCATTCGAGGCAGCAAAGCGATTAAGCCAATAACATCTGCAACAACGAGCATCCTGCTCCAAGCTCGCGAAGGTTCCAAGCTCGCGAAGGCTCCAAACTAATGAAGGTTTCGGGATCAAGAAGCCGGCAGAGGCGATGGAGCCGCGAAGAGGTCGTCTCGGAATCATAAAAGTCCGGAATCATGAGGCGCCTTAAAACCTTCGCGCATCAGCCAATAGCGAGAAGAGAGTTCAATACTTGCTTCTTGCGTAGTCGATTATCGTTCGAGACAAGTATTGAACTCTTTCGCTCGATTTTTTCAACTTTCGATACGGCTTAGAACGCTAAAGACCAGATGACGAGAGGCGCTCATTTCAGCAACCAGCTCAATAGAGTTCAATACTCGCATTTCGCGCAGTTGGACTGCATTCAGGAGCAGTATTGAACTCCTTTTGCATTTAAGACCAGTTTCGAACTCCGAAACCGCACATGGCAGTTTTCATGCAAACGGCGCAGCGTCCCACTTCGATACGTGCGAAATACTGAAACTAGAAGCCCAAATCCTCCGCGATAAGAATCACCTTGATGCGACCGGCGTGGCGGTTGTGACGCGTGACGACGATGTTGCAGCACATACAGCCCTCGTCGTGGCAGTTGCCGCATACCCCGATGCGCTCGCAGGGCGTTCCCGCATGCAGACGCGTGGCGTTGGGCGGGCAGGACATGGTTCGGATACGCTTCACGCCTGCATCTACATCCTCCACCACCTTGTTCATGCCCACGAGCACGATGACCTGGCGCGGACCGTAGAGTAGGCAGGCCAGACGGTTAGAGTTACCGTCGATATTCACCAGCTCGCCGGCACGCGTGATGGCATTTGCGCTCATAAAGAAGCAATCGGCGCCGAGATGCTTCAGATACATGTCGCGCAGGCCCTCGGCATCGCCGGCAGCCACCGTGGAGCGATCGAGCAGGCGGTAATCCCCCGCTTGGAGCATGGCCTTCACGCCCGTCTGCTCGAAGGTGACCGTGCCGCCCCAGCCGATGGACGACCCCTGCGGCACAAGCGACCTCACCAAGTCGACGGCCTCCTGGGAGCTCTCGCAGAAATAGCCTTCCATGTTGCGGCGCTCGAGCTGCTTGATGATGGTTTTCGCGGTTGCGGCAAACGCCTCTTTGCGCGGATCGGTCATGACGCCCCCTTATTATTTTGCAGTAGCCTTCTTCGAACTAGCCTTCTTAGCGGTCGCGGACTTCGCCTTGGAACCGCCCTTCTTCGCAGCAGCCTTGGCCTCTTTCTCTTCAGCCTCTTTTTCCTTGCCGGGGCAGTTGAAATTGGGGCACAGCTTCCACGGGCCACGCGCCGTTTTCACCACCACCATGGGCGCGCCGCAGTGCTCGCACACTTCCTCGGTGGCGATAAGCTCGCCGTACTGAGGCAGCGGGTAACTGGTGTTGCACTCATCGTAGTTTTCGCAGCGGATGAAGCGCTTCAAAGTGCGCGGGTTCTTGGACGCGATCAGCTTCTTGTTCAGCCCCTTGGCAGCGCACGTGGGGCACGTGCCCACCACCACATCGGGTTCCTGGTTGGTGGGACAGTTGGGATCGATGCACATGATGCGCGGCTTGGAGCGGAAGGCTGTCACCTTGATCTGCGGCATGCCGCAAGTGGGGCACTTCTCCTCCACCGCCTCGATCTTGCCCTTGGGCAAAGGATAGGTCACATCGCAGTCGGGCCAGCCGGCGCAGCCGATGAACATAGAACGCGTCTTGGAGGAGGCGCGCAGTTGCAGATCCTTGCCGCACTTGGGGCACGGGCCCACATACGCGTCGGCGGCCACGGCGTCTGACAGCGCCTCCTTGACCTCTTCGGAATGCGGCAGGAGCTCGCGCAGAACGTCATTCAGAATATCGCGCGACAGATCCACCACCTCACGGCGCGTCTTGGTGCCGTTGGCGATGCCGTCCATGTCCTCTTCGAGCGTTGCCGTCATATCGGGCGTAGTGATTTGCGGTGCGAAACGACCCAGCGCATCGCATACTGCAATCCCCAGCTGACTAGGCTCGATGGGGTCGTTTTGAATGTACTTTACAGTGTATAGACGTTCTATAATCGCATGTCGCGTGGCCTTAGTACCAAGCCCCAGACGCTCCATCTCCTGGATGAGCTTGCCCTGGCTATAGCGCGCCGGCGGCTCGGTCTGCTTCTTGGTGCACGTGGCGCCCTTAAAGTCTACCGTCATGCCCTCGTCGAGCGCGGGAAGCTGCTCGTCCTTCTTGAGACCATAGGGATAGATCGCGCGGAAGCCCGGCTTCACCAGCACGTCGCCGCGCGTGACGAACGGCTCGCCGTTCACATCCACCGTGACCTTGGTGCCCTCCACCACCGCCGCGTCGGAAAGCGTGGCGAGGAAGCGACGGGCGATCAGGTTGTAGAGCTTCCACTCCGGGCCGCCCAGTTTATCGGGATCGGCCGCAGCGGTGGGATGAATGGGCGGATGGTCGGTGGTCTCCTTCTTGCCGCGCGTAGCCGTGAGCGTTCCCTTTTTGAGCAGCTCTTGGCAGTACGGGCGATACGCCGGCACATCGGACAGGCGCTTGACCGTACCCGCCAAATCCAGCGATTCGGGATACACGGTGTTGTCAACACGGGGATAGCTGATGTAGCCATCCATGTACAAGCTTTCGGCGATACGCATGGTGCGCGCAGGAGAAAGGCCCTCGGCTGCTGCGGCGGCCATAAGCGATGTGGTGTTGAACGGCACGGGGGCCGCCACGGTGCGCTTGCGCTTCTCTATTGAGGTTACGGTACCCTTCGTCGCGCCTTCCACGTGCGCCATAACGGCATTCGCCTCGGCTTCGCTCTTGAAACGCGCCGTGGCATGTGTGGCCTCGAACTCGTCGGCGTTATGCGCAAAGCCCGCCTTGATGACCCAATAATCCTCGGGCACGAACGCCATGCGCTCGCGCTCGCGCGCCACGATGAGCGCGAGCGTGGGGGTTTGCACGCGACCGGAGCTGCGCACGTTGCCATAGCCCGCGAATTTCACGATGGTGAGATAACGCGTAAGCACCGCGCCCCAGATGAGGTCGATGTCCTGGCGGCTCTCGCCCGCCTGGGCAAGGTTCTCATCCAGCGCCACCAGATTGGTGAACGCATGCGTAATCTCCTCCTTGGTGATGGCGGAATAGCGCGCACGCGACACGGGAGCGGTCGTGTTGACCTCCTTGATGCAGCTCAAGGCGTCGGATCCGATGAGCTCGCCCTCGCGATCGAAGTCGGTGGCTATGATGATGTCATCCGCCTTCTTGGCGAGGTTTTTCAGACTGCGGATGATGTCCTTCTCTTTAGGGAGCTTCTCGATAGGGGCATAGGCCAGATACGGCAGCGCATCCATCTTCCAAGCACCCATCTGCACGCCGTCGGCCGTGAAAGGCTTGCGCTTGGTCTTGAACGGCGGCTTAGGTAGAAAATCGGGAATGTTGGCCGGACGCACCTCTCCTTCGGCGTTGACGCCCTGCCAACCGTCCTTCTTGCTGTACACAATGGACGGCATGAAGTCGGGTTCGAGGATATGGCCACGCAAACCGATGGTCACCCATTCCTCGCCGGCGCGCTCAAAGCGATAGACGGGCGTGTTGTATACCTTGTCGGCCTTGGGCTTGCCCACTCCCAACAAGTCGGCGATCTTTTGCGCCGCAATGTTCTTCTCGGTAACGACCAGCTTCAACGTGAATCCCTCCGATGCTGATGCGAAATGTGCTCAAACCGCGCGCGGCCGACGGCCTACCAAGGCGGCAAATCCGCGCGTCACAGACGAATCGGTGCATTAGGATACACGATTTTGAGGGTATGATGCCAAACCGAAACCTCGAAAGCATATATATGTAGAGGGAAGGGGCCGATAAAATGGAAAGGGCCCGACTTGCATCGAGCCCATAAACTATGCGGTGCAGAGCTAGCCAATGAGCGACATCACCGTAGTTGCTAGCAATGGCGCATGAACGCCGGCCGCCAAGATCAGGAAGCGCAGCTCGCATCCGCCTACAAGCGCTCCGATGGCGCCCACTGCCATGACGGCATCCTTCGCCCCGTCTTTCTGCTTGTGCAGCGCAAGGCCGGCAATGGCCATCACCAACGGCACGGCCAGGCCGCACGCCACCACCATACCCCAGAAATATGGAGCGAGAACGCCCGAATACAGCATAGTGGCCGACTGGGCGGCGGTTGCCCCGGCTGCGGTTGCCGCATCGGCACCTAGCATGGTGGCCAAGAAGACCGCCAGCACGATAACCTCGAGCACGACAAGCGTCACCACGATGCGCTCCATGAGCGAGCGCGCCTTGGGCGCCAAGCGATCGCGCTTGCCCAATACCACCGAGATGACCTCCACGAGCGCCACGCCGGTATCGAAGGCCGACACCGTAAACAGCGCCGGCAAAAGCAGCGTATCCCACAGGGGCACGCCGCGCGAATCCATGAGCAGCATGCCCGTGTACACCGCCACGAACGCGCTCAGCACGATGCCCACGATGGCAAGCACGCGCCGCAGACCCGCGCCGCGCTTGACGTACCACTTCCAGTGGGCGGCAAGCCATTTGGATGCAGGAGGCGTAGCAAGCACCGCCGAGATGGCGAACACAGCCACCGCACCAAATGCGCCCCATGCGCCGTAGGTCATCCACGACGTGAAATGGTCGAACGCGCTCCACATAAGCATGCCGCGCAACGGGTGGATAAGCTCGGAAAGCAAAAGCATCAGACCGACGCCCAAACTCACCGTGGCGGCCCACATGGAGACGCACACAATCAGCCTATGACGCGTGCGGTCGATGAGGAAGAGCACGGCTGCCATGATGAACGCTCCGGCGCCCATGCCGCCCAAAAACAGGTAGAGCGCAGGCTGCCATCCCCATACAGTCTGAAGCATAAAATCACCCCCTTGATGCGTACGAGATGGAATTACGGATGAGACACGACGGGTTGTTGATTTCCGCCACCAGCACCGCATCGGGCGCCTTGGCCTTCAGCTCCTCGATGGGGCCGTACTCGAGCGCTCCGAAGATGCATGCGCGCACGCAGTTGGGGACATCCCCAGGAGCCACGCCTGCGCCCAGGCAGCAATCGCACTTGTCCATGCCCTCGGGCGTATAGCGCGGCACGTCGTAGGGACACGCCTCATAGCAGTATTTGCAGCCGATACAATCGTTCTTGTTGACCGAAACGATGCCCGCATAGCCCTTGACGATGGCGCCCGCCGGGCACACACGCAAACAGCTGGGCTCGGCGCAGTGCATGCACGAGGTGGACACGGTTACGTCCTGCCCGCGGCTGTCGGTAAAATGCTGGATATGGCGACGATCGGGTTGCCCCTCTTGGATGCCATTGGCCTCGCGGCAGGCGGCTACGCATTTCTCGCAATCCACGCATTTGGATATGTCCACCAGGAAGCCGTATTGGACGCCCTTAGCGTTGGGAGCGTCCTGCGCTTCCTGGGTGTCCTCCGCGGAGGCAGGCGCAGGCAGCGTGACGGCGCCCACGATGAAGGCGGATGCGCCGACAAAAGCCGCGCCCTGCAAAAGCCTCCTTCTTGTCAGCATGTCGTCTAGCATGCTCTCCCCCATTTCTTCTCGCCCCGGCACATGGCCTTGCACGAACCTCGCAATTCTTGCAAACGCCATGCGCCAGGACAGGAGTTACCGTATTTCAAGTTCGATGTGAGCTGACTCCGGGCTCACTTGCCCTGCATCGTTCACGGACCTCACGAGCATCGTATACAGACCGGCGTTTTCCGGCGTGAAAGTGAATGCCCACGTAAGGTTTTGATAATCGTTAGTCCCCTCGGTCGCATAGCGTGTCCAATGCGCTCCGTCGTCTAGTGAAAACTCGATAGCGGAAATTGCATGTCCGAAATCGTAGGCATTGCCCTTGAGCGTCAACGCTTTCCCAACGCGACCGAAAACCCGAGGAATCATTGAACGTCTCCTCCGAACATCACGCCTATATTGGGGAGGTTGCCATAGCCGGCGCGTGCCTCATCGGAATTGGGGCTCGGCGGAGGAGTCTGACGCTCCTCCAACGTGATAGAAACGATATCGCGCGCAAAATAACTCGCCGCAGTAGATCCCAGCCAGAGCTGATTCGTGCCGCCCATAGACTCCGCCAGAGGCGCCCCATTCACGTCGAATACAATCGGACAATAATGCATCTGGATATAATCCAAAGGAAGCGCCACCTCATAGCCATCGGCAGAAGTAAACACTACGGTATTCGCCTCCGCGCTCGGCTCCGCCATGCCGATCATAACAAGAGCGGAAACGCCCGTTACCTCAGCGTTAGCGGCGGCTCGGCCATCTGCAGGATTGCCGGCACATGCGCAACCCAGCAAAAGCGACTGTACGTCATCAGATTGGACGAACTCATCATAAGTTGCCTCGTAAGGATTCGAAACCGCCCCGCTGACTGAAATCGTCCAATCTTCCACCGGCTCCTCAGCATCGGCTACGGCATGAGCGCCGCATAGGTACTTCGACGCGTCACCAAGATTTTTCTTGATAACGTCGTTTGCCGTTGTTTCGCCTTGCGTAAAGGCAAATTCCCCTATGACCTGGCTAACTTGCACGACGTTCGATTCAGCACTCTGCTGATTCTGCTCTTCGGCGGATGCTGTCGGCTGATCGACATCCGCCTGCGTGGCAGCAAGCGCCACCCCGCCCATGCCCGAGAGGGCCATGATGGAGCTCGTCCCTATAACGAGCGTCTTCTTTAAGGCTTTCATCGTTTATCCTCCAATCGGGGCGCCCAGTTGGCCAGACGCCCCGTAACGGCATCCGTTATTTCGCGTTGAACATAACCTGGTCGGGATACTTGCTCACATGGCCGTCTGCAGTGGTCGCGCGCACACTGAGCACATATGAACCCTCTTCTTCAGGTGTGAACGAGAAGTGCCAGTACACCCATTTCGTCTTGTCGGAATCGGAGGTGTCGAGCTTTTGCCAAGTCGCACCATTATCGAGAGAGAACTCCACCGACACAATCTGCTCGTCATAACCCTGGGCATAGCCCTCAAACTCGTACGCCTCCCCAACAGGAATAATCTGGCCCTCATGGAAATGCGCGATACCAGCATTGGGCTTGTTGAACCAGGTTCCCTCCTCGCTTTCATCGAGCGAATTGGCCTCATCGAGCTGCCAGCCCTCAAACACCGTAACCTCAGAGGGATCAGTATCCACGACTTCGAGCTCAGAAGTCCAGCGAATCGACGAAGGAACCCCTCGCGCCTGATACCAAATACGCACCGGGTAGCCGTCTTCCCAGGAGAGACGTTCACCATTAATCTCGTACACCAGGTAGGCGCCGTTCTCGGCCAAGGTCTCAAGAGTCTCACCACGCGACCATCCATCGGGAGCAGTCGCCATGAGCGCGGTTGCGCCGTCTTGCACGCCGGCTTTGTCAAGCAGCCACGATACCGGAATACCCGTAATCTCGACATTGCTGACCATCTCACCGCCGGGAGCATTCATCACGCACTGCGTGGTCGAAATCAACGTTTCGCTCGGAGCCTCAGCAATCAGCTCAGGAAGCGTCATGGTGAACGGGTTGTCCACCAGACCCGTCACACTAATCTCCCAGTTATTAAAGGTCTCCTCGTCTTCTTCCTTGCCCTGCATGGCATTGTCAACCGCTTCTCGATTGGTGTCGCCCGTATAGAACGTCAAATCAAACATATCATTGGTGGTTTCCTGCTCGTAGGAGATATCGGCAGTGAAACTCTCGCTATCCAGGGATGTAATACCCTGCATGACGCTGTACTTTGCCTCTTCCCACAACATCAAGCCCTGGCCATCCGCCGTAGCGGTATGACAGCTCATGCAATCACCCTTAAAAGAGTCTTTGCTATGAATGCCATGGATAAGCGTTCCAAATTCAAAGTTCTTGGTCACGTAACCGGTACCCACATCGTGGCAAATGCGGCAATCCATAGGCGTCGCATCGGTGCCCATGTTGTTGGTGATGTCGATATGCTCATACGCGATATTGTTCATAACCAAATCGTATAGACCATCGGTGTGACATGAAACGCATCCGCGATTCTCCGCGTTCAGGTAATAGGTGTTGTACGAGTTGGGTTGTTCGCTCAGATGCCAATATGAGAAATCAACATCAGGCACAAGCTGCACCTGAGTGCCATCTTCAAGCGTGCGAACGATCGGCATATTCTCTTCGTGGGTCGCCTGTAACGACGAGTACACATCCTCAAGGCTATTGCGGTCGCCGTACACACCTCCTTGAGGCACTGCGTTTTCCGCAGCAGCATCCGCAGATGAGTCGGCCGCACCCTCTACGTTCGGAACGCATGCGGCTAACCCGAAGGACAGCGCTCCGCAGCAAGCCAGAGTGACCAATACTGTCCGCTTTTTGCGCATTCCTTTCTCCTTCCCTCCTTCCGACGCAGACGACTCCATCGTGTGGAGCCATCGACCTTCGTCGGAGACTACAGGGGGGACGATCAGGCATGTCGCCTCACATCACACAATTTCGGAACGCATCTTACGCCCCGACACATCCCCCTTCTTCGATTCATCATATTATCATAAATCATACTAATTTATGATTCTTATCCTATTATCATATGATTCTTTTTTGAGAATAAAAGAGCGGCCCCGTAGGGCCGCCGATAGTTGCACGAAAGCCGCCTGGCGCATCGACGCAAGAAACCCGTTCATGTCGATCGGATCATCTTGCCGGGCCATTCGCGCCAACGATGAGCTTTGCGCCCGGTACTTCTGCATACTTTCCGATAACGCCTACCTCCGATGAGTTGATATCGTCGTTTTCAATTTGGAAAATGGGCGACTACGCCACACCCATAGATGCATGGAGAAACAAACTTGGCAACGAATGCCATCCCTAAGCACGGAAAACTGTGGTATAAAGACCCTGGAGGCTTCGCAAGAGCTTCTACCGAGTCGCCGGGAGCTACCTCCCGGCATTTTTTATAGGAGGCCCATGCGCGAGCTGAGCATATTCGTAGATGAATCAGGCGGGCAAAGCGGCATATCAAAGTATTGCCTTGTGACCCTCGTATTCCACAACCAGGACGATTCCATTGCAGAACCGGTTCGTGCCTACGAAAAGGCGCTGAGCGATAAAAGCCTTCCCGATATTCCTTTCCACGCATCGCCCCTTATGTATGGAAAGGGCGCATACGGCACGCTATCGCACGAGACTCGCCATCGTCTATTCTCGTCGTTCTTTGTCTTAGTGCGCAAGCTCCCCATATCGTATAAAACCTTTGCCTATCGTCGAAACGAACTAGATACGCCTCAAGCATTTACCGCCAGGCTCAAGCGTGACCTCACGATATTCCTTGTAGACTACCTCGAATACTTCCAGTCGTTTGATCAAATAAAAATCTACTACGACAACGGCCAGCATATGGTCACGGAAGCCCTGCATGGCGCAATAGAGTTCGTTCTGGCTAAAGAAGCAATTCGATATACACGCGCTTCTCCGCTCAATTACCGACTCTTCCAAATTGCCGATTTCCTCTGCACAATTGAGCTTTCCGCCATCAAATTCGAGAAGCACGAAGAAACGGCGAGCGATACCAAGCTGTTCGGCAACAGTAGAATGTTTACGAGAAACTACCTCAGGCTCATAAGGAGAAAAGCGCTCAAGTAGGCGTTATTATTTCGTCAGCTTCTCAAGCCCCTCGAATGCCTCGGAAAGCGAGCTGGGGACCACCACCAGGCCTCCCCTCTCCTTCACGCTTTCTGACACGAAGCTCATAGCGCGCAGCTGTAGCGCCGCATCGGGACGACCATAGGTCTGGGCGGCGTCCACGAACATCTCGGACACTTCCTTTTCGACTTCGGCCAAAATGATACGCGCGTTGTACTCGCGCTCAGCTCGCGCCTCAGCGGAAAGAGCCTCTTGCAAATCCTCGGGAATCTCGATGTCGCGAATTTCAACCGACGCCACTGTGATGCCCCACTCATTGGTCTTACGCTCAAGGATATCGGCCACCTCTTTGTCTATCTGGGTACGCCGCGTGGAAAGCTGCGCGATGCTCACGCCGCCCATCACGTCTCGCAGCGTGGTTTGCGCCACCCAATACACCATGCGGCCGAAGTGATCGACTTCGGTGCATGCCTTTCCAGCATCCCACACCGTCCAAAACAGGACGGCATCGACATCCACCGGCACAAGGTCGCTCGTAAGCACATGCTCAGCCTTAAACGCGGTGGAGCGCATGCGCATGTCAACCGTCGAGGAGGCATATTCAACGAACGGAATCATGAAAACCAGCCCCGGGCCCGCCACGCGATTGAACTTGCCGAACCGCATGACCACGGCGCGTTCCCACTCGAGCACCACATGCATGCAACTGAAAAGCACGATCGCCGCCACTGCACCCACAAGGGCAACGGGCCACGCGCCCGTACACGCGGCAATCACGGCAAACAGGACGAACACCGCCGCAGCTATGACCCAGCGCAGCGCAATCGCGCCAATTCGGCTGGTCACCGGCCGATCGAAACCCTCTTCGCCGTTGATGACCGTCTCTTCCGACACCATGCCTTCGTCGTCGTCAAAATAAGATTTCTCGGTTTTGTCGCTCATCGTGAAACCTCTCGTTTGCACTCTCCCCCAAAGACATACGGGCACATCCGTCGAGCCGCCGCTTCAATCACGCGGCATCTGGCTACAGCGCTCCAAAGCAGACCAGCCTCCAAGGCATCGTTTGACAGCCGAAATGCATCAGCTTTCCCATCCATCCAAACGCTCTTTCAGGCGCATCATCAAATCGTCCTTGGAAATGTTGCTCTCTTTGGCAACGCGTATCAGCTCGTCGATCACCACGTCAACAGGCGAGCTGGGCAGCTCTATCGATTCGCTTTTCACCTCGGCCACCGTGGTGCGTTTGCCGCGACCGGAATTCACGAGGCCATCCGCCTCGAGGTCCTGGTACACCTTATGCACCGTGTTGTAGTTGACGCCCAGCTTCACGGCCAGTTCGCGCACCGTAGGCAGAACATCACCCGGTTTGGCCTGCCCGGATTTGATCAGGAAGTAAATGTGGTTGCGGATTTGCACCCATACAGGCACGCCCGATTTCTCATCTATTTTCAGCGAATCAAACACGAGTTGCGCAGCCCCATTCCATAAATCCTACGCGCGTATGATACCACAGCCGTCTTATATCGCTGCCACGGCGCCTTCCACCATACGATGGAACAAGCCCGCCATCTCTTCGGGCGACTCCTTCATGCCCTCTTCGAGCCACGCCACAAAAACGCTGAATGCGGCGCCCGAGTAGAACGGCAGGCAATAGCGGCGGATATCGTCATAGGGCATATCACCCGCCACATCCTCGATAAACTCCGAGAACATGCTCAGGTACAGTGCCGTGAACCCCGCCCTATGCAGCGTCAACAGCGCCGCGCGATACGCTCGAAAATAGCGAAACATGCGCAGAATGCTCTCGTATTCGAGCACGCTGCGGTTTTCTCCCACGGTCTTCTGACGAAAGTCGTCGATGATGATGGCGCCCGCCGAAGCGATGACGTCTTCCTTGGAAGAGAAATTGCGGTAGTACGACGCCCGCGCCACGCCTGCCCGCGCCACGATATCGCTCACCGTGATATCGGAGAAATGCTTCTCGTTCATCAGACGCAGCAGCGCACGGATAATGCGCCGCTTGGTGCGCTCGTTGGCGAGCACGCGCTTATTGCGCGGCTTCGAAGTCGCGCCCGAAACGTCCGCGTGCACGATGCCCCTGCGCTCATCGGATTTCCCCTTCGATCCGGAGCCCACCTCAGACGCCTCGCCTTTGATCGATTTCCCCACCGCGCCTTCCTTTCCTGCAATGCCCCGCTACAACGCGAGACATTAAGCACGCAACTGTATCACGTAGCATCATTGACGCGCTCGATGCCGTTGCTAAGATAGTATATGAGACATTTTGTATCATATAGGATACTGTCCGATTTTTTTCTGCGAGGCCATGTCGCCTTGAGAGAAATCGGACGGAATTGGCGCAATAGCCGCGCGGAACCGTAGCGTTCACCCGCGCAGAGGAGATGACATGGTCATAGTAACCGACACGGCATCGGATATTCTTGAAAGCGAGGCCCGGGAGCTTGACGTGCGCCTGGCGGCGTTCGACATATCGTTTGGCGAGGAGCACTGCAGCCGAAACACCCCGCAGGACCTGGCACGGTTTTACAATCTGCTCACCACGAGCGAGGTATTTCCCAAAACCAGCCAGCCCTCCCCCGAAAGCTACCTGGAATACATCCACGAAGGGCAAGAGCGCGGCGAAGACGTGCTGATCATTGCGCTTACGTCCACCATCTCGGGCTCGGTGGAGTCGGCACGGCTGGCGGCGAAGCTTTCGGGATATGACCGCGTGGCCGTCGTCGATTCTCGCCAAGCTATCGTGAGCGAGCGCATGGTAGTGGAGTACGCATGCCACCTGCGAAACGAGGCAAAAACGCTCGAGGAGACGGTTGCCGCCATCAAGGATTTCAGCGAGCGCATCCAGATCAGTGGCATTCTTGACACCCTCACCTATCTGCAGAAAGGCGGGCGCATTCCTGCGTCGCTCGCACGCATCGGAAACCTGCTCAAAATCAAGCCCCTTGTGGCCGTGGAAGACGGCGTGCTCATGAGCCCCACTGCCGCACGCGGAACCAACGCGGCGAAAAAGGCCATCTGGAAGCGCCTTGACCCGGAGCATCTGGACACATCGTGGCCCATCTACTTCGTCTATGCCGACCGCCGCGATCTAGCTGAGAAATTCGCCGCAGAGACCGTCGAAAAGTTTGAGCTCGACCCTCAGAACACGCGCATTTGCCAAATAAGCGGCACTGTCGGCGCCCACCTTGGCCCCGGCTGCTTTGGCTACGCGTTCTTGACCAAGTAGACGGGGTCCAAAACGATAATCAAAATATAAAAAGCCATTTAACCAGGGCAAAACAGTGAGGCCCGCTCTTGTGCCGAAGATTCGTGGGTTCTCGGAGGCGCCGCATATTGCGATACGAAAGCCTGCGAGAACGCGCGAAGATTCGGTGCGAGAGCGGGCCATAACGTCGCAGCGCCTCATAAAGCAGTTACGCCGGCGGAAAGCCGGCGTAACGATTAATCTTCCTGAATGCTCTTATAGAACTTGGCATCGCCGTAGACATCCTCCACGGACTTGCCGTCCAGCCACTTCAGAGCCATGAACTCGCTCAGCGTGGGAACGAGGTCGGAGCAATCGGTGAAGTGCCCCTTGTCGTTCATCACAGCGCAATCCTGCGCACGCCAATACCCATCGGTGTGGGTAAGATAGAACGTCTTGCCTTCGACTTCCATGAACACGCGCGTATGCGCACGGAGGTAATTGGAGAGCTCGTCGAAATCCGCTATTCCAAGCGTCTCCTCAGCCTGCAGTCCCATGGCGTCTCCTCTCATTGAGGGCATTGGCGAATGGATTCGCGCGCCCTTTTCTCGGTTGCCCTACGACGCCCAAGCGCCGCTTCCTAACGATGAGCCTATCTTACTATAGAAAAGGCCGTCGTGCGCTTCGCTTTTAGGTTTTCTCGGAGACAGCAGCCCTACTCCTCGCCGAACACCTTCGCGCATAGCTTGGCCGACTCGGCGGCATCTTTGGCGTAGTAATCGGCGCCAACCATCTGCGCGTACTCAGGCGTGAGCACGGCGCCGCCCACAAACACCTTTACGTCGGGCGCCTGCTCGCGCAGCAGGCGGATGGTCTCCTCCATGCCGCGCACCGTCGTGGTCATAAGGGCGGAAAGGCCCACCAGCTTAAGACCGCGCTCGCGCACGCAATCCACCACCGCCTGCGGATCAACGTCGCGACCGAGGTCGTACACCTTGTAGCCGTAGTTTTCGAGCAGCATGCGCACGATGTTCTTGCCGATGTCGTGAATGTCGCCCTTGACGGTGGCCAAGGCCAGTTCGCCCTTGGAGGCAGTGGCGTCGGCCGGTGCGGCCTCGCGAATCACGTCGAAGCCCGCCTTTGCCGCCTCGGCGGAAGCCATAAGCTGCGGCAAGAAGAACGTCCCCCGCTCGAATTTGATGCCCACTTCATCGAGCGCGGGGATAAGCATGGCATCGATGATATCCATGGGGTCGCGCGTTGCCAGAAGCTCGCGCACCGCATCCGCCGCCTGCGCGCGGCGTCCCGACACGATGCAGTGGCGCAGTCGGGATTCGGGGTCGGCGCACGCCCCTTCCGCTTCCGCACCTGGCGCAGATGCGGAAGCACCCGTGGCCGCGGCGCCCGTCTTCGCGCTCTCCATCGCAACCGACGCGCCCGCCGGAGCCGATGATGGGCTCAGCGTGCGCCCGGCGTATTCCTCCACGTAGTGACGGGCACCCTCGTCTTGCCCGCACAGCACGCGCCAAGAATCGACCGCCTCGCGATAGCGCGCCGAATTGGGATTCAGGATAGGCATATCAAGACCGGCCGCGAACGCCGCGGAAAGAAACGTGGCGTTTACCACCTCGCGAAGCGGCAGCCCAAAGCTCACGTTGGACACGCCGAGCACGGTGCGCACGCCCAGGCGCTCTTTGCACATCGTGATGGCGCGCAGGATCTCGACCACCTCGGATTGGTTGGTCGCCGCAGCCATAACCAGGCAGTCGATAAACACGTCCTCGCGCGGAATGCCGTAGCTTTCGGCCGCGCGCACGATGCGTTCCGCGATAGCAAAACGCTCTTCTGCCGTGGGCGGGATGCCGCCCTCATCAAGCGTAAGGCCCACTACCACGCACCCGTAATGCTTGACCACGGGCAGCACGGCCTCGAGGTTTTCGGCCTTGCCGTTCACGGAGTTCACGATGGGCTTGCCCGCATACACGCGCACGGCAGCCTCAACCGCCGCCGGGTCGGACGAGTCGATCTGCAGCGGGCATCCCGTCACGCCTTGGATGCGTCCCACCAAATCGCGCAGCACGGCGGCCTCGTCGAGCTCGGGCAGGCCGGCGTTCACGTCCAGAATATCGGCGCCCGCCTCCGTTTGGCCGATGGCTTCGTTCAGAATGTAGTCCACGTTGCCGCTGCGAAGCGCCTCCTTGAGGCGTTTCTTGCCCGTGGGGTTAATGCGCTCCCCGATAACGGCAACGTTGCGCCCTTCGAGCACCACGGCACGGTTCGCGCTGGTCACGCCGCACAGGGGCGCAATATTTCGCGGCGCAGGCCGACGCTTTTCCACAAGCGCAGAAAGGCGCTTGATATATGCGGGGCTCGTGCCGCAACAGCCGCCCACGATGCTTGCGCCCGCCTCTATCAACGCGGCGGCATCGTGCGCGTAGCTCTCTGGCGTGATCTCATACACCGTGCGCCCATCGGCCATCTTGGGAAGCCCCGCGTTCGCCTGCACCATGATCGGACATGCTACGGCACCCGCCATCTCGCGCACGATAGGAAGCAGCTCCGCCGGACCGAGCGAACAGTTCACCCCCAGAGCCTGCACGCCCAACGCATGCAGCGTCATGGCGGCGATACGCGGGCTCGTGCCCAAAAACGTTCTACCGTCTTCTTCGAACGTCATGGTGGCGAACACCGGCAAGTCGCAGTTCTCCTTGGCGGCAAGCACTGCCGCCTTCATCTCCAGAAGATCAGCCATCGTCTCGATGAGGATGATGTCGGCCCCCGCATCGCGCGCAGCATGCACCTGCTCGGCGAAAAGCCCATACGCCTCATCGAACGGCATGGTGCCCAGCGGCTCCAAAAGAGCGCCCGTAGGCCCGATATCGGCAGCCGCATAACGCGCCCCCGCCTGGCGAGCACAGGCGATAGCGGCCCCAAACACCTCGGCGACCTGGGCCTCATCGCCTAGCTTGCGCGCATTGGCGCCAAAGGTGTTGGTGGTTATAACCTGGCTTCCCGCCTGCACGTAGGCGCGGTGGATAGCCGTGACCTCATCGGGGTTGGTCAGGCACAAGAGCTCCGGCAGCTCGCCCGCGGCAAGACCCGCCTCCTGCAGCATGGTGCCCATGGCGCCGTCGAAAAGCAGGTACTCCTCGCCCGCCAGCACGCGCCTTAGATAGTCATCTTTCACGCAAAGGCGCGCCGCATCGCGCAGCACGCCGGCTTCATGCAGCGCGTTCGCATCGCACGGAAGACCTTGCGCAAGGCGCTGAGAGAGTGCATCGGTTATAGGTTGCATGGCGTTCCGGCCTTTCTAAGCACGCAGCGTTCGCGCGCCCTGCACGAATCGCAGAAACTTCTATCTTCGCGTCGCGGGGCCTCAAACAGCCCCACCAACGCGGTTACGCTCTTGGACGGGATGACGAAACCGCCCTCGGTAGGCGCCATCCCCATACGTTTGTCGGCCTTGAGCACGCGCACGATCTGCGGCTGCACCGCAAGAGGAAGATCGCCGTAGCCGGGACTGAAGCGCGATCCCGTAGTGAGGCCGCGCAGCTTTGCGTCTTGCAGGATGTGCTCGCTGCACAGGTCGGCCACCGTTTCGACAAGCGCCGAGCCCGCCGCGCTGAAGAGAGTTGCCATGGTGGGGTCGGTCGCAGCAAGGCGACGCGCCTCGCGCTCGTTGGAAAGCCCCAACGTGCACGCCATCGCGACGCATTCCACCGCCCCCTTCAGGTGCTCGAGGATGTCATCGCCCGGAAGCTCAAGGGTGCTTCCTTCGAGGCGCAGCACGGGGTTGCCTTCCGCATCGCAACCGCCTCGCAGGGGAAACGCACGCCACATGAACCGCGGCGAAGACTCCCTCTGGCACAGCGCGGCGGCGTCCTCGATACGAGTCGAGAGCTGCGGATCGATCTCTTGCCCCGCGTAGCCCAGGTAACGCAGCATTTCCGCGCGATCGACCTCGATGAATTCGGAAAGCGCCGCCGGCTCGCTGCCGGAAAGCGCAGATTCGCCGGAAACGGCGTCGTACACGAAAGGCTCATCATCCCGCGATGAGAGGGGCGAATGCCTCATGCCCGTCATGCCACCAGGCGCTCCGAGCGCAAACCGCTTGCCCGCCTCGTCGGACGCGCCGCTCGCATCCCCCACCGAGGACTCCCCCGCTAGCATGGCGCCCCCTCGCGCGCATCGTGCGCAGCGGGGCCGAAGCCCGCCATGCCGAGCGCCTCCACGGCGGCAGCGGCGACATCGGGCTTGTTCATCGTGTACACATGAACGCCGTCCGCGCCTGCCTCGGCCAGACCCACCATCTGCTTGCAGGCATACTCGATGCCGGCGGCACGCAGGCTCTTGGGGTCGTCCTCATAGCGAGCGAGCAGCTTCACCACAGGCGAGGGCAAGCTGGCGCCGCACATGAATACCATGCGCGTGATCTGGGATTTCGACATGAAGGGCATGACCCCGAGCGTTATGGGAACCTCGATACCGGCAAGATGGGCGTGATCCAAGAAGCGTAATGCCGCCTCGTTGTCAAAAAACAGCTGCGAGACAAAAAACTCGGCGCCGGCATCCTGTTTCTGCTTGAGATGCACGATGCTCTCTTCGAAATCGAGGCAATCCACGTGCCCCTCGGGATATGCCGCGGCCCCCACGCAAAAGCCTGCCTCGCGCACCAGCGGAATGAGGTCTTTGGCGAAGCGAAAATCCTCGGCCGATGCCCCCTCCACGCGGTCGCCGCGCAGGGCGAGCACGTTTTGAATGCCGGCGTCTTTCATGGCTCCAAGCGTCTGACGAATGTTCTCCCGCGTAGCATTCATGCAGGTGAGATGCGCCATGGAGGTCAGATTGAATTCGTCGTTGATCATGCGGGCAACGTCGATGGTGCGCCCGCTGTTGCCGCCGCCGCCCGCCGAATACGTGACCGAGACAAACGCAGGGTCAAGCGGCGCCAGGCCGGAAACCACCTCGCGCGCCTCCTCCAGAGGGAGCTCGCCTTTAGGCGGGAAAATCTCGAACGAAACGGGCAGAGATTCGGCCTGAAAGACATCGGCGATATACATAATGGGCTCGCTTTCTTCGCAAAGGGCGTCATTGCATGCAAGTGATTTATTATACCCACGAGCAGCAGAAAATCCGTATGCGAGGGTCACGGGAAACGCAGTTGAAACGAATAGAAATCGCATGATCGCCCGCCGCTATCGCAAGAAAACATAAAGATCGGGTGTCGCAATCCCGTCGATGCGCTCTGCCGTCCGTTTCCTACTTCCTTATTTATGATTTCGCGCAAAAACTTTCGATTTTCTACTGTAAGCCATATCTAACTCGATGGAATTCACCCTTAAGTGTGGTTCTAATTGCTCATTACGCCCCAAATAAATCATTCAGAACATGCCGAAAAGTAGAAAAGGGACCGCGGACGTTTTCTTGTACATCCTACAGCACCGGATAGCCCAGCGCCGCGCGGCGCTCGTCCGGGGTGAGCCACCCGAGCTTCTGGGATATGCGCCCCTCGCGGAACCAGCGCATCCACTCG
>NZ_QIBX01000003.1 GCF_003725995.1 Slackia equolifaciens
CGAGTGGATGCGCTGGTTCCGCGAGGGGCGCATATCCCAGAAGCTCGGGTGGCTCACCCCGGACGAGCGCCGCGCGGCGCTGGGCTATCCGGTGCTGTAGGATGTACAAGAAAACGTCCGCGGTCCCCATTATATTTCACTCGTCCTTTTTACACAAAAAAATGCAGGTCAATCCTCAACATGAGCATTGACCTGCATTTATAATGCACAGAGCAGTACAACAAAACTAAGGCATAGCTTGCACTATGTCTATACTATATCTATACGTCGTTAGTTTTTTGTATAGCATCCGCAAAATAAGCATGACAAAAAAGCCCATGTTGAAAATGGGAAAATCCTTTTTTTCAATGCTTATCTAATACGCATGCTATGCAACATAAACGCCGCCTCCTTTTACATAAATTTTATTTTATCAGAAAATCAGTCTACTGTCAATACACAACAGGAAGTATTTAACCTAATGATATGAATTGTGTGGACATATCCAAAAAGAAAGGTGAACTGTAAAATGTAACAGGGTGAATGAAAATGGCAAAAAGACCCGTACCATTGTACGACTTTAAGGCTTTCGGGGCAGCTATAAAAGCCGCGAGAAATGAATACGGCGAGAGCCGCAAAAAGGTAAGCGACGAGTTATATATTTCCCCGCGCTACCTTGCGAATATCGAGAACAAGGGACAACAGCCGAGTTTACAGGTATTCTATGACCTTGTAACCCGGTATCATATTTCGGTAGATCAATTTTTCTTCCCGAACAGCAATGCGGAGAAATCCACCGGGCGGCGGCAGCTTGACGCGCTGCTGGACGGTATGAGCGATAAAGGCATACGGATTGTAACCGCAACAGCAAGGGAGATAACGGAAGTCGAAAAAGCAGAGGATTAACCTCACAATATGAGAAATCGGGAGATTGCAGCGCATGGCGGCTGCAATCTTTTTTTGCGTCCAAAATCAAAGGAACGCGCAACAAATACCGCCTTTCGGTGGGGGTATGGAGTAGATAGCAAGCACAGCAAACGAGTACCCGTTTGCGGAAAATGCTTGTTGGGATAATCCCAAACCCTTATACCGAAAGGCGGTGCGGAAATGGTACTCGGCGCGTTGAACAGCACCGCTTTTAGATACTGCTTGATGTTGCGCACTTTGGTTGTGTTCTCCCTCATGCAATCCAAAACAAACTCAATATGGCTGCTGTTCAGCTTCAAAAACTTGGATTTCACCAATTCGGCGGGGTAGTCGTCCCCGGCAATACGGATTGTCTTTCGGGCTGTGCAGACGGTTTCCAGCATAAGGTCAACAATCTCGTCCAAACGGTCTTTGTCAATTTTGCAGTTTTGAATGAGATGGTCGTATTCGATATTGTCCTTGATAATCTCCCTGTAAATCTCTACTGCGCTATTGCTTTTCGCTTCCGTTCTTTTCCTTTCCGGCGGCGTAGCCGCTTCGCCATGCGCAAAGGGCAAGGGGTTTAGGGAATGGAAAGGAATGGAATCGGTACTTGATAAATCAGTAATTGATTGTTCTTTACTTAATATATCTTTATTTAATTGCGTTGGATTTTCCAACGTAGGTTTTTCCTGCGTAGGTTTTTCCAACGTTGGATTATCCAATGTTGGATTTTCCAACGTAGGTTTTTCCTGCGTAGGTTTTTCCAACGTTGGATTATCCAATGTTGGATTTTCCAATGTAGGTAAATCCAATATAGGCGGCTGTCCGCCGCTGGTAGCTGCTTCCGGCTCTCGCGGCTGCGGCTGCTCGTATATGACGTAATCTGCGCCCCGCAAGCGTCCCTTTTCGTCGCGCTCCCGGCTGCGCACGATATATCCGGCTTTTTCGAGTTCCTTTACCGCTTCGCGGATTGCGTCGATCTTCTCCCGGTTGATATGGGATAAGCCCGCAAGGGTATAATCCCAATCTTCGGGCAGCGAAAGCATTTGCGACAACAAGCCCTTTGCCTTTAAGGACAATTCCTTGTTTCGCAAGTGGTGGTTGCTCATAACGGTATATCCCGTATTTCGCTCCACTCTGAAAACTGCCATATTTCCTCACTTCCTCTCTTGGTATGCGTGGACAATTAGAAAGCCGTTTTCGGCTGTTTTGGTATTGCAATATGCCCTTTGCCGTTTTCGCGTCTGCAAAGCCGCATGGCACAAGGGCTTTTGCCCGTCTATTTGTCCATGCTGGCGTGCGTTTTCCGCGTCCTTTTGCCGGGGCAATAGGGACACTCTTTGAAAACGCAAAACTCATATTTCCACCCGGGGCGGTAGAAACGGCAAGTGCCGCAATCTTCATCATCTCCGGCACAACCGGATTGATAGCGGTCAAATCCCGGCTTCTGCTGCATGAGCAATTCAAACGCCCGCTGCTTGCCCTTTGTGAAATACATTCCGGCTGCACCTCCTTTCCTGCGGGCATAAAAAAACGGCGTTACTTTCTCCCCCAAAGGGGTTAAGGTAACGCCGTTTGTGTGCGTATTCAGTTTTTAACACATTCCCTGTCTATCCGCTGTCCGCAAAACCATTGATTTTATTAGCTTTTTGCCGCTATCGCTATCACACCTCATTATTCCAGCGGCCCGGATTTCAAGCCATGCTTGCAGACATTGAAGCCGGGAAAGTCGGCACCGTCATAGTCAAGGACATGAGCAGGCTGGGGCGTAATTACTTGCAGGTGGGATTTTACACGGAAATGCTGTTCCCTCAAAAGGGCGTGCGTTTTATCGCTGTCAATGACAACGTGGACAGCGCAAACGGCGGCATGGACAATGATTTTACCCCTCTGCGGAACTTATTTAACGAATGGCTGGTGAGAGATACGAGCAAGAAAATCAAGGCAGTAAAGAAAGCAAAAGGCATGAGCGGCAAGCCTGTAACCAGCAAGCCAGTCTATGGCTATCTCATGGACAAGGACGAGAACTATATCGTTGACGAGGAAGCCGCCCCGGTTGTCCGGCAGATTTACCAGCTTTGCCTTGCGGGAAATGGCCCGACCAAGATTGCCCGTATGCTGACGGAGCAGCAAATCCCCACGCCGGGGACGCTGGAATACCGCAGGACGGGCAGCACCCGACGCTACCACCCCGGCTATGAGTGCAAGTGGGCGACAAACACCGTCGTCCATCTGCTGGAAAACCGGGAGTACACTGGCTGTCTGGTAAACTTCAAGACGGAGAAGCCCTCTTACAAGGTCAAGCACAGCGTTGAGAACCCCATCGAGAAGCAGGCTATCTTCCCAAATCACCATGAGCCGATTATCGACACGGAAACATGGGAGCGTGTGCAGGAGTTACGCAAGCAGCGAAAACGCCCGAACCGCTATGATGAAGTGGGGCTGTTCTCTGGTATGCTGTTCTGCGCCGACTGCGGCCATGTGCTGTATCAGCAGCGGTATCAGAACAAGAACCGCAAGCAGGACTGTTATATCTGCGGCAGCTACAAGAAGCGTACCCGTGACTGTACGGCACACTTTATCCGCACCGACCTTTTGACGGCGGGCGTGCTTTCCAATCTCCGGCAAGTGACGGAATACGCCGCCAGGCATGAGAGCCGCTTTGTAAAGCTGCTCATCCAGCAGAACGAAATCGGCGGCAAGAGAAAGACCGCCGCAGCCACGAAGCAGCTTGAACAGGCCCAGACACGCATTGCCGAAGTGAACCGCATTATCAAGCGGCTGTATGAGGACAATGTAAGCGGCAAAATCAGCGACGAGCGTTTCATGGAGCTGTCGGCGGACTATGAGCAGGAGCAGCGGGAACTGAAAGACCGGGCTGCCGCTTTGCAGGAGGAACTTTCCAAGTCGCAGGCCGCCACCGTCAACGCCGAGAAATTCATGGGGATTGTGAGAAAGCACCTTGCTTTTGAAGAATTGACCCCCACCCTCTTGCGGGAAATGATTGAGAAAATCGTCGTGCATGAGTGCAGCTATGACGAGAACGGCACCCGCAGGCAGGACATTGAGATTTATTACAGCTTTGTCGGCAAGATAGACTTGCCGGAAGCCTAACGCCTGACCTATCCGACACAGCCCTAAGTGCCGGATAGGAACGGCAAAATTTTTTACACTTCTATTACTTCTTTATCGCACATTAGCAAAAGGCCGCGGGTCCGAATCGGGCGGGATACGGGATTGTGCGGATGCGAAATCCAGGGATGCCGTCGCGACGATAGGGCCATTGGGGTGTGCGGAGCGCCAATCCCTATTCTTTCTCTGCGTCCCAGATTTGGTACATGCGTCAGCTGCAATTGGTGCATAATGGTGCAAACCATTTGGCGGCAACGTTTGGAGGGCGCATGAGCGAAATTAAGTGTCCGCATTGCGGCAAGGTGTTCCAGGTCGACGAGAGCGAGTTCAATGACATCTTGCGCCAGGTGCGCACGGAAGAATTCGATAAAGAGATTGCGCAGCGCGAGGCGCTTATGGAGGAGGGCAAGCGCCAGGCGGTGGAGCTCGCCGTTCAGCAGGCCCAGGGCCAGGCGGCGAAAGCCGCCGCAGCGCGCGATGCCAAGATCGCGGAGCTCTCGATGAGCTTGGATGAGGCTCGCCGAGAGATGAAAGCAAAGATGGAGGCGGTGAAGGCGCAACATGAGGCCGCGTCGCGCGCCGAGGCTGCCGAGCATGAGAAGTCGCTGCAGTCCGCCGTTTCGCAGCGAGACGCCGAAATCGCTCAGCTCAAGGCGCAGATAGCTCAGCAGGAGAGTGACCGTCGCGCGGCCGAGAATGTGGCGCAGGCGGAATATGAGAAAGCTCTCGCGAATGCGACCGCGCAGCTCGATGCCCAAGTTGCAGCGCTCAAGCAAAGGCTTTCCGGCCAAGAGGAAACGCTTCGTCAGCAGGCGGCGCTTCGCGAAGCGGAGCTTGTCCAGCAGGCTGCGGCGCGCGAAGCCGAGCTGTCGCAAAAGGCTGCCTCCCGTGAAGCGGAGCTGGCGCAGAAAGCGGCATCGCGCGAAGCGGAATTGGAACGCACCATCGCCGAGCAGCGTCAACAGCTGTCCGGTCAGCAGAGCGCGTTCGATGCGCAGAAGGAACTCGCGGTCGCGGAGGCGCGCATGAAGGCCGAGCGTGAACGCGATGACCTTGCCACCAAGATGCAGCTCGCCCAAGCAGAGAGCGAGCGCAACATGGCCGCGCTTCAAGCCAAGATGGCCGAAGAACTCAAACAAAAAGATCAGCTCCTGTCTTATAAAGATGAGGAAATCGCTCGCTACAAAGATATGAAGGCGCGCCTATCCACCAAGATGGTCGGCGAATCGCTTGAGCAGCACTGCGAGATCGAGTTCAACAAAATCCGCGCGACGGCATTCCCGCGCGCGTATTTCGAAAAGGACAATGATGTAGTGGACGGAACGAAGGGCGATTTCGTGTTTCGCGAGTCCGATGACGAGGGTAATGAGATCCTGTCCATCATGTTCGAGATGAAGAATGAATCCGAAGACTCGACCCATAAGCACAAGAACGAGGATTTCCTGAAAAAGCTCGACTCTGATCGGCGCAAGAAGGGCTGCGAGTACGCGGTGCTGGTCACGTTGCTGGAGCCCGACAACGAGCTCTACAACGAAGGCATTGTAGACATGTCGTATCGCTATGAGAAGATGTACGTGATTCGTCCACAGTTCTTCATTCCCATGATTTCCATTCTGCGCAACGCGGCTCTTTCGGCCATGACATACAAGGCGGAGCTTGCCCAGATGCGCAATCAGAACATCGATATCACGCATTTCGAGGAGCAGATGGAGGATTTCAAGGCCAAGTTCGGGCGCAATTATGATCTGGCCAGCAGGAAATTCCAGGCCGCGATTGACGAGATCGACAAATCGATCGACCATCTGCAAAAGATCAAGGAGAACTTGCTGGGCAGCGAACGCAACCTTCGCCTAGCCAACGACAAAGCGCAGGACCTTTCCATCAAGCGCTTGACGCGCAACAACCCCACTATGAAGGAGAAGTTTGCTCAGCTCGCGGAAGAGCGTGCAGCCGCCGGACTGCCTGATCCGGCCGATGAGGCCCGCGCACGCATCATCGAGGAAGAGGAATAAAGGCGCATAGGGCAAAGCAAGGCCGCTCGCGGGAGGGATGCGAGCGGCCTTTTTCGTTCGCATGGTGCGAACAACGGGAGGGGAGAAGGCTATCGATAGGATTAGACTGTGCGGCCGGCGTCGTTACCGGAGCGGATAGCAAGAGCGATGTTAAACGGTTCGTTGCAATCGCCCACCGCGTAGGTTTCGGATACGGAGCAGCCGTCGATCAGGGACGTGTCGGGCAGCATGTCGCCCGCGTTCACGATGGCGTCGCAGGGGATGCTTACCGTCGTGCCCGTTTCGGTTTGGATGGTGATGCTCCCGTCGCCAACCTCCTGGATGGAAGAGCTGGGCCAAACGCGCAGGCCAAGAGCATAGAGTGCAGTGGTCATGAAGCGAATGGCGTGCTGCGACTGCTGCATGTCAAGCTCCTCATTGGCGCTTGGCGTTACGATGACGACGTTCTTTTTGTGAACGGTGAGCCACAGTGCGCAGTCGAACGCTTGGGCGTTCGAGCCCCAGACGACCACGTTGTCACCCATCTCGGTCATCATGAAGCTGTCGAAATCAACCACCTGAACCGAGTCGTTGCCGGAAACAGGCGCCTCGGGACGCTTGCCGCCTACGGCAAGGATCACGGCATCGGGGGCCTCGGAGTCGATGAAAGCGGCGTCGACCTCCTTGTTGAGCTCGACGGAAACGCCGTTCACCTCAAGCTGGCGAGAGAGGTAAGCGGAAAGGTCGGTCAGGTTCTCATGGGGGCCCTTGACGTTGGAGGCGAATTCGAGCTTTCCGCCTAGTGCGCCGCTTTTCTCGTAGAGGGTAACGCTGTGACCGCGCTGCGCGGCGATTCGAGCTGCCTCCATGCCAGCGGGGCCTCCGCCGATGACCATGACCTTCTTGGTGGTTTCTGCCGCAGGAACCTCGTAGGTGGAGGGGCCGCCCTCGCGCATCACGCGCTGGGTCAAGGCGTTTACGCGGCAGTAGCCCATCTGGGCATTCATCTCATTGCTGCCGATGTGGCAGTGGAGGCAACGCGTGCAGGGAGCAATCTCGTCCAGGCGGCCTTCCTTGAGTTTGTTGACATACTCGGTATCAACGGTGAACGGACGGTTCATCAGGTAGAAGTCGCATTTGCCATCGGCGAGCGCCTGCTCGAAGAAATCGGGGGCATGCGCAGGGTCCATGTAGGTCACGGTTCCGCAAGGAATGCTCAGCTGCTCTTTATACCGTGCGACGACATCGAGCAGCATGCCTGCGCCGCTGTGGTTGCCGATAAGCGCACCCTGGAAATGCTTATTGAAATCGAACTGCGTAGCAAAGCCGCTTGCGCCTTCGATGCCATTGAGGATGAAGTAGAGGTCGCTTGCAAACTGGCAGGGGTGGTTGCCCAGCGGGCCAAGGCGCAGATGCATGGAATCGGCGCCGGCCGCTTCGAACATCTTCGCGAACTCAATGCCCTCTTCGATGGTGGTCGCTTTCGTCTGGAACGCGGTAACCTGATTGTCGAGGGTCATGAGCGTGGGGTTGTTGGTGATATTATCCAGCTCCTCGATGCAATCGATCAGGATTTGAACCGCGAAGTCATCACCGCAGGCCTCTTTGATTTTCTGGATGCATTCCACGACGAAACGCGCACGGTTCTCGAGGCTGCCTATGCCGTAGTCGTCGGTTCGCGTGTTGTGGTAGCGCGAAAGGAAGTGCGAACCCAGGTTAAAGCCTGCCGCATTGATTTCCATAGCTTCGAAGCCCATGCTCTGCAGGTTCTTGGCAACGGTCACGGCGCGTTCTTCTGCGGCGAGGATGTCATCGACGGTCATGTTGGGCACGTCGCCCGAGAAGGCCCACTGGCATCCGAGATGGGCATTGTATTCTGCGCATGCCTCAGAGAGCCTCTTTCCAAAAGAGATGACCTCATCGGTGAAGTCGCCCGTAGGGAGGAACTCTCCCTCGACCCAGATCATCTCGACGCCACCCTTTGCGAAATTAAGGTAATACTCGAACAGCTCATCGGTGTAGCCGGCGAGGTAGCATGCCGAGCCGGCGGCGGATTTCGCCATGCGATTGCCTATTTCGATAGATCCTAGTTTCCAGGGCGAAAGAAGCGTGGCAAAGTCGGTGGTGTTGCCACGATAATCGTAGTCCTGGGGATTGACGTAAGCGGTGTGCAGAAGCTCTTCGGTTGCCGTTTCTTCGGTTGTCGTCGACGTTTGCGTTTGCTGAGGCGCGCAACCGACGAGGCCGGCTCCAGCTGCCGCAGCGCCCGCGACGCCGATGCCCGCGAGGAACTGACGACGCGAGAATTCCATAATACCCTCCTTTATCGTGCTTTCGAACGTCGCGCTTTTCTGAACAGCGCGACGCTTGGATAGATTAGCGTCGCGCACGGTTGTGCGCTTCACATGAGCTTGGTGAACATTGTGTGGATGCGCAAATGACCGCAAAGCATCGCGCGTGATACACGAAACGCCACGTCATCCGCCTCACACCCGATTGGTGAATTACACGGTTTGGAGATGCGCGGGAGCAAAAAGCAAACGAATAGATGACTCGTTTGTGGCAAACTGTACGGAGTCAATGGTTCTAGATTGCGTTGTGGGGGAGGACAAACGCATGACGGTCTCAGAAAAAGGGGAGGGCTTCGACGTCACTCGTGTGTGTGCGTGCGTAGGCTATGCCTCGCTCCTCTGTCTGCTTCAACTGGTTCTGTGGGGCGGTCTTCCTCTGGGGGAGCGTATGGGCTTCGGCGTTTCCGATGTCTTGTTTTGGTGGTCTGTGCCCCTGTGTTCGGCAATCGGGTTTTCGCTTTTGATAGTGGGGTTCGTTGCCGCCCGTGCGTCATTTCGTCATAGAGACCGTGCGGTTGTTCCGGTTGGCGCCGCGGCGCATATCGTTGTCGTCATCGCCTACATGCTCCTGGGTCTTGCGCCTTCCGCGTCTGGGGTTCACGTCTGCGCTCTCGCGGTAATGGCCGGCGTTGGCTTGGGGCTTGCGTGCGCCACGTGGGCCGATGCATTTGCGTGGTTCGATCGTGACTCGTCAGTGAAGCTCGTTGCCATATCGCTCATGGTGGCGGCGCTTGCCCATCTCATTCTCAATCTTGCTGTGCCTCGTTTTTTGGCGGCAGCCTTCTGCGTGCTTGCTGTGATTGCGGCGTGCTCCCTTGGGCTGTTCTTTAAAGCGCGAAGGGGGAACGGGGGCGCGGGAGACCAGCGAGGCGCTTCGCCCACTCAGCCGAGTTCGGGCGTTGCTGCATTGGCCGAAACGATGAAGGCTGTCCGTAACCCGCTTTACTGTGCGGCCTCGATTGCCTTTTCGGTGGCCATTACCCGCATGCTCGCCCTGCTCCTTGTGCCCGAAACGAGCGCGGACGTGAATACCTTCGGCCTTGCTGGCGTCGCGATTGGATCTATCGTTTTGCTCCTTGCGAATAAGCGCACAGGCGAGAGCTTTGCAAGTAGCATCTCGATTCCGTCGCTGTTCCGCGTCTTGTTTCCCATTGTGGCAACGCTGCTGCTTGCACTTTCGCTTGCGGGGGATATGCTTGCTCTACCTGTGGGCGCCACTGTTTTCGCCATCTATTTCATTGTTTCAGCGTTGATGCTTCCTATCTGTATCGATGCGGCAAAAGAACGCGGCGTTTCTCCGGTGTCGGCATTCGGGCTTTTCGCTGGCTTGGTATACCTTGTTTTTGCCATTGCGACGCTGCTTGGTATCGTTTTGCTCGGCGGCAATGTGGTTGACTCCAGAGTCGTGGTCGTTTGCATCCTCGTCGTTCTTTATATCCTTGCCATGGCGTTTGTCCTAATGGAGCGTCATGCGCGCGACTCCTTCAGCGCGGAAGCGCAGCGTGGCGGTGATGATATCGAGCGGCAAGGTTTGGCCGACGCCGTGCGAGCGAGTTTCGAGGGGAGCGATTCCGCTTTGAAAGGCGGCGTCCAGGAAGGCGTCGCATCGAGCGATCCCATCCCATCTGATGGACCGGATCCCATTGAGCGGCGATGCATGGTGCTGGCGAGTCAACGCGGGCTTAGTCCTCGCGAGACCGACGTGCTCGTGGCGTTCGCCCACGGACGCAATGTCGCCTACCTTGCCTCTCAACTCGTGCTCTCGGAGAACACCATTCGCAGCCACAGCAAGACGCTCTACACCAAGCTTGGCGTGCACAGCAAACAGGAGCTGATCGATCTTGTGGAGAGCATCCAGCTTGAGTCCGAATAGGCCTGCGGCGGCTGTTTTGAGCGTTCCAGGAGCTCGCTCGGCAAGGATGTAGCGTTCTGTTCTGCGATTCCGCTACTCGCAAGGGTCAGTTTTCGAAAATACTTAAAATCATGCGACGCAGTGAGGCCGGTTACTGCTTGATTGCCGATTGAGCGGCGCTCGCCTTGTTTATATAGTTCCATACCGATCGGTGAAATCTACACTGGGGCAGACTCTTGGGGTATCCGAGGGCGGGCTTTCTTCGGGCGATCGAATCGGAGGGGATCTTATGGCGCAACCGCGTAACAGGGTGCTGCCGCTTGTGTCGGCGGCGTTGTGCTGCTTCATCATCGGGGCATTTTACATGTGGAGCGTGTTCAATGCGCCGCTTATGGCAGAACATGGGTGGTCTGCGCAGGAGGTCTCGCTCGCGTATTCGATCTACACCTTCACGCTCGGCATGTCCACGCTCGCGGGCGGATGGCTTCAACGGGTCGTCTCTTCACGTGTGCTTTTGACGGCGGGCGGCATGGGGTTCGCGCTCGCATGGATACTCACCTCGTTCGCCACGTCGCTCCCCATGCTCTACATCTGCTTCGGCGTGCTAGGCGGCTTCTGCGACGGCGTGGTGTACAACGTTTCCATGTCGGTTGCCACCAAGTGGTATCCCGATAAGAAGGGTCTTGCCAACGGCATTTGCATCGGGTGCGCAGGACTTGCGCCTCTGTTGTTCGCGCCGCTCGGCAATGCGCTCATCGAGGCGTTCGACACCTCCGCATGCTTCAGGATTTGCGGCGTCGGATTCGCTCTCGCGTTTATCGTGGCCACTCGGTTCGCCGTCGCGCCGCCCGAGGGCTGGGCGCCATCGGGCTGGACCCAAAGCGAGGAATCGAGCCAGCGTGCCTCACGCGATTTCACTGCCAAGGATATGCTCAAAACCCCGATTTTCTATATGCTGTGGGCGGCTTTCGTGATGGCGGCAACATCGGGGCTCATGATGACGGGCCATGCCGCCACCATCGGCCAGCAGCTGGCGGGGCTTTCGTCGAGCGACGCCGCCGTGACCGTGGGGCTTCTCGCGGTTGCAAGCTTTGCGGGAAGGCTTGGCTTAGGCGCCCTCTCCGACAAGCTCGGGCGCTTCACTATGCTGGGCGCTTCTCTTGCCGTGACGTGCGTGGTCATGCTCGTTTTCTTCTCCTCGGCGCATTCCTTCGTATCGTTCAGCGTCGTTTTGTTCCTTGTGGGGGTGTGCTTCGGCGGCGTGATGACCGTCATGCCCTCCATCTGCGGCGATATGTTCGGCCTGAAGAACTTTGGTTTCAACTATGCGGTGCTGTTCTCGGGTTATACGGTAGCATCGTTCGTAGGCCCGTCGCTTGCGGCCACCGTGGTTACGGCTACAGGTTCCTACGACCTTGCATTCACGGTGGCAGGCGCTCTGGCGGCTTTCGGGCTGGTTTTTCTCGCCGTCGCCGTGATTCTGTCGAAGAGAATGCGCGCATCGTAGACACCGGGATTCGCTGCTGCGTTGTCGACAATCGAGGGAAGGTCTTGCATCGCCGTGCGTGCTGACATCAGCTGTGTGTAGGCACGCGCGGGCGCGTGGTTGTTCGGTGGCGGCTCGATGCGCCCAGTCGCCCCGTGCGTTGCTTGGCCTATACTTTTACGCATGAGCAACCAGAAACGCATACAGGAAATCAAGCAAGAACTGGCAAGTGTGCCAACGCTGCCGGGCGTCTATCTGTGGAAAGATAAAAACGGCCAGGTCATATACGTAGGCAAAGCCAAGCAGCTTCGCGCTCGCATGAAGCAATACGTTATGGGCCAGGATGAGCGCGCCAAGATTCCCATGATGCTCGAACAGATTGATTCGTTCGAGTACATCGTCGTCGAGAACGAGCACGAGTCGCTGGTGCTGGAGAAGAATCTGATTCGTCAGTATGCGCCGTTTTTCAATGCCGACTTCAAAGACGACAAAAGCTATCCATTCATTGCCCTCACCAAGGGCGATGTGTTTCCTGCTATCAAATACACGCGTGAGAAGCACGTGGAAGGCACCCGGTATTTCGGACCGTACACCGACAGTCGTGCCGCCCGTGAACTCGTAGATATCGCGCGCAAGGTAGTGCCCCTATGCGCCGCACGCTGCGCTGAATGGCGCCGACTCAAGCGTAAGCTCGATAGCGGATCCCTTGACGCGTTTCTTTCCGAGGAGGGAACGCGCCCGTGTTTCGATGCTCATGTGGGGCTGGGGCCGGGGGCCTGCTGCGGGTGGGTCACCCCCGAGGAGTACGCCAAAAACGTTTCGCGCATCGAGCGCTTCCTTGCGGGCAACCGCCGCGAGTTCATTGATGAGCTTGAACAAGAGATGCGAGCCGCTGCTTCCGAGCTCGATTTCGAGCGTGCCGGGCGAGTCAAGCAGCGCATCGATACCATCAATGCGCTTTCCGACCGCCAGCATGCGGTTTCTTCCCGCAATCTCGACGCCGATGTCATTGGCATCGAGCGCGAGGAGACCATCGCGGGCGTGCATGTGTTCATGATTCGCGAGGGTCGCATCATCAACGGTAACGAGTTCGTGCTCGATCGCGGCCGTGATGTGCCCGACGAAGACCTGCTGCATAACTTCCTGCTGCGTTACTACGACGCTACCGAGTCCATCCCGCACGAGGTCATCGTGGAAACCGAGCTCGAAGATGCGCCCGCTATGGAGGAATGGCTTACGCGCAAGCTCGCAAGCCCGCATGGGGCCAAGGTGCGCTTTACGGTTCCTCGCCGCGGCGAGAAGGCGGAGCTTTTGGCCATGGCTCGAAAAAACGCCGGTCATACGCTCAATCGTTACAAGGTGCGCACCAATTATGAGGACAAGCGAATCAACGACGCGCTTCTTCAGCTGGAAAGCGCACTCGCGCTCGACGCTCCGCCCATGCGCATCGAATGCTTCGACATTTCCACCATCCATGGTTCCTATACTGTGGCATCTATGGTGGTGTTCACGGGCGGTCGTCCCGACAAGAATCAGTACCGCCGGTTTAAGATCAAGACCCCGCTTGACGAGGCGAACGACTTCCTCAGCATGCAGGAGGTGCTTGGGAGGCGCTATGCCCCCGAGCGCATGGCCGATGAGCGTTTCGGCAAAAAGCCCGACCTGCTGATTCTCGACGGCGGTAAGCCTCAGCTTTCGGCCGCCATGGAGCAGCTGGCATCCATGGGAATCACCGATATTCCTATGGCCGGTCTGGCTAAACGCGACGAGGAGCTGTTCGTTCCGTGGCAGGAGACCGGCCCGGTGGTGCTGCCGAGCGGATCGGCGTCTTTGTACCTGGTCAAACACGTGCGCGATGAGAGCCATCGCTTCGCAATCACGTTCCACCGCGAGCTGCGCGGCAAGGGCATGACCAAATCGATACTGGACGACGTTGTGGGCTTGGGTCCCGTGCGCAAAAAGGCGCTGCTCAAAGCGATGGGCGGTTTTCGCAAGCTGCGCGAGGCGTCGCTTGATGACATTAAAGCGAGCCGCGCTGTGCCCGACGAGGTGGCGGAAGAGGTGTTCGCGGTGCTGACGCAGTATAATGAGCGAGCCTCAAGGCCGCTCGACGGAGGCGGGGCGACGTTCGAGGGCAACTCGGCGTTCTCAGATGACTCGACGTTTGAAGACCGAGCCGCCTCAGAAAGCGACATTCGGGTTGAGGCATTGCGCGAGGAATGATTTCGATTACATGGAACGCGCCCTCGAGGCGCACAATGGCAGCATATCCTAGATTCGGCGGAATCGAAGAGAAAGGTGTTCGTGATGGGTGAGACGATCGTCGGCGCGGATGAGCGCAACGGCCTGGTGATCATCACCGGCATGAGCGGCGCGGGCCGCACCGAGGCGATGCACGCGTTCGAGGACCTCGGCTATTTCTGTATCGACAACCTTCCGGCAAGCCTCATCTCCAACCTCCTTGCTGTAGCCACTGCCTCCGACACCGACAAGACGCGTCGCTTGGCGGTGGTGTGCGACGCGCGCAACAAGGCGTTCTTCGCCGATCTCGAGGGCGAGCTCGATGAGCTACGCGAACGCGGCGTGAAGTATCGCGTCCTGTTTCTCGATGCCGATGACGATAAGCTCGTGGCGCGCTACAAGGCGAGCCGCCGCCGTCATCCGCTGTGCGAAGAAGGCATGACCATCGCGCAGGGCATCGAAGCCGAGCGTGCGCTTCTGTTCTCGCTGCGCTCCGGCGCCGACGACGTGATCAACACCACCGAACTGCTCCCTATGCAGCTGCGCTCGCGTATTCGCGAGCTGTTCTCCACTAACGGCGAGCGCGAGGGGCTCGCTGTCACGGTGTATTCGTTCGGCTTCAAGCACGGCGCGGCCGACGATGCCGACATCGTGATGGACGTGCGCTTTCTTCCTAACCCCTATTACGATCCCACGCTGCGTCCCCTTACCGGGCTCGATGCTCCTGTGCGCGACTTCGTGATGTTCCGCGATGAGACGGTTGATTTTCTGGATAAGTGGAAAGGCCTGCTTGACGTGGTTATGCCGGGCTACGTGAAAGAGGGCAAGCAGCAGCTGGCTATCGCGGTGGGATGCACGGGCGGTCAACATCGCAGCGTTGCGATTGCAGAGGCCACGGGCGACCACCTGAAGACAAAGGGCTATCGCGTGAGCGTTTCGCATCGCGACTTGGCGCTTGCTGAATCGGTGAAATCGGCGCTCGAGCCCGTTCCCGCCCCCAAGAAGAAGGAGGCGTAATGGACGGCTCCACCGATATGAGCCGCCCCTTCAAGTACGACCCTGCGGCCACGGCTGCCTTCGCGCGCCTGCGCGAGAAGGTGGGGGATACGGTGCTCCACGATACCGCGGCCCCCGTCAAGGCCGTCGTGATCGGCGGCGGCACGGGCGCTCCCGTGTCTATACGCACGCTGCTTACGCTTGAGGCCGACGTGTCGGCCGTGGTGGCTATGGCGGATGACGGCGGTTCGACGGGCATCCTGCGCGAGGAGGCCGGCGTGCTTCCTCCAGGCGACATCCGTAAGTGCCTCGCCGCGATGGCAGCTAACGACGGCGATCCGCTGACACGTGCGTTCAAATGCCGATTTTCGTTTGCTCGCAACCATACGCTCGGAAATCTCATGCTCTCGGCGTTGGAGGATGCAACTGGCTCTCTGCCCGAGGCCATTGCCATCTGCGGCAGGCTGCTGGGCTCGCGCGGGCATGTGTTTCCGTCTACGCTCGAACACGTGCGTCTATGCGCCGAAACCTACGACGGGGTGCGCATTAGCGGGCAGGCGGCGGCGTGTAAATCGCGTACGGCGCTGCGCCGCGTGTGGCTGGAATCCAATGAGCCCATCCATGCGTACGGGCCCGCGCTCGATGCGATTCGCGAGGCCGATCTGATTGTGTTGGGTCCGGGGTCGCTGTTTACGTCCATCATCCCCAACTTGCTCGTGCCCGGCGTGACCGATGCGATCCGCGCTTCGTGCGGCGTGACGCTGTTCGTATGCTCGCTCGCCGACATGCAGGGCGAAACCTGGGGCCTTTCGGCTCTGGAGCATTACGAATCGCTCGAGCGCCATGGCATGGGCGGGCTGATCGACTACATGCTCATCCATAGCCCTGGAGCGCTCAGGCCTTCGGCGAGCGGCTCACGTGCCGATGCGCCGGCTTTGGAGCATTCCGTGGAGAGGTTCCGCATGAAGCGCGACGAAGGCGCGATGCCGGTCATTAGGCCTGTTCGCGCCGATTACGCCGATGCATGCGCCATCCAGGACCGCGGCACCGTGGTGCTCGTGCGCAACGTTGTCGACCCGCTGCGTCCCACGTGGCATAACCCCGAGGCGTTGCGCGATGCGTTCCGCTCCGTGATCAGGCTGTCACGCGCTCGCGGCATCCGCTGACCGCTGCCGTTGTCTGCCGACGCTCGGATGTCAATTTGAGCGGGGGCGGAAGACGCGGCAGGCATGAGTCGCAAGCGCGCTGTCAGCGATGGACAATGCCGACGGTCATGTTCTGCGGCCAGTCTCCATTATTTCGTATATACAGAGAAAGCTAGAAACCATATATCATGTCGTTCACCTCAGAAGTAAAAGACGAGCTCACGCGCGTGCTGCCTGGATGCAGCCACTGCGACAAGGCCACCCTCGCCGCCCTTGTGCGCATCGAGGGCACGCTGTTCTTTTCTGGTCCGGGCAAGTACCGTCTTGAGGTGGCTACCGAAATCAGCTCGGTGGCGCGCCTGGTCATTCGCTCGCTTCACCAGATTTATGCCTTGCGGACGGAGCTCACGGTGCGTCGCAGCGTTTTGCATAAAACCCCTAACTTTCTTATCACGGTGCCCTCTCAGCCAAAGCTTGAGGCTGCGTTGCGCGACCTGGGCGTGTTGGGCGAGGCGGGGCTTGAGATGGGTATCGACGAAAAGCTCGTGGAAAAGACCTGTTGCGCCGCGGCGTACCTGCGCGGTGCGTTTCTAGGGAGCGGATTTATCGCCGACCCACGCGGCGATTTCCATTTCGAGATTACCGTGGCAAGCGAGGAGATGGCAAACGGCATCGTGTCGCTGCTAGCGGAGCGCGACATCTCTGCGCGCATTCTTCAGCGTCGCAGCTCCTTTATTGTGTATCTCAAAAGCGGTACGGCAATCTCCGACTTTCTGGCGTTTGTGGGGGCGCATCAAAGCGCGCTGCGCATGGAAAACGAACGTGTGCGCAAGAGCGTGCGCAACAACGTGAACCGCAAGGTGAACGCCGAGGTGGCGAATCAGGCGAAGAGCTCCGAGGCGGCGGTGGAGCAGATCGTGAGCATCCGCAAGCTGGCCGAGAGCGGCAAGGTGGCCGATTTGGCGCCGGGGCTGCAGGAGTTCGTGCGTCTGCGTCTGCAGTATCCCAACGCCAGTCTTAAGGAGCTGGGCGAGCGCGCCAATCCGCCTCTGTCCAAGAGCGCTGTCTATCATCGCGTGCGGCGTCTGGAGCAGCTGGCGAAAGACCTTTGATTCCGCACGAGGCATTCGACTCGGTAAATCTTGCGCATGTGAATGTTTCCGGCGTGTTTCGAGATGCGTTTCGGGTGGACTATTTTTGTAATCTGTCCATTTGGGGTGGTAGAATCTTGAGCGTTTCTGTCGCTTGAGAGAGCGCGTCGATCGCAGTGGGCGTAAGACGCTAGCAAGGAGTCACCATGGCTGAAAACAATCAGCCCGCTGAAGCAAAGGGGCGCGAGCATTTCGCGTCGCGTATAGGCTTCATCCTCGTAGCCGCTGGCTGCGCTATCGGCTTGGGCAACGTGTGGCGTTTTCCCTACATCACGGGCGAGTATGGCGGCGGCGCATTCGTGCTCCTGTACCTGATCTTCCTCGTTATTCTAGGCCTGCCCGTAATGGTTATGGAGTTCGCCGTGGGGCGCGCCAGCCAGAAGAGCTGCGCTCAGGCGTTTGATATTCTGGAGCCCAAGCGCCGCTTTCACTGGTTTAGCTGGTGGGGCTACATCGGCTGCATGATTCTCATGATGTTCTACACCACCGTTGCCGGATGGATGGTGGCGTACATCCCCAAGATGGCTTCGGGCATGTTCAACGGGGCCGATGCTGCGGTGACGGGCGAGGCGTTCAACGCGATGCTCGCCAATCCGAGCGAGCTCATTGCCTGGATGCTCGTTGCCGTGCTCATTGGGTTTGTGATTTGCGCGATGGGTCTTCAAAAGGGCGTGGAGCGCATCACCAAGTGGATGATGGCCATTCTGTTCGTGGCAATGATTGCGCTGTGCATCCGCGCGATGACGTTGCCGGGTGCAGGCGAGGGCATAGCGTTCTACCTGATTCCCGACTTCAGTCGCATGTTTGAAGGCGGATGGTCCACCTTTGGCGAGGCGGTGTACGCCGCAATGGGTCAGGCGTTCTTCAGCCTGTCGTTGGGCATCGCCGCCATGGAGATCTTCGGTTCCAAGGTGGGCCGCGAGCGCAGCCTTACCGGCGAGGCCGTGAATGTGACCGTGCTGAACACGCTCGTCGCCATTCTCGCTGGCTTGATTATCTTCCCTGCATGCTTCGCCTATGACGTAACGCCTGATTCCGATCCGTCTCTGGTGTTTGTGACGCTGCCTGTAGTGTTCGGCCAAATGCCTTTGGGCAACGTATGGGGCGCGCTCTTCTTCGTGTTCATGAGCTTTGCGGCGCTTTCAACCGTAATCGCCGTGTTCGAAAACCTCATCAGCTTTTCGATGGACAAGTGGGGCATGAGTCGCACCAAGGCCGTACTGGTCAATGGAGCGCTCGTTATTGCCCTGAGTCTTCCTTGTGCGCTTGGCTTCAATCTGTGGTCTGGATTCACGGTGCCCGGCATAGGCGACATCCAGACGCTCGAGGACTTTGTGGTGTCTAACAATATGCTTCCTTTGGGCTCGCTCATTTTCGTGCTGTTCTGCACGACCCGCTACGGTTGGGGTTGGGACAAGTTTCTCGCCGAGGCCGATGCTGGCCAGGGGATGAAGTTCCCTGCATGGAGCAGGCTTTGGGTGAAGTACGGGATTCCTGTGCTGATCATCATTATCTTCATCATGGGGTATGCGCCCAAGTTTGCCGTGTGGTTTGGGGCGTAGGGCTTATGCAAGGGGGAAGGAGGAAAGGATGGGTCCTTTCCTCCTTCCCCCTTGAACCCCCATCCTCTTTTCCTCTTCCAGTCCATGGGAGAAACCGGATGCTTGGGGCTTCATCGCCCACCGAGCGGGCCTTGCTTTTGCTGGCCCGCTTTTTTGTCTTTGTTCGGGGCGATTATTTGCCTGATTCCTAGCCCTTCTTGTTGAATGCGCTGATTCCTAGGCAGGTGAGACCTATTCCGAGCATGGTCATGCCTGCGTTGGGGGAGAGGGGCTCGGCTAGACCGATTTCGCCCATGGAGCCTAAGGCTACCACCGCGACTCCCATTGCCAGACCTATGCATTTGAGTGCGAGAAGAGCCGTTTCGCGAGGCCCGTTGCTTTCGGTGCCCGCGTGTGCGGTTTTGGCGTTCAGGAGGTCGTCAGTCGAGACGCCGAGCACTTCGGCTAGGCGCGGAAATGAATTCACGTCCGGGCATGACAGGTCACGTTCCCATTTGGATACCGCTTTGTCGGTGACGTTCATCAGGTTGGCCAGGTCAAGCTGCGTCATTCCGTTCCGCTTTCGCAGCGCTGCGATGGTGGTTCCGAGTGTTTTCTTTTCCATGTGATGCCTCCTTCGAAACGTTCGCATTGTAGCGTGTTTTTATGATGGGGCAGGGAACGTCTTCGACTCAACCGACGGTTGGTAGAGCCGACTCAACCGGTGGTAGAGTTATGCATCACGCCTGATGACAGGCTTGTTTGGCGTATGCAATGCACGCTCGCGTCGCTTGATGGACACAAGATTCACAGTTGCATCTGCGGCGGGTTTCGGGTTCAATCGGTATCCGTCTTCCGCATTCACTTGAAAGGATGTTCATGCCGTCTTCCGATGCCAAGGAAAGTGCCGCCCGTAAGATGCCGTCCACTGCTCGGCGTACGCTGCATTATTACTGGCTGGTCACGCGCAAGCATTTCGGGCTGTTTGCACTGCTGGTGCTTTCCACGCTGTTCTTCGGCGGATTCCAAACGTATGGCAACCCGTTTGTCATGGGCCTGATCGTAGATCGCGTAAGCGCTGCTCCTGTGGCAGCCGACCAGGTGTTTACCGTGTTCGGCCCCTACATTGCCGCTCTGGTGCTGGTGAATGTGTGCGGGCAAACGTGCAGCAAGCTGCAGGATTATGCGCTGTGGAAGCTCGAGATTGCGGTGAGCTACGATCTCGCAACCATGAGCTTCGATGCGCTATCCAACCAGTCCATGACGTTTCACTCCAATCGCTTCGGTGGCACGCTGGTTTCGCAGACCTCCAAATTCATGGCGGCGTACAACCAGCTGGTCGAAGCGCTGGTGCATCCGTTTTTGCCGGTGTTGGGTTCGGTCGTATTCGTGTGCATCCTGCTAGGGCCGCGCGTGCCGGTGTATGTAGTCATTCTCATGGCGCTGTTTGCGGTATACGCGTGCGTGTCCTACATCATGTACAAGCGCATTCTCCACCTTAATGAAAATGCCGCCCGAGCTCAAAACAACCTCTCTGGCGAGCTCTCCGACGCGGTGACCAATATTCTTACCGTGAAAACCTACGGTCGCGAAGACTACGAGCGTGAGTTGTTCGATCGTGCCAATCGCGAGGTGGTGGCGCGCGACTCCAAGCGCATGCGCTCTTCGCTTCTGCGCGGCGTGTTAACTGCGGGTATCGCCGTGATTATCATGAGCGTGGTGGCTGTGTTCATTTCGGGCGGCAACGCGTGGTTCGGCATCACGCCCGGTACGTTGGTGATGATGTTCACCTATACCTACACCATGACGCAGCAGTTCAACTTTGTGAATTCGGGCTTGCAGCGCTTCAACCGCGCGTTCGGCGACGCGAGCGGCATGACGCAGGTCCTTGATGAACCCCGCCTGGTGGCCGACGCTCCCGGCGCGCCCGACCTGAAGGTGCGTGAAGGCGCCATCGATTTCGAGGGCATTGGGTTTTCCTACGAGGACGGCGGCGTGGAAACGCGTGTATTCGACGGGCTGGATCTGCATATTCCTGCAGGTCAGCGTATTGGTCTGGTGGGTATGAGCGGCGCGGGCAAAACTACGCTCACCAAGCTTTTGCTGCGCCTGTCCGATATCCAAGAAGGCCGCATAATGGTGGATGGCCAGGATGTTTCTCGGTGCACGCAGCAAAGCCTGCGTCGTCAGATTGCCTACGTGCCCCAGGAGGCGTTGCTGTTCCATCGCTCGATTGCCGAGAACATTGCATATGGCAGGCCTGATGCCACCATGGATCAGATTCGCGAAGCGGCCCGACGCGCCAACGCTCTTGAGTTCATTGAGCGTCTGCCGCAGGGGTTCAATACCGTAACCGGTGAGCGAGGCGTGAAGCTTTCCGGCGGGCAGCGTCAACGCATCGCCATTGCCCGCGCTATGCTCGCCGATTGTCCTGTTCTGGTGCTTGACGAGGCCACGAGTGCACTCGACTCCGAAAGCGAGAAGATGGTGCAGGATGCGCTTGAGGAGCTGATGCGTGGTCGCACTTCTATAGTTGTGGCGCATCGCCTCTCTACAGTGGCGAGCCTTGACCGCATTGTGGTGCTAGATGGCGGCAAAGTGGTTGAGGACGGTCCGCATGCTCGCCTTATCGAGCAAGACGGTGAATATGCCCATCTTTGGAGCCGCCAAACGGGCGCATATTTGGAGTAAGCGCACACTGGCTGTTTCGTTCGCGTGCGTTTTGTTGGCAGTTGTTCCGAGTATGTAATCCGCGGGCGCGCCGAATTACCTTTACTGCGTCAGTTTTCCCGAGTATGTAATCCAATTCGGAGGAAATTTCTGCCCCAGAATGGCAATAGCACATTTGTGCTGCCCTATTGAGAATTCTGACCTGGGATTATGCAGGATATAAAGATGAGCTGGCGATTGAAGGGTTCAGTACTGCTTCTCTGATGCCGGATTTTGGATTACATACTTTGAGAAACTGGCGGAAAGAAGTGATTTGGGCATCAATCTGGATTACATACTCGGAAAAACTGCCAACAAGCTATCTTGCCCATGAAAAAGCCGGCCGCCTCAGTGGCAGCCGGCTTCGTTTCTCCGTTCTGTCGTTTGTGCTCTATGCCGCTAGCTGCTCTGCGTCTTCGCGGCGTGCCATAGCTGCCTCGTAGTCGCGCGTTCCCACGAACACCTCATGCGTGTAGGGGTTCACACCCAGCTTCTTAGCGCGGTATGCTACGTAGCCCAGCGCCGCAATGTTGGCGCCCAGCGCAAGCACGGATATCGCGAGGTTCACATCGGGGTTATTGACCGATTGGACCGCGAACACGCTCGAGTCGGCGAACATCGGGAACACCTGGCAGAACATGCACCACAGCGAAAGCGTGTATGCACGGTCTTGAATCCATCCGCCCTTGTTCCACAGCGCATTGGCAACGGTGGGGGCGAGCAGCAGCGCCAGGCCGCAGTACCAAGAGTGCGTAGGCAGGCAGTTGTAGGTGTAGCAGAAGTTCCAAATGTCGTAGCTGATGATGAACACCCAGGTCATATCGGGCCAAAGCATGTCCTGCTTTTTCTTGGACACGTAAATCCCAAACCAGCCCGTCATCACGAAGATATTCAAGATGCCCGCGATGCCGTTGAACACGTTGTGCCAGCCTCCGTGCAGGGTAACGCCTTCGCTTGAGACCCAGGTGGTTCCGAACGCGCGCACTGCGCTTTCGAAATCGCTCACCACGGCGATCAGGATATTGATGGCTACGATCACGAACGGGAAGCACTTGAACCATTCGGCTTTGCCGAGCCGTCCCCAGTGGTACTTCAAGATAAGGAATCCGATGCATCCTGCTGTGGCGGCGTAGAGCTTCGCGTAGTGGAACCAGCTGTTCATATACAGATAGGTGGGATTATTGAGCGCCCACTCGGCACCCATTGCCGCACTTGCGTAAATCGAGATGAAATACACGGTGAGAATGCCAGGGATGACGAGGAAGCAGGCAATGCCGCCGGCTTTGCTGCGTCGTGCGACCTCGTTGAACAGAATGAGCGCAACGAATACTATGACCCATCCGAGCCATTGGTAGAGTGCGTTGTCGCCATAGACGTCGAATAGCATGATGCATCTCCTTTGCTGCGTAGCGGCCCACGCCAATGCGCCGATTGGCTTGCCGTGTCATTAGGATGTTTGAGCGAGCTGTCGGTTGCGCGCTTGGCCGGCACGCCCGCGAGATACCTGCAGAGCTATTGCTTCTGATCTGGTTGCCTTTGATCAGCTTGGGTTGTATCCAGGTGGAGCGTTTCTGCGATGATGTCCTTGATCACCTCGTCATCGACGTCGGGATGCTGCCTTAGGTAGCCCACGAGCCCCAGAATCAGCGTATAGATAGTTTCGTAAGGGTGCTGAATGTTGACTGAATGCAGGCGGCGGTAATCCTCGACCGTCGTATCCATGATGTAGGAGGTCACTCGCTCTGCTACCCGGTTCACAAATGCGAGGTAGAGCGCGGCGTTTTCGTGCGTGGCGAGCGCACGCCTGAATGGCTTATGTGCGCTTTCGCAATCGAAGAGCTCCTTGCGCGTAAGGGCAACGACAGTTGCCAGCGCGTGATCGATGTCACCCGTGCGGCGTTGGGCATTCCAGACGCGTAACGATTCGATGAACTCCTCCACGTAAGTGTCAAGCACCGCAGAGGTGAGCTCCTCTTTACTGGGGAAATAGTGATAGAACAGGCTGCGTGCCACACCAAGCCGGTCGGCGATGTTCTGTACGGAGGTCTTGGACAGGCCCTTTTCCTCGAAAAGCTCGCGGGCGCATGCAACGATCTCTTCTCTTCGCTCCATCGTGACCCCCTTCGCATCGAGGATGTTTGCTCTCGAGTTCTATCTGCGTTGTGATGGCTTCGATACGTCGCGACATCTGTCGTGCCGTCATATCGGCCACCTCTTTGAAGATGTCTATAGTATGTGGAATGTCTGACGGTGCGTCAATGTACACTTTTAACAAATCGTCAATTCTAAAAACTTTTGCTCAACTGGGAATATGTATTGTGTGCTTTCTATGATAAGGTTCAGACAGTTCACTGAAGCAGCAAAAGAATAACTTCGAAGAAGTAATGAAATAGAGGATCCGAAAGAAAGGAGACGAGATGGGGTCGATTAAACGTAACGCAGCGCTGGCATTACCCACATGCGGGATCATCGTGCTTGCTGCGGGCCTGAGCGGCTGCGGGCCTTCGTTCGAGGGGTCGGGCAGTAAGGATGCCGCAAGCGCCGAGCAGCTCGCTCTCCATGCAGAGGATCCGTGGGAGTTTACGGTTGATGCCGCGCAAACTCAGCCAGTGTACGAGGGGCTGACAGACGGGGTGTACACCGGAAAGGGCCTGGGAATGGATGGGCTGATCACCGTTACGTTGCTCGTTCAGGACGATCGCATCACAACCCTCGAAATCGTGCAGGAGGGGGAAACTCAAAGCGTCGGTGGGTACGAGGCCATCAGGGATGGCGTGTACGCCTCGATGATCGACGCGGCGCAATGCTCCGATATCGATGCGATTTCGGGTGCGACGTACACAACGGCAGGCGTGAAGCAGGCGGTTGACGACGCGCTCATCCAGGCGGGGGCGCCCATCGAGCCGCGCGTGCTCGCTTCCGGCGCGCCCGATTCGGGCAGGTAGCGCTCTTCTTGAATGTATGCATCCGATATGCGTGCATCGGTTGCCCCGTTGCATGCATGCACAAGGGAGGTTCCGATGAGCAGCAAGAAAGAATCGCATGCTGTAAGCAGGCGCGAGTTTCTGGCGGGCGCGGCAGCTATGGTCGGGGCCGCGGCATGCGCCACGCCCGCAGCTGCATTTGCCGTCGAGGAAGGCGCGATCGGCGATTGGGCGCGTGACGGCAGCGCGCAGGTTGCCGCTCCCGAAAGCCGAGGGAGCAACGCCAGCGCCCCTGACGGCACGTATCGCGAGCATAACGCCGCCTCGTTTCCCGCAAACGAAGCCACGCCTATACCTCCGCGTGCCGTGCCCGATGAGTGGGATCTCGAATGCGATGTGGTAGTGGTGGGCGCCGGCGGCGGGGGACTGAATGCCGCCGCTCGTGCAGCAGAACTGGGCGCGTCGGTCATATGCCTTGAGTCAATGGCGACCTGGGGAGGCAATGCTCAGTCTGCCGGCATGTGCGGCATCCTGGGCGGCTATAGCAAACAGGAGGAGAAGCGCTTCGCGTTTCCCAGCTATCCGTTCGACCCTCAGGCCTTGACCGATTGGGCGATGGACGAATACCACTACGCGGCTGATCCAAAGCTCATTTTTCGCATCGCCGAGCAGGGCGGCCCGTCGCTCGACTGGATGGCGTCGTGCGGAGTCGACTGGCGCCTGGGAGAGGTGCCGGTGTATGTGGCGCCCAAGCGCTCCACCCTTGACCACCATGTGCTCAAGATGAAAGATGCGACCGACGCCATGTTCGATTACGGCCAGAAGAGGGGCGTTGCATTCAAGTTTCGTTGTCCGGCCGAGGCACTCGTGCAGGATGCAAGCGGCCGAATCGTGGGCGTTGTCGCGCGCGAAGACTTTCAGCGCGAGATATATATCCATGCGCCGCGCGGAGTGATTCTGACCGCAGGCGGGTTCTGCAACAACAAAGCCTTGCTCGAGCGCTACATTCCCACCGCGGCGATGGGGTGCGCGTCAAGCTATCTCGTGGGCGGAGAAACGGGCGAGTGCTTCCGCATGGGTCTCGGCGTAGGGGCTGACGTTTCGGGCTTCAACAGCTCGGCGAGTTTTGACGGCGGGGTGGACTGGCAGGCGGAAGGAGGGCAGTGGGCTCGTTTCCTTTATGACGGCATGACCCAGCTTTCGCGCCAGCCGTGGCTCACCATCGACCGGTGCGGCAATCGCCTGCGCTACATGGATTCGCGTGTTGCAGAAGACGGCGCCAACGCAATTTATGCGCTCGGTGATTTGGCGACCATCCAGATGACGCCTCCGGGTCACCGCTCATATATCGTGTTCGACGCGAACTACGAGGACCATCTCTCCGGTTTCGCCCAAGAGCACTGCCGCAAGCTTATCACCCCCGATCTCGAGCAGATCGACAAGGTGCCTGAGCATTATCGCGACTGGCATCACGGCGTTCAGGATGCCATCGATGCCGATGTGCTCAAACGACGCGATTCCCTCGAGGAGCTTGAGCGTGATTTGGGTCTTGCAGAGGGCGTGCTCACGCAGGCCGTGGCCCACTGGAACGAATGCTGCGAGCGAGGTGTAGACGACTTCATGTACCCCATGCCGTCGGAGTGGCTGCATCCCATTGTCGAGCCGCCGTTCTATGGATGCCGTATCGGCGGCAACCTTTACGGCACAAAAGCGGGCTTGCTTATCAACGACCAGATGCAGGTGGTGGGCACGGATGGGCGCGTGATACCGGGCCTCTATGCCGGCTGGCATACCGCTGGCGGCGCCTGCGGCGAGAACAGCTACATCGGCGACCCTATCCTCGGCTCGCTTATGGGCGACGTTGGGCTGGCGTTTTGCGGAGGATACCTCTGCGGCACGTCGGTCATCGAGCACGAGTTTGATGCGGGTCGGTCCGATGCTGACCGCTCTCAAGGAGGCGAATAACCATGCTGAAGCAGATGAAGGCGATGGCGCTGCCCTATGCGACGCTTTTTGCGGTGGCGCTCGTTGTTGCCGTGCTGGCGCGCATCGGACTTGCGGTCATGGACGCAACGGGAGGACTCGCCTACGACTACATATCGGCCACCGGCGTTCCGGTGCTCGACGTGGTATGTTCGATTCTTACCGGCTCGGCGTTCGTCGCGTTTCTTTTCGCGGCGGCATTAGCGCTCACGCTCTCCACGGCGGGCGTTGCGCTCTATGCCGCGCTGGGGCGCAGAGAAGGCGTGCGGGCGATGCCGTCTACGGCGTTTCTTTGGGGCTGGGCGACCGCGCTCGTGGCGCTCATCTGCCTAGCGATCGTGGTGAGCGGCATCCTCTCCGCGGTACAGGTGGGCTCCATGAGCAGCAAGCTGCCGGGTTTGGGAGCTATCATTGCCGCTATGGTGGCGTTCTCCGCGTTCATAGGCACGTTGCTCGGGGCTGCCTCGATGGTGGCGAGCGTATGCCTGGTGGGCGCCAAGAGCCAGAAGGACGCATGCTTGCGCCTCGTGGCAGCGGCTGCATGCTGCGGCGTGCCCGTGATGCTGCTTACCGTGGGAACGTTCGTCACGCTCAATAGCGCAATCGTCGATACCTCTGCGCTCCTGATGTGGGCTGCTGCAGACGTAGCGTGCAATCTTGTGATTCTCTTCGGGGCCTTCTACGTCGGTCGAAAAACCATCGCTTAGCGCCAAGGCTCACATGAGCCCCTCCAGCCTCCGGCCTCGAACCCGGAGGCTTTTTTCATGGGCCGTAAATCCTCGTATCCCACACGGTGCTGAGCCCGGCGTCGCTCGCGAAGGCCGTCGATCACCACAGTGCTCACTTGCTCTATAGCCGCTCGATCGGCGCCGGAAAGCCTGCTCCATAGAAGATCCGTCGCGATGCGATTGGTGGTCTCTGCGATCACGGCAGCCTGGAACGCGCCTTCAGGAGTAGGCACAACGTAGACCGCTTTCTTATCGCGCGGTCCCGTCATGCGGCCGACCCAGCCGTGGCGTGCGAGGCGATCGACGGTGCGCGTGACATTGGCGGTCGAGGTGTCGAGCGCTTCTGCGAGGTCGACGATGCGCTGCGGGTCGTCGACCTCGCTCAGGCGCATCATGATGAGCGCTTCTGAAAGCGGAACGCCGCAGGAGTGCTTAAGCTCGCGCTCGATTTCCAATCGCACAAGCTCCAGCGACACAAGGGTTCGCGAGGCAGGGTAGCGTTCGGCGGTCTGTCGAGAAAGCGGCGGGTCGATTGTCGCGCCAGCGGCCACTGAAGCTTCGAGTATGGCGCGCCAAGAGGCGTTGTCGGTAGGGAAGAGGCTATAGAGAAGCTCCACGATGTGCGTGTTGACGTATTCGATATGATGGACGCCCGCTTCGGTCGCACGAACGGTTTTAGAGCGACGGTCATGCTCGCCTTCGGCGCGCGAAACGAATCCGAAGGCATCGAGCACGCCGAGGGATTGGGTGACTACGTTGGGCTTGAGGCGCAACGCCTCGCCGAGTTTCCCTTGTCCCAGCCCGTGCTCGCCCGCGCCGGAAAGCTTGACCAGTATGCGGTACTGTGTGATATTCAGCTCGCTTGCTTCACGAAGGGCGCCTTTTAGCGCTTCGTGCGTGAGGCGGAAAGCGACAAAAAATGAGGAATCGAACTGAGGCTCAATCTCCGCTTCGTCGTGTGCGGCGCGTTGTGGATGATGGGTGGGTTGACGCATGAGGCACCTCGTGGTGTGCGAGCTCGGAATCGGGTGCGAAGTCTTAAAGCCGCCGTCTGGCGATGTGCTGAAGAAGCAGCCGCAAGTCTTCGTTGATAGCCATTTGACTACACTTGTGAAGTATTTGTATTATAGGACATCGACAATCGCACATGGTGCATCTCACCACCGTTTCTCCTTAATTGGACAACGAGATTTGGTCGAATAGTGCGACTTGGCGTAAAATCAACCGATACGACTTCACCCGGCCACGCGTCGGGGCATTTGGGCGGCAGTGCCGCTGCACTTCTGGACGGTTCGTCGCCACCTGCGTTTTTTATTCGACATGCGCAGGCTGACGACGTGTTTGTATTCATATCAATCCATCAACCAAAGGAGATTACGACATTGGCTAACGAACATATCCATGGCGGAGGCACCGCCAATAGCAACGAGGCCGGCAAGCGTTCCGGCTCTAGGCAGTCGCGCGCTAACGAGACGGAGAACACGGCAACTCAGGCAGGGCAGGGCAAGAACCGTCGCCATCGCACCAAGCGCCACATGACCGTTACGGTGGAGCACAAGCGCCCGCAGATCACCCCTGAAGACCAGATGGAAAAGGAGACGTTCTCCAAGCCCCGCACCCGCAAGGCGCGCGGCGGATCTCGCCGTCGCGGCAGCGTGGAGCGCAAGCCCGATGCGACGCTCAAGGTTATTCCCTTGGGCGGTTTGGATGCCATCGGCAAGAATATGACCGCGTTCGAATGCGGCGACGACATGATTCTCGTGGACGCCGGCCTGATGTTTCCCGATGACGACCATCCCGGCATCGACCTGATTCTTCCCGATTACACCTATGTGCTGGAGAACGAGCATAAGCTGCGTGGCATCATCATCACGCACGGTCACGAAGATCACACGGGCAGCTTGCCGTACCTGATGAAGGATCTTTCCCGCAAGGTGCCCATATATGCGACCAAGATGACGCTTGGCCTGGTGGAGGGCAAGTTCAACGAGCATCGCGTCAAGGCGCGTCTGGCCGAGGTCAAGGCGGGCGACGAGATCAAGCTCGGAAGCTTTGTGGTGGACTTCTTCGCCGTGAACCATTCGATCCCCGGCGCACTCGGCGTGTTTCTTCAGTCTCCTGCAGGCAATGTGCTCCATACGGGTGACTTCAAGCTTGACCAGAGCCCGATCGACGGCGTGCACACCGATTTCGGAGCGCTGGCGCGTTTCGGCAAGATGGGCGTCGATTTGATGATGTCCGACTCCACCAACGCGATGAACCCCAACTTCACGCCATCCGAGGCCGAAGTGGGCCGCGCGCTGCGCCCCATCATCGAGAACGCGAAGGGCCGCGTGATCATCGCGAGCTTCGCCAGCCACATCCATCGTTTGCAGCAGATCGCCGATGCGGCGGTTGCCTGCGGGCGCAAGGTGGTCGTGACCGGACGCTCCATGGTGCAGAACACCGATATCGCGCGCCGTTTGGGGTATCTCAAGATCCAAGATGTGGACCTCATCGACGCTTACGACCTCAAAGACATGCCTGCCGACAAGGTGGTCATCATGTGCACCGGTAGCCAGGGCGAGCCGCTCTCTGCGCTGGCGCGCATCGCCAACGGCGAGCATCGCACCATCCAGATCGACGAGGGCGATACGGTAATCATCTCCGCCACGCCTGTTCCGGGCAACGAAAAGGCCGTGACGCGCGTGGTTAACTCTCTTGCCAAGATCGGTTGCGACGTGTACGACAAGCGCCGCGCCATGGTGCACGTATCGGGTCATGCGGGCGCCGAGGAGCTCAAGCTCGTGCTCTCGATCGTGCAGCCTAAGAACTTCATGCCCGTTCACGGCGAGGCCACTCATCTGCGTGCCCATGCCAAGCTGGCCGAAGCGACCGGCGTTCCCGCGCGCAACATCTTCCTCTGCGAAAACGGCGACACGCTCGAGCTTACGCAGGACGGCGTGCGCTTTGGCGAGCCGGTTGAAAGCGGCATCGTCTACGTGGACGGCCTTTCGGTGGGCGATACCTCCAAAGACGTCCTCGACGAACGCCAGACCTTGGGCGGTGCGGGCGTTGCGCTCATTTGCGCCGCGGTTGATCTGCGCAAGAAGCAGATCATGGGCCACGTACGCGTGGAGATGCGGGGTATTACTGGCGGCGATGTGTCCGACCTCCGGCGCGAGGCCACCGATACCGTGAAGGGCACTTTGCGCCGCGCGCTGGAAAAGGGCACCAAGGGCCGCGATTTGGAAAAAACCTGCCGCGACTCCCTGCTCTCGCTTCTTTGGGAGCGCACCAAGCAGCGCCCCATGGTGGTGTCGAGCATCATCGAACTGTAAGGTCAGCCCTGAGTTTTGATCGCAAGAATCCGGCCGTTTTGAGCAAAGGCCGGATTCTTGGTGCCATGCGACGGGTGAGGGTATAATTCTGCAATCTGAAACGAAGTTCAAACGCAGCAGTAAGGAGCGAGGAGTGGCTCGCGGTTCCAAAAAAGCCGAAGCACAATCAAAGATCAGTTCGGGCAAGCGCGCCTCCGACCGCGTCGCGCTCAAAGAAGCGGGCGCCAAGGCGGGGGGCGGCAGGAAGGCCGCAGCCGCCCGCGCCCAGCAGGAGGAGCTTGATTTTCGCGAGCCCAGGATTTTCGACGATCGCACCCGGCGTGATATCGCCGGCGTCTTGTGCGGCGTGGTGGCGGTCGCGCTCTTCATCATCGCGGTGCTGCCGCCTTCGGGCTTTATTACCTCGGCACTATCGCAGGGGCTCCATCTGGGGCTCGGTTTTGGGTGCTACCTGCTTCCCATCATGATGCTCGCGACGGGCGTATGCATGCTCGTCCGCACGGAGCATAGTCATCTCGGGCTGCGCGTAGGCATCGGGTCGTTTCTTATCCTTATCGCCCTAATGTCCATTCTCGCCCTTTTCACGCCGGGTGCTGCGACCGATCCGGGCGCGGTGTTCGCGCGCGATCCTGCTTCCTCGGTGGATCACCTCTCTGTGCGCGGAGGGTATGTGGGTGCCGGCATCGCATGGGTGCTGCTTGAGCTTTTCGGCCAGGCCGTGGGCTGCGTGCTGCTGCTCGGCGTGGCTTTGGGCGGTGTCGTGATCATAGGGTTCTCGGTGTCGGGAGCGCTTTCGTCCCTTCGCGACAAGGGGCAAAGCCTACGTGAACTGCGTCGCGAGCGCCGTGCCGCCGAGCAGGACGAGGAAAGCACCGCCCTCGACAGCCAGCCCTATGAGCAGCCGCGCTATGATCGTAACCGTCCTTTTGGCGGCATTCGTCGATCCGTCGATCCCGATCGTACGGCCCAGCAGGAGCCGTACCGCCCCGAGCCTGCGCCCCGCGTGCCGCGCGACCTCTCTCGACCGCGCCGCGCTTCGCAGTCTATCACTCAATCGCTCGGCGATTCTCGCACTATGTACGGCGGCCCGCATGCTTCCGATGTCGAAATGTACTGGCCTTCGGATTACGCCTATCAGGCGGATGCCGCAGGTGCGGAGGAGCCCAACGACGCATCGTCGGCCCAGACGCGCGTGCTTGGCGTTGACGAAGGTCCGCGCATGAAGAAGACCCGTTCGCGTGCCAAAGAGGGGGCTGCAGCTAAAACGGTCGCGCTGCCTTGGAACGATGCCGAGGATGAGCGCGACGCTGCGTCACATTCCGTAGAGCCCGCAAAGCCCATGACGCGCCGTCTGGCGCGCAAGGAGGACGCCCCGTCCTCTAAGCCTGCTGCCAAGACGCGTTCTCTGTCTTCGGCTTCTGCGCCCGACAATGCCCAAGGGGAGACGCGCGGCGGCTTCACGCTGCCGGCATTCAGCCTGATCAAGCATACGTCTAAGGCAGAAAAGGCCGACGAGAACGATCTACGCGCCGTGGCGGCTGAACTCCAGGGCACGCTCGAGGACTTCAGCATTATGGCGCAGGTTGTGGGCTGGGTCGCCGGTCCGACGGTCACGCTTTTCAAGGTCGACCTGCCTTCCGGCGTGCGCGTGAGCCGCATTCTTGCCCTTCAGGACGATATCGCGCTCGCGCTCGCGGCGCCTGGCGTGCGTATTTTCGCCCCCATCCCGGGCACCAACCATGTGGGCATTGAGGTTCCCAACAAGGTGCGCCAGACCGTGCTTTTGGGCGATGTGCTCAAAGACGCCAAGGGCGGCGCGCTCGAGATGGCCATCGGCAAGGATGTCGAGGGCAACAGCATCATCGTGGACCTTGCCAAGATGCCCCATTTGCTCATCGGCGGCACCACGGGCTCCGGTAAGTCGGTGGGCATCAACTCCATGATCATGTCGATACTCATGCGCGCCACCCCAGACGAGGTGCGGTTCATCATGATCGACCCCAAGCGCGTCGAGTTCACGCTCTACAACGGCATCCCGCACCTCTACGTTCCCGTGGTTACCGAGAACAAGGAGGCCGCAAGTGCTTTGGCCTGGGGCGTCGCTGAGATGGAGCGCCGCCTGAAGGTCATGTCCAAAGCGGGCGTGCGCAACATAGCGCAATACAACGCCAAGGTCGAATCGGGCGCGCTTGATCCGGAGGGCCTTGATGAGTCGCAACCGGCGAGCGGAACCAAGCAGCTCTCGATCGACGACATTCCTCAGGCGCCTAAGAAAATGCCCTATATAGTGATCGTGATCGACGAGCTGGCCGATCTCATGATGAACGTCGGCAAAGAGGTCGAGCTTTCCATCAGCCGCATCGCTCAGCTGGCGCGTGCCGCCGGCATTCACATGATCATTGCCACTCAGCGCCCTTCCACCAATGTGGTCACGGGCCTGATTAAGGCCAATATCACGAACCGTATCGCGTTTTTGGTGGCCTCCGGAATCGATTCGCGCGTCATTCTGGACACGCCTGGAGCCGAAAAGCTCATCGGCTGGGGCGATATGCTGTTCAGCAAGCCCGAATGGGCCAAGCCGCAGCGTTTGCAGGGTTGCTTCGTGTCCGAAGAGGAAATCGACGCGGTGGTCGAGCATCTCAAGTCGCAGGGCGAACCTGAGTATCATAACGAGATCCTGCAGACCAACGTCATCGGCATCGGGTCGTCCATGCCCGATGGCAGCGGTGGCTCGTCGAGCTCGGACGACCCTCTGATTTGGGAGGCGGCCGATATAGTTGTTTCGAGTGGATTGGGCTCGACCTCGAATATCCAACGCCGTTTGAGTGTAGGCTATTCGCGGGCAGGACGCATCATGGATATGCTGGAGGAAAAGGGCATCGTGGGGCCGCCCAACGGCAGCAAGCCCCGCGAGGTTCTGGTGGATGCCATGGAGCTCGAGAGCCTCAAGGCGTTCGAGGCGCATGACGCCGAGGATTCTGTATACTAGCAATCGCCGGGCGGCTGCACCGTCCGGCTTGTCGCGTTTTCAGGCGGCTGCAAACGTCGCCTTCGAACATACAAGGAGGTACCACGCGTGGATGCCATGAACTTTGGCGATGTGCTTCGCCAGGCGCGTGAGAGAAGCGGGGAGGACATCGTATCGGTGGCCCGTCGCATTCGCATCCGCCCCGACATCCTGGAGCGTATAGAGGCGTCCGATTTGGACGGAATGCCCCCGCGCGGCTATTCGCGCAACATGATCAACGCCTATGCGCGTTATTTGGGACTGAATCCCACCGAAGTGGTGAAGATGTACCTGGACGCTCAGTACCGCAGCCAGGTGGAAAAGGCGCGCGAGCAGATCAAGCCCACGGGTTTCGACATGTCGGCGGGAAGGCGTCGCGGCCACAACCGCGAAACCGTTTCGGCATCCGAGTCGCGGGCGCACCTTTCGAGCACGGCAGGCTCATCGTCTAGGCGCGGCTTGCCGAGCACCGATGACGAGTTCTTCGGCGGCGCCTCTCCGACCTCTATTCCGCCTGCGGCTACCACGCGTCGCATCGGCGCGGTTCATGTGGGCTCCTATAATGCCTACGGCCAGGGCCTTTCTCAACGCGCTGCCGCCCGCGCGGCGGGGGAGACGCGCGTCATGGATCCAATCGACGACCGTCACTCCGCCCATTCGACCCACCGCGCCCGCCGCTCGGCCCTTTCCGAGGAGCATTACGGCAACCTCTATGCCGCGCCCTCTAACTTGGGCGTGCGCAACCACGGTTCCGGCCTGCGCGATAAGCTGCCCTTTTTTATCGCGGGCATCGTCATCCTGCTGCTCGTCGTGGTGATCGTGGTCATGGTGAACGGCATGAATCGCGCCGCCACCACCGAGTCGACGAACCAGCCGATGAACATTACGGGCATGCCCGGCTCGGAGAACACGCAGGAGAACGACTCGTCTTCCGGGAGCGATTCGACGTCTGATCAGGCGTCTCAGCAGACGCAGCAGTCGGAGCCTGAGGAGGTCGCGCCCACTAAGACCACCATCGAATACGAGGTCGCCGACGGCCAGACCCCCTACATCGAAATCTGGGAGGGCGAAGACAACTGCATCTTCGCAGGCGATGTGACGGGTCCCGCCAAAGAGAGCTATGACGTCACCGGGCAGTTCCAGATCGTGTCTAGTCCCTACGAAGGCTTGACGGTCACTCAAGACGGCAAAAAGGTGAATATAGAAGACAACGTGTCAAGCGGCATCTTCCGCTATAGCGTAGACTTCCAGGATGTGCTCGACGCTTGGAACGAGGAGCATAAATCCTCTTCATCCGATTCGGGTACGGATAGCGCCTCCGATGGCGAATCCGCAAACGACGCATCGTCCGGCAGCGCTTCGGACGCATCGGCGTAAGACGTATCGGATTCGTTTTTTGATACACGAATAGAAAGGGAACCTCCATGGCAAAAGATTCTAGCTTCGACGTGGTATCCACCGTTGATATGCAGGAGCTCGATAACGCTTTTCAGCAGGCCAAGCGCGAGCTTTCGCAGCGTTACGACCTCAAGGACTCCGGCGCTGAAATATCGCTTGACAAGGGCGGCCGCAAGATTACGGTAAGCGCGCCGAGCGATTTCGTGGCAAAGCAGGTCACCGATGTGCTGGCCAGCAAGCTCATTCGTCGCGGCATCGATCTGGCATCGGTCAAATGGGGCGACCCCGTTCCCGCTGCTGGCCAGAGCGTTCGTCAGACGGCCGATATCATAGAGGGCATCGACAAGGAAACCGCTTCTGCCATCAACAAGGATATCAAGGCTCAGAAGCTCAAGGTCAAGGTGACCATCGAAGGGGATAAGCTGCGTGTGAGCTCCGCCTCCAAAGACGCGCTCCAGGATGTGATCGCGTTTCTCAAGGGCAAGGATTACGGCCAGCCCCTCCAGTACGTCAACTATCGCTAAACGTACATGCTGGTTTCGAGCGCATCTCCTGCTGGGGGTGCGCTTTCGTGCGCTTTGAGAGGCGCGATGTTGAAGGTGAGGTATACGTGACCAATATCGATGTGACGGCCGCCCATTGCGAAGGCGCTGCGCCTTCGGTTTGCTTCGTAACGCTCGGATGCGCCAAGAACGAGGTGGATACCGCCGAGATGACCAAACGTGTCATCTCGGTTGGCATGCGCGTGGTGGATGACCCTTCCGCTGCCGATGCGGTGGTGGTGAACACCTGCTCGTTCATCCAAGCGGCCACCGAGGAAAGCATCGAGTGCATTTTCGAAATCTGCGGGCTGGAAAACTTCGAGAACGGGCGCTCGAAACTGGTCGTTGCAGGCTGCATGCCGGCGCGCTACGGATCTGATCTTGAAGGCGAGCTCGCTGAAGCGAGCGCCTTCGTGCCGTGCTCCAAAGAGGACGATATCGCGCGCGTCCTGTGCGAGGTGCTCGGGTTCGACGCCGCGCTCGAGGCTCAGAATTGCCCCTCTCCCTACGCAGCAAGCCCCGCTTCTTACGTCAAGATCAGCGATGGGTGCGACCGCTTCTGCTCGTTCTGCGCCATCCCCTACATTCGCGGTGCATATCACAGCTTCCCTTACGAAGCCGTGCGCGAAGCCGTGGCCGAGCGCGTTCGCGCGGGCGTGCGCGAGGTGACGCTTATCGCTCAGGACACGGGTCGATGGGGCGAAGATTTCGATGAGCCCGACACCACGGCTCATCTGCTCGATCGTCTGGCGGCCGAGTTCCCCGATACGTGGTTCAGGCTCATGTATATCGAGCCGCAGGGCGTGACCGATGAACTGCTCGACGTGATTGCATCTCGTTCGAACGTGTGCTCGTACCTTGATGTGCCGCTGCAGCATGCCTCGCAAAAAATCTTGCGTTCCATGAACCGTCGAGGCAATTCGCAAAGGCATCTTGAGCTCGTGAAGCGCATGCGCGAGCGCGTTCCTGGCATCACGCTCCGTACTACGCTGATTGCCGGTTTTCCGGGCGAGACCGACCAGGATTTCGAAGAGCTTATCGGGTTTCTGGAGGAAGCCGAGTTCGACTACGCAGGGGTGTTCCCGTATTCCGCCGAGGAGGGCACGCGCGCTGCCACGCTTCCCGATCAGATTGACGAAGATGTGAAAATCGCCCGCGCGCAGGAGGTTCGCGATTTGTCCGACGCCATTGGCGAGGCTCATGTGTCGCAGCGTATCGGGCATGAGATGGACGTGCTGGTGCTGGGCCGAGAGGAAGACGGCCAGCTGTACGGGCGCGCTATGTGCCAAGCTCCCGAGGTGGATGGCGTGGTTTACCTGGAAGAGGGCGAGATTGGTGAGATTGTGCGGGTGAAGATTACCGACACGCTCGTCTACGAGATGGAAGGCGAGGTAATTCATGGCTGAGGCTCAATCGAAGGGCTCAGACGCGATTCTCACCCCTGCGAACATCGTGACGCTCGTGCGCATCTGCCTTGTGCCGGTGTTCGTGGCGGCGCTCATCAGCCCCTGGCCCGAATGGATAGGTTACGACTGGCTCAACCAGTGGAAAAGCTGGATTGCGGCCGCCGTATTCGTGCTCATATCTTGCACCGACTGGCTCGATGGCTATCTTGCGCGCAGCCGCAACGAGGTGACGGATTTCGGTAAGTTCATGGACCCTCTCGCCGACAAGATCCTTGTGATCGCGGCGCTCTTAGTGCTCGTTGAGCTGCAGGCGCTCCCCAGCTGGGTCGTGCTGATCATCGTGGCGCGCGAATTCATCGTGTCGGGCGTGCGCATGGTGGCCGCCAATAAGGGCGAGGTTATCGCCGCTTCGTGGTACGGCAAGTTCAAGACCGTGTTCCAGATGATTGCAATCGTTTTGTTCGTGGTCAAAGAGAACCCCGTGATTCGCGAGTGGTCTGAGATGGCCTACGGCGCACTCTATGGTCTGAGCTGGCTTGTCATGCTCATCGCGCTCGTGCTGACGATTGTCTCCATGCTGGACTACATCTCCAAGGCGCGGCACCTCATCGGCTTCAAGCCGCGCAAGGGCTCTGCGGCCGAGGAGGCCATGGCCCAGGCCGATGAGCTGAGCATCGAAGAGCTTGTCATACGCGCCGCTTGCTCAAAGGGCCTCTGCTTAGGTACGGCGGAAAGCTGCACGGGCGGTCTCATCGCCGCCACGCTCACCAACGTGCCTGGAGCGTCTGGCGCCTTGTTCGGGGGCATTGTGAGCTATGCCAACGAGGTCAAGCGCAATCGCCTTGGCGTGGATGAGCGCGTGCTCGACGAGAAGGGCGCCGTGAGCGAGGAGGTCGCATGCCAGATGGCAGCGGGTGCCCGCCGAGAGCTCTCTGTTGATATTGCCGTTTCCGTTACAGGTATCGCCGGGCCTGGCGGCGCTGTTCCGGGAAAGCCGGTGGGAACGGTGTGGATCGGCGTTTCTTCGAAGTTCGCCACGCGCGCGTTCCTTCATCATTTTGATGGCGATCGCGATTCCGTACGCCGTCAGACCGTAAACGCCGCGCTCTCTTTGATGCTGCAGGAAATCGAGAAATTCTAGCGAGCGTTCTATCTGGCTTCGAGCCGAAATCTGGCAAGGGTTTTCCGGCATCTGTGGGGAACATCGGCAAGGTTTCGGCAAGATTCGGGCAAGGTTTCTGCAAGGGTTCGGCAAGGTTTCTATGCTTATATAGAACATGCGTCAGAGGAATGCGGGGTTCGTTTCGCCGGCAGAACGGATCTCGCAAGACCTTCTTGACATGAGAACATCCGTTCGTAATAATGGAAACGCAAAAGTTTAGCGGCGTTCATCGTCGTTTGGCAATGCGTGTATCCGCTGCAAGGAGCATATATGAGTCAGGATAAAGATAGAGATAAGATGCTTGAGCTCACCACCGAGCAGATCGAGCGCAAGTTCGGCCAGGGTTCCATCATGAAGCTTGGCCAAGGCAACAATCTTGAGGTGGGTATCATTCCCACGGGTGCTCTGCCGCTGGATGCGGCGCTGGGCATCGGCGGAGTGCCGCGCGGTCGTATCGTTGAGATATACGGTCCCGAGTCAAGCGGCAAAACCACGCTTGCGCTTCAGATTATCGCCGAAGCGCAAGCGCTTGGCGGCATCGTCGCCTTCATAGACGCGGAGCACGCGCTTGACCCCACCTATGCCGCTCGTATTGGCGTCGATATCGACGAGGTGCTTATCTCCCAGCCCGATACGGGCGAGCAGGCGCTTGAAATCTGCGATATGCTCGTCCGCTCCAATGCGATTGACGCGATCGTTGTCGACTCGGTTGCCGCATTGGTCCCCAAGGCCGAGATCGAGGGAGAGATTGGCGATAGCAGCGTCGGCCTGCAGGCGCGCTTGATGTCGCAGGCGCTGCGCAAGCTCGCAGGGTCGCTTTCCAAGTCCAACACCACCTGCATCTTCATCAATCAGCTTCGCGAGAAGATCGGGGTGATGTTCGGCAGCCCCGAAACCACCACGGGTGGCCGCGCGCTCAAGTTCTTCTCCAGCGTTCGCATCGACATTCGTCGTATTGAGACGCTCAAGAACAAGTCGGGCGATGCCGTAGGAAACCGCGTGCGTGCCAAGGTGGTCAAGAATAAGGTGGCGCCTCCTTTCCGCCAGGCGGAGTTCGACATCATGTACGGCACGGGCATCTCGCGCGAGGGCTGCATCGTAGATATGGGCGTCGAGGCGGGCGTGGTCAAGAAGAGCGGCGCTTGGTACACCTACGGCGAGCAGCGCCTGGGCCAAGGTCGCGAGGCCGCTAAGGAGATGCTGCGTACCAACCCCGACGTACGCGATGAAATCGAGGGTAAGGTCCGCGAGCATTTCGATATTCCCGCGCCTACGCCTCACGGTTCGGAGGAGTAGGGCTCGGCAATGCCATTATGCGCATGGTCTCGTTTTGGCTGTGCGCTGTGCGCCTCGCGATGCGGAATGCTGTTCTGGTCGCGGGGCGCCTCTGTTTGGCGCATGGAGCGCATGCGATGCTTTGCCTCGCGCTGCAAGCGAGCGCCGCGGCAACCGATCCGTGTTTAAGATGGCGGTGCCGGCCACGATGGAAGGGGCTCGTTTGCGCGCGATGCGCCCCTGGTCTCGACCGATGCTTTCGCCATGACGTTTTGAGGGGGCAGCATGCCTGTTATAGATGAAGAGCTTCTTGCGAAACTGTCTGCCGTGCAGCTCGAGCCGGTAGTGCGCGAGGCATCGGAGGGCGAGGAGAAGGCCTTTGCCAAGATTCAGCGCCTCATCTCTGTGAGGGAGCGTTGCGAAAGCGAGTTGCGTGCGCGGCTTTTGCGCGACGGGTTCGCCTCGGAGGATGCCGAATCTGCCCTTCGGCGCGCTGTGTCATGCGGCCTTGTGGATGATCTGAGGTATGCTGGCGTGCTCATTCGTTCACGTATCGCGCAAGGAAGGGGAAGGTCGGGCATCGTGGCGGAGCTGGAGCGCGTCGGTATAGATGCTTCGCTCGTTCCCGGATGGCCCGATGAGTATTTCCCCGAGGACGCTCCTTCTGAATTCGAACGCGCTTTGGAGCTTTTGCGCCGCAAGCCGTCTCGCTCTAAAGATGTGCGCGGTGCGGCGTTTCGTAGGCTTATAGGAAAGGGCTACAGCCAGCAGGTTGCCTACGATGCCGCCCGTCGTTATGCAGAAGAGGTGTCCGGCTTCGGTTCAGCTCCCCGCTCTACGTATTTTTGACGAACGGCGCTCATAATCGCTTCAAGTCGGTGTATCATAGACAAGCTTGAGTGTATTCGCGCCGAATGTTTGCGGTGCTTTCGATAAACAATCGCATATCGCATGCTTATCTATCGTGCGCTTCGCTCATGCCAGGTGTTCTATGCCCGGCATTTTTTATTTCCGGTACACCTAGACCGTTTGATTTAGATGAAAGAAAGGGGAGGCCGATGCCAGATTCACTGTTGCCTGTCATCGTCGGCGTGATTTGCATCATCGTCGGCGTTGCCGTCGGTTTCGTCATAACCCGCTATCTCGCAAACTCGTCCACCAAGCGCGCTGCCGAGGAGGCGCGTCAGCTTGTGTCCGATGCCGAACGCCAGGCTGAAACAATGCGTCGTGAGGCCGTTGTTGAGGCAAAGGATGAGGTCTTCAAGATGAAGCAGGAGGCCCAGGCGGAGAACAAGGAGCGCATGCGCGAGGTGCGCGCCGCAGAGAATCGTCTCAATCAGCGCGAGGAATCGCTGGACCGCCGCGTGGAGAGCCTCGATGCGCGTGAGCATCAGTTGTCCTCCATGCAGGGTCAGGTGGAGCGTCGCGAGCGCGATCTGAAAGAGGCCATGCAGGAGGTGAGCGCCCGCCTTGAGCACGTCGCCGGCATGACCCCGGAGGAGGCCAAGCGTGAACTCCTTGACAGCCTGAAGGATGAGGTGACGCATGAGAGCGCGGCCATCATCCGCGAAGCCGAGCAGCGCACGCGTGCCGAGGCCGATAAGAAATCGCGTGAGATCTTGAGCCTTGCCATCCAGCGCGTTGCCGCCGATCACACTGCCGAGACTACGGTGAAGACCATCCATATCCCGTCCGACGATCTCAAGGGTCGCATCATTGGCCGCGAAGGCCGCAACATCCGCTCTTTCGAGCAGCTCACAGGCGTCAATCTGCTGATCGACGACACCCCCGAGTGCGTTACCATCTCCTGCTTTGACCCCGTGCGTCGCGAGATCGGTCGCGTCACGATGGAGAACCTTATCGCTGACGGTCGCATCCATCCCGCCCGTATCGAAGAGATGTACTCCAAGGCGGAGAAGCTCGTGAACCAGCAGGTCCAGGAGGCTGGCGAGCAGGCGACCTTCGACGTGGGCATCCACGACCTGCATCCTGAGCTCGTGCGCACTCTGGGTCGTCTGCGTTTCCGCACTTCCTTCGGTCAGAATGTGTTGAATCACTCGCTTGAGGTCGCATACCTGTGCGGCGTTATGGCAGCTGAACTTGGCCTCGATCCCGTTCCTGCCAAGCGCGCCGGTCTTTTGCACGATCTTGGCAAGGCCGTCGACCACGAGGTCGAAGGTCCGCATGCCGTGATCGGTGCCGACCTTGCGCGTCGTTTTGGCGAGAAGCCCGAGATCGTGCATGCTATCGAGGCCCATCATGCCGATGTCGAGCCCAACAGCGTGCTCGATGTGTTGGTTCAAGCCGCCGATGCCGTTTCCGCCGCGCGTCCCGGCGCTCGCAAGGAAAGCCTCGAGAGCTACGTGAAGCGTCTTGAGAAGTTCGAAGAGATCGCAAACGCCCATAAGGGCGTCGAACGCACCTATGCCATGCAGGCCGGTCGCGAGGTTCGCGTCATGGTTGTTCCTGAGCTGGTGGACGAGGCTGCCGCTGTCGTGCTCGCGCATGATATCGCCAAGCAGATCGAGGACGAGATGCAGTATCCTGGCCAGGTCAAGGTCGTTGTCATCCGCGAAAGCCGTGCAGTGGATTACGCTAAGTAGTCGCCATGGCTGACGTTTCTGGCCTTTCTCAATTCATAGATCAGGCTACGCACGAGAGCCGTCTTCGGGTCGAGAGCGACCTCGGGGACGGCTTCGTTCGTTTGCGGGTTTCCGAGGCGGAGCGCCGCCAGGCGAAGCAGGATATCCGCTGCGTGGAAGATGCTGCCATCGAGATGCTGCGCAATGCACGTGACGCGCATGCGCGCTCCATTTTCTTCGCCGCGTCTAAATCCGGATCCATACGTCGTTTCACGATGGTTGACGATGGCGATGGCGTACCCGAGCATCTCCATGAAACTGTGTTCGAGCCACGCGTTACATCAAAGCTCGACTCTCTGACCATGGATGATTGGGGTGTGCACGGCAGAGGCATGGCGCTGTACTCCATTAAGGCAAATGCCGAGGAGGCGTTTATTGCCTCTTCGGCGGCGGGGCAGGGTAGCTCTTTCGTTGTGACGTTCGATACGACGAAAGTGACAGAGCGGCGCGACCAGAGTACGCTTCCCGATTTGGTGAAGGCGCTCGATGGCGTCTGGAGCGTCGGCTCAAGCCCTCACAACATTGCGCGTACGGTTGCGGAATTCGCCTTGGCGAACAGAAAGAAATGCACGGTCTATTTCGGAAGCCCCGTCGAGATAGCTGCGACGTTGCTTGCATTCGGTCGCTCGTCTCATCAGAGTGCCGGAATGGTTTCTTTCGAGCAGGTTGCGCCTTCAAAACGTTTGGCCTGCGCTTCCGATTCGCAGCAGTTCGCTCAGATCGCCGCCGGCATAGGGCTTGAAATGTCTTCACGAAGCGCCCATCGTATACTGCAAGGTCAAATCAAGCCGCTTCCACCGTATCTCGAATCCCTGTCACGTAGGCGAGAGGGCGATACGGGAACGCGTTCTTCCAAGCGCGCAGTGGGGCGTGATTACAGAGGCCTTAAAGTTGCCCAGGAGGATGTGGATGATTTCTCGGCCGATCTCAAACGTGCATGGCGCGAGCTTGCCGACCGCTATTTCCTGGAAGGGGACGTCGAGCCGGCAATCCGCATTTCGCATGACAGCGTACACGTGACCTTTCCCGTGCGTAAGCAGCTGTAGTAAAATAACCCCTTGTGGCATGCTCGCAGCGTGTCGCAAGGGCAATACACCACCAAACGCAGTAGAAACACCGTAAAGGAACCTTATGTCCAACGACGTCGAACGCAAGCCGCAGGTCGGCTGCCTCAAAGTCTCATCCAAGTCGTCTCCCGCTTCGGTGGCTGGCGCCATTGCCGGCATGATCAAAGACGGCTCGTGTGTCGAGATTCAGTCCGTAGGGGCGGGCGCTGTTAACCAGGCGGTCAAGGCGATTGCCATCTCTCGCGGCTTCTTGTCGCCGATTGGCATCGAAATCGTCTGCATTCCCTCTTTCGCTGACATCGTAATCGACGGGGAATATCGCACCGCCATAAGGTTCGATGTTGAACCCCGGCACGCACGCGCCGCTTCGACCCCCGATTCCTTCGAATCGCGCATCTCGTAGCGATTCGTGCGGCGGCTGCAGTCCATATCCATCGCCTGAAAGCGAGGCCTCATGTCTTCTTTGTCAGAACGGACGTTCTGTCTTTATACCTATGGTTGTCAGATGAACGAGCATGATTCCGAGCGCATTGCCGGCATGCTCGAATCCCTAGGTGCCATTCAGGTTGAATCCGTCGAGGATGCCGAAATCGCCGTTTTCGTTACGTGCTGCATCCGTGAAGCGGCCGACGTGCGCCTTATGGGCCAGGTGGCTTCCATTAAAAACATCCCGCTCCCTAGCGGCAGCGATTTGAAAAAGCGCATGATCTGCATCGGTGGCTGCATCGGTCAGCGTGACGGCCAAAAGCTTATCGACGCGCTCCCTCATGTCGACGTGGTGTTCGGCACGCAGAATATAGAGCATCTGCCTCTTCTGCTCGAGGAGGCAATTCAGGAGGGCGACCACCGCGTAGAGACGCTTGAATCCGCTGCTACGTTTTCCACCGACCTGCCTTCCAAGCGCGTTCATCCATGGGCTGCCTGGCTGCCTATTACTGTGGGCTGCAACAACTTCTGCACGTATTGTATCGTTCCTTACGTGCGCGGGAGGGAGCGGTCGCGCACGCTCGAAGACGTGGTGGCCGAAGCCCGCTCGCTTGTTGCCGATGGCGTGCGTGAAATCACGCTTCTGGGCCAAAACGTCAATTCGTACGGTCGCGATCTGTACGGAGAGCCGCGCTTCGCTGACGTGCTCAGGGGGGTGTCCGCCACGGGCGTTGAGCGCATACGTTTCGCCACCTCGCATCCGAAAGATCTCACCGACGAGGTGATTGCGCTTTTCGGCGAGCTGCCTAACCTGATGCCCGCACTGCACCTTCCGGTGCAATCGGGAAGCGATCAGATTCTCAAGGCAATGAACCGCCGTTATACCGCCGATCACTATCGCGGACTTGTGGACAAGGTGCGTGCCGTGTGCCCCGATATCTCCCTTTCGACCGACATCATCGTCGGCTTTCCGGGCGAGACCGAGGAGGATTTCCAGGCGACGTACGATCTGGTGAAGTCCATTGGATATTCCCAGGTGTTCACGTTCATCTATTCGCGCCGCGAGGGAACGCCGGCCGCCAAAATGGAGGATACGACTCCTCGCGAGGTCATTCAGGCTCGGTTCGAATCGCTAGTTGACTTGGTGCAAGACTCTGCGCACGAGCAGAATCAGCGTTTCGCGGGACGCACGCTTGACGTGCTTATCGAGGGCACATCGAAGCGCGATGGGTCGATGTGCACCGGCCACAGCCCCCATAATGTGACGGTGCATGCGAAGCTTCCTGAGGGTATGGCGATCGAACGGCTTCAGGGTACGATCGTTCCCGTGCGTATCGACGAAGCGAAGACGTGGTATCTGTCGGGAGAGATCATTCGTGGGTAAAGGCGAGTGCGACAGGCTTGAGCTTTCGCGTCCCGTGGTGTGCATCGTCGGACCTACCGCCTCAGGAAAGACCGATGTGGGCCAGCTGGTCGCTTCGGCGCTTGATGGCGAGGTCGTTTCAGCCGATTCGATGCAGATTTATCGCGGAATGGACATCGGCACGGGCAAGCTTCCCGTGCCTGAGCGCGTTGTGCCGCACTGGGGGTTTGATATCGTTGATCCTGGCGAGGCGTATTCTGCATCCTTGTTCCAAGAATACGCGCGTGAATGCTTCAGCGATATCGATGCTCGTGGAAAGAGGGCGGTTCTCGTGGGCGGCACGGGCTTCTATGTGCGCGCCGCCATTGATGACTATCGATTCCCTCAGGGCGAACAGGTGGATAATCCTGTTCGCGATCGATGGAATTCGTTTCTTGAGGCCCACGGCTCCCAGGCTCTTTGGACAGAGCTCAACACGCGCGACCCCGAGAGCGCGCAGCTCATTCATCCGAATAACGCAAAGCGCGTCCTGAGAGCTCTTGAGATGCTCGAGCTAGACGGTGTGAGCTACGCTCGCCAGCACGAAGGGCTTGCAACGATCGCCCAATATGTCCCCGCTGCATTCTTTGGCTTGGCCGTTGACCCTGAGATTCTCAAGCGGCGCATTGACCATCGCGTTGATATGATGGTTGAGAGCGGTCTGGTGGATGAGGTCAAGAGGCTTATCGATGCGGGGTTCGAGTCCGCCTGCACGGCCCGCGATGCGATAGGGTATAAGGAAATCGTTGCAGCTCTACGCGGAGAGTGCTCTCTTGAGGATGCGATCGAGGCGATCAAGCTTGCAACGCGTCGGTATGCCAAGCGACAGCGTACGTGGTGGCGCGGCGATGCGCGCATCACCTGGATTAACGCCGATGATGGCGATGTTCGTCGCGTAGCCGATTCGATAGTGCAGATGATCAACGCATAACCGGAGGCGTCTATGTCATTTTCCGATACTTCAGTGAGCAGTCTAACCGAGGGGCTTGAAAGGGCGATTCTTGTTGGAATCGAGTACAAAAACGCCTTGGATGACACCTCTGTGGAGTCGTCGCTTGCGGAGCTTGCCCGTCTTGCCGACACCGCGGGTGCCACGGTGGTTGCCACCACTACGCAACGTCTCGATGCGCCCAATCCGCGTACGTTCGTCGGAAGCGGCAAGGCGGAAGAAATCGCGGATATGTGTCGGTCTCTTGCTGCTGATGTGGTTATCTTCGACGAGGAACTCACCCCTTCCCAGCAGAGCAATCTCGAGAAGGTGGTGCCTAAAGATGTCAAGGTGATCGATCGTACGGCGCTGATCTTGGATATCTTCGCTCTTCACGCTACTACGAAGGAGGGTAGGCTCCAGGTACGGCTCGCTCAGAATCAGTATCTCTATCCGCGTTTGCGCGGCATGTGGGCCCATCTTGCAAGCAACCGCATGGGCGGAGGCGTGGGCTCGCGTTTCGGCGAAGGCGAAAGTCAGCTTGAGGTCGACCGCCGCATGGTGCGCAAGCGCATTACTTCGATTCGTCGCGAGCTTGCCCAAGTGTCGAAGATGCGCTCTACGCAACGCGCCGCACGCTATGCCTCCGGGATTTACAAGGTTGCCGAAGCTGGATACACCAATGCTGGCAAATCAAGTCTTATCAATCGCTTGGCAGGTGCCGAGGTCTTGAGCTACGACAAGCTGTTTGCGACGCTCGATTCCACTACGCGCAAGCTCGTGCTTCCCGAGGGGAGAGAGGTGACGCTCACCGATACCGTCGGGTTTATCCAAAAGCTTCCTACCACGCTCGTGGAGGCGTTCAACAGCACGCTCGATGAGATTCGCGGCGCCGATTTGATTCTTCACGTCGTGGATGCTTCGTCTCCTGAACGCGAGCGTCAGATGGCTGCGGTGGATGAAACCCTCGAGCAGATCGGCGCTCATGAGATACCGCGGATTCTCGTGTTCAACAAGTGCGACCTTGTGGATGGCTCAGAACGGATCGCCCTTGCTGCGCGCTATCCCGATGCCGTGTTTGTCTCGGCTCAGACAGGGGAGGGAAGCGAAGACCTGATTCATGCAATCGAGCGCGCGGCCACGGCGAGCGAAAGCATGATGGAGGTGGTCGTTCCCTATTCTCGAGGCGATGTTACGTCACTTGCACACGCGAAATGCACTGTGATCGCCGAGGCGTACGAGGAGCGTGGCACGGTTATGACGTTGCGCGTGCCGCAGAATCTTGTGAAAACGTTCAGCGAATTTCGGACAGATGGAACCAGCGTCTCCGCTTGACGGCGTCTAAATGCAATAAGCCGTCGTGCTAATTCGCCACGGATGATGTTGGCTATGAAGGCATGTCGTATTTGTATTCTGGAAGGCTCCCTCGTTCATCCGAAAAGTGTCGCCTTGCTTAAAAAGCCTCCGATGTAGCATCGGAGGCTTTTGTGTGTGTCCATTGAAATCGCGAGTGATTCACGTGCGGTCCGGCCGCTTCCTTTGCGCATTTCGCGCGAAGGGGGGGGGAGCGCTATAAACGGCGGAATACGGCTGTGACCTTGCCAACGATAGAGACGTTCTCGGTCACGATAATGGGCTCCATCGACGAATTTTCAGGCTGAAGTCGTACGTAGCCGTTCTCCTTAAAGAAGCGTTTCACCGTTGCGCCGTCTTCTACCATAGCGACCACGATATCGCCGTTGTTGGCGGTAGGCTGCTGCTTTACGGCAACGAAATCGCCGTCATTAATGCCGATTTCGATCATCGAGTCACCGCGCACTTTGAGCAAGAAGGAGCTTGCATCGCCCACGATTTCAGTAGGGAGCGGAATGGTCTCCGTAACGTTCTGCTCGGCGAGAATGGGGATACCTGCAGCAACATTGCCAACGACAGGAAGCGTTACCACGTTGGAGAAGCTGCCTGAGCCAATAGCCTCATCGATTTCAGGCTCGCTGGGTGCTTTGCGTTCGTGGCCCACGATGGTAATGCATCGAGATTTAAGCGGGTCGCGATGGATGAGTCCCTTATCCTCAAGGGTTTTCAGGTGAACATGCACGGTGGAAGGGGAGGAAAGCCCCAGCCCTTCGCAAATGTCGCGTACCGTAGGCGCGATTCCAGTTTCATCGATTGTCTTCTCGATGAAATCGAGAACGGCCTTCTGCTTCTTCGTGATCTTCTTGGTGTTTTTGACCTCGGGCTGGCTCATTGCTCTCCAATCCTTTCGTGCGGCTTTTCCATTCAGGCCGCCGGCGTGTTCCGCCGATGCGACAGCATCGCGTGCTTCGCGCTTACGAATGAAAGCGGGCCCGTCGAAGCAGCGTCTAGGCTGGCGCACGTTCGGCCAACGAGCGAACAAATGTTTGAGAAAATCGTTGACACGAACTTTTGTGCGATTTATTATATATCCGAACAAAGGTTCGTTGCAAGAGTTCGGAGGCAATAAAATGGCTGTTCGTGAAATGCATACCTACATCGATGGAACGTCCGCTCTTAAGATGGAGGATCCCCAGGCGCGTTTTACGGTGTTGCGCGGCAACGGTCGCTCTTCGGACGATTATCAGGATGCGTACTTCACGGATGATCTTCGCATCGCCTATGCCGCGTCGGGCCTGCGCGAAGTTCCTTCCTTGCTGAAGTATGGCAGCGCTTCTGGCGCCGATCGTATTCTCTCTTCATTCGGCGCCATCTTTGCCTCTTGTGCTGCCACCCTCATTCTTGGCCTGCTTATCGTCCTCTAGGTTTCTCGTCGATCTTGGGCGCGCGGTGTCTTGCTGTCTTATTGTGTGTCGCGTGTATTTTATCGTTCGGTCCCCACTTTTTTGTTCAGCGTGTATGATAAGCACGCACTGAACCCTATGCTCTTTGAGCGAACGGAGGATCGAATGCGCTGTCCTGTTTGCGGCCATCCAGAATCCAAGGTAGTCGACTCTCGTCCGTCAGACGAGTTCAATTCTATTAGGCGCCGTCGCGAATGCCTCAAATGTGGCAATCGCTTCACAACGTATGAGCGCTTGGGTGATAACCCCATCATCGTCGTAAAGGCGGATGGATCAAGCCAAGTGTTCGATCGCGAGAAGCTGTATCGCGGCATTTCAATTGCATGCGCCAAGCGACCGAACATTCCTAATGAGAAAAAGACCGAGATTATTGACGCTATCGAAGCTGAGCTTCGCAACTCCGGTCGCATGGAGATTCGTTCTAAAGATTTAGGCGATATCGTCCTTGAGCACCTCAAGGGCCTCGATGATGTCGCATACATCCGTTTTGCGAGCGTTTATAAGGATTTTCAGACGCTTGAGGAGTTCCAAGAGGCTCTGAAGGGGCTGGAGAAATAAATTCTCATATTCTCTCTTTCCCGTGGTTGTTATCGGTTGCCGATGGCTACGACGACTGCCCGTTATGACCGCCGTGCATGACGGTTGTCTTTGTGTATCGTGCTATGAATTGTTTTGTCTTCTCTTCATGAAAGGCGGTAGAGTCTTTTGTCTCAGCAGCTTTCTATCAATATCACCCGCTTGACGGATGACGTGACTATTCCCGCGTACGCCTATCCGGGCGACGCCGGCATGGATCTTCGTGCTACCGAGCATGTGACGCTCGCTCCGTTCGAGCGTGCGCTTGTTTCCACCGGTCTTGCTGTCGCGATACCTGAGGGATATGCAGGCTTTGTGCAGCCCCGAAGCGGCCTTGCCATCAAGCAGGGCGTTACCGTTCTCAATACCCCTGGCCTCATTGATAGCCATTATCGTGGGGAGCTTAAGGTCGCGCTCATTAATCTCGATCCTAACAACTTTTTTGAAGTCAACCCCGGCGATCGTATCGCGCAGCTTGTGATTCAGAAGGTGGAAAACGTGGTATGGAATGTGGTCGATTCTCTCGATGAGACCGAACGAGGCCAAGGCGGCTTCGGATCCAGCGGCGTTGCCTAACCGTAGGTTCCACGTGCTCAAATCGAAGTAATAATAAGCGCCGTTGATGGCCGCGGATGCCATCAACGGCGCTATAGCAAACTCGGTCTGCGTCTCGCTCGATTGCTATTTCTCGGTGCCGACGAAGAATAGCGCCAACGTGCCGGGGCCCGAATGCGCGCCGATTACGGGGTCGACGTAGTTCACCACGAAGTCGGTGATTCCGAAGCGTTCAGTGATTTCGGCCTTAAGCGCCTCAACGTCCTCGATGCAGTCGCCATGTGTAATGAAAATCGTCTGGCTCTTCGGATCGATGGCGGTCTTTTCCATGTGGTCCACAAGCGCTTTGATGGACTTTTTGCGACCGCGCACCTTTTCCATAGGGATCAGCGCGCCTGCGTTGTCCACATGGAGAACGGGTTTGATATTGAGGAGCGTGCCCGCCCACGCGCTTGTGCGGCTTACGCGGCCCCCGCGGAACAGAAACATCAGATCGTCCACCGTGAACCAGTGGCAGAGATGGTCGCGTGTGTCGCGCACAAACTGGGCGACCTCTTCCATGGAGGCTCCATCTTTCGCTTTTTTGCAGGCGAGGTATACGAGCATGCCCTGTCCGCCCGATGCCGCAAAAGTCTCCTCGGAGATGAATGTGCGATCGGGGTAGTCGGATGCAATTTGCTTGAGCAAAAGTTCCGTTGCCGCATACGTGCCCGAAAGCGCGCTCGAAAAGCCGAGATATAGGATGTCCTTGCCGGAATCCGCAATCGCCCGCAGGGTCTTTTCGGACTCCTGCATGTTTGGAAGCGAGGTGGTTATTACTTTGCCCTCGCGCATCATTGTGTAAAACTGTTTGAGGTCGGTTTTCTCCCCCTTGAGGTAGCTTTGATGCTGTACGCCGTCAACCATAAACGTGAGGGGGAGGATTTCGAGTCCAAACTCGTCGATCATCTCTTCGGTGAGATTGCATGCCGAATCGGTGACGATCTGATATGCCATGACTCCTCCTTGTGCCTTATGCATGTCGCATTTGTTCGTCTACCATGAAAGTATAAACGTTTTTCTCTTTATTTCTCTTTATGCGTATGTAGTTTGGCGAGCGGTCCTTCTGGCTTATGCTCGTGCTGCGCCCCCTCCCTGTGCTTCTCGCAATTTTTAAATCCAAAACTATTTAATGACGGGTTTTACGATTGGGTGCGATTCGTGGTCATACCGCGCATCTGCGCGAGGTTTCTCCTATTCTTCACTTTGCGTGGGCATCTTTTATCTATAATGGCAAAACTTATGGTTTTGCCGCATCGTGCGGCCTGTTTAGAAAGCGAGGATCGGAGTACACGATGGGAAACGATTACAAGCACACGATGAATCTGCCCAAGACCGATTTCGCCATGCGCGCGAATCTTCCCGAAAACGAGCCTAAGCGGCTCGCTAAGTGGGAGGAAGAGGATTTGTATGGGCGCATTCTTGAAAAGAACAAGGACGGTGAGCCCTTCATCCTGCATGACGGCCCTCCGTATGCCAATGGCCCCATTCATATTGGTCATGCCTTTAACAAGATTCTGAAGGACTTCGTGGTCAAGTCTCATGCTCAGCGCGGCTACTTCACGCCCTACATCCCTGGTTGGGATTGCCATGGCCAGCCGATTGAACACGAGGTTGAAAAGAAGCTCGGTACCGAGAAGATGCGTGAGCTCCCTCAGGCGACCGTGCGTCGCATGTGCCGCGAGTGGGCGGAGAAGTTCATTGACGTACAGCGCGACGGCTTTAAGCGTCTGGGCGTAAACGGCGATTGGGATCATCCTTATCTCACGTTCCAACCCACGTTTGAATCCGCGAACGTCGAAGTTTTCAAGAAGCTGTACCTCGATGGCGCGGTGTATCGCGGCCGTAAACCTATCCATTGGTGCAAACATTGTCATACCGCCCTCGCCGAGGCGGAAATCGAGTACTCGGACGAGACTTCGCCTTCTATCTACGTGAATTTCAAGCTCAATGAGATTCCGCAGGCTTTCGCCGAAGCGGGCGTCGATCTTGACCGCGCTTACGTGCTCATCTGGACCACCACTCCCTGGACGCTTCCCGCGAACACAGCTGTATCTTTCGGCCCCGACATCGATTACTGCTTCGTGGAGGCAAACGGCGTCTATATGCTGTTTGCCCACGAGATGGTGGAAACGGTGGCCGAGACTGCAGGATGGGAAAGCTATCGCATCGTGGAGCAGGGCGGAGAGCCGGCGCTCATGAAGGGCAACCAGTTCGACGGGATAACCTACCAGTGCCCCATCCTCGAGCGCACTGGACGCATTATCTGGGGCGATCACGTCACGCTTGATGCCGGTACCGGCGCCGTTCACACCGCTCCCGGTCATGGCGTCGAGGACTATCTGGTGGGCCAGGAGTTCGGCATCGACACTCTCATGCCCGTCGACGACGATGGTCGCTTCATGGAGAGCGTGCCTTACTTCGCCGGCATGGATACCGATGAGGCCAACCCGCACATTATCGAATGGCTGCGCGAGCGCGGTACGCTGGTTGCTGGCAAGGAAATCTCGCATAGCTACCCGCATTGCTGGCGTTGCCATCAGCCGGTCATCTTCCGCGCCACCGATCAGTGGTTTGTGTCTATGGAGAAGACCGGGCTGCGCGAGGCCGCTCTTGACCAGATTCACAACCATATTCAGTTCATCCCCGAATGGGGCGCCAACCGCATCGGCGCAATGGTCGCCGACCGTCCCGACTGGTGCATTTCTCGCCAGCGCTCTTGGGGTGTTCCGATTCCGGTGTTCAAGTGCGCCAAGTGCGGAGAGACCGCGGCCAACGAGGCGATCTTCGATGCCGTCATCGACCTTTTCAATACTGAGGGCGCCGATGCCTGGTTTACCAAGGATCCCAAAGACTATCTGCCCGCTGACGCCCATTGCGAAGCGTGCGGCTGCGACGAGCTGATTCCCGAGAAGGACATCCTCGATGTGTGGTGGGAGAGCGGAGTGAGCCATGTGGGCGTGCTCAAGCACCGCGCCGAGGCCGATCACCTGCGTTGGCCCGCCGATATGTACCTCGAAGGCTCCGATCAGCATCGTGGTTGGTTCCAGAGCTCGCTGCTATTGGGCACCGGAGCATTCGGCCAGTCGCCGTTCAAGAGCGTGATGTGCTGCGGCTTCACCGTTGACGAGAACGGCGAGAAGATGTCGAAGTCCAAGGGCAACGGCATCGACCCCAAGGAAGTTACCGATAAGTACGGCGCCGATGTTTTGCGTCTATGGGTGGCGTCCACCGACTATTCCGTGGATGTGTCCATCGGCGACACGATCCTGCAGCGTACCTCTGACGCGTATCGCCGCTTCCGCAACACGTTCCGCTTCCTGCTGGGTAACCTGGATGATTTCGACATGCAGCGTGACGGCGTGGCGTTCGAGAATCTGACGCCTATCGACGTATGGGCGATGCTGCGCTTGCGCGAGGTGCTGCACGAAGTGGAGCGCGGCTACGACGAATACAAGTTTCACCAGGTGTTCCGCACGCTTTACGAGTATGTAATCACCGATCTTTCGGCCATCTATATGGATGTCATCAAGGATCGTCTGTATGCCGAGGCACCTGATTCCACGTCGCGCCGTGCCGCGCAGACTGTGCTGATGAACATCCTCGAGGTGATGGTGCGCGTGATGAGCCCCATCCTGAGCTTTACCTGCGATGAGGTGTGGGAGCATTACCCCGCATCTGAGCGCAATCGCGAAGGCCGACCCGTAAGCGTGCAGCTCGCAGGCTGGCCTACTGACGACGATTTCGTCCCCGCGCTGCCTAAGGGCGAGGATGCCGATGCGCTCATGAAGAAGTTCTCGGTCTTACTCGAGGTGCGCGATTCCTTGAACAAAGCTCTCGAGGAGGCTCGCAACGAGAAGGTCGTCAACAAGAGGCAGGAGGCGGATATCACCATCGAGGCGCCTGCTGAGGTGGTCGACATCGTGTCCACGTTCGATGACGCCGACCTCGAGGAGCTCTTTATCGTTGCCAAGGTGACGCTTATGCCCGCCGATGGCGAGGAGATCCGCGCGAGTGTTTCAAAAACCGAAGCGCCGAAATGCCCGCGCTGCTGGAACCATCGCGAGCTCGGCGGCAACGCAAACCATGCCGACGTGTGCAAGCGTTGCGGCGATGTGCTAGACAAGCTCGCTTAGGATTTTTCGCCCTGCTCGAGCGATGCGAAGCCCAGCTCGTGTCTAGACTGAGTATCGAGGGCGCCAGCTTATAGGTTGGCGCCCTCCTTTGCGTCCTGTTGGTCGCATTTCTTTTCGGATGTCGCTCAAGCGACGTTTTCCAATGTGCTGCATGGTCTTAGACAATGCGCTCGTAGGGATTCCGCTTGAGTTTGGCGTGCTGCGTTGTTCGTCAGCGTAGGTAGAGATAAAAGGAGATACCTCGAGGTGACTGCTTCCTCTTCACATACTGATCCACAGCTGCAACAGTCCGTTTCGTCCGGAAAGGGCGTTCCCTCGCGTCCAGCCGCCTCGATTCTGGCCCTCTTTTGCTCCGTTGCCGTTATCTGGGTCATTTTCGACCAACTCACAAAGGTGTATTTCGAGGGGTCGTACGAACTTGGCCAGGCGTCAGCGGGCGATTTCGGTTTGTTCCGCTTTCGCCTTGTGCATAACACCGGTATGGCTTGGGGTCTTTTCGGCGATTCCACTTTTGCGCTCGGCGTTTTGTCATGTGTGGTGTGCGTCGCCATACTCGTTGCCTTCTTGCTGTGGCCGCGCTTTGCGGGCCATCGTTTGAACTGGCTGGAAACGCTGGGTCTTGCTCTCGTGTTTGCCGGCGGTTTGGGCAATGCGCTCGATCGCTTCATCCAGGGTTTCGTGGTCGATTTCATCGACTTCACGTTCATCGATTTCCCGGTGTTTAACGTCGCGGATATTGGAGTAACCTGCGGATTCGTTATCATCGTGATTGGTTTCGTCGTCGCCGAGAGGAGCGCTTCGCGCGTCAATGAACTCGAAATGAGTTCCGAACCAGGAGCTGCCAGCAACGTCGATGGGGAAGAGGAGGAGCCTCGTGGCTGACATGTCTATCGCCATTGTTCCTGAAAACGCTTCCGGCATGCGCCTCGATGCATTCATGGCCGCGGAGGGGCTCTATCCCACTCGATCCGCCGCTGCGAAGTGCATCGCAGAAGGTGGCGCTTCGCTCAACGGCAAACTTGCGCGCAAGAGCTCCTGCGTTCAGGCGGGGGATATGCTGCAATACGCGGTTTTTGAAGACCCGCATGCTCCCGAGCTCGAGGCGGTAGATATTCCGCTCGACATTCGCTACGAAGATGACTATCTGCTCGTCATCTCGAAGCAGGCGGGACTTGTATGCCATCCTTCGGAGGGGCATTATGGCGACACGCTGGTGAATGCGCTTATTGCCCATTGCGGCAAGGAGAACCTGTGCGACGTGCAGGGCGAGCAGGACCGTCTAGGCATCGTGCATCGTCTCGACCGTGATACGAGCGGGCTCATGCTGTGCGCCAAAACCAACGAGGTGGGCCTGGCGCTTATGGAAGACATCCGATTGCGCGACGTCGACCGGCATTACCTCGCCCTTGTCCACGGGTGGATTTCCCTTGAAACCGGTCTTGTCGATGCGCCCATCGCCCGCGGCGAGCGCGACCGCATGCGCATGAAGATCTCGGACCGCGACAACGCGCGCCCCTCCATCACCACGTTCAAGGTGCTGCGCCGCTTCGAGCCCGGAAAAAACGACGACGGGTACAGCCTGATCGACTGTAAGCTGTTTACCGGTCGCACCCACCAGATTCGTGTGCATATGGAGTACATCAAGCACCCCTGCGTGGGCGACCCGGTGTACGGCTGGCAGAAGAAGGATAACCTGGGCCTCGACCGTCAGTTCCTTCATTCCTATAGGCTTGCGTTCACCCATCCCATTACTGGTGAGCGCATGGAATTCGAGGATAAGCTTCCGCGTGACCTTCAAGAAGTCATCGACGTGCTCGAGGCGCGGGAATAGCGACCCCCGCTTCGGTGCTTCTACTCTGCGTCGTTGCTGTGTGCCAAATCCAGCAGCTCGTCTTTGGATTTGACCTGTAATCGTTGATGGATGTTTCCAAGCATGGTGCTTTTATGATGGATGCGTTTCCGAATGCGGCGCCTTTCTGATGGACGTTTTCCAAATGCGCCGCCTTTCTTATTGATGATTTCCGAATGCGGCGCTTTTCTGATGGGTGTTGTCTAAATACTGCGTCAGCAAGGAAGTCGGTATTGTTTGAGGAGGGATTGCTGCTCTATTCTTTAAATCTTGCGCATCGGATGTTGGAGAAGGGGAGAATAGAGCAGGTTTTTCTTTCGTGGGAGATTGGGCGTTGATTAGGAAAATCAGGCATTCCAGCATAATGCCTGATAAAGGATGCGCAATGAATTTTGGGTCTGTCTGTTCATTGCCTCGGTACGCAATGTGCTGCTCTATTTCCATGATTTGTGGAGCCGTTTGCCCGAAAACCGGGGAATAGAGCAAATTCCCCCCCCCCGTAACCACTGCGCATGCTTCACGCAGACTGCGTTCCGAATTATCCCGTGGCTCGATCGTGATGACATGCGACTCAACGGCTTCCAATCTGGTCTTTTCCTGACCTCCAATCGCCGAGACTCACATAAGAACCCAATATCTCTTCCAGCCTGCCGCATTCTGTCCCAAACCTTGCCGAAACCTGTCCAAAACCTCGCCAAAGCTTGTTCGCTCTTTCGGTCAATCCTGTCTAAAATCGTATCGCCATCTGGCCAAATATAACGGTTACGTAACGGAGCAAGCCCCGAATGAGATTTTTCTCCGCCCTTGTACGCTTTGCCTCGATGGCACGTTAGCATTGTGCGCATGAACGCAACGCTTTCTCACATATCAGCCGCACGCTTTTGGGATGCTTTCGGCTCCATCGATGTTCCTGCGCGCTCGCTCAGCATCTCTTCGGCGCTCCGACCACCATTGGCTGCTTCTCTAGAGCTCGTGGGCAATCTTGGTATCTTCCCAAACAATGAGGATATCCATGTGCTGGTTTCGAAGCAGGCCGACAGGAGGTCTTTCCGGAATCTGTCGTGCCATTCGTGCGATCGCGCTTTCCCAAACGGATCGTTTGTGGAGATAACGCCAGGCGTTGCGGTGTGCTCTCCTGAGCTTACATATGTCCAAATGGCCAACCGTCTGAATATGCCGCAGCTTTCACTGTTCGCGATGATGCTGTGCGGGATATACGCTCGTGACGTGAATGCAACAGAAGAGCTGTTCCAGTCAGGCCCAGTGCCCAGGGTGCAAAGGAGAAGGAGGCTTTATCCGCGAAGGCCGGTGGCAAGCCCCCAATCCCTCAGGATGTTCGCCCAAGAGATTGCTTCATTTCCAGGTTCTAAAAAGGCTCTGGCTGCGCTTGAATTCGTTCTGCCCCGCAGCCGTTCCCCAATGGAATCGATTGCGGCTTTGTGCTTAACCCTTCCGCCTCGTTATGGCGGGTATTCGTATCCGCGTCCTTTTCTTAACTACCCCGTGTATGTCGACGAGGCAATCACCCCCGATGTGCGTAAATTCAACGGCACGCAACCAATGGAAGGAGCGCTTGGAAGAGGGAGCGGGAAGCACGTACGCTATGACGAAGATGGCCGCCCTTATTATGAATGCGATATGGTCTGGCCAGATAAGCGGCTTGTTGTTGAATACCACGGAGGCCCCTACCATACGGGGCAGGAGAGCGTACATCGTGATTCGCTCAAGGCAAATATCTTTAGTGCGTGCGGTTATACCGAGTTGGTACTCACAAAAGAGACGGTTTTCGATGGCGCCAAGTTCGCGGACTTTGCTGTGCAACTTGCGAATCGGCTTGGTAGAAGAATTCGAAAGATGCCCGATGGATTTGAGGCGAAGCGGGTGGAGCTTGTTCGATCTTTGACGGTTGGGTATCCCCTGTCGTGAGCGCGGGGAGTTCTTCGATGGAATTGCGCATCGCGCCTTTTGTCCATTTCGGGCGCTTGCGTTGCCCCAGTTGCTCTATTCTCGAAAAGTTCGGCATTTCCTGTTCGAGATGCCGAGAATAGAGCAGACCTTGCGGACTGCGTCCATAATGCGATTTCAACGGATTGCAAATCGCCTGTTCAGGCGCGCTTGATTCTGCGCATGGGTCGGCGACGTGTCTGGTGGAAGGTATTTGCTGCTCTATTCTCCGACTGCTGGGCAACGGACGCTCAAAAAGAGAAGAATAGAGCAGGGAATAGAGCAAGGAATAGAGCAAGGAATAGAGCAGGAGCGTTCTAAAGTGGCAAAATAGAGCAAAGAGCGTTCTAAAGGGGCAGAATAGAGCAAAGAGCGTTCTAAAGGGGCAGAATAGAGTTAGGAGCGTTCAAAGGGGGTCCCTATGGACTTGCCCCAATCGTAATCCGACATCTTGGACCGTCGTCCCGAACATCGAATTAACTGCGACTCAAACTGTAATGGGGCGATAGAGCAAGCTACGTGTAAGATGTGGGGAATAGAGCAGAAGGCGCGAGGAAGGCGTATTGGGCGGGATGGATGAGCTGCGCCAGACGGCGGGCGTGGCGTTGGTGTTAGGGGCGCCGTTTGGCGCGGAGAGATGAGCTGCGCCAAATGGCGGGCGCGGCATTGGTGCCTGGGCACTGTTTGGTGCGGAGGGATGCGCTGAAGGGCACCTTGCGCCTTCCGAAGGCTGGTGATTCTGGACATCGATGCAGGCTTGCCTCTTATGAAGGTCGCGTTGACGTGCGAAAAGTCTGTTGACGCAGGGCGTTTTCGCGCTATACTGCACAAGTTGCACTTTTCGGCACGTCTTTTGGGTCGCCCACCTATTGCGCGGATTAGCATGCATCTGGCGCAATTGCACAATCCGTCTGCATTGCACGGTTGGGAGGGTCTGCGCGGCGCGCCGGAATACCCTCAGCCTTGATTCCACGCACCACCTGCATGGCTTCGCGGCCAAGGGCGAATCTGTACATGCGGCTTGCAACGGCCGCCGAAGGGCGCAAGCCCCAAGAAAGGTGGGACACATGTCTCAGGAAACCCGCTCCATCTCCAAGGAGCAGATCGAAGAGATCATCAAGGAGTATGGCAAGAACGAGCAGGACTCCGGTTCTTCCGAGGTCCAGGTTGCCATCCTCACCGTCCGCATCAAGAACCTGACCGAGCACCTGAAGGTCCACAAGAAGGACCATCACACCCGCCGCGGTCTTCTGATGCTCGTCGGTAAGCGTCGTCGTCTGCTGGCTTACATCAAGAAGCGCGATATCGAAGAGTATCGTGCTCTCATCAAGAAGCTCGGCATTCGCGACAACATCTAGTTCAAGCACTAAGCCCGCGCTAAGCGGGCTTTTTGCGTATGCGGAGGATGCGTGTTCGTGATTTACCGGCTGTGACCCCTTGGGCCCGCGATGGAGAATCCCACAGAACTGTGAGTTTCGACGATTCGGTGAGGGTAGGCCATCGATGGTTCAGTGAGAGGGAGCGGCAACCGGCGCATTTGGGCATTTCACGTCCAGCAATGCTTCAACGAGCGACTTGGACGTTTCACGTCCAGCAAGGTTTCAACGCGCAGCTTGGGCGGAGAGAATCCAGGTGCGCTTTGATGTCGCGAATGATGCGATGCCGCATACACTGCAGCAATGCAGCATTGCGGTCGAAGGATCCGGAAAGATGTCGATCGCACTCGGTCGGCGTGGGCAGGGGCCTGCGCTGCTCGCGAGGGCGCGTGAAGGGCATGCGCCCCGAAGAAGAAGAGAAAGAGAAGAGCAAACACATGGAAAAGATCGTCGAGAGCTTTGAGCTTTACGGCAAGCAGTACCGCCTGGAAACCGGCGAGCTTGCCAAGCAGGCCACCGGCGCCGTGCTGGTCACGCAGGGGGAGACCACCTGCCTTGTCACGGCCGTAGTGTCCAAGGAGCAGAAAGACTACGACTTCTTCCCGCTGACGGTTGACTTCATGGAGAAGATGTATGCCGTCGGCCGTATTCCTGGCGGTTACCTCAAGCGCGAGGGCAAGGCGTCCGACAAGGGCACGCTTACCGCGCGCATGATCGACCGCCCCATTCGCCCCGGCTTCGCTGACGGCTTCAAGCAGGAGGTTCACATTGTGGCCACCACGCTTGCCATCGACGGCCAGAACCCGCCCGATTGCATCTGCGTGGGAGGCGCGTCGGCTGCGCTTCTGTGCGGCGGCACCCCGTTCGACGGTCCTGCTGCCTGCGTGCGCATTGCCCGCAACAAGGAAACCGGCGAGTTCATCGTGAACCCCACCTACGCCGAGCAGGAGATCTCTGACATGGAGCTCACCATTGCCGGCACCAAGGACTACATCTCCATGGTGGAGGCCGGCGCCCAGGAGGTCACCGAGGAGGACATGCTGGCCGCCATGGAGTTCGGTCAGGAGGCCATCGCCGCGTTCTGCGAGAAGCAGGCCGAGTTCTTGGCGAAGGTTGCTCCCGAGCCCGTCGCGTATCCCATCCACGAGCCCGAGCCCTGCATCGCCGAGCGTGTGAATGCGCATTTCGACGAGATGAGCGCTGCGCTTAAGGACGCCGACAAACAGTCCCGCATGGCAAAGGTGGAGGCCCTCAAGGACGCCATCAAGGAGAACGACTTCTCTGACGAGGAGCGTGAGGCCTGGAAGAGCGACATCGCAGCCGCATGCAAGGCGCTCGAGAAGCACGCGATGCGCAAAATGGTCATCGAGACTGGCGAGCGCGCCGACGGACGTGTGGCCAACGAAATTCGCCCGCTTTACATTCGCCCGGGCTACCTGCCGCGCGTGCATGGCTCTGGCCTGTTCCAGCGCGGTCAGACGCAGGTGCTCTCCGTGTGCACCCTGGGCCTGCTCAACGAGGCGCAGCGACTGGATACCATCGATCCGCAGGATCACCGCCGCTACATGCATCAGTACAACTTCCCGCCGTATTGCACCGGCGAGGTAGGCCGCATGGGTGCTCCCAAGCGCCGCGAGGTGGGCCATGGCGCCCTGGCCGAGCGCGCGTTGTTGCCCGTGCTTCCCTCCGAGGACGAGTTCCCCTATGCCATTCGCGTGGTTTCCGAGGTCCTGGAGTCCAACGGCTCCTCCTCGATGGCGTCTACCTGCGGCTCTTGCCTGGCCCTCATGGATGCGGGCGTGCCCATCAAGGCGCCTGTTTCCGGCATCGCCATGGGCCTCATCAAAGAGGGCGACGACGTGGTGATTCTCTCCGACATCCAGGGTCTCGAGGACTTCCTGGGCGATATGGACTTCAAGGTCACCGGCACCGAGCACGGCATCACCGCTTTGCAGATGGACAACAAGGCCAAGGGCTTGTCCACCGAGATCTTGGGTCGCGCCCTCATGCAGGCCAAGGAAGGTCGCCACTTCATCCTGTCTGCCATGCTTGAGCAGATTCCTGCGCCTCGCGAGGAGCTGCGTGACACTGCGCCGCGCATCGACACCATCCATATTCCGGTGGACAAGATTCGTGAGGTTATCGGCAAGGGCGGCGAGACCATTCGCGGCATTCAGGATGCCACCGGCGCCTCTATCGACATCCAGGAGGACGGCACCGTTCACATCGCCGCGGTTGACCAGGATGCCGGTCGCGCCGCTCGCGCCCAGATCGAGGCTATCGTGAAGGAGCCCGAGGTGGGCGAGGTCTACGAGGGTCCCGTGGTGGGCATCCAGAGCTTCGGTGCGTTCATCAAGCTCACGCCCTCCAAGGACGGCCTGCTGCACATTTCCCGTATGGCCAACGGCCGCGTGGGCCAGGTGGAGGACGTCCTCAACATGGGCGATATCGTGAAGGTGCAGGTCATCGAGATCGATCCCAAATCCGGCAAGATTTCGCTTGACCGCTTGGATAAGCCTGAGGCCCCCGAAGGCAGCGCGGCCGCTCCGCATCGCGAGCGCGAGGATCGTCCTGGTCGCGAGCATCGCGATCGCCGTCCTGGCCGCAGCAACCGTGAGTCTCAGGGCTCTCATGGCGATGGCCGTACCCCGCGCCGCCGTCACCGTGACGAACAGTAGTTAACTCGAGCGTCCGACGTGGGATTTTCTGTAAACCTCGTCGGACGCTTGAAAATGCGAGGGACACGATATATCATGCTCCCTTGCATGTTTTTTGAAGCAAGTTTTACATTAAGGAGTCCATACAATGGCAGTTAAGATTCGCCTTGCCCGCCATGGCGCCAAGAAGCACCCCGTGTACCGCGTTGTCGTCGCCGACGCTCGCAGCCCTCGCGACGGCCGCTTCATTGAGCAGATCGGTCGCTACAACCCCAATACCGATCCCTCTGAGATCTCCTTCGATATGGAGAAGCTCGACCAGTGGATCAAGAATGGCGCTCAGCCTACCGATACCGTTAAGCGCCTGATCGAGACCGCTAAGAAGGCCCAGTAGCTATGGGTCAGACGTCGCCCGACCTCGTAGAGCTCGTTCGTGGCATCGTTGTCCCCCTTGTTGAGGATAAGGATGCCGTTGAGGTCACGTCCACTGTGGCCGACGACTCTCTCGAGCTGATTGAAATCAAGGTAGCCCCCGAGGATGCCGGCAAGGTCATCGGCCGTCAGGGTCGCGTCATCAAGTCCATTCGCGTGCTCGCCCGCGCCGCTGCGGCTGACTACACCGATGTCGATGTAGAGCTCGTGGAGGACTAGCTTCATGACGCGTCGTTGGGCCGACGTGGCCGAACTTATCGCAACGCAAGGTTTGAAGGGAAGGTTCGTCGCACGAAGCGTGCGCGGCCTTCCTTTTTTGCTCGAAGAGGGCCTTGCCGTTGACTTCGTGCCGCCTACGCTTGAAGGGCCGCGCCATGTGCACGTGTCGTTCGTTCAGCATGCAGGCGATGGCGAATATCTGGTGGATTTTACCGGTGTATCAGATCGCGATACCGCTGAGCGTCTCGTGGGCAGCCACTGCCTCGTGGCACGGGAGCTTCTGCCGGATGATTTCGACGAACTGCTTCGCGCCGATGCGGGCCATGTGAGCGGATATCGCGTGGTAGACGAAGCGCTCGGCGAGCTAGGTCCTGTGGTGGAGGTGCGCGAGATGCCCATGCAGGATCTTCTCGTGGTGGAGCGTGCGCAAGGTGAAGCGTTGATTCCTTTCGTCGACGAGTTCATCGTCGGTATCGATGAGGATGAGGGCATTGTGCATGTGAGCGTGCCGCGAAGCCTGCTTGAGCTGAACTCCACCCAGGGAGCCTGATGGCCTTATCGCCAAGTGCGGCCTCGATCTTTTCGTGCTGAAAGGTGCATCACGTGCGCATCGATACGCTTTCCACTTTCCCGCATATGTATGACTCGGTGATGGGGGAGTCCATCATGAAGCGCGCCCAGGCATGCGGGGCGCTGGATTTCCACGCTCACGACTTGCGTGATTGGACGCATGACCGCCACCGCACCACTGATGACGCGCCCTATGGCGGCGGTCAGGGCCTGGTCATGAAATGCGAACCTATTTTCGAGGCTTACGACGACATTGCCTCCCAGGGCGATGCTCCCTACACCATCTTTCTTACTCCTACCGGGCAGCCCTTCGACCAGGGGGTGGCTACCGAGCTTGCCGACAAGAGCCGCCTGCTTTTCATTTGCGGTCACTATGAAGGTATCGATGAGCGTGCCTATACGCTTGCCGATCGATGCATCTCACTGGGCGATTACGTGCTTACTTCCGGCGAGCTCGCGTCGATGGTGGTCATCGACGCGGTGGTGAGGCTTTTGCCAGGCGTGCTTGGCGACGAGGGCAGCGCTGTGGACGAGAGCTTCTATGACGGGCTTCTCGAGTACCCCCAATACACCAGGCCCGCCGAGTATCGCGGTATGGCGGTTCCCGACGTTCTGCTTTCCGGCAACCATGCGCGCATCGATGAATGGCGTCGCCGTCAATCCATCGAAAGGACGGCGCATTTGCGTCCGGATTTGTTGGAGTGTGCCAATATGACGCAAGCCGAACGGGCTTTTTTGCTATCATTGGGCATCGACTTAAGCGAGGGCGCCTAAGGGCGCCTTCTTTGTTTGAATCGTCTCGCCGGCCTGCCGGCATTTCCCATGGGGCAAGATGCCGCATGGGGAATAGATGGAAAGGTTTTTTACGCATGGGCTACGGCCAACACGCCTCAACGCAATCGCGGGGTCCGCTGCGCTCGCTTCTCTCCTGGGTGTTCTACATTGTGGTCATCGTGGGTCTTGTGTGGCTCGTGCAGACTTTCGTCGTGTGCCCTTACACCATCCCCTCGGGTTCCATGGAGGACACCATCGAGGTGGGCGACAACGTGTGGTCCGAGAAAATCACCTATTATTTTCGCGACATAGAACAGGGCGACATCGTAACGTTCGACGACCCCGAGATCGCGGGTCGCACTCTCATCAAGCGCGTCATCGCCACCGGAGGCCAGACGGTCGATCTGATCGACGGCGTGGTGTACGTGGATGGCGAGCCGCTCGATGAACCGTATACTCAGGGTAAACCCAGCGAACCGCTCAAAACCGCGTCTGACGTTGATATTTCGTATCCGTATACCGTCCCGGATGGATACATCTGGGTGATGGGGGACAACCGCACCAGCTCGGCTGACTCCCGCTATTTCGGTCCCATTCCCGTCTCGTCCGTTTCCGGGCGGGCGGCTATGATCTATTGGCCCCTCGATCACATAGGAGTGCTTTGATTATGAGCCACACTGTCGCTCCCGATGCGCCCACGTTTCAGGACATCATCCTGACGCTGCAGCGCTATTGGGCTGAACAGGGCTGCGTCGTGCTGCAGCCGTATGACTCCGAGGTCGGTGCGGGAACCTTCCACACCGCCACCACGCTGCGTTCTCTCGGCCCTAAGCCGTGGCGTACCTGCTATGCGCAGCCTTGCCGCCGTCCGGCCGACGGTCGCTATGGCGAAAACCCTAACCGCATGCAGCATTACTATCAGTTCCAGGTGCTGATCAAGCCCAGCCCCGAGAACTCCCAGGAGCTCTATCTGGATTCGCTCAAGGCCATCGGACTCGACCCCGCCGATCATGACGTGCGCTTCGTCGAAGACGACTGGGAGAGCCCGACGCTCGGTGCTTGGGGCCTTGGCTGGGAGGTCTGGGTGGATGGCATGGAGGTCACCCAGTTCACTTATTTCCAGCAGGTGGGTGGAATCGAAGTCGACCCCGTTCCCGTTGAAATCACCTACGGCCTGGAGCGCCTTGCCATGTACGTGCAGAACGTCACCTCCGTATACGACCTGGTATGGAGCTATCTGCCCGATGGCACGCCTATGACGTACGGCGACGTGTTCCTCGAAAACGAGCGTGAGTTCAGCGCCTACAACTTCGAAGTTGCCGATGTGCCCATGATGCGCCAGAAGTTCGACGATTACGAACGCGAATGCCATAGCTGCCTTAAGGCCAAGCTGCCGCTTCCCGCCTATGACTGCGTGATGAAGTGCAGCCACGCGTTCAACCTTCTTGACGCCCGCGGCGCGCTTTCTGCCGTCGAGCGCGCGAACTACATCCTTCGTGTGCGCGCTGTCGCAAAGGCATGCTGCGAAGCGTACCTGGCGGAGGCCGCCGGTGCAGACGATTCGGAAGGGGAGGTCGCCTAACATGGCAGAAACTCGCAGTTTTCTCTTTGAAATAGGCACGGAGGAGATGCCTTCGGCACCCCTCATGAACGCCGTGAAGCAGCTCCCCAAGCTTATGTGCGCCGGCCTCGATGCGGCCGGCCTCGCTCACGGCGAGGTGCGCGTGGTGTCGTCGCCGCGCCGTCTTGCCGTTCTCTCCGCCGTGGCCATCCAGACCGAAGCGGTGCACGATGTCAAGCGTGGACCGGCTGCGAACATCGCGTTCGACGGCGACGGCAATCCCACCAAAGCAGCTGAGGGCTTTGCGCGTAAATGCGGCATGACCGCCGCCGAGCTCGTTCGCCGCGAAGACACCGACGGTCGCGAGTACGTGTTCGCCGAGAAGGATATTCCGGCGGCTCCCGCGCTTCCGCTGCTTTCCAGCATTTGCCACGATGTGATCGCCAAGCTCGAATGGCCCAATTACCGCAGCCAGCGCTGGGGTTCCACCCACGATGGATTCGTGCGTCCCATCAGGTGGATCTGCGCCCTTCTGGGCGAAGAGGTAATCCCTGTGCAGTACGCTGATGTGACGAGCGGCAACACCACGCGTGGCCATCGCATTCTTGGGGCGGGCGATCATGTTGTCGCCAACCCCGACGTGTATGAACAGGTGCTTGAGAGCGCGGGCGTGCTCACCGAGGAGCGCCGTCGTGAGGTGATCGCCGAGGGGATTAAGGCCATCGAGGACCAGCGGGGCGGCGCGCATGTTGACACGCCTGCGAAGGTCCTCAACGAGGTGGTAAATCTTTGCGAATGGCCGAGCGTGCTGGTGGGCACCTTCGACGAGGTGTTCCTGAACGTCCCGCACGAGATCATCTGCGAATCCATGCTGTCCAATCAGCGCTATTTCCCCATCTACGACAGCGAGGGCAATCTGACGCGCGAGTTCGTGGTGGTTGGCAATGGCCGCCCCGAGTGCGCCGATGCCATCATAGACGGCAATGAGCGCGTGGTGCGCGCCCGTCTCTACGACGCCAAGTTCTTCTACGACGAGGACCTCAAGATTCCTCTGGAAGAGTTTCGCGGCCGTCTTGCCAACGTAGCATTCCAGGAGAAGCTCGGCAGCGTGCTGCAGAAGTCCGAGCGCATAGAGAAGCTCGCTGCCGCGATCGCCGAAGAGGCGGCTCTCGACGCGCAGACCGCTGAAGACGCCTGTCGCGCGGCGCATCTTGCCAAGGCCGACCTCGTGTCTTCCGCCGTTATCGAATTCACCAGCCAGCAGGGCGTTATGGGCGGTTACTACGCAAAGGCGGCGGGCGAGAACGACCAGGTCGCCGCTGCCATTCGCGACCACTATCGTCCGCGCTTCGCCGGCGACGAGCTGCCGCAGGGCGACGCAGGCTGCGTGGTGGCTGTGGCTGATAAGCTGGATACCATCGTCGGCATGTTCGCCATCGACGAGCCGCCCACCGGCTCCAAGGATCCCTTCGCATTGCGCCGCAGCGCCATCGGCGTGCTTAACATTCTGCGCGAACGTCTTGGTTGCGGATACGAGGCGCTTGTGCGCGCAGCGCTCAAGCTTTACGCCGAGCAGGGCCTTTCCTTCGACGAGGATGCCGTGGCCTGTGCCGTGTGCTCATTCATCCACGGCCGTATGGAGCAGATGGCGCGCGACGAGGGTCTTTCCGCCGATACGGTGGCATCGGTGTCTGCGGGAAGCATCACTGTGCCCACCGATTTCTTCTGCCTCGCCCACGCGCTTGAAGATGCGCGGGCCAACGACGCGGAGACCTTTGACAATCTGGCGACTGCCTATGCACGCGCCAACAACCTGCGCAATGCCGAACTGGGAAGCCATGTGGACGAATCGCTCATCAACGAGGTCGAGCATTCGTTGTTCTGCGCCGTGGTCCAGGCCGAGGGCCGCGTGGAGCGCGCCTTGTTCGAAGGCGATTTCGGCGGCGTGATCGCTGAGCTCGCCTCGCTGCGCAAGCCGATCGACCTGTTCTTCGATCGCGTGAAGGTCATGGATGACGATGCGGCGCTGCGCGACAACCGCCTGCGTTTGCTCAATCGCTTTGTGGGCGTGTTTGCCAACATCGCTGATTTCGCCGTGCTCGGAAAGTAGCCCATCACGTCGTTCTGATTCGTGCGGCGGACAAGCATCCACGTTACAATAGGCTCAACACCGTGAAGGCCCGCTTTCCGGCGGGCCTTTTCTTATTCGGAATTGGAGGACGCATGTCTGCTGCAGATCTGAGGGGATTCGCCCACGTGAACAACGATTCTCCTCTGCCAACCATCCACATCATCAGCGACTCTTTGGGGGCCACCGCCACGGCGGTCGCGCGCGCTGCCGCGGGACAGTTCGGCGTGGTGGAACCCTACATCGAGGTTCTGCCCAAAGCGCGTGATTTCGAAGAAATCGCCGCGTACCTGACCAAGCATCAGCAGGAGCATATAGAGCTCGGTCTCTCAGGAAACCTGCTCGTGTTCTTCACGCTGGTGGATTCGGCCCTTCGCGCCCGCGTACGCGATTTTTGCTACGAACGCGGCATGCATCCGGTGGACATCATGAGCTCTCCCATCCACGCGATTCAATCCGCTACGGGATTGAAGCCGCTCAACGATCCCGGCCTGCTGCGCACCACCGACGAGCATTACTTCAAGCGCATCGCTGCGATGGAGTTCACGGTGGAGCACGACGACGGCCGCAATCCGCAAGATCTGCCTGACGCGGACATCGTCCTTCTGGGCGTGTCCCGCTCCTCGAAGACTCCTATCTCCATTTATATGGGCATGGAGGGCTACAAGGTGGCGAATGTGCCGCTCGCACTGGGAACCGAGCCCCCGCGTGAAATCTTCGACTGCGACCCGTCGCGCGTGTTCGGTCTTATGACCACGGCGGACGTGCTCGTGGGCATTCGCCAGCGTCGCTTGGGCGGGTCGGGTCGACAGGCGGTGGCCGTGGCATCGAGTTATGCGGACCCCGAGATGGTCTATCGCGACCTCGAGGAGGCTCGCGCCTTGATGAGAAAAATCGGCTGCATCGTCATAAACACTTCAAACAAGGCGGTGGAAGAAACCGCTCAGGAGATTTTGCGGTACTATGAGCTTGCTCATCCGGTACAGAAATCGGCAATTGAGGGATAATTCCCGTTTGGATTGAAAAATCTGACTGTGCAGTATGTTGGAACTATCGTGTAAGGAGAAGACAGTGGCTGCAGACGTCAAGCGTGTCTATGCATTCGGTAAGGATGCAGAAGGCAACAACGTTACCGAGGGCAACAAGGATATGAAGTATATCCTGGGCGGCAAGGGCGCAAACCTTGCCGAGATGGCCGTTATCGGCCTGCCTGTGCCTCCGGGATTCACCATCAGCTGCCAAACCTGCATGGAGTACGCCAATGCGGACAACACCTGGCCCGAGGGCGCCCTGGACACCATCCAGGAGTACCGTCTGGACCTCGAGCGCCGCATCGGCAAGAAGATCGGCGATGCCGAAGACCCCTTGCTCGTGTCCGTTCGTTCCGGCGCCCCCATGTCCATGCCAGGCATGATGGATACCGTTTTGAACCTTGGCCTCAATGACCAGTCCATCAACGGCCTGATCAAGCATACTGAAAACCCGCGTTTCTCGTGGGACAGCTATCGCCGCTTCATCCAGATGTTCTCCAACGTGGTTATGGGCCTGGACGGCGACCTGTTCGAGAACGCCATCACCGCCAAGAAGCTTTCTCGCGGCGTGAAGAGCGACACCGAGCTCACCGCCGAAGACCTGCAGGAGCTCGTGGCCGAATTCAAGCAGATCTTCTCCGAGAACGTTTCTGCCGAGGGGTACCCGAATCTGGTCGTGGACGGCACGGTTCAGTTCCCCCAGGATCCCGATGTGCAGCTGAAACTCGCCATCGAGGCCGTGTTCGGCAGCTGGAACAATCCGCGCGCCACGCTCTATCGCAAGCAGAACAAGATCGCCGACGACCTGGGCACCGCCGTCAACGTGCAGGCCATGGTGTTCGGCAACAAGGGCGAAACCTCCGCTACCGGCGTTGCCTTTACCCGCAACCCCGCCAATGGCGAGAAGGAGTTCTACGGCGACTACCTGGTGAACGCCCAGGGCGAAGACGTCGTGGCAGGCATCCGCAACACGAGCCCCATCGCCGAGCTCAAGCATGTGGACGGCCTGCAGGAGGCCGGTCGTGAGCTCGAGGGCGTGTTCACCATCCTGGAGAACCACTACCGCGACATGTGCGACATCGAGTTCACCATCGAGCAGGGCAAGCTGTGGATGCTTCAGACCCGCGTAGGCAAGCGCACCGCTGCCGCCGCTCTGCACATCGCCATCTCCATGGTGGAGGACGGCCTCATCACCAAGGAAGAGGCCGTCATGCGCGTCGACCCCGAGCAGCTTGACCAGCTGCTGCATCCGCAGTTCGACAAAGACGCCGAGTACGACGTTCTGGCCAAGGGCCTCAATGCGAGCCCCGGCGCCGCAGTGGGTGAGGCCGTGTTCTCCGCCGTCGATGCGGTGAAGGCCGCCGAAGAGGGCCGCAAGTGCGTGCTCGTGCGCTGGGAGACCACTCCCGACGACCTTGCCGGCATGATCGCCGCCGAGGGCATTCTGACTTCCCATGGCGGCAAGACCAGCCATGCTGCCGTTATCGCTCGCGGCATGGGCGCTCCCTGCGTCTGCGGCGTTGAGGCGCTCAAGATCGACGCCGAGAAGAAGGAAGCCGCCGTCACCGGCACCGACATCGTGATTCATGAGGGCGACATGATCTCTCTCGACGGTACCACCGGTATTGTGGTGTTGGGCGCTGTCGACTTGGTCATGCCCGAGCTTTCCGGCGACCTCGATACCATTCTCGAGTGGGCCGACGAGTTCCGCACGCTGGGCGTGCGCGCCAACGCCGACAACCCCGAGGACGCTCAGCTTTCCCGCGACTTCGGCGCGCAGGGCATCGGCCTCGACCGCACCGAGCACATGTTCCTGGGCGAGCGCAAGCAAATCATCCAGACCTTCATCCTCAACGAGGATGAGGCGATTCGCGAGAAGGCCGTGAACGACCTGTTCGAGGCTCAGACGGGCGATTTCTACGGCATGTTCAAGGCCATGGACGGCCTGCCGGTCATCGTGCGCCTGCTCGATCCGCCGCTGCATGAGTTCCTGGAGAGCCCCCGTGCGCTCGATGTCGAGATCGCAAAGATGGAAGCCACCGGCGCAGACGCGGCCGAGATTGCCGCGAAGCGCAAGCTCATGGAGCAGATCGACGCAATGAGCGAGGCCAATCCGATGCTCGGTCTGCGCGGCTGCCGTCTGGGTATCGTGTATCCCATCCTTCCCCAGATGCAGGTGCGTGCCATCGCTACCGCCATGGCCAAGCTCAAGAAGGAGGGCTTCGATCCCAAGCCCGAGATCATGATCCCGCTTGTTTCCACCGTGAAGGAGCTCGAGGTCATGCGCGGCTATGCCGAGAAGGCCATCGCCGAGATCGCTGAGGAGGAGGGCGTGGAGCTCGAGATTCCCATCGGTACCATGATCGAGCTGCCGCGTGCGGCCGTCACCGCCGACGAGATCGCCACCAAGGCCGACTTCTTCAGCTTCGGCACCAACGACCTCACCCAGACCACGTTCGGCTTCAGCCGCGACGACGTGGAGGCTGAGTTCATCCCGCAGTACCTGTCGCAGAAGATCCTGCCGTACAACCCGTTCGCTACGGTTGACCCCGGCGTTGCCAAGCTGGTCAAGATGGGCGTTGAGCTGGGTCATGAGGGCAATCCGAACATCGTGTGCGGCGTATGCGGCGAGCACGGCGGCGATCCTGATTCGGTGAAGACGTTCCATAAGATCGGCCTGGACTATGTGTCCTGCAGCCCGTACCGCGTGCCGCTGGCGCGTCTGGCTGCGGCTCAGGCGGCGTTGGCCGACAAGCAGTAACGCGCTCTTGTGCAAAACGCTTGCCAAGGCGAATCGCGCAACGTAACGTGATATTCTTGAAAGGCGACCTGAAGGGGTCGCCTTTCTTGATATATGTGCAAGGTGGAGGAGGTTTCGATGGCGTCGCATAACGAAACTTCTGATGAGATTATGCAGCGCGCCAAAGAGGAGGCCGAGAGGATTATCCGCGAGGGCAACGGTTCGCCTGAAGCGGATGCCTGTGCGCGAGAAGTGCTTCGTGCGGCGTTGGAACGGCGGAATGCTCGGTTGGGATCGCAAGATGAGGGATTACGCTCTGTCGATGCGCCCTCTCGTTCTGAGGAATCGGGGCGCTTAACTGGTGGGGCGGGCGTGAACGCCGCAATCGAGGGCGACGAGGCTTCTGTGAATATGCAGGAGCTCGCTGATTCGGAGCCCTCTTATCCGCAGGAGAGAACCACGTTCAAAGACTTCATGCTATTCGTTGGCGACTGTATCAGAGATGCCGCGACCACCATCTGGCCCTGCTTGTTCTCAATCATCACCGTGGTGCTCATCATGGCGACGTTCCTCCTGGAGAAATATCTAGAGGGGGGCGGCGCCTTCCCCGAAACCAATATGCTTGGTAGCGTTCCATCGGATGTGCTCTACGTCATGGGCGGATTCGATCCGGCGCTGTTCGTGCTCCCTGACGAATGGCCGCGCATCTTCCTTCCGTCGCTTTTGCATGCAGATGGGGCGCATATCGCGAACAACCTCATCTGTCTTATCCCGGCGCTCATGGCTGTCGAGATGGCATACGGCAAAATCGGATTTCTTCTCGTGGCGTTTGCGTCCATGGTCACGTCCACCGCGGTCTCGCTCGGCGTGGCGAACGTTACCGGCAACGTGAACATCATCTCTGTCGGCGCATCCGACCTGGCGTTTGGCATGATTGCGGCCGGTTTGGTGGCGATTGTCATCCATCCTAAGAAAGCGCAGTCGCTGGGCTATGTGCCTGAAGCGTTCTACCTTGCGGCGTTCTGGACGGTGATGTACTTCCTATTTGTGGGTGACGGTTCTCTTTTGAGCTGGATTGCTGACGTCGAAAGCAACGTGTCTATTACCGCACACGTTGGCGGTGCGCTGGGAGGTGCAATTGCGGCGCTCATGGTTCCCAAGCGCGATTTGAAGACGCCGATTTGGTTGCGCATCGCGGCGGCCGTCGCGTGGATGGCGGCAATCGGCGCGTTCTTCGCATGGTATATGGGTGTTCAACCGGTACGTGACGAGATGCATCCGCCCATTATCACGCTGTTCGATTTGCTTGTAGGCCCCAATGTTTTCGCGGGGGCATGATGGAGCGCGAGCAAGCGGAACGCTCCTGCATCGGCATATTGGTGCAGATGCGGCCCCCACGTTCCACATTGCCGCTTTTCAGCGTTATCGAAAGAGGACCCGTCGATGAATTACGATATTTTCTTGGACTACGAATCATCGGAATCATTCTTTGAGCTTGCGCTTCAAGCCGCTGATTCAACCATGCGTAAAGGCCGTGGTGCGCAATGGGCATATGAAGAATCGCGTCTTATGCTGTTCTACACGATTGGTCTCATGGACAGAGCGGCTCAATCGTTTCGGGATTATGAAGATACGATTCCAGAATCGGAAAAGGTCATTCCTGGGACGAAGAGTCCATCGAATCTCGGTCTTGACCTCATGGATAAAAGCATCAAGCTGAACCACCGCCCCGTGCGTGCTGCGGAGAAGGCCGAAGCATGGCTTCAAAAGAATAAGCCTAAGCCGTCGTGCTGGACGGTTTTCGATGCGGCCGGCGATGTCTTGAAGGGATTCTTCAAGGCTCTTAGGGATTTCGCGTGTGAACCGTTGGGGCCGAAACATGAACCAGAGCTTACTAGCTTGCTCAAGTTTTTATGGCGCTTTTCGTTCTCAATTGCTACAGCCGTCATTCTTATTGGCATGTTCGCGCTCGAGGTGCATCTTGGCGGAGGTGCAGGCGCATCCGACCCCAGTTCTATTGCTGTTATGTACGAAATGGGCGCGTTTGCTCCGTTCTCCTTTTTGCTTCCTGAAGAATGGCCCCGGATGTTTTTATCATCGCTTCTGCATGCCGACATTGAGCATCTTGCGGTCAACCTGTTGCTGCTCTTTCCGACTTGCTGCTTCGTGGAATATGCGTACGGCAAGGTGGGATTCGTCTTAACGACGGCGGTTTCCATCGTGACGTCTACCGTCGTTCAGCTTCTTGGGGTTATTATCACAAACGATTTCAGCTTTGCCAGCGGCGGCGCTTCGGATTTGGCGTTTGGCATGACCGGTGCGGCGTTGCTAATCGGAGTGGTTAACCCGCGCGCTCTTTCGAATACAGATGCTGAAGCCCTCTATGGCTTTCTTTGCGGCTATGCCTTCTTGGCTTTCCTTCTCGGCATCGGCGGGCCAATTGCCGTTTACTTCTTCTTCGGTGAAAGCACAAATAAAGGCATTCCGTCGCATGCAGGAGGATTGATCGGCGGTGTGCTAGCAGCGCTCATGATGCCTAATTTGAAGCTAGAGGAGCGTATTAAACAAGGATTTACCATTCCCGTTGCGGTTCGCGTGGTTGTTGCAGCACTGTGGCTTGTGGCCATGGCTGTGGTTTTCGCCTATTGGATTGAATTCGTTCAGCCCATCATCGTTGCCGACTTGGCGCAGAATCCGTTAGGAGTAACAAGCTGGTGGCTCACCTGAGGGGCAACGGTATCATGACGTATTCCATGCAGCAATACGTGTGCATCCACGCATAAGGATGCACGAATGCGTAATCGACGCCTTGCTTTCTACGAGGATTTGCGTTTATGCAATCACGCCCGTGGTAAGCAGGATAACCACGGCGGCTACTACGCCGATCACGATGGTGATGGCGTTGGCGAAGCCCGCCAGGCCTGCGTCGCCGCCAAGCCAGAGCGTGAACGTGGTAGAGATTGCCGTGGCAGGCGCCCAGAGCATGATGGACACCACGGCTTTCGTAGTGGCATCGAACGGCAAGAAAGCCCAAACGAGCGCCGTGAGTATGGCGCTGAATACCACGCGGATGGCGATATCCTGCGCCACGAGCTTCAGCTTCTGCGAATCCACCCTCAGACTGAGCATGAGGCCCAGCATGAGCATGGCGAGACATGCGTTGGCGCCTGCAATAGGTTCGGTGAAGGTCACGATGGGCTCAGGAATGCGGATGCCCGCAATGGCCAGCACCAAGAGCACCACGTAGCAATCGAACGCGGCAGAGCTGAATAGACGCTTGGCGAGGAACTTGACGGGATGCTCGACGGGCTTCTCCGAGGCGATGAGGCCCGTCACGGCGTACGAGCCGCCCGTGCCCACGACGGAATTTCCTGCGTCAAACAGGCAGGCGGTCACTGCCATAGGTGCCGGGAATACGGTCTGGATGAACGGCAGCGCGAAGCATCCGATATTGAACGAATTGCCGCCCATCATCAGGAACACGCGTTCTTCGCGAGGCTTCTTGAGCGTGATGAGCGTGGTTACCAGATAGGGGACGGCCGCACAAGCGAACCCGATGGGCACCAAAATCAGAAGAGACGTATCGAACTCGGCGGCACCGAAGGCATGGATGACCGCACAGGGCAGCGTGAAGTTGAACACGATGGTCGAAACCGTCACACCGGGGCGACTGCCCAGCTTGCCGCTTCGTCCTGCGATATATCCGACAACGATGGTGACGACGAACGCCGCCACTTTGATAAGCGCGTCTTCCATGATTCCTTCCGCCATTGTCATAGGTTTTGCACGCAAGCCGCCCTGAAGAGCAGCCCGCCCATCTTCCTCCAATTGCACACTGTTTGAAAGAATCTCGGCGAATCGAGCGCAAAACGACACAAGTGCGGTAGAAGGCGGGCACGGTCGCTGTGCCCCTAGGCAGTTTATGACCCTGCATTACTCGAGCACGGTGGCATCTTCACGTTTGATAAGCGGATCAGCCAGATCGGCCTTACCCATGAGCCAGATGCGGTCGCCTGCAGAGATGCGCATGTTGTGTTGAGGCCGCAGCTTGAGCAGCCAGTTATGGCGCAGTGCCACCACGAGGCTGCCGTAGCGCTCTTTGAGCTGCGATGCGGCGATGGTCGTGCCGGCAAGGGGCGATGAAGCGTCAACGTCGATGGCGAAGCACGTCGCATCGGGAATGGCGGGCCTGCCGCCGAGATACTCGTCGAGCGAAATGCCGTACGCCTGTTCCTCGTCCAGCGCTCCGTCAGCTACAAGGCTCTGCAGATAGGCATCAGCCTCGTCCTCAGTGCCCAGGAACGTCAACACATCGCCTTCCTGGATGCAAAGGGGATCCGATGGGTCGATGATGCGACGTGCGAGTTCGGACTTCGTCAGCCTGGCGAGGGTGGAGCATTCTATGCGGCGGTCGCCTCGCTGGATCGCGATCAGGTCGAGGCCATAAGCGAGCCCGTACATGAAGTCGGCAGACTGCTCGCCATGCGGCAGCTGTTTTGCTACCGGGGTGCCGGCGAGGCTCTTCAGGGGCGAGAGGCCCAGCGGCGGAATGGCCTCGCGGCGATGAAGCATGCGGGTTGCCTCTATCTCCACCACATACAAGTTGCGTTTGACCCAGGTCTCGCGCTCTTCGTCGCTGAGCGCGCCGCGCCTCTCTGCGATGATGTTCTCGTTGAGGTTGCCGATGAAGCTTGTTTCGAGCCTGATGAACAGCGAATGGATGCGTTTGGACACCGCCATCGCACCGGTCACGACAAGGGCGATCAAATAGGGGATAGGCGACTGCCCGACGCCGGAGGCATTCACGATGAAGAACACCATCCCGACGCAGATCACAGCTCCGACGATGGTGAGAGCGGTGAGGGGCACATGGTTTTTCTTGTCTTTCATCCATAGCACGTTGAACTCGGTGGTGCGGTCGGCGTGGAATACGTTCGACATAAACAGGCCCGTGATAATCACGCAGATCACCATGACGGTCCAGTTGAGCGCCTCGTTAGGGATGGCCGTGGCCAGAAGCGGCTCGATGACTTTCTTCAACACCTCGACCGACGCCGTGGCGGATAGCACCACGAGAACCACTTTCAGCGTCCAGCGTTTCGTGTGGTTCGCCCATAAGCTCGATGATCCTTCGCCGCCGCTCGATTCGTCAGATGACGAATCGATGCGTTCGAGAATTCTACCGGGAAGAATCTTGGCAAGGGCGCGGTAGAGCCTGTCGGAGTTCTTCACGTAAACGGGGGTCGTGAGCGTGGTGATCACGGAAACGGCCACGATGATGGGGTAGAGAAAATCGTCTGTGACGCCGAGCGATGCTCCGAGCGCGGCGATGATGAACGAGAACTCACCGATCTGTGAGAGGCTCATGCCGCATTTGACCGACGTCTTGAGCGACTGTCCCGAAAGCATGGCGCCCAAGAACGTGAACACAGGCTTGCCGAGGAGCGTGACCAGCGTGATAGCGACGATGGCCGGAGCGTTCTGTATCACGGCATCGGGCGAGAGCAGCATGCCCACCGATACGAAGAACACGGCTCCGAAGAGGTCTTTCACCGATTTGAATAGGCTCTCGATGCGATGGGCCTGCACGGTGCCTGCGAGGATTGACCCCGCGAGGAACGCGCCGAGGGCCGACGAGAAGCCGATGGCGTTTGCGAGCGCCACCATGCACAGGCACAGCGCGAGCGAGGCCACCAGCAGGATTTCGTCGGACACGATGTGGGCTACGCGCGAGAGTAGCGAGGGCACGAAGATGACGCTCAAGGCGAACCAGGCAACCAGATAGAGCGCCATCTGCCCCAGTTCGACCACCACGGCACCGCCATCGAGGCTGGCGCTCACCGCCATCGTGGACAGGACGACCATCATGAAGATGCCCATGATGTCTTCCACCACCAGAGAGCCGAACACGAGCTCGGTGAACTTCTTGCCTTTGAGGCCAAGGTCATCGAAGGCCTTGATGATAATCGTGGTGGATGAGATGGCCAACATGCCGCCCAAGAAGAGGCTTGAGAAGAATGACCATCCGAGTGCTGTTCCGCACAGCATGCCGGCGGCTATCATGAGCGCCATCTCGGTCACGGCGGTGATGACGGCCGCTTTGCCCACGTTGAGCAGTCGCACGATGCTGAACTCGAGGCCCAGGCCGAACATCAGGAAGATAACGCCGATTTCTGACCACGTAGAGATGCCTTCGGAGTCCGCCACGTTAGGAAACCAGTCTACGGCAGGGCCGATTAGAAAGCCCGCCACCACGTAGCCCAGAACGAGCGGCTGTTTGAGCTTACGGCAGATGATGGTGGCCGCGGCGGCCACGGTGAGAATCAGCGCGAGGTCGGTGATGAGCAGGGGAATATGATGCATAGGCGGGTCTCCTCGTCTTGCATGCGAACGTAAAGGGAACGTTATAGGTCGGATTTACCTCGATTGTAGCAGGCGCACCGCGCGATGCGCTCTTCATCGCCCACTTCGCGCATAAAGCAAACCCTAAGCGCGAAACCTCTCAATGCAGAGGTTCGTCGATGTCTAATTTCCCCAGAAGTCGCGCAGCAGCTCTTGTCGGCTTTTCACCCCTGTTTTCTGGAAGATGTTATGGGTGTGCGACTTTACCGTGCCTATCGCAAGCTGCAAATCGCTCGCGATGTTCTGATAGTCTTTTCCTTCGATGATGCCTTCGAGCACCTCGCGCTCGCGTCGTGTGAGGGAATGGCGCTGACCGTACAAATTAAGAGCCGTCTCAACATAGCGCGCTTGTTCGGAATCGATGGACGTCGGCGGCTCGATGTGGCGCAGCCGAAGTATTTCCATGCAGCGTCGTATCACGAGGATGGCGAATACCAGCACCAGCACGTTCTCGGACACGTTTCGCTCGGAGAAGAACAGCGGCAGCATCGATTGCATGGCGCCGAAGGAGGGCTGCCATATCAAAATCATGAACGTGTTCTCGCAAACGATAAACGCGATGAGGACGGCCGAGGCGATGACGAGCCGCTTGTGCTTGCCGATGCGCGCCGCCATGACGGGGGATACCGTTTTCTTTCTTTCCTGATAGACGAAATAGGCCAAGCACCAGACGAGAAACGCCTCGCGAACGCTGTAAAAGCACCACTGCATGAACCTGCCTTCAGGCATCGCGTACACGATGAGCGCATCTGCCGCAAGAAAGATGAGAGGCGGCACCACTGCAAGGGCGACGTTTCGCTTGTCGGTGTATTCGAGGATGATAAGCCATATGAATTCAAGCACGCCCATGGCAAGGACGGCTTTTATCGCCGGGCTTTTCACGCCATAGTAAGCTTCGATGGTCATCAGCGACGTGTGATCTACATATTCGGTTTGAAAGATGAACGCAAGATCGATGAAATAGAGAAAAAGCGCCCCTGCGGCGAAAAGAAACAGCCGGTTACGCGTGATCACATACGACGACACGGCGGCCGTTGACGCAGCGATGCATACGAGCATCACGACGATGGTGTAGGCATAAAACGCGACGTCCAAGGAACCGATCCTTTCCAACTTTCCAAGATGCGCAGGATTGCGTTGCGACGCTGTTCCGTCAGTTCGTGGTTTGTGAATGTCAATAATACTCTTCTGCATCGAATTTACCACGATGGGATAAGGCGCAAACCATTCCTGCTGGGGTTCAGAGCGGTTTATTTTAGTTTAGATGGCCGTAAACGGATTGCCGGCAGAACGCCGAAACGCTTTCCTGGCCTCGTACGATGCTGAATGACCTCCCATAAACTTCTAAACGTGCAGAACTGAACTCCAATCTATCTTGTGAACCCGGGGGGCTGAAACCATAGTGCGAATCATAGGGCGGCGCGAACAGGTGCCGCAGGGTTTTTCAAGTCTTTCAAGGAGGAAGACATGGCTGTGAAGGATTACATCGATACCAACGACTTCACCAAGGAAGAGCTCCTCGACATGATCGAGCTCGCGCAGGCGATGAAGGCCATGAAGAAGGCCGGCCGCTACCCGCAGGTCCTCAAGAACAAGACCCTGGGCATGATCTTCCAGCAGGTGTCCACGCGCACGCGCATCTCCTTCGAGACGGCCATGACCGACCTGGGCGGCCACGCCCAGTTCTACGGCCCCGGCACCATCCAGCTTGGCGGCCACGAGTCCATCGAGGACTCCGCGCGCGTCATGGGGCGCCTCGTCGACATCCTGATGGCCCGCGTCAACCGCCACGCCGACGTCGCCAACCTGGCCAAGTACAGCCCCTGCCCGGTCATCAACGGCATGTCCGAGTTCAACCACCCCACCCAGGAGCTTGGCGACCTGCTGACCATGATCGAAAACCTGCCCGAGGGCAAGAAGATCGAGGACTGCAAGGTGGCCTTCATCGGCGACGCCACCCAGGTGTGCGTGTCGCTCATGTTCATCGCCTCCAAGATGGGCATGGACTTCGTGCAGTTCGGCCCCAAGGGCCACCAGATCACCGACGGCGGCCTGCAGGTGGACACCGACGTCGACCTGCTCGCCATCGGCCTGAAGAACTGCGAGGAGTCCGGCGGCACCATCACCATCTCCGACGACATCGAGTGCATCAAGGGCGCCGACTTCATCTACACCGACGTGTGGTACGGCCTCTACGACGACGAGGAGGGCGCCTCCAGCTACATGGACGTGTTCTACCCCAAGTACCAGGTCACCATGGACATGATGAACTACGCGTCCCCCGACTCCAAGTTCATGCACTGCCTGCCCGCCACCCGCGGCGAGGAGGTCGTCGACGTGGTCATGGACCATCCCACGCGCTCCCTGTGCTGGGACGAGGCCGAGAACCGCGAGCACTCCATCCGCGCGATTCTCGCGTACCTCTGCCCGAAGACCGAGGAGGATGCCGCTGCCGCCGACGCCGCCGAGGCGCGCATGAACGCCGTTCTTGCTAAAATCGGCAAGTAACGATCCCGCCGTTACGCACCGGGGCCGCCCTTGACGCGGCGGCCCCTCATGCTTGAAAGGTTCAACCGTGACTGAGAATACGAAGAAGGAAGTGAAATTCCGCCACGGCATCCTGGCGTTCGGGCTGCTCGCCGTAGCCATGTTCGGATGCGTGGTGGGGCTCGGCACCGAGCCGCAGATCCCCATGGTCATCGGCTGCGCCGCCGCGGCGGGCATCGCGCTCTACCTGGGCAACTCCTGGGAAGAGGTCCTCGACGGGATGATGAAGGGGATCCTCGACGCCATGGAGGCCGTCCTCATCCTCATGTGCATCGGCATGCTCGTGGGCACGTGGATCCTGTCCGGCACCGTGCCGACGCTCATCTACTACGGCCTCAGCGTCATCAGCCCCGAGCTCTTCCTCGCGGTGGCGTTCCTCGGCACGCTGCTGGTGGGCATCGTGCTCGGCTCCTGGGGCGCCGCCGGCACCATCGGCATCGCCTTCATAGGCATCGCCGCCGCGCTCAACATCCCCCTGGGGATGGCGGCGGGCGCCATCATCGCGGGCGCCTACGTGAGCGAGATCGCCTCGCCCCTCACCGACGGGCCGGTGCTGTGCGCCGCCGTCGCCAAGGTGGGCGTGTTCAACATGTGCAAGAGATTCCTCCCCGTGGTTGCCGCCGTGTGCCTGGCGAGCGTGGGCATCTACCTTTTCCTGGGCAACATGGTGAGCGGCGGCATGACCGAGGCCGGCGCCGCGCAGGTAAGCGATCTGCTGGCCGCCCTCGACGAGTCCTACGCCATCGGGCCTCTGACCCTCATCCCGCTCGTGGTCATGATCGCCTGCATCGTCATGCAGGTCCCCGCGATCCCGTCGTTCCTCCTCGGCGTCCTGCTCGCCGTCATCGAGGCAGTGTTCCTCCAGGGGGCGGACCTGGGCGTGGCCATCGAGGCCGCCAACACGGGCGTCGTGAGCACCACCGGGTACGAGGTCCTCGACACCCTGTTCTCCACCGGCGGCATCGAGGAGATGCTGCCCACCATCTCGATCGTCATCCTGGTCATGGCGTACGTCGGCGTCATGCAGAGCACCGGCCTCATGCACTCGCTAATCGACCCCATCACCTCCAAGCTCAAGAGCTTCGGGGCGCTGGCGGCCACCTGCGTGGGCACGGGCGTCGTGTTCAACGTGCTCATGCCCGACCAGTACCCGGCCATCGCCATGTCGTGCAAGATGTACGGCGGCGCGTTCGAGGAGCACGACTCGCCCGGCGAGGTGTGGAGCAACATCGTCAACTCCAGCGCCGGCATCACCTCGGTGCTCGTGCCCTGGAACACCTGCTCCATCTACATGGTGACCATCCTGGGCGTGGCGTGCCTGGACTACCTGCCCTACGCGATCTTCTGCTACCTGTACCCGATAGCCGTCATCGTCCTGTCGCTGCTGCTGGGCAAGAGGCTCGGCTGGGCGCCGAAGTACGTCATCGACCACCCGCGCGGCGCCAAGGGCGAGACCGTGAAAGCCGAATAGGGCATCAAAGACCCCCAATTCTTAACTGAATATGAAAGGACATCCCATGAGCGAGAAAATCGTGGTCGCTCTGGGCGGCAACGCCCTGCAGTCCAAAGAAAGCGACGGAACCGCCGAGTCTCAGCTCGCCGTCGTGAAGGAAACCTGTTCCATTTTGGCGGATCTTTCCGCCGAGGGCTATGAGATGGCCATCGTCCATGGCAATGGCCCGCAGGTGGGAAGGATTCTTCTCTCGAGCGAAACCGCCAAAGACGTCGTGCCCCCTATGCCGCTTGAAGTGTGCGGCGCCATGAGCGAAGGCTATATCGGGTATCACGTGCAGCAGGCGCTCAAGCACGAGCTTGCAAAGCGCGGTCTGGATTATCCCGTATGCACGATCGTCACCCAAACCATCGTTGACGACAAGGATCCGTCTTTCAGCAATCCCACTAAGCCGATCGGCCCCTTCTACGACGAAGCCGAGGCGAAAGAGCTCGAGGAGACTCGCGGGTACGAGATGCGCGAGGACAAGGCACGCGGCGGCTGGAGGCGTGTGGTGGCTTCTCCCAAGCCCACCAAGATCGTCGAGATCGAGGCCGTGAAGCTTCTGTGGGACAAGGTTGTCGTCGTATGCGCTGGTGGCGGCGGCATTCCCGTGATCGAGCGACCCGACGGCACCCTTGAAGGGGCTGCCGCGGTCATCGACAAGGATTTCGGTGCCGAGCTTCTTGCCGAGAACGTTGACGCCGACGTCCTCCTCATCCTTACCGAAGTCGAGAAAGTCGCCATTAATTTCGGTACGCCCGAGCAGAAAGACCTCGACCATCTTTCGCTCGAGGAAGCCGCGAAATACTGCGAAGAGGGCCAGTTCGGAAGCGGCAGCATGTTGCCGAAGGTGGAAGCCTGCATGAAGTTCGTGCGCGCATATCCCAGCAAGAGGGCCATCATCACCAGCCTGTCCAAGGCGAAAGAGGCCTTGGCCGGCAAAACGGGCACTGTGTTCACCTATCACTGCTAGGCGGACGCGAAAGCGGGGCGGGCGCCCGACGTTGCGTTGGACGCCCCGTATTCAAGATGGGTGATTGACCATGAATCAAAACCAATCGTTCAAGCAAAAGATCTATCCCTGGCTCGTGGTGCTTGGTTGCGGCATGTGGGTGTCTGGCTCCATCGGATTTCTGACCATCGTCGCGGGTAATTTCTATGTTCCTGTGAGCACCGACCTGGGCGTCTCCGAATCCTCCCTCGGATTCTACATGACGCTTGTGTGCATCGGGCAGGCCATCAGCTTCCCCATTGCGGGACGCCTGGTTCCCAAGATGAACATCCCTGTGCACATGACCATCATCTGCGCCATCGAAGCGGCTGCCGCCGTCGCCATGTCTTTGTACGGCGACCTGTTCATGTGGTACGTTTCCGGCGCGATCATCGGCCTGTGCATGGGATTCAACACGTCTATCGGCGTGGCCATCGTGCTGGAGAACTGGTTCGCCAAGAAAGACGGCTTCGCCATCGGCATGGCATGGGGCTTCGGCAGCCTTGCGAACGCCATCATGAGCCCCATCATCACCAACGTCATCGCCACGTCCGGCTGGCGCACGGGGTATGTGGTGCTGGGCGTGACGAGCGCCATTCTCATGTGCGGTGCATCGCTGTTCATCGTTCGCCTGAAGCCTGAAGTCATCGGCCTGCTTCCGTATGGATACGAGCAGAAGACCGAAAGCATTCACGTGGAAGACCCCACCGACGGCGTGTCGTTCCGCGATGCCGTGAAATCTCCCGCCTTCATTCTGCTGTTGGTGGCCATGACGCTCATCACCATGACCACCGTGACCAACCAGCTGTTCACCAGCTTCGCCGAGTCGGTGGGCTATGGCGCAGGCATGGGCGGGCTCATGGTTTCCGTCGCCATGATCTGCGATATCCTTTGGAATCCGCTCATCGGAATCACGTGCGACAAGTTCGGGGCCGATAAGGGCGTGCTGCTGTGGTGCGGCGTGACCATACTCTCATTCGTGTGCCTCACGGTGGGCGCCACCATTCCGGCCTTCGCCTTCCTCGGAGCCGGCCTCAACGACACGATGTATGCCTGCTACGGAACGGGCGTCGCCATGCTCACGGCGTTTCTGTTCGGCAACAAAGACTACGCGAAGATCTATTCGCTGGTACCGGCAATCGGCTATGCGCTGGGTTGCATGGGCGTCCCCATCCTGACGGGCATTTATCAGGCAACCGGCGGATACGGGCCAGTATGGCTGTTCTGCATCGGCTGCGACGTGATCATCGGCCTGTGCGTCATCATCGCGGCGCGCAACTCCAAAAAGCTTCCGAGAACCGAGTAGAGGGCATATTCCATCACGCGCGGCTTAACGCCGCATCAGGGTTGGCCGGGTTTGCCTCAAGCGCAAACCCGGCCTTATTGTGCTCGGCATTCAAGCGATGCCTGGTGGGTTCGAAACCTTCACTTTCTTGCGCCGATGGGCTTCGGATGCCGTATAATCTCGCCTGCTATGCATCAAAACAAGAATGAACATATTCTGACCTCGGAGGAGCATGCGGCGTCTGGCGCCTGCGGATGCGACGGCGATTCGGCGATTGCCACGCTACCCGTCCGCGATTCGTTCAAAGCCGCGCTTCCTATCATGGCGGGCTACGTCGTGCTCGGCCTGCCGTGCGGCATCCTGTGCTCCGCTGCCGGCATGGAGTGGTGGATGTGCGCCCTCATGTGCATTCTCTTCTATTCGGGCGCAGGTCAATACATGATCCCCAACATGTATCTCGCCAACAATCCGCTTTCGGCCATCATTCTAAGCGTCACGCTCATCAATACGCGCCAGATGCTCTATGGCGCGTCTCTTTCGCAATTCTGCGGCCGCGTGTCTAAGCGTCTGGCGTTTCTGTTCGGCGCAACGGTGACCGACGAAAGCTTCGGAGTGAACCTGGCGCGCTTCATAAACGGTGGCTGGAGCGTCAAATCGGCCCTTTGGGTGAATCTGTTTTCGCAAAGCGCGTGGACGCTCGCCAATATCGCAGGCGCGCTCATAGGGGCCGCCGTATCTCTTCCTACGGCGCTTGCCTCCTTTGCCATGACATCGCTGTTCATCTGCCTTCTATGCATGCAAAAGGTTTCAAAGGCCAATGCCATCGCGGTGGTTGGGGCAATTTTGGGCGTCATCGTGTGCAAGTGCGTGGGTCTTTCGGGGCCGGCCATTCTCATCGGCGCGCTTGCCGGCGTAGGATGCGCGCTCCTGTTCAGCCTGAAAACAGGCGAGAGCGATGACTCGTCCATCAAGGTGGGTGATTAGCGTGTCGATCGGCGATTTCCTCATCGTGTTCGTTGCGGTCGCGCTCACCATGCTGGCGTGCCGCGTGCTTCCGGTGTTCCTCCTCAAGGGCAAGCAGCTGCCCGAGACGGTGGTGCGTGCCCTTAATTTCATTCCGCCTGCGGCTTTTGCCGCGCTTGTTGCCAACGATTTGTTCGACCCGTCCAAGGTGACGAGCGGCGATGTATGGAGTTGGCTTGCGCCTTTGATTGCGGCTGCCTGTGTCGTGGTGGTCGGCGCGAAAACCAAATCAATGGCCTGGTGCATCGTTGTTGGCGTCGGCGCGCTGGCGGTTCTTACGTATCTACCTGCAATGGCGTAGTTTGGCTCGCCTTTCGGACGCATGCGAAGAAAATGCATATATTTCCATCTTGAAAACTATTTACGTGAAATTATGCGCCGAATACGAATTTCTCTGCAGAGTTCATGCATTGAGTCGTATACTGCCCCAAGTGCAAAAAACGGGTTGTTTGTACATTCCTCGACATTATCCAGCAGTCGAAGAGCAAACCCGATCGCTTGCGTGCCAAATGGGGCTTGCGCGAGCGTGCTCGGGTGCGCCTTGGCGAGTGCGGGGTAGCGCGGAATGCCTTTAATCCGGTACCGAGAGACCGAAAAGGAGACAAGCGCATGAGCACATCATCCAGCATCGGCACAACGTGCCAGGCTGCGTCGCACGCGCAGCCGAAATCATTAGCACAGCAATTGATAGCCGCCACGAGCAAAAAGGCTCGGAGTGCGGCTATTTTAATGCTCGCAGACGGAACCGTGTTTTACGGACGCGCCTGCGGGGCGAGCGGTGAGGTAACGGGGGAGGTGTGCTTCAACACCTCGCTCGAAGGCTACTTCGAGGTCATCACCGATCCTTCGTATGCCGGCCAGATCGTCACCATGACGTATCCCCAGATCGGCAACTATGGCGTAAACGTCGCTGACACCCAGATGGCTCCGCAGTATCCCCAGATGTATTGCGGCAATCTGAGCCCGGCCCTGCGCGGCCTTGTCGTGCATGATATGTGCGAGACGCCCTCTAACTGGCGTTCCGAAATGTCGCTCCCCGAATACCTCGAAGAACGCAACATCGTAGCGATCGAGGGCATAGACACCCGCGCCCTAGTCCGCCATCTACGCGACAACGGCTCTCAGAAAGGCATCCTCTCCACCATCGACCTTGATGAGAAGTCGCTGGCGGCGAAACTCGCTGAGGCGCCTGAACTCGTGGGTACGAACCTGGTGCAAACGGTGAGCTGCAAGGAGGCGTATTCCTACTCCTACGGCCGCTCCATGAAGAGCCGTGCGTTTGCCGTGCAGGAGCCTGCTCCGGCCCGCCGCAACGTGGTCGTCTACGATTGCGGCATCAAGCGCGGAATTCTTGACGGGCTGGTCAATGCCGGGTGCGCGCCTACGCTGGTGCCGTGGAACACGCCCGCATCCGAAGTGCTCAAGCTTCAGCCCGACGGCGTGTTTCTTTCAAACGGCCCCGGCGACCCCGATGCGGTAGATGCGACTTATTCCCAGGTGAAAAAGCTGCTGGGTAAGGTTCCCGTGTTCGGCATTTGCCTCGGTCATCAGATGATCAGCCTCGCCTGCGGCGGCTCCATTGAAAAACTGAAGTACGGCCATCGCGGCGGCAACCAGCCGGTGATGAACCTTCTCAGCGGTCGCGTTGAGGTCACGGCGCAAAACCACGGCTTCAACCTGGTGTTCCCAAGCTTGGGCGAGCTAATTTCCGAGGAATCGGGCGGCGTGTCCAAGCATCCCGTTTCGGGCGACTTGCGCTTCTGGAGCGAGCGCCGCATCGCGCCGGTGGTGCGCAACAAGCGCTTCGGCCGCATTCGTCTCACCCACGTGAACCTCAACGACGGCACCTGCGAAGGCATCCAGCTCCTCGATGCGAAGGCGTTCAGCGTTCAGTACCATCCCGAGGCAAGCCCCGGGCCAACCGACGCGCATTATTTGTTTACCGCCTTCATGCGCCTGATGGATGGGGAAGAGGACTATTTGAACATCGATATCTCGAAGGACCGCCTGGCGGGTTGGGTCTTTGGCTCTGAGGAGAAGGAGGCCCACAATGCCTAAGCGTACCGACATCAAGCGCATCCTTGTTATCGGAAGCGGCCCCATCGTCATTGGCCAGGCATGCGAATTCGACTACTCGGGTGCGCAGGCCTGCAAGGTTCTCAAAGAGGATGGCTTCGAGGTGGTGTTGGTGAATTCCAACCCCGCCACCATCATGACCGATCCGCAGCTTGCCGACCGGACTTACGTGGAGCCTATCACTCCCGAGTTCGTGGAACGCGTGATCGCCAAGGAACGTCCCGATGCGCTTTTGCCTACCCTGGGCGGTCAAACCGGACTCAACACAGCCGTCGACCTCGCGAAATCAGGCGTTCTCGCCAAATATGGCGTCGAGATGATCGGGTGCGACCTCGCCGCTATCGAACGCGGCGAGGATCGCAAGCTCTTTGCCGAGGCCATGGAGGAGATCGGCCTGGAATGCGCACGCAGCGGCTACGCCTATTCCGTGGAAGACGCCGTGGCTCTCGCGGCCAAGGTGGGCTATCCCTGCGTGTTGCGCCCGAGCTTCACGCTCGGCGGTGCGGGCGGCGGCATCGCCTATGACGAGGCGGGTCTTCGCGAGATAGTGGCGCAGGGCCTGGAGCTTTCTCCCGCCGGCGAGGTGCTGGTGGAGGAGAGCATCATCGGCTGGAAAGAGTACGAGATGGAAGTCATGCGCGATCGGGCCGGCAACGGCATCATCGTGTGCTCCATCGAGAACCTGGACCCCATGGGCGTGCATACGGGAGATTCCATCACCGTCGCGCCTGCGCAGACGCTCTCCGACGTTGAATACCAGCGCATGCGCATCGCATCGCTTGCCATTCTCGAGAAGATCGGCGTGGAAACGGGCGGCTCCAACGTCCAGTTCGCGCTCAATCCGGAAAACGGCCGCTTGATCGTCATCGAGATGAACCCGCGCGTGAGCCGCTCTTCCGCTCTCGCGTCTAAAGCGACGGGTTTCCCGATCGCCAAGGCGGCGGCGCGCTTGGCCGTTGGCTACACGCTCGACGAGATTGTGAACGACATCACGCGCGTCACGCCCGCCTGCTTCGAGCCTTCCATCGACTATTGCGTGGTCAAGGTGCCGCGTTTCGCCTTCGAGAAGTTCAAAGGCACCGACACCACGCTTTCTACACGCATGAAGGCCGTTGGCGAGATTATGAGCATCGGCCGCACCTTCGAAGAGGCGTTCGGCAAGGCGATGCGCTCCATGGAGAATGGCCGCGCGGGCCTGGGCGCTGACGGCCAGGACGATTTCGACGGCATGACGGAAGACGAATTCGCGGAAAGCGTGGCGCGTCCCACCGAAGACCGCATCTTCTTCGTGGCCGAGGCTTTCCGCCGCGGTTGGAGCGTTGAGCAGGTGCACGAGTCGTCCAAGATCGATCCGTGGTTTTTGAGCCGCATCGCCGACATGGTGGCGGTTGAGTGTGGGCTGCGCGGCCGGCATCTAGAGGAGCTCGATGCGCCGGCCATGCGTCTTGCCAAGCAATACGGTCTTTCCGATGCGCAGATCGCTCATCTTGTGGGCACGCAGGAGGCCGTTGTGCGCGCCTACCGCAAGGGTCTGGGCGTTGTGCCCACGTTCAAGACGGTGGACACATGCGCAGCTGAGTTCCGCGGGCTTACCGAGTATCACTATAAGACCTATGAGGAGCCCTATCGCGCAAGCGGCGAGACGCTTGCGCGCGTGGCCGACAACGAGATTCCGCCCGTCGACAAGCCCAAAGCCATGATTCTGGGCGCGGGCCCCAACCGCATCGGCCAGGGCATCGAGTTCGACTACTGCTGCGTGCACGCGAGCTATGCGCTGTCCGAGGCGGGGTATGAGACCATCATGGTGAACTGCAACCCCGAGACCGTATCCACCGACTACGACACCTCCGACCGCCTGTATTTCGAGCCGCTGACGTACGAAGATGTGATGGATATCGTGGATGTTGAGCGACCGGACGGCGTGGTGGTCACGCTGGGCGGCCAGACTCCGCTTAAGCTGGCGCGCGCTCTCAAGGAATCCGGCGTGAACGTGATGGGTACAAGCCCCGAGGCCATTGACCTGGCCGAAGACCGCGAGCGCTTCTCTGCTATCTTGGACGAGCTGGAAATCACCTATCCGGCTTCGGCTACGGCGGAAAGCTTCGAGGAGGCGTGCGAGGTCGCCGACCGCATCGGCTTCCCGCTCCTGGTGCGTCCGAGCTACGTGCTGGGCGGCCGCGGCATGGTGATCGCCTACGACCAGGCCTCGCTCAAGGATTACATGGCCGAGGCTGCGCGTATCTCGCCCGACCATCCGGTGTATCTGGACAGCTTCCTGGAAGGCGCCATCGAATGCGACGTTGACGCCCTGTGCGATGGCGAGCAAGTGTATGTGGGCGGCGTGCTCGAGCATATCGAGGCGGCCGGCATTCATTCGGGCGACTCGGCCACCTGCATCCCTCCGTTCTCGTTCTCGGACAGATTGGTGGATGAGCTGCGCTCCATCACGCGTCGCCTGGCGCTGCGTCTCGGCGTACAGGGCCTTATCAATGTGCAGTACGCCATTAAGGGCGAGACTATCTACGTGATCGAAGCCAACCCGCGTGCGAGCCGCACGGTGCCGTTCGTGTCTAAGGCCACGGGTGTGCCGCTGGCCAAATGCGCCGCGCTTGTGATGAGCGGTCGCTCCATCGAGAGCCTTGGGCTGCCCTCCGATGAGCGTGAGATGGATTACTTCTGCATGAAAGAAGCCGTTATGCCGTGGGGCCGTTTCCCGGGCGCCAACGTCGTGCTGGGACCCGAGATGAAATCCACCGGCGAGGTGATGGGCATTGCGCCCACGTACCCCGAAGCGTACGCCAAGACGCAGCTGGCTATCAGCTATGAGCTGCCCACTAAGGGCAAGGTTTTCATCTCGGTGTGCGACCGCGACAAACGTCATATTCTGCCGTTTGCACGCGCGCTGCAGCGTCTGGGCTTTGAGATCGTGTCCACCGAGGGCACGGCAAAGTGCCTGCGCGGCGGCAACGTGAAATGCGAGGTGGTACGCAAGATCAGCGAGCCTTCTCCCAATATCGGCGACATGATTTCCGCCGGCGAGATCGTGCTGATGATCAACACGCCTTACGGGCAGGAAACCCGCAGCGACGGCTACTACCTGCGCACGGAAGCCGTGAAGCATGGCGTGACGAGCGTGACGGCGCTTTCGGCGGCAAGCGCGTTCGTGGCTGCGCTTGAGGCTTTGGCCGACAACCCCGAAGGACTCGATGTAATCGCGTTGCAGGACCTTCCGCAGTATGATGTGAAATAGCCTTACTGGCTCGTTTTGTCAGCCTGTTGAAGAGCCGCGTCATCGCAAGCCGTTGGCCGAGGATGACGCGGCTCTTTGTTTGATCGCTCGTTGGCGAGCGGTTCCATGTATTACGTTTACATCTGATGCCGCCGTTCGCCTTGGGATGGCAACCGTTCGCGCCGAGGACGACGCGACGTATGACTTGGATTTAACATTCCGGCAATATCACTTTAGTGCGTTAGAGTATACTGAAAACATACCGTATTTCGCCGAGGCACATGCGCGTCGTTTGCTTCGACGAAATGCGGCTCTGACAGCACAATAGAAAGGCGGGCTATCATGACTAACGATAACGATTATTCGCTATCGCGCATCCCCGAAGGAGCTAAAGAGCCGTTCTGGCAGATTCTCATGGTGCGTATTGGCGCCATCTGCTGCGTGTCCCAGTTGGTTCTGGGCGCCACGCTTGGCTACGGCATGTCGTTCTGGGGGGCGTTCTGGGCCACCATGCTCGGTTCTGTCATCCTCCAGGTGCTTAGCTGGGCGCTGGGTACTGCGGCTGCGCGCGAGGGTCTTTCCACGAGTCTCCTGTCTCGTTGGGCGGGTCTAGGCAAAAATGGCTCCGCGATCCTGGGCGGCGTTGTTGCCATTTCTATGGTGGGTTGGTTCGGCGTTCAGAACTGCGTGTTCGCTGAAGGCATGTTCGACATCACCGGCGTGCTCAACTATCCCATCTGGGCGTTGATCACCGGCCTGGGCATCACGCTGCTGGTTGCCGCGGGCATTCGCTGGATCGCTCGCTTCGCATCCATCTTTGTGCCGTTGTTCATTCTTGCGGTCATCGTGTCGGCGGTCATCGTTCTTCAGGATCACTCTCTCATCGAGTTCCTGAACTCCCCGCATCCTGGTCCTGAGCTGGGCTTCGGTGCTGCCGTGACCATCGTCGCAGGCGGCTTCATCGCCGGCGCCATCTGCACGCCCGACTATTCTCGCTATCTCAAGGACGGTAAGCAGGTCTTTTGGATGACCCTGGTCGGTACCTTCGTGGGCGAGCTGGGTATGAACCTCCTCGCCGTTATCCTGTGCCATGCCACCGGCACGCAGAACGTCACCGACATCATGATGGCGACTTCCGGCGTGTTGGGCGTCATCATCGTCGTTGCTTCCACGGTCAAGCTGAACGACATCAACCTGTATTCCTCCGGCCTGGGCATCGCCACCATGATCAACGCGCTGTTCAACGTGAAAGTGAATCGCGCTGCGATGATTTGGGGCCTGGGCATCGTCGGCACCGTTCTCTCGATGGTGGGCGTCATCAATTACTTCCAGAGCTTCCTGACGCTTCTCGGCGTTGCCATTCCTCCTGTAGCCGGCATCATGGTCATCGATTACTACCTGCTGCGTCGCAATCGCGCCGAATTGGAGGAAACGCGCAATGACGGCACGCTTCCCAAGCGCGTGGAAAAATGGAATCCCATCACTATCGTGGTGTGGATTCTGGCCTTCGTCGTGGGCGAGGTGAGCAGCATCTACTCCATCGGCATTCCGGGTCTGAACTCCCTCGTATTTGCCGGCGTGGTGTACTACATCGCCATGAAGGCCTACGGTGCCGCCAAAAAGGTGGATGTTGTCAAGTTCCCCGAAACCGATCAGGTGCTGTAACGCCGAACTGCTCGACAGAATCTTTCATGTGGTTTTTAGCTTGCTGATGCCGCCTATGTGGTGCGCTGTACTATTGGAATGTTTCTGTTAGCAATGTGAAATTAAAGGCGAGGCCAATACTGCCTCGCCTTTTCGCTTTTTTTGACCCCATTGATGATCTACGTCATAGCCGCAGCAACTATCATAGCGACGGAGCAACGGGCGTCGGCAGGGGTGCGTCAATACATGACAATCATCAAAATCGATCAAATAATTTCGATTTTCTACCGTTCGATAGTTCCTGTTGCTTTCCCTTGCTCACATTTCGGCCCTTGATGGGCTTTTACGCCAGAATAAAGGCGTTTTCCATGGCCTTGAATTCAATATAACGGTATAAAACCGAAAATTTTTTGACCCGATTTCTCAATACGCTATTACAGGATGAGACGCCGGACTTCAACCGTCTTCTAATTGTCGATGCGAGGAATCTCAAGCATCTTTTGCTTGAGCTCGGCCTCCATGCGACGCATCTCCACTTCGGCCTCGGCACGTTTCTGCCTGCCTTCGCGTTGGATCTGCAGCACCTCATCGAATGTCTTGATCAACGTTTCGTTGGTGTTCTTGAGCGTCTCGATATCTACAATGCCGCGCTCCGATTCGCGAGCAACCTCGACGGTGGAGGAGTGGAGCATCTCGGCGTTCTTCTTTAGAAGCTCGTTCGTCATATTCGTCACAGCGTTCTGGGCGCGTACTGCCTCAGCCGAATTGGCAATGCCCAAAGCAAGCACCATCTGGCTTTTCCAGAGAGGGATGGTATTGACTATGGTGGTTTGAATCTTCTCCACCATAGTCACCTCGTTGTTCTGCACCAGGCGAATCTGCGGTGCCGTTTGCATCGCGATGGTGCGGGTAAGATCCAGGTCGCTCAGCTTTTTCTCAAAGCGCGTGCACATAGCATCAAGGTCCTGCGCAGCCTGCGCGTCTTCCGCGCGTCCTGTTGCGTTAGCGCGTTCAACGAGCTCTTTGAGCTCGGTAGAACGCACCTCTGCAAGCTTCTTTTTTCCTGCAAGGATATACATGGTGAGCTCTTTGAAATACACCAGATTAAGCTCATACATTTGATCCAGGGTGGCGGCATCTTTCATGAGCTTGAGCTGATGGCCTTGAAGCGCTTTGACAATCTTGTCCACATTCTGCTCGGCCTTGTCGTATTTCGCACGGAGAGATTCCAGCTTGTTGGCGCCTTTCTTGAAAAAGCCGAAAAGGCCCTTTTCTTCTGTGGCGTCGAAGGAACGCAGCTCGGTGACCACGCCGCTGATCAGGTTTCCAACTTCGCCCAGGTCCTGCGTGCGCACGTTTTCGAGAGCAGATTCGCTAAAATCCGCCATTTTCTTTTGCGCACCGGCGCCATACTGCAATATGAGCGCGGAATCGCGCACATCAATCTGCTGCGAGAAGCTCTCCACCATGCGCTTCTCATCGTCGGTGAGCATGCTGTCGTCAAGCTGGGCGTTGGCAGACTGCTCCGCAATAGACGCCTGGACTGCCTGCACGGCTGTCGTGGCTACAGATGGGCTGGACATTGCGGGGTTAAGCGTAAGCGTGGGCGCAGGAGCAGTGACAGGGGTCGAAGCCTGAGTGTGCGTTGAGATAGGCGTCGCATCAGGAGTGCCGTTGGCTGCGGGGGCGTTCGGTGCTGCCGGGGCAGGAGAGTTGAGAGGTGTCGATGGGGATTGGGGGTTGACGTTCATGGCGTTGTCCATGGAGGCCTCCTTATTTGTCTTGGCTTGAAGCGGACGACGTTTATGGCTAATTATGTCGACTGGAAAACCTTGCTGTTGCGCTTTGTGGCTATCTAGCGCAGCGCCCACGCTAGCCGGGCCGCCTTGCAGCTACCGAACCCGTCACGACTGGCCTGGTCGCTGGGGCTGTCCCGGTTGCTGCGGGTAAAGATGCAGCTCTGGCTGCGCACCAGATTGAGATCCGGGCTGCTCCGGCTGAGAGTGCGCGGAGAGGGGGCCGTCAACAAGTCCTTCTTGGGCGAGCACGGCGTGCAAAACGGTAATGTCCGAAGAGACATCCCAAGCCATGTCGCGGAAAATGGAATCGAGAAGGTTCTGGAATGCAATATTGAGGGTGTCGAGTGCGGCCTCAATTTCCTGCTTGGACTTCACGACATTTTGGCTCTGTACGGGCTGCGAGTCGAAATCGCGATACGCGTCTAATAGTTTCACCGTGGTGGGTAGGTAGTAATCCATGAGCCTGTCAAGATCATCCGCCACTTCGGGCTGTTCCGCTGCACGCTGGAAAATGGTGCGCACCGTTTGCTCTATTTGGTCGATTTTCTGAGATATCTCAGGCCCTGGGATGGCATCGTTACTCGCTCGTATCTGGGCGATATAAGTCTCCCCGCGGGACAGAAGGCTTTTGATTTCCGGTGTAAGCTCTTGCTGGTTGGCGTTCACGCTTCTGGCGCTCTGGGATGCCGCCTGTCGTGCGTGACGGCGTTGCGCCTCTGCCTGAGCCTGCCTGTATTGCTGATACGCCTCATGCGTCATGATGATCATGGTTTCGTCGTCGTCAAGCGCCGCCTGTTTGAACAGGCCTTTGCGCACCATTGCCTTGAGATTGCGAACGACGGACGATGGCCTGCTCGACGTGCGTGCGGCAAGCTCGTCAATGGTGCAGAAGGTGCGCAGCGCAATGGCATCACGATACTGTTCGAATGCGCGTGCTAGTTTGAAACGCTTGATGCCAAACCCTGCGAGCGCAGCTCCCGCGATGCCTGGAATAAGCAACGGCATGGAGAGCAGGGGAGCCTGCATTGCGAGTAGGATCGCTCCAGCGCCAATGAACGAGATGCCCAAAAGAGAGCCTATGATGGCAAGCATCGCTCCGCCTGCCTTGATGCTGTTTGCGCTGGCATAGAGCGTTTTCATAGTTTGCCGCTGCTGGATGCGTAAACGCTCTTTGGTGTATTCTTGCTGAGCCCTCTGCAGGCCGCTTTGTGCCTGCGCGAGTCCTTTGGCAATGTTCTCCGCAGCAATGCCGGTGTAGCGTTCTATGGTGGAAGGAAGCGTGCTGAAATCGTTGGATGAAATGGCGTTTTGAATGGCGTCGTTCAATTGGTCGCCGATGCTGTTCGATGAAGCCATAGCTGCCTCTCTTGCGTTCGCTTGATGAGGATGGCGATACCCTCTGCACTATGCGTATGATCAATTGTATCGTAAGCACGTTACAGTTCCGCAACGCGCATGATTTGCGACAAAGGTATTGCGCATTCTTTCCGCATGCGTTGTCGCTGCAGGATGCACGGTTCTGCGATATGCTGCATGGGTACTTTTCGCATGCGTTTTGATTCCATTATGAGGAGGATGGTTATGACAAAGCGAGCTCTGATAGCGGTGACGGGTGGAATCGCGGCTTACAAAGCTGCCGATGTGGTTTCGCAGCTCCAAAAGACCGGCGTAGAGGTAAACGTCATCATGACGAAGAACGCTTGCGAGTTTGTGACACCTCTTACCTTCGAAGCGCTTACAGGCAAAAAGGTGTACACCGACACATTTGATTACAGCTCTGATGCCACCATTAAGCATATTGTGCTGGCGCAAGAAGCGAACGTGTTCGTTGTGGTGCCGGCAACGGCCAACGTGATTGCCAAGATGGCGCACGGTATAGCCGACGACATGGTTACCTCGACGTTTTTGGCTGCCACATGCCCTGTCGTGGTGTGCCCCGCCATGCATGCAAACATGTACGCGAACGCTTCGACGCAAGCGAACCTCAAAACGCTCGAAGACCGTGGCATGACCATTGTGGGACCGGGCGAGGGAAGGCTTGCAAGCGGTGAAGTGGCACGCGGCACGCTTTCGCCCGTGGACGAGATCGTGAGCGCCGTGCTTAAGGTTCTCGAATAACCTGAATATTCGCTAGTCCGCTGTTCTCATCAGCGCTTTCTTGCCGGCAGGACAAAGGTCGTTGACAAAGCATTCAGCGCACTTGGGCCTTCGAGCGACGCAGAACTCGCGTCCAAAATGGACCCACTGGTGATTGATGAAGAGCCAATCTCTTTGAGGATAGATTTTGAGAAGCTTGGCTTCTACTTTGGCGGGCGAATCATCGTTGCGGGTGGCAAAGCCCAATTGATGGGCGATGCGGAACACGTGCGTGTCGACGGCGATGCCCTGCGGATTCCTAAACGCCTGGCACATGACGACGTTTGCCGTCTTGCGACCGACGCCTGGCAGTTTTTGCAGCAGGTCTATATCGTTGGGAATCTCGCCGCCGAATTCAGAAAGAACCGTTTGCGCGAGCGCCTTTATGTTTCTGGCTTTAGCGTGGTAGAAACCCAACGGATGAATGATGGCCTCAATCTCCTCGATGCTCGCATGCGCCATCTTCTCCGGCGTGCCGAATCGAGCGAACAGGGTGGGGCTGATCTTATTAACGGCGGCATCGGTGCACTGCGCGGAAAGCACAACCGCCACGGTGAGTGTGAACGGATCCATATGGTCGAGCGAGCATTCGCCTTCGCCGTAATATTCATACATACGACGCTCGATTTCTGCCGCACGCTCACGTTTCTGAGTCATATTCTCTCGGGGCATTGCGCACTCCCATCGCCGAACTGTGGTCTAGAGGCGAATTGTACAATAAGCGCCAATTTGCCGCTCGATAAGATGCAGGCATCGCTGTTTTCCTTAAAGAAATCCAGGGCAGAAATTGAACGGTGTATTGCCTCGACAATCATGCGGCGGCATAGGCTTCAAGGCCCTATGCCGCCGTCTGGGCCTGTTCTGCGGCACGGATAATGTCTTCGGCCTCTTGCACGGCTGCGTGGCTATTTTCATGAAACTGCATGCCAATAAGGGACGTTACGGCGTCATCGAATTCGAGGAAATCCATTTGCACGAAAGGCACAGCCCCGCACCTGCGTGCAGCGTTCCCAACATCGGAAATGAATTCGTCTACCTTGTCGCGAGGAATGGCCCAACCGTTGACAACTTCATCGCTGAATAGATCGGACAGGACCATCATCGTGTCAAATTTGTTCTCATGCGCATTCATCGGATCCTCCCGTCTTGCATTGTTTTACGCCATCATATACGAACGCATGTTCTATTACAAGATATTTTCAATATCTACAAACATTTGTTCTATACTATGTTCAGCTTGGGAGACTTCATGATGCAGTTTCTGGCGCAACGGCTCCCGGCTGCGCTTTGATACAATCGGGTGCGCCGCTTATGCGGCTTTTGGTGTTTGTGCGCGTTGTGCCTTGGAGGCCGCTTATGCTTATAGATTCACTTGCAACCGTCATACGTGCGTCGCACGCGCTCGACGATATAACCGCACGCCTTGATTCTGGAGCCGATGCCGCATTGGGAGTGGCGTCATCCGCTCGCGCGTTTGTTACGGCGGCTCTTTTCACGCTTCGGCCTGGCTGCTACCTCGTTGCCGTTCCGGGCGAGGAGGCTGCGGAGGGTTTCGCGCGAAGCGTCGCGGCATACGTAGGAGAGGAGTCTGTGGCTCATTTTCCTGCGCGCACCGATTATCCTTTTGCCCCCAAGGATCCGCGTTCTCGCGAGGTGTCGAACCGCGCTCGTGCCGCTTGGGCGCTTCAAACGGGCGCTCCGATGGTTGTTGTTGCGAGCGCCGCGGCCATGATCAGGTGTCTGCCCCCTCACGAAGCGCGCGTTTTCGCCCCCCTTCGTCTGACGGCGGGGTCCGAGTGCGTCGACCTCAGCTCGGGCGAGGTGCTCGATTTCGACGGCGCGGTGGCCGCTCTCGTTGCGCGCGGCTACGACAACGCGGGCGAGCTAGGAGGCCCGGGAACGTTCTGCACGCGCGGCGGCACGATAGATGTGTTTCCAGGCAACTCGGTTTACCCCATACGAATCGACTTCTTTGGAGATGAGGTCGACGAGATTCGCCGCATTGTGCCCACTACGGGTCAAACCATATCTTCGCTCGATTCCTTCGATGTGTATCCGGTGCGCGAGTACCGTTTGACCTCGAAAAACGTTAAACGAGCTCAAGGCGCCATCGTCAAAAGGGCAGAAAACGATCCCGTATGGCGCGAGCTCTTCGGCAAGCTGCAGGGAGGCGGCGATTTCGCCGGCGCAGACGCGCTTTTGCCACACCTCTATGCCAAAGTGGAAACGCTCGGCGACTATGCAGGATCCGATGTGCTTACGGTTCTCGACGAGCCGCGCAGTCTCATCGACGACGCTTCGCATGCTTACGACGATGCCGTAGAAAGGTCGCAGGGAAGCCATATCACCACCGAAGGCCTTTACGTCGAATCCTCCAAACTTGGGTTTGGCCAGGGGATGCGCCTCACGCTCGCATCGATCATGCGCGTGGGGGGCGTACTTGATGCCGAGCTGCCCGTCAAGCGCACCGACATCGCCGGCGATGCTGACAAGATGATCGCGCGCATTCGCAGCTTGGTCGACCAGCGCTATACCGTAGTGTTCAGCGTTCCCAATGTGCGTGCTCGCGAGGATATGAAGCTTCTGTTCGTGGACAACCAGCTGCCCATTGCCGAAGTGCTTGATTCCATGGCGGGCAAGCAGGCGCTTTTGCGCCCCGGCGTGGTGAACGTGGTAGACGTGGATATTCCGCTCGGCATGATTATCCCCAAGGCAAAACTCGCCCTTATATCCATCCATGATACCCAGGGGCGCAACTCAAGCATCCGTAACCGCCGCCGCATCGACATAACCGAGGTCACGTTTCCGTTCAAGCCGGGCGATTACGTGGTCCATGCCGCCCATGGCGTGGCATTCTTCAAAGACCTCGTGCGCCAAGAGGTCGCGGGCGTCATGCGCGATTATCTGCTGCTTGAATACGCGGAGGGCGATAAGCTCTATGTTCCCGTAGAGCAGCTCGACCGAGTGACGCGCTATGTGGGGCCCGAGGGTTCCAGTCCGCGTCTCACGCGCCTGAACACGAGCGATTGGTCGCGCTCGCTTGCTAAGGCCCGTAAAGCTACTAAACAGCTTGCGTTTGACCTGGTGGACGTGTACACACGCCGCGCCGCGGTGCAGGGTTTTCGTTATTCGGCCGATACGCCGTGGCAGCATGAGATGGAAGAGTCGTTCCCCTATGAGGAGACGCCCGACCAGCTGACCGCGATCGCCGAGGTCAAAGCCGATATGCAGTCGTCTAAGCCGATGGATCGCCTGATCTGCGGCGATGTGGGTTTTGGGAAGACCGAGGTTGCATTGCGCGCGGCGTTCAAAGCCGTGCAGGATGCAAAGCAGGTCATGGTGCTTTGCCCCACGACCATCCTCGCGCAGCAGCATTACACCACGTTCAAAGACCGCTTCGACCCATTCGGGGTGGTGGTGGAAGTGCTTTCACGCTTCCGCAGCGAAGCAGAGACTAAGGTGGCGCTTGAGGGGTTTGCGTCGGGCAAGGTGAACGTGCTCGTGGGCACGCATCGCCTGCTCTCGCGCGATGTGAACCCGCACGATCTTGGCCTGGTCATAATCGACGAGGAGCAGCGCTTCGGCGTGCAGCACAAAGAACAGCTGAAGAACCTGCGCGAGCAGATCGACGTGCTCACGCTTTCGGCCACGCCCATCCCGCGCACCATGCAGATGAGCTTGTCGGGCGTGCGCGACATGAGCCTCATCCTCACGCCGCCCGACAACCGCCGTCCGGTGGAGGTGCACGTGGGCGAGTGGGACGTCGACGTGGTGTCTATGGCAATCCGCCGCGAGCTTCAGCGGGGCGGTCAGGTGTATTACGTAAGCAACCGCGTTCGCACCATCGAAGAGGCCGTGGCTCGCGTAGGCGAGGCGGCAAATGAGGCGCGCGTGGGTGTTGCGCATGGCCAGATGAGCAAAGAGCAGCTCGAGCGCGTAATGGAGAATTTCGCTGCGGGCAAAATCGATGTGCTGGTAGCTACCACCATCATCGAGAGCGGCATCGATAACCCCCATACGAACACGTTGATTATCGAGGATTCCCAGCGTTTGGGTCTTGCTCAGATGTATCAGCTCAAAGGTCGCGTGGGCCGCAGCTCCCAACAGGCGTATGCCTACTTCATGTTCCCCGAGCACGTGAGTCTGACCGAAGAAGCCACTGCGCGCCTTGAGGCCATCAATGAGCATCGGGATTTGGGGAGCGGCATGCGTATCGCCATGCGCGACCTGGAAATTCGCGGCGCGGGCAGTCTTTTGGGCGCCGAGCAAAGCGGCAACATGAGTGCAGTGGGCTTCGACCTGTTCGCGCAAATGCTCTCGACGGCTGTTGCTGCCGCACGAGAGGGAAGGGGCGCCCAGGAAGACGTGCTGCCGCCCGCGCTTTCCGACATTGTGGTAAACCTGCCCGCGCACACCTATGTGCCTGAGGAATATGTTCCCGATGCCGACGAGCGTGTGCTTTTGTATCGCAAGCTCGCCTGCGCGGAGACGGTGGGCGTAGTGGACGACCTAGAGAAAGCGACGGCGAGCATCCATGGCGATATGCCGCAGGCATGCAAGAACATGTTCATCAAATCTCGCATTCGCGCTTGGGCAAGCGAGCGCGGCGTGAAGATCGTGACCGTTGTGGCGGGCAAGCTCAACGTTGATCCTATTGCGGTGCCGCGCGATATGATGACTCCGCTGCGCCGCTATGGCGGGCGCTATATCCAGCAGAGCCGCAAGCTGAGTCTTCCTTTGAAGTATTTCAATCTCAAAGAAGATGACAGCGTGAGCGATGCCATCTGGGGATTCTTGAAACAACTGGACGAGGCAAAGGAGTAGCTGAGTGTCCGAGAGCCACAAAAACGGCAAAGCCAGGAGGACAACCGGCAGACCGATGTCGTCCTCGGATGGATTGCGCACTCGGCGTCGTGTCCGTGGCGCCAAGCGCAAGAATCAGGCATCATCAGGCGGCCCCTATGACACGGTGCGTCGTTTGGTCCCCCTTCTCGTGATTTTGTGTGTTGCGTGTCTCGTCGTAGCGGTCGTTTTCGCCATGTGCTCCAAGCGCGAAATCCCTGAGGGTCCCGCGCTTCCAGCGTATATCACCGAGGACATGGTGCAGACTGCTATGGATATGCAGGAAGAGTATGGCCACCCCGCTGGATGCACTATTGCTCAGATCATTCAGGAGAGCGGCGCGGACGATACTCCATCTGCTTTGGCGGCGCGCGATCATAATCTGTTCGGCATGAAGTGGGACGATTATTTCGCTGATAAGCCGGGCGTTGTGGGTCCTGTCGAATGGAACACCAACGAGGAATACGATGGGCAGATTGTTGGAATAACCGGCACGTTTATAGCCTTCACCGATGACGTGGCATGCATCGAATTCCGCTCTAGCGTGTTCCTTCGGTCGGAACGTTATCGATCGAACCCGCTTATTCAGGAGGCGATCGAAACGGGGTCTTCTGCTACCATGGCGCAAGGCCTCTACGACGCCGGGTGGGCTACCGACAGCTCATATGTCGACTCGCTTATCGCCCTCATGGACGAATACGATCTATATAGGTTCGATAAGTAAGCGGAAGAGATTGCTCGCATAATGTCACGCATATCAATGGAAGCATCCGTTTTTTTTGAATCTAATCGGGGAAGCGATATGCCGCCCACATTCAAATAGTCAGAATTATGATGAGATGTTTATACCCATTGATGCATAGAATAATAGGGTGGCGATTCGCTAGTGAACCTATCCTTTAATGATGCCATCGTACTTTGATTCGTGAGTCAATTATTAATTGCTCTCCGTCATTTTCTCGGTGACTGCGTGTCGCGCACCTCTCCTTTATTCTCGCTTTAGGTTCAAAGGCTTTTCCGGGGCTTTCAACCTGGCACAGTGAAAGGAGAGGGGAATGCGCAAAGAAGGTATTCAGGAGCTGCAGGATGTATCGGGAATCAGCCGTCGTAATTTTTTGAGAGGCGGAATTGCAGCTGGCGCTATTGCTCTAGGTGGAGCGGCGGTTGCTGGTTGCGCTCCAAGCGCACAAACGGCAGATTCTGAAGAGACTGCGCCGGAAAACGAGATAGTCGCTCGTCTAGTGGAACGTGTCCCGGGTGCTGACCTGCCGGAGGCAGCGCCCATCATGCCGTCTGAGCCTCCAGAGGCATGGGATGACGAGGCCGATGTTGTGGTCGCTGGCGTAGGCGGAGGCGGCATTGTTGCTGTGGCGTATTTGGCTCAGCAAGGCTATAGCGTTATCGGCGTTGAGAAAGAGGGGCAGGTGGGAGGCGCAAGCAGGCACGCTTGCACATTTGCCAACTGCTTTGGCGGATCAAAAGATCAGAATGAACTTGAATTCGCTTTGCCTTCATACCCACCTGATGTGAATGCATTTATCCGCATGTATGAGCAGGACAATGATTACTCTATCGATGAAGGCTATTTGCGCCATATTCTCAATATGTCGGGTCCGGCTTGCGATTGGATCATGAGCCAAGAGGGCATGAACATGGTTTGCCTGGGTGCAATATGGCATGATAAAGATGTTCACGAAGGTAAGCAGAATGTTGTTTTGGGAATGGAAAACCCCACCAATGCCATGGAAGCGGTTGCTGTAAATTCTGGCGCCGACATTCGCCTCAACACCAAGTGCGAACGGCTTGTCTACGACGGACAGCGCGTTCAGGGTGTTGTAGTTACTGATGTTAACGGAGACGAGAAATATATTAAGGGTAATAAAGGCGTTATTCTTTGCGCCGGTGGATTTGGGATGAACAAAGACCTAATCAAGGCTTATCTTCCTAGCGCTTATGAGGGAACCGTGCAAGGCGGCCCAATGCCCTTCCATACAGGCGAGGCATTCCGCATGGGGCTGGGCGTTGGGGCCGATTTTGCCGGATTTGACTCTTGGTCATGCTGGGAGGGCGCCATTGACGAGTCCATTGCTGGTGGCGACGGTGAATTCTGGCATTATTTCTGGCATGGTGAGCGCCAGCTATTCCATAATCCTTGGCTCATTATCGATAAGCGCGGCCAACGTCAGCCTTATTTCGCTCAAACGCAGGAACTGTTTGCCAATCCTGGTGGACAAATGGGAGATCTGAGCAACTGTGCTGCTTGGATGTCGGCCGTCGGCCATCATGTGTATTCTATTTGCGATTCAAACTTCCCCACAACTGTTTTTGAGAAGGATGTTCTTCTGCCTACTCAGTCCGATCGAAACAGAATTCCGTTGACTGATCCCGACGTGCTTCTTGATACGGGTGGGCTAGTGTCAGCTGACTGGCTGAGTGAAGTTGAGGAAGCGGTTAATAGGGGCGCCGTCAAAAAGGCCGACACCCTTGAAGAATTGGCAGACATGCTGCAGCTTGATAGGCAGGTTCTTCTTGATGCGGTAGATGAGTACAATACGCTCTGCGAAAAGGGCGTAGACGAAGAAATGTCAACTCCCTACGACCCCTCCTGGCTGCATCCTGTCATTGAACCTCCGTTCTATGGCGCCATCATTGGTGGTCAAATGGCAAAAACCATGTGTGGCTTGCGCACCGATGGAAATTTGCAGGTTATGAGAGAAGACGGCACTCTTATTGACGGACTATACGCGAATGCTACAACCGCTGGCGGTCTTTCAGGTGAGGGCAATTATGGGTGTTTCTGGAACTCGACTGTATTCGGGGGAGTAGGAACAAGCTGGATTACCGGATGGATTGCCGCCCAATCCGTCATTGACGCCGATAAATAATTTATCAACTTCTGCATTAGCTGCATCCCCTCCAGAGATGGGTCCTACGGGCCCATCTCTTATTATTTTGCTGAACGCGCCAGATATCGAGCAAGCTTCAGCGCCGTTGGGCTTACAGTTCCTTCTTGATAGACCAACGATAAGGGTAGATTCATCCTGTCGTTAGGGTGAAATGGGAGATAGGCGTTTTCTGGATATGCGTCTTTCATGCAGGGGTCGTAGGGTTGAATATGGACTCCACCTGCTTTTGCGAATGTATAGATTGCTTCATCGTTAAGCGGAACGTCTTGAAATAGCGGGTTGAATCCATGTTCACGGCAACGCCTGATTAGATCGATGTAAAAAGAGTTAAAATCAAGCGGAGTCCTGATGGGGACGCCCTTTAGATCCTCTATTCCTACGTATTCCAGATCACATAGTCCGCTTTCAACGGTAGCGATGACTCGCATCTCAATCTGCGAAAGGTCTATGCACTTGAATCCATCTTCTGTGATGGACCCCTGAATAATGCCGATATCTATCGTTCCATTCTTGATTGCATCAAGAATCGCAGCATCTGGTAGGTGCAAAATATTCACGTCCGTCCTAGATGATTTATCTTTAAACTCAGATAGCGCATGCATTGTTCTATGACGCGAGTTAAAGTACAGGTAATCGAGAGGGAATGCGGTTAGGGCTATCGTGACATGGAGCCCCTCATATGAAGATGAGAGCGAGCGCGCATAAAATTCCAACTCGTTGATGTTTTTTAATACTTCATCGACTTTTGGAATGATGGCACGTCCTGCGTCTGTGAGTTCCATATGCTTTGATCTAGAAAATAATGTTACTCCCAGCTCCTGTTCCAGATGTTGAATGGATTTTGATACGGCCTGCCTGGATGTATAGTACTCTTCCGCAGCGAGAGCTGTGTTCTTGAGCCGTGCCACAGCCGACGCATATTTCAGCTGTCTTATCTCCATATTCCCCTCCCCATCTAAATTGGCGCGAAAGATGTGCCTGCTTTTAGTATGGTTCTTCAGAAATACGTTATCAAGACTCTCGTGTTAGTCATGCCATTGCCGAATATGAAAATTGCTTCTCTTCATGTATCAATTAGAGGTAATATATGAAACAAGAATCAAGATGAATCTGTTTTGGCATGGGAGGGTCATTGTGCATCTCATGCAATGTAAGGAGGCATACATGAAGCTTGCGGTTCCTACGATGGGGCAGGGCGGTGCTGAAGCGCAGCGCTCCGGTCATTTCGGCCACTGCGACAACTTTACGTTGTTCGATATCGAGAACGGTGAAATCAAGGGCACTTCCATTGTGGACAACCCGCCCCACGAAGAGGGCGGCTGCCTGCGTCCCGTGGGCTTGCTTCAGCAAGCAGGCGCCGATGCTATTGTGGCGGCAGGTATGGGCATGCGTCCTATGCAGGGCTTTGCAAGCGCCGGAATCACGGTCTATTTTGATAACCAGACGCCAAAAGCGGGCGACGTAGCGCTTCTTGCCGCCGAGGGGAAGCTTCCCACTATGGGAGCCGAACAGGCATGCCATCACTAGGTGATCGGGGCTTGACGGTTCAGTTCAACGATTTGAGTGCTTGCCTTGGCGCGAATGTACGTTTCTATTCTTGGATTACGAAATGGAATTGATTTTTTGGACAAGATGACAGGTTAGCCGACCGTAAACAGTTCATGCCCTCTAATTTAGGCATTTTTCTATGGACCCCAGCCGATTTAAAGGTGGCTGGGGTCCATTTATTATGCTTATGGCGGGATTTTGATTCGCAGAGATCTGAAAAACCCAATCGGTTTGCCGGCTAAGTTGCAATTTTGTCCAAAAAATTAAACCTAAGACGTTTCTAGGGATCTGCAAAGATTTAAAAGGCTAGCGACGTTTGACGATGAAGGCACGGGGCACGCCAACGATACAACAGCGTATAAAGCTATGTAGCGCGCAGTGCCCCATGGCATGCCAGCGGAACAGTTTATGGTTCCGCTACGAGGTCGGGAGCGATTTGCGCAATGCTTGCCTCAACCAAATCGATCGCCTCGCGCGGGCATGCGTCCACACATGCGCCGCATCCGATGCAAAACCGCGGTTCATAATCAAGCGAGCCGTTTTCGGGCGAAGCCATACGCGCGCCCGTGGGGCAGCACTTGGTGCAGTCGAGACATTCGACACATCGAGCCGCATCGGTCTCGCTTACCACGATTTCTGCGTTTCCGCCCACGGCAGCGTGCGCAGCCACAGCCTCGAGCAGCATGCGCCTACGCGGCTGCAATGTGCGGCGGGAACGCCCGTTCTCTGCGAATTCGTTGATAATCTCCCCATCGAGCAGGTTGAGCTTTTCCTGCATACGTTTACGCTCTTTCTTGCGATAGAGGTCCTTCAACGTATCGGAATTCTTAAGACGGCGCTTGCCGGTTACTATGTCGATCGCGTCGTCCTTGATGCTGTCGAAGGCTTCTCGACGGCCGAACTGCGATGCTTCCGCCGCGGGCGAGACATCCTCGAGCTCGGGAATTTCACGATCCCAGTGAACCTCACCGCCCGTCCATTCCTCAGCCAGCTCAATCGCTCTCGAGAAGAGCATCTCGCCGCGGCCGGGCGCCTTTTCGCAATCGTCGCAATATTTAAGATCGCACGCGAGGCACAGCGGGACGTTCTGCGCAAGCAGGAGCGCCCAAAGCTCGGGCGGAATGCAGGCAAGGCAGGGGAGCACGGTTACGTTCTTGGCGGGCGTGAACCCTGGGAATACGTTCTCTTTGCAGGTCAAATACACCACGTCGCCGCGCATGGCCACACGGCGCAGATGCTCGTACAGCGCATGGAGCGAGTTGGAGGAAGATGTGAATGCGTCGCATACGCCCATGCACACGCAGCATTTGGTGCATGCTTCGCCATCGATAACGGGGGTTCCGCTTTCGCTCTGGAAAGAGATGGCCGACACCGGGCATGCAATGCGGCAGCGCTCGCATTCGGCACCCGAAGGGCGAACGCAAAACTCAGGTGCGACAATCATCTTCATGGCGTATCCTTTCCTGATTAAGCTCGAAGGGGTCTTATGCCTGCAGCGCCGCCATGACCTCAAGGGTATGGTCGATACGCGCGAGCACGTCTTCACGCGGCATGAGCTCGATGCTCTCGAAGAGCGGAGGGCTCACCATATTGCCGCAGACCGCCACGCGCAGCGGTTGGAACAGGGCCTTCGCCTTCATGTCGAGCGGCTCGCACAGAGCACGGCACGCCTCTTGCATGGGGTCGCACTCCCAGGACTCCGCCGAAGCCAGCACCTCGCGGCACGCCTTAAGAGCCTCGTCGGCTCGAGCGCCGTCCTTGAGCAAAACCTTCTTCACGCTCTTGGGGTCAAGCTCCACGTGGGCACCCCAGAACATGTAGGGGAATTTCTCGGCGGCATCGGTCAGGCGCGTCTCGCGCTCGGCAACCAGCGGATACAGCTTGGCGTACCATTCGGGGCGCGCATCGAAATCCGCCCCGCCGGCAGCGAGCTCCTCATCGGTAAATGCAGCGGCGTCGGCGCTCGATTCGGCACTGGCGCCATCTGCGAGGAACGCGCGCAGCGTTTCAAGCTCGGCAGCCTCATCGGCGTTTGCGGCCGCACGCGTACCGGCGGCGAATGCCTCCGCCAGCCACGGACGCGAAAGCTCCGCCCATTCAGCGGCGTCCATCTCCTTGATGTACTGGCCGTTCATCCATTCGAGCTTGGTCTCGTCGAACACGGCGTCTTTCTTGGTCACGCGGTCGAGGCTGAACTCGCGGCACAGCACGTCGCGCGGAATGATGGTGGTCTCGCCGTCTAGGCTCCAGCCCAGAAGCGCGAGGAAATTCACCATGGTATCGGGCAAAAAGCCCTGAGCCTTGTACTCCTCTACGCTGGTGGCGCCATGGCGCTTGGAGAGCTTCTTGCCGTCGCCGCCGAGAATCATGGACAGATGCGCAAACGTGGGAGCGGGCAGCCCCAGCGCCTCGTAGATCAGAATCTGTCGCGGAGTGTTGGACAGGTGGTCATCGCCGCGGATGACATGCGTGATCTGCATGTTGGCGTCGTCGCACACAACGGCGAAGTTGTAAGTGGGAGAGCCGTCGGTGCGCACGAGGATCATATCGTCCATGACGTCGGCGGGGAAGCTCATATGGCCGTACACCGCGTCGTCGAACTCGATGGGACCGTGGTCGTTGGGCACCTTGAGGCGCCACACGTGCGGCTCGCCGGCCTCGATGCGGGCTTTTGCCTCAGCGGGGTCGATGTCGCGGCAGGTACGGTCGTATCCGGCATATGCTTCGCCTGCGGCTTCGGCGGCGGCACGCTTGGCGTCGAGCTGTTCCTTGGTGCAGAAGCAGGGGTAGGCCGCGCCGCGCTCGATCAACGTGTTCAGCGCCGCCTTATAGGTGTCCATGCGCTGCATCTGGTGATAGGGCCCAAGCTCGCCGCCCACCTCGGGGCCCTCATCCCAATCAAGGCCAAGCCAGCGCATGGCGCGCAGGATGATCTGGGTATTCTCCTCGGTGGAGCGCTCGGGGTCGGTGTCTTCGATGCGCAGGATGAATTTGCCGCCCATGGCGCGGGCGAACGCCCAGTTGTAGATGGCCGTGCGCGCGCCGCCGATATGCAGCTTGCCCGTGGGCGAAGGCGCGAAGCGTACGCGAACGTTCGAATCAGTCATGGTAATCCTCTCGATTACGGTCGGATATACGGTCAGGTGCGAGCTCGAGCCCGCAAGCGAACAGGGCGCGACGGCTCTATGCCGCGCGTGCAGCCCTGTTTTTCAGCAGCTTGCCTATGATAAGGCAAACCACGCAGCTCGCAACCGTTACAGCGAGCCAAATGGCGCCCATCCCCACCCAAAATTCAGGCGGATACATGCAAATGAGCAGCGAGTCCCACGAGAAGGTCCACGTTCCCGCCGCGAAGAAGAGCGAATGAAACGCGGCAAAGAACCCGTTGAAGTCGATAGCCACCCAGGCGGCGAGAAGCGCGAATACCGCAAATACGCCGGCGCCGGCGCCGGTAAGCACCCGGCCGAGCGAGCGCCTGCCGCCCCGAAACGCCACCGCGATGCACCCGATGTAGGCGATGACGGCCGCCGCGCATAACCAGGGTTTGACCTGCTGAATCACGTCGTACACGTCGTCGAGGTGCGAAATCGCGTCCGGCGTGAGCGCATACGGCTCCTCGTCTGCATACGAAAGCTCGTACTGCGCCATAATCAGGTCTTCCTCGGCGGAGCCAGCCGCCTGGGAGTCGCCCGAGGCTCCGATATAGACATCGTACAGGTTGAGCCCCTCGGGGATATCGCGCCCGTCGGCTTGGGCCGATTGGGCAATTGCGTCCATGGCGGTATACAAAGCATATCGATCGTTGTCGTCGATCGTGTACTGCTTTGCCGCCACAGCCGCCACCACAAGCTCCTCTTTGGTGTAGGGAGAATCGGCATCGTTGGAAAACGCCTGCGAGAGCATGCGGGTGGGCGTGTCGAACGCCGCGCACGCCACGAACCCGGCCGCAACGAGGGTGATTGCCAACGCCACGCCTGCGACGATGGCGATGAGGGCGTCAATAAGGGAGCGCTGAGCCTGGAGGCCGCCGTTGGCCTGGGGGCGCAGCGCGCGCGAGCTGCTACTCATTCAGATCCCCGCAATCCACCCAAAGCGTCTGCGATGTGATGCCGCGCGTCTTCTTGCAAATCACGGGCTCCGGCCCCAAGCGGCTGAACACGCCCGTAAAACGCCCGTTGTACAGGTACAAGCCGGAAAGATTGTTGTAGAGCACCGCTTCGCGCGAGGAATCTTCGGGCTCCCCATATAAGGGCAGCGTCTTGGTGCGAAACGGCGTGCAATAGCGCTGCACGATAAACGGAGCGCTTGCAGCCCCGTTGGCGTAGCGGTCGACGATTGCCGCCCATTCTTCATCGGAGAAATCGACGCCTGCATACACGTCCTTGCTTCCGTAGGCGTCGGTGGGCTTGATGATCCACTGCTCGCGCGTGGATTTCACCTGTGCGACGTTCACGTGCGCGTCATCCAAGAACGAGGTGAACGGCACGGTTGCATCCACGAAGGCGTTTTCCTCAGGTGTCAGGATGGCACGCGTCTGCGGCATGAACAGCACCTGGAAAATCTGCTTGTCGTGCACGATGTGTCCGGCGAAGCTGCCGATGAGGGCAACCTTGCGCTCGCGTACGGCCTGGATGAGCGCCTGGCTTTCGTCCCAATGCTCGATGATGTCGTTGGTAACGCTGCGGCGCCATACCGCGTTGATGGGGGCGTTGTCGCGACCGAAGAACGCCTTCTTGCCAACCAGCTGGCCGTTCTCGTACGCCAGGTCGCGCACGTCGTATACCGAGCACTCCACGCCTCGGCTGGCGAACAGCTTCGCAAAGATTTTGAACTCCTCGGTAATGGCATTCTCAAGGAAGTCGACGATGGCCACGTGTGGCTGCTCCACTTTGAACGCGTACGTGTCGTAGATGGAGAGGAACTCGTCCACCCAGCCGGGGAACAGCGCCTCGTCGCAGGTTTGAAGGGCGTGGCGCTTGGCGAACTCGCGCAGGGGTGCGGCGTTTGCGAGCGAGGTGCCGATTTCGCGGTTCTCGTTCATGCCGGAAGACCCGTCGCCGTTGAACTCACAGAATGTGGCGTCGAGCGTGTTTTCGTCAAGGAACAGGTCGACGCGCGCGAAGGGAAGCATCGCATCGTAATCGCGCGGAAGAAGGATGAGGTCCACCAGGCGCTCGTCGAAGTCGAAGCACGCGCGATAGGCGGGGTTTTCGAGGTACTCGCGCATAACCTTCACCAGGATGCGGTGCGAGGTTTCCGCGATGTATTTGAAGCGGTCGTAGGTGGCGCGGTCGTAGAAGCGCGGCACGAAGGAGGAATCCACCACTACGCCGTGGTAGATGGCCGTGGATTGCTCCATGTGAGCACGGGCCGCAATGCGCTCGGCAGCACATCCGCCGAGCGAGTCAACGATGGACAGATACTCATCGGTGTACTCTGCGTTATGCGTTGCGGGAGCAACGGTTTGTTCAGAAGGCATATGAAGTCTTTCTCTAGGATGCGGACGAATACAAGCCGGCGAATGAAAGCCGCAAAGCCCGCGCTTTCGATTATCCGCGAAAGTCTATCACGCCCATGCGAAGAAGGTGTGAGGTGTCGGGCGTAGTACGGGAAATTAAGCGCATGAAGAAAGAATGCTGGGAACGCGCTGACCCTTGGCGTCCATTCGCAATCAGCAGACCAAGATGTATTCATCATAAGCAGTAGTGCTGGACAAGAGGGTTTCAGCGGGCACTCTTAAACTTGATGCCGTTCCTCGGCTCCGAACAGGATTTCCGTTGGGCCTTGCATTCAACGCGGCTAATTTGTTGTGCAACAAATTAGCGTTTTGCTTGTTTACAATTATTTTCAACATTTGTTGGTCGCCTTCTATGGGATGAGGGCTTTCAAAGGCAAAGGAAATGCAGGCGATTTTCGCTTCAATTAAAAGGGGATGAGCTCGGATGACCTCGTTTGACGCGAACTCTGAATATATGGCGAAACTAGCATCGACGCCATTGCTTAAGCTCTCGTTTGAAAACGCCGCATTCCGTAGAAGAATTTTCAACAAGACAAAATCGACAGACATAAGCAATCTGCTCGATCTTTTTGCCCTTACCGACCATCAGCTGGAGGGTCTTCTTGAATTTGAGGATGCGTGTTGCATACTCGACTTAAAGGAACGCTTTGAAGCTAACCCGGAAGATACGGCAGCATCGTTGATGGCCGTTGACTCTCATTCTAGTGCGTCAAATTCAACTTGTTTTAGGCTTCATTCCGATAACGAGGCGAGTGGTGATAAGGCGCAGGTGAACCTTAACGCGCGTTCCCACCAGTCGGACATGCTTAAAATCGCCGCCGATGGTCATCATGTTGTGTTCCCCAACTTTAAGGGCAATACCGATCTAAGGTGCCTCGAACAACGTGCAGCACGAGAGCTCGATTATCTTTCGTCCAGTTTTGATAACGTGATGGTTTATCAGGCTTTCGATGCGTTCAATTCGGATTTTGATACGATAACCGTTTCTTTCGGTTCATTATTTCAGACTTACTGTCGGAGCCCCCGCAGAGCCCTCGATGCGATAGACTGCTATTTCGGAACAATTTTTCTAATTTATGTAGCATATTCCGCATCGAAATATTTTGATGGAGAAAACCTTTGGGGTAATTTCTTTGACGCTATCGGCATTTCGGAGGGAAATTCTCAAAGTTATTTCAAGCATCTCTTTTTGCGAAAGCTCGAGAATCGCGGCCTGCCGGTATATGGCGAAGAAGAGGAAACTCAAAGGTACCTCTGTACAGCCCTTTTGCATGGGGGCCTGTCTGAATGGTCATGGACGGATCTATGGGAGAACTCTATCATGCCGCTGGTGCGCGATCGAGGTGGGTACTCTTTATCGGGTTTGCTCCCTTCGGGTCTTAGCGGAAGAGAAATACTTGCCAAAATTAATCAGCCAAATGGCAGATATTCTGCGAAAGAGAGAACACGCAAGACAATTGAAAAAGCAGATGCGGGTTACATCGGTGCAGTGCTGGAGGATGCTTTTCGAGTGGCTAACCAAGTGCGCTCTTCTTGCAAGAGTGCTAAAAAAAGCATGTTTCTAAGCGCATATGATCTGCCTGATGCGGCCATGAGAGCGCTTCGATTGTACTTAACTGGCCAGGCTGGTCGTCAGCAAGCGGACAAAGGGCGGAAGGCTAATAACCAATCAGTAGGTTCTTCTTTAAAGAAAGAGCGTGAGCTCGCCTATCTTCCGATGGCCCAAATTCAGTTGGACCTCATGGGTGGTAAACTTCTTTTGGTGTGGAATAAGCAGCGGTTTCCGCTCTCTTTTGCAAATAGGAGAGTGGACTATTACGTGAATGGAAAATGTCTGGAAACATTGCATTTTGAATACAGGCCAAATTATGTGCTTCTGGATAGAGTAGAGATTCCTCTCGAGCCGCAGGACATTTTCGAAGTTGAAATCCGTCTGATGGAGCGGTTGGGCGATGGTGATGATTGGGAGGAAATGAGCTCAACCAGCCAAGTATTTAGTCAACAAAAGCCAGGGTGTTTTGAGTTTGTGATTGGGGCGGATGGGCAGTGCAGGCTTAGAGGGGATAGGGAAAGGATATCCAAGCGCAAAAATATTGCGTATCTCGTTCGAGATGGATTGTATATCAAGCCTGTTTTAGGGATGACGGAAATCGATCCCCCAAATTCTTTCACATCGATTGGTGGTTTTCATATTCAAGCATTTCAGGTAGAGCCTTCGGCTTCGGGTGAGCTCATTGAAGAATCATCATACAAAACGATTGAGTCGTGGCAAGAGCGATATCTTGTCAAGATAAACAAGAAAGGGGTTATTGGACGCACTAAGGAAGGCTTGGATGCATATGGCTACAACCCTTTGGACTACGATGGCGATTGCTCTCTCCCCTCAATTACTGTTACGGCACTCGATGGGGATTTAGCGTTGAGAGATCTTGACGTGTTTTGCAACTGTGATGGCGTGAAGGTGTCTATAGGTAGATTTTCTCAATGGAGTGATTGTTATTCAGAAGAGGCGTCAATCGTTGTTTCCTTTGCTAAAACGGTGCTTCCATTTTTGCATATTCGTAACTGCGAACTAAGCATTTTCCAAAAGTCGGTATCTTATAACTCCACAATTGCGAAATACCAGTTTGCGGTGCTGCCGATTCGAGGATTTAAGCTGTCTCGTGTTTATCGCGAAAACATGACCTTTTTGGCAGACTACGAATTTCAAGCAGCTGAGAATCTTGAGGTAGTAAATGATGATTTGAGCTCTGCAGCGGAAGTCCTTGGGGATGCGCTGTATATTACAAAGGCGCTGCTTGAGGATGAGCATGTTCGCTTGACGTTCATTTCGCCCCAAGACAATAAAACAACCGAGGTCGAACTACAAGGCGCAGCGCTTCGGATAGAAGTGCCCCAGAAGATTGACTCTATTGCTACGCAGCATCCAATTAACCTTTCTGATGTGTTGAGTGCAGGGTATGGTGGCTGTAGTTTTTCCATTGAGGCCCTAAGTGCGCGCAGAGGCAGCAGGGCTATGCTCGTGCTTCTCGGCCAGAGGCCGGTTTTCTTCAAAGAGCTCAATAGCAAGGGACCGTCCTCATTCAACCTGCATTCTCACGCCGATTTCTTTCGAATGAACGGTATTGATAAAGCGGGCGATGATCGACTGACGTTTACATTGTATTTCGGCGAGGATTACGCATCTTCCAACGAGCTTTCGTATGGAGATATGGACTTATTTCGTCTCCAAAGGGGATTTGGATTCTCTTCATGGAGGGTTGTCCTGAAGCAAGACGGTACTCATGTTCTCCGCTTTAACGGAAAGGCTCTCTTTCCGCTTGTGTTTGAGTTCATTCGGGTAGGTAAAGCTTCGCTCTCGTATTCTTCTTTCTGCGAGAAGGGCGCCAATGAGGTTTTGATCCCCGCCCTAGTCATCCGTCTTTACGAGCGTAGGCGCCTCATTAGAGTGAAGGTGATGCCCTTTTTGAAGCGTAGCAGACTTGGAAGTGCCAGTCCTCTGGAGGATTTTGCTGTCATTGCCGATATGTAGGTATATTGGTGAAAGGTGTGGAATGAAATGACCCAAGTGAGAGAATTCAATCCTATTGAAGCGGCAAGGATGATTGAAGATTCGTATCGAGAGTATATAGCTACAACAATTCATTTTGATGACCCTGGTCTCCAGCGGCAGCTTGAGTCAATACTTAACAAAGAGGGGTATTTGGCAAAAGGCCCGTTCCTGGAGGCAGCGCCTCCGTATTGCAGGGGCAAGAGTGTGCGCGATTTGGTTACGGAAGGCGTTCTGTGCCAGAGCATGCTTTCTCTTGGCGGTGGGGACCCCTTAAAGTTTGATTGCGACCGACCTCTGTATGTCCACCAGGTCAAGGCGATTCGAAAGGCGTTTGCAGGTAAGAACTACGCGGTAGTAACTGGTACCGGGTCGGGTAAGACCGAATGCTTCCTGCTTCCAATCTTGAATGATATTTTGTCAGAATTTGAAGTCGATGGTTCTAGCTCTGGAGTTCGGGCGATGATTCTATATCCAATGAACGCCCTTGCGAACGATCAGCTCAAAAGGCTTCGAGAACTGCTCGATGGAACTAAAATCACCTTTGGCCGTTACACAGGAGATACGGAAGAGTTCGAGCAAGATGCAATCGAAAAGTGGAAGCGCGAAAACCCCAATTCCGAAAAGCTTCCCAATGAAATAATATCGCGTGAGGAAATTCGAAAGAATCCCCCCAATATACTCTTGACGAATTATGCAATGCTTGAATATCTACTTTTGCGTCCAAGCGATGCACCGCTGTTTGGAGGCGTATTAGGTTCGAATTGGCGTCATCTTGCGATTGACGAAGCACATGTATACTCGGGATCCTTAGGCACTGAAATTGCTTATTTAATCCGTCGTCTAAAAGCAAGAATCGAGTCGGAAACGGGGGAACGTCCAGCATTGCATTGCTATGCCACCTCCGCAACAATCGGAACAGATTCAGACGAGGATAAATCTGCAATTGCCCAATTCGCTTCAGACTTGTTTGGCGAAGTATTTGATGCAAACGGCGATGACGTTGACGTCATTACAAGTGAGAGGGATTTGCCCGAGTTGGCTCTTGATGATTGCTCATGGGGAATGCTGCCCCTTAAGTGCTGGGACGAATTGCGTAATCTTCTTCTGGACGATGCGGATGGCCTTTCTTCTGAAGATATCAGGGCATTCTTGTCCTCCCACTCAGTTGATGAAGCCGTCCTGTCTCGTCTTGATGGGGAAACGCCCTTGCTCGGCCTCGGAAAGGTGCTCCTAGGTGAGGAATCTACCGCTAGGCTCGTCAAGGGCTTTTCGAGGCCGTTGGATTTGACTAATGTTTCCAAAATAAAGAATTTGGGAATCCAAGGTTTAGATGGGAGCAATGAGGGTATCGCGGTCTTAACCTCTATGGTTGAGGTCCTTTCAGCTGCACAGCGCTCCGAGGGCGTACCCATTCTTTCGAGTCGTTACCACTCATTCCTTCGAGCGCCTGAGGGTCTGTACATCAATCTTTACACTAAGCAGTTGGACTGCGCTAAGCTTACGAGTGAACTATGTGATGGGTACGATGTGCCTGTGTACGAAGTGTCTGTTTGCAGGCATTGCGGGCAAGCATACATTTTGGGTACGGAAAAATCTGATCGAGAGCATGAGTTGGCGTGGCTCAATCCTAGACACGAGGGCACGGATGCTGACGACGACTTTATCCCGCGACTTTACTATAGGATTCTGCCTACTACTCAAGAGGCGGATGAATCTGAAGAGGTTTACTGGCTTTGCCCGGTTTGCGGTTCTTTGCATGATGATCGAGTAGGCGAGAGACATTTGTTCCCTCATGTGAATGTTGATAGGATTCCTATTGCAAAGAATAAAGTTGAAGAAAAGACTCCTGATGAATACGAGGCAAAATGCCTCCATTGCGGATATGCTTCGTCAAAGGCGATTCAGCCTATGCGTGTTTCTCCCGAAGCGGCGGGGAGCGTTGTTTGCTACGACCTTGTGCGCTCTGTTCCTCCTTTTGACGTTAAAGCGCAAGAGAGTGGCAGGCGTTTTGCCAGGCGTAGGGAATCCACATTACGCGGCGGCAGTGCTATATGCTTTTCGGACAAAAGACAGGATGCTGCATTTTTTGCGCCAGCTATGGATAGAACGTATAGACGAATAACGATTCGTCAAATCATCCGCGAGGCGGTAGAGAGCGAAAGCGATGGTTCCGGACAGAAATATAACGAACTTCGTCCTGTCATAGAATCATTATTAAAGAATGAGTACCCTCAAATGGGAATCGATAATCGCAGGCAGCAAGCTAGTGCGTGGATTCTGGATGAGCTGTCGGCGGAGGATTCGCGAAACAGCCTCTGGGGCTTGGGTGTGGTTCGCGTTGAACCAACGGAGTTTATCGAAGGGTTCTCCGACCCAGATGTTCAAGATTTTGTATGCGAGGAGGTCGAAAAGCTTCGTAATGATGGTTTAGGCTGGATTACTCCGGATGATTATCGAGTATTTGCATTGGTTTGTCTTGAAACACTTAGGAAGGATAACGGAATAGAAGTTCCAGAGGGTGTAGACGTACTGAGGGAAAACCATCAAACTCGAGGGAACTGGATTGTTGAGGAGGCCGAGCGCGGAGCCTCAGACTGCATTCGTTTTGTCGGCCTGTGTTCTGGAGGTGGAGAGAATGCGAGAAGCGGGTTTATTCGTAAATATGCAGCAAGAGTGCGTGCGTGTGACAATGTAAGCAGGGAAGATGCAGCAACAATTCTACAATCGCTATATTCCTTCATGTACGAATACCTCTTTGATTTCTTCAGGGATGAAAGATTTCTCGGCGAGAGGAGCACCGCTGAGCGATTTGTTTTATCGCCAAGGGTGTGGACATTCTATCCGCATAAAGATGACGACAAAATTTATCGTTGCGATAAATGCGGCTGCGATATTTCCTACGATACGCACGGTGTATGTCCGACTACAAAGTGCGCTGGACATATGCAAGCTTTTACATATGCGGAGGCTCGAGACAAGGATCGATATTACAAAGAGGTATATCAGCAACGTGCCCTTCCTATTCGCATAGAGGAGCATACCGCTCAGCTTTCTTCGGAAAGGGCAAGAGAGATTCAAGCGAAATTTATTTCTGGTGAGGTCAATATTCTCAGTTGCACCACAACATTCGAGCTCGGCGTCGACGTGGGAGACTTGCGCGCCATTTTTATGAGAAACGTTCCTCCTTCGGCAGCCAATTATGCCCAACGGGCCGGACGCGTTGGCCGTCGAGCAGGAAAGCCGGGCTATGCGGTGACTTTTGCTCGGCTTAGGCCGCACGACATCGCCTATTTTGAAGACCCTCGTTCCATTATTGCGGGTGAGACTTCTGTTCCTGCTTGTTATCTAAGCAATGACTCCATTGCAAGGAGACATGTTTTTGCGATTGCTTTGTCGGAATATTTCCGTTATGCATTCCGGAATACACAGCGCGATTTGTCAAAAATATATGATGAGCTATTAAGCCTTGATTCAGGCCATCCATCCGGGCTGGACGATATAAAAATGTATCTGCATGGTCAACCGCAGGCTATCGCGAAGCAACTCGGAAGTGTCTTTTCTAATATTGCTGATGTTTGTGACAAAGTGAACATTGAAGATTGGGGCTGGGTTGATAAAGATGATTCTTCTATCGACGCCCAAAAGGATAGCCTGATCGGTAGACTTCAGCGCATGCATGACCTGAAGCATGATGACTTTAAGCGGCTTCAGCTCGCAATAGATCAGGCTATTGCAGAAGAGCGTTTGGAAGATGCAGGGGGATACAAAAAACGCCGAGAGGCTTTACGTCAAGAGCTAACCATATCTGTACTTGCGGAAAATGGTGTATTGCCTAAATACGGTTTCCCTACTGATCTTGTTGAGCTTCATCTTCCTGCAATGGAGCGATCGATAAACGAGAATGAGCTGTCGTTGTCCAGAGGCTTGCGACAAGCGATTCGCGAATACGCCCCGGGAAATGAAGTGGTTGCCGACAAGCGGCTTTGGAAATGCGTCGGCATAAGGAAGCCTAGCGATCAGGTGTTCATGGAGCGTCGTTTCGGGAAATGCTCGAAATGCAAGTCCTTTGTGTGGCCAATAGAAGACGGTAGCACCTTTAGGCTCTGCCCTTCTTGCGGAAGAGAGCACGTTGAATTAGACAAAATCATGATTGTTCCTTCCTATGGCTTTATTGGCGAAGAGGTCAAAGGAAAGCGAGCGGGAGAAAGAAAGCCTCGCTCAAGGGGGCATGTGGAGGTTTACTTTAGCCAACATTGGCCCGAAGAGGCTTTGACAAATACTTTTGCGTTTAATGGCGGAACTGTGCATGTCCGATATGCGTCAAATGGTCAGCTGTGCGCCTTGAACAATCCTAAAAATGGTTTTAGAGTTTGTGAGATTTGCGGTGCTGCTGCTCGCCAGGGCGAGCGTTTCGAGCATCTTGGATGGTGCGCAAATAAGAGGCATCAGCCCAAACATTACCATGCTCTCGGAGCGGCTTTTGTTAGTGACGTGCTCGAGCTCGTCTTGGATTTTCAAGGGGATATTGCTTTCGAGGATGATGAAGAATGCAGCCCTTGGGAATCTTTGATGTGGGCCGTTGTCGCAGCGGCATCTCAACTTTTACAGGTTCCGGAAACGGAGCTGGGTGGTACTGTATATCGGAACAGCGACGGTGGCACCTCCATGTTGATTTATGATAATGTTCCTGGCGGCGCAGGACACGCTCGTCAGCTTGCTGGAATGGTGGAGGAGCTACTGCATAAGGCATACCATGTCGTTGATGGGCATTGTGGGTGCGATAGCTGTTGCTACGGTTGCATTGCGAATTACTACAATCAGGGCAAGCAAAACCGCCTTTCGCGCAAAGCGGCACTAGATATACTCGAACAACTATTCAGTGGAACAACTTCGATTGGTAATGAGACCTGCGAAGACTTCGCGCCCTCGACTCTTACGACGATGGGGTCGGGCTTTGGTCCAACGCTGCATCTAATTGCTAGTTCGGGTGGCGTGAACTATGGTGCGATGGATTTTGTTTCGGTTTGCAAATCATCTGTAACCGCCAGTGCTTCGGAGGAATGGACTGCTCTCATTAATGACCTCTGCCATATGAGTAGAGGAATTGATTTGGAGATGCCTGAAAAGAATATTGGCCTTGGGCAAGAGGGTGAAGAAGAAGTGTTTGCTTCTCTTCTTTGGCGTAACGCAAGGGTTGCCTTGTTTGACGAAGAGGGAATTGACGACCTTATCGAACTTTTTGGTGACACTGACGAAATCGATTCCGACTGGACAATGTTCACCGTGGGGAATTGTTCGGCTTCGGACATCCTGGATGCATTGAGGGGAATTGATTAGCATGGCCCATATGGTGCCCAGTCTGGGTCCTGCAAGCTTTGCTCCAGAGAGCTTGGAGGATTTGATTTACAACGCATTGTCTTTGTTGAGCGACGATTATTGGGTAGTTCACTCTTTCAAGATGGTTGGCGTGACCGACGAGGGAAGCCTTTCGGAAAGAGAGGCTGATTTCGTTGTGTTTAACAAAAGGCTGGGCATCCTGGTCATAGAGGCCAAGGCGGGGCAGGTGCAAACTATTGACGGGGTGTGGTGTTACGGTAATGGCACCCCCATGAAACATGGTGGACCATACCGTCAAGCCTCGGATATCAAATGGGCGCTCTACGACCGGTTTGAAGATATGGGTCTTTCCCATTTGCGAGGAAAGTGCAAATTGGTTCATGCCGTTTGGTTTCCTTCGATTCATTCCTCTCAGCTAGGAGCTCTTGATTATTCGAGCGAAGCGGCTCGTGAATTGACCCTTTGCAAGAACGACTTGGGTAATCCTGGGCAAATGATTCAATCTATTATGTCTTTTGACGTCTCCGACGTGCGTATTCACTTGAGCGACAGGGAGGCGCGAGAGATTCTCGATAAGATTATTCGTCCCGAATTTAAGATTGTCCCGATAAATGCGGTCGATTACGGCTATAGCAACTACGTGTTTGCTCGCTTGCTGGATGAGCAGGTAAGAGTGCTGGATTTTCTACAGGAGCAAAAATCGGCTGCAATAAACGGTGCGGCAGGAACTGGAAAGACCCTTGTTGCGATAGAACATGCAAAAAGAATCTCTGCTTCGGACCGTGTCCTGTTCCTTTGCTTTAATAGACTTCTATCCGAGAACATTAAGCAACGTTGTTCCGACTTCGCCAATATAGATGTCTACACAATTGATGCTTTTTGCATGCGGATGGTAGGCAATTTGGACTTCGGCGAACTCGTTAGCAAGATCAGCGAAAATACCTCGTTATTTCCTTACCGTCATGTTGTGGTAGATGAGGGCCAGGATTTCGGCCAGGAAGCAATCGAAGAAGCAGATGTGCTGGGGTATCTGAGTTTGCTGGTAGAGGAGCGAGGAGGCACAATTTACTTCTTCTACGACCGACGCCAATTGGTTCAAGGGGTTGGGTTGCCTAGGGTGATTTCGGATTCTGATTGCAGGCTCACTCTTTATAGAAATTGCCGAAATACTGAGAATATCGCTAGGTGCTCGCTTCGCTCCCTGAATGACAATTCGGGAGGACAAGTTCTTCTTTCGAATGAGCCGGGTAATCCGCCTCTTCTGAAAATCTCCTCGATTAATAAAGAGCTTGAGTCGTTTGTCGATGATGAACTTTGTGACCTGAGGGTAAAAGGCCTGACCGATGTGGTAGTTTTAACTTGTAAGACTTTAGAAAGATCTGCTTTTGCGCATTGCTTTTGTCAACGTAGTGACAGCATACATTGGAAGGACACTAGTGCACGGATTTACACTTGTCGTACTTTCAAAGGACTTGAGGCTGATGCTGTTGTACTTATTGATGTTGACGAGACGCTATGGGACGAACCCATTTCGTCCCATAGCCCGAAAGAAGGGCTATTGTTCTACACGGGAGCATCTCGGGCAAAGTATGAATTGAGGGTCGCGGCGTGTCTTACCGAAACGGGATGTCGTTCCATTCTGTCTCGTTTTGGCATTGCGACCAGTAGAAGGCCCATAAAGAAATTTGCGCAGATCCTATCGCTTTCTCTTGTATAGAACCTCATGAATAAAGCTTGTGAGCACTCTGAAGTGCAGGACTTGATAGCGAATTGTTTTACGGATGCCGGAGCAGTCTTGTCTTTAGATATATCTTCCGACAATCCCGAGGTTTCTAAGGCTCTGCGGTACCTTTCGGCAGTCATGTGTTAACAGCCATTAACGACAGTCCTTTATTGGTAAGAGAGGAATCGAGGCACCTTATGGCTAATTTCCATACCAACCAATTGACGATCGCCGCTGAAGAGGGGTGCATGCTAAACGTCCTGCGCGTTATGGCTCTCAACCTTGCTTCAAACGCTAAAGAGACGTCATATGGCGATCTTCTCGAAAGTGCGACATCGGTTAAAGCTGCATATAAGACAATTTGGCACTATATAGATGACTGGTATTGGCTTGTTTTCACCCCGAACCCCATTGGCTCGGATGCCTGGCTTGCGAACAATTCCGACAATGCACAAATGGAACTCCAGAAGCACCCGGAATACGCCGCCTTGGCGCTGGCGGCTAGCAATCTTGGCCTTGGAAAAGGAGGGGCTGCCATCTCCGTTAGCATTGCGCCCAGCGGAAGGCCCTTAAGCGATTCTGCGGATGTTTCCATGAATCGTTTCGGCTCAACCTATGTGCTCAACGTCCGCTACGAAACGGCAGATAAGAGCAATCTTCAAGATATCGATTGCTACTTCCGCATGCTGCCTGAAGGGCGGTACGGTGTATCTTTCATCGATGCCGATGAATATGACGGCTATGAGAAAACAAACGTCATGGCGGGGACGCATCCGGGGCGCGATGGTTTTTCGGCTATGAGTGGGCGCGCGGGCAAGGGCGTAAATACCGTGCAGCGTTTGGCCGATTACGCTCGCGCCAATTGCACAACCGATTTATCCAAAATCGACGATTTGGCTGTTGTCGCGTTGATGCACGCGTCTGCGGTTTGGCCTGAATACAGTAGCGCGTTCGAGGACGCTAACGACACAAGCTCCTCAGAAGCGATTCAAGCGTTCCGTGACGAGGTTAACCCTGCCTCTCATTGCTCGGACCACGAGTCGCTCGACCCCTCTTGTTCCGCTGGCGGCTCACGCTCGGCGTTTGTGTACATACCGGATGAGTACACCCTGAAACAGCTGGATTCTCGCATCATAAATCTCTTGACACGATTCCCCTTCGAGTGCGAAATCACCGGACAGGCGTACGAAGGCCGCAACGAAAAGATTGAGCATCTGGTTCCCGGTGCAAAGCTCCGCCTTGAATCCGATTGGGACTCTCCTTATTTCAGCTATGCCGGCATTGGAATTTACGACACATCGGGGCGCAGCTTGGGGAATCTTGGCGGGTATTTCAATCCAACCGATGAAGACAGAGTTGCAATCGCATGCCTTCTTCCGCACATTAAAGCAACTGCCGTGGAGGTGTCGCCTCTAGGGTCTACGCTGAATTTCCGCAGGCGAATCGGCCAGTTTCAAGTGCATCTCGAGATTGAGCCGATAGATATCCAGGCTGTGCTGGAAGAAGTTCACCAGCTCCTTTGCGAAGACCCATCTGACCGTGTTCGATCTTCAATCGTCTAGGAGATATCGCAATGAGTACAATCGCAGTCCTCGATCCCAAAGTAAAACAAAGGCTGCAACGCTGTCTGGCGCAGCTTGAAGAATTCTACCCAGATAAAATCGTCTCCCGACTGGACGCGGAACATAAGAAACTCGGAGAGAAGCTGTCATTGCTATATAAAGAAATCGGATATCGGAGTCGAAGCGACCTGTTAAGCGCCTATGGATTCGCCGTTCTGACGTCAAAAGGTGGACGCCCCACGACCACAAATCCAACAGAGGTACTCGTAGAGCTGCATAAACGCTATGAGGGCAAAGAGCTTCCGAGTACCTCGAACATGCTCGTCGAACAGAACCCCGACTTGGCTAGTCAGATTAAAACCCTGCAGAATAAATCTAAGGAGTTGTTTGGCGATACATTCAAGAACATTTTGTTGAAAGAGGGGCTTCTTCAGGGTCGGGCAAAGCAACACGAGAGGGCAGACGGTGATAGGATGGCGAAGCAAACTGATAAAGATTTGGACCTGCTCGTTGAGTTTCTTGTCTCAAGGCACTCTGCGTCCCCGAATAGCGAAAAGCCAAAATCCGTTCCGGAGCTCAAAAAACTGCACCCCGACAAGGAGCCTGCTCTGACCTTTGGCCAGCGCGAATGGGGTAAGTCTCACAACGAGACATTTGTGGAAATGCTCCGTTCGAAGGGGGTGTTGAAGGCACAGAAACGGTCTGAAGCTAGCGAGCGCAGAGCCCAGAGAAGCCTCTATGTGCGCAACGCCTCCGTTGACGAGCTTGTGGCAGTTTTGAAGGAGTCCGGCTGTCCGGCGCTCCTGACGCACGACGACAAGAGCGCGTCGTTGCTTCCTGAACGCATTGCGGGAATCGATTTTGCGCATGGAGTGGAATTGCGCGTGTCGACGTTCTGCGGCATTGCCACAAGGAAGAAAAACTTGGAAGCGGGCAATTCAATGCAATATGAAGCCTGCGACTCTCTGCTCGAGTTCAAGGATGCAGATGGTCACGTGATTTTCTCACGCAGTTACCCCGATGAAGACAAGCAGTTTTTGGAGCTTGTCAATTGCCCCGCTTCAGCAAGAAGCGCTTCGCCGCTTGCGAAATACGAGGGTGCCACCATTGTGAGCAACGTCGCACGTTCGAGCCGAAAGCGCTTTATGCAGGTTCGCGTTGCATACCTGCACGAGCTGACCACGCAGACTTTGATCAACCTGATGTGTGCAGGCGGCCTCATTGGGGATGACGACCTTGTGGGCAGCGACGCTTGGCGCAACAGGGACTATGCAGGAATGTGGCCGTCTCATTCTTAGCAACACGGCACACCTTACGCCCTGGGTGGCGTCTTAACAGAGGGGGCAATTTATTATGGTTCTTATAGATGTAGAAGCGCTTCAGGATTACCTTATGGATTATTGCGGCTCAGCGGCGTTTAGCGGTTTTCCCGCAGCGATTATCGATGTTGCGGAAATCGAGAGTATGTCGGGTGAAGAGCTTTGCGAGAAGGCGGAAGAACTAGGGGTCGACCTGCGACAATTCATCGTTGAAAAAGGGCGTGATGATCTGCCTTTCGCCTAAAGCATGCGTTTCACTGATGCGTCCAATGGCAACCAAGGTTGAGGGTTTGCAACGCCGCAATTTGGCATGATGGACCGCGGGCATATTGCTTGCGGTCCTTTTTTCAGATGCACGCCCTACGTTTCGTCTATGGGCTGAGCCATATACACCGCATCTCCATCTTTACAGCATTGCGCACGCGTCCTCTTCCGAGTAATATGCCACTCTTGCGGATGCATTTGACATTCGCATGACATACCCGTTTATCAAGAGCCGGGGGAGAGAGTTGGCTCGTTAATCCCGGCACCAACCAGAGGGTTGACTGACGTTTGCGGCTCTATGCGCGCCTTGGTGCCGTATGACATCCTGGCGTTGGACCCGCGTACGTCTCCCAGCTCCCCAAGGTGGTCCCGCCAACATCGATGAAGGAGGCATCTGAGCTATGACCCAGCCACGTTCATATCTATTCACCAGCGAGTCGGTAACCGAGGGCCATCCCGATAAGGTGTGCGACCAGATTTCCGACGCAGTGCTTGACGCCATTCTCGCCAAGGAGGCCGAGCTCGAAGCCGCCGGCTACGTTGCGCCCAACGGCCAGCCCGCCGACCTGTCGAAGGTGCGCTGCGCCTGCGAGACGGTTGCCACTACGGGCACGGTGTTCGTGTCCGGCGAGATTCGCACGCAGGCATACGTAGACGTCGACCGCATCGTGCGCGGCGTGCTGCGCGACATCGGCTACGATCGCGCGAAGTACGGCTTCGACTGCGATACCTGCGGCGTGCTCAACTCGATCCACGAGCAGTCCGCCGACATCGCCATGGGCGTCGACGAATCCTGGGAGGCCCAGCACGGCCAGGCGGTCGATGAGCTGGACGAGACCGGCGCCGGCGACCAGGGCATGATGTTCGGCTACGCGTGCGACGAGACGAGCACGCTCATGCCCATGCCCATCTACCTTGCCCACCGATTGGCCGAGCGCCTGACCGAAGTACGCAAGAACGGCACCTGCCCCTACCTGCGCCCCGACGGAAAGACCCAGGTGAGCGTCCGCTATGAAGACGGCGAGCCCAAGTGGGTCGAGAAGATCCTCATCTCCACCCAGCATGCAGAGGATGTGGAGCACGGCACGCTGCAGACCGAGCTTATCAAGCACGTGATCGAGCCTGTCCTTGAGGCGGAGGGCGTGCGTCGTTCTCCCGACCTTGAGATCTACGTCAATCCCACCGGTCGCTTCGTCATCGGCGGCCCCATGGGGGACGTGGGCCTTACCGGCCGCAAGATCATCGTCGATACCTACGGCGGCATGGGCCGTCACGGCGGCGGCGCGTTCAGCGGCAAGGATTGCACCAAGGTCGACCGTTCCGCCGCCTACGCCGCGCGCTGGGTGGCCAAGAACGTGGTTGCCGCGGGCCTTGCAAGCCGCTGCGAGGTGCAGGTTGCCTACGCCATTGGCGTGGCGCGCCCCGTAAGCGTGATGGTGGAGACATTCGGCACCGAGCGTGTGCCCGTAGAGCAGATCGAACGCGCGGTGAGCACGGTGTTCGACCTGCGCCCGGCCGCCATCATCCGCGACCTCGACCTGCGCCGTCCCATCTATCGCAAAACGGCAGCCTACGGGCACTTCGGTCGAGAGCTTCCTGAGTTCACCTGGGAGCGCACCGACCGCGCCGAAGCTCTGCGCGAAGCGTGCGGGCTGTAGGGCTGCAGATCTCGCATCCTGCGCAGCGCCTCCGCCGTCATGGCCTCATGTGTGGCTTGGCAGCGAATCGTGCCACGTTATTTACTGCCGCGCAATCGTCCAATGCGGCGCTCGAGCGTTCTTTAGCGCCCCGTCTGGATTCTTTTCGTCCGGGCGGGGCGCTCTGCGTCTTCGACACGATGCCGCTGCTATACTGGGCTCCATGAAAATCGCTTCTGTCATACTTGATATTCAAACGCAATCGCTCGACACGCCTTACACCTACGCGGTGCCCGACGACATGGACGGCGCCCAGGTGGGCTGCGCCGTGCTCGTGGAATTCGGCAGGCGTCGTGCCGTGGGCTACATCATCGCCATCGCGGAGGCGCAGGAAGAATCCCACGATGCTCCCGTTTCTCCCGCGGTACGATCGGTCGCGTTCCACGACGAAAGCGAGGCGCTTCCCGCCACGCGCACAGATCGCCGCGTTGAGCTCAAGCCGCTGCTCTCGGTTCTTTCCGCACCGTATTTCGACGAGTTCGGCGCGCGGCTCATCCAGTTCATCGCCCATGAGTACATCGCCCCGTTAAGCTCGTGCGTGCATCTGCTCACTCCAGTGGGGCGCGCGCCTAAGGTGGTAAAGCGCGGCGATGAGTGGGAGCTGCAAAAGCCCGCCAAGCGCCGCAAGAAAAAGGACGCCGAAGCAGCCCCCATCCTTGATGACGCGGACATAGCTCGAACAGCGCAGCAGCGCGAGGCGTTCGACCTCACGGAAGGGCAGATGCAGGCTATCCAGGCGATCGAGGGCGCCATGGCCCACGCGGCGGGGGGGTGCGTGGTGGTTGACGGAGTGACGGGATCGGGCAAAACCGAGGTGTACCTTCGCGCCATTCGAGCCGCGCTGGAGCGCGGCATGGGGGCCATCGTGCTCGTACCCGAAATCGCGCTTACGCCCCAAACCGTCTCGCGATTCGAGAGTCGCTTTGGCGACACGGTGGCCGTCATGCATTCGCGCATGACCGGCGGCGAGCGATACGACCAGTGGCAGGATGTCGCGAGCGGACGCAAGCGCGTGGTCGTAGGCGCCCGAAGCGCGCTGTTCTGCCCGATGGAACGCCTGGGTTTGGTGGTTATCGATGAAGAGCACGAGAGCACCTATAAGCAGGAGAGCGCGCCGCGCTATCACGCGCGCGATGTGGCCGCGTGGATGGTTTGCGAGCTTGGCGCCACGCTCGTATTGGGCAGCGCCACGCCGTCGATCGAGACGCTCTGCCGCACAACCTACGACCCTTCGTGGCATCGCGTGAGCCTACCTGGGCGCGCCAACGGCAAGCCGATGCCGCCCGTACGCATCATCGATATGGCGCGAGAGTTCGGAAGCGGGTCGCGTTCGATGTTTTCCCGCACCCTGCAGGAAGAGCTCTTTGCCGCTCTCGATGCCGGCCACAAGGCCGTCCTCATGCTCAACCAGCGCGGCTTCGCGAATTTTCTTCTGTGTCGCGAGTGCGGATACGTGCCCGAATGCCCCACCTGCTCGGTTTCGCTCACATACCACGAGCGCGGCAACATGCTCGTATGCCACCATTGCGGCCATCGCGTGCCCGCTCCGCCTGTTTGCCCCGCATGCGGTAGCCCGTACCTGAAGAAGTTCGGTGCCGGTACGCAGCGCGTCGAAGCCGAGCTGCTCAAGCTTTTAGAGGGACGCGAGCAGGTGCGCGTGATACGCATGGATTCCGACACCACATCCTCGCGCGACGCGCATGAGCGCTTGCTGCGCGAGTTCGCCAAGCCGGGCGCCGCCGTGCTTCTGGGCACGCAGATGATCGCGAAGGGCCTCGATTTCGACGAGGTGGTATTGGTGGGCGTCATCAATGCCGACACCCAGCTGCGTTTGCCCGATTTCCGCTCGGCCGAGCGCACCTTCGACCTGGTTGAGCAAGTCGCCGGCCGCGCAGGCCGCGGGGAGCTTGACGGCCAGGTGCTCGTACAGACATACATGGCCGATTCCGTTGCCATACAGGCTGCCGCGACGTACAACCGCAAGCGGTTCCTCTCCGATGAGCTGCCGAAACGGCGCATGCTAGGCTACCCGCCATACATGCGCCTTGCCAACATCCTCGTATGGGGCGAGAACGCCGATGAGGTTCGCGACGTCGCCTTGGAGCTTGATGCGCGCGTGAACGAAGCGATTCGCGACATCGTGGGCACCGACTGGATGTCGCTCGGGGCTGCACCGTGTGCTATCGAACGCCTACGCAGCCAATACCGCTGGCACATCCTCATCAAGGCCCCGCGCGATGCCGACATAGCCCGCCTGGTGGAGCCGGTCATTCGCAAACGTCGCACGCACAAGCGCGTGAATGTCGCCTGCGACGTCGACCCGTTCAGCCTTCTGTGACGCGGCTCGTGCAGCTTTCGTAGTCCTGCATGCCGCCTGCGAAAACGCCTGTCGGCTCTGCTATACTCCCGAATCGGCAAATGTACGCTTGGTTGCGCGCGAATCCGCTTTACGCCCTTGAAGCACTTCATGGCGAAGGCATGCGATCGCGCCCCAGGTTCACGAATTTTGAAAAGAGGAGATATGGCATTCGATACGCTGAAAGTGGTCGTTGCGCCTGACTCGGTACTTGAAACGCCGTGCGAAGAGTGCGACCTGTCCGATAAGAGCCTGAAGAAGCTCGCAAAGCAGATGGCCAAGACCATGTATAGGAACAACGGCTGCGGCTTGGCTGCGCCGCAGGTGGGCGTGAGCAAGCGCCTCGTGGTCATCGACTGCGATCAGGACGATGGCGAGCAGAACCCCATCGTGATGGTTAACCCCGTCATCGTGGAAACCCGCGGCCGCCTGGTCACCGAGGAGGAGGGCTGCCTCTCGTTCCCCGGCATCTCGGTTCCCATCACGCGTCATGAGTACGCGGTGGCGCGCTATTTCGACCTCGATGGCGAGGAGTGGCAGATCGAGGGCGATGGGCTGCTGGGCCGCTGCCTGCAGCACGAAATCAACCACCTCGATGGCAAGACCATGCTCGACGTGTGCGAGCTCTCGGACCGCATCAAGGCCATCCATGATTTCGAGGAGGCCAAGAAAGCGGGTGCCAAGCCGGGAGACACCAGCGTCGACTAGCGCGTAAGCGCCCCGCGCACGCCGTGCGCGGGGCTTCGTCCGAAGATTGGAGGCGTCATGCGCGTCGTATTCATGGGAACGCCCGATTTCGCGGCGAGCATTCTGGACGAGCTCAAAGAGCAGCATGAAGTGATTGCCGTATACACTCAGCCCGATGCCGTGCGGGGCCGCGGGAAGAAACTCGTTCCTTCGCCGGTGAAAGAACTCGCCGTGCGGGCGGGCATTCCCGTCTACCAGCCTAAAACGCTGCGCACTCCCGAAGAGCAGGATCGCCTTAGCGAGCTTGCCCCCGACATGATCTGCGTGGCGGCGTATGGCAAGATTCTGCCGCAGGAGGTGCTCGACATTCCTGAGCACGGTTGCCTTAACGTGCATGCGTCGCTTCTGCCCAAGTACCGCGGAGCGGCGCCCATCGAACGGGCCATCCTTGCGGGCGACGAGCAAACCGGCGTGTGCATCATGCGCATGGAAGCCGGCATGGACACGGGCGACTACTGCATCAGCCGTTCGTGCGATATCGGCGACATGAGCTGCAAGCGCCTTACGGCCGAGCTTGCGGAGAAGGGCGCCTACGCGCTCCTTTCTGCGATATATGCCATAGAGCTCGGCAATGTGCACTGGACTCGCCAGGACGAGTCGCAGGTTTCCTACGCCCCCAAAATCGAGAAAGGCGAACTTAACTGCGACCCGGCCGAGCCCATGGCGACAAACCTGAGGCGGGTGCAGGCCTCAAGCGATGCGCACCCATCCAAGTGCACGATCGCGGGCAAAGGCGTCACGCTGCTTGCGGCCAAAGCGGTTGAGGGCGAAGAGGCCGCCGCGATGGGCGCCACGCCTGCGCGGGGCGAGGTTTCGTTCTGCGCTAAAAGGCTCTTTCTGGGGTGCGCCGACGGCCCCATCGAGATTACCGAAGTAAAACCGGACGGCAAGAAGGAGATGTCGGCCGCGGCGTTCGCAAGCGGCGTGCAAGGCATAAAAACAGGCAAAGTGATTTGGGAGCGAATGTAGATGACTGATTCAAAGAACACCGGGCATAGAGGCGAAGGCCGACCCCGTTCCGGCGGCTTCAACCGCGGCGCGTCGAACCGCGGGGGCAAGCCCGGGTTCTCCAAGGGGAGGGGAGCGGGCGGCTACGGCCGCAAGAACGGCGATTTCCACGGTAAGCCGCGCGGCGACCAGGGCAGCAAATTCGGTGACGACAAGCATGACGGCAACCGCGGCGGCTTCCGCGACGATCGCAAGGCATCGGGCCAGGGAGGCAAGCGCAACTGGACGCCTTCCGACAAACAGGGCGGCTCTCGCGGGTATCGTTCCGACCGAAAGTCGTATGATGCCGACCGCAAGCCGTATGGCAAAGATGCACGCGGCTTCAAAAGCGACCGCGGCCCCCGCAGAAACGATGAAGGCCGCGCGTTCGAAGGCCAGCGTTCGTTCGATAAAAACGCGTCGCGTGACGCAAAGGGCTTCGCGCGCGAAGGCTTCGACAAGAAGGGATTCAAGCCGCGCGACGATAAGCGTTTCGATCGCCCTCGCCGCTTCGACAAGCCGCGTCGCGATGACGATTCGTTCGAGGGCGGCAACAAGCCCCGCTTCGACCGCGACTCCAAGCGTGACTTCGCACGCGATGACGCCTCGCCGCGAGGCGAGAGGCGCTTTGATGACCGCAGGGGTCGTGACGACCGTCGAGGACGCGACGGCAATCGCGGGCACCGCAATCCGGTTCTTTCGCCGGCGCGCCAGGCGGCTTGCGCCATCGGTCGCGAAGTGCGCGAGCGCGACGCGTTCGTTTCCGAGGTCATCCCCGGCGTGCTCGCCCAGTTCGAGGGCATGTCGCCCGAGGATTCCGCTTTCGCCACCAAGATTGCGCGCGGCGTGACGGCCACCTTGGGCACGCTGGACGAATTCATTGATCGCAACCTCAACTCGCCGAGCGACATTCAGGACGACGTGCGCGACGCGCTGCGCGTGAGCGCTTACGAGCTGCTGTTCCTTGGCAAAGCCGATTACGCCGCCGTAGACCAGGGCGTTGAGCTGGTGTGCTGGGTGGCGCCCAAGGCGGGCGGTCTTGCAAACGCCGTGCTGCGAAAAATGGCCAAAAGCGCTAAAGCCTTCCCGTTCGGCAGGCCCAACTTGAGCCTCCAGGTACTCGCGCGCTCCCAAGCCTTCCCGCTGTGGCTTGCGAAGCGCCTGATGAACGAGATGGGGCTGCAGAACGCGACCACGTTCATGCGTGCCAGCAACGCCGACGCGCCGGTCCATATCGCCGTTAATGCCATCAAGGTCGAAGACCCGGAGGAAATCATCGAGGTATTCGACCAGGCAGGAAGCCTGCTTACTCCCGTAGAGGACGTGCCGGGATGCTATCTGGTGGTTAACGCGCGCGTACTGGCCAAACCGGAAGTTCGCGCCCTGTTTGAGCAGGGCAAGGTGCTCGTATCCGACGCATCCGCCCAAGCTGTGGCTGCGCTCGCGTGCCCCGATCACGATATCGAGGCCTTCCTAGAAATCGGCAGCGGGCGCGGCACTAAGACCATCGTGCTGCAGAGCGACGCCGTGCGCGCGTTCGGGCGCACGATGCCCATGGTTTCGGTGGACGACCACGGCTTCAAGGCCGAGATACTCGCCAAACGCGTTGCGGGCTACGGCATCGAATCGGTTCGCCCCGTGAAGGCCGACGGCCGAAAGCTCTCGTCGTTGATGCCGGAGGCGAGCTTCGATGCGGTTTTGCTCGACGCGCCGTGCTCGGGCCTGGGCACGCTTCGCCGTCACCCCGAGATTCGCTGGCGCCTTACCGAGAAGGACGTGACCGCCATGGCAGGCGTCGAGCTGGACATGCTCATTGAGGCCGCCAAGATGGTCAAACCCGGTGGCATCTTGACCTATGCTACCTGCACCGTGTTCAACGAGGAGAACGACCAGGTGGTTGAGCGTTTCTTGAAGACCAAGCTTGGCGAATCGTTCCAGGAAGAAGCGCGTATCGAGCCCGCATTGACCGCGAAAGGGCCCGATGCCCATTTTGCCGTGCGCTTGAAGCGCGTCCGCTAACGCAGCCTCAATGGTTTGATTCGAACGCCCCTGGTTCTTTTGATTAAGAATGAACTGCCTCCCGTTTCTTGGACATGAGAAACGGGAGGTTCTTTTATGTCCGGAAGACCTTCGTACGATTCGTCCATGAAACGAGCTCGATCGACAATCAGGCTCCAATGTGCGACCCCGTTCTTATGCTTGACGCATCGATTGACGCAACGAACGGCGATTTGCTGCAGTACGAACGTCGCTCTGCAACCGCGTAAAGGTCGCCCTCGCAAACAAACGGCGATTTGCTGCAGCACGAACGTCGCTCTGCAAACAAACGGCGATTTGCTGCAGTTTTCGCGCGCCTCCCGAAGTAGCCCAATCGGAGCGAGGCCGTGAACTGGGGAAACGCGAAGCTCAACGGCGGTGTACTCGGGGCACCCCTCGAAAACTGCAGCAAATCGCCGTTTGTTTGCGAGGGCTGCTATTATGCGGTTGCGAAACGACGTTTGTGCGGCAGCAAATCGCCGTTTGTTTAACCCGCGCCTTCGCGCCGCCCTGGATCACACTGCAAAAAAGTAATTTGCGGTGTGGCATAACCCTACATTTGCCGTCTCAAACGTGGCAACCTCGATGACACAAGGTGCTACAAAATCAGCATTGCGAATCGAACCGAGGAGCCCAATGGTTATCATCTGCGGAATGTCAGCATGGGAGTATTTCTGCACCCCGCCTATTGTCAGAGAAACCGAGCTTCCCATCGAAATTGCGACCAGACAGCCGCCTTTCGGTGTGGGAATTCCGAAGTCGTTGTTTTCCATTCGGGAAAACGCAAGCGAGGCTTCTAGGCTCGTGCAAGGCCGATTGCTCCATGACCTGAAAGGCATTTCGCTTCCAATCAACGTATGCTCGACCGACCAGAGCCCGAGCTATCGCGCAAACAGGCTCGTCGTCTACCGCCGAATGCCGTGCTACATGCCGGCACATCATCTCATCAAATTGAACGAATGCCTTTATATCACCTCTCCGGAACTCACCCTCGTCCATCTTGCAAAAGACCTCTCTTGGCAACAGCTTTCCCTGCTCATGCTCGAAGCGTGCGGCCTGTTTGCGGCCTTTCGTGGAACGCTCAGATCAAAGGCGGTTCTGAACGAAGTCGCTTCTTACTATAAGTCGCAGGATTACGCGCTAGTCCGTGCGCCAATCGTCTCGGAATACTGTGACGAACGTGGGCGCCACCTGCACAAAGCCCAACACAACAGCCCGATTGAGACCTGGAGCCCTTGCTTCAACCGATTCGGTAAAATGACCGAATTATGGAAGCGCCCGCCGCTTTGCACCGTCGAAAGTCTAGAACGTCTCGCTGGCTCCGCAGAAGGCTCGAACGGCGCCTCCACTGCGCGCAAGGCGCTCCGACAGGTCGCTAACGGAAGCGGATCACCTTTCGAAGCGCGATTGTTCCTTATGCTCTGCTCGGAAGCCCTATGCGGCGGAGAGCACTGGGAACGCCCATCGCTTAACCGTCGAGTCGTCTTCACACCTGAGGCTCAGAATTTATCGGGGCAGACCCATTGCGCGTGCGATTTCCTCTGGGAGGATAAAAAAGTCGCAATTGAAGCAAAGGGGAAGGCGTATCACGCGGACACAGACGGGTTCGAGATTGAAAATGGACGCAGAGCCGCGCTTGAATCCATGGGGTACACCACATTCGATGTCATTTACAGCCAGATAGCCAACCCGGATCAATTTGACACTTTGCTGCACACATTCTCAAAGCGGCTCGGGTTTGCACTACGAAAAAGAACGCCCACATTCCTCTACCATAGAGAGGAGCTGTATCGGGAGCTCTTCACCCGAGAGCAAAAGAAAATCAGCATATAAATGAAATATGATTCGACGCAAGGCACCCCTGCTTGACGTAGGCATTCCTCATGGTAGTCGAAAAGTCAACCACGTAATCATTCGCTTATCTCGTTAATGCGCCGATACGCTATTGAAGCAGCAAAGAACATGCAAGAAACCGTCTGATGACATGCAGCTTTCAGCCAGAGCGGGCCCGATAAAGGCTTCGCACTCGTTTCCGCAATGTAAAGCCCCATTAAAGGTTCGCCCAAACGCCGTCGAACGGTCTTCCGACGGTAGCACGTTAATCGTTGGGGTTAAACCCCATCCGGCGCGAGCCCAAAGAAAACAAAAGGCGATTTGCTGCTGCAGAAACATTGTTTTGCAACCGCGTAAAAGTCGCCCCGCAAACAAATGCCGATTTGCTGCAGTTTTCGCTCGTCTCCCGAAGTAGCCCAATCGGTGCGAGGCCGTGACCTGGGGAGACTGAGAACAAAATGGCCGTATACTCAGAGCACCCCTCTAAAACTGCAGCAAATCGCGTTTCATTGACTCTGTTACTTCAGCGCGTCCACGTTCACGCCTTCAAGCTCGAGCAAATAGCGTTTGATTTTAATGCCCGCCGCATATCCCACGAGCTTTCCCCCGGCGCCTATGACGCGGTGGCACGGCACCACGATGGGCAGAGGGTTCTTGTTGTTGGCGAGCCCTACGGCTCGAAAGCCTTTAGGGCTTCCTACGGCCTCGGCGATCTGGGCATACGTGCGCACCTCGCCGTAAGGAATCTTCTTCAGCTCCTCCCACACCTTGAGCTGAAACTCGGTTCCCTTGGGGTCGAGGGGAAGGTCGAACACATGTCGCTTGCCTGCGAAATACTCCTGCAATTGAGTGGCGGCAGTATTGGTGAGCGCACTGGGGCGCTTGGTCACGCCCTCAATGATCTGGGGACCGAAAAGAATCTGCGTGAGTCCGTTCTCGCTCGCCACAATGGTGAGCCTTCCGAGCGGCATGGTGTAGACAAAGTAGTTCATTAGAACACCGACCTTTCAGAAAGAACCAAAGCAGCAACTATTGATTGGCAAGCACGCCGCCGATGTTTGGGCACACCTGCGGGTGGTCAGGCACGCCCGCCAAGGGGAGAGCACGCCTACCGACGGTCAGACACGCCCGCCAAGGGGAGAGCACACCGACGATGGTCGGACACCCGCCTCTGGCCAGACACGCCCACCAAGGGCTGGGCACGCCTGCCGATGGATGGGCACGCTTGCCACCGCATCAAAGGGAGGAAGGCGAACCCTGCGTCGATACCGTTTCGAATCGCCTGTGGCGAGAAGACGGAATCCGCATCGATCGCGTTGCCACTGATTATAGGCCGATACCGTCGCGTCATCGCGCATTTCCCTATGGAGATTTCAAAAGGCGCCGGCAACGGACGCGGGTGCGGCTCGTTGCGCTAGAATGGAGGCAGTATACCGTCGAAAGAAAGGTCACGCGAAATGTTCACTTCGCCCAAAATCGCTCCTTCCATCCTCTCAGCGGACTTCATGAACATGGAACGCGATGTCGCGGAAATAGAAGCGGGTGGCGCGTCGTTCGTCCATGTTGACGTTATGGACGGCCATTTCGTGCCCAACCTCACGCTGGGCGTACCCTTCGTCAAGCAGTTGGAAAAGGTTACCAACCTGCCTCTCGACGTGCACCTGATGATTTCCAATCCAATCCAGCAGCTTCCCTGGTTCTTGGAGTGCGGGCCCGATATGGTATCGGTTCACGCCGAGGCGCTCGACGAGCCTACGGGAGAATTCGACCGCGCCATCGACATGATTCACGAGGCCGGCGCTAAAGCGTGCCTGGCCCTTAAGCCCGACATGCGCGCAAGCGTGGTGGAGCCCTATATCGCCAAGTTGGACATGGTGCTGGTCATGAGCGTTTATCCCGGTTTTTCCGGCCAAAAATTCATCGAGGGCACCGAGAAGAAAGTGGCCCGCGTGGTGGAGATCGCGCGCGCTGCCGGCGTGGCGCCCCTCATCGAGGTGGACGGCGGCCTGGGCGTGAACGATCCCACGCGCGCCGTTGCTGCTGCCGGCTGCGACGTGTTCGTTGCGGGTAGCGCATGCTTTGGCCAAGCTGATCGCGCTGCAGCCATCGCAGGCATCGCACGCACCGCCGCCGAAGCCCAGGCATCGGGTTTTGTCGCCCCGTGGGAAGGCCGTGAAGCGTAATGCCCGCTTTGACCGCGCCTACGCATCGGGTCATCTACCTTGACAATGCCGCAACCACGCCGCTGTGCGAGGAGGCGGCCTGCGCCATGGAGCCCTTCCTCGCATGTGGCCTGGAGGGCCGGTTCGGCAACGCAAACTCTTTGCACCGGGTGGGGCGCGCCGCGTTTGCGGCGCTCGAGGACGCTCGTATGAGGGTGGCGCGCGCGCTGCACGCCCATAGGCCCGACGAGATAGCCTTCACATCCGGCGCCACCGAAAGCGACAACGCCGCCCTAATAGGCATCGCCATAGCGGCGCGTGAAAAGGCGAGGCTGAAGCACGGCCTCGCATCTGGCGGCAGGATCGCCATCTCGCGCATCGAGCACGACGCGGTACTCAATGCGACGCGCCTGCTGAAAGACCTCGGTTTTGCGATTGATTTCATTGAGAACGATCGCAACGGACGCATAGATCCTGCCGCGCTCACGGATGCCCTCCATGACGACACGCTCCTCGTAAGCGTTATGGCCGCCAACAACGAAGTGGGAACCGTTCAGCCCATTCGCGAACTGGCCGCCCGCGCCCATGAACATGGCGCGCTTTTTCATACCGATGCCGTGCAGGCGCTCGGCAAGATTGAAGTCGATCTTGCGTCATGGGACGTGGATTCGGCGTCCTTTTCGGCCCACAAGGTATACGGCCCTAAAGGCGTTGGCGTGCTCTATCTTAAGTCGGGCACTCCGTTCAGGCCTTTTTTGGCCGGCGGCGGGCAGGAGCGGGGATTGCGCAGCGGAACGCAGAATGTTGCCGGTACCGTGGGAGCCGCCGTCGCAATCGAGCGCGCCGTGCAGCGACGCAAAGCGTTCGCTCAAACAACGATGCCGGTGCGCGATTACCTCTACGGGGAGTTGTGCAAGCACGCCAAAATCACCCCTTCCGTCACCGTGGGGTCCGGTTCAAGCGATTTCTTGCCCACTATAGTGAACGTATGCGTGCGAGGCTGTGAATCGCAGACGCTCATCATGCAGCTCGACCTTCGAGGCTTTTGCGTCTCAGGCGGCTCGGCCTGTTCATCCAACTCGCTCGATCCATCGCACGTGCTTACCGCGCTCAGCATCCCGAGAAATCTCGCCCAAGGATCGCTGCGCCTTTCGCTTGGCGAAGACGCAAGCATCCAGCAGGCCGATTCCTTCATCGAAGCGTTCAAGGAGGTGGTAGACGCATGGAGCTGATAACCATGCACACGCATTCGACGTTCTGCGGCCATGCATATAGCACGCTCGATGAGATGGTCCAAGCCGCATCCGAGGCCGGCATCACTGCGCTTGCGGCTACGGAGCATTACCCGCTCTCGCCAGCATTCAAGGAATACAGTTTCGCAAGCATGCCGAGCGCGCGTCTCGCCGAATACGCCGACGCCGTTCGCTCAATACGCAAGCGATATCCCCGCATGCAGATTCTTCTGGGCTGCGAGCTGGACTGGCTGGGCGACTGGGAGGACCGGGGCATCACGCCCGAGTCGTTTGCCGAATACGACATCGTGCTCGGCTCCGTCCACTTCATAGACGGATGGCTGTTCAACAGCTCGCGCTGTAAAGAACGCTGGTCGGACATCGACCCCGATGACATTTGGGAGCACTATGTGGATCTGTGGTGCGAGGCCGCCACGAGCCCCATGCCTTACACGGTGATGGCGCATCCCGACGTTATCAAGAAATTCGGCTATTACCCCGATCGCGCGAAGCTTCGGAACATGTATGACCGCATGGCGCAGGCGGCAGCGTCGGGCGGGCGCATGATAGAGGTCAACACATCGGGCAAGTTCACGCCGTGCGGAGAGTATTACCCGACGCTTGACCTGCTCAAGCGCTTCCACGACGCGGGCGTGCGCTGCACGGTGGGCACCGACGCGCATCGCGCAGAGCACATTGCGCGCGACATTCGCGAGGCGTACGCGTTCATGCGCGAGGCCGGCTATACCGAGGTGGCTGTGCCGCTCGTAGGCGGCGGAGTGCGCATGATGCCAATCGAGTGAGGCACAAGCAACAGGTAAAGGAGGCACATCATGGCAATAAAGATCGAATCGTCGTTGAGCGTGCCCAGCTCAGGCACGCTCCTTGGCAAGGAGCCCGCGCGCGGCCTGTCGGTAGGGGAGCTCACGCGCAGACTTGAGCTCATGTTCCCGCCGCACGATGCCGAGGCATGGGACCGGACGGGGCTCTTGGTGGGCGACCCGTCCGAGGGCGTCACCGGCGTTTCGGTGGCACTCGACCCTACGCCCAAGGCTGTCGAAATCGCTCAGTCGAGCGGGTCGAACGTCCTTCTCACGCACCATCCCGCATTCCTGAATCCACCGGAGAAAATCGGTCCCATAGGGCAGGGGTTCGGCATGGCGGGCGCAACCGTATTCGAGGCGATCAGACGGGGCGTCGCGCTCGTCAACTTCCACACCGCCCTTGACGTAAGCGCCCAGGCGCGCGAGATGCTGCCCGGCATGCTGCGCCTCAACGTTTCGGGCGTGCTCGAGCCGCTGGCGCACGACCCCGACCGGGGCTTTGGCCAGGTATGCACGCTCCCCGAAGGGGAGGGCGCCGTCACGCTCGAGCGCCTCGGCGCGCGCTGCACCGCGGTTTTCGGACGCGCACCGCGCATTTGGGGCGACACGGATCGCAGCCTCGCCACAATCGTCACATGGACCGGCAGCGCATCGGCAGCGCTTGACGAGTGCCTAGCGCGCAATGTGGACGCCCTGGTGTGCGGCGAGGTCAAATACCACGACGCCCTTGCCGCCTCGGAAGCGGGCCTGTGCATAGTGGAGCTCGGGCATGACGTTTCCGAGCTCCCGTTCGCCAATGTGCTGGGCGCCGCCGCCATCCGCGCGGGCGTTTCGAGCGATCGCGTCTTTCATATCTCGCAGCAGGGAAACTGGTGGCACCCCGAAGCGGTTCGCGCGTAATATAGGGGCGCTCCGCGCAACTCTTCGTGAATATGCGGTGGATAACTGAGGGGATGTGGCCAAAACGAACGAAAAAATCGTTGCAACCCGGGTTTTCGCGTGATATAGTAGCCAGGCTTTTTGCTTATATCCAGATAACCATCTGAAGTAACGGAGTGAGAAATTATGTCTAAGGTTTGCGAAATTTGCGGTAAGCACCCTGTCGCGGGTCGCAGCATCAGCCATTCCCATCGCGTCACCAACCGCACCTTCCGTCCCAATATCCAGAAGATCACCGTTCTGGATAACGGCCGTGCGGTCAAGAAGAACGTGTGCACGCGCTGCATGAAGGCCGGCAAGGTCACCCGCGCGTAACAGCTACTTCGCTGCATTGTGAAAGCCCGCTTAGGCGGGCTTTTTTGTGTGCTGAGGCCTCATGGGCCGCGCCCGTTGCACCGCGAACGCCGTTTTGGGATATACTTAACCGATGTCTTACAGCGGCATTCGTCGTCCCCGGCGCCCAGGCGCGGGGGAATGCCATAAGAGAAAGGGTACCCATGTCCGAGCAGATTCCTGGCAATCTCCACGTATCCAACGATGTGCTCGCCGACCTGGCAGGCAACGCCGCCCTCGGATGCTACGGCATTGTGGGCATGGCGGCTCCGACCCTGCAGGACGGCATTGCCAAGATCCTTCCCGCCAACCGCCTGCGCCGCGGCATCGTGGTCACCACCACCGAGACCGGCGTGCATGTTGACCTGTATGTCGTAGTGGAGTACGGCACCAACATCAATACCGTGTCCCAGAACCTCATCGATAACGTGACCTACGTGCTCACCGAGTACGCCGAGGTGCCTATCGACGGCGTTGAGGTGCACGTGCAGGGAATCAAGGTGCGCAAGTAGCGCCGAACATCGAGGAGAATTCGACCGAAATGACAGCTTATACGACCAACGACGTCCTGAATGCGATCGCCGCGGCAACCAATGCCCTTTCTGAGCGCAAGGACGAAGTAAACCGCCTCAATGTGTTCCCCGTGCCCGACGGCGACACCGGCACCAATATGTCCCTTACCATGCAGATGGTCGTGGACAACCTGGCGCGTCTGCCCATCGGCGCCGATGACGCAGAAATCCGCAAGGCAATCACCACCGGCGCCCTTATGGGCGCGCGCGGCAACTCGGGCGTCATCACGTCCCAGATTCTGCGCGGCCTGTGCGAGGGCTACGAGGGGCATGCCGGCCTTTCTACCGAGGCCCTGGATTCTTGCTTCGCGCGCGCGGTCGAGGTTGCCTTCCAGGCGGTGCGCAAGCCGGTAGAGGGCACCATCCTCACCGTTGTGAAAGATACCGCCGCCGCCGCGAAGAAGGCCCGCAAGAAGAAGCTCTCCCTCGAGGACGCGCTCGACGCCGTGGTTGCGGAGGCCTATGCGTCCGTGCAGCGCACCCCGGAGTTCCTCCCTGTGCTCAAAGAGAACGGCGTCGTGGACGCCGGCGGCTTCGGCCTGGCCATCCTGATCGATGCGTTCGCCGCGTCCCTTACCGGCAAGGACGGCTTCACGGGCGATGCCATGGCGTTTGCCCGCCCCGCTCCTAAGGTCGAAATCGAGCAGATCAACGACTGGGAGGGCTCGCAATACCGCTACTGCACGGAGTTCCTCGTGCATTCTTCCACGGTGGATGTGGATGAGGCCAAGGAGTTCCTGCCTACGATGGGCGACTGCGACCTCATGGTGGGCATGCATCCCAATTTCAAGGTACATGTGCACTCCAACCGCCCCGACCAGGTTCTGGGCTGGTTCCTTACGCACGACTGCCAGATCTCCGAGGTTCACATCCACAACATGCAGCTGCAGAGCCAGGAGCGCACCGAGAAGCTCGAGGCGGAGGAGAAGGCCGCGCACAAGCCTCTAGGCGTCGTGGCGGTGGCCCCCGGTGCCGGCAATGCGAAGATCCTCGAATCCCTCGGCGTGGACGTGGTGGTGTCCGGCGGGCAAACCATGAATCCTTCGACGGCCGACATCCTCGAGGCCGTGAACAAGGTGAACGCCGACAGCGTAATCATCCTGCCCAATAACAAGAACATCATCATGGCTGCCCAGGCCTGCGTCGACGTGTCCGAGAAGCCCTGCGCCGTGGTTCCCACCACGAGCGTTCCGCAGAGCTTCAGCGCCCTGTTCGGATTCAACCCCGACGCCTCACTCGAGGAGAATGTCGAGGCCATGAACGACGCTTTTGCCGACGTGAAAACCGGCGAAGTCACCCATGCCATCAAGGATGCCAAGGACGCGCATGGCAATCCGATCAAAGACGGAGATGTCATCGGCATTGCCGACGGCTCCATCGAGGCCGTGGGCTCCGACGTGCTCGACGTTGTGATGAATCTGCTCGATGTTATGGAGGCCGATGACGCCGACACCTGCACGCTGCTCGCCGGCGAGCAGTTCTCCGATGAGGAGCTTGAGGCCCTGACCGCCCGCATCGAAGAAGCCTACGAGGATCTTGAAATCGACGCACATCGCGGCGAGCAGGCCCTCTATCCCGTCATCTTCTCGCTCGAATAGGATTTCTGGCGTTCATCATGACCGACCGTCTGGCCGCCACCCTTAGCTTTGACGCCCCCGTAGCCGCTGTTGCGGGGGTCAGTTCGGCGAGGGCGGCGGCTTTGTCGTCTATGGGAATCCATACGGTTCGCGACCTTCTTTCGCACTATCCGAGGCGCTATCTGGACATGTCGCGCCTGACCACCATCGCCCAAGCCCGTATCGGCGAGAACGCCACCATTGTTGCCACCGTGCACGAGGCCGTGGTGAAGCGTCCCAAACCGAAGCTCGACCTTACCGAGGTGACGCTCGTTGATGGCACGGGAACGCTCATCGCAACGTTCTTTCGGCAGCCGTGGCTAGCCAAGACACTCACGCCGGGCACTCGCGTGAGCGTTGCAGGCGAGGTGGAGTTCAACTACGGCTTCAAACGCATGACCGTTCCGTTTCTCGACAAATTGGATATCGACGAGGCCGCCCACGGTCGCGTGATACCCGTGCACGGCGCATCCGAAAAGGTCCCGGTGGGCCAGATGCGACGCCTTGTCGCCAACGCCCTGGATATCGCCACGCCATCGTACGACCCGCTGCCCCTTGAGCTGCGCACCAAATATCGCCTTATTTCACGCAATGCGGCGCTGCACGCGGTTCATTTCCCCTCCTCCTTGGAAGAGGCCGCTGCAGCACGCAGACGACTTGCCTACGAGGAGGTGCTGCTCCTGGAGCTTCATCTCATGCGCGAATCTGCGCAGGAATCGTCGGGGGCGCCTGCGCACGAGCATGTGATTAACGGCGCGCATCTGGAAAAGCTTCGAAAAGCGGTGCCGTTCGCCCTGACCGACGACCAGTGTCGATCCGTGGACGATATTCTCAAGCGCATGGCGGCGCCCGAGCGCATGGAGCATATGCTGCTTGGCGATGTGGGCACCGGCAAGACCATCGTTGCGGCCCACGCGTTGGCCGTGGCAGCTGACAGCGGATCGCAGGCGCTCATGATGGGCCCCACGGAGGTTCTTGCTGCCCAGTATGCCGCCTCGCTCGGTCCGCTGCTCGACGCCGCCGGCGTGCCATGGGCGCTGATCACGGGGTCGACGCCTCAAGCCGAGCGCGATGACGCGTGCGCGGCCCTCGCGTCGGGCGCCCTATCGGTGGCTTTCGGCACGCACGCTTTGCTGGAGGATTCCGTGACATGCAAGAACTGCTCGCTCGTCATCGTGGACGAAGAGCAGCGCTTTGGCGTCGACCAGCGCGCAAAGCTTGCCGAAAAGGGGAGGGGGGCCGACGTGCTTCTCATGACGGCAACCCCCATTCCTCGTTCCCTCGCGCTCGCCCTGTACGGATCCATGACGCAATCGTACCTGCGTCAGGTTCCGTTCGATCGTCCGCCGCGCACCACGCGCGTTCTGGGCTTCAGAGAGCGAGGCCGCGCCTACGACGCCGCTCTTGCAGCCTGCGAGCGCGGCGAGCAGGCGTATGTGGTGTGCCCGCTTGTGGGCGAGAAAAAGCCCGCGGCCGAGAAGCGCGCTCACGCCGATGCTCAGGACGAGGAACGGGATGAGCCGTTTATCGAGTCCGATGCCGACATGGTGGGCGATAACGCCAGAGCGGCCGAAGCGGAGGCGGCTTTCTTGCAGGCCAAGACCTTTTCCGCCTACAAAGTGGGGCTTTTGCACGGTCGCATGAAGGCCGAGGAGAAGCGGCGCGTCATGGATGAGTTCCGCGCAGGGCGCATCGACGTTCTGGTGAGCACCACGGTCATAGAGGTGGGCGTGGACGTACCGCGCGCCACCGTTATGATCGTAGAAGACGCCGATCGCTTTGGCCTCTCGCAGCTCCATCAGCTCCGCGGCCGCGTTGGGCGCGGGGAGCTCGCCGGCGAGGTGTACCTGATTGCGGCGACCTCGAACGAGGAGGCTCTTGCTCGTCTTTCCGCCATGGAGAAGACCGATGACGGTTTCGAGCTTGCGGAATACGACCTGTCGCTGCGCCGCGAGGGCGATATCCTGGGCAACAGGCAGCACGGCGCTTCTGCGCTTAAGCTCGTCAACGTGGTACGCGATGCAGCCATCATCGAGGCCGCCCACCAGGACGCGCGCGCCATCATCGAGCGCGACCCGCTCGGCGCCACCGACGAGGCACGCGCCCTTTACCACGAATCAGATGCGATGTTTCTAGCTGCCGAGACAGGCGCGCGTAAGGCGCGATAGGGAGGATGACTGATGAGGGTTATTTCGGGAATCTACCGCGGACGACCGCTTAAGGCGCCCAAAGGCAGCGGAACCCGCCCTACCACAGATCGCGTGAAAGAGACGCTGATGAGCTCGCTCGTCAGCGCATACGGCAGCCTTGAGGGCGCCTGCGTGCTTGACGCGTTCGCCGGAAGCGGAGCGCTTGGAATCGAATGCCTTTCGCGCGGGGCGTCGAGCGCGCAGTTCTTCGAGAGGGATAAAGCCGCGCTTGAGGCGCTCAGGGCCAATATCGCCGCGCTGAACATTCCCCCTGAACGCGCTCGCGTGTTCAGGGCCGACGTGATGAAGAACCCGCCTTTGTTCGGCGCTGTCCCTTTCGACATCGTGTTCCTGGACCCGCCCTACGCCTACGACGCTGCCGATGTGCTCGCCCTCGTGCAGACGCTTGCCGAAAAAGGCCGTCTCTCGGCAAATGCCGTGGTCAGCTATGAACACGATGCGTCGACCGCTATAATGCCTTCTTTGGGTAAAAACGCCCTTGACATGAAGATCATCGCCAGCAAACGCTTCGGTGGCACCGTCATCGACCTGCTTGGCTTCGCAGTCGATTAGCTCAGCCCGCACAAGGAGGGAACTCTCATGAAGAAAGCATTGGTGCCCGGCACTTTCGACCCCATAACCAACGGCCATCTGGACGTAATCACCCGAGCCTCGCAGATCTTCGACGAGGTCGTGGTCGGCGTGGCCGCATCGGTGGGCAAGGGCCCCAAGGGCCCTCTGTTCTCGCTCGAGGAGCGCGTGCAGTTCGCCCGCGACGCCACCGCGCACCTGGACAATGTGACCGTCATGTGCTTCAACGACCTTCTGGTGCATTTCGCCGAGCAGATCGGCGCCAACGTGGTAGTCAAGGGCTTGCGCGCCATCACCGACTTCGAGTACGAGTTCCAGATGACGGCGGCCAACTATCGCCTGAACAAGAATATCGAGACCATGTTCATCATGTCTCCCCCTGAATACATGTATCTTTCCAGCTCGATCGTGCGCGAGATTTCCTCTTTCGACGGCAATGTATCCGACCTTGTGCCTGATGGTGTGGAAAAAGCATTGAAGCAGCGCTTTCGTGATAAACTATAGGGATACTGCGCGTATTATCGTACGTTGCAACGCTTTTGAGGATAACGGGCACATAATGCCCCGGTACGCTTGCTGTTAGACAGCACTACGAAAGGGACGAAATGGACGAAACTGGAGTTCTCGGACTCGTCGAGGAGCTCACTATTCTTCTCGAGGAATCCAAGCCGGTGTTCGGCAAGAGCAATCTCCGCCAAGTCGATATCGCGGCTGCTTTCGAAATCCTGGATGAGATTCGCGACGTGTTCCCGGGCGAATTCGCCCAGGCGCGTCAGATTGTTCGCGAGCGCCAGAGCCTGCTCGACGACGCCGAAGCGGAAAGCTCTCGCTTGATTGAAGATGCCCGCAGCCAGGCGATGACCATCGCCAGCGAGCAGGAGATCGTGCGCATCGCGCAGCAGCAGGCCGATACCATCATGGCCGACGCGCGCGAGCTCGAACGTCAGACCCGCGCTGGCGCCGAGGATTATGCCGACGAGGTGTTCGGGCATGTGGAGCAGAGCCTCGACACGCTCATCACGAGCGTGCGTCGCTGCCGCGATCGCCTTAACAACCAGGGCATCGGTCGCTAATGGATTCGCTTGTCATCGAGATTCCTGCCGAGCTCTTCGCACCCGCGGAGAGCTCTTCGTATGCAGGAGAATTGGCTATTTCATCTTTCGAGTTCGGCCCCGACGAGTACCGTGCCGCACGTCCCCTTAGCTGGAATGCCTCCATCACCAACGTGGGCGGCGCCTTGCTGGTAAGCGGAACGGTAAAGGGCCAGGTCACCACTGCGTGCGCACGCTGCTTGGAAGACGCCACCTTCGACGTAGAGGGCGAAATCGAAGGCTATTTCCTGATCGAAGGAGAAGGGGAGGCCCCCGACGACATGGAGGAGGACGAATTCGACGTTCTCCCCGAGGATAACAAGCTCGACCTCGAGCCGCTCATTCTTGCTGCCGTCTACGTTGAGCTTCCTCTGATTCCGTTGTGCCGCGAAGATTGCAAGGGCATATGCCCTACCTGTGGCGCCAACCTCAATGAGGGGCCGTGCGATTGCGTGCCCGATGCGTCTGACGAGGATGACGGCATCAATCCGAACAATCCTTTTGCCGCCCTGAAGGGCCTGAAGCTGGATTAAGCCCCGCTTCGGTTTTTACGCTGTATACATTAGTTGCCCAAACAATATAAATGCCCTCATCATGAGGGCATTTTGCTTATATTGGATTTCTCTTGGCTCAGGCGGCCGCTTACATCACGGCATGCTCGAACAGGGGGCTTTGCGGAGGCATTCGTGTCCAACCAGACGGAAAAGCGACGGCGTCACGACGACGTAATAGTTCGACATTCGGCCGGCGCTTGGCTAATCCGCCAGATCGAACTCGACGGCGATGCCTTCGATGGTCATGCGAAGCGAGCCCATATGCACGGCATGCACAAGGTGGGCAAGCGTCTCGCCCAATGAGAAGAATTTCTGCTCAACGGCCCACGAGTGCCAGTTGGGATACTTCCAATGCGCATTTGAGGTGATCGCGATCAGATCTCGATGCCCTGCGCGTACGAGATCCTCCATTTCAGCCAGGCGTTCGAAATGATGCGCCTTAAGCTGGTCGACGCGGCGAGCGAGCTGGGTGAAGACTTCGCCATGCCCCGGAAGCACCAGATCCACGTCGAGGTCGCGCACCTTGTCAAGGCTATCAAGAAAATCCTGCAGCTCGTCGGTTTCGAGGAAGAACGACGAAATATTGGGCGTGATGCGCTCGAGCACATGGTCGCCCGAGATAAAGAGGCGACGCCTCTCGTCATAGAGACAGATATGGGTGGAGTCATGGCCCGGCGTCTCAATCACGCGGAATCGATAGCCTCCGCGCTCGATGACGTCGTCCTCTTTGATGTATATAAGAGGATAGTCTTCCTTAAGCGGTATAAGCTCGCTGGAGAGGGATTGACGATTGGGGTGCTGGCGACGGCTCTGAGCGTCGTCATAGATGGCATCCACGATAGGCAGGTAGGTGCGCCGCTGCATCTCCTGACGCGTGTTCACCTCGATGAAGGAGTGCATGTGGGCGAATATGCTCATCTCTTCGCTGTAGATGCGCTCGAGGCAACCCGTGTGGTCGGGGTGGCTATGGGTGAACAGCAGGTCAACGTCGTCAAAGGCCAGGCCGAAGTGCGCAAGGGCATCGCTTAGCGCCTGCTCGCATTCGGGCAACGAAAAGCCTACGTCCACCAGAAGCGGTCTGATGTCGTCTTGGATCAGGTAAGAATTGAGCGCCTTGAGCGGATTATTGGGCAGCGGGACCTTGATCAGGTACACGCCTTTCATGACCTCAATAGGCAAGGGGGATTCAGACATGGCGATTCCTTGTTAAGTGACTAACTTGGTTACTAATGTTCACCTGATACAGTAAAGTAATCAACCGCGCGAATGGGGATTTCCCGCCAGAGGGCACTAAAATTACATGTGAACTCGGATTAAGTTCTTGCATGGGACAGCATGCTTTGGTATCATTCCCGTTCGTCTGATTTTTGGCAATCAACCGTTTCGGCCTTATCAGCTGGGCCGAGTGGATTAAAGGAGATGGATAACCATGGCAGTGCCTAAGCGTAAGACCGGTCGTGCCCGCACTCATTCCCGCCGTAGCGCGAACAGCATCATCGCTGCTCCCGCCCGTTCCATTTGCCCCCAGTGCGGCGAGGTTAAGCTTCCTCACCGCGTTTGCGGCAATTGCGGCTACTACGGCAAGCGTGAGGTCCTGGAGACCGAATAGCTTCCTCGCCCCAACGGAATGAACGAATATTGCCGGCTTTCGAGTCGGCAATTCGTGTATACGGAGGCAGTTGCGCAATGAGGTTGCGATTCGATGACAACCACTCTCGAATCGCGTGACGCCACGTTACCTGCGGTATCGTAAGAAGCGAACCTACTGTCCCCGCATATGCGGAGGGCCCTTTAGTTGGAAAGGAACAGCATGTCCAATTCCGAGCATGTTATCGTAGCCGTCGACGCAATGGGCGGCGACAACGCGCCTTCCGTCGTGCTGGAAGGCGTCGCGGCGGCGCTCGAAGAAGACCAGAATCTCGAGGTCGTGCTGGTAGGCCCGGCCGATATCGTGGAGCCGTTCGCAGCATCTCACGCTCGCTGCACCGCGCAGGCCGCCTCTGAGGTCATCGCCATGGACGAGCATCCTGCAGAGGCCGTGCGCAAGAAGAAGGATTCTTCCATCGTTGTGGGCTGCCGCCTGGTCAAGGAAGGCGCGGCCCAGGGCTTCTTCTCCGCCGGATCCACCGGCGCCTGCCTTGCAGCCGCTACGCTTGTTGTAGGCCGCATCAAAGGCGTGTCGCGCCCGGCTCTCTGCAGCGTGATCCCGTCCCCTGCAGCGCCCGTGGTCATGTCCGACATCGGCGCAAATGCCGATTGCAAGCCTGAGTACCTCGTGCAATTCGCCCAGATGGCATCCATCTACGCGGAGAAGATCGTGGGCATCGAAAACCCCCGCGTGGGCCTGCTCAACATCGGCTCCGAAGACACCAAGGGCTCGCAGTTCGCCCAGCAGACCTTCGCGCTCATGAAGGAGAAGGTGCCCAACTTCGCCGGCAACGCCGAAGGCAACGACATTCTTCCTGCGAACTTCGACGTTATCGTGACCGACGGCTTTACGGGCAACGTGGTGCTCAAGACCATCGAAGGCACCTCCAAGACGCTGTTCGGGGCGTTAAAAGATGTGATGATGGGGTCGTTCACCAGCAAGCTCGGAGCGCTTGCGCTCAAGGGGGGCTTAAGCGACCTGAAGGCGCGTGTGAGCGCCGACACCTACGGCGGCGCACCCCTTTTGGGCGTTAAGGGCGCGTGCTTGGTGGGGCACGGCTCCAGCAATCCCGCAGCCATCAAGAACGGCGTCCATGCAACCGCCAGCGTCGTGCGCAATCGCGTGACCGACCTTATTGCGGAAGCGGTGACCAAATAATGAGCGATATCGCAGAAGAACGAAAGAAAAAGCTCGCAAGGGCGCAAGACATCCTGGAGTATCGCTTCGAAAACCCTTCTATCCTCCTTGCGGCCATCACGCATCCCTCCGCCACCGAGGGCAAGCCAGTTAAATTCAGCTATGAGCGCCTGGAGTTTCTAGGCGACAGCATCCTGGGCGCCATCGTGGCAAACGAGGCATTTCATGCCTATCCCGAGCTCGACGAGGGAGGGCTTACGCGCATCAAGGTCGCCCTCGTGTCGGGCACGAGCCTGGCCAGCGTGGCAGAAAGGCTCGGGTTCGCCGATGTGATCGTGTTCGGCTCCTCCGAGCGCGGCACGGGACGACGCGGCCTGCATTCCGCACTTGAAAACGTCTACGAAGCAGTTGTTGCAGCCCTGTTCTTGGATTCCGGCATAGAGGCCGCTCAGGCGTTCGTGAGTCGCACGCTCATCCCAAAGATGTCGCTCGATATGGCTAAAGAGCCCGAAAACCCCAAGAGCGCTCTGCAGGAGAAGCTCCAAGAAGAGGGCATCACGCCTACGTACAAACTCGTGGAAACGCAAGGCCCCCCGCATGACCGCACGTTCATCTCTCAGGTGTTCGCCGGCATGAAGGCGCTCGCAAGCGGCATGGGCCGCACCAAGAAGGAGGCCGAGAGCCAGGCTGCGAAGGCCGCGCTCGACAAGTTCGATTTCGGCACCGATAAAGATGCCAAAGCCAAGGCGAAGGCCGAAAAGAACCGTGCCAAGGCCGAAGCAAGGGCGCAGGCCAAGGCCGAAAAAGAGGCGCAGGCACAGGCCCGTGCCGAAGCCAAGGCCGCAGAGAAGGCCGCGCGCAAGGCCCAGGGGTAGCGATGTACCTCAAATCGCTCGTTCTCAAAGGCTTCAAATCATTCGCCGATCGATCGGTTCTCTCGCTCGAGCCTGGCATCACATCGGTTGTAGGCCCCAACGGATCCGGCAAATCGAATATCTCCGACGCGGTGCTTTGGGTGCTCGGCGAGCGTAACGCCAAAAACCTGCGCGGCCAGGCGATGGAGGACGTCATTTTCGCCGGCTCCTCCGCGCGCAAAAGCCTCGGTGTCGCCGAGGTCGATCTTGTGCTGGATAATTCCGACGGCACGCTTCCCATCGACTACGACGAGGTGGCGCTTACGCGCCGCATGTATCGCAGCGGCGAGAGCGAATACCTTATCAACGGTTCGCCCGCTCGACGCATGGACTTCATGGATATCCTTCATGACACGGGCCTCGGCACGGGCACGCACTCCATCATCAGCCAGGGCAATCTGGATGCCATCCTCGCCAGCAAGCCGGAGGATCGCCGCACGCTCATAGAAGAGGCGGCGGGCGTGCTCAAGCATAAGCAGCGCAAGGATCGCTCCGCGCGCAAGCTTGCCGCCATGGATGAGCATCTGGCGCGCGTTAAAGACGTATGCGCCGAGGCGGAGCGCCAGCTGAAGCCTCTCGCGCGCAAGGCGCAGCGCGCCCAAGCATACCAGGGCATCGCCGACGAGCTCGCACGCCTCGACCTGGTGCTTGCGGTTGACGACCTCCGCACCCTGCAGGCGCAATGGGACGCCACCCTGGCCTCTGAGCGCGAGGCTGCCGCCGCTATCGATGTCGAGCAGTTCCGCGTCAAAGAAGCCGAGCAGCGCCTGGAAAAGCTTCAGCTCTTGCTGCAGGAAAAAGGCCTCTATGTGGGCGATCTGACCGCGCAGCGGGGCAGGTTTCACATGGATGCCGAGCGCCTGGAGTCAACCGTCATGATTCTCGCCGAGAAATCGCGCTCGGTGTATGCGCGCTTGGAATCGGCGGAGAACACGTCTTCCGGAAGCGCTCGACGTATCCAAACCCTTGAAGATGAATCCACGCAGCTCAAGGAGCGCCTCGATGGGCAGATCGCCTCTCGCGACGCGCTCGAAGAGCAGGTTAAAACGCTTGAAATCGAGCTTGCTGAAGCATCGCAGGCGCGCAAGTCCTGCGATAGCGAGCTTTCCGACATCCAGGCGCTGCTGCGCTTGCGCGAACGCGAGATGGACGAAGCCACCGCGCGCCGCTCGAAGCTGCAAGACAGCCTCTCGGGCCGCATAAGCACCAAACGCCTCCTCGAATCGAAGAAAAAGGAAACGGCTAGCGAACTCGAGCAAACCAAGCAGAGCCTCGATGAGCGCTGCCGCGGCCTCGACGAAGAAGCGCGCGAGCTCGCCGAGCTGCTCGAGAAGAGCCGCATCGCAGCCGAAGAAGTGACCGCCGCCCAACAAGCGGTTACGCAAGCGCGTGCGTCGCTCGACCAGGCAAGACGCGAGAAACAGCGCATTGAGGGCCAGATTACCGCGCTCGAAGAGGTCAATCGCAGCATGCGTTCGAAAAACGAAGCCTCTGCCTGGGTTTCCGAACATGCGCGCGTCATCGAGGCATCCATGAAGCCGCTTGCTGCCGAAGTGCAGGCTCCTGAAGAGCTCGAGCGCCTCGTTGAGCTATTGATAGGCGAGGACCTCGCAAGCTTCTATGCGCAGGACGATCAGGGCGCCCGCCGCGTCGCGGAAGGCCTGATTGCCTCTGACGCCAAGGGCGATGCCGCTATTCTCGTGGCCAACGAGAGGCAATCAGCGCATCCGTATAGCGGCGGGGGAGTGCGCCTGATTGACAGGCTCACCTATCCCGATTGCCTTGCGGGCACACTCGAAGCCATTTTGGGCGACGTCATACTCGTCGATTCGCTCGACGAGGCGCTTTCGCGCGCAGCGCAGACGTCTGAACGGGTGCGCTTTGCCTGCGCAGACGGCACCATCGTGTGGCCTGGCGCTAAGATTGCGATTCATTCAGGCTCTTCGTCCGACAACGGAGTACTGGCGCGCGAGCGCTCCTTGGCCGAATTGCGCGAAAAGGACGCCCGTGCGGCCGAAGCGCTCTCTTCATCTCAATCTTCGCTCGAGTCGCTCGAGGGCGAGCTTGAGCGAAAGCGCGCTATGAGTCTGGAGCTCTCGCAAACCCATGCCCAACGCAAAGGCGCGAATGAGAGCGCGAAGGCGGAGCGCGAGCGTCTTGCCAAGCGCGTTGGCGTCCTGGAGGCCACGCTCGCTCAGATTGAAGCAGACTTGGCCAAAACCGATAAGGAGCTTGCCGAGGTAGAACCTCAGATCGCCCAATTGAGTGAGGCCATCGAGCAGGCCCGCGCCTCGCGTGCCGACCTGGAAGAGCGTATGAACACCGTGTCGGGCAACCGCGCTTTGGCATACGAGAAAGAGCAGGAAGCAACCGCGCGCCTTTCCGAGGTCAAGCTCTCCTACGCCACGGCGAAAGAGCGCGTTCTTTCGCTCACTCGTGAGCATCGTGAGCGCGAACGCGATCTTGAGCGCGCCCAAAAATCGCTTGAACGGGCAAAACGCGACCTAGCTACGCTCGAGGTGGCCCGTTCGCGCATCAAGCCGCTGCGCGATGTCCTGCTCGACCTCAAGGAATCCTGCCAGGTGTGGGTCGAGGATCTTGCGAGCAAGGCAGCGCTTGAGCAAAGCAATTCCGCCTCGCTTAATGAATCCATCAACGAAGCGCGCGCCGGTTCCCGGAAGGCCAAAGAGGCGCTCGACGCAGCCCAGGCAACGCTTTCGGAGGTTCGCGTGGCCAAAGGCCGCCTCGAGGTTCAAGTGGAAGCCGCCATCACCACCATTGTCGAGCAGTGCGGCGTGCCGCTGGAAACGGCGCTGACCACCCCGGCGCCGGAAGATCGCGCGCAGACGGAAGGCGAGGCATTCAAGCTTCGTCGCAAGCTCTCCTCCATGGGCACCATCGATTCCTCGGCCGCCGAAGAATACGAAGCCGCGAAGGAGCGCTTCGATTACATGGCATCGCAGGTGGAGGATATGGAAGCCGCCCGACGCGCGCTCAAGCGCATCGTGGCCGCCATTGACGCGCGCATGAAGGAGCAGTTCGATATCACCTTCGAGCAGGTGAACCGCAACTTCCAGGAGATCTTCGGCACGCTGTTTCCGGGCGGTTCGGCATCCCTTGCGCTCGTGGGGGAGGAAGACTCGGACGCTCTAGGCGTCGAGATCAACGCCCAGCCGCGCGGCAAGAAAATCGCAAAGATGACGCTTATGAGCGGCGGCGAGAAGTCGCTCACGGCCCTCGCCTTGCTCTTCGCCGTGTACCGCATTCGTCGCACCCCGTTCTACATCCTCGACGAGGTTGAGGCGGCGCTCGACGACAGCAACCTGCGACGCCTGGTGGCCTACCTGCAAACGCTTCGCCATGAGACGCAGCTCATCATGATTACCCATCAACGTCGTACGATGGAGATGTCGGACGTGCTGTACGGCGTATCCATGCAGGCCGACGGCGTAACGAAGGTTGTATCGCAGCGTCTGGAGGCTGCGCTTCCGCACTCCAAGCAGTAAAATGATAAGGCTCCGCCGCGCTTTTAGGCTGGAGCCTTATTCGATGTATGGCGGCTGGCATGGCCGCCCGATGAAAGGATTCGACCATGGCGTTTTTCGAGCGCATGAAAGCCGGACTGGCAAAAAGCCGGGAGAAGCTGCAGGAATCGCTCAATGTCCTGCTCAAAGCCGGCCCCGATGTCGACGACGATTTCTGGGACGACCTCGAAGAAACGCTGATCTTGAGCGACATGGGTGCCCGCGCCGCCGAGAAAATCGTCGAGGAGCTTCGTGACGCCGCAACGCGCAAAGCGCTTCCCGATGCAGCCGCCGTGCTCTCCGAACTCGAGGATCGCATCGCCGATACCTTCTACACCCCCGAAGCAAACCCGCTTGACACGCGCCCCCTGTGCGTCTTATTCGTGGGCGTTAACGGCTCAGGAAAAACCACAACCACCGGCAAGCTCGCCGCCGAGGCCAAGGCAAACGGCTCCACTGTGGTGCTTGGCGCGGCTGACACGTTCCGCGCCGCCGCCATCGAGCAGCTTGAGGAATGGGCACGCCGCAGCGACGTCACCATCGTGGAGCGCGAGCGCGGCAGTGACCCTGCAAGCGTTTGCTTCGAAACCATCGAAGTGGCCGAAAGGGAATCGGCGGATCTTGTGCTGGTGGACACGGCAGGCCGACTTCATACCTCCGATGACCTGATGCGCGAGCTGCGCAAGGTGTGCGACGTTGTGCGCAAACGATCGAAGGCTCCGGTTCTCACCGTGCTCGTCATCGACGCCACCACCGGTCAAAACGGCCTTTCACAGGCGCGCGTATTCAACGATGCGCTCGCTCTCGACGGAGTGATCATCACTAAGCTCGATGGCACCGCCAAGGGCGGCATAGCGCTCGCGGTGTCCCATGAGCTGCAGCTCCCCATCCTCAAGATTGGAGTGGGCGAAGGCATCGAGGATCTGCGCGATTTCGATGCGCATGATTTCGCGCGCGCATTGGTGGGGGAGAAGGCCTAGCTCGTTACGAGCACATAGCTAACTGCGTATCGCTTTTCCAAAAGATTGAACAGCCCGCGAGCGCTGAGAACCTCGACGTCCATATGCGCCTCAGCGCCTGCAGGGCAACAATTCCCCGTGCGGTTTCGGGTCGAGGTGGCAGGCTCGTTTGGGCCTACAATCGCAAGTGCCCGATGGCTGTGCGCTGCATGCCGTAAAAGCGCCTCATTGAGGTCCTCTTTCTGCGCTGCACATACGGCGCGCACATCCGCCTCGCCGGCCATCGCCACATGAATGCAATCCATCATCCCGCACACCGCAGCGCTTTTTCGCGGATGCGATGCATCGTCGCCTTTACGCACCGCGGCCAAAAGCACCGACAGCTGCGACGAGCAGATCCAAGGGCTCAATTCGCCGATCCTGCAGAGCAGCAAGAGCAGCAATGCCTGCGTATCTATGGGCTCGCGCGTTACAAGCGGCCTGATAACCCGCACGTCAAGGAGAATCCGCCTGCGCGCCATCGCTATCACTCCTTAGATGTCGCCGCTAGATATCGAAAAGATCTTTCAGGTCAACGCCGAGCCCAATAGCGATTTTGACATACGAGGTTATCGTGGCATTCGCCTGGCCTTTTTCTATGATGCTGAGATAGCTATGATCCATCCCGACCATAAAAGCCAGGCGACGCAACGATAACCCCTGTTCATCTCGTAAGTCTTTAATCCGTGTGCCTATGCGTTGACGTGTCTGTTCGCTGTCAAACTCAATCATGAGCCGAGCATACGTGAGGCTCGCTTAAGGCTGTAGGGCTATGACTCACCACAAAGTATCTTTTTGCAATCCGCCTAGAGAAATTCCAGCCTATCCAACGCAGCGAGCACCATATGGCGACCCTCATCGGTGCCTTCAATGATGCGTCGTGCGCGCACAGAATCGCCGATATTGATGACTTCGGCATCTTCTCCATCGAAGCCCTCAACGATCGCATCCCACAACGGCGCATGAGACTTCATGCCCAGGCACACGAAGCAGAGGTCGAACGGCAACTCCTCCTCGGCGTCATCACGCAAGACCACCGCAGAAGCGCTGTTCACCTTGCGAAGCGAAGTGTTGACGTATTGGGCGACGCCGTATTTGTCCATGCACTCATTCATGCTTGCGGTGGTCGAGGCGTCAAGACCGCGGCCGAGAGCGGGGGCCATCTCCACGATGGACACCTGGGCGCCGCGCGGAGCGCAGAACTCTACCACGTCGAGGCCTACGGCGCCTCCGCCGACGACAAGAACTTTCTTACCGGTCATGTCTACGTCAAATGCTGGAATATCGGACATGAGGTCTTTGATGCTATAAACGGGGGCATCGGAGGCGAGAGCATCATGCAGCCCCTCGATAGGCGGCAGAAGCGGTTCAGATCCCGTCGCGTTGACCACAAGGTCGGGATCGTACGATTTGATCATATCCACCGTGACGTCCACGCCGGTCTTGATGGCAAGATTGTCCAACCCGGCAGCCCGATGCTTGAGATAAGCAGGGAAGTCGTTTAGGCGGCGCTTGGCGGGAATTCCCGAAATCTCAACAGAAAGCCCGCCGATATGGTCCTGCTTCTCGAGCAATGTTACGGTACAGCCCACCTCGGCGGCGGTGCAGGCCGCCTCGAGGCCCGAGGTTCCAGCGCCGACCACCACAACGTTACAGGGCTTTTGCACCTTATGCTTCTTATATGCCTCGCCATTGATCAGGTCGGGGTTGACCGTGCAGCGCAACGGCTTGTTTCCTCCGATGCGATTGCCGACACACCCGATGTTGCACGAGATGCATTTGCGGATGTCCTCGACGTTGCCGTATCGAGCCTTATTGCACCAATCGGGATCGGCGATCAGACCACGGCCGATGCCGATCAAATCGGCATCGCCACGCGCAATGATGTCGTCTGCAACCTGGGGGTTCCTGATATTTCCTATGGCTACAGTAGGCTTATGGTAAGCATCGCGCACGGCCTTGGCCATGTACGAACGCCAACCGTCCTCTAGGTAGTTCGCATCGATCTGGTATTGGATGGTGGGGTTGAGCGCCGCGGAAGTATCGAACATATCCACGCCGTCGTTGAGATACTGAAGGTACTCGATGCAGTCATCAACGGAATTCCCGCCTTCTACAAGCTCATCAACGCTCAAGCGCAGCGAAATGGGAACGCGCGGACCAACCGCGGCTCGAACCTCGTCGATGACCATGCGGCAGAAACGAGCACGGTTTTCAGCGCATCCACCGAATTCGTCGGTGCGATCGTTCATGGTGGGAGAGAGGAATTGACTGATGAGATAGGAATGGCCGGCATGGATCTCGACCATATCGAAGCCGGCATTCACCGCACGGCGAGCCGCCGCACCGTAATCTTTGGCTATGCTGACAAGCTCTTCCTTGGCGAGGGCTCGAGGAATCTCACCGCCGGGCTTTGAAGGAAGGCTGGATGCCGATACGGGCTGCATGCCGATGCGAGACGACATTGCCGAGGCACCCGCATGATTGATCTGAACACCAACCTTGGCGCCATACTTGTGGCATGCCTCCGTCAGGTTGAAAAGACGAGGAATATAGCAGTCTTTATCGATGCGCAGCTGCGTTGTGCCATTGGATCCCTCGGGGTATTTCACGCACACGTTTTCAACGATGATCAAGCCGGTGCCGCCACGCGCGCGAAGCTCGTAGTATTTTATATGCTCATCCGAAAGCTCGCCGTCGTGACCTGCGAAATCGCTGCCCATAGGCATCATAACCACGCGGTTGGGAAGCGTCATTCCATTGATGGTGATGGAGCTGAAAACGTGCTTGAAGTTGTTCTTCATTGAAACACCTCCGGTTGCTCGTCGTACTGCGCACACTGAACACGGCGCCATTATAGGATACGGAGCAACGGGTGGTGCAAAGCGGAGAGTTGAGTCCGGTCAGGAATGTAAAACTGTTGGGATGAACGTAGGAATAGCAGGAACGGCAGCCCAAGCTTTGAATCAGCGAACATCTAGACAGTGCGACCGATTCAATAAGCCAGCCAGGTGTCATGCCGAACCAAGAGGACACGCAACAAAACAGGGGAACTTATAAATCCCAAAAAGATGGTTCTTATGTATGCGTAATTCTTTTAATTTACATAAGATATATTATCAGCTTTGTATAAGAAAAAGCAATCAATCCTAATTTGTAGCCATATCGCATCAATCAACTAGAACGCCGGAGCCGATGAAGCGGAAACCCCTGACATCATCGACGGAAAGAGAAACACCGCGGTAATCAGATTCAATCCGGCGGCAATGGCGCCAAAGACAATCGCATTACGCGCAAGCTTAAACGCAATGGCGGCTTGAAGATCTTGAGGATTAGCCTTGAGGAGCTTCTTGGAGTTTGCATATCCATACCAGGCGAGCAAAATGCCCAGCGCAGAAAGCAAAACTCCTCCCATGAGCAAGCTCACCGCGGCGCATATCAAACCAGCCAGTGCAAATCCGCGGCAGGTGCTAGCGTTGGCTTTCATCGAAATCCTCCCAATGCGATACACGTTTTGGATGCCGAACATGTCGATGGATACCGTACCACACAAAGGCGCATGGGCTTCAAGCGCGAGCACTGCGTTGTTAATCCGTTGCGGTAAAGCTTCATGAAATTCACTCTTCGATGTCCAATTTGATGAACAAGAAGGCTGGCGTATTGGTTTGCAACGACCTGATGTGATAAAATTATAAAATCGAACATTTATTCGTAACGGAAGGGGAGAGATGAAAGGGGAGCAAGGTCGGGGCCAAACAGCCGCATACGGAGCATGGAACGCCCCAGCGGTTCTCCTTGTTGATCTGGATGCCTTCTTTGCCTCGGTCGAGCAGCTCGACCATCCCGCCTGGCGCGGTAAGCCGGTCATTGTGGGCGGAGACGCCGATAAACACGGCGTTGTTTCCACCGCCAGCTACGAAGCGCGAACCTATGGAGTACATAGTGCCATGCCAGCCGCCATGGCACGCAAGCTCTGCCCTCAAGCCATTTGGACCCACGGCCACTTCGATCGTTATCGCACGGTATCCGCACAGGTGATGTCGATACTGCAAGACGAAAGTCCTCATTTGCAGCAAGTAAGCATTGACGAGGCCTTTCTTGACGTGTCCCCCACCCCTCTCAATCCCGAACACCCCGTGCTCATTGCTCAACGCATCCAAAAGCGCGTAGCGGAGCTTGGGGTCACCTGCTCCATCGGCGTGGGCACCTCCAAGACAATCGCGAAAATTGCTTCTGACATGGACAAACCGCGGGGGCTTACCGTCGTATACCCCGGCAGGGAGGCCGACTTTTTAGCCCCTTTGCCTATTCGCCGCATGTCAGGCGTGGGCGCACGGGCAGAAGAGGCGCTCCTGCGCCGCGGCATCAAAACCCTGGGAGATATGGCCAACGCGCCTGAACCGCTCCTCAAATCCATCTATGGTAAAAACGCAGAGATGATGCGACGTCGTTGCCTGGGGCTTGACATGACGGCGGTGGAGCAGGACGACGAGGTGAAATCGGTCTCGAACGAAATCACCATGGCGGATGATCTCACTACATTCGAGCAAATCGCCGCTGCCGTAGATACGATGGCATCAAAAGTGGGTCGAAGGCTTCGAAGAAAGGGCCTCGCCGGAAGGACGCTCGGCCTCAAAATGCGCTTCTCCGATCGCACTACCAGAAATGTACAAAAGCGCCTTGAAGCGCCCCAGAACAATGAGCATGTGTTTATTCCCCTGCTGCACGCCATGATTAGAGAGCTTTGGCGACCGGGGATGGCGGTACGGCTTGTTGGCGTTTCGGTGACGGGTTTCAATGAAGAGCGCGTCGTACAGGAATCACTTTTCGACGCATCCCAGTTCGATACGAGCGAAGATAGCAACGCGTCAGATTCGAGCAATCCCCTCTTTGATGAAGGGGAAATATCAGGTTCCGCCGAATCGGGAGCAAAGCCCAAGCCCGTCCTGTCTAAAGGCGCAGATGATCGCCCAATCGATCCCGAACAAGGCAAGCAGCTCGCCGCAGCCACAGACAAAGTGAAAGACCGCTTCGGTGAAGCCGCCGTATTTTTCGGACGCGAGTTCAAAGTACGCGACAAGACCACAGGTACCGCAGCCAAGAACCCTGAGGATTATAGGAAGTAATGAAAGCGCCCATCAATCCGTGCAAATGGACCAATAGGCGCCTTTAGAAGCGGTTTTGTCTTGGGCGAAGCTAGTTGAACTTGAAGATCTTTTGTGCCATGCGGTAGCCGAAAAGGCCCAGCTGACGACCCGCCTCGGTAGGAAGATTGGTGCCCCAGTTGAGCGCCGTGCGCTTGACGCGCTTGTACAGCACGGGATTGCGCTCCTCGAGGTATTGCCAGATCTCCTCGCGATCGCGCTCGTTTTCCTCCGTCTTTTCCATGCGAAGAAAAATAGAGCAGATGCACATCATCATGGAAAGGTAGTTCTCCATATACTTCTCGAGACGCCTGGACTCAACGGCATCAGGCAAATCGACCGCATCGATCATATGGCGGGTCACCCTGAGCTGCTGGTCGCGGCGCGAATACATCACCTGCTCGTTTACGCTCTGATCCTCGCGGCCGATGAAGTAGCGATACATATCAACATCAAGGTAGTAGATCGTCTGTACGTACGGCAGCGGCACGTACACGAAGATGTTGTCCACGTAGAACGTATGTTCCGGCAGCTTGAGGCCGCAATCGCGCAAAAGTTCGGTACGGTAAATTACCGAGTGCATGAGCAGGTACTGTGATTGATTGAAATGATGCGTGTCCTCCCAGCCGCACTCTTTGCCAACGGGAAACACGTTGCGATAGTGCATGACCGTGCGCGAGCCTTCGTATACCTTTTCATACACATAGTTGGCAACCACCAGGTCGGTAGGCTCTTTGAGCTCGGTCTGCCGACGCAGATAGGCCATAATCTCGCGCATGGCATCGGCATCCAGCCAGTCGTCGGAATCGACCACTTTGTAATACAAGCCCGTGGCATTCTCAAGCCCCGTGTTCACTGCGCCGCCGTGGCCCTTATTGGATTGATGAATGGCGCGAATAACGCCCGGGTGGCGCTGCTCCCACTCATCTGCCTTTTGCGCGGTGTTGTCTTTCACCGACCCGTCGTCCACGATGAGGATTTCGATATCGCCCCTCCCATCCGGGTCGCAGGCAAGGATGGACTCGATGCATTTGTCCATGTAGTCGGCAGAATTGTAGCAAGGAATGGCAAACGAGATGGTTTTCATGCGGTACTACCCCATCATACAGCGCGCTTTATCCGAAGCCTTCCCTGGGCGTTACGTGCCCGAAGGCGCCCGACAAAACGCTTGACCGAAAAATACGTAACAAACGGTATTGTACCCCGCCTTGGAAAGTGCCGGCGTTTTATCATCATACGGACAGAACAGCCCCACACCGAATGGCGGGTTGAGCGCAGCCTCGGAACGTTTTGGGACTCGAGGCCTGCGGGCTACGAGGGCGCGTCGCCGCAATGAAGCAGCGTGCGCGCCGGTGGGATGACGACGAAAGGACGGATATGGCAACGTTTCTTGAGACCATGATCGAAAAGGCTCGATCCGACAAAAAGACGATCGTGCTTCCTGAAGGCAATGACGACCGCGTGCTCGAGGCTGCTGCGAAGATCGTCGAGCAGGGCATTGCCGACATTATCCTCATTGGTAACCCCAACGAGATCGCCTCGAAGGGCTTTTCCCTTGAAGGCGTTGAAATCGTAGACAATACAACCAGCCCGCTGCGAGGAGAGCTGGCAGACAAGCTCTTCGAGCTGAGGCGCGCGAAAGGCATGACCGAGGAAGAAGCCGCCTCGCTCATGGACGACGTTATGTATTTCGGTACCATGCTGCTCAAGACCGGCCGCGCAGACGGACTCGTAGGCGGTGCCTGCCACGCCACTAAAGACATGCTTCATCCCGCTTTGCGCATCATCAAGCCCGCTCCGGGCACCAAGACCGTAAGCTCCTTCTTCGTGATGGAGGTACCCGACTGCGCATACGGCGACGCCGGCACGTTCATGTTCAGCGACTGTGCCGTATGCATCCAGCCGAGCGCGGAGGAGCTCTCCGAAATCGCGGTCGCAACGGCAAAATCCTATGAGCGCATCGTAGGGTCCGAGCCGCGAGTGGCCATGCTGTCGCACGCGACCAAGGGCTCGGTGAAAGACGCCGACGCAGATAAGGTTGTCGAGGCCGTCAGGCTCGCGCAGGAGAAGGCGCCCGGCTACGCCATCGACGGCGAGCTGCAGGCCGATGCGGCCCTCGTGCCCAGCGTAGGCAAATCGAAGGCCCCTGACTCCTCCGTCGCCGGCACCGCCAACGTGCTTGTGTTCCCCGACCTCGACGCCGCGAACATCGGGTACAAGCTGGTGCAGCGATTGGCGAAGGCAGAGGCGTATGGCCCCATTCTCCAAGGTCTCGGCGCTCCCATGAACGACCTCTCGCGCGGATGCTCCGCCGACGATATCGTGGGCGTCACCGCCATCACGGCCGTACAGGCACAGCAGGCATAAGACCCGAACGTACCGCCGCGCCGCTACCCCAAGAGCCCGCCTCACGCGGGCTCTTTTCGTTCATCCCGAAATACGAAAGGGTCGGCTTTCCACAAGCCCGTCTTACGCGGCCTTGCGCACCATCGTACGCATTCGAGGCATGCACACTCACTCTGGCACGTTTTGAACCCATACAAAAACCTCCTGCCGCAAACCCAAAAGGCTTGTGGCAGGAGGCGAAAAATTAGCCTGAAAGCAAAAGCTCGAACGGGCTAAGATGCCTGAGCGTTAACGATCTCGAGCGTGTCTTGCGCGATCATGAACTCCTCGTTGGTGGGAATCACGATGATCTTCACCGGAGAATCGTCGCGCGAGATAAAGCGCTCCTTGCCGTGGTAGTCGCGGCGGTTCTTCTCTTGGTCAAGAATGATGCCCAAGGGCTGCAGGCCGGCGAACACCATACGACGCATGCGATCGCAGTTCTCGCCAACGCCGGCGGTAAGAACGATCGCATCGGCGCCCGCCATCTCGATGAAATACTGGCCCAGATACTTCCTGATGGAATGAGCATACATCTCGTATGCCAGAATAGCGCGCTCGTTGCCTTCTTCGGCACCCTTGCGAACGTCGCGCATATCGTTGCTGATGCCCGACACGCCCTTGAGACCCGACTGTTTATTCATAAGGTCGTTGATCTGCGTGGGCGTCAGATCCTCGCGCTCCTCCAAAAACGGGATGATAGCGGGGTCGATAGCGCCGCAACGCGTTCCCATCATAAGGCCGTCAAGCGGAGTGAAGCCCATGGACGTATCCACCGCGATGCCGTGGTCGATGGCGCTGATGGAGCAACCGTTGCCCAGGTGGCACGTGATGATTTTAAGATCTTCGATCGGACGCTCCATAAGCGCTGCGCAACGCTGCGCGATGTAGCGGTGCGAGGTGCCGTGCGCGCCGTACTTGCGAATTTGATGCTTCTGGCACAGCTCGTACGGCAGAGGATACATATACGCCGACGGCGGCAGCGTCTGGAAGAACGAGGTGTCGAACACGGCAACCTGAGGCATCTCAGGTGCCATGCGCTGACATACCTGGATGCACTTGAGCGCAGGAGGATTGTGAAGCGGCGCGAGCGTGCACAGCTCCTCGATCTTCTGAATCACATCAGGCGTAATCAGCGCGGAAGAGTCGAAGTAATTGCCCCCATGCACAATGCGATGCCCGATGGCATCGATCTCGTCGATAGACGTGATGGTCGAGCGCTCGCTGTGGCATAGAGCGTCGAACACGACGTGCAGGGCCTCTTCGTGATCGGCCATGTATTGAGCAAAAATACGCTCGTCCTTGTCGGCGCCGTGCTTGATGTAGGAATCCTTGCTTCCCACGCGTTCGCACAGGCCCTTGGCGAGCATGCGGTGCTCGTCGGTGTTGATGAGCTGGTACTTCAATGAAGAAGAGCCAGCGTTGATAACGAGAATCTTCACGTACGTCTCCGTTGTCTAGCCTACAGTGCAGGAGAGCCCGAGTTCATGGGCGCACCACCCAGCACGTGAACATGCACATGGTGGACCGTCTGCTGCGCATCGTCGCCGGTGTTGACAATGACGCGATACCCAGACTTGTCGATGCCCTTGATCTCGGCGATCTTTTTCACGGTATTGAAGAGATGCCCCATGAGGTCATCAGGGATATTGTCGCCGATATTGGCGTGATGCTCACGCGGCACGATCAAGGTATGAACGGGCATTTGGGGCGAAAGGTCGTCGAACGCAACCACAAGGTCGTCTTCGTAGACGATCGAGGAAGGGATTTCACCTGCGGCGATCTTGCAGAATATGCAATCAGACATGTCGACTCTCCTTCTCTAGCGCCAACCCGCGGCTCAAATACAACAGGTTGACTGCGGCACCATGCGCAAGCAGCCAAAGGCTGGTGGCCGTCCATGGCGTGCCGCATTCACATACAAAAGTAAAGTTTACGGGAAAATCAAGAAACTCTACGAGAGAGTCGTGTCAGTGGTCGCATCATCGGCGGGAGCGTCAAGCTGCCCCATGAGCACGTCGACTTTCTGCTGGGCATCGGAAAGACGCGACTTAAGATCGGCGAGCAGCGTCACGCCGCGCTCATACGAAGCAAGGCTATCCTCAAGCTCAAGGGTGTTGCTCTCGAGCACGCTCACGATGCGGTCGAGTTCCGCCATCTCCTGACGGAAGGTCATCTGATCCAAAGAAGCCGCCTGATTTTGTTCCATAATTCAAACCCTTTCGAATAATATCGACAACGAAGCAAGTGGGCCGATTAACGTTATCCCTAGCAGGATAAGCAGTTAAATACCCACACGAATTAAGATTCGGCAGAGGCCTCGACGGAATCGACCTGGCACGTAAGCGAGCCGTCCGAAAGCGTGACCGCAACCGTATCGCCCGCCCGAACGGAGCCGACCGACTTAACGATCGCACCTTGACTGTCGCGGGTAATGGAGTAGCCGCGCGCCATAACCGCGAGCGGCGAGAGGTCATGGAGCCTGCCCGCACGAAGCGCGATGTCATGATCGTGCCGCTCAAAAAGCGTGACCCCCCTATCGCGAAGCCTGCGTTCGAACCCCTCAATCTTCATCGCATCACGCTCGAGACTCATCGGCAAAGCCCTGCTCAAGCGCTCGTGTAGCATATCGATAGTAAGAAGGTCGGTCGAGAACATCGTGCGGGGGTCGGCGAACACCGGGCGCGTGGCCAAGCGGTCCAAGCGCAGCCGCTCGGTTTCGAGGCGACGACGCAGCGCCTGCGCCATCGTGCGACCCCTCGCGTCAAGCTCGGAAACAAGGCGCGCCGCATCGGGAGAGACCGTTTCGGCTGCCGCAGTGGGGGTGGATGCTCGGAAGTCGCTCACCATGTCGCATATCGAATTGTCGGGTTCGTGTCCGATGCCCGTAACCACGGGAACGGGACACGCCGCCACGGCACGCGCAAGCGATTCGTCGTTGAACGGCATGAGGTCCTCGAAGCTACCGCCGCCGCGAACGAGCAGAATGACCTCGCATCCCGCCGCGGCGCACGCATGAAGACCGGAGATAAGGCCGGCGGGCGCCGTAGCCCCCTCCACCGCAACGCCGGCGACCGACACGCGCGACGAAGGCCACCTGCGACGCAGGGTGCGCAAGACATCATGCACGGCAGCGCCGCGGGGAGAGGTGACCACGCCGATATGCTGAGGCATATACGGCAACGGGCGTTTGCGACGCGGGTCCATGAGACCCTCGAGTTGCAGCTTGCGGGCAAGTTCGGCCACGCGACGGCGCAGATCGCCTTCGCCCGTCATCGACACCGAAAACACGTCGAAGTTCATGCGACCCTTGGGCGCATAAAGGGTGAACCGGCCCGTGAGCTCTACGAGCATGCCCACGGCAAGCTTGACGCCGCTTTCGCGATAGCGGTTGAGCCACATCATGCACGGCAACGAGGCGCCTTGGTCCTTCACGGTGAAATACACGGCCTTATAGCCGGGCTTGGCGTTCACCTCGGACACCTCGCCGATCATGCGAACGGTGACCGTTTCCAGGGAGCGCTTAGCCTGCGCCATGGCCTCAGAAACAGTAAGGGGCCGACGAGCATCGGCCCCCTGCGATTGCGCTTGGGAAAGCAGCATCTATTCCTCCGAACGAGCGGAAAGCAGCAGATACAGAAGCTGGATGAGCGCCGTAAGCGCGGCAGCGACGTAGGTGAAGGCGCATGCGCGCAGCACCTTGGCAGCGCCGGAAAGCTCGGCCTCGCCCATGCCGCAGGCCTTCAGGTAGGCCAGACCGCGGCGCGATGCGTCGAACTCGACCGGCAGCGTGACGAGCTGGAACAGCAGCACAGCGGCGAAAAGAATGATGCCGAGCTGGGTGAGCCCCGTCATGCCGGTAAAGATGCCGATCATGAACACGATGATCCACATGTTTGATGCGAGGTTGACCACCGGCACAAGAGCGCTGCGGAACTTCATGAAGACATAGCCCTGAGCGTGCTGGCAGGCATGGCCCACCTCGTGAACCGCGGTGGCAACGGCGGTGATGGTGCGCTGACCGTAAGCCTCGGTGCCCAGCGTAACAGCACGTGTACGCGGATCGTAGAAATCCTGATTGGGACCGCCATGGTTGATGCCGATGCTGATGCCGTTGTCAAACGCCATTCGGTTGGCCATATCGGCGCCGGTCACGCCCCATGAGCACGGCACGCGGCTGTACTTCTTGAGCTGCTTGGTGACGTAGAGCTGAGCGCCGCCGCCGATGATGAGCGTGAGCAGCAGCACCGCAAAATACAGGCCCATTCCGCCACCGGTAGGAAAGATTGGCATGGTTAGTTCACTTCTCCTTCATGGATGCGTGCGCCCCCCTCGCCCACCTGCAGGCGATGCGCGCACGCGACTGATAACAAAGCCATTGTACCGGAACACGGCCATCCGGACTGCTGCCGTGACCCTCCTGTAACCTGAGACAGGCGTATCTCCACAGTCAAGTCAAAACGCGCGTAGGATTCTATCGAAGCCCCGACGCCCGTGTGTGCTTGACGATGCGCAGCTGTCCGTCCTCGATGGCAAGCGCCGTCTCGCCCCTCATCATGGCCAAAAGGTCCTCGCCGACGATCGCGCGCCTCCAACCTTTGAGAACATCGAGGTCATCGGTATGTCCACGCGCTATTTTGGCCAGGTCGGCATGGGATGCGAGCACCGCGAACGCGATACCGTTCTCCCGCGCTCGAAGCTTGACAAGCGCGCTGAGAAGGTCGACCTGCGCATCCACGTTGGGCTCGTTCTTGCCGCTCGGCCTCGGCAGTTCGGGCCATTCGCTCTCAGGCGTATCGAGCGCCTTTATGCATATGCCGAGCACGCGGCGAGAGTCGGACATGCCGAGCGTGGAGGACACGCCGCGCACCATGAAGAGCTGATCGAGCGTGCGCGGCTCACGTTTGCAGATCTCCACCAGCTGCTCGTCGGTGAGGATCCACTTGCGCGGAATATCGCGCTTCATGGCCTGCATCTCGCGCCATGCGGCAAGCAGACGAGCGATGCAGAGCTGGCGGCGCGAGAGCTGGTTCACGCGCTTAAGGCGCGTGAACCGCGTATACGGGTCCTCGACATAGCGCGATTCATCCGAGAGCTCCTCGAAATCGGGGGCCAGCCAAGAGAGGCGGCCCAGCGATTCGAGCTTGCCCTTGAGGATGTGGTACAGCCCCGGCAGATACACCACGTCGTCGAGGGCGTATTGGATTTGGGACTCGGTAAGCGGACGCCGGCTCCAATCGGTAAACGAATCGGATTTCTTGAGCTTTACGCCGCATTCCGCCAAAACGAGCGCGCCATAGCCTATCTGCAGCGTGTCTCCCAGAAGCGATGCGGCTATCTGCGTGTCGAACACGGGACGCGGAAGCACGCCCAGCTCGCGATAGAGCAGCTCCAGGTCCTGATGGGCCGCATGGAACAGCTTTACGATGCTCTCGTCCTCAAACAGGCGCACCAGCGGACGCAGGTCGCGCACCCTGAACGGATCAACCGCCACGCTGCGCTCCTCGGTGCCCAGCTGCAAAAGACACAGACGAGGCCAGTACGTCTTCTCGCGAATGAATTCCGTATCCACCGCAAGAACTTCGCAATGGCTTGCGTGCTCTATGAATTCCTCCAGCTGGCTTTGGTCGGTTATATACAAAAGTGTGTCCTTCAAAGTTCTTCTCGATACCTACGGGTTGCGCTGTAGTATTCTAGCGGTGAAAGAGGGGGTGTGCGCGTGAAAGCACTCATTATCAATAATCTTGCATCCGGGTACGGCGAAGGCTCCATCTATGACTTCATGCGTTCGTTTGTCGCAGACGGCGACGAAGTGTGCATGAGGGCCACCGACGGATCCACGCCCATCGAGGGCCTGCTGACCGATGCCACGGAATACGACCTTGTTGTGGCATCGGGCGGAGACGGCACCGTAGCCACCGTGGCACACTACCTGAAGAACAGCGGCGTGCCGATTCTGCCCTACCCCGCAGGCACCGCCAACCTGCTCTCGCTCAACCTGCTCGAGCCCAACGAGCCCCATGCGTTGGCCAAACTGGCTAAAGCCGGCAAGACGCTCGACTTCGACATGGGCGAGCTCGAGTGCGAGGGAGCAACACGCGGATTCATCATTATGGCCGGTGCAGGCTACGACGCCACCATCATGGAAAACGCCGCACCCAACAAACGTCTCTTGGGCCCTATGGCGTATTTTCTTGCGGCGGGCACCAACATCCTCCCCCAGCACTCGCGCATCACGCTCACCGTGGACGGCAAAACCGTTGAGACGGAGGGCCTTGGCGTGCTGCTCATCAATTTCTCGAAGATCCAATTCGACATTTCGGTCACGCACAGCAATCAGCCGCGCGACGGAGTGCTCGATGTGGCGGTGCTCAAGGCGAAAAACGCGGTTGAGCTGCTGCCGTCGGTATTTGCGGCCATGCTTGATCGCGACGGCAATTTTCCCGGTCGCGGCGAGGCGCTCGATATTTACTCCGGCAGGGAGATACGCGTGGAGGCCGATCCGTCCTTCGAGGTGCAATACGACGGCGAGGCAACCAAGCTCACCACGCCGCTCACGGCGCGCATCCTCTCCGGTGCGACGCGTATCATCGTGTCCGACGAATGCTACCGCCTCTTCGAATAGAAACGCTGCGCGACGATCCGACGCAGGACGCCGGCTTGTGGGCGCCCCGCGTGTGCCGCTGCCAGCGCGACGGCCGGGCACCTAATTCATGGTGAGATGGACGCCTACGTACTGCGCGGTCTCAGGCAGGCCCGAAATGTCATACATGTCGCTCAGGGGAACGCAAGCAACGCGCCATGAGCACGTGCCGGCATCGGTTTCCACCGTGCCCTCCATGTAGGTGTTACCCACCGAATCGGTTTGGAGCTCGGCGCCCTCGGGCGCCGTCCAGCCCTGTGCCTCAAGCGCCGTCTGAATGGCCGATGCAGCATCGGCCGCTTTGAGATCGGCGTAGCGAATGCTCATCGTCACGCCCTCCTCGCGATCGGTGCTGAAGCGCCACGATCCAACAAGGTATTTAGACGCGGTGACGGCATCCATGTTGCCGATCCCTCCCGCGTAGACGATCGCCGCGTCGGCGAGCGTGGTATCGCTCGGAAGCTTCATCACATCGAGCGGCGCGCCCTCCTCGGAGAACTCGTACGTGGTGTAGCCCGCCTCGCTGAACTGAGACAGAATCGACTCGTCATCGAGCGAAATGAGCGATGCAAGCTGAGGGAAATCGTAAGAGACCTCGCGATTGATGTTCTCCTCGACCGTAGCGGCATTGCGCTCGGCGCCGTGCAGGATCTGATCGATAGCCCTCGAAGCCACGAACCCTCCGGCAATCGCGGCAATCAGCGCGCCCACGACGCATGCAGCGATGATGTATCGGGGCGGATCGAACGGGCGCAGCAGCACCGACGCATCGGGATGGTTGACGGCGCCGTCTTGCCTGTAGCGAGGAGCGTCGTCATGTCGTAAAAATTTAGGGAAATCCATGGCTTTCCTGTCTTCAAATTTGCAAACTTCGCGATTATACCATGCCCTCGTGCGGCTTCTGTGATAGTATGCACCGCATCCTCTGGGGGAGTAGTTGGCGTCGATGAGACGCGGTACGTTCAACAGTCTCGGCGATCAAACGCCTGGCGTGCCTTAAATAGCAAGACCCAAGGTGCAGCGCTGGAGTGCGCACGCGCCGGGTCTTTTTTTGTGCCCCGATGCGTGCGCGTGCCCGTGCAAGGCAATGACGTTCGAAGGTAAGGAGCACAAAGCCACGATGGATCTTTCAATCTTCACCACCCCGGAAGCGTGGATTTCGCTAGTCACGCTGATTTTCTTAGAGATCGTGCTGGGCATCGACAACCTGGTGTTCATCTCCATCACCACCAATCGCCTGCCCGAAGAGAAGCAGCACATCGGCCGCAAACTCGGCCTGGCGGGCGCCCTCATCATGCGCGTCATCTTCCTGTGTTTCGCGTCGTACCTCGTGCATATGACCAACACCGTCTTCACGCTGGACCTTGGCGCGTATTCGCATGGGTTCTCGGTGCGCGACATCGTGCTCCTAGCCGGCGGCGCCTACCTGATCTACAAGGGCATCACCGAGGTAATCGACATGCTGCGCCTGACCGAGGTGAAGGCAGCGCATTCCGAGGAGCATCGCGCCATCCATACGCTCACGCTGCCTAAGGCCGTAGCAACCATCATGGTGATGGACATCGTGTTCTCCATCGATTCCGTGATCACGGCCGTGGGCATGGCGGATCACCTGATCATCATGATCATTGCCGTCATGATCGCCGTGTTCATGATGATGATCTTCATCGACCCCATCTCCAACTTCATCAACGGCCACCCCGAGATGAAGCTGCTCGCGCTCACGTTCATCGTGGCCATCGGTGCTTTGCTCGTTATCGACAGCATCGGCTTCCACACCGGCATCGAGCTTATGCATATGCCCCTCGAGAAGCTCATCGTGTACTTCGCGATGGTGTTCTGCATCGTGCTCGAGCTCATTCAGATGCGTTACAACAAGGCGCTCAAGCAGTACCACAAAGAGCATTGGCAGGCCGAAACCGCCCAGCAGCTTGACGCCCTCAAGGCCGAGATGCTCGAGCGGCTCGAGGAAGAGAAATCCCGTCGAGCCGAGGGGCCGTCGCAGGACGAGAAGGCGCCCGACAACACCGCCTCAGCTCCTACCCCTATATTCATCGGCGGAAACGTATACATCATGGCACCGGTGGTCGGCCAAGACGCTGCTTCGTTCAAGCGCATGATCGAAGCCTCCGAAGAGATGGACGCCGCGCTCAACGAGCCTATCGAAATCGAGGCTGAAGCCGTAGAAGTGGAAGGCAACGACAAGCAGTAGCCCTTCGAGAGCCCGTCAAACATGCGCATCGCGCTAAAGGTGCGCCACGCAATTAACGCCCCGTCGGCACAATGTGAACCGCGCCTCCAGATCCTGGTTTCGCCTGTACAGGATCCGGTGCGGCTCAGGGCCGACGGGGCGTTTCTACGCCTGAATATGAAGAAACTATGCGCTCGCTCATTGACTATGCTTTTTCAAGAAATAAGCCTTGACTAACTTATGGGTTCAAGATATAAAGTTACCCGTGGCTTACATCCACAGAAACAGTGGGAAGCTGGCCGGGCGGTTTCTCCCCCTTTTTCCGCCCGGAGACGGCTTGACTCCACACCTGCCACGCTTATCCGAGAGGCGGGCGGCCGGAAGCGCTCTTCCCCCTTGGCGCAGCGCCGCCCCGCCCATTCCGCATCTTTTACAAAACGCAACAAACTTCCGATAGCGCCAATCGCGTTGATCGCCGCGCTTGGCGCCGTCCCTATCGGAGGCATAGGTCGCGAGACGCCAAAGGAGCGGGAATCGTCGCCGTAGCCACTCCGCCGCCCGATGGGGCGTTGCCCAGGTCGAGGCTTCCTCCAAGCTTCTCGCAGAGAACGGTGCAAATATTGAGGCCAAGCCCGAAGTGCGGCTCTTCGCGCTTCGGATTCCTCCGAACGCCGTCATCGGTCGCGCGAGCTTCAGAATCCGACAGCGCGCGGTGCCGCCCTTCGCTCCAATATGGCTCGCACGCATGCTGCAAGGCTTCGGAAGAGAACCCCGGGCCATCGTCTTGGACGGCTAACGTTAGCGCATCCCCCGACCATTCGCAGCGCACCCCCACCTTGGATCCAGCATGCCGCGTGGCATTGCCCACAAGATTCTCGGCGATACGCGAGGCGGCCTGAGCGTCGAAAAGAACGAGACCCGGCGCATCTGGCGCGTGCGTTTCGCACGCTACGCCATGCTGGGCGCACAGGTCGCTGGCGTCGTGAGAAAGCTGGGCGAACCACTCTCGCACGTCGATGGCGCATGATTTCGGCTCGTAGCTTTCAAGGGCGTCAAGATCGCGCATGCTTTCGACATACGTAGACAGACGTGCGGTTTGGCGCTGCATGGCTCGGGCCACATCGGCCACCTGCTCAGGACCCAAAGCGCCCGTCGGAGCGAATTGGGCGAGCATCTCGGCACGCCCCGAAAGAACCGTAAGGGGCGTGCGAAGATCGTGCGCAAACGCGGCGTTCGCCCTGCGGCGGTTCTCGGCGGCGCGCCACAGCGCACGATTGGACCTATCGAGCTCGGAGCGCATGGTTTCGAAGCTCTCGCACAATCGACCGAGCTCCCCTCCGTCCTCGGTGCGCAAGGTGAAGTCAAGATCGCCCGAAGCGATACGCTGCGCAGCAGCATCCATGGCTTCCAAGGTGTCCTGAAGCTTGGTTCTGTAGAAGCGTCGCGCGGCCACGACGAAGCTGCCGACGCATACGGCGGGAACGGCGACCACAGTGAGCCAGACGAACGCGTCTGCCCAGGTTCCCTCGGCAACGTATACGTAGTACCCGACAGGAGAGACAAGGGGCTTTCTCCCGTCTCCTCCCGAGGGCAGCGCATCGTACGCCGCCTGCGAACCGCCACGCTCTTCGCATACGGCGTCGTCGTAGGCGGAAAGGGTCTCAAACGAAAGCTCGGGCAGCGACGCCCCACGCCCCGTATCCCCTGATGTGCCGGCGACCTCCGCATCCATGTCGGCGATGGCCATCATATCGAAGCCATCGGGCGGATCGTCCAAACAGATGGTTGGATAATATTCCGGATTTGCTCCCAGGCGCTCAATGTAGTAAGAGGCAAGCGCTCCATCTTCTCCACTTTGCCCTGAGTCCGATGCGGCGCCCTGGCCGCCGTCCGCCACATCCTGCTCATCCGCAAGCTGCGAATCGCCCTGAGAAGAGGCTGCGTCCTGCGAGCCGGTGTTTAAGTCCGAAGCGTCCTGGAGCTGCAGCGACCCGGCGTCTGTGCTCTTGAAGTACCAGGTGACAGAAGTAGCCGGAACAAGCGCGTTGCGCTGCGCATCGTAGAGGTACACGCCCGAATAGCGCGTCTGCTGCTCGGTCGCCTGGGAATACAGCGCGGCACTCGCGCCCACGACCGCGACCGAAAGAGCAACCGCGGCAACCACCGCCGCGAGCGCATACGTCAGAAACGCGGAACGGACCGAGCAACGGCGCAGATACGACCTTATGGGATGCTTGGAGCGCCCTTGCGAGGCGCCGCCTTCTACGCGCCCCAAGAGTACCCCACGCCCCATACGGTGCGGATGCAAGAGGCGTCGGCACCCGCCTGCGCAAGGGCTTTGCGCAGGCGCCGCACATGTTCCGTCACCACGGACGAATCGCCGGGCGCGTTCCATACCTGCTCGTAAATCATGTCCCGGTCAAACACCTGAGATGGATGCTTGGCCAGAAGCGCGCATATTTCGTATTCCTTGCGCGGGAGCGAAACGGGGGCGCCGTGCACCATCACCTGCATGCGGCGAAAGTCGATCGAGATATCGTCGTTCATGCGCACCACCGAGCTCGTGCTACGGCGCTTCTCGCGCGCAAGCTGCGCGGCGACACGAGCGCCCAGCACCTGCAGCGAGAACGGCTTGGCAACGTAGTCGTCCCCTCCCGAGGCAAAACCGTCGATCATGTCGGCATCTTCGACACGCGCAGTGAGGAAGATGATGGGGCAGCTCACGCTATCCCTAATCGCCCGACACACAGAAAAGCCATCGCGACCAGGCATATTAACATCGAGGAGAATCACGTCGGGCTTGCGCGAAATGGCCTTGATGGCAGCTTCGCCGTCGTATGCGACGCATGCGAGGTAGCCCGAAAGCTCAAAATACCCTTTGAGCATATCGGCAATATCGCGCTCGTCGTCCACGATAAGCACCAACGGTTTCGATTCGCGCTCTTGCGCATTCGCATTATCCAACATGTTCGCCCTTCGTTCTTCGCCGCAGTGCGCCCGGCCAGCACTACCGACACGCCGACGCGTCTTCATGCGCCAAGCATAAATCCCGCATGCCGTATACGGTCAACGTGTTCGGAGAGCATGGCAAACGTGCCCGCACTGCACACCGGACCCTAACCATACCAAGCAACTATCAACTTTTCATCATGTTTGAAATAGAGCGCTAAAAACTCTTGACGCGCCTCCGATTCATTCTATACTTGTGAACAGTTGTTCATATGTTGAAAGGTTTCATCATGAGCAAAATGGACACCCTCCGCGCCACGAACGCGCGAGAGGAGAATGCGAACGACCCATCCACCACGCCGACCCCCCAAGAAGCCTCTACGGCTCTCGAGCATGCCCATGGGGCCGGCTGCCACTGCGGCGCCTGCTCCGAGGCCTTCGGCGAGCTATCGGACGACCTGCCCGACGAGGAACTCCTCTACGACCTCGCCGATCTGTTCAAGGTATTCGCCGACACGACGCGCATAAAGATTCTTTATGCGCTCATGGGACGAGAGCTTGCCGTAGGCGATATCGCCGACCTCATCGGGGCCACGCAAAGCGCCGTGTCGCATCAGCTTCGCACGCTCAAGCAGGCGCACCTGGTGAAGTTCCGTCGCGACGGCAAGAGCGTCATGTACTCGCTTTCGGACGATCACGTATACACCATGCTTGCCCAGGGCATGAGCCACATCTGCGAATAGATTCCACCGTTCTCCAACGGCGGAAAACCCTATACATCCTGCAAGCGAAACCCGCCGCGACCTTCTGAAGAATGCCAGACGGCCGCGCAATCGAAAGGAACAGCCATGAGAAAGCAATTCAAACTTGACGAGATCGACTGCGCTAACTGCGCGCAGAAGCTCGAAGACGCCATAAAGAAGGTCGAGGGAGTAAGCGACGCCAAAGTGAACTTCCTCACCCAGAAGCTCACGCTCGTAGCAGACGACGCCCTCTTCGATGAGGTGCTGGAGCGCGTGGTGAAGCTCACGGAGAAGATCGAGCCCGACTGCGAGATCATACGCTAGCCCTGGGTTGTCCGAAGCATATTCAGGAGAAGCCGAATGAATAAGAAGCAGAAGCGTTGGCGCAACCGCATCATCGTTGCGCTTATCATCTTCGCAATCGTGATGGCGGCAACCGAGCTGTTGCCTCTTAGCATATGGCTCGGCAGCGAGAGAGGTGCCGTGTACCTCGAGTTCGCGCTCTTCCTCATCCCCTACCTCATCGCAGGCTACGACGTGTTGGCCAAGGCCGCACGCAACATCGCGCGCGGGCAGGCTTTTGACGAATGTTTCCTGATGAGCGTGGCCACCATCGGGGCGTTTGCGATGGTATTTTTCCCCGACACGGGCCCTCATATGGCCGAAGGCGCTGCCGTTATGCTGTTCTACCAGGTAGGAGAGCTGTTCCAGAGCTACGCTGTGGGAAAGAGCCGTAAATCCATCGCCGCGATGATGGATATCGCCCCCGATTACGCCAACATAGAGCGAGACGGCGAGCTCGTACAGGTTGATCCCGATGAAGTCACTGTCGGCGACATCATCGTGGTCAAAGCCGGAGAACGGGTACCCATCGACGGCGTGGTGATAGAGGGGTCATCCCAGCTCGATACAGCTGCGCTCACCGGAGAGAGCATCCCTCGTCATGTGGATGCCGGCGCAACCGTCATCTCCGGCTGCGTGAACATGACCGGCCTGCTCAAAGTGCGCACTACGAAACCCTTTGGCGAATCCACCGTAAGCCGCATCCTGGAGCTTGTAGAAAACGCGAGCGAAAAGAAGGCACGAACCGAAAACTTCATCACTCGCTTCGCCCGCGTATACACGCCCGTCGTGACCATCGCGGCCTTGGCCCTTGCCGTTGTGCCGCCGCTGCTGGGCATGGGCGCCTGGAGCGACTGGATTCTGCGCGGTCTCACGTTCCTCGTGGTGAGTTGCCCGTGTGCGCTCGTCATCAGCGTTCCGCTCTCCTTCTTCGGAGGTATCGGAGGAGCGTCTCGCCTGGGCATTCTCGTCAAAGGCTCCAACTATCTCGAGCAGCTGGCCCACGTCGACACCGTTGTCTTCGACAAAACGGGTACGCTCACCTCGGGCACTTTCAACGTGGTGGCCGTGCATCCCGAAGCCGGCATCGACCCCGACTCCCTCCTTTCCTACGCCGCCCATGCAGAGGCCTACTCCGACCACCCTATCGCCGTATCTATCAAGCAGGCATACGCAGGAGAAATAGACCGATCTCGCATCAAGGACGTGCAGGAGGAATCCGGTCACGGCGTGCGCGCCGTTGTGGACGAGAAGATCGTGCTCGTAGGAAACGACAAGCTCATGGCGGCGCACGAGAGCGCCTGGCACGAATGCGATCTGGTTGGCACCATCCTCCATGTTTCGGTCGACAGGACTTACGCCGGCCACATCGTGATCGCCGACGTGGTGAAGGAGGACGCGGCGCAAACCATCGCCGAGCTGCATGCCGCCGGCGTCAAGTCGTGCATCATGCTCACCGGAGACCGCCGCGATGTGGCGGAGGCCGTGGCAACCGAGCTCGGACTGGACGAGGTGCATGCGCAGCTCTTGCCCGAAGACAAAGTGAACGCCGTCGAGCGACTGCTTGCCAACGAATCCGACGGCGCCAAGCTCGCCTTTGTCGGCGACGGCATCAACGACGCCCCGGTGCTCATGCGCGCCGATGTGGGCATAGCCATGGGGGCGATGGGCTCCGACGCCGCCATCGAAGCCGCAGATGTCGTGTTGATGGACGATAAGCCTTCCAATATCGCCCGCGCCATGCGCATCGCGCGCAAAACCATGCGCATCGTATGGCAAAACATCGTGTTCGCCCTGGGGGTGAAGGTGCTGATTCTCGTGCTCGCCGCCGTAGGCATCGCCAACATGTGGCTCGCCGTGTTCGGAGACGTAGGCGTGGCCATTCTCGCGATCCTCAACGCAATGCGCTGCATGAGCGTCAAAAAGATGAGCGAATAGCCGGAAGGGGTGCGTCAGGCAAAACGCCGACGCACCCCTTTCTTGGAATCTCAAACGAATCGATTACGGCTGCAGAGAGCGAATGGTGGGCAGCATGGCGTCATCGCGGATGCCGCGCAGCGCCGAGGACGCGAGCACCGTTCCCAAGGCGTCGTTGTTGGAATCAATGGCCTCCTCGGCTATCTTGAGAAGATGCTGCGCGTTGTCGTGCAGCGCGTCGTAAGGAATGCCCGCTTCGATCATCAGCTCACGCTCCTTGAGCGCAGAATGACGCTGCAGGCCCTTGACCCCCTCTACGAGCTCCGCGCACTCCTCTTCCGCCTGCGATGCCATCTGCGACCCGAGCGCGATGCAGCGACGATAGCAGGCAACGGCGAGCTCGAATCGGTCCATCTTCCAATATGCGAAGGCGAGCCAGTAGTACGCAAGACCCGCATCCTCGGGGTTCCAGGCCACTTCGAGCGCCTTGATGCACATGGCCGCCTCCGAGGCGAAATCGGCCTTGACGAAATAGGCCCGGGCGGCGCGCAGGTATGCGGTGGAGTATGCGGGCGCAAGCTCGATGCAGCGCTTCGCATGGACGAGCGCCTCATCCTGCCCCGCGATGGAACCCGATAGCACCTGGGCATAAAGGTCATGCACGAGATATGGCTCGTTCGCCAGGGGAAGCACCCGGCGCCCTCCCCTGTCCTCTGCGCAATACTTCTCATAGAGCACGCGCGTAGCATACGAGTCGAAATAGCGATAGCAGATGCGCGAGGTGTCGTTGAACGCCTTGCACGAGTCCACCGCCGCCTGCAAGCTGTCCAGCACCTTGGACGCACCCACGTCATCGCCTTCGCGGGAAAGCGCATACGCCCTCGTCATGGGCGCCTTGAAGCCATAGGCGTCGAGGAAGGCCTCGCGCACCTCGAGCTCGCTTTGCGCATCGAGGTTCCCTCGCGCGAAATCGTCGAGGAGCATCTGGCACACGCGTCGCACCGTCAGGTTCTCGCTGCGGTCATGGATGGCCTTGATCGCCTCAACCGCCGCATCGTCTCCCTGGGCCATTGCCGCGACCGTCTCTTCCGCCAGCTTGCGCCTGTCGCGCTCTTCGAAGATATTGAGGTCGCAGCCGCGCTCCACGCCCAGCTCGCGCCTCGCGGCATCGTTCAAGGGCGCGGGGTCGTCGTATACCAGGGGCTCGCGGTTCAGCGCGAACTCGCCTTCGTAGAAGGTGAACAGGGGATCTATCCGACCAAGTTCAAAGCCCTCGCCCATCTCGTAACGAGCGCTCGCCGCGTTCAGGATAGCGAACGGATCCGCGAAGGCGCGCTCTTCGTCGCGCGCGAACGCGTCCTCGACAAGCGCGCGGGTGAGCTCGACCGACAGAACGGGCGCAAAGCCCTCTTCCGGCTTTTGGCACGTGACCAGGACGCGAGCCACGCGCGACGACACATGCATCGCCGCCGCGGCGAGCAGGATGCAGACATGGGAGGCGTAACGCACGTACGATGCGTTGGAATCGGCGGGCGTCGTGCGTCTGAAATCCTGCGCCTGGGCATCCCACACGCTCTTGGGGAACGACGCCACCGGCGGCATGGAAACGTTCACGGCCAACGCATCGCCCGCCTCGTTGGTGCGGAAATCATAGCCGATGCGGTACGGAAGCCGCAGCGATTCGACCGCCTGGGCGAATTTCAGATGACGACCCCATCTGCCCTTCACGCCCTCCGGCCTGCGCGGATCGGGCGCCTGCGTGCAGATGCGGTCGATCAACCAGGCATCGTACTGCGCGCATAAGGCCTCGTCCTCTTTGAGATTGCCCGCTCCGACATCTTGAAGGTAATCGGTCAAGAGCAGGAAGCGGTTGAGCGCGCCCTCCGCCCCAATGAGCGTTGCGCGCTGGCTTGCCGATGCCGCATGTGCGCGGAACAGGCCGTTTTCCACCACATCGAAGCCGTACCCGTAGGAGAAATCGATGTAATAGGTGTTCGCGTACGACAGCGTACGAATCAGATGGACCGAAGGTTCCACCGGGTCGTCGTCCTCTTTGAACCTCACGGCAAAATCGGAAGCCGTTTTGCCCACCACGCCCTCTTCGCGCAGCAAGCGCACCAGGTACCGCTCCACTCCTCGCGCCGATTCGGGGCTTTCCTGCCAAGAATTCTCGGCCTCAAGCACCTCGCGATCGACGCCGGAGAAAAAGTCGCCCGACCCAAGGCGCATAAACACGTCGGCCAAATCGAACGCGCCGGACCCCGAAGCCGCCGGCGCAGTCGTTGAGTGGGCGATGACGGGCGGCAGATGCTTATAGAGCGAGAGGAAGCAGATGGACATGAACTCGTCATACGGCAGGTCATGCTTCATGAACGCGAAACTCACGCCCGAATCCTCCGCACGCTTGAGCGACAACCCAAAGGTCAGACGCATCTCGGCCACCGCTTCGCCCGTCTTGGAGAACTCCATGATAGGCGTCAGAGCGTCCTGCTCGGCGCCGACCTGAACCTGGATGCACCCCTGTGCACCTTGCGCCCCGGAATATGTTTGAATCAGCACCTGCGGCGTCATGGCGGGCGGCACGTCCAAAGGCTCGTCGCACGCGAAAGCGCGCCCGTACATATCGACATAGGCCACCACGCGCACGCGGTTGGAATGGGCGGGGTCGAATTCGGCGATATAGAACGAACCGCCAAGCGGCATCTTGATGCCCGACGAAACCATGCCGTACACGCGCCCCTCAGGCGCATACGGCACGTTTGTAAGCCGGGTCGATTTAGCGAAAAGTCCGAGTTTGACGGGATACGTAGAATCCATGGGCCACCCCTGCGAAACGCTGATGTTTCGCACGATTATACGTCAAAGGGGTGCGCAAGGCGCAAAGCTATGACGTTTTGCGCAAAGCGGGCCCGGAAGAATCCTGAATGGGGCCGGGATTTTTTGAATGCTCGTTGCCCACGACCACAAGAGGCTTGCTACCCAGGAGGTATTTCTGGAGAAACGCCGCCTCATCAGGCGTGAGGATACGTCCCGAATCAGAAACGCGAACACGGCGAGGCAGGCCCGTCGAACCCTCCATAGCGGCACACTCCCTTATCGTTGCGCGCATCCAGGCATCTTGAAACCATAGATGGCATGAGGACATTTAGCGATACAGCCCGATACGTTTGACCCGCAAAGCGCGAAAGCGCCGGGGTGGAAGAACAAAGAGCATGATATCGGTTGGAACCGCATCGAAATGCCGCAATGGCAGACAATCGCGTAGACGGCTCGATACGCCCCGAAGTCGGTAAAGGTCTGGTTAAAATCCCCGGTGAACGGCGAAAACGAATCAAGCAGGAGGGTCTACGCCTTAATGATATCGCCCGTGGGGCGACTATGAGCGGCCTTCCTCGGAGGAAAAAGGTGCGAAGTCGATTGAGATGCACAGGTCGCTCCCCTCGACAGACGCATCGACCCGCGCGCCCATCGCCTCGCAGAGATGCGCAACGATGGCAAGACCCAACCCGCTCGCACCGCCAGCACGCGCCCCATCGGCACGATAGAAGCGAGCGAACATGCGATTGGTGTCGATCGAGGCGGGATCGGCGACCGGATTGCGAAATTCCAAACGCCGCCCGCGCTGAACCACTTCCGGCGCTCCGCAGCCATAGCGCAACGCGTTAACCGTGAGGTTGGAGAACACGCGGCGAAGCGCTTCCTCGTTGCCCCGGACCGCAATATCCTCGTCATCGAAACAGATGCGCGGGCTCCAGCCGCGCTCCGCGAAATCGGGGTACGCCCCCGCGAGCGTCTCCGCCAGCAACGGATACGGTTGCACGGAAGAAAGCTCCAACGCATGCGTGGGATCGGCAGCCTTGGTGTATTCGAAAAGCTGGTCGACGAGCGCGCGCATCACGCTCAAGCGCTCTTCCGCCTCGGCCACATACCGCTCCCGTTTTCGAGGGTCCTGCTCGCGGGCATAGAGCTGCAGGTAGCCTTGAGCGCCGGCGAGCGGCGTTCGAATATCATGCGAGAGCGATGCCAGATCCTGCTGGAAGGCGGACCGCCGCTCGTCCTCCGCTATGCAGCGGCACCGCTCCTCGTCAAGGTACGCATTGATGGCGCGGGCAACTCCGGTCACGCCATGCGTGGGATATTCCACCGTCACGCGCTGATTGCTCCCCCGTTCGCGCTTGCCAAGAAAGCTCGCGATGGAGCGCAGCTCGCGCTCATAGCTCACCACCACAAACGCAAGGACGAATGCCCCGAGCACGCACGCAACAACAAGAACTTCCATCGCGCAACCTTTCTTAAGCCTCATTCGTCCGGCATGGAGCCTGGGGGCGCGATGCGCCTACGTCCATAAGCCATTTCGATATGTCGGCAGCCCTATCCGAGGCTCCTTCGCCCCATGATACCCACACTCGCCGCAATAGCCGCCACAATCGTTATGACAACGGGCGCAAGCGCCTCGGGCGATTGGACAGACCCCAATCCCAACTGCGAAATGATGACGGCCAGGTATCCGTCGAACAGCTGCCTCACCTCTTCAGGGTGCCCCGATATCAGGCCCAGCGCCGTATACAGGAGGTTCTCCACCGCTGCGCCTCCCAGCAAAAATCCCGTAACGGCGCTCGCCGCCAAGCTGCGCGTGAGCAGCGCCACGCCCACCGCCAGCAAAGAATACGCGAAGGTCAAGGCCGCAACCTGTGCGCACCACGCCAAAAACGAAGCCGGGTTTGGCACGGCGAGCGCCACGCCCGTGGCCACCGCAGACGCCGCGGTTGCCGCAGCGCCCACAGCCACATACGCCACGCAAACGCACCCCGCCGTTGCCGCAGCCGATACGGCATAGGAAAGTCTGGCGTGAGACGAGCGGATGAGATTCTTGACGCTCCCGCTGCGAAGGTCGCTTGCGAAGAACACGCCGCAGAACACCGCGACGAACATGGCGATCATGCTGCCGCGAACGAACATGGCCCCGCACAGCTGATCGAGCTGCGCCCCGCCCACGCCGGGCGTTGTGACGCTGAGCGTGAGGGCCATCTCGCTGCTCGTTTGCGTCGTGGCGAGCATGAGGGAGCTATCGGCCCCGATCAGTTTAACAAGGCCAAGAGCGATGGGTATGAACGCGGTGTAAATGCCCAGGAATACCCACGTCATGCGAGTTTTCACCAGCCGGTACAGCGTTGAAGCCATCATGGATGTAATCATCATCTCTCTCGCCTCCCTACCCCAAGTTCTTGCGGCGCATGACAAGGGCGCACGCCGCGCCAGCGACGGCAATCGTGGCTCCCGCCTGGACATACGTCATAGGATCGGCAAGAACGCCCTGCCCGAGCATCGCCATATCGACCGCCAGATAGCCGTCAAGGCAATCGCGCAAGAAAACGGGCAGGCCGGGGATATTGGCAAGCACGATGCGAAACGCGGACTCAATCGCGCCGCCGCCAATAAATATGGCCCCCATCACGCCCACAACCTCGCTCTTCGTGAGGGCGGTCAACGCCGCCACCGTGGACGCGTATGCCGATACGCAGAGCGCCACCTGGGCAAACCAAGCAAAAGCATCCTGGAACGTGGGCGCAGCGGGGATGTAGCCCTGCACCCGGAGAGCACCTTCGACCACCATCATTCCCACAGCCGTCGTAACGGCCGAAAGCGCAATGCAGCACGCGACGACAGACGCCGCGTAACCGACCCTTCCGCCGCGGGCCTGAACGAGGTTTTTCATGAACCCGGATTTGAAATCTTCCGACACAAGCTCCGCCACGGCGATGCCCACCCACATGGCAAGAATCGAGCCCGAGACAAACGACACGCCGTACAGCTGGAGCGAAGAAAGCGGCTCGCTAGGCACCTCCACAAAGCCAGTGGCCGCAAAGGCTGGCCAAACGCTATAGAGCCAGAGGGCGAACGGAGTGGCGGCGGCGACCAGTACGTATGCCACACCGAAGATAATGAAGAAAGGCGATTTCGCAATGCGGAAAAGCTGCGATCTGAAAAGCGAGAACACAGCTATCGCCCCCTTTCGCTGCGCCCCGATTGCGGCATGGCGTCGGTAGGTTCTGAGCCCATCAGCTCAACGAACAGCTCCTCGATATCGCGCTCATGCATAAAGAGCTCGCTTACGGGGATGCCAGCGCGGGCGAGCACCTGTCCCGCGTCCTGCGGCGTGAGACCGCCCTGCGCCCGAATCGCATCGTCCTCCATGACGGAAAACGCAATCTGCGGGAAGGCGTCCTGCAGGCGCGCGAGCGCAACCTGCGGCGTAGCGCAGCGGATGCACAGGTAGTCGGCGCATTCACGATCGACCTCTTCGGCGCTCATCTCGCGCACGAGACGACCGTCCCGGATCACGCCGTAGCGGGTCACCATGCGCTCGAGCTGATCGAGCACGTGCGAGCTGATGAACACCGTGATGCCGCGCATCTTAGCGAGCCCGACGACCGTAGTGCGCACCTCGCGCACACCCTGAGGGTCAAGCCCATTGAACGGCTCGTCGAGCAGCAGCAAGTCGGGCGAGCCCACGAGCGCAAGCGCCAGACCCAGGCGCTGCTTCATGCCCAATGAATATGATTTGGCGCGCTTCTTTGCAACGCCGCCTAGGCCTACCACCTCGAGCGCCTCGAACGAGGCCTGCTTCGCATCGGGCACGCCCAGAGCGAGCGCGCGGCACATCACGTTATCGAGCCCTGAAAGTCCAAGATGAATTCCGGGGTTTTCTATCAGGGCCCCCATGCGGCGGCTCGTAGCGCCCGGAGCCTGCGGCTCTCCCAGAAGCTCGATCGTGCCCGTAGTAGGAAGCACCAGTCCCGCCATCATCTTCATGGCGGTTGATTTGCCGGCGCCGTTGCGTCCCACGAACCCATAGATCTCACCGCGCTGGACGGTCAGATTGAGCGCGTCCACAGCGCGCTTCGCTCCGTAGGTCTTGGTAAGCCCCACGGTCTTGATGGCCTCCATCGAATCCTCCAATCTCGCATCGCGCCTGCCTGCAAAGCTCTTCGGCACCACAATCGCCTCTGCCCCGCCTCATTGCATGCGCATTCCGTATCCGATGGTTGCAAGACTACGCGGCGAAATTCGAGAAACCTTCCGCCAAAGTTTAAGAAAGTTACAAGATGCACCTGCTGATATTGAGAGGGCCCCGTTTGGCATCCAGGCGGCGGGAGTCCAAGCGGGAGGGCCGGAAAATCACTCTGCGGCTCAAAGCCATTCTAAAATTGACCGCAGGAGCGATGCGCATAGCTCGCGCAGCGAGCGGTAGCATCGCGGGTGATTTGGAGCGCCCTCCCGCTTGGACTCCCGCCGCTCGCCGCTCGTCGCGCCACTCAACGAAGGTCCGCCAGCTTGAAGCCTATGCCCCAGACGGTTTCGATATAGCCCTCGGTACCTGTGCCCTTGAGCTTAGCGCGGATGTTCGACACATGGGTGTTCACGGTCTTCTCCTCGACGAAGGCCTCGTCGTGCCACACGAGCTCGTAGAGCTCGCGCTTGGTGAAGACCTTGGAGGGTCTACGCATGAGGGTGCACACGATATCGAACTCGGTACGCGTCAAACGGACGGGCGTGCCTGCCACCGTGAACGCGCGCGCATCCGTGTCGGCCTCCCAGTCACCGAAGCGAAGCGTTCGCGTCTCGACGGAGGACTCGCCTTGCGCCCCCTTCGCGGCGTTCCCCATCGATCCACCGTGCGCAGCGGCATCTTCGCCCTCCGCACGCACGCCCGCGCGTCGAAGCAGCGCCTCCACGCGGGCGATAAGCTCGTCGAGATCGAACGGCTTCACCAGGTAATCATCGGCGCCGGCGCGCAGCAGCGCAACGCGGTCAACTACCGCGCTTTTTGCAGACGTGACCAGCACGGGTACGGTAGACCCGCGCGAACGGATGAGAGCTATCACATCCTCGCCGGACATGCCGGGCAGCATGAGGTCGCAAATCACGAGCTCAAAGGGAATAGGGTCTCCAAGCAGAAGGCGCGCCTCCGTACCGGAATAGGCGGGAGTGCACGCATAGCCCTCCTGCTCGAGCGCAGAACATGCGACATCGCTGATAGCGGCATCGTCTTCCACGACCAGAATACGCGCTCCCATCAGCATAGCCCCGCTTGCTCGATCGCACGCACCGCATCGCGCAAACGATCGGGCGGCTGAACCAGAGCAAAGCGCACGTACCCCTCGCCCATCGGCCCGAAGCTGGCGCCCGGTGTTACCACGACGCCAGCGCGCACGAGCAGCTCTTCGCAAAACGCCATGGAATCCGTGCGCGCACCGGGAAGCTTCGCCCACACGAACATGGTTCCGTGAGCATTGGGGCGCTCCCAGCCTACAGACTCAAGGCCGTCGCACAGGGCGTCGCGGCGCGCCTGGTACTGCAGGCGCTGATGTTCCACCGCATCGAGCGGACCCGTAAGAGCAGCGATAGCGGCATGCTGCACCGGCAGGAACATGCCGAAGTCGGTCTGGCTGCGCAGCTTGCGCACGGCGGCCACGAGGTCGGGCGCGCCAACGAGGAAGCTGATGCGCGCACCCGTCACGTTGAACGACTTGGAGAGGCTCAAGAATTCCACGCACGTATCGAAGGCGCCCTCGAACTGAAAGATGCTGAACGTTTGGGCTCCGTCATAGACGATATCGGCATAGGCGTTGTCGTGAACGAGAAGAATGTCGTGCGCGCGGGCGAAGTCGATCAGCTCGCGATACAGTTCGGGCGTGCCCACCGACCCCACGGGGTTCGCCGGAAGCGAAACCACCATATAACGGGCGCGGTCCGCCACCTCATCGGGAATGTCGGCCACATGGGGCAAAAAACCGTGCTCAGCGGCGAGCGGATAATACTCAATCCTTGCGCCCGCCAGAAGCGCTGCGTTGCGGAAGACCGGATAGCAAGGATCGGGCACGAGCACGGTGTCGCCCTCGTTGGCGACGGCAAGAGCAAACGCGCCCATGCCCTCCTGCGTGCCCGATACGCTCATAGCCATGTCGGGTGCGATCGCAACGCCGAAACGGCGCTCGTAATACGAGACGAGCGCGTCCAGCAGCGCAGGCGCATCATGCAGGGCGTATTTCCAACATTCGGGATTGGCCACGGCGCGCGCTGCCGCTTCAACAATATGCGGGAACGGCGCGAAATCCGGCGTGCCAACCGAAAGGTCGATCACGTCGCGCCCCTGCTCCTCGAGCGCGCGACGCTTTTCGTTGAGCGCCGCGAAAACCTCGTCTTCAAACCTGTCAAGCCGTTCGGAAATGTGCATAGCAACCCTCTTTCGTTAAAACTTTCCCGGCGGCACGGTGCCTTGGCAGCGCGGGCGCGGAAATGTCATGCCGGGAATTATATTACTGGCGCGGCGCTTGCGACGTAAGGTCGTCAAAGTCCTTCGCGCCAAAGACCCCTCTTACCGTTTGAAAAAGGGGCACGCCCCGATCGCCGGGCATAAAAAGAGGATCGTCAAAAGAGATGCATGAGGGAATCACTTTCGTAGGCGCAGGCGGATGCTTAAACCAGTCGGTATCGATGCGTGCGCCGGGGATATGGGAAGTGTCTATTTCCACAGGAACATATACGTCATATGGCGCGCTTTGCCCCGATCCTTTCTCCCACCCATCTTCCCATATGCGCACGATGTCAGTACGGCCCGACAACGCCGCCAAATCAGAGAGTTTGAGAAGCGGAAAGCATGCCACGAGCGCCACCAAATGCGCATTCCCGTCGACAAGGCACGATTTGCCATCGACCACGTTGACGATGAACGCCTTTCCCGATCGGGCAGGATACTCTTCCCTGAAAAACGCTTCGGCTCCTTCCTGAAGGATGCGCTCGCGAAAACGCAGTAAGCGTTCACGAGCCGCTGAGTTGGCGGTAAAGTGACGATGATGGCCTACCGCACCGATGAGCTTACCGCAATGCGCATTGAGCAGCACCTGCTTTGTTTCTGCATGCATGGTCTCTCCCTTCAGCGAGTATGTATACAGCCTGCTTCGTTTTGTAACAGATAATTCCGATTGCGCGCAGTTTTATTGGCTTGCTCAGGATTTAAGGTGCCGGTTTCTTTGGTGCGCGGCACCTAAGACGCATCATGAGCCTGCGCGCCATGTCCTTGCTCGTCAAGACGCGCAAGTCGCAAAAAGCAGATGATCGGAACGAGGCTCTATTTCACAATTTCTCACCTTTACAACTGTGCATACCGTGTATATACTGTGCACATAGGGTATATACACTAAGTTCGGGTGAGGGACGCCAAGGCCGAACGGCGTTTGACGGGGACGCCCGCCGAACGATATCTGCAAGCCAAGGAGCAACCGTGGACATCATCATTTCAAACGCGAGCGACAAGCCCATCTACGAGCAGATCGTCTCGCAGATGAAGGACATGATCCTATCCGGGGAGCTCGAGGAGGGCTCCATGCTTCCCTCCATCCGCAACCTGGCAAGCGACCTGCGCATCAGCGTGATCACCACGAAACGCGCCTATCAGGAGCTTGAATCGCAAGGCTTCATCGAGACGGTGCAGGGCAAGGGCAGCTTCGTTGCGGGCGGCAACATGGAGCTTTTGCGCGAAGAGCGCCTGCGTCACGTGGAAGAGCTGCTCGAGAGGGCGGTTCACGAGGCCAAAGGCGCAGGCATTGGCACCCAGGAGCTCCATGACATGCTTGACCTGATGGCGGGAGACTAGCAAACCCGCGAGCGCATTATCACCCTTTGTGAGAAAGACACTGCCATGACTGACCTCATTCGCGTATGTGGCCTGACCAAACGATACGGAACCAAGACCGTGCTGGACAACGTGAGCCTATCGGTGCCCAAGGGCGGCATCACGGGCTTCGTCGGAGCCAACGGCGCCGGCAAAACCACCACCATCCGCGCCATCCTGGGGCTCATGCCGCTCGACGCGGGTACCGTGGAACTGTTCGGCGAGCCGTTCGGCATCAATTCGAGCCAGTCGGTCAACGCGCGCATAAAAAGCCGCATCGGCGTGGTGCTCGACACATGCCCCTACATCGGCGACTTGCCCGTGAAAACCACCAGCTCCATCATGAAGGCCGCCTTCAGGGGCTGGCGGCAAGGCCGATTCGAGGACTACCTCGATCGCTTCGGGCTTGACCCGCAGAAAAAGGTGAAAGACCTCTCGCGCGGCATGGGCATGAAGCTGCAGCTGGCATGCGCCCTGGCGCACGAGCCCGACCTCTTGATCCTCGACGAGGCCACAGCAGGCCTTGACCCCCTCGCCCGCGACGAGGTGCTCGACATCCTGCGCGAGTTCGTGGCCGACGACATGCACGGCATCCTCATCTCGAGCCACATCACCTCCGACCTGGATAAGATCGCCGACACCGTGGCGTGCATCGACGGGGGCCGCATCGTCTTCGATCTGCCGAAGGACGTCATCACCGACGAGATGGGCCTGGCCAAGTGCCGCACCTCCCAGTTCGAGCAGATCGCCGCAAGCGGCGCCTACCAGCCGAACACCATGAAGTTCATACGATACGAGTACGGCATCGATCTTTTGGTATACGACCGGTTCGCCTTTAAGCGCAGCTTCCCCGATGTGGCCTGCGAGAGGCTCACCATCGATGACTACATGCAGCTTACTTTGAAGGGAGAAACCCGATGAAGGCCGCCATCCTCTCTGAATTCTCTGCCATTAAAAACGTGCTGCTGCAGCAGTTCGCCATCTATCTGATAGTGGGCTTGGTCATTGGCATCAGCATGGGAACCACCATCGCCATGGTGGCCTGCATCAGCGCCATGGCGCCCATTCTGATGGTGTTCACCTTTGCCGGCTACGACAATATGAACGGCTGGGAGCGCTTTCGCGCCACCCTCCCGGTCGCCCGCGAATCCCTCGTCATCGCCCGGTATCTCAACGTGCTCATCTCTTCGATCGCCACGCTCGTGGTTGCATTCGTAATCGCAATGGTCCTTGGGCAGTTGAGCCCCGTTCTGCCCCTCGACGCCGAAAGCGTCCAGACCATCGCCGACGAGATGCGCCACCCGCTCACGGTCCTCGGCGGCGGATTCGCCGGCATGAGCCTCATCCTGATGTTCTCTTCGCTTCTGCAGCCGTTCATCTTGCGCTACGGCCTCACCAAGGCGCTGCGATGGATTCCTGCGGCTCTGATGGTGCTGTTCTTGGGCGTGACGCTCATTCTGCCCGAGGTCATCGATGCGCCGCAGTTCATTGCCGACTTCGCAACGTGGGTGGAAGACCCAGGCAACATCCCCGTCGTCATCGCCGGGCTTGCCGCCATCACGCTGGGTGCGTACTGCATCAGCTGCGCCGGCGCCATCGCCCTGTACCGAAAGAAAGAGCTGTAGGCAGCACGCGCCTTTGCCCTTCAGCCTTCCCCATTCCTTTGGCGGCCCACTCATAAGGGCCGCCATTGTTGTTTATGCAAGATTTTGCAAACGAGCGGTTCGATTTACGCTGGCTTGACGGTCCCCTGACCGCCTTCAAACATCGCCCCTTCATACTGCAGAACATGCACGAAATGAGTTCGGCTCAAAGCCGCCTCGGGTTAATCCCTGTCTAGCGCCACTTCGCATCAACGCACGCCCTCCTCCCCTAAAAGCCGCGCGTTAAGCTCTCGATCGAAACGCTTGCCGGCCCAGACGACCGCTGCGATGCTGGCCGCGACCCAAAATGCCCAAAGCGCCACCAAGACAGGTACAGGGAAAAGCGCAGGGGCACCGCACGCGGCACGGAACAGCTCCGCAGCGGGACCGGTTGGGAAAAACACGGCAGCCCAGCGCACCGAGTCGATCATGAAGCCGACGAACGGGACAATCGCAGGCAGCATCTCGAACAACGACATCGGCCCCATTTTGTCGTCGTTGCGTGAAAGCACCGCCAAGATGCAGCAAATGGCGAGCGTAGGCAACGCCGCAGGCACGAACGAAACCAGAAAATAAACCGCAAGATCCACAGGCACATGCAAAAGCGCGAGCATGCCCGCAGAGGTGATAAAGGAGCACACGAAAGACGCGACCACCTTCGAAGCGATGATGGCACCGCCGCTTACGCCGGCCGCCGCAAGCGTGAGATATGTGCCGGTTGGGCGGTCGACCGCAATTGAGACATGCGACACGGTGGACCCGCAGAACACCGGCGCGATCATAAGGGTCAACGCAAGCCACAGCGCAATGCCTTCATGCTCGTCGGTCCATGGAGGCGTGCCCAGCGCACCGAAAAACCACGCCATCAGAAGCGACGCCGCAATCATGACCAACATGAGCGGATGGGTAAGAGCGTCGCGCGTATCGCGTGCGACAAGAGCGCCAAGAGTATGCAGCGAGGTGTGTTTCATAGCCGAGACATCATAGCGCATTTCAGAGGAAGGCACCTGTTTTGGCGATAGGCGCCGCACATTGTGGCCGGCGGCGAGAGAACTAGCTCGGGTATAATATGCTGGCTGCTGGGGCGCAAGCCTCATACGATAAGCCGACGGCGCACGTCTTCGACCGCCGCGCGCCCGTTTGACAGGATGCCCACGGTCATTGCCCAGGCCGCGTCATGAGCCCCAACGCTGCAGCGCAGCGCAGCCTCCGCGTCTTCAGCGTAGGCGTGCTCTGCGATGGGCTCCGCCGCATCACCACCCGAAAGGTTCGCATGTCTGAATACGATTCCATAGAGCAGCTGCTCGAGAGCGAAGCCGACAAGAGCGTGCACATCGAGTGCTCGCGCGAAGCCACCGAGCGCGCCATGCGTTTTGTCCATGAACGCCGCTCAGGGCGCCGGTGCGCATTCTTCATGGAGTCGGACAAGGGGTTCGACCGCGAAACCGTGCGATCATATCTGCGATTCTTCTCTCGCATAGCCGGAGGCGCCATCACGGCCGAGGAGGCAATCGCCCATTTCGGCCTTAAAGGCCTTGCGCGCACGCGCGTGAAGCTTCTTTCCGCCGAACAGCGCGCCTTGCTCAACTTCGCGCGCATGAGCCTGTTCGAGCCCGAGGTGGTATTCTGCGAACGCCCCCTTGCCGACGTCACGCCCGACAACCGCAGCCTGGTGCTCACATGGTTGGGCCAGGTGGTCGAAGGCGGCGGACGCCTCATCAGCTGCGGAAACACTTTGCGAGAAGCGCTACTCTTGCCCGGCTCTGCATTTTATGAGGAAGACGGGCGATACTTCTCGGCAAAAACCGCCCTGGGCTCTGAGGACGAGGAGAGCGACGCCCCCTATGAAGGAGACGAAGTGCGCGTGTTCAAAGTGCCCGCCAAGTCCGACGACGCCACGCTGCTGTTCGACCCGCGCGAGATAGACTTCATCGAGAGCGTGAACAGGGCGAACTACGCCTCCGTACGCGGCCAGCTCTACCCCGTCTCGATGACGCTCGAGGAGCTTGACGCCGAGCTTTCGCGTTACGGGTTCTTCCGATGCCATCGCTCCTATATCGTGAACGTCCAGAAAGTGGCCAAGGTGGAGCGGTTCACCCGCAACAGTTTCAACCTCACCCTGTCAGATGCCGCGCACACCTCCATACCCCTGGCCAAAGGCAGGGCCGAGGAGATGCGCGAGCGATACGGCTGGCGCTAGGCGCCCCATCTCGATGCGCCCGCTGCGCTCGTGCGATACGGCTGGAAGTAAGTCTGCAAACTCTTGCTTTGCGGTGAGACATAGCCCTACAGCCATCACGCCTCACGCGCTAGCATGGGCTCATGCCGTGCCTCAGCCACATATCAGCCCTTGAATGCCTTCGCAATCCCTGGCTCTACGCGACGATGGAGCCCGTCGCAACAACCGCGTTTTACGCAACAGAACCAGGAGGGCAGCGCGCGCTTTCGCAGGGAGAGTTCGCTCTTCCCGATTGCATCTCCCTCCCCTGCCATATGCTGGCAAACGCACCTTGCACCATCCATTCAACAGAAACATTCATTCAACACGTAAGCACTCGCAAATACCCCGAAGATTCTTTTCTGAGGATCGACCGCTCCTTGATCTGCAGCACACCAGAGCTTTGCTTTATTCAGATGGCATCATGCATACCAATCCAAGAGCTGATTTGGCTAGGATGCGAATTATGCAGCGATTACTCAATCCTGAACGATGGCTATATAGAGCGCAGTCGGCTCTCCACGAAGCGCAAGCTCGAAAGCTATATCAATCACGCAAAAGGTCAATACGGCGTCAAAGCCGCAAGACGTGCCCTAAGATATTTATGCGAAGGGGCCGCATCACCCAGCGAGGCAGCGCTGACAATGCTCGCGACGCTTCCGCCCACCCTTGGCGGATACGCGCTGCCCTCACCAACGCTCAATGCAAGGGTAAACTTAAGCAAGCGAGCTCAAGCTGAAACGGGAAATAGCTGCTATAAATGTGATTTACTCTGGCCCAAGGCAAAGCTGGCTTTAGAGTACGACAGCGATTCGCACCACACGGGGGCTTTACGAATCGCGGAAGACGCACTGAGAAGAAACACCCTCAAATCCGACAAGGGCATCGACGTGATAGTCGTTACAAACCGACAGCTGCGCGACCCGGCAAAGTTCAATTACCTTATGCGACAAACGGCAAAAGCCCTCCATGTCAAACTAAAGGGCAGAACTGCAATGTCAATAGGAGCTGAACACGATTTGCGGGAAATACTGTTTCGCCACGAGAGAGCACCAAGGCAGCAAAACAGCTTGGAATTTGCCGAGTGCGACCCCGAATTAGCCGACCAATACTCGTAGATTTGCATTTCAGTCCCAAAAATTTCGACTTTCTACTGTTCGTCTATGGAAACTTTGCCGATACGCCATCAAATAGCTCCTTCCGCATCACCCACAAAGGTAGTGTGCCGATTGTTGGTGTCAAGATCCCGTTCGGGAGGCGCGGGCCGCAGGCCCGCCCGAGCGAACGGGACATCGCCCAGGATCGCCTGCATTCTACACCATCACGCTGCCCTCTTCGCCTCG
>NZ_QIBX01000004.1 GCF_003725995.1 Slackia equolifaciens
GCGCATGCACTGGCCCGCCTCCCTCCCAAGCGGAGCGAGGCGGGCCAGTGCATGCGCTATCGTGCGAATTTCTCCATGGTCTTGGCGTACGCCGTCGTGGTGGTGCAGAACGGGGAGGCTGTCTGCTCATTGTTCATAGATGCCTGCAGGTTCCAGTCCGCCAGGCCGTTGAACATACACTTGGCCACCTGGATGGAGGCGTCGGGCATGTCGGCCAGGCGTCGGGCAAGCTCCATCGTAGTGGCCTCGAGGTCCTCCGAAGCGCACACGCGGTTAGCGATTCCCAAATCGAAAAGCTTTTGGCCGCTGAGGCGATCGCCCAAAAACACGATCTCCTTCGCGCGCTGGGCGCCCACCAGTTCGGGCAAGAACTTCACCACACCCATTTCGGGAGCGATGCCGATCTGGCAGAATGCGGGAATGATTTGCGCATTCTCGGAGATGCACACCATGTCACTCGCCAGCATGAGGGCGAAGCCCCCGCCCACGGCATAGCCGTCCACCATGGCGATAACCGGCTTGGCAATCGAGCGAATCGCCCAGGTGGCCTGGCAATACTTCCGGTACGTCTTGCGGGCGCGCTCGGGTGTGTTCTCCTCGGGCGAGGACTGGCTCAGGTCGCCGCCGCTGGTAAAGCAGCTGCCCGACCCGCGCAGAACCACCGCGCGCACATCATCATCGGCATCAGCCGCATAGAGGCAATCCGTAAGGATTTCCATCATGCGGGCGTTGATGGCGTTTTTCTTTTTAGGCTGGTTCAGGTAGATGACGGCAACCCCGTCGCCCGCCTTCTCCATGTACACAACGTCGTGTTCAGCTTCGGTCATTCTTCAACCTTTCAGGGCTCACGTTCGAGCCAATCGACATTCGTTCGCACGACGAACAGCGAGGGTGAATCTGGCGAGTTCGGTAGGCCCGCCTCGCTGCGGTCGCGCCAAAGTCAGCGAGCGAGCGTCCGGTGCCCCAGATTGGCCTGAACAAGGAGCGCCGCGTACTGCGTACGCAAGCGATGTGTGAAGGCCAAGATGGGGTGTCCGACGCCCGCGCAGCGTCGAATGGTGCACCGGTCGGAAGGCCGGCGCAACCCCTAGATAGCGCAACCCGCCACGTAGCCCGCCTTGGTGGCATCGGCAATGCGATGTGGCTCGTCGGCATCGCCAACCAGGTACACCTCGTCGCAGACGCCCTTGAGCGATTCGGCCAACGCATGGTTGGGCTTGAAGCCCAAGGTGACGGCGACGGTCTTGGCAGGAATGAAGATTTCCTTCTTGTTGCCCTCCCTGTCGGACTGAATGGCCTTCACGCCGCTCTCGGTGATTTCGGTCACCTTGGTAAGCGGGTAGGTGGTCACGTTGGGAGCCTTCTTGAAGTCGTTGTTCATGCCGAAGCGCTCAGACGCGCTCACGTCATAGCCGATCTTCTTGCCCTCTTCGATAATCGCGGTGGTGCGGCCCGTTTCCATGCACAGATGCCCAAACTCGCAACCGGGCAGGCCGCCGCCGATGATGGCGACGTTCTTGCTGATGGGCCAGCTCAAAGAGCCCGTCGCCTTGCGGGCGAATTCGGGGGTGTAGTGCATCTTGAGCACCGTGGTGGCGCCCCACCACATGAAGTTGTTGAACGCGCCCTTGGCCTTGGGCTTGTGGCCGTTCAGCATCTCCAGGAAGTTGTGCGACTGGATGACGTTCTTGCCGTCGGCGCCGGGAACGTCCAGGCCCCGCACATCGCCGCCCACGGCGACCACCACGGCATCGGGCTTGGCGGCCTTGACCACGGAGGCGTCAACCGGGGTCTTCAGGTGCACGTTGATAGCGGGGTGCGATTCGATCAGATGATTCATATAGTCAAGGTAGCGCTCATGATAGGGGCTGAAGATGGAGCTCATCTTCACGCAGCCGCCCAGACGCGGGCCCGCCTCGTACAGATCAACCTGATGCCCGCGTTCGCATGCCGCCACGGCGGCGTTGATGCCTGCCGGACCGCTGCCGATGACCATGACCTTCTTCTTTTTGGCGGCCTTGGGGTACATCTCGTGATCGAGCTCGGGACCGAAGTGCGGGTTCACGCCGCAGTACACCAGCGGCTTGCCGCCAGAAACCACGTCGTCGATGCAGCGGCAGCACACGATGCACTTGCGCATGTCGGCGGTGCGGTCCTCCATGACCTTGCGGGGCAGGTCGGGGTCGGCGATGCTGTAGCGCAGGCCGGCGATGGCATCGCACTTGCCGTCTTTAAGGTTCTGCTCCATAACGGTGGGGTCGGTATTACGATAGCCCTGGGCAACCGGCTTTTTGGCCACGCTCTTGATCTGCTCGGCAATCCACATCCAGTGGCCGTCTTCGATGCGCTTGGTGGTCAGAGGCACGCTGGTCTCATGCCAACCCACAGCAAGATCGTGCAGGTCGAGGCCCGCTTCCTCAAGGATGGGAACGATCTGCTTGGCCTCTTCGATATCCAGGCCCTCGCCCGCGTCGGTCTTGATGAAGTCCACAGGCGACCAGCGAACCACAATGGGGTAGTCGGGGCCTACGACCTCGCGCACGCCCTGCAGCACCTCCACCGTCAAACGGCAGCGATTCTCGAGGCTTCCGCCGTACTGGTCGGTGCGGTTGTTGGTGGCCTTGGACATGAATCGGCTCATGATGCCGCCCACGCCCGCCATGACCTCGATGGCGTCGAAGCCGGCCTCTTTGCACACGCGCGCCGCGTTGAAATACTCGCGCTTGAACTCCTCGATCTGCTCGATGGTCATGGCGCGGAAGCCGCCCATGAATTTAAGCACGGCGATATCGGTGGGGCCATAGGGGCCTTCGCACTCGTCGGACTCGAATTTCCAGTCATGCACAGCGTAAATCTGCGCGCAAATCTTGCCGTCATGCTTGTGCACGGGGCCGACCATCATTTCCTTCAGGTTGGGGATGCACTCGTCGCCATAGCATGAAGGCAGCGGATGCAGATGGATACCGCCTTCCCCAATGTCAGAGTTGCGCTTCCACGGGCAGACGGTCTGAATGATCAGGCCCGTCTTGCCGGCGGCGCGCTCCTCAAGATAGTTAGCCAGGCGCTGGGTGGCCTTGCCGTTTTCCGCATAGCCCTCGCCCGGCGACATGGACGTGGTGATCATGCGGTTCTGCAGGGTGACGCCGTTGACCTTCAGCGGCGAGCCGAGGATGGGATACTGCGTGCTCATCGTGTGCATTCTCCTTCTCTTGACGGTTGATTCCTCTATCGAAAGCCCCTCTTATATGTTCAAGGCGGTTTCTACGGACATGCTGCGGCTACCTCCCCGCCCAGGTGGCACGCGATATGCGCAGCGTGATGGGCACGAGGGCGATGGCGATTGCATACATTGCGATGACCACGACGAAGCACAGGTCGTACGATCCCGTGATGTCGTAGATCATTCCGTAGACGACGAATGAAACGGCGGTAAATACGAATATACCGGTGGATACCCAGGAGTAGATCTGCGAGTAGTTGCGCGACCCGAACGCCGCGCGGGCGAGCATGGGTGCCACCACGGTGAGGGCGGCATAACCGAATCCGAAAACCCCCATGCCGATGTAGAACAGCATGACATTGGAACCGGCCATCCAGGCGAGAATCAGACCAAACGCACCCGTCACGGCGGCAATGACACCCGTAACACCCGCACCAACACGGTCGTTGAGCCAGCCCAGGAAAAACTTTGCCACGGTACCGCCCACCATTACGATGGATACGGCAACGGCACCTGCCGAAGCCCCGAGCTCGCCGTGGGCGCAAAACGCGGGAATCTGTTGGAAGAACGCCGCGCACATCACGAAGATGCCCGCCACCAACACGAGCAGGTACAGGCCGGGGCATTTGATCGCGTCTTCCACCGAAGCGCCTGCCTCGGATTCCATCGCGCGACCCTCATGAGCGTCGCCCACTTCGTTGAGCGGATCGGCGCCGTAGGGCAAAAGACCCATGGATTCGGGGCTCTTGCGAACGAAAAACACCGTGAGCACCACCGACGCCACCGTGGTGACGATGGACAGCACGGCGCGAGCGGTCTGCCAGCCATAGGCGTCGATGAGCGACTGGCCCACCGGGCTTGCCACGGCGGCAAGGATAGAAAGAGAGGCGGCGGTGATGGAGATCGCAAAGCCGTTGCGCTTTACGAACCAGCTGTTCACCAACACAGGGGCCGCCAAGTACATGAAGAAGCCTGCGGTGATGCCGAACACCACGCCGTAGAGGTTCCACTGCCAGAGTTCGGTGGCATACGCGCTGGCGAGAGAGGCGAGGCCGAAAGCCGCAGAGACGACGGCGAGAATCCAACGCGGGTTATACTTCTCAAGCAGCTTGCCGGCGATGGGCGCCGTTATGGCGGACACGATGGGCTGGATGGTGCGGTACATCGTGGTGTCGGTCTGGCTCCAGCCGAACTGATCCATGACCGGGGCCACGAAGATGCCCGACGTGTTGGCGATGATGCCCGTGGGTATGGAGTAGAAGCCGATGCAGCCGATCAGCACAAGCCACGCCCATACCGACCCGCTCTTGACCCTGCCTAGCAATTCGGCCCCCTTTCGGCATTTACCACTTGCTCATTCCCTCTTTCCCTTAAGCAAATAGCGTGCCAGAATATTTTCAGGGTCATGCTCCCAAGGAAGTCGCCGCTGCCATGTTTATGAACGCAGCGGCCTCAAGCCCGATTAATCGGGCAGGCACCGTCATGGGAGGCGCGCAATGCTGCAAGCGGCTACATAGCGGAAACGCCAATTAACATATTGCTCAGTGCCATCATGCCCTCCAGAACGGGCATGCATTTTGCTATATCTATTTGCATAGAGAATCGGAACCGGAAACGCAAGGAGCCTCATGGCAAAGAAGAAAAAGAAGCCCCAGTTCAAAGCGCCCGAAGGCGAATTCGAGCGCCTGAGCGAAGTGAACTCCGTGCAAATACCGCTCGCCTGCGAAGATGGAAAGCTTCCGCTCGATATAGGCATAGAACTGCCCGATGGGCGCATGCAGGCGTTGGTCAAACGCGGGGAGAGTATCCCGTTCTGGCATAGCGAGGTGTATTCCACCGCGATAGCCTATCAAACCGCTGTGGAGGCGCACTTCCTCATAGGAAACCGGCCCCTCGCTAAGGACAACAAGACGCTCGGACGCATACGCCTGCGCGATATCCGCTGGTCAAATCAGGGCATTCCCATGATTGACATGCTGGTGGGCATGGATGCGCAAGGCATGCTCTCGCTGGGATCCAACAACCTTGACCGCAAGAAGGACAAGGGAGCCGTGATGGAGCAAAGCGGCCCCATCGATACCGACGAAGTGAACGCGCTTCTCGCCGATGCCCAAGCGCACGAAGAGGAGGACGAAGAATGGCGCGCTTATCTGAAGGAGACCGACGACGCGCGCGTGTTCATCAATGAACTCGCCGATATCTACGTGGTTGCGAAGAAAAAGATGGGGTTCGCTCAGAAATACGCCCACAACAAAGTGGTCAACCGTGTATGCAAAGCGCTTAACTCCCCTGTAAAAAAGATGGATGAAAAATCGATTGCGCAGTTCCGTGAAGACATGGAGACGCTGCGGACCAATCTTCCCAAGCTCCATCAGCTGCGCGCCTCGGTCATGAGCTGGTACAGATAACCGGCGCAGGGAGCGCATTCGCCAGCTCCAGCCCTCAAGACGTAAGCGACCCGCACCCCGGGTCGCTTTTTTGATGCACGTCCTAAGCAGCTTTATACACATTCCGGCAGCCCGCCACATTGAATCCGCCAAAAAGAAAAAGGACTGGAAGCCTTTGCATCCAGTCCCTCCGTTGGCATTCAATGCGCGCCGAATGGGCGCTTTTGCGGAGCCCCAGCCCGCAACGGGCACTTACTTGCTCTTGTTCTTCCAGAGAACGTTGGCGCGCCTGATGGTGAACGGAATCAAGATGGCAGCGATCACATAGAGCGCGATAGCGACCACGAAGCACAGGTCATAGCTGCCGGTGTTATCGTAGATCAGGCCGTACACCGTAAACGAAATGGCGGTCGAGATGAAGATACCGGTGGACACCCAGGAGTAGATCTGCGAGTAGTTGCGCGGACCGAACGACGCACGGGCGAGCATGGGCGCGATAACCGTCAAGCCCGCATACCCAAAGCCGAAGATGACCATGCCGGCATAGAACACCATCACGTTGGAACCCGCGACCCATGCCAGAACCAGCCCGATTGCGCCGCCGAGCGTAGCAATGAGGCCCGTCCAGGTGATGCCGATCTTGTCGTTTAAGGCACCCAGCAAAAGCTTGCCCACGATGCCACCCACCATGATGATGGAAACGGCCGTAGCGCCCACGCCGGCGCCCAGCGCGCCATGCGAGCAGAACGCTGGGATCTGCTGGAAAAACGCCGCGCACATGCAAAAGATTCCTGCCACCAGAATGAGGGTGTACAGAGCGGGCGACTTCTTTGCCTGCTCCATAGTGGCGCCGTCCTGCTCCATTGCCGAGATGTCCTCTCCCTCCTCGTACACCTGGTCAGCGCCGAAGGGGAGCACGCCCATGACCGAAGGGCTCTTACGAACGAAGGCGACGGTCAGGACGACGGAAAGCACCGTGGTGAAGATGGAAAGCGCCGCACGAGCGGTCTGCCAGCCATAGGCGTCGATGAGCCCCTGCCCCACCGGACTTGCCACGGCGGCAAGAAGCGAAAGCGTGGCGGCGGCGATAGAGACCGCTATGCCGGAACCCTTCTTGAACCAGATGTTGATAAGCACGGGAGCCGCCAGGTACATGAAGAAGCCTGCGGTGATGCCGAACACCACGCCGTAGAGGTTCCACTGCCAGAGTTCGGTGGCATACGCGCTGGCGAGAGAGGCGAGGCCGAAAGCCGCAGAGACGACGGCGAGAATCCAACGCGGGTTATACTTCTCAAGCAGCTTGCCGGCGATGGGCGCCGTTATGGCGGACACGATGGGCTGGATGGTGCGGTACATCGTGGTGTCGGTCTGGCTCCAGCCGAACTGATCCATGACCGGGGCCACGAAGATGCCCGACGTGTTGGCGATGATGCCCGTGGGTATGGAGTAGAAGCCGATGCAGCCGATCAGCACAAGCCACGCCCATGCCGACCCGCTCAGTTTATTTGCCGTCATGTTGTCCCTTTCTGCGGCAGTTCAATAAAGCCGTTCCACTCTAGAACCGGTCTGTTAACAAACGCTTCACGTTTACGACGGCAATAAAGCCCAATTCGAGCTGAAAAGCGGGCAATTTCTTCTTTGTTTCCCTCCGTGGAGCTATTTTGTTAGCTTTTTGTTAATATAGTCTCCGTCTTGTTAACGTTTGGGAGAGGGAACCGTGACACAAGAGCGCGTGCGCATAGAGCTCCTAGGGGAGCCACGCATCCTCGTGGGCGAACAGATGGCGTCCATTCCCCGCACGCGCGTGAGGGCCCTCGCCTACTATCTGGCCGCCACCGGCAAACCCGTACCTCGCGCCACGCTTTCGTGGCTCTTCTGGCCCGACAGTACAACCGATTCCGCGTCGCGCGCGCTGAGCATCCACCTGTCATACCTTCGCTCTGCCCTGCCTCAGGGCTCGCTTATCACTTCACGCACCGCCGTGGGGCTTGCCCCGCACTGCTCAACCGATATCGCCGATTTTGAACTCCTTTCGGCATCTGGCTCCGACAAGGACGCGCTTGCCGCCTTTGCACTGTTCCGCGGAGCGTTTTTGGAGGGATTCGCGCTCAAGGGCGCACACCCCTTCGATCAATGGGTCGAAGCCCAGCAGACGCGCTGGACCGCGCGCTTCGCTGCGTCATCCTGCCGCGCAGCATCCATCCTGACGGCCCGCGGAGAGGCGCAAAGCGCACTTGAAATCCTCGACACCGCCGCACAGGCCGACCCGCTCAATGAAGAAATCTACCGTCGACGCATGCGCATCATGGCTCAAAGCGGCATGCGTGCGCAGGTTGGCGCGCTCTACCAAGGCCTCGTCGAGCGTCTTAACGAGGCGCTCGGCATTCCGCCCTCGCAGGAAACCGTGGCGTGTTACCAGGAAATCATCGGTTCGAACGACGACTTCACGGCGTCGGTGCGGGCAACGGGCCAGCAGTTTATCGGCAGTGAAGACGATATGCCCTTCATCGGACGCGAGGAACAGCTGAAAGGAGCGCTCGAAGGCGCGCAAGGGAGGCTCGTACTGGTTCAAGGGCAAGCCGGCATTGGCAAAACGCGGTTCCTGTCGGAGCTCGCCAAGGCAAACGGCATGGCTTCCCTCACGATCGCCCTGTCCCAGCAAGGCAAAAGCGTGCCGTTCTCGTCCGTCGCCGCCATCGTGCGCGCCATAGCTGCGGCCTTTGACTGGGCGAAGCTTTCAGCCCTACTTGAGGAGCAGATGCCGGCCGATATCTGGGCGACGCTGTGCTGCCTCGCCCCCGACCTCAGCTCGCACAACCGTAGCTCGTCTGCCGCATTCGCACTCACTGCACTCCAGGTGGCAGAGGCGTTCTCGCGTCTGATAGAGGCAGCCGCGGAACGAAGTCCCCTGCGCATCTTGATAGATGACTTCCACAACGTCGATGCCTCGTCGCTTTCGGTGTTCCGATCGGTGCCCACACACCTCGAGGCCGGGCGCGCCCAGTTCGTAGTCGCGCTTTCGCCCGCACTCATGAATTCGGACGCGGCGTCCTTTTTCAACGGCCTGCAAAAAGCCGATCTCTTGCGCGTCATACGTCTCGAACGGCTCAGCGATTCTCAAATGATGGAAGTGCTGCTGTTCTATTTCCCCGATATAGACGCAACCACGGCCAACCGGCTGGTGGAGCTTGCGGATGGCAATCCTTATTGGATGCGCGCAATCGTGCGGGGCCTCGATTCGGGCTACACCGAATTCTCGGGCAAAAACTCACTTGAGAGCCTGTTTGATTTCATCCTGCGCCCTTTGAGCCCCGAGGCCCTCACCATGGCGGAAAAGCTCGCCGTAATGGAGGAACCCTGCGAGTTCCGCCTGTTCGGGCGTATGTGCCACGGCAGCTCTCCGCAGGATGTACTGCTTGAGCTTTCCACTGCGGGCATCACCGCGCTCGATCACGCAAATCATGTGGGATTCCTGCACACCCAGATGCGCAACCATATCTTCGATCGCCTTTCGCGCGAGCCCCAGCGCCTCGCCACCGCTCACTTGCGCGTGGCGCAAGGCATGGAGGAGCTGTACGGGGAAAGCCCCGCCAACGCTCAAGATATAGCCATCACGAATCATTACCTCAAAAGCACGCACCCCGAGACCTGCGCTCCGTTTGCCGCAAAAGCGGGAGACTACCTGCTGCAGGTCGACGATGTAGATGGCGCGATCCATCATTTCAAGCTTGCGGTGCGCTACCTTGAGGGGTCGCGCAAGCTTGACTGCGCGATGATGCTGTACATGAACATGACGCATCGAGGGCAGCTGTATGAGGCCGACCTGTACGTGCAAGAAGCGATAACGGTAGCCCGAGGGCAGCAGCGCCAAGACTACGCACTGGCCTTCGAGGCGGCGCGCAGCCTTGTTGTGCTTCCTGAATTCAAAGAGGTCCAGGCAGGCGTCATACCGTGCTATCGGCGAGACATCAGCCCTCGCATTATCGAGGCGCTTGACGCGGCCGAAAACGAGGCGCTCTCCCACAATGCAAGCGTGCTGCTAGTGAACTACATTCTGGGATTCAAGTCCTCCTACTACATGATCAGAGGAGACCTCGATCGATCAAAGGACTGCCTCAACCGGCTCATAGGACGCAATCTCTGGTACCGCGGCGGCACCGAGTCGAGCACCAACATGCTGCTGCAGTATTCGGCCATCGTCACCCTTATAGCCATCATGAACTGGTTTCCCGATGAGCGCATATACGGAGTCATCCAGCTTGAAGAGGAGATATTCCGCGAGACGCCCATCAACAGCTTCTCGGCAACATCGTCGGGCGTAAAGGCATTGCTTACCAACATACGCGGCGACTACGCCGAAGGGGAACGCCTGATGGATACCGCCATCGCCGAGCTGCGTAAGACCGACAACCGCATCTCGCTTGCGAGCACGCTGGTCACGCAGGCAATGCTGGTACATCGTCACGCGCCGGGAAAGGCGTATGCCGCCAACCTAGAGGCTTACCAAATAGCGCAGGAAGGACAGGCGCGCTACACGCTTGTGCGCGCACTCATAGGCCTGGTGGTCTCAAGCCCCTACAAGCAAGAAGCGATCACGTTTCTGGAGGAGCTGCGCGAGCTTGCGGGAGCCATCGGGGACGAGTCCCTGTACACCAAGGTGGCCCGCGTGGCCTCCAAGATCAAGGACAAGCGCAATCGAGCTAGCTCCGCTTGACGATTCCGCTTAAAAAAATTCCCTCCCTCCGCAACGGGAGAGAGGGAATCTATCGGAGGACTGTGTTGCAGCCTCGTATCGTGCGGCCGAGTTTGCAGCCTCGGCCGCACCGATAACGCATGTCGTCGCGCTCAGAAGCACCGTTGCGCTTGGGCGCATGGGCGCCTCTTTGCACTCATACGATCCTTTTCGCTTAGGCGTTCTTGGCCCACAGCTTGCGGCCCATGGGAACGATGACCATGGACATGAGGATAACCAGAGCGTAGAAGACGATCATGACGACCATGGCAGCCTGGTAGCCACCGGTGAGGTCGAACAGGGTCGCGTACATCAGAGCGGCGAAGCCGGAGAGAACGTTCAGACCGGTAGCGACGATCGAGTAGATGTTCGCATAGTCCTTCTGGCCGAACGCCTGACGGCAAGCCATGGGCGGAACGATGTTCAGTGCGGAGTAGCCCAGACCGAACAGAGCAGCGCCGACGTAGAACATCATGACGGAGCCGCCGGAGAACATGATGACAGCAGCGCCAGCCAGGCCGCACACACCGGCGGTGATGCCGGAGATGCGAGCGCCGAAGTGGTCAGCGATCCAGCCGAGGCCGAACTTGCCGACGATGGAGGCGTACATGATGACGGACACGGCCATAGCGCCGATAGCGGCACCGTTCTCACCGAACAGCGGGTTGACGGCGGCGTAGCGAGCAGCCTGCTGGTTGAAGGAAGCAGACAGCACGAACAGACCGGCCATCAGAACGAGCATCCACAGAGCGGGGGACTTCATGGCGTCCTTCTGCATGCAGCCCTCGTCCGGACCGACTTCCCACTTGGAAGCGGCGGTCTGCTTGGCCTCGGTAGCCTCGCCATAACCCCAAGGCAGAACGCCCATCTTCTCGGGGGATTCGCGGAGCAGCAGCAGCGTGCCGCCGGCGGAGATGATGGTCACAGCGATGCCCAGGACGATACGGGTCTGCTGCCAACCCCACTCGGCGATCCAGCCGCCGATGATGGGGGACATGATGGCGCCGAGCAGCGACACGAACACGCCGATGACGCCGATGATGGTGCCGTTGTTCTTAGCGAACCAGCGGTTGACCATCGTCGGGGTGGCGATGTACATCCAGAACGCAGCGGACGCGCCGTAGAGCACGCCGTAGATGTGCCACTGGATGGGCGAGGTGAACCAGGCGCAGGCCAGAGACGAGAGGCCGAACACGAGGGCGGCGATCGTCATGACGATGCGGGGGTTGTACTTGGACAGCAGCTTGCCGGCGAACGGCGTGCACACTGCAGCAACCCAGGGCTGGATGGACATGTACAGCGAAGCCTCGGTCTGAGACCAGCCGAACTCATTGATGACAGGCGTCAGGAACAAACCGGCGTGGTTTGCCATGAGGCCCAGCGGGACAGCGTAGAAGCACACGCAGGCAATGGCTACTGCCCAGGCGTAATTGCTGCCCTTAGCATTGGTGGTTCCCATTTTTCACTCCTTGTCTCTCTTGCCGGAGATGCTTCCACCTCCGTCGGCCGCCCCTGAAGGCCGCCGTCGGACGAGGAAGCTTTGAGACCTTTACGGGCACAAGCCCGTCCCCAGTCTCGCACGCGCCCCCTGCAAAGGGCGCGCTATTCCACAAGCAAAAACCATGCCAAAGCAGCTTGCTGCAACAGGCTCCGAAGGCACTCCTTTTGCCTAATGGCAGGTAGATGGGGAGACGGACGGCTCCGTCTCCCCGTTCGGCAGGCGTTACGCCCGTCTCAAAACTCGGGTTATTCGCCCTTCTTCAGGACGCCCTTCTCGTACAGAGCGGCGACTTCCTCGGGGGTGTAGCCGAGCTCTTCCATGATGTCGGCGGTATCGGCATCGTACTTCGCGCCGCCGCGGACGATTTGACCGGGATGCTTGGCGAACTTCGGGAAGAGGTTCACCTGCTTCACATCGGCGTCGGTGATCTCGTCGTGGCACTCGATGAACACCTCGCGCGCCTGATAATGAGGATCCTTCAGCATGCGCTCATAGGTCATATGCGGAGACACGGGCACGCCCATGGAGGTGAACTGCTCGTTGACCTCGTCCACGGTGTGGGTCAGGCAGTACTCGTCCAGCGCGGCGCGGAACTTCGCGGCGCGGGCGGGCAGAGGATCATTGATGTCCTTGCAGCCAGGGGCGCGGGTGATGGAAGGATAGGTGCCCAGGGGCTGGAAGTCGGGGTCGTCGGCGAAGCCGAAGAACTCGACCAGCTTGCGCACGGGGCCGTTGCCGCCCACGGCGACCTGGACGTAGCCGTCCTTGCACTTCTGGGAGCCGGCGCAGGCGCCCACGAAGTCCTCATTGCCGATGGGGGTGGGCTGGATGCCGTGGTTGATGCCGTCGGAGAGCGTAGCGCCCTGGACGCGCACCAGGGACTCGAACTGCGTGCAGTCGATGGAGTCGCCCTCGCCCGTCTCGCGAGCGCGGATGACGGCGGCCAGCGTGGCCCATGCGCCCATGAGGCCGGTCATGTAGTCGCCGGTGAAGGGCTTGGTGACCGACGGAGGGGTGCCCGGGAAGCCGTTCAGGCTAGCGTAGCCGGAGAACGCCTGTCCGATGGGGTCGAAGGAGGCCTTCTTCACATAGGCGGGATCGCCCGTCTGGCCGAAGCCGGAGATATGAAGGATGACGAGCGCGGGGTTGTGCTCCCACAGCACCTCATCGGTGATTCCCCACTTCTTCCAGGTGCCGCCCTTGGAGGACTCGACCAGCACGTCGGCGTCCTTGACGAGGCGGAACAGCACCTCTTTGCCCTCGTCGGTAGGGATGTTCAGCGTCATCATGCGCTGGTTGCGGCGCTCTGCCGACCATGCGTCGCCGTACATGCGGTACATGTCGGGAGCGATCACGCTCTCCAGCTCGATGACGTCAGCGCCCTGCTCGGCGAAAAGGCCGCACACAAACGGACCGGCGATGACCGATGCCGCATTGATGACCTTGAGGCTCTGCAGATTGCCGAACTTGGGCATATCAGCTGCTTTCATATACAACCTCCTTGACTCTACCGGCTCCTCGATTGCTTCAGCATGGGAGTCCACTGAACCTCTAAGCAACAAACGTGCCAAATTTGGAGATTTGATTCAGATTGAAAATCGCTCGCTTTTCGATGCCGGCGAATGAACAGCATGCGCCGTTCGGGGCAAGTTGTTCACAGCCTCTTCACATGTGTCGCACCCAAGAACCGCTCGGCTAGCGAAGGCGCGACCGGCTATTCCGCGAACGATTCCTCGTAAGAGCGCTGCCCCAGCATGCGATCCTCATACATGCGGGCGATACGTTCATCGCTGAAGCCCAGCTCCTCAAGGATGTCCTCGTTGTCTTGACCGATGCACGGGGCTCCGCGCCAGATCATGCCGGGGTTGTTCTTAAGCTCAGGCACTACCTTCACGCCAGGAAGCTCGGTTTTGCCATCCGTGGCAGTCCAGCGAGCCACCACGCCGCGCGCCTGGTACTGCGGGTCGCGCGCCGCATCGGCGTACCCCATCAGACGCGAGCACGGCACGCCGTTGTTGGCCAGAATGTCCTCCACCTCTTCCGCGGTGTGCTGAGCCAAAAACGTCGCAAACGCCTCCTCCGCGACATCGGCCGCATGCGAGCCGTAGGGAATGATGCCCTCCCCTTCGGGGAAAAGCTCGCTGCCATATTCCAGTCCGATAAGCGGAAGCCCCGCTTTCAGCACGCCGGGGCCCAGGAACAGCACGTACACTTCCTCCCCGTCTTTGCAGGTGTACGTCCCGTACAGCGCGCATATCAGGCTGTGGTTGCCTTCTTTCACATACTCCTCGCCGAAGCGCCAGCCGTTGATGGCATACTGCGACTGCATGCGCATAAGAGCCTCGAACTGCGCGACGTCTATGCTCTCGCCTTTTCCGGTTTCCTGCCGCTTGAGCAGCGCTGCCGCCGTCATGCCAAAAGCATAGAATGCGGCGGAGTAGTCTCCCGGGAACACCATCGCCGGCGCAGAGGGCTGGCCCGCCAGACCGTTCATGCGCATCACGCAGCCAAAGGCCTGCGCGATGGGATCGTAGCTGGCACGCTTGACGTATTCGGGCACGCCCGTCTGGCCGAAGCCTGAAATGTGGGCAATCACCAGGCGCGGATTGACCTCCCACAAAACCTCATCGCCCAGGCCGTACTTCTCAAAGCGGCCGCCGACAGATGCCTCGATGAGCACATCCGTGGTTTTCAGCAGTTCCAAAAACGCCTCGCGCCCCTCTCCTTTGAGGTAGTTCATCGCGAGGCTGCGCATGTTTCGCCGGTCCTGCTGGGTGCTGCCGGCATGGCATGAGAAACGCCCCATATCGGGTACCGTAGGGTTCTCTATCCAAATCACGTCGGCTCCGTGCTCGGCGTATAGCTCTCCCGCAAATGGGCCCGCCACCGAAAGGCCGATCATCACCACGCGATAGCCGGACAAAAGCCCGAACTGAGGTATCTCCTGGGTCTTCACGTCTTGTTCCTCCGAGTTCTCGTATGCGTTGCTTATCCCAGAAGATGGCTTGCAAAATTCATGCCCGGCGATGCTCGGCACGCTTTTTGCTTTTGAACCCATGAAAGCGGCGGGAGAGCGTCCTCGCAAAAGGCGCCCCGCCGAAAACGCGAGAACGAAAGGTGTGATACGCATGGCAGAAGAATTTGCCCCCTTCGGCCCCCTGCAGGGCGTGAAGGTGCTTAATCTTTCGCAGGCGATTGCCGGTCCGTTCGCCTGCGCAATGCTGGGCGACCTTGGAGCCGACGTGATCGGCATTGAGAACCCCAAGGGACGCGATACCTCACGCCCCAACCCGGCGCTCGGCGGCTGGGGCACCCAGATGGACCGCCGCAACTCGCGCTCCCTGTGCATGGACGTGCGCAAGGGCCGCGGACGTGAGCTTTTCTTCCAGCTGCTCAAAGAAGCCGATATGCTGGTCGAGGGCTTCCGCGGCGGGCAGATGGAGAAATGGGATATGTCCGACGAGACGCTGTGGGAGGTCAATCCGCGTCTGGTAATCGTTCACATCTCTGGCTTCGGCCAGACGGGCGTGCCCGAATACGTCACACGCGCCAGCTTCGACGGCATCGGCCAGGCATTCTCCGGCTACATGGAGATGAACGGATTCCCCGACCGCCTGCCCATTCCCGCGTTCCCGCAACCTTCCGATTATTTCACGGGCCTGTTCGGCATTGTGGGCGGATTGGCGGCGCTCAACCGCGCCAAGGAAACCGGCAAGGGCGAGAGCGTGGATATCGCCCAATACGAGGCCATGATCCGCTGCTCCGGCTTCTATGTAATGAACTACCTGAACACCGGCGGGCTACCGGTGCGCGAAGGTTCGCACTCCACGAGTTCGGCAGGCTACGGCGCGTATACCTGCAAAGACGGCGTGCCGCTGTACATCCTCATCCTGGGCGCCGGCGTGGTGCGCAACGCGCTTAAGGCGCTCGACATCGACATCAACCAGGAGCCGTTCTATGACGGCATGGGCCTGTGCGCCATGGGTACTCCTGCCGGCGATATTTTGGAGGAGAAGCTGGCGGCGTTTTTCGCTGAACACACCGGCGCCGAAGCCGAGAAGATTCTGCTGGATGCCGGCGTTCCCTGCAGCCGCATCTACACCTTCGCCGATTGCGACGCCGATCCGCATTACCAGGCGCGCGAAACCTTCACCACCTGGAAGAACGCTTATGACGACGGCGAGATCCGCGGCGTGAACGTGATTCCCAAGCTCAAGAACAACCCCGGCAAAATCAGCCGCGGCATGCCGCTGGTGGGTCAGCACAACGAAGAGATCCTGCACAGCCTGGGCGTGAGCGACGACGAAATCGCCGCGCTGTATGAGGCCGGCACTATTCGTCAGGAGAAGACGCCCATCGGCTAAGAGCATCCCGTATTCATGAGCCCTGAGCACTTAACGCTGCCGCTCCGATTCGTATCGGGCGGCAGCTTTTTCTTGCGTGCCGCATTGCAGCCCGATCCCCGCATTGCAGCCGAGCCCTGCATTTATTCAAACACCGTCGGCGGCCAAGGGCGACCGAACTGTTCACATGCGCGACCCCCGGGGTACGGCACGCTCGAACTGTCGAGCTGCCCCGCAAAATGAATGCTCAACGCGGAGAGACGCCACTCGCCGTCCTCTTCTTTGAGCGCCTTCGCCTCGTAGAACCCGAATGAGTAGCAGTCGGGGTCCGCTTCATCGAGATACGAATCCCATGCGTAGAATGCAGCATGCACCACTGCGCAATCGGGCGATTCAAACAGAACCTGTTGGCTTCCCACCAAATGCAAAGAGCTCTTCATGGCGGAAAGCAGACGGCGATAGAGTTTATGGATGCGCTCCGACCCAACAACGGGTTGGAGATTGGGCCCGCAGATGCACCCATCTGGCAAAAACGCCGCCGCCACACCTGCGGCATCCTGCGTGTCCACGCACCGCGCATAGTGCGCCAACAGCTCTTCTATGCGAATCCGATCTTCCAGACGGGCGATCCGCTCCGCAGCGCCATCAATGGCCCCCTCATTAACCGACGTCATACGGCCATCGCTCACTATTTTCATTTCTCTCGTGCCCCCTAATTGCAACCAAGGCGCCTTTCAGCCTGACGCGTGCCTTAGAGACCGCTGTTTCAGCGGCCTCGTCGAGTTATAAGTCACGATTCGCTCCTGCAAAATATGTGCCACCGCGCATGACAAAACCCACGGTTGCGCAGGGGGGCGTTGCCCCCGCAGAACCTTATCCGCTCGAAATGCACGACTTGACTTGAAACCTTTATCGCTCACTCGAGCATGGCATGTTTACCCTTGGGCACATCGAATCTCGTCTATTTTGCGTTTCCGCGAAGGCTTATCATAATATGGAGAGATTTCGTCTGCCTAGGCGCAAGGACGCCGAAACAAGTGTAGCTCCACAGCCAAGCAATCAAGCAGGCGAAGTAAAAGCGACATCAAAGCGCGGAACCGGCATCTCTCGCTCTACCCGCAAATACGAATGCCTCTAGCAACTGACCGACAATTATTATTGCCCTGTTAAATCCGCACTCAATTAATCGCCCCATCTGTTCACCCCCACCCTGCGCAATCGTTTCCGGGCAAACCTGTTACCCAATTTACCTTTGCGGCAACTCAGTATGAGCGCAGCAGTCTGGCTACGGTCAAAACCGATCCCCCTTCTCTTTCGATGCCACACGAGACATATCGAGCGCAGCTCGCTCGGACACCTCCTCGAAAAGATCTATCAGCTGTTGCTGCGAATTAACCCCGGCTTTTCTATAGATGTGGGAGATGTGAGTTCTCGCCGTTGGCTCTGACACCACCAAATCACGAGCGATATAGCTCGCTGTTCTGCCACGAGCCAAAAGGGCAAGAACGTCGCGTTCTCGCTTCGTCAGAGCTATGCTTTCCGCGAATAAGGCGCAAGCCTCTTCAAATGTAACTCTTGCCGCATCATCAGAACAGGATGCACGCTGCTTTTCAACACCCCTGAATGACAGGAACAATGTCGTGCTGCTCACCCCAAGCAACGCGATAAACGCAATGGCAACGATGAAAGTACCGAGCCAAGGGATTGATGACGTAAACCCAGTAGTTCCCCACACCCCTATGAACCAGCCAACTTTGTAAGAAATCAAACCGCCGACAATAATTAGAAGAGAATCGGCCGAGGGAGCTTTCCACACAGCAACCCAAGCAAACAGCAGGATCACGGAGTAAGCAGAATCGAACAAAAGAATGGAGAAGGCCATTCCAATACCATCGAAAACACTCGACAGATAGAGCGCTCCCAACGCAACAGGAAACACAATAGCCTGGCCAGCAAAATACAGTGATGACGGTGACGCAAACTTTGCCGCCATAGCGACAACCACCGCAGGAATCATAAGGCCGAATCCAGACGAAAGCTGAAGAAGGGCAGACACCAGCATGCCATCCTGAGCGGGCCTCCATTGGGAGTAAGCCCCCATGAGCACCACGCTCACGAGAAACACCGCCAGAAAATGCATTGCCTTGGCCTTTTCTCCCTTGGCATCCGAATTGGAGGAGATATCCCCAAAGCTACCTTTTGACCCCATAGGTTGCAATGACCTAGAGCGAATGAAAAAACCCGTCATAAGCAAAGGGGCCACGACAAGAACAAGGCGGCCAGCAATTGAATCAATGAATACCAACACCATTTGCACCATGCCAGCTATAGCTAGCCCCCACGATATCACCTCGACACCCTCGCTCCACCCGAACCTAACAGCATGTAACATGCATATGGCCAGTGAAACCAAAGACAGCTCCGTCAAAACGTAAGAAAGATATGACGCCCACAACGGCATTTCTATACCCAAAGAAACAGCAAATCTTAACGATAGCCCTATAGACTGCAAAACTGATAGCAACACCATGCCATCATTTTCATCGCAAAAAAACGATCGCACCGATGCGTTTTTGTTCAAAGAAAGAAGCAGCGCACATGTGACCACTAGAATTATCGCCAGAAGAAGCGGAGTCTTCTGTTCGAATTGCCATAAAGCCATATAGCGCACTGCTTCTTTCGACACAATGCAAAATGAGAGCGCAAGACAGGCGTACATCCAACTACTTGGCCTCACAGGCATCCCGGAGGAAATTGAATTATTGGACATCGCAGCCCTCCCCAGAAATAAATATCAACTAGAGAAGAGTATACAAAAGGCCCCCATGAAGAAAATCATCGCGAGAAGATGATGCTTTCGGAAATCCGCGCAAATACGCTTCGATTAGCCAAGCAATGGCAAGTCCGTCTAAGCAACATCAGCACAAGGGAGGAAAACATGACCACCCCCATGAACGTTTCTCGTAGAAACTTTCTTGTAGGAGCAGGAACTCTGGCCGCAATAGGAACAGCTGCTGGGCTCATGAGCTGCACGCCAAGCTCGTCCGTTGAGGAGGCATCCGAACAATCCAATACGGGAACCGCGCTGAAAAACGCGGAGGAAACCAAAGAGTGTGACATCCTTGTCGTTGGCCTCGGCGCATCCGGCCTCATGGCCGCATACGGAGCGGCAAGCAAGGGGGCAAACGTTATCGCAATCGATACTGCCAGCGACATGTCGGGTGTAACAAATGTCAGAACTTCGGGAGCATGGTGTGTCGGCTCGAGTCTCCAGAAGGCGTCCTCGGGCGATCAGCTCACCATCCAAGAAGCCATGGACCACATCAATGATGGCACGAATTATCAAAGTAATCAAAAAACTCTTCGGGCGATTTTTGGAGCATCCGGCCGCGCCATAGACATTCTCGTCGATAACGGCATGGATTTCCGCACCGATTTTGACGTAACCGGCGATGCCGCAAACATTTCAACCAGGGGAGTACATTGGTACAACCTTACCGGTACCGATCGTGCGGCTGTTTTCCAGAATGTCGTTGATGGAGCAGGTGTCGAATGCCTATTCGGCACAACTGCTGAAAACATTATTCTTGAAGACGGGAAAATTACTGGTATACAGTGCGACCAGGGCGGTACCGTACTCGACATCAAAGCTAAAGCAGTGATTATGTGCTCGGGTGGTTTCCTTGGCAACGAGCAAATGGTAGCAGAGAAATTTGCAGGTGCAAAAATCGTCGTTATGGGCAACGAAGCGTGCGTTGGAACAGGAATTAATATGTCCATTGCAGCAGGAGCACAAATTGGTAAATGTTTCAGCATCTCAATGAATGAATATGGTGGCGCAAACGATCTTGCTACCCCGACCTATGCTTTCCGTCCGGGCACCGGAAGCAACGACGCCATGCGGCTCACCGTATTTGGCACCCTTATGGTTGACGCCGAAGGTGATCGCTTCATTAATGAGGGGTTTGTTTGTGAACGGTGCATGTTCGCCGCTGAGCCCTTTGTCCGCGAGAAATATCACTATGCCATCGCCGACAGTGCACTTATGTCCAGATACGCCAGCGAACCCGCTAGCAACTTCTTTGGGGACGAACGTATGAAGTCGATGTTTGCCGAAACGGTGATGAGCGACATCCTTGACCAGTTCGACAAAGCGGTTAACGAAGGCTGGGCCTTCAAGGCAGATACAATTGCCGAACTCGCCGAGCATTTCGGTCTCACCAATCTAGAGCAGACCGTCTCCGACTACAACACCGCCTGTGAAGCCGGCGTGGATGAGACATTCTTCAAAGATGCCAAGTACCTCAATCCCATTGAGAAAGGGCCTTTCTATATCGTGCAGTCCCAGCCCGCGGGATGGCTTTCCCTCGGCGGAATCAAAACCAATGCAAACTGTCAGGCGCTCGATGCCGACGGAAAGCCCATCGAGGGTCTTTACGTTGCCGGAGTAGATGCCGACCTCTTCACCTCGCCCTACTATCAGATGGCTTCAGCGAATGGGTTCTGCCTCGCCAGCGGTCTGATTGCCGGCGAGTCCGCAAGCGCGAGCATTTGATACATTCATTCGATTCAATACCCCTCCAATGAAAAGCCCCTATAGGGGCTTTTCATTGGAGGGTCGCATTAGCTAAACACGAAAACATCTTTGCAGAACAAGCAGCAAAGACACTAGAGCCTTTCGAATCAGCCCCAGACTCTCCTGAGGCTTAGTAGCGGCTGTCGAAGATGCGCTGGGTTTTCTTCTCGGAGCGCGGCAGCTCGCCCATGGGAACGGCAACGGCATCGGGCGTGCAGCCGATCTTCGCCTTGAAGATCATCGCCAGCTCCTGCTCGCACTTCTCCTTGGCCTCGCCCTCGAGCGGCGTCTCAAACAGCACGGTGAGGATGTCCTTGCCGCTGATGTTTTCGATCATCACCTGGTATTCGGAGCTTGCGCCGTCAGTGATGGCCAGCACTTCCTCCACCTGCGCGGGGAACATGTTGCAGCCCTTTACCTTGAACATGTCGTCGGTTCGACCGGTAAGCGTGTCGATGCGCGGATGCTCAAGCCCGCAGGCGCACGTGCCCGGAATGATGCGCGTGAGGTCGTGCGTGCGGTAGCGGATAAGCGGCGCGCCCTGCTTGCGCAGCGTGGTGATTACGAGCTCGCCCACCTCGCCATCGGGCAGCACCTCGCCGGTCTTGGGATCCACGATCTCGATGTAGAGATAGTCGCTCCAAATATGCATGCCGTTATGCTCGCTGCACGAGATGCCGATACCGGGGCCGTAGATTTCGGTCAGACCGTAGATGTCGAAGATCTCGATGCCCAGCTCGTTGGCGATGCGCGAGCGCATCTTCTCGCCCCAGCGCTCGCTGCCGATGACGCCCTTGCGCAGGCTGAGCTGGTCGCGCAGGCCGCGCTCGGTGATGACCTCGGCGAGCAGCAGCGCGTAAGAGCTCGTGGCGGTGATGACCGTGCTCTTGAGGTCTTGCATCATCTTGAGCTGTTTTTCGGTATTGCCCGGCCCCATGGGAATGGCCATCGCGCCCAGCCGTTCGCACCCCAGCTGAAAGCCGATGCCCGCGGTCCACAGGCCGTACCCCGGCGTGATCTGAATGCGGTCGAGGGGCGTGATGCCGGCGGTGCGGTAGCAGCGGGCGAACATATCGGCCCAGTCGGACACATCCTGCGCGGTGTAGGGGATGATGACCGGCGTGCCGGTGGTGCCGCTGGACGAATGGATGCGCACCACCTCCTCATCGGGCACGGCCTGGATTCCCAGCGGGTACGCTTCGCGCAAGTCGGCCTTTTCAGAGAAGGGCAGTTTTTCGAAATCGGCCTGGGTTTGCACGTCGGCCAGGTCGATGTCGGCGAATTTTCGCGCATAGAACGGCGAGCGGTCCTTCAGGGTTGCGAACTCTTTTTTGATCAAGTCGAATTGTGCGTCGGTAAGCTGCATGGAAGTTCCTTTCGGCGGGGGCCAGGGGCTGACCCATCAATAATGCAGAGAGCAGAGCGCTTATCGGTGTCGCAGCGGCAGAGATATGACAAAACGAAAGAAGCGCGGCTGCGATATGCGCGAGCGAGAGGCGCTTCAAGCATCGACGAAAGACGACGGGCAAAACGCCCACCGCTTCGTAGAGCTTGAAGCTAAAGCCATCGACCTGCCGCGCCCATGCGCACGGCTGAAAACGGAGAAACGCCCCCATGAGAAAATGCCCCGCTGTGGCGGGTTTCAGGACTAACGAACATGTTGACGCGATTCATCATGACACTATTGTACGCTAAAGCGCGCTAGCACGGCAACGCGATTCGGTTAAACGCACGTCAATTTGCGAGAGGCCTATACGCCCATAACAGAGACCTATACGCCCAAGCCAACGGTCATGTGCATCATATAGAAGCCGAATCGTACGACAAAAAGCCCCAGATAGAACAACGCACTCGCCACGCCGAAACGCCACCCGGGCGGCATCGCGCCGCGCCACAGAGGAACCGCCACAAAAAGTACGCCAATGCCTGCGACCAGGGCATACGAGGCGATCATCGCCCCATAGAACGGCACCAGCTCGACAGCCGACCCGTACCCGTTCGCCACATGGGGCAACGCGGCGTTTTGCGCCACGAGGCAGATGACGTTAAGCACGAGCGCCGTCAAAGCGATGGCGGCCAGGATTTTGCTCAGGCGCGTATGCATACACACCGCCCGAGCGATACGCAGGCCGAACATGCCCAAAAGCGGTCCGCCCGCCAGCGCCGAAAGCATTACATTGGCGGGAACATAAGGCGTATGCCACGTAACTATCGTGCCCACGTCATAGGCAAGCGCAATGCCCGCAATGCACGCCGCTCCTGCGACTACTATGAGCGCACACCAAACGCGATGCACTCGTGGGCGATCCTTCTCGCTGAACGAAAAAAGCCAGTAAAGCCCGCATACCGCAAGAAAAACGACAGCGGAAAACACCTCGTTCGACAGAGGCGATCGGCCTACGCCCAAAAAGACATAGAGGGCATTCGAGGGATTGCCCAGATGCGTGGCAGAAGCCACGAGCCCCACCATCGATACCACCAGAGGAATGGCAATGGCATGGGAAATGCGGCTGCGCGCCTCAAACGCAAGGGGGCGCGACGCGATGACGCCCGCCATGATCATGCAGGCGAGCACGGCAGGCGGCGCCAGCGTGGTAAACAGCACCAGCGTGATTTCGCCCAACGCCGTGTTGAAGCCGAACTGCAGCATACCGCCCTCCCCTCGTAAGCGCACATTTCAGAATTGGGTCAATTATTTTCGGTTTTCTACCGTCTGGCACGTGCAACGCTATCAAAACCCTCGCCTCTTGCGCCTAGACGACCCAAAAAAGACCCGAAATCGACGCGAGAGGAGCAGGGCAGAGCAATCGAACGGTAGAAAACCGAAAATATTTGTCCGGTTTTCCGGATTCGCATGCAATAACGCAGACGGTGCGTTGCCTATCGACGTCGCAATCCCGTTTGCGAGACGCGGACAACTGCCCCGCATCGCTATCCGCGTCCCATCGCCAGAAAAAACGAGTCCCTCAACAGAGCTATAGGAACCCCAAATTTTAAGCGAGATGATCGGGCGGGCACCCTTCCCACGTTCAAACGGGCGAGGCAGCGAATGCCCATCTGAAGCCCAAGCGGGCGAGGCGACAAGCGCCCCACCCGCTTAGATTTCTTTTGGCGGCATCTGGCTCGCAATGCCCGCACCAGTTCAACCGGATAATCCGTCGGCCTTCGATGGGACGAAAGGAGATTCGCTCCCATCAGGCGCACGACCTACGCCTTACAGCCCTACCGACATCTGGCAGGCGTAGAAGGCAAGACGCACCAGCAGCTGCGCCGCGATCGCCAGCACGGCGCCAACCAGCGCCATGGGCGCGGAGGACTTTCCGAAGCTGGCGGCGCCCAGGCAGGCCACGGCCACGATACCCAGCACCAGCGCACCCATCAGGTACGGCACAGCGGGTGCGAGCAAGTCGGCGCCGGCTACGATGCCGCTTACCAGACCCGCAACGTACTCGGCGTGGCCGAACGCCGCAACTGCGGCGGCAACAAAGCCCACCAGGCCGAGCATGAACATCACCGAGCGAGCGGTGTGGGCGCCTTCGAAGTTGTCGGCCTTCGCGAGCGCCAGCACGCCGGAGCCCAAAAGCGCTCCGCCCAAAAGCGCCGCACCCAGAATCTCGATAGAGGTCAGAGGCGTGTTCCAAGAAACGATAGTGCCCATCATGTAGGCCATGCCGGTAAACACGGCAAACACTACGGCGAGCACGGCGACCACTACGGCAAAGCCCTTACGCGCGCCCTCGCCCAGCTTGCCGAGCAGGCCGAGAATCCAGAACACAAGCGCCGCGATTACGAAAATCGAGCCCACGGCAATCTCGTTGGACAGCGGCGAGCGGCCAATGCCCGCAAGCACGGAGGGCGCATTGAGAGGCGAGGCCAGATGGAAGAACGACGCCGCAAAGCCCACGAGCAGCACCACCACGGGGATGGTCGTCATCTTGAAAGTTGCACGGCTCTGTTCCTCGGTCATGCTGCCCGCGCAAAACGCCGCGGCCAGCGCGATGAACGCTCCGGCGCCGATGGGCGCCAGGGTGGTGAACAATGCCAGAGGCATCTCAGCGAAAGCGGCTTCCATTTACAACACCTCCAGAGGGTTGGCAACCTCGCCGTCGCGGCTTTCCGCCGGGCGGGCATCGTCGCATGCCTTGATGAACAGGCACGGATTGGTGTAGGACGCGTCAGGCAGCGGCGCGATGTTGGCCTGCTCGCCCTTTTTCTGCATATCCTCGATCGGACCGAAATCCAACGCGCGAAGCGGGCACGATTCCACGCAGATGGGGCGCTTGCCCTGGGCAACGCGGTCGGCGCATCCGTCGCATTTGACGGAATGTCCCAGGCTGCGATCGACCGTGGGCACGTTGTACGGGCACGCCATATGGCAGTAGCCGCAACCTACGCACACGTCAGCGTTCACGCTCACCAGACCGGTCTCGGCGTCTTTATGCATGGCGCCAGTGGGGCACACCTGAACGCATGCCGGATTCTGGCAGTGCTGGCAGCCCAGAGACACGTGGTACACGAACGACGTCGCCTGGCAGGTGCCGTCCTCGAACTGGGTGAAGCCGCCGCCCTCGTAGTCATACACCTTGCGATAAGCGATATCGGCCGAAAGGTCCTTGTAGTCTTTGCACGCCATCTCGCAGGTCCGGCAACCGGTGCAGCGAGTGGAGTCGAAATAGAACGCGTATTGAGTCATCGTATCCTCCCCTCACCTTACGCCTTGGAAACCTGGACAATCATCGAGTGCGCATTACCGTTGCCCTTGGACAGCGGCGTCGGGTGATACGTGGAAAGCGTATTCACGCAGCCACCCTCGTCGATGCGGTCGCCGTCCATATTGGCGTTGTGCCACGCGCCTTGCGGGATGCCGATCGTGCCCGGAATGATGCGAGGGGTCACCTTGGCCTCGATTCGAATCTCGCCCGCGGGGCTCTTTACGGCGCAACGATCGCCGTTCTCGATGCCACGCGCCTCGGCGTCGACGGGATTAATCCACATCTGCTGACGGGCAACCTTCTCCAGCTCTTCGATGAAGCCGAAGGAAGAATGCGTACGGCTCTTGTGATGGAATCCCGCAGCGTACAGCGGGTACTCCTCGGTCACGCTGCCGTAGCCCTGGAAGCCCGGGGTGAACACGGGGATGGGGCTGATGGTTTCGCCATCCTCCAAATCCCACGTCTCGGCGATGTTCGCCAGGGTCTCGGAGTAGATTTCGATCTTGCCAGAAGGCGTTGCCAGCGGATGCCCCTCGGGGTCGTTGCGGAAATCCTCCAGGCCGATCTTACCGGGCAGCTCGCGCTTGTACACGCCCTGCTCGCGAATCTCGTCCCACGTAGGCATGTTGCCGTCGGCCTCGGCGCCCGTCTCATAGAGGTACTGAATCCATTCCTCCTGGGTGCGGCCTTCGGTGAAGTCCTCGCGCAGGCCGAACTTGTCGGCGATGTCGGCGCACACGTCGTAGCTGGTGCGGCATTCGCCCGGGGCCTCCTGCGCAGGGCCGCCCACGGTCACGCCGGTGTACCACTCGGCGTAGCCCTGCGTGTACATGTTCAGCTGCTCGCCGCGCATGGCGTCAGGAAGCAGAATGTCGGCATACTTGGCGGAGTCGGTCATCACGGTATCCCAAACCAGAATGAACTCGCATTTGCTCTCGTCCTGCAGGATGTCGTGCACACGGTTGATGTCGCCATGCTGGTTGGTAATGCAGTTGCCCGCGTACTCCCACAAGAACTTGATACCGCAGGGGAGCTTATCCACGCCCTGCACGCCGGCATTGGTGGCGGTCATCTCCTCGCCATGGTCGACGGCGTTCAGCCACTGGTACACAGGAATGGACGCGGTCACATGGCTCTTCTCCGCCAGCGAAGGCAATCCGCCCACAAGCGACACGTAGGGCTCCGCCTCGCGCTGACCGGTGTTGGTTCCGGGCAGGCCGAGTTTGCCGATAAGGATGGGCAGCATGCAGATGGCACGCGTAGCGTCTTCGCCGTTGGTGTGGCGCTGCGGACCCCAACCCTGCACGATAAACGGAGCATCGGCCGCCGCGATCTCGGAGGCAAGGGCGCGAATGGTATCGGCGGGAACGGCCGTAATCTCGGCCGCCCACTCGGGAGTTTTCTCAACCATGTCGTAGCCGGTGCCCATAATGTAGTCACGATAGGACTTGTTCTGGCCCTTTGCGCTCTCGGGCAGGGTCTCCTCGTCGTAACCCACGCAGTAGGTGTGGAGGAAGTCCAGGTCGATCTGGTCGTTCACGATCCACTCATGCGCGATGGCGCTCGCCAGCGCGGCGTCGGTGCCGGGGCGAATGGGCAGCCATTCGTCGGAATGTCCCGAAGCGCTCTCGTTCAAACGGTAGTCGATGTTGATGATGCGACCACCGCGACCCTTGACGGCTTCGCGCACACGGGCGAAATCCCACACGATATTGCCGCCGCCCATGCGGGTCTCAGCGGGGCTGTTGCCGAACATGACCACCAAATCGCTCGCACGCTCGGCCTCGGTCATGGAGCTCGCGTTCACGGCGTCATAGGGGCTGAACGCCGTGGCCGGCTTGCCCAGCGTGACATGGTTGCCGTTTTCGTCCAGGTTGCTCGAGCTTCCGTACATATAGGTCATCACGCACTGGAGCATATGCGTGGAGTAGTCATACAGCGGGTTCAGCTTGCCGCCCAGAAGGTTGAGCAGGCGGTCGGACGGATTGCCCGTCACCGAATGCATGCCCGAACCGTAGGTGCGATAGATCGCCTCATTGCCGTACGTTTCGATGGTGTACTTCAGTTTGTCGGCGATGGTCTGGATGGCCTCATCCCAGCTGATGGCCTCGAACTTACCCTCTCCGCGCTTGCCCACGCGCTTCATGGGCTGTGTCAGACGGTCGGGATGGTTGAGCCAGCGACGCATAGAGCGGCCGCGCAGGCAGGCGCGTGCCTGGAGCGCATCCTCGCCGGTATTATCCGTCTCCATGTACAAAACCTTGCCGTCCTTGACGTGCCACTGGAACACGCAGCATCCGCCGCAGTTCACATTGCACTGACTCCAGACGATTTGCTCCTCGCCGTCGGCGAAAGCCTGGGCGGGCGCAGCGCTGAACAAAGAACCGGCAGCGGTCGCCGAACCTCCTGCGACCGCCAAAGCGCCCAGAGCGCCGGTGGTCTTCAGGAAATTGCGCCGCGTGACGGCATGTGCAGTCTCCGACATAGTCTCCCCCTCAAATCTCGCGTTCCTCTTCGTTCGCGTATTCAAGCGAAGCGTCATACCGCTTGTCGTTGCCCTCGCTTCGTACGAATGCTTTAGGGGCGGGCGAATGGCGCGCTTCGCTTGCGCCGGTTGCCTTGGATCGCGCGGCCTGGGCCCTCTCCTCCGCGCTTCACCCGTATGCGTCAACAACGCACCTTTGACGGGCTCCATCCGGCAACGTTTGCGATGCCTAGCATGCCATGCATGTGACTGAATCCTTGTCACATGATTCGTGCCATTTAGCGTTTTTCATTCGTGATTTGTCACATATTTTGCAATTCGAACGCCCTATCGCCATTATGGCAAGCGCAATTGCACGGCATCGCGCTACACTGCTGCAGACGCATCCAACAGCATGACTTCCAGCGGGCAAGCGCCCTGCGGTCCACCGCAATTCTGGATCTGAGAGAGGAGGAATCGTGCCACAGCTGAGCGCCCTCAAAACCAAGCCCACGATCTCGAGCCTAGGCTTCGCGCTCTTTCTTGCCGTCAACGCCACGGCGGTTTGGGGCGGCGTGTTCCCCTTCCTCCCCTTAAGCATTCAAACCGAATCGTTCACGACGGCGTTCTTTTTGGCGCAATCGCTCATATTCGCTCTGAGCTACCTTGCGAGCACGCTTGGCGTGTACTTCTTTCCCGACCCCGCCCGTCGCTTTCTGGTGTGGGCCGCAGGCGTGCCGTACTTCCTCGGCTGGTGCGCGCTCATCGGAGCCGCTTACCTGAAGGCATTCGCGTTGCCGCTGGCAGTGGCGGGCGGCGTGTTCATCGGCGTTGGGTCTGCCGGGTTCTACATGGCGTGGCAGCGTCTGTTCGCATCGCAAAAACCCAGCGTGGGCAACCGAGACATGATCGTGGGCACGTTTTTGGCGCCTATCATCTATTTTGCGCTGTACCTGATTCCCATTGCCGTGACGGTGTTTCTCATCCCGCTGGTGTTCATGCCGCTGTTCGCCTTGAGCATCGTGCTCACCAGCCGCACCGTGAACCTCGATCAGCCCATGTTTCGCGACGTGCCGCGCGAGCACCCCAGCGTCTATCGGCAGGCGCTCGCCGATTATTGGCGCAGCGCGTTTTCCATCGGCGCGTTCGCGCTCTCGTGCGGCGTCATGCGGGCGCTCGCCGTCGAAACGCCCGAAGTGGGCGCACTCGTGAACCTGCTCTCAATGGGCAGCATGCTCGTGGCTGCAGGGGCGCTCATGCTCACCTGGCAGCTCAAGTCGCTGAGGATAAACATCTCGCTGGCGTTCAGGGTGTTGTTTCCCTTTGTCATATCGGCGTTTTTGCTCCTGCCTGTTTTTGGAAACGGATTTCTGGCGCCCTTCACCGGGGCACTTTACGCCATTTACAACTGCGCCATCATACTGATGATGATCCAATGCGCACAGGCGTCGCGCGATCGCGGCATCAACCCCGTATTCATCTATGGGTTCTTCGCCGGCATCGTGTACATGCTGCATGACCTGGGATACCTAAGCGGCATGCTGGTGATTGACCTGAACGTGTTCGGGCCCCAGCCGTTTACCGCCATCGCGCTGTTTACGGTGTATCTGCTGGCCATCATGTACTTTGTGGGGCAGGGCGGCTTCAAGCAGGCGCTTTCGCCCAATCGTGCGCGAGCCGAGCATATCGAGCTCATTCCCACTGCCGCCACTCCCGCCACGCGCCACCGCGCGAGCGCCAGCGTAGATGCCGCCCCGGGCGAGGAGGCGCCGCAAAAGGAGTTCCGCGACCGCCTTTCCAAGCAATGCGCCATGGTCAAGAAGCACTACAAGCTCTCCGACCGCGAGGCCGAAATCATGGAGATGATGGCGCGAGGCGATACCGTTCCTCGTCTGGCGCAAAAGCTCATGGTGTCCGAGAACACCGTGCGCACGCATACCAAGCGCATTTACACGAAGCTGGACATTCACAAGAAGCAAGAGATGCTCGACCTGCTGAGCTCGTTCAACCCGCGGGCGCTGCATGAAGAGGGCAAATCAGACGAAGGCGCATAGACGCCACAGTTGATTCGGCTCTCACTCCACGGTCATACGCACGCTCATATCCAACGGCTTTGCCGTGAACAGTGACGTGGTGACAAGCCCGTCCACCCCGGTAGCAGCATATTCGGCGGCGTTTTTAGGAGTAATCCCGCCGGCGGCAATGAGCGTCAGCCGCGGGTCAATTTCGCGCAGCTCTTCCACCAAAGCCCCCAGTTCGGCGGCGGGGATCTTGTCGAATTGGATGCCGTCCACGCCGGCATGCGCCAAGACACGTGCTTCCTCGGCATTTGCCTCAACGAACAGTTTCTTTTCGATGCAGCGGCGGCGCACGGCGGGAAGCTGCTCCACAAAAGCGTCGAACCCGCCCATGAATTTCGTGTGATGTTCAAACACCAGCGCCGTTTCGGAAAGGCCCAGCCTGTGCGGGAACGCGCCGCCCGTCATAATCGCCTTTACCAGGAAGTCCTTATTGCCCGGCGTGGATTTTCTCGTGGTGAGCACCTCGCAGCCGGGATTGACGGCATGGACCGCCTCCACCATCTGGGCCGTCTTGGTTGCCACGGCAGAATAATGGTCAAAGAGGTTAAGACACACCTTCCACATCATGTGCAGGCCCGCCGCCGTGCCTGCGACTTTCATGAACGGCTGCCCCGCTTCAAGACGCGTACCGCTAGGCAGAGAGCGCTCAACCGAAAGGCCCAGCTTGGCCGCGATGCGCGAGGCTTCTTCGGTGCAGCAGAGCACGCACGCCTCCCGCGTAAAGTATTCCATGCTGCCGCGCGCATCTCCGATGCCGAGCACATGCGTCGTAAGATCGATATAGGGTATGTCTTCAGCCAGAAGCTCGTCTAAACGGGCATCCGATATGCGAACCATGGTGCCTCCGCTCTACGGCGCGATGATTGACTATGCATGCAGAGGCGCACTTCTCGTGCGCCCTCGGCTGTATTATATTCCACCGCAAGAATAATGAAGGTACAGTATCGAGCCGCTTCGGCTCGCATGCCGCGTATCGGATTACAACATGCGGAACGAGAAGAGTCTCGGCGGCTAAGGCCTGCCAACCGAGGCCGTCGGTTGCTCTTCGTTGATGCGTTGCGCTCCGTCGTTCTGCTCTACCAGGTCGATTAAGTCTTGATGAGCGTGGATGCCTAGCTTGGCATAGATATGTTTCACGTGCGCCTTTACCGTATTCCGCGATACGGTAAGTTGCTCCTGGATGTAGGTGCGATCGCGCCCGCGGGCCAGCATCATGAACACCTCGAGCTCTCGCGCGGTCAACCCGTAACGCTGTGCCACCTCGCGGCAGCGATCCTCGAATTGCAACTCGGGAGTCGCCGTGGCGGCATCAACCGCGGGCACCACGCCCTGGATGGTTTCCGCGAAACTGAACCGATGGAGCCCTATGAGCGCATAGCCCACGAACACCAGGATTAGAGCGCCCTGAGCCGCGGCGACCAAATGGGTGTCGACCCCGAACGCCTGACCCATCCACACGCCAATCGCAGCCCCGAGTGTAGTGCCAAGCCCCGAAACGCCACGGCCCCATGCAAATATCGCAACCGATGCGCGTCGGTTGCGCGCCGCCGCCGCAATGAGCACCACCCAGGCAACGATGTCAAACAGGGTATTACCCGCCGAGAGCAATGTGGTCGCAGCCATACGAGCCTCCAGGCCCAATGCGGCGTAGATGAAGAAGCCCCCGACAACGCAAAGCACCGAGATCTGCGTGAGCAAATCGGCAGAAAACGCCCCATCGCGTCGCACCAGCACAAACACAGCAACTATGGCAACGGGAACGATCACAAGGAAGTCCGACAGCGGCACGCCCTCCATTTCGCCAAAACGAAGGGAAAATCCGAACGCTACGCGAAACAGAAACAGGCACACAAACAACTGGCTCCCAAGCGATAAGAACGACGACGGCTGAGTGACCGCCGTATCGATGGGCGCCTCGCCTCGTTCGATCTCTTGAAGCACGGGCAGGGCCTCGCGCCATACAAGCGCGAGCGCCACCATGGGCAGCGCGAGAAAACCCACAAGCCCAATGCCCGAAGGAACAACCCACGAGAACACCGTGAGAAGGTAGTAAGCGACAAACGCAAGCGCGATGCAGGGCGCAATCTGCCTGCTGGTCAGGCACGATGCCGCCGCGACTCCCACGGCGACCATGGCCCATCCGCGCGCGACAGCAACGACGCACGCAGCGATGGTCAGAGCCCAGGCATTGCCCCACGCAAGCGACCATACAAGGAGCACCGAACCCAAGATCGTCCCCATCACAACGATGCGCACCGATAGCGCGACCCGCAACCATAAGGGGCGAAGCGTTCCCACAAGTCCTAAGGCGATCAGCGTCGCGGCATTCGCCACCACCGAGATGTCGCGCGCATATGTAAACAAGGGATCGAACAGGGGAAACACCGATACGTTCATAAGCGAGGCCGCCAGCAAGACGCACGTGACCGCAGCGCAAACGCGCACGAACATGCCAGCGCCTCCCTCCGGCTGCAAGTCAACGGCAGAATTCGCCGTCTTCCCCTTAGCCTTTCTCCGTTCTTCATTCGACGATTTTGAAATGCTCCCCGTTGGCATTTCGCCCTCCCTTTGGTCGCTCCTCCATCCAAGCTTCGGCGCAGGAACGCCGAAGCCGGACGGGCATGAGCATTGTATCAGCGGCCTCCCCTTTGAAATCCGCGCGAGACACGTCAAAACCCCGCCGGCTTCAAAACGCCGGCGGGGCGGAAGAGGAGGGGCTTGTATGTTGGGCCATGTCTGCCAACGGCTCATTCGCCTGCAGCCATAGCCCATCCGCGTTTGCGCTATTTGCCCTGCGCAGCCAGCATGCCGGCGCGACGTCCGAACGTCATCGTGCGCCCAGCGGCCAGCCCCGTCATAAGGTTGGGGTAGCTCACGCTAAAGAAGCCGCCCGAATCGTTGCCCACCATGAACAGGCCATCGATCTGCTTGCCTTCATCGGTGATGGCATGCATATCGGTGTTGATGCGCACGCCATCGATGGTGGCCAGGAACCACGCACCCGTGCGAACGCCATAATATGGCGGATGGTTGAGCTTGGTGAGGCGATAGGGCTCCTTGTTGTAGTCTTCGTCCTTGCCCGCATCGGCAAAAGAGTTATAGCGCTCCCATGTGGCAACCGTAGCTTCAACAGGAAGATTGAGCTTTTCGGCAAGCTCTTCCATGGTGTCGGCCTGCTGGATGTATCCCGCCTCGATGAGCTCCTCGAAATCGCTCGCCATCTTGCTGATGGGCATGTTGGAGGGAGCCCCGTTATCGAAAGGATACAGGCGGCAGCAACCCACTTCGTTGAGGTGTTTCACCTGGTCGACGTAATCGGAGTCCCAGATATCCACATACGTGTGATGCGGCTGCATGTAGGCGGAGTGCAGCATGTAGTCATACGGACCGCTTTCGTTGCAGAAGCGCTCGCCGTTAAGATTCACCTTAAGGAAGGGCTGCTCGCCAAACCAGAACCATTTGCCGATGAGATCGCTGCCCGCCACCTCATCGGGCTTGCAGCACGCGCGGTTAAACGTGACTGCGCATCCCAGCGGGTCGATGGCCGCGCCGCACCACATTGCAGCCTTGATGCCATCGCCCGTGCAGGCACCGCCCACGGGAACGTTGATCTTAAGGCGGTTGTTCCACGCCTGGCGGGCTTCCACCATCTCGGTGTTGGCAACATAGCCGCCGGTAGCAAGAATGACTCCCTTGCTGGCATTCACACGAATGTAGTGCAGATCGTTGCCGTCCTGGCAGATGACGCCAGTAACGCGGCCCTCGTCGTTCTGCTCGCATTTGACGAGCATGGTGTCGTAGCGGAACTCCGCGCCCAGTTCGATGGCATAGTCACGCAGGCACGTGCCGAAGCTCACGTTTTCGTCTTCGGTAAGCTTCTCGGGGCTGTGGCCCGTGGCCCACGCCTTGTCGCGCGCGCCCTGGCCGGTAGTGCCGATGGAGCCCTCATGCCACATGCGGAATTCGCCGTTTCTCTCCACGATGTCGGCAATCCAATCGATCATGGCGCCGGACTCATCTGCCCAGAGCTTGATGAGGTTGTAATCCACAAACCCGTTGGCGTAGCGGACGATGTCCTCCATGATTTCCATCTTGTCGATGGCGAATTCGGGGAATTCCTCCTCGGTCTCCTGCTGATAGCGGGAGTTCACTGCGCCGAGGTCTTCGCGCGGATCGGCGATCTCGCTCATCTGTTCGATGCCCAACACCTGCGCGCCGTTCTCCGCCGCCGATATGATGGCCGGAATGCCGCCCGTGCGACAGCCTACCACCACAACCTCGGTCTCGAGCGTCTCGGTGATCAGCGACTCGTCAATCTCGGGCGCCTCGCCCAGCCAACTGGGGCTTGCGGGAGCCTGGGTGGTTTCGTTCTTTATTTCGGCGTTGTTGACGTAGCCGTTTCCGCAACCCGCCAGCGTGGTGGAAGCCGCGGCGGCAAGGGCGGTAACGCCGGCGCCTTTCAGAAAATTGCGGCGAGAGAAGCCCGCAACATTGGATGCGTTCTTATTCACTTGCGGCCTCCCATCCCTCGGGCAGGTTGAGCTGATGACACTTAGCACAGTAGAGCTGGCTGGTCTCGTGAACCTTGTGGCAGTCGCCGCACTCAAGCTGGTTGTCCTGATGGCTGGAATGCGGATTGTACTTGGCGTCGTTGCCTTCGAAGCCCCACGTGGCATCCACGATGTCGGCCATGCTGTGGCACTCGGGGCGCGCGCAGAACTCCTCGTTAGCAAATTCCTTGCCCGTAGCGAGCATCCCGTCCTCGCCCATGGGATAGCTGTCCGACACCCACGCCATGACCTCGCTCACCTGCGTAGTGATTTCGGCCTCGTGGCAATCCAGGCAGCCGTCGCCTGCCTGGGCGTGCTGCGTGACCAGCTTGCCAGGATCGTTGGACGTATAGCTTTCGACATATTTGTCCATCGGGCTGTGGCACACAGCATTGCAGAAGCTGGGCTGCTCGTGCCACACCCAGAAGCCCGCGCCGGCGGCAACGATGACCACCACCGCAACGATAGCGGCGATGATGCCCTTCCTAGGGCGTGCCTTCTTGGGAGCCGCAGCGGACTCAGCGGCGTCGGCGGACACTGCCGCGTTCTGCTCGACGGCGTCGGTCTGCACGAGATCCTGGCCGTTGCTGTTCTCGGTCATTCCCTCCCCCTTTCCTTCGATTCTGTCGGGAATCCGTGATGTCAGAATGCATCCGAAGGAGGAAAATGGCTATGCCCCCCGTGGGGTAATCTTTGAGAAATGCCTGTTCAGATAAGGTTTCGGGCTTGCGCACTTCATGCAATCAGGCAGCGGCTCGCAAACCACCCACGACAGGAGCTTTTGGATTTCCTTCCTTTCGTTGCATTGCACAACAACAAGCTCTTGTATAGCTTTCTATTTAATGCTATACATAAAGGAGACGATTGAGACGCCAGCAAAGGAGGCGCCATGTCGAGTCAGTCGCTAGTAGGAGCTCCCATAACCGCCCAAAACGAGCCGTCCGCCGCGAGCCGGACGTCGCACCAGGCCCAGATGAATGTGCGCATGGATGCGGCGCTGAAGGCAAGTGGAGATGCGGCCTTAGCTCAAGCGGGATACACCCCTTCTGCCGCCGTACGCGCGCTCTGGGCATTCGCCGCGACTCACGCTGCCGTACCGCAGGAAATAACCTCTCTCTTGGATTCGGCGGAATCTGCCGCAAAAGATGAAGCGGACAATCGTGCCGCCCATCGGCTGGCCCTTGTCGAAAAGGGCCCGCGCGCCATCGCGTCTTTCATGCATCGTTTCAATGCAGGTGCCCCAGTCGCCTGCAGCGGGTATGAATCCGATGATGACCTTCTCTTCGAAGCCCTAACTGAGCGCATGCGCGAACGGGGGACGCTATGAAGGGCGCACTATCATTCCTCCTTGACACCAATGTGTGGATGGACCATTACCTGGCAAGACCGCAAAGAGCAAACCCCGCGACGCGCCTCTTGCGCCAGGCCGCTCAATGCGAGCACGTGGCGTTGTTTTACGCCCCCACCACCGCCAAGGATGTTTTCTTTCTCCTGGAGAGAACGCTCAAAACAACGGCCCGCTCCGAAGACGCAGAGCTGCCGGAAGGCGCAGCGGAAGCGGCACGTGAAGTAGCGTGGGCTTGCATAGATAACATGAGCGAATTGGCAACGACGGCTCCCATCGATGAGAGCGAGCTGTGGATAGCACGCAAATTCAGACGCGACCACGGCGATTTCGAAGACAACCTCATCATTGCCGCCGGGGAACGCGCCAACGTAGACTACATTGTTACGAGCGATAGGCAGCTTCTCGCCCACTTACCGGCAATAGCCATAACGCCGCAACGGGCCTGTGAGCTTATCGGACAACGCTAGGCGCCTCGCGATAATCCCCAGCTGAAAATCAACCGCGTGTTTAACCGCGATTGTGCGCATAAAAAAGGGGCTTCGTAGCCCGACGCCCCCTTCAATACTCCGCCGCTTAATCAGCCGCCTAAGCGAGCAACGCCTTGACGACAGGTATCACACCCTGGATGGTTTTTGCCCCTAAGCAAGCAATGCCTCTACCGCATCGATGGTGGCGAGGTTCATATCTTTGAACCGCGGCTTCACACAAGCAGCCACGGCGTCCTTGAATTCCTGCAGGGTGAGGCCGAGTACGCCCGCATGCACGGCAACAGTAAGCAGCACGATGTTGAGCGTTCTGGCGTTGCCGATGCGATCGAGGATGGGAGCCTCGTTCACCACGTAAAGCGTGCTGATGGACGGGGCGGCTTCCTGAGCGCTCTTCTGGTCCGGCATGAGAAACGATCCTGAATCAGTGGGGTTGATACAAGACGCGCCCCCCTGACGCTCCTCGCATGCAGGCTCGGGTTCGACGCGTGCGACCTCTTTCACGCAGGCCGCCTTCACCCGCAACGCCTCAAGCATGGCGCTCGCCTCGTAGGGCTCTTTGGAGAGCGACGCCGTCACAGGCTGCACGACGCGCGATGCCGTCACCATCACGCCGCCGGGCCTCAGGATACGCGCCATGCGCACGCCCTCGCCAGGCTCGAACGCAATAAGCATGTCGGCACAGCCTTCCGACACCAGAGGTGCCGCCGCCTGCTCGCCGCAATCGCCCATGCGTACGTGGCTCACCACGCTGCCGCCGCGCTGCGCCATGCCGATGGTCTCAGCGGTGCGCACGTGCCAGCCGCGCGCCTGGGCGGCCTGCGCCAGAGTCTTCGCTGCAAGCACCGTGCCTTGCCCGCCGATTCCCGTAAGCACTATGTTCTTCATTGCGCATCCTCCTTGGAATCGGCAGTCGCCTTGATACAGTCGAACGGGCAGACCTGGGTGCACAGGCCGCAGCCGGTGCAGAGCGTGGGATCAACCGTTGCGACGCCTGGACGTTTGCGCGCTCCTTCGCTTACCTCGCGTGCGCCATGCACGTCAAAGCCGATGGCCGGGCATCCGATGCTCGTGATGCACTTCTTGCACCCCGTGCAGGCCTCGGTATCGATGGTCACGGGTGCTTTGGGCTTCACCAAGTTCACGCACGGCGCACGGAAGATAACGGCCGATATCCCCTCGTGCTCGAGCGCGTGCGCCACCGCGTCAACGCTTTCTTGCAGGTGATGCGGGTTGGCGTGCTCGATGCACTTCACGCCCAGCGTCTCAAGCGTCGTCTCGATGGAAAGCGGCTCGCTCATCGTGCCCATGAGCGTGCGCCCGATGCCGGGATGCGGCTGACCGCCGGTCATGGCCGTGGTGGAATTGTCCAGCACGCACACGCAGATGTCGTGCCCGTTGTAGGCAGCGTTGGCAACACCCGTCATGCCGCTGGCGAAAAACGTCGAATCGCCCACGAATGCAAGCTGCTTGACGCCCGGCTCCACCGTGCCCAAGCCCTGCGCCATCGTGATGCCGGCTCCCATGCACAGGCACGTATCCACCGCGTCGAGCGGCTGGGCGTTGCCCAAGGTGTAGCAGCCGATATCGCCCGAGAACACGGCCTTCACGCGCATCGCGCGAACTGCCTGCTTAGCGGCGTAGAACGCGCCACGATGAGGGCATCCGGCACACAGCACGGGCGGACGCACGGGAAGCTTCGCGTTCGGGGCAGCCTTCAGATGGTCGATACGTTCATCCAGGCGCGCGATGCGGCGTACCGCGAGCTCATCCTCAAGTTCGTCGCCGGCAAAGCCGCGCGCCTCAAGCTCCAGCGCGTCGAATTGACACCGCAATACTTCAACGGCGGATTCCACCGTGTTTTCGCCTACCCCATGGCAGGCGCCACTGCGGCGCCCTTCCACACGCACGACGGAAAGCCCCGACGCCGCACGCAGGCCCATGAGGCGCACGAACTCATCCTCAAGCACATGGTCGAGTTCCTCGAACACGATGATATGGTCCACGCGATCAGCGAAAGCGCTCGCACGCTCCAGAGGGAACGGGAACGGCGTTCCCACCTGCAGAAACTCATACGGAATGGAGCCGTATAGGCGGCTTCGCTCCTCCGTGGCGGGGTCTTGTGCAATCATCGCAAGCGCCTCGCGCACATAGGCGGTCGACACACCGCCGCACACGATGCCGAGCGTTTTGGCGGAGAAATCGGCATGCGCGGCCGCATTCGGCGAAGCGTCGGATGACGTGGAGCGTTCTGCGTCATCGCCCGACGTCGTTGCAACTTCCGCACCGGCATCCAACGCAGCAAAGCCGCACGCGTCAGTGCCCGATTCGATGGGATTGAATCGGGCAAGGTTGCACGGAGACGTCAGCTCAGGCGCAGGAACCATGCCTGCACGCTCATCGGGACGTATCTTCTCCATTGTGGCGATGAGCTCCGCTCGCTCCTTATCGTCTTCTGCCGCACCCTTAGACTCAGCTTGGCTATCAGGATTGGCAAGCGCTTCACCTTCGTGAGAGCCAGGGAGAGCATCGCTTCTGCGCGAGCCGTCCATCGCCCATTCATGCAGGTCAACCGCCGCTGCGGGCAGCAAGTAATCGGGCAAGAGGTCGGCCGGATTCGTGCCGATGCCCTCATGGGCGGCCGCACCCATGCACATGAAAGTGCACTCATCATCGCCAAAGCTCTCGCCTGCATCGACAAACGCCCTAACCGGCTCCCCGTTCTCGCTGACCTGCGTTCCGGAGAATTCCGCCTCGATCCATTTGAGACGCTCGTTGACTTCGCGATGCCCCTCGGCGGCGCGACGCGGGAAAATCACCCATCGGGTGTCATCCTTCTTGAAACCCTTTGCCGGACGCGCATGCGTCACGTCAGCCACCTCCACGAACGTGGACGAATGGCACACGCGCGTAGTGGCGCGCAGAATGACCGGCGTGCGATAGCGCTCGGACAGGTTAAACGCCGCACGCATCATCTCGATGCCTTGCTCGATGTTTTCAGGGTCGAGCACCGGCACCTTGGCGAAAGCCGCGAACCGGCGCGTGTCCTGCTCGGTCTGAGAGGAAATGGGGCCCGGATCGTCAGCCACATATAGCACGCAGCCGCCTTCGATGCCCACGTAATTCAAGCTCATAAGCGCGTCGCTGGCCACATTGAGGCCCACCTGCTTGCACGTGAACAACGTGCGCGCGCCGGCGTACGATGCGCCCGCCGCCAATTCCAACGCCGCCTTCTCGTTGGTGGACCACTCCACGTGAACGCCCTGCGCGCTGCCGTCGGCCACGCGCGCGGCGATCGTCTCGATGAGCTCGCTGGAAGGCGTGCCGGGATAGCCCGCTACCACGCCCACGCCCGCTTCAAGCGCCGCGCACGCGAACGCCTCGTTTCCCATCAGCAGTTTCTTCATTGGGACCTCCTTTGCATCGGCCCGCATCGCAGCGCATCCGGAGTAATTCGAGCCGGCGCAGAACAGTTCAATTGCTCTATTGTAGGCGAAACAGAAAAGCCGCCGAGGCTCGCAAGCCCCGACGGCCGAATTGTTCATGCGGATGAAACGGATGCGGCAGCTCTCCTATCTTCCCAGGCGCTTACGCACATCGCGCAGCACCTGAGCGATATCGGCCACAATGACCGAACCTTTATCGGACAGCTGCTTGGGGAGGTAATCGTATTTGTCGTTCACCGCGATGTAGAACGCATCGGGCAAGCCCAGCGTCAAATTCCAGAACGGCTCCTGGATGAACATGGGCGTCAGGCGTCCTACGCCCAACTCGATAAACAGCATGCGACGGCTGGCGTTTTCCTGCACATAGCGCGACACCTTTTCATACTCGGCTTCGTATCTCCGCCCCTGCAAAAGATTGCCATAGCCACGCACCCACGGGAACGCCTCCGCCCCGCAATGCGGGCAACAAGGAATCATATCCTCCGGCACCGAAGTTCCCTCGCCCATCGCCTCTATCATGCGGTTCACCGGGCCAACCGCATCCCACAAGTAATCCGTACAGCAGCGCGAACACTGAAAGAATCGATGGTCGCCTTGGATCTCCGATACCTTTTCCTCAAGAAATGCTTTCACGAACTGCGTATCTTGATTGGTGGTCACAACGTGAAAGTCGCGGCCGTCAAGAATCGCGGCAAGGTCATGGTAGGGAGCGCGTATCGGAGCCGACTGCGTAGTGTGGAGGAAGGTGGCAAGGTATCCCCAAAATTCGCCGCGATCGTCCCACCGGTGAGACATGCCGTCGAACGCCCCGTTGAACCCGTACTTTTCGGCGAACTTGCCGAAGTATTTCTTGTACGAGTCGTTGTTATCGTAGTAGAAGTCACCGCCACCCGCCGCCGAAAGGCCCGATGCGCCACCCACGAGAATGCAATCGGCCTCCTGCACATTGCGTGCGAACAAATCAATCTGCTCGTCATAGGAAAGCGGCGAAGGGCCCGCCAACTCGTAAGGCACCCCGCCGCGGGCATACACGCCGTAGTACTGCTCGTAATTTCGCTGGGCTTGAATCACCAATTCCTCGTAGAACGTCACGCGTCTTGCTCCTTTGTCTCTTGTTCATTCGTCAGCATGTCAAATACGTTGGCGATGTCGCCCGTCACGGTGAGCGACCGGCCCTCAAGTTGGCGCGGCTCCGATGCCTTGCCCATATTCACCCGCAGGTAGAACGCGTTGGGATTGGTACGGGTCATCTCCCAAAACGGAATTTCGATGATGCTCGGCGTCATGCCGCCTACCCCCAGCTCAAGAAACACCACCCGCCTGCCGCCCGCAAGCGCATCCGATACGAATCGCTCGTAGCGACGTTTCCCGTCGCGCCAGGCCTCACCCTCGAGAAATCCGTGGTCACGAACCCAGGGAGACCTGAGCCAACCACATTGAGGGCACCGCGGCAGAAGGTCAGAGGGCACTGCAACGCCATCATCCCCCATGGCATCGAGCATTGCGCGGGCCACGGGCAACGCGGACACCAGCTCGTCACAGCAGGGCTGGCAGCATTGCAAAAAGCCGAAATCGCCCTGGAATAGCCATACGCTTTCACTCGGGAAGGCGCGGCGGACCTGGCCGTCGACATTGGTGGTAAGCACGAAATACTCTTTGCCATCGAGCAGCTTCGCGAGCTGGCGATAGGCACGACCCACAGGCGCGTTCTGCAGATATGCGATATAGGCGGCCAGAAAGCCCCAGCGCTCCTCGTTGGTGGCATACAGATGGTAGAAGCCGTCCATCAGCGATGAGAACCCGTGCGCCCGCTCGAATTTGGCAAAGGGGCAATCAAAGGCAGCCGAGCGCCCGTAGTGGTCGTAGCCGCAGGCGGTGGACATGCCCGACCCAATGCCACACACCACCATATCGGCATCCGCGAGCACATTGCCCGCTTGTTCGACTTGGCGCGCAAACGTCGCCTTGTCCACCGCAGGAGGGGCGGCGTTGGCACTTAAGTGCTGGGCATAGAGCCCCATGAGGCGGCTCATAGGCGCACCTCGCCGACACGGGCGAACCCCTGCGTCTCGCCCGATTGAGGTGCAGGGCCTTCGCTCGCGAGCTCGCATAATGCCGAAAGCGCCTCACTCAAGTCGCCCTCAACCGACGCGATGCGGGCCGCAGGAATCGCGGGAAGAATCGCCGGTTCGCGGTTGACCACAACATACGATGAGTTCGGAGCCGCTTCGGCGAACGCCATAAGCGGTCGCTTGATAGCAAGATTGCGTTGTCCCATACCTAGCTCAAGAATGAGGATTCGCTCGTTTTTGTACGCTTCGAGAAACGAGCGGAAGCGCGCTTGCTGCCGCTGGAACAAGGAGGTGCGGGCGAGCGCGCCCGTGTCGTCAACGGCCGCATCAAGCGGGGCGCCGCAATACGGACACCGCGGAATAAGCGCCTCGGGCACCTCGATGAAGTTGCATGCCCCGGCGAGGCGTTGTCCGCGCGTTGCGCCCTGCGCTTCCGAGCCTCGCCCATCGCTTGCGTCCTGAGCCCTCGAAGCGCGTTGCGCCATGCAATCCAAAACATGCTCGACAAAAGGCGAGGCGTCGTGATGTTCGTCGGAGCATATCGCCGAACAGCGCAGGCGCGCGAAACTTCCTTCCGTTTCAAACAGCCCATCCGCATCGAATCCCGCACGTTCGAAACGCCCGTTGCAGTTGCACGTTATCACGAAGCGCGGCTTCTCCCGCGTAAGCGCGTCAAGGGCCCGCATGGCGAAAGAAGGCCGATACGACAGCCATCCGTATTCGACGAGGCGCGCCAGATATGCCCAGCGCGTCCGCCAGCTAGGCCATTGGGCCGCAAGCCCCTGCAGTATGCTGGTCAGGCCGAACATGCGATTGAAATCGCCGAACGTCCGCATGAATTCCCGATCGCAGGCGAATTGATTGTACCCATCGGCAAGATCGAAACCGTTGCTCGCCGCCACAACCACCGCATCAGCATCGTGAAGCATGGACGCCACACGATCAACGCCCCGGTTGCCTCCGTCCACTTTTGCATTCCTTTCTGCTGTTATATTTTTTACAACAGCAGAATATCATGCAATGGGAGATGCAGCAAGGCTGTTATAATATTTTCAACAGCAATATGCAGGATGAGACTTCGCGACGCCAATGCATTAAGAGACAGCAGGCGTGGAAGCGCGGCGGAGGCACCACAGCGGAAAGAAGGTCCAATGGCACACTCGACAAAGCTCAGCGACGCCATGCATATACTTGTGTTCATCGAAACCAACCCGAATGGCGATCTGACCAGCGACGCCATCGCGACAAGCCTCGCCTCCAACCCGTCATCGGTGCGCCAGATGATGGGCAAGCTCAAACGCGCAGGCCTCATCTCGTGTGTGACCGGCCATGCACAGCCCGCACTTACGCGTCGGCCCGATGCCATCACGATGCTGGACGTGTACCGCGCCGTGGAAGGCGACAAACCGCTCTTGCACCTGGACACGCACACCAATCCCGAATGCGGTCTGGGCGTGAACGTGCAGCTGGTGATCGGAGAAAGGTTCGGCGAGGTGCAGCAGGCGGCCGAACAGGCAATGGACCGCGTCACGCTCGCCCAGGTCATAGAGCAATACGAGCGTCGCATTGCGAAATAGAGGAGGTACGCCCGACGGTCGAACCAATGTTCCGCGCAACAAAAAAGCCGCCGAGATCCGACAGGTCCCGACGGCGGAATTGGTCGCGCGAGCGAAATGAGCGGGCGGACGCGCGCCCTTCGACACGCCCCTATGCCGCGTTGCCCAGAGAGGAAAGGGCCTCGATTCCTTCGCGCATCGATTCCGGCTCCTCGTCGAGAAACGCCTTGGTCAGCTTCAGGCAGCCGCGATAGAAGCGGGTGGAAACCAGCTTGTTCGCGAGCGCCTTGAAGCGGGGGAACCAGGACGCGATGTGCGCTTCGAAAAACGCCCGCTGGCTCTCCAGAATCCTTGAGGCGCGGTCGAAATCGCCTCCGTCAACCGCCTCAAGAGCCCGGTCGCACAGATGGGCCATGAACTCGAAGATGAACGAGAGGTGGTCGTCGGGCAAATCGAGCCCGTCTTTCACCTTGACGGCAGACTGCCTGAATGCGCGAAACACCTCGCCGCTCGCCTCGCCCATAATCAGACCGCCATCGTAGCGATAGAGCGATTCGAACGGCTGCGCGGCACGGCCTTCGTAGGTCTGAGCGCCATAGAACACCGACGTGTAATCAGCGGCAAGTTCCTGACGCGTGCCTGTGTTCCGACGATGCAGATAACGATACAAATCGTTGTAGCCGTCGGCATAGGGCGAGCCCTCTTCAGACGCCAGTTCGGCCAAATCCAAAGCGGCAAGCGCATCGATTTGCTCCTGGGTGAGCGGCTTGAAATACAGCTGCGCGAGCATGCGGTACATCGATGCGCGACCGGAAAGCATCTCTTCGATATCGCCAGGGGTCATATCTTCGTTCATGGTCTTTCTCTTCTCTCAGGAAACAGGCGAGGCGCAGCCTCGCGGGCAAGCTGCGGTACGCTTGAGGGCGGGCGTCATCCGCACGCCGCTGCAAATAAGCGGCAGGTATCATCCGGGCGGTGCCGAAGGGAGGGAAACGGCACCGCCCGCAAAGCCTAGCGCTAGATGTTCATCATTACGCTGGGAACGGTGTGGCTAAACAGATCGATGTAGCCCGTGGCGCACAGCCACATGAGCGAGCGCACCGCCAGGCCGCCGACGAACGCGCAGACAAGCCCCGACACGTCCACGGCAATTGCCGGCATCTTACCGCCGCCGAATACGCCCAAGCCGCTGATGACGAGCGTCGCGACGATGCCGAGCACAACCACGCCGCCCCACAGCACGAGCGCCTGTGACGAGGCGGCATCGATACCGAGAAACGCAACGTAAGCCACCAGGCCGATGGCGCCCACGACCGCAGCGCCCAGCGTGAAGACGCCCAGCTTTCCGCCAAACTCCTTCTCGTCACCCTTTAGGGCGACAATGGTGCCGTACAAAAACGCACCGCATGCGAGCGAGGTGCCCAGATACGCGAGAGGAAGCGTCTCGCTGTTCCACGTGGGCTGAGCGTCAATCACGTAGCCGTGGCCGCAGAAGAAGCCCAGCATCAGGCCGAACGCGATACCCAGCACGGCCAGCACCTTCACAGGAGTCGTCGCGTTGCTGCGCTTGCGCACCAGAATGTAGGCAAGCATGACCACGAAGTTGGCACCCAGAAGCATCAGCTCGATGGAGATGCCGGAGAACGAAAGCAGGTTGGTCACGGCGCTGATGGCGTGCAAAGGCGAGGCGAGGTGCAGAACCGAGAAGCAGCCGCCCAACACGATGAGCGCGATGGCTACGATCGACCCGGCATCGCGCACCTTGGATGAGCCGCCCAGGAACTCAGACAGCCCGACGAACGCGAACAGCGATCCGCCCGTGCCTGCCAGCAGGGAGAACAAAACAAGGGGCCATTGGATCTCCATTTACACCAGCTCCTTCCAGCTTGCGAACTTAGGCGACAGGATGTAGCGCGTCACCGGCTGGGAATCGCCGGGATCAGGCAGCGAGTGAATCGCCTCGGGCGGATACTTCGCCATCTCCTTGCACACGTCGCTTTCGGGGTCGTCGAAATCACCGAAGAAACGCGCACCGCAGTTGCAGTTGTGCACACAGGCGGGCACGCCCGAACCGTCTGCCGTGATCTGGGAGCACAGGGTGCACTTCTGCACGCATCCCTGCTCCTCGTTGAATTCGCGCACGCCGTAGGGGCAGGCGTACATGCAGTAGCGGCAGCCGATGCACTTCTCGCGGTCGATCAGCACATACCCCGTCTTCTCGTCGCGGTACGACGCGCCCGTGGGGCACACCGCCACGCACTGGGGATTGCGGCACTGCTGGCATTGCGAGGGCAGCCAGTACTTCTCCACGTTGGGGAACGTGCCCGTGGGGCCCAAGGCAATGACCTTGTTGTAGAAGTGGCCCAGGGGCAGATCGTTCTCAAGCTTGCAGGCGACGATGCAGCTGTCGCACCCGCTGCAACGGTCAAGGTTGATGAGCAGGCCGTATGCCATTTAGAACACCTCCTCGGTGACAGGTTCGTTTTGCAGCGTGGGCATAAGCGGCTGGAACTGCTCGCTTTCCACCCACACGCGCGCAGGACGCTCGCACTTCTCGATCTTCACCGTGAACGCACGATAGCTGTTCGTGGCGAAGCAGGGGTTTTGGAACTCGTCGGCCGACATGCAGTTGTAGCCGCACTCCTCGATGCCGGGCGAGATGCTTTCCTGCGAAGCGTCGAAGCACTCGGGGTTCCAGAAGCGCTCGGTGATCAGCACGCCCGGCGCGATGCCCTGCGTCAGATAGGCGCGTGCATGGGAGCTACCGCGACGCGAGGTGATCTTCACCCAGTCGAGGTGCTCGATGCCGTATTCCGCCGCCGTCTGCGGGTTGATGCGCAGCTCGGGCACAGGCATGACCTCGCGGATGAACGGAGCGTGACGCATGGTGCCGTGATGGAAGTGCGGCAGGCGTCCCGTGGTGATGACCAGCGGATACTCCGTATCAGTGAGCGGGCTTTCCGTGGGCTCCTTGAACACGCAGATGGGCGTGTAGTCCTCGCATGCCTCCTGCTCGTAGGGGTACATGTACGGGAAGCCGGTGCGCGCCAGGCGCAGCATGCTCTCGCTGTAGGCCTCCACCTTGCGGGAAAGCGTCGCGAAGCCGCGCGGCAGACCGTCGGACACCTTGTCTTTGTACTGGTAGTACACCATGTACTCGTCGATGGGGGTCTCGGTATAGCGATGGTCTACGTCAGCGATCATTTCGTCCCACGAAGCATGGCCCATCTGCTCGGCCCAAGCCTGACGAGCAGCATCGCTGCTCTCGAAGAACGGCACCTTGAAGGCGTCGGGGTCGAAGCAGTTCTCGGCGCCCAGATGCTCGACCACCGACTTGCCCACCTGGTACGGCGACACGAACGGGTTCACCGTCTCGCCCAGATGCGTCACGTGGCAGCGCGCATAGTGGCGGTTGAAATGCGTCGCGGGGCTCTCATAGCTGTCGTACTCGAGCCATTCGGTGGTGGGCAGGAACAGGTCAACCGACTGCACCGTGAACGACGTCATGTTGGGGTACTGCTGGATGATGAAGTCCTGTTGGTCGTAGGCCTTCTTCCACTCCAGGGCAGGGCCCATGACGGCGTACTTGTTGCCCGACATCTCATACATAACACGCGGACGATACGGCTCGCCGGAGGTGATGGCTAGGCGCAGCTCCTTGGGAGCGCAGGTCTGCCACTGATGGATGCCCTTGTGCGCGGTAGCGCCCAGCGTGTCGCACTTCGACTGGAAGAAGTAGCGGCGCATCTCCTCGCCGTCACGGCCCTTGGCATCCCAGCCCGCCACGATGTCGTCCAGCAAGCGGTCGTTCTCCTTCTTGGTCAAACCGGCGGTCCAACCCAAACCATAGCGCTCGAAGCTCGTGGAGGCGGCGCCCAGGCGCGATGTGGGGCGGTCCTCAGTCAGGCTTGCGGGGCCGTGGTTCTGATAGGCGGAAAGCGGCGTTTCGATACGGCCGAGCAGGGTATCGATAGCGAGCATGCCCAGAGGCGCGGTGGACGAGCACTCCTGATGGTCGGAGAACACGCCGCCCGAGATGCCACCCCAGTCGGCGCCGATGTACAGATCGAGCGCTTCCTTGATGCGGTCAGCCTCGAGCCAGCACGTCTCGGCAGCGGCGTCGAGCGTCCAGGGCTCGGCCTCTTCCCAATAAATCTGGCCGGCGGTCTTGGACTCTACGCCATTGACCTTGGCCGTGGTGAACGGAACGGGGTCAACCGGGCTATCCTCGGGAGCGGAGAAGGGGAACGGCTGAACGGAGTTGGTGCGCGCGTCAAAGCACACGTATGCCGGGGTGTCGTACACGCCGTTCTTGTCGGCCGCGGGGTTCTCGTAATCGGGCCACACCTCTTCGGCCTTGTACGGCAACTTGGTCTCGGGGTTCACCAAGAACGGCAGGTTGGTCCAGTATTTGACGAACTCCTCGTCATAAGCCTTCGTGTCGATGATGTAGCGAATCCATGCCAGCAGCAGCGCGGTGTCGGAGCCGGGGCGCACGGGCAGCCACACATCGGCCTTCACAGCGTCGGCCGTCATGTAGGGATCCACCACGATAGACTTAACGCCCAGGTTGGAGCGGGCATCCGCCAGACCATGGCCGCCGTGCGCGGCCTTCGAGGCGCTGGGCTGGCTGCCCCACATCACAAACACGCGCTCGGAATCATCGCGGCGCGTGCCGTCGAGCTCGGCGTTGTCCACGATGCCCACGAAGCGGTCCACGTTGTCCATGTCCACGCAGCAGTTGAAGCCCACGCTCGTGGTAGAAACGAAGTCGCGCGGCATAGCGCACTGGCATGCGCCTGAGGCGAGCGAGTTACAGCCGCCCACGGTGTAATCCATGCCCCACGTTTCCCATTCGATGTAGGCGCCGCCGCCTCCGCGGGCGCTCCAGTAGGCATAGGGGCCGTACTTCTCAACCGCGGTGGCAATCTGCTCGCCGGCCAGGTCAACGGCCTCATCCCAGCTGATGGCCTCCCACTTGTTCTCGCCGCGCTCGCCCACACGCTTCATGGGGTGAAGTACGTGGCGAGGGCTGTACAGCGTCTGCATCTGGCCCAGGCACTTCAGGCAGATGCCGCCCTTGTTCAGCGGGCCGTCGGGGTCGCCCTCGATTTTGACCACGCGGCCTTCCTCGGTGTACACGCGCACTGGGCAGCAGTTGGTGCATCCGTGGCAGGCGGTCTTGTGCATGACGCGCTCCACGGAACCGGCGGCATACGCCTCCTCGGCCGGCTCAAGCAGCTGAACCGAGCCCGCCGCCGTGAGCGCTGCGGCGGCTGCGGCCGCGCCCTTCACAAAGCCGCGCCTCGAAATGGTGGCTTTCTCCATTATCCATCCTTCCGTCTCACATTTACGCGCTAGCTCGGCCCATACGGGCGAGCAGCTCTTTCCCCTTCTCCGTGACTTTCCAGCCCTTGTTCCATGCCAGGCCGCCTGATCGCTCGAGCATGTCCAAAAAGAAGCTCGGTTGAAGCGGTTGGCCGTCGGCGTTGGAGGTCAGGCGCAAAACGTCTCGGCCTTGCAGCAGGTCGTGCACCTCCTTGTACGATCGCGGTTCGCTGCAGAACTCCATCACGTCCATATACGTGCCCATGCGCTGGGGCACCTTATCGAGCAAATCGCTTAAGCGTCGCTCAGGGGATAGCTGATCGCGTACCTGGTCGCCCACGGGAGTGGTCTCCACGGCGAAGCTCGCCACCAGATCGTCGGCCTCATCCTCGGTCAACCCCTCTTTGTCCTCGGGGTAGATGATCGACCCGTCTTCGGCCAGCTCCATCCAGGCAAGCCCGCCCGCATCCACCAAGGCACGAATCAGGCGATACGCAGGCTGTGCCGCATAGGGGTACTCGGGATACTCCACAACGTGCGCCTCCGCTTCGGCGAGGCTGCGGCGTTCGAGGCAGAACTCGAGAAGCTTCAGGTAAATCTCGCGATGACGGGGCGAGGCAGTCACCGTGCGCTCGAGTCGCGCCACCGCCTCCTCGAACGCCATGTCGTCATCCAGCGCCTCAGCGTCGGAGCCTCCTTCGCATTCGTTGGCTTCCGCATCGACAGACACCAGGTTGACGACGCCTTCTGTTTCCTCCTGAGCCTGCTCCTGGGCTTCGTCCTCAGCCACGAGCTGCTCCCAGAAGCGCTCGTTTTCCTCTATGCGGATGAGCTCCTCGGCTCCGATTCCTTTTGTCTCCATACCTACTCCTCCCCTACAGCCGTTGCGGTCGCTTTGGCCTCGACGCGCTTGTTGGATTTCGTGAAGCTCAGCGCTCCGTACGGGCACGATTCGATGCATTTGCCGCAGCGCGTGCATTCGGAAAGCGGACGATCGCCCAGGTCATCACACGGGTCGATATGCTCAGGACACACGCCGGAGCAGATGGTGCAGGGAGTTCCGTCGCTACGAACGCACAGCGATTTGTCGGCCTTGGGACGCGTGGTCTTATTGAACCCGGCAATCAGCGAAAGCAGGGCGCCCACGGGGCAGAAGCGGTGGCACCACTTACGCAGAAGCGTGAGCTCGAGAATCAGGATGACCGGGAAGATCAGCAGATCGAGCGTGGGCTCGTTGAAACCCGCCAAGCGATAGAACGCAATTGCCGTGGCAAATGTAAGGCCGATGGGGCAAATGAGGCAGAATACGGGGAACCCACAGATGGCGGCAGACCCCAACGCACCCGCCAGCACGAAATGCCTGCTGTCCAGCTTGGACTTGCGCGCCTTCTTCTTGGTGGAGTTCTCGGATTGCTCCGCAGCAGCAGCATCAGCATTCACTTCGATCGCCTTGCTCGCGCAGCAGCCACATGCGGCGCACCCGGCGCTTGAGCACTCATGCAGGCGCTCCCCCACGTGCTTCGCGGCATCGGCACACGCGACCTTATCCTTGTGACGCTGCTTGGCGCTTGAGAACAGGCTCGACAGCGGGGGCACCGGGCACACCCAACTGCAGAATGCCTTTCCAAACAGAAGCGCGATGACGACAACCGCCGCGATGGCGATAATCACGCGCACCACCACGGCCCCCGACCCGAATATGGATTCGAGCGCACCTAACGGGCAGATGTAGGCGATCGCGTCGTATCCAACGCTGCACAACGTGCCCGATCCGACACCCGCAACCAGGGCGATAAGAATCGCCGCGGGAACGATCACGCGCACGGCCTTGCGTACCTTCACAACGGCGGGCGTGGGAAGCTTCGCATGCTCGACGCTCTTCTTCTCGCTAGCCATTGCTCGTCCCCTTCATCTCGATGTTGATTCCGCGCCTACCCGTTCCGTCGTAGCTGCGGTAGGCGCTTGTCGGACACACGTACTCGCACGCGCCGCACCCGTTGCACTTCTCCTCGTCAACCACAAGCCTGCCGTTATCGTCCAGATACAGGGCTTCGTACTCACAGGCATCGATGCACGGCGCGTTGCACTTGGCCGAAACGCCATAGAGCTGGCATTCGTCCTCATCCACCACGGCGACGCCGATCTTGTCCTTGTGGGGGTCGAACGACGTAAGCGCTCCTGTGGGACATGCCTTGATGCAGAGGAATTCGCCGCCACACATATCGCAATAGCCTGAGCGGAAATCCATGCAGGGCGTTCGCGCGTTGATGATGCCGTCCTTCAGATAGCCCACGCCAATCGCGTGCGTTGGGCAAACGGCGCGGCATCGGTCGCAACGGATGCAGGCACCTTGGAGCAGGCCTTCGTCCTGGCCTCCAGGCGGGCGCAACTGCGGAGTCTCGCCCGCGAACGCTTTAACCGTTCCGCCCAGCGCCAAAACCGCCGCGGCGGCAACGGCCCCTTCCACCATCGTCCTTCTGCTCACGGAGGGCGCTTGCCGCTCTGTCGGCCCACCCTCCGTCAGAGGCTCGCTTTTGTTTTGATTGTTCATCGGCGCCCCCAATTCTCATCCCTTATGTCGCACCGTCTCTCGCGGCGCATCTTCAATTTAGGGCTCCAAGCGGGCGCTGAACATTCGCTGAAGCGCTTGTTTTGGCACTCAACAACCTCCATCAAAACGCTTATTTTTCGACGTTTTCCCAGGTCGCTGACGTAAGCGGCCCTTGAAGCCCTATTCGGGGGCATGGAGGAGCTTCCGGTGGGATACAATGGGCGCATTAGACACGCGCGAGAGCATGCAGAGGGGGAATGCTATGCAGGCTCAATCGGGGCTCTTCCCCTTACGCTTCTTGGGGTTCGGCTTTTTCTGGGGATGGCTATTTCTGGTCAACATCTCGCCTTCTCCGCTTCTTGGCTCGGCCCAAGGCATCGGCGATGTTCCCTTTGAAATGACTGAGCTTGCAGCACGCCTGCTTTTTCTCGTCGGTGCCATGGTCGTGTCGAGCCGAATCGCGTGCATCCGCAACTGGGTGCCCGTCGCAATCGCAGCCGGCATAACGGGCGCATGCGTCGCTCCCGTCGTGCTGCTCTCGGATACTCCCGGCATCGTCACTGGCGCCGCATTGGTGAGCGCCTTCGCCGAAAGCGCACTCTTTCTCATGTGGATGACGTTCTTCGGATACATGAAACTCGGAGAGACGCTCCTCCTGCTTGTTTCGTCCTATGCCATCGGGGCGGTCCTGTGCCTTGCCGCCATTTTCCTCGGCGACACGGCGATGACGGCCTGCGCAGTGGTGTTGCCACTCGCGTCGTGCGCCGCCCTGATCATGGCGCGCCGCTACGGCGATGCCGTTAAAGAGGAGCCTGAGCACGCGGCCGACAGGGGCCCCGTTCCCGTGGAAGAAGATGCCTATCGATCGCTACCGTTTGTGAAAATGACCGCGGGGCTCGCCCTGTACTCCTTCGGCTTCGCCCTGTACCTGGGAATCGCGCTGTTTCTTTCGGACCGCTTTCTTTTTGGGTACGTCGTTGAGCCTACGTGCGCGATTGCCCTTGCCTGCATCGTGCTCGTATTTGCCAAATTCTCGCGCTCACCTACGAAGCCCTATACGCTTTATCGCGCCGTTCCGCCGCTGATGGGCGTCGGCTTTGCCATGCTGGCAGTGGGGTTTTCGCAGCCGTTGCTCGCCGGCTTTTTCATCACGCTCGGTTTTCTGCTGTTCGAGGTGCTGGCCTATAACGATTACTGCAACCTCGTGAAGGCGGATAACTCCTCGTTGCTGCGCGCCATCGCGGGCGCACGACTTGCGAGTTCGGCGGGCATGCTCTTGGGCTGGGCAGTCGGATACGGTATGCAGCCGGTCATGGAAGTCAACGGGTCGAGCACCATCCTTGCCGTGCTCGCGCTCCTGTTTATCCTGTTCATAGCCACCATCGCGTTCACAGATTTGGATAGGAAAACGCTCGCCTCAATCGCCGATGACCGCGCCGTTCAAGAAGAGGCCGAGGCGATCGTGCCGAAGGAGGAGTTCTTCCCGTACTTCGCCGAATCCATTGGGCTTTCGAAACGCGAGGAGGAGGTGCTTGACCTGCTGCTTTCCGGCAGGACTACCTCGTATGCGGCAGAAAAGCTGTTCGTTGCCGAATCTACCGTGCGCGCCCATGTGCACAACATTTACCGCAAGGCCAATGTGCATTCGCGCATGGAGCTCATGGACGCTTTCGATGTGTTTTGGAGCGCCCGCCGCTCAGAGGCCGAAAAGAGCGACAACTCTTAGGAATTTGCATCAGGAGGCGCCGGCAATGACTCGGATGGGGCTATCCCCGACTGCAACGAGCGTGCGCGCCCAGAGCTTGGGTTCGACAAATCAGCCGTTAGGGGGCCTTCCGAAGAGCGCGCCGCCTCTTGACCGCCGGCGCATGATGCCCTTATAATGCACGCCGTCTAAAACACCGCGTGGACTTTTCCGGGCATTCCGTCATCTTTTCGCCACGCATCCGAGCAATCGGGTGCGTGGCTTTTTTATTGCCCTGGCGCCACGGCCTGCGGCACGGAGCGCGCTCGCGGGCCTCCGGACGCAGCACGGGGCGCTGCTTGCTAGAGGCACGGCTCCTTGCAACGCCAATGCGGAATGCGCTAGATGTAGCAAGATGCACCCAAAAAGTACGCTACGCGTCGAACGACTTTGAAAGGACGCCATGGAAAACGCCAGCTCATCCGCCATCGAGGCACGTCCCTCCGCCGGCATGTCGCAGGAGGCAACGCCCCGCGTCGAGAGCACCCGCCAGTCCGGCGCGTCACGCCGGGCAATCGCCTCCGCCCAGGTGTTTCTGGCCGGGGCCTGCTACGGCGCGATGGCCACCACGTACAAGCTTGCTTATGCGGCTGGGTTCACATCGAGCCAGGTCGTCGCCGGGCAGGCGTGGCTCGCGCTCTTATTTTTCGCCATCGCCACCGCCTTGGGTCGAGCGCGCGGCCAGCGGCTTACACGCTTGAGCGCCATTCAAGCCTTCAAGCTCATGGGGCTGGGCGTTCTCACCTGCACAACGTCCATCCTCTATTGCTATGCCATGAGCGTGCTGCCCGCGCCCGTTGCGCTCACGCTGCTGTTCCAGTTCACGTGGATCGGCCTGGTCATTCAGGTGATTTCCACGCGTCGTGCGCCGCACGCATGCGAGATGGTGGCGCTGGCCGTCATCTTGGTGAGCACCGTGTTCGCGAGCGGGCTGTACGGCACGGGCCTCGATTCGCTTGACCCTGCGGGCATCGCATGCGCTCTGGGCGCGGCAGTATCATGCGCGCTGTTCGTGACGTTTTCGGGAAAAGTGCAGGTGACGTGCTCCTCCGCGCAACGCGGGCTCGTGGTTATGACGGGTGCGGCGGCGCTCTCGCTTTTCTCATGCCCCGACTTCTTCGCGTCGGGCGCGCTGCTCCAGGGTTTCGCGCCCTACGCCGCCGTTGCTGGGCTCTTTGGCATGTTCTGCCCCGTCATTCTCTTTGGCCTGGGAGCGCCGCACCTCTCATCGGGCCTTTCCACCATCATGGCATCGGCCGAGCTGCCCATGGGCCTGCTCATCTCCATGATCGTACTGGGCGTACCGCTGGGCATCGTGGAGTGGGCCGGCGTTGCCGCCATCCTCGCCGGCGTGGTAATCGCCCAGCTGCCCAACCTTATGCCACGCCACTGAATAAGTTTCGATTCAAATCGAAACTTCGAACGTACGCAAGATATTTTGAGCCATGCATGCAAAAGGCCCCGAACTCATCATGTTCGAGGCCCTAAGCCAAAAGTACCCGAGAAAAACAGCTCGGCCGTTAGCGGCGGGTGCGCCTGAGGGCGATGATCGCCACCACAAGCACTACGGCCGCGACCGCAACCACGCCGATGGCGATGGGCACCACGGCACCGGTCAGGTCATTCGTGCGCGAGAACTCGTGCGCCTGGCTGGAATCGGAGCCCGACGCGTTGGCGGTAGAGCCAGAGCCCTGGCCACCGGAATCGGACCCCTCATCGGAGCCGCCCTGGCCGCCTTGCGAACCTTCGCCCTCACCGGTTTGGCCGCCGCCCTGGCCGGGGTTGCCGCCAGGCGTATCGGGCTCCTCGTATGGCTTCACGTCCACGCTCGCCTCGACCACAAGGATGCCGGCTTCGTCGCCACCATCCGCCACCGTGGCTCCCGTATCATAGGAGTACATGAATCCACGCGCCGCATCGTCCGCATTGGAGAATGTCACGGCATGCGTCGCTTCGTCATACGCGCCCGCACCGGGATAGAGCCCCATCAAGCCATCGGCGATCGACGAGAGGTCGACCACTACCGATTCGTCCTTCTGCTCCGCGCCCTCGAACACGGGTGTCTGGGGCCGGAGGTCTCCTCCGCCGGCCGCAACCAGCAGGCACCCATCAAGATTCATGCCGCCCAAATCAAGCGACTTCAGCTTGTTCCCGTAAGCGATCAAGGATTTAAGCGTTTGCCTGCTGCCCTCGGGAATCACCAGCTCTGACAGCTGGTTATCGCCCACGCTCAAACTCGTCAGAACGGCAGATTGGGGAATCTCGAGCTGCGTCAGCCCCGTGCCAGACACATAAATCTCAGTAAGCGGGGCATCACCGGCAAACGTAAGCGACTCCAAATTGCCCGCCCCGTCAACCCATACGCTGCTGAGCGCGTGCTGCGCCGACAGGTCAAGCGACGCCAGGGCGCCGGCGCCGTCGATCCGCAAATCGCGCAGCGCGGCTTGGCGGGAAAGGTCAAGGGCCTCAAACCCGCCGCCGCCAAGGGTAAGCGACTCAAGCTGCGTCAGCCCCGAAACGTCGAGCTGGGTAAAACCGCTGCTCAGCAAGCTAAGGGAAAGCGACTTAAGCTGCGTGTTTGACGAAAGGTCAAGCTGGGTGAAGCCCTCGCCCAAAGCGCTCAGGCTTAGCTCCTCAAGCCCCGCAAGATGCGACACGTCAACGCTATTCAGCAATCCGCAATTGGAAACCACCAGGTCAGCAATATCAACGCCCTCACCAAACGCAAGCGACTCGAGCGAACGCAGCTCGGCAACGTCCAAAGACCCAAAGCTCATGGAGCCGGCAAACGACAGGCTTGCCACCGACGCCGAAGAGCCCGTCAATGCGTCGTTGTCAAAAATAACCGTGCCCGCCGCAAGCGAAGGCGATTCAACCGTCACGCTTTGCACGCCATCCCTAGCGCCCACCAAAAGCCCATCAAGGCTCATGGCAGGGAGCTTGAGCAAGGCATCGCCCTGGTCGGAGAGGGTGATTATCACGTTTTTCAGCCCAGTAAGATGCTCCATGCCGCTTTTCGCATAATCGGCCGCCGGCACGTCGCGGCACCGCAGCATCTGGCACTCCGCAATGGCGTCGGCATCGCCCGCCGAGACCACATGGTTCGCGTCGTAAGCATCCTCGCGCCCGAGCGCCTGCTGCCAGACGACCGTCGCAAACGAATCCACCGGGAACACATCGCCCATGCGCTGACCCTCAAGAGCGAACACCGTCCTCACTGAAGCCGCAGGTGCCTCGAGGTTTTCGGCAGCTGCGACAGTCTGCAGGTCACCGAAGCCCATAAGAGGCTCCGACAGCGTTGCAACCTGAGCGCCGGCGGGTTTCACCGTGAACAGGCCGTCCGCCATCGCAATCTCCTTGGCCAACACAGCGGCCGGAGCAAGAAGGCTCGGGTCTGCGTCATCGGGGCGTGCGGCATTCACCCCAAAGGAAGACGACCCTCCCGTCAAATCCACGTTGATAGCTCCGTTCGGCGCGAACACTGCACCGAAGCTCGCCGCGTTTTGGGCATCCACGACCACCGACGAGCGCCCCTCCACGTTAATGTCGCCCTCCCAGGCATCAACGGCGGAGCTGAACGCGCCCTGAGCGGAAAGCGCCGCGTCGAAAACGGCAACCGACCCATGCTGGCTGTCCAGCCCGTAATACGCGCGACCTGCAACGTCGTCCGTCGCCGTCAGAGTGACCGCATTGCCGCGACCCTGCACCGCAATATTGTCATCGCACCTGATGGCAGTGGTAAAAGGCGCATCGTTTGCAGCATCTTCGGCAGAAGAGAGCGCTATCGAGAGGTTTGCCTGGATAGTCGCGCTTTGGGCGCGCACGACGCTTACGGCCTCCTTGTCCGCAACGGCATGACGCACATACGTTATGGAAAGCGACGAGCCGTCCGGCGGAACAGAGCCGACGATATCCAGCGCACCGCCCGCATAAATCGCCCCGGCAACCTGCGAGGCATCATCCACCGTAATCGTGCTTGGCTCGCCCTGGATTTGGATGCGCAGGTTGCCCGCCGTGTAAATGGCGTACTTCGTAGAACCAGCGCCGCCCGCCTGGTCAATGGAGGCGCCGTCAAGCGTAAGCGTGGGCGTGCCGTTCTCATACGTCAGCTTCACTCCGTCCTCCTCGAACGGAGCGTCGTGGCGCACACCGCCCACCCAAACGCTGGCGGCCTCGGCGGATTCGGCCACCGTGAATCGAACGGAAAAGCTGCCCAGCTCCTCAATGCCGCCGCCGGCAGGCTGCAGCACGCCCTGAACGGTGGCTTCGCCATTTTCAAGAGCCACCGTGGCCGCGTTGTTCTCCCAAGACGATTCGACAAGGCCCATGGCAATGCCCGGGAATGCTGAGAGGTCAACGGTTACCTGCGCATCAAGCGGAGTGCCCGCAGGCAGTTCCACCGTGAAATCGGTCTGCGTATCCTCTTCGGCCGCCACCGAAACAGAAGAGCCCCCGTTGACCGCATAGGAAAATTCCGTCAAAAACGGCTGAATCCACGCTTCATCGATACGCTGGCCGGAGGCAAGCACGCACTCGCGCCATTCATCGCTGAGAGAGAAGGCGCTGCGATACAAAACCGACAAATCAGAACCGGTACCGTTTTCCACGACAGCATTCACGCCCCGCTCAAGGCAGGTGCCAAGTCGGAACGCATTGCATACACGCCCATCCGGCAGCGATACCTGCGTTCCTGCAGAGCCGCCATCCGTAACCGTGAACGACAAACCCGAAGTCACCTTAAGAGGAAGATCGACGTAGAGCGCAAACGTTGCGGCCTCGGGCAACGAGGCAAACGCATCCGCATACAAGGCGAAGGCGCTGGCATCCGCCACAAGCTCGCCGTCGAATCCGTCGAACGCGTCGGGGTTTACGCCCACGACGCCGAAAAGGTAGTACTGATTCCCGATCGGGGCGCTCACCTCGGTGCCCAGATGGTATTCGCCCGTGTCTTGAGGCGGCCCCGCCAACTCGGGAACATAGCCCGCAACCTGGGCCTGATAGATGTGCGCCTCATCATCCTGCGTCACTATCTCATACACGAGGCCTTCCGCCTCAAACGTATCGCCCACAGCAGCGTATGCGGCCCGCGGAGCAAGCGCCATCAGGCACGCGACAAACGCAAGCGCTGCAGCCATGGCCATTCCAAAACGCACGCAAGGCCTTGCAAGCCCGACGCTGCGCCCATCCATTCCCTGCGTTATCGTGGTCATGATTCTCCTATCAAAGCTTTGGTCGCATTGCGCGAAACAGAAAAGGCCCCGTCGCTTTTACGCGACATGGGCCAGAAAATAGCGTGCGATATCGGACCGGAGCCGATATCGGACCGGAGCCCCGGCATCACAGCCGGATGCTGCGTCGAAGACCCGACAACACGACATGCGTCGGGCCAAAGCCGCTGGCATCGCAGCACGACGTTGGACCGATTCCTCAAACGCCCAGGCGCTCATCAGCTCACGCCCTCGGCGGGATGGCCCGACCTCCCAAACGCCCGCGTGCGCTATTCGGCCATCTTGGCCTTGAAGTCCTTGATCTTCTGGCGAGCGCCTTCGCAACCGGTTCCCATCATCTGCACGGCCAGGATGGCGGCGTTTTTGGCCCCGTTGATGGCCACGCATGCCACGGGCACGCCGGAAGGCATCTGCACCATGGAGAGCAGGGAATCGAGACCTCCCAGATCGGAGGTCTTCATGGGCACGGTGATAACCGGCAGCGGGGTGTAGGCCGCAACTACGCCGCCCAGATGCGCAGCCTTGCCGGCGGCGGCGATGATCACGCGCAGGCCGCGCTCTTCGGCGCTTTCGGCCCAAGCGTGTACCTCGAGCGGCTTGCGGTGGGCGGATGCCACCTTGACCTCGTACGGCACACCGAACTCATCCAGCTGCTTCATGCAGGGCTCCATGGCGGGCATATCGCTCTCGCTGCCCATGATGATGCCAATGACCGGGGTTTTCTCTTCGCAGCCCATGGTTGCTCTCCTTACCGCCGCATGCGCGGCGCTCGCGTTTTAAGTCGGGGAAAGTATACGCTAACACGCCCCGCCTAACGCGACGGCACCTCTCGACACGACAAAAGCACGCATCGCGACTTGGTGGAAAGCTCACGTTTAGAATGATTCCCGGATTTCCCTGCTGAAAAAGTCGCGTTTAGCGCGATTTCCGGACTCCTCTGCTGAAAATGTTGCGTTTAGCGCGAACAACAAGCCGCGCCAAAAGGGGGCGGCGGAAGCCTTGCGCACGTTTCCCCAGGTCACAGCTTTTGGCACACTCCATTTCGCCCATTCTGCACCTAATCGGTCGTTCTAAACGCGAGTTTTTCAGCAGCAATGTGCCCAAATCGCGCTAAACGCGAGTTTTTCAACATCAATAGAAAGCGCGGAAGGGCTGGGCTGGGCTGGGCTGGGCTGGCCGACCCGCTCCGCCCCCGCGGCACCAAATCACTCTAAAGCTGGCTTCTACCAGCAAAGTTGGTTGGGTCCTTTGACGCACCTCGCTAGCGAGCGCCCTATCGGCCCGCGCCTTCCGGCGTGCGCTTTGCCCGGTTGCGCTCCGCCGTATCCGCGCTCTGCCATATCCGCGCTCCGCCATATCCGCGCCCCCGCCAGTCCGCGCCATCAAACGCCTCAACAAAAACTAGCGCACGCCAAGCGCCGCAGCCACCTGACAGCACGCTGGCGGACAGAGCTTGATGCGGCAGCTCCCTAGCGCGCGCCACCGCCTCCGCCGCCGAATCCGCCGCCGGAAAACCCGCCGCCACCGGAGAACCCGCCGCCGAATCCGCCGCCGCTGCTGAACCCGCCGCTCGCAGAGCTCAGGGCCGCGCTCGCTACCGACATCGTGTTGGATTGCATGGTAGAGAACATATCCGCCGGGCTCGCAATGGTCGAAGCGGCATTCATGCCATAGTAGTGCGGCATGTACCAGTAATACATGGGGGCAAAGCCGGGGTCGTCAATTATTTCGGGCATGCGCGTCTGCAACGCCTTGATGGCCTCTTCCGCCACGCCAAAAATGTAGGCATACACCATCATGTCGCCCCACACCTTCACGTCGGTGGGAAGACGCTCGTCGAGCGCGCTGAAGTCCTTCAGCCAATTTCGCAGAGCCTCGCACTTGGCATACAGCTCCACCGCCTGCGTGCTGCGGCGGCTCATGAAGCGCCCGATGACAAACAGCACCACCGACGCAGGTCCCAGCGCAATCAGGGGAATGAAGTTGGAGAACATGAAGATGCCCACCAGGCCCGCAATGATGCCGAGAATTCCCAGCGAGGTCATGAGCGCCTGATAGTGGTTTCCCTTTGCCTCGAAGAAGTTGTAACGGTTGGTCTCGGCGCTGAGGATGCCCTGCCATTCGTTCATGGAGGCCACAAACGCCTCGGGGTTGTCCTGCCCGTATTGACTGATCGTGCCGAACCACAGCGAATCGGTGCCTTTGCCCGCCTTCTCGAACAGCACGTCTATCGCCTCTTCGTCGATGGGGCTTCCGGCCACCTTTTCTTGCCACCCGGGCAAGCGCGTGATGTAGTAATCTTGCACGGTTTTCTGGCCGCGGCCATCGGGCACCTGGTACTGGCCTGCATCTATGCGCAGCACGCCGCGATGCGACAGATGCATAAGCGTGGCAGTGAAATCGTCCTGGCTCTGAGCATCCCAGCGCCACAGGCGAGCGATCACCGCGGGATGAATGCTCGGATCGGGCACATCGCGCCAGTACTGTTCTTGGAACACAGGCTTGTGCTCCTTGCCGTGGCGGAAGAACATCCACAGCGCCCACACAATGCTGCCGATGGAGATGACCAGGCATACCACGATAAACGCGAGCGCACGCAAACGCTCCGCATTGGCCTGGTTGGCCAAGCGCGATTCCTCTTCGAGCACCGAATCGAGGCGATCGCCCGTATGGCGAACGGGCGACGTGGAGTCGACCCCGCTCACCCACTCCGCGGGAAACGTCGTGCGGACCTCCGCGTAGCCGCCGGCGGAAACCCGGGGGACGGCGAGCGCGATGGTGGCATCATCCTGGATGTCCACCGTGCCATCGAGCGGGCCGTGCGCCCACGCGCGCACCGTCTCATCGCCCGACCCGAGACTGGTGCCGCTGGGCGCGGGCAGATGAACCGTCGCGGTTACATGACTGCTATCGACCGCCCAGCCATGCCCTATGAATTGCCAGTACAGCTCGGCAACATCGTCATAAACCTGCACGAAGTTCGAGATGGTGTAGGAGATGGTTATGACCGAGGTAGCGTCCTCCGCATCAAAGAACACATACAGCGTGCCGCGCGCCTCATCAAACGAATAGGATGTGGTTCCGGGGCCGCCCGCATCGCGCCATTCGAGCTCAAATGGCACCTCGGACAAGCTTTCGTTTGCCGCCGGGGCGGAATCCACGCCAGAGCCCGACGCCTGGGGCTCGGTCATCGACACGCCGTCGATGGTCACCTCGGATGCGTCAGAAGGCAAGTTCTGACCGAGCTCCCACCACACCGCCGTAAAGGCGCCGTCGAACGTGAACTCGCGCGACTCGGTGACCGAAAGAGAGCCGTCTTTATTCACCGTGGCATCGATAGTCACGTTGGGGCAAGTGTACTCTTTGGCATAGGCCGACGCGTGCGGCGCGAAAAAGCTCATTGCCATGACGGCCACGAACAATCCCAAAAGAAGCGCCGCTACGCGCAGCGTGCGGCGTTTGGATGAATCGCAGAAGTATGTGACGCTGGGCTTCATTGAGCCTCCTATGTTCAATCTGTAGTGCGGCCTTGCATTTCGCACGCAATAACGATACCATGCTTCGCGCACCTTTTTGCGGAGAGCTGACCGAGAGGCCGAAGGTGCTCGCCTGCTAAGCGAGTATACGCCAAAAGCGTATCTGGGGTTCGAATCCCCAGCTCTCCGCCAGAGAATGTATTGCGGGTCCGGAGCTTTCCGGACCCGTTTTTTATTGCGCACTACAGGGATTCGAACCGATGAGGTGGATTCGCGTAAAGAAAACTGCCCGGTGGGCAGTTTTTAGCGAATCGCCCGAGGGCTTTAGCCCGAGGGGCTGAGCGTTCGCAAAGCGAACGCGGGAATCCCCAGCTCTCCGCCAGAGAATGTATTACGGGTCCGAAGCCTTCCGGGCCCGTTTTTTATTGCGCCAGCTTTTCAACCAGCGCTTCCGTGCCCAAAGCGCCAAGGCGGTACGCAGGGCATCCTGCAGCTCCACCCGAAAGACTTCGCCCTCCAAACAATGGACCACGACGGTACTGGCTCAGACCCAGAGAGCCCACGTTGATACGAGCAAATTCAGAAAACTGGACAATTATTTTCGGCTTTCTACCGTTTGACGGCTTTTCATAGCGCCACCTACATCGATTCTGAACTGTTTCGGAGCCGTTTGGGTGAAAAATGGGGTAATTTCACAAAGTTGCAAGTGGCTAACAGTAGAATAACGAAAATTATTGACCCGATTCTAAGAAGCTCTTTTATAAGAACACCCCTACGCTTGCGCAGATGGGCCCGGAGGGCCCCTTTGCGACAGCCGTCAAGCCAAAAAGCTTTCGGCATGCCGCGATTCAACCCCGACCCCAAAACCCCTCAATCTCCATCCATCCTCCTTTCTTCCCGCTTGACGGCGCCGCGGCGTCGCTTGGTAGTTTCGGCATATCTATAAGAAATGCCCACCATCTCGCGTTTTGCAAAACGAATCGCGTAGAAAGGACCGCCATGACACACGCCATAAGAAAGAGGGGGTACCTTGCCGTAGCCGCCCTGCTCGTGTGCGCAGGAATCGCCACGCAGGCGACACCCGCATTTGCAAAGGAAGAATCCGGTTGCGAGACAATTGAGACATACCTAATCAACGAAGACGAGAGCAGCTCGCCCTACGGCCTCTTCGAGGATATAGCTCCTCGCGAATCAGACAATTTCAGCCTTGAAGACATTCACACCCTGCAACCCACCGTCCCCGGCGTAGGCTCCCTCAACAAGCCGGGGAACACGTTCCCGCTGGCCGGCGAATACGGCAAGATTGTTCTGGAGCCGGGGGCCAGCGTAAACTGGGGCGGCGTCTCGCCCAAAACGTTCACCGCAGAAATTCCCCACCAGCCCGGCAAAACCCAGGTATACAACGTGACCGGCACCTTGCTCTCCGTGGCTGGAACATCTGTGGGAGGAACGTATTCCGACGGCAATAACTCCGAGTACGTTTCTGCCTCGTCGGAATATCTCTCGCTCGGCGGCAGCATGAAGGGGCTCAAAGAAACACCGCCCGATACGCCGGTGTGCGTCTACTACTGGCTGACCCTTACGGGCGAAGCGGCCGACGGCAGCAGCACAACCGTTAACGCAGTCGTGGGGTTCCAGGTGACCGTAGCAGATAATCTGCCTTTAACCTACGTAGGGGCAATTGCCTACGACCCCAACGGGGGCGCCCTCAACGACCCCTCGCTCACTTCCTACGAATGGCGCAACTCGTGGGATGAGACATTCCAAAAATCCGACCTCAGCCAGGTGCAAAAAGTGACGGCCCCTGAGCCGCCCGACTCCATGGACTTTGCGGTTATAGACACGCTGCCTGTTCGCGACGGATACAAATTCCTGTTTTGGAAGTCCCCGTTCGTCGACGACGGCGATTCAACCTTGATGCTTCGAGGGGCGGGCAGCATGCCGGACGCATCCGAGGCGCCGATCAAATCGGGCAGATACGAATCCACTCTCAAGCTGATCGACGACAAAGACCTCTATCCGGTTTCCGATGTAGAGACGAACGCCTGCTACGAGCCGGCGATTTATCTCACTGCGGTATGGGACAAGGAATTCAGCCTGCGATACGATTCCGCGGGCGGCGCGCCCAACCCCCAGGGCGAAGAAGGTACATTTGGCATTCACGAAGACACCTCGCCCAACACCGAGACGAAGAAGTTCTTGGCAGCCGATGCGCCAGAACGCGAGGGGTACGCGTTCAAGGGCTGGAGCGGTTCCAACGGCAAGAGCTATGCTCCGGGCGACGAGGTCCAGATCCCCTACGACGACCCGCATCTCGTGCTGACCGCCCAGTGGGAGAAGACGCCCGACCCGACGGAGCCCGGCGGCGGCGATAACCCCGGCGGCGGCGACCCCGACAATCCCGACAACCCTGGCGGGGGCGACAACCCTGGCGGGGGCACCGACCCGACCGACCCTCACAACCCCGGCACCGATCCCGAGAAGCCGGAAAAGCCCAGCAATCCCGAGAATCCGGGCGGAGGAAACAATCCCGGCGGCGAGCACGGAAACAACCCCGACAACCCGCATGGCAACGGCGACAAGCCAGGCGCCAAGAGCGACGGCGGCCACGGCAGCACCAAGAGCGCGTCCGACAAGAGCAAAACGCCCGCAAAGCAAACAGGCGGCACGTCGATTCCCCAAACCAACGACGCTTCGTTCGTCTTCGCAGGGGCGGCAGCCTTGATAGGATCCGTCGGCCTCGCTGCCATCATCCTTGCGGTCCTTCGCATGCGCAAGCACCGCAACTAGAAATCAGTCTCCTATGCAAATGCCGCCTTTCGAGGCGGCATTCTTGCGTTACGCCCGCGTTCGCGAGCAATGCGGCCAGCCCTGCGCCGCAAAGCCAACGCGTCTCCGCCCCCAATCTAACGTTGCGACCTAGAACGCACATCCGTCCGAAGTCTAACGTTGCGACCCCGAACGCTCCGGGTCGTCGAAAAGGGCAAACAGCTCGGTCCTGCTGTGCACCCCGAGCTTTTTGTAGATATGGCTCACATGCGCCTTTATAGTGCCCTGCGCTATGAACAGAGCCTCCTCCATTTCCGCCATGGTTTTTCGCTCAACCAGCAGCCTCAGCACCTCGCCCTCTCGGGAGCTAAGATCGTGCTTGCGCGAAAGCTCCTCGACCCGCAAAGCGCGCCATCTTTCGTCGGAAGCAGCGAGCAGCTCCCCTCCGTCTTTCAGGCTTATGCCCCATTGCGCCGAAAGCTTGCGCTCCGAGAAAAACACCACCGCAAACACCGCCGCCACGACGAAGGTGATGACAAGATAGGCGGTCGACATCTCTTGCGAGCCAAGCGTACCGGCAAGCACCGCGGACGACCCCCACCCAATTGATTCGGCCACGTAGCGAATGCCGCGCTCTATTCCGCAAGCCCACACTGCGTTCACACCATAGCGGTATGTGATGTTGCCAAACACGATCACCATCAGAATAGTGAGCATGGTATATCCGGCTTCGTACCCCACCGCCGTGAGGAACGACCCGCCGGTAACCGCCGGAGAAACAAAAAGAAACGCAATGATGAACAGGGGGAATGCGAGTTCGTATACCGTGTCGAAATTGAACCAGCGCATTTGCACCAGAACGCCCACGCATACCAGGGCGCACGCCCCTAATGCCCCGGCAACGTTTCCCGCGCTGAGCGCTTGGGCGGGAAGCGCCCCAAAGGCTGCGGCAAACGAACAGGCGGCCATCAGAACAATGGGTTTCCAGGGAATGACCCGTGAAGCTGCGCCGGCGCCATGGGCGGGCCTCTCGTCGCGAGGAAGTCGCGACACGCTCGCATGAACGGTTGCTATGCAGGCAGCGGGAAGAACAAGCGAGAAAAACACCAGGTAGCTTATGTCCATTCCCATGAATAGCCATTTCAGGATTTCGCCGAAGCCTATGCCCATGGCGTGGTACAGCGCTACGCGCGCGGGGTTGATGGAGCCATAGAATTCCGCCCACATAAGAATAACGGCAGCGAGCCCGGCACCGGCAAGCACCAGCCCAACTGCACTGAGCGGCGCAACGCCGCCGAAACACCCTGCGGCAATGCAGGCCGCTCCGCATGTCATGCATGCCCACGATGCCCCGACCACCGCGCGATTCGACCATATAGGGCATATGCGCCTCGCGGCAAGAGCGAGGATGAATGATGCGACGCCTATGGCCGCCTCGAACAAAAAATAGCTCGGAGCGTTCATTCCGGGAAACGCTTCGTATCGAAAAAACAACGCCAGCCACGCCCTGTACAGGCCAACGCCCAAGAACACAAATGGAACCGCCGCCATTCGGTTCGCCATGGAGCGACACTGATCCGCCGCCCCGCGCAATGATTCCATGCTCACCCCTCCCCAAGAGCACATCGGCGCAACGCGCAAAACCTGTACATCATAAGCAAAACACCTAGTCGCGGCTAGGGTTATTGATGGGTTAATTATTTAACCGCACCGGACGATTGCCGCAACGGCATGACCGTCATACAGTTGCAGCGAACTCGGACGGAGCATGCGGCACAGGCCGCGCCCCGCCGACGCGAAATAATGGGACGCCGGACAATCGCAACGGCGCCCACCACCAAAGGAGGGGAACAATGAAAAACGTATCGCGCAGGAATTTCATAGCGGGCGGCACCGTTGCAGCAATCGGCAGCGCGTTGGCGCTCGCGGGCTGCACCCCCAGCAAATCGAGCGAGGGAAGCTCGGAGGGGGCCTCGTCGAACGGCACCGGCATCGCCACGGCTCAGGCCATGGGCAAGCACGGAAACATGGATATCGAGGTTTCTGCCAAAGACGGCGCCATCGATCGCATCACCGTGCTCAGCTCTCGCGAGACTCCTGGCCTAGGCGACCACGCCATGGAGCAGCTCACCAAGCAGATTATCGACAGCCAAACGCTCAACGTTGACACCGTGAGCGGCGCCACCTTGTCGAGCATGGCATTCATCTCGGCCGTGGGCCAAGCGCTGGATGCCATTGGCGAGGACTCGAGCGATTGGCAAGGCCGCGACAAAGCCGCCTCTGAAGCCGAGCCGCTGCCCGAGTCGGCCGATGTGGTCGTTGTAGGCGCTGGCGGCGCAGGCTTTGCTGCAGCCATTAGCGCCGCCAACAAGGGCGCCAACGTGGTGCTACTTGAGAAGATGGGCGTCTACGGTGGCGACACCGCCCTCTCGGGCGGCGAGATGGCCGCGCCCGGCAACTGGATCCAGGCGCAGGAGGGCATCAAGGACAGCCCCGACAACCTCGCCGAAGACATGCTCGTGGGCGGCGACAACAAAGCCGACCCGGAGCTGGTTCAGGTCATCGCCGAAGGAGCACTGGATTCGTCCCAGTGGCTCACCTTTGAGGCGGGCGTTTCGTGGAAGCACGACCTCATGCAGTTTGGCGGCCACAACATCAAGCGATCCATCATCCCCATTACCCACAGCGGCTCCGAGATGACCACCAAGCTCACCCGCCGCGTGGGCGAAATCGACAACATCGCTTTGTTCAACAACTCGCAAGCCACCGAGCTGGTCAAAGACGGCGATGCCGTCACGGGCGTGAAGGTCAAGAACACCTTGACCGGTGAAGAGTCCACCATCTCCTGCAAGGCAGTGGTTTTGACCGCGGGCGGATTTGGAAGCAACGTCGAGATGCGCGTCAAGTACAACCCCGATATGGACGACAAGATTCTTTCCACCGACTCGGTGGGCGCAACGGGAGACGGCATCGTGATGGGCGAGGCAGCGGGCGCTGACCTGGTAGATATGGAGTACATCCAAACCTACCCCGTGTGCGACCCCGAAAACGGTTCTCTTCTGTACGTGGGCGACGTGCGCCTTGAGTACCAGGGCCTGCTGGTGAACAAAGAGGGCCAGCGCTTCGTGGAGGAGCTTGACCGCCGCGATGTCATTTCCAATGCCATTACCGAACAGACCGATTCCATTGCCTATGTGCTGTTCAATCAGGCTGGCGCCGACAAAACCGGCCTGCTCGAGGTGCATAGCGATGAGTACGAAAACTGCGAATCGCGCGGCGTGGTTGTGAAGGGCGACACCATCGACGAGGTGTGCGAGGCCATGGGCGTTGACGCCGAGGGTCTGAAAGCGACCATCGAAGCGTGGAACGGATACTGCAAAGACGGCAAGGACCCCGAGTGGAACTACCGCGGCGAAATGAACCCGATCGAGGACGGCCCGTACTATCTGCTCGCCTGCAAGCCTGCCGTGCACTACACCATGGGCGGCCTGCGCATCAACACCTCCGCCGAAGTGCTCGACAAAAACAAGCAGCCCATTGCCGGCCTGTTTGCGGCAGGCGAGGTCGCCGGTCACAAGATGGGCACCAACCGCCTTGGCTCCTGCTCAATGTCTGACATCTACACCTTCGGCCGCATAGCCGGCGAAAACGCCGCGGCGTACACGGCCTAGCGCAACGCCAACGCGTCGGCACAGCGCCAGCAAGGCGCATCCCTCCCGCCGACGCATTACCCCGCGCGCACCTGCCACCTCCCTCCCTTACCGAATCGGGCAGGTGCGCGCATGATGAAGGGGCGTCGTCCTTTTTTGGGCGGCGCCCCTTCGCTCGGTGCTGTTGCAGCTTTTACGGCGCACGAACACGCTCTGCATCGGAGAGCATTCGTGCGCCCGATAAACCCTACTCCCTCCAGCGATACGCCGTCGAGCGCCCGGCGCCGAGCTTTTCCACCACGTCTTCCTTGACCATGCGGCCAAGCTCCGCCTCAACGGTCGCCTCACTCACGTCGGCGAGCGCAGCGCGGATCTCGCGTTTCGTCACAGGCCGATTCGCCCGTTGGACAAAAAGGCGCACCCGCTCGGATTTTCCCGCGCCTGCAGCTCCACTCATTTCCAACGCGGCGAACAGGCGCCTATATGCCTCATGTATTGTCTCGAGCCAATACAGCGCGTAAGGAGAGTAGTCGTTTCTGCCCACGTCCCATCCCTCGACGCACGCATTGAGCGCATCGTAATACGCCATTCCCGACTCCTCAATGATGCGATCCACGCTCATATAGCGGAGCACCTCGAAACCCGCCTTTTCAAGCAGCAGATTGGCAAAAAGACGCGAAATGCGCCCGTTTCCCTCATCGAATGGGCGTATCGCAAGAAAATCCACCGTGAACACGGCGCTCAGAATAAGCGGGCTGCACGAGCTGGCCAAAAACGCATCCGCAAGGCTATCGCATGCCCCGCCCAAAACAAGCGGGGTCTCGAACGCAGTAATGGGGCTTACCGGCATAGCGCGCGGATGCCCATCCACCTGCACATACATATAGTCTTTCTTGCGGTAGCGGCTCTTTCGACCAAGATTGCGATGCGAATACAGCGTCTCATAGAGCTTGAGGATAGTGGCGGTCGAGAGCGGCAGACTGTCGCCGTCTCCCCCGCACGACTCCTCGACAAGCGCGAGCGCCTGCGCGTACCCCGCTATCTGCGACTCGGCGTCCCCCGACGGCTGCTTCCCCTCGACGATTTCCCTCACGCGAGCGGTGGGCAGGTAAAACCCCTCTATGCGCATGGAAGCATCCACGTTGTCGAAGCGGGCCTCGCGCCGCAGGGCCTCAAGCGCATCGGGATGCGCCCTCCTCAAGGCCTCGAACGTGCCCCGGTCTTCGTAGAGGCGCACGTTTGCCGTGCCCACCTTGCCGTCGAACAGGTTCTGAGGAAGGTGGCGGTAATCGAATGTACGCATGGGAACCTCGATTCGAATTAGGCAGAAACCCTCATGCTTTCTGCCTAATGATACGTCGGAATCCGGCACAAACGAGCAAGTAAGCTCCCCAAATCGGCGACGTCGCGTTTTTTCTGCCGAACGCATGGTTTACTGGACTCAAGTGCTTTACGGCCGAACTCGAATGAAAGGGGGAATCCATGGCTAAACAGTTGGTCGTGGATCCGAAGAAGTGCGTGAGCTGCCGCACCTGCGAGCTGGTATGCTCGTTCAAGCACAACGAGGAATTCAATCCACGCCTTTCCAATGTAAGCGTATTCCACTACGAGGATGCCGCCATCACGGTGCCCATCATGTGCATGCAGTGCGACGAGGCGTCCTGCGCCGCTATCTGCCCCACCGGCGCGCTGCGTCGCAACGCCCAGGGCGTTATCGAGCATGACGCCAATAAGTGCATCGTATGCAAGATGTGCGTGAGCGCATGCCCCTTAGGCAACATCTCGTACTCTCCCGCCAAGCGCATGATTCATAAGTGCGACCTGTGCGGCGGCGAGGCCTGGTGCGCCAAGTATTGCCCCACGGGAGCCATCAGCCTGGTAGACCCCGATGAGGTGCCGGACAAAAAACAGCTTGCCGCCGACAAGCTGAAGGCGGCCGTCGAGGAGGTGCGTGCATAATGACGCAGGCAAACGGCTGGATCGGAACGATTCTTCGTATCAACCTCACCGAAGGCTCCATCAAGAAAGAGCCCCTGAACATGCAGGACGCTCATGACTACGTGGGCGCCCGAGGACTGGGAACGAAATACTACTGCAACGAGGTCGACCCCAAGGTTGACCCGCTTTCCCCCGAGAACAAGCTGATCTTCATGACCGGCCCGCTCACCGGCACCGCCGCATGCTCGGCAGGCCGCTACGAAGTCGTGTCGAAGGCGCCGCTTACGGGCATCATCGGCGCTGCGAACTCAGGCGGCCATTTTGGCCCTGAGCTGAAATACGCGGGCTACGACGGCATCATCTTCGAGGGCAAAGCCAATCATCCGGTGTATCTGCACATCAACGACGACCAGGTAGAGCTGCTCGATGCCAACGAGCTGTGGGGGCAGGGCGTCCATGAAACCACCGAGGCCCTCGAGGCCAAGCACGGCAAGGTGCGCGTGTCTTGCATCGGCACGCCCGGCGAGCGCTGCATGCTGTTCGCCGCCATCATGAACGACAAGAACCGTGCGGCCGGCCGCGGCGGCATGGGCGCGGTGATGGGCTCCAAAAACCTCAAGGCCATCGCCGTGCGCGGAACCGGCGGCGTGACCGTTGCCCGCCCCGAGGGCTTCATGAACGAGGTCACCAAGGCGCGCACCATGCTCAAAGAGCACCCCGTCACCGGCAACGGTCTGGGCACCTTCGGCACCGAGATCCTCGTGAACATCGTGAACGAGGTGGGCGGCCTGCCTTTGCGCAACGGCCGCGACGGCTCGTACTGGGAGCAGGCGGACGACACCTCAGGCGAGAGGCTGAACGAAACGCACCTGGTGAAGAACCAGGGCTGCTTCGGCTGCTCCATCGCCTGCGGGCGCGTGACCAAGATCGAAGGCAAGGGCAACCTGGACGGCTTCGGCGAAGGCCCCGAGTACGAAGCGGGCTGGAGCTATGGCGCCGCCTGCGGCGTGAACGACATCTCGTCCATCGTCAAGGCAAACTTCATCTGCAACGAGCAGGGCATGGACCCCATCACCCTGGGCTCCACGGTTGCCTGTGCAATGGAGCTCTACGAGATGGGCGCCATTCCCGAAGAGGATATCGGATTCCCCCTGCGCTTCGGCGATGCCGCTGCCATGGTGAAACTCACGCAGATGTGCGCCGACGGCGAAGGCTTTGGCAAGACCATCGGCCTGGGATCGTACCGCCTGGCGGAGAAGTACGGCCACCCCGAGCTTTCCATGAGCGTGAAGAAGCAGGAGATGCCCGCATACGACGGCCGCGCCATTCAGGGCATCGGCCTTGAGTACGCCACCTCCAACCGCGGCGGCTGCCACGTGCGCGGCTACATGATCAGCCCCGAGGTGCTGGGCATTCCCGTAAAGCTCGATCCGCAGGTCACCGAGGGCAAGGGCGCCATGCTCAAAACCTTCCAGGATCTCACGGCCCTGTGCGACTCCACCGGCATGTGCCTGTTCACCACGTTCGGCATCGGCCTGCCTGAAATTGCGGGCCAGTACCGCGAGGCTGTGGGCTCGGACGAAACCGACGAGGAGATTCTGCTCAAGGGCGAGCGCATCTGGAACCTCGAGAAACGCTTCAACATGGAAGCCGGCGTCGAAAAAGACACCCTGCCCCCGCGTCTTTTGCGCGAGGCGTTGCCCAGCGGCCCGGCCAAGGGCAAGGTGAACGAGCTGCAAACCATGCTCGCCGACTACTACGAGGCGCGCAATTGGACCGCAGACGGCATCCCCACGCCCGAAAAGCTCGCCGAACTGAATGTGACCTATTAGACCCGTCATGGGAGGCGAGCCCTGCCCGCCTCCCGCTCGTTCGTTCCCTTCAAGAAGGTTCGCCCATGCTTGTGAAGTTCCTGGCGACATACCGGCAGATTGCGCGCTGCAAATCATGCGACCTGCCCGCCCCTTCCAATGTGTTGGAGCTGATGGAGGCGCTTTGCGCCCGCTGGCCGGAATTCGATGGCCTCATTCTGAACAAGGAGAGAACGGACAAAGGCGACGACGTGATCATCCTGGTGAATGGACGCCACATCGAGCACTTGGACGGCGTGGCCACGCGCCTCACCGAGCAGGATTACGTGGTCATCACCCCTCTGGTCGCAGGAGGATAAGCAATTTTCATACATCCGGCCGCTCGCCCCGACAGGGGCGGGCGCTTCGCCTTTCGCCCGTTCTCGATGCGGGCACATCCATTTGAAACGAGGCATCCATGAACGATACGGACCGCGCCTCGAAGATCACCGCGATCATCGAGGCATATCCCGCAGACCGCCGCTTCGCGCTGGCCGCCATGCAGGACATGCAGCACGAATTCAACTACATACCCGAAGAGGGGCTCGCCGCCCTCGCCGACTACTTGGGCTGCACCAAGGCGCACCTCTACTCCATGGCAACGTTCTACAAGGCGCTCTCGCTGACCCCCAAAGGAGAGCATATCATCAAGATATGCAACGGCACCGCATGCCACCTGCGCGGCTCGGTCAACCTCGCCACCGAGCTCAAGCGCATCCTGGACATCGAGCCGGGACAAACCAGCGCCGACGGGGAATTTTCGGTGGAATACGTCAACTGCCTGGGATCGTGCGCCCTCGCCCCCGTCATGGTGGTCGACGGCGTATATCACAACAAGCTTAAGGTCGATCAGATTTCCGGCATTGTTGATAGCTACCGCACGGATGATTCGAAGGGCGTGATCGGCGATGATTAACGGAACCGACAGAATTCTCGTCTGCTGCGGCACAAGCTGCATCGCCAATGGCGCGCTTGACGTGGCGGACGCCATCGAAAAGGAGCTCGAAGCGCGCAACCTGACCGGCGACGTGCGTGTGGACGTGGTACGAACCGGCTGCTCGGGCGAATGCGAGCAGGGCCCCGTGGTGCGGTTTATGCCGCGCGACCTGATGTATTACCGCGTTGCCGCGCGCGACGCCAAAGCGATTGTCGATTCGCTCGATGGCGCACCCGTGAAGAAGCTCCTCCACCGGCGCGACGGCCAATTCTTCGAGCACATGGACGACAACCCGTTCTACGCGCTTCAGCACAAGGTGGTGCTCAAAGACGTAGGCATCATCGACCCCTTAAGCCTTGACGACTACATCGCTCGCGGCGGGTACGAGGGCCTGAAACGCGCGCTCGCCATGACGCCGGACGAAATCATCTCGGAAGTGGAGAAGAGCGGCCTGCGCGGCAAGGGCGGAGCGGGATTCCCCACCGGGCGCAAATGGCGCAGCGCCGCCGGCTATGACGAATGGCCCAAGTACATCGTATGCAACGGCGACGAGGGCGATCCCGGAGCGTTTATGGACGGCTCCACAATGGAGGGCTGCCCCCACGCCGTGATCGAGGGCATGATAATCGGCGCGCTCGCCATAGGCGCCGAGGAGGGCGTGCTCTACATCCGCGACGAATACGCCCTTGCTCGCGACCACATCCAGCACGCAATCGACGACGCGTACGAGGCGGGCATCCTGGGGGATTCCATCATGGGCACGCCCCACAAGCTGCACCTGTCCATCGTGCGCGGCGGAGGCGCGTTTGTGTGCGGCGAATCCACGGCGCTCATGGCGTCCATCGCCGGAAAGGTGGGCGAACCGCGCGCGAAATATATCCGCAGCGTCCAGCGCGGTCTCTTCGACAAGCCCACCGTGCTGAACAACGTGGAAACGCTCGCCTCCATCCCCACCATCCTGCGCTTCGGCGGCGATGAATACGCCAAGCTGGGCACCGAGAAGTCCAAAGGCACCAAGGTGTTCGCCATGGTGGGCAAGGTAAAGCACACCGGCCTGGTGGAGGTGCCCATGGGCACCACGCTGCGCACGTTGATATACGACATCGGCGGCGGCATCATGAACGACCGGCCCTTCAAGGCAATACAGACCGGCGGCCCGTCGGGCGGCTGCATACCTGAATCGCTGCTCGACCTTCCCGTGGATTTCGACACGCTTACCGAGTACGGCGCCATGATGGGATCGGGCGGCATGATCGTCATGGACGACCGCTCGTGCATGGTGGAGGTCGCGCGCTACTACGTGGATTTCCTCTGCGAGGAGAGCTGCGGCAAATGCACGCCATGCCGCGAAGGCCTGCGCCAGATGCGCGCCATACTCACCGACATCTGCGAGGGGCGCGGTCGCGCGGGCGATATCGAGCTGCTCGAGCGCATCTGCCACACCATGCAGGACGTTTCGCTCTGTGCGCTCGGACGTACGGCGCCCAACCCGGTGCTGACCACGATCAAATTCTTCCGCGACGAATACGAGGCCCACATCGACCGCAAGGAATGCCCCGCCGGCGTGTGCCCCGACCTCACGCGCTTCACGATCGACGCAGAAGCATGCACGGGCTGCGGCATGTGCTCTCGCGTGTGCCCCGCGAATGCGATATCCGGCGAGGTCAAAGCGGCGCACGTCATAGACCCCGACAAGTGTATCGCCTGCGGCAGCTGCCGCGACGCCTGCCGGTTCGACGCTGTTGAAACGATGAGGAGGATGCCGGCATGAGCGACACGTTGACCATCACCATTGACGGACGCCCGTGCGCATGCGAGCCGGGCGAATACCTGTACGACGTGGCGGAGCGCAACGGAATCCACATTCCCGCGCTCTGCCGCTCCGACGCGTTCGAGGACCATCGCGCCTGCTGCCGCGTGTGCATCGTGGAAGTGGAGGAACGCGGAAGACGCAAGGTGGTTACCTCATGCGTCTACCCCGTAGAGCGCGAATGCACGGTGTATACCAACTCGGAGAAAATCGTCGAGGAGCGCGCCGTCACCCTCGCCCTGCTGGCGAAGCGCGCGCCCGATTCCGAAACGATCGTCTCCATGGCGCAAGAGGCAGGCGAGCTGGACGGCTTCGATAGGCTGATCACCCTCGACGGCGAAAAGTGCATCCTGTGCGGGCTGTGCGTGCAAGCATGCGACAGCTTGGGAACGGGCGCCATCTCCACCGTGAATCGCGGCGTGGATAAAAAGGTGAGCACCCCCTACGATAAGCCTTCGGCAGATTGCATAGGCTGCTTGAGCTGCGCAAACGTATGCCCCACGGGCGCTATCGAATACACGCAGGACGCCACGAGCCGCACGATTTGGAGCCGCACGTTTGAGCTTGCGTTCTGCGAACGCTGCGGAAACCTCATGGGCACAAGGGAGGCCGTGCATCGCGCCGCCGAGAAGGCGGGCGTTGAAGAGCCCCGCGTGTGCGACGCCTGCCGCAAGAAAGAACTCGCCGACGAGATGATGCAGACGTATCGCTACGTATAAAGCGCAGGGCGTTCGAACGCCAGCCGTTCACGGCGAATCCGCCATCGCAGACACATGAGCACCGCCGCCCCTCATCGTGGGGGCGGCGGCTCCATCGGATAGAACAATCCAGCGCACCGCTGGCCCAAGCCGCCTGCGACCCAGCCCCTCGCTCCAAACCGCCTGCCGCCCGGATCGGCGGTGCCCATAGGATCACGGCAGGAACCTGGAGGCCGTGATGGACGATGCGGCCTAGCAGGCGGTTCCACATAAACGCAGGGAAGGAACGCCGCGAGCCCCATTGGCGAATAGCCAACGCCCCATGATATGCTTAGATGCAACGCCGCCTTTTGATCAGGAGCCCGCATGCCCGTCGAACAACGATACCTTCGCAATATCGAAGCGCTCACTGAGGAAGAGTGCCGCACGCTTTCCGAGGATCGCGTCGCGGTGGCAGGGTGCGGAGGACTGGGAGGGTCCGTCGTGGAAGCGCTCGCTCGCATTGGGGTGCGGCACCTGCGCCTCATCGATGCCGACGTCTTTGACGAGACAAACCTCAACAGGCAGGTTCTTTGCACCGAGGCGACAGTGGGCCTGCATAAGGCGGAGGTCGCGAAACGCCGCATCCTCGAAATCGATCGCAAGGCGAAGCCCGAAGCAATCGTCTCGTACCTCGACGAGAGCAACGCAGCCGACTTGATTCGCGGCATGGACTGCGTTGTGGATTGTCTGGATACGCTCGAGTCGCGCTTTTGGCTGGCGCACGCCTGCCAGGCCCTGGGCATTCCCCTTGTGTACGGCGCCATCGCGGGGTGGTTCGGACAGGTGTGCACCGTGCACCCGGGCGACGCCTCTTTCGTTTCGATATACGGCGAGCCGTTCGGCACAAGCCAGCACGCGCGGCTGGGGAGCCTTCCCTTCGCGGCGTATGCCACCGCCGCCGTGCAAGCCGCCGAAACGGTGAAGGTGCTCCTTGGAAGACCCGGGCAGATCCGCAACCGCCTGCTTATGATCGACCTGCTCGACGGGTCGATGGAGAGCATAGAACTCGCCCCGATCCCGTAGACGAGCGCACAGCATATTCTATTCAAGAACGCGAACATTCTTAGAACAATATATTCTATTAATTGAATAATATTATCCATATATACAATTTTTGGTGCACTATGCCGATGCTCTCCCAAGCAAAGGTTTATCTTTCCCTTCATTTGGCTATAGTTTTTCCTGGATTGCGAAAAGAAGCATGGAATGATTGCGTGGCCGGAAAGCGCAGCTTCTTTTCGAGCAAAGGGGGGAACCATGAAGAAAATCCGCATTGGCATCGTCGCCCTGCTTGCGGCGTTCGTGATGGCGCTTTCGCTCGCCGCCTGCTCGTCGCAGAGCAGCGAGCCCGCCGAGGAAGACACCTCGACGCCCGCCGCCACGACCGAGGAAAGCACCGAGGCAGCGGCCACCAACTTGACCATCCTGTACGAAGAGGATGACAGCCTGATCAACACCTACTCGCTGCTTGCCGTGAATCCCGACGCCCCGTTCGTGGACGCCGACGGCAACGAGGTCGCCGACGTGGCGATTAACTCCGAAGGTGCCGCCGCCTTCATCGATTGGATGCTCTCCGACGAGGGCCTCGAGCTGATCGCCGATTACGGCATGGCGGACTTCGGTGAATCGCTGTTCACCGTCAACGACGACGCGCCTCACTATGACGGCGACATCCCGCAGGCAACCGACGAGACGAAGGCCATCCGCCTGTCCACCACCACGTCGGTGAACGACTCCGGCCTGCTCGATTACCTGCTGCCGTACTTCGAGGACGAATACGGCTATGAGGTAGAGGTGTATTCCGCCGGCACGGGCAAGGCCATCGCCAACGCCGAGTCGGGCAACGCCGATGCCATCCTGGTGCATTCCAAGAGCCAGGAAGAGGAGTTCGTGACCGCCGGTTTTGCGTATACGCTGCCCGGCTTTGACTCCGAACGCCTGTCGTTCATGCACAATTATTTCGTGCTGTGCGGCCCCGCTGACGACCCCGCAGGCGTAGCCGACGCAGCCACCGCGCTCGACGCCTTCGCGCAGATTGCCGACGGCAAGTACCCGTTCGTTTCGCGCGGCGATGCCTCCGGCACGCACACCAAGGAAATCTCGCTGTGGCCCGAGGACCTGGGCATCACCACCGAGGCCGACAGCGTTGCCGACTATACCGATTGGTACACCTACTCCAACGCCGGCATGGGCGCCTGCCTGGCCATGGCAAACGAGACGAACGCGTACATCCTGTCCGACAAAGCGACGTTCCTCACGTTTGAGGCCAACGGCGGCATCGTCGAATAACGCCGCAGAAAAAGGGTTGAGGGCACGTGCTGACCGCATTCGAGGAGGCCATCGCACTTCTGGTCTCGGGCGATGAGATGCTGACGAATATCGTCCTGGTGACGCTGCGCATGAGCATCGCCAGCTCTCTCATCGCGCTCGCCATAGGCATGCCACTCGGCACGGCCCTCGCTATGGGGCGCTCGAAAATCGTTTCGGCGCTCGTTATTGTGAACCGCACGCTCATGGGCGTCCCGCCCGTGGTGTGCGGTTTGCTGTGTTATCTCATGTTCTGCGGCGTCGGACCGCTGCGCTGGCTCCAGCTGCTCTACACCGTCGAGGGCATGGTGGTGGCGCAGGTGCTTCTCATCACGCCTATCGTGGCGGGTAACATGGAGTCGTACGTTCGAGGCTTGGTGGATGATGTGCGCGAAACCGCCCGAGGCATCGGGCTCTCGCGCGTTCGCACGGCGCTGCTGCTTCTGGGCGAATGCCGCTACCAGGTGTTCACGGTCTACCTCATCGCCTTCGGCCGCGCCATCGCCGAGGTGGGTGCCGTATCCATGGTGGGCGGAGCCATCGCCTACAAAACCAACGTCATGACCACGGCGATCATGATGTACACGAACCGCGGTGACTTCACCTTGGGAATAGCGCTGGGCATCATCTTGCTGCTGATGTTTCTCACGCTTAACGTAGCCGTGAGCATCGTGCAAAGGAACGTGGCTCGATGAGAATCGAAAAAGCCGTCAAGCGATACGGAACGAAAACGGCGCTCAACGTAGAGGGCATTGAATTCCCCCGCGGCCAGATCTGCGCCGTGATGGGCGTGAACGGATGCGGCAAAACCACACTCGCGCGCGTACTCGCGGGAACGACCAGGCCCGATGAGGGCGGTATGATTCTAGACGCCGGAGAAACCGTCGGCTACATGCCGCAGCGCAGCTACGCGTTTTACGGGACGCTCGCCCATAATGTGGCGCTCGGGGCGAAAGGGCGTCGATTCGACGAGCGCTGCCAAGAGCTTGTCGAAGCATTGGGGTTATCGCACCTCGAGCGCGAGAGCGCCAAAAAGCTTTCGGGCGGCGAAACCGCACGCATGGCGCTCGCTCGCGTGCTGGCGGGCACATGGACCCATCTGGTGCTGGATGAGCCCACCGCCGCCCTCGACATCCCCTCGACCCTTGCCGCCGAGCGCCTCATGCGCGATTACTGCACCGAGAAAAACGCCGGCATCGTGGTGGTGACGCACTCTGTGAGCCAGGCCCGCCGCCTCGCTGACCACGCCATCTTCATGGATGGCGGGCGCATCGTGGAAGAAGGCCCCGCCGCCGCCATCCTCTCGCACCCGCAAACGCCCGAGCTGTCAGAGTTTCTCGCAATATTGGGCTCGTAGCTGCCGGGCGCCAAACGAACAGCAGCCTAGGCCGCTTCAACCTGCACGCGCCCGCTCTCCACCCCAACACAAGCCGCATCGTTCACCCGAAGAACTTCGTTTGCACCACCCGACCGCACGCACCTAGATCTGCGCACGGGTCTCATAATGCCGGCGAACCATTCCCGGGCTTTCTACGCGATACCCGCCCATGGCCTCGATTCGCGCGCGAAACTCTTCGCTTTGGAGAACCTCCAAAAGCGCCTGCACCATGGGCGTATCCCACGCATAATCGGGAATGAGCAGGTCATACTGCTCCTCGCACACGGGAACGAAGCCCAGCCCGTAAATCTTGGCGGCCGAATAGATTCCCATGCCGGCATCCGCCGCCCCCGATTCCACGAGCGCCGCAACGGCGGTGTGGGTGAATTCCTCATGGTCGTATCCGTATATGGACGCAGGGTCCACATTCTCCTGCTTGCACAGATAATCGCTGAGGATGCGCGTGCCCGAGCCTTTTTGCCTGTTCACGTATCGCATGCCTTCCTGCGCCAGATCGGCAAGCGATTCGATGCCCAGCGGATTGCCCGGAGCCACCATGAAGCCCTGCTGACGATAGACGCACTCCACTTGACGCACCCCGCCCTGGGGAAAATGGCGCTCCAGGTAGGAGGCGTTATACTCGCCCGTCGCCTCGTCCAGCAGATGGATGCCGCCGCAGTGGTTTTCGTGCCGCTTCGCCGCAACGATAGCGCCCATCGATCCCACGTGGGTCGATGCGACGGAGAGCTCCGGCTGCTTAACGTGCATGATCTGGGCGATCTCGTCAATAAGCGGATCGTGGCTGCCAATGACCACCAAGGATCGCTCAATCTGGGCAAGCGGGCGCAGCAGGCGAACGCGCGTCTTCTCCCCCGCCTCAAACCCCTCGCTGTTCTGGGGAATCTCCATGATGCCGTCGGCTTTGACGAACGACGTGACCACGCCTGCCCCACGCGAAAGCGGCGTCGCAACGAGCTTGCCCTCTACCGCGCCCAGACGAACGCGCACATACTCCTTGTGCTTGAGCGACGATGTGCACGGCCGCGCCAACGTTGCCTCGGCCGAAACCCCATCGGCGAAAGAAGCGCCCAGGAATCGTTCAAGAACAGGCCTGAGCAGGGATTCCACCACCACAATGCCGCTCACTGGGTACCCGGGCACGCCGATAACGGGCACGCCGCGAACGATGCCCGCCATGGCGGGCTTGCCGGGCTTGATGGCAACGCCGTGGAACAGAAGCTCGCCGGCATCGGCAACCACGCGCGCCGAATAATCGTCGCGGCCCGCCGATGATCCCGCGTTGAGCAGCACGGCGTCGCATTCCGACACCGCCCGAAGCAGCGCGTCGCGTACCGCCTCGGGACTATCGGGCGTTATGGGGTACGTCACCGGCTCGCCGCCCCACGAGCGCACCATTCCCGCGAATATCGTGGAGTTGAACTCCATCACGTCGCCCGGCCTGGGATCGGGGCACGGGGGAACCACCTCGTCACCCGTGGGAATAATGCCCACTTTGGGCCGGACGACCACCGGCACCTCGGCGATGCCCGCCGCCAGCATGGCGCCCATGGCGGCAGGAGATATCACGGTGCCCGATGTAAGCAGCATCTCACCGGCGCAGATATCCTCCCCGATTTGCCGCACATTGCCCCACGGAGATGATGCCTTATAGAGCGTTACAGGGCATACGCCCAGTTCATGCATCCCAACGCCCTCAGGCAGCACGACATCCTCCACCATCACCACCGCATCGCAGCCATCAGGCAGAGGGTCGCCCGTGTCCACGACCACGTACCGGTCGGGTTGCACGACTACGGGAGTAGTGGATGTGGCGCCAAACGTAACCGATGCCTGCAACGCTATTCCGTCCATCGCGCACGCGTGGTAATGAGGAGCCGAAATGCGCGCATAGAGCGGTTCGGCCGTGATGCGGCCAAGCGACTCGGAAACCGGGACAAGCTCCTTTTTGACCCTTCCGCCCAATTCGTCGAGCGCGTCAAGCAGCCGCTCGATTGCCTCCTCGCACGCGATATTGGTCAGATACGCAAAAGCCATATTCGTCCTCCCTTTTCCTGCCAAGCGGCCGAGCCAATTCGAAACGAGGCGCAAGAATGAGCCGAATGGGCACTGCCCCGAGCAAATGCATCCAGCGATTGAGCCGCGCGTCACGAGAAAAGTCGCACGTCCACGCGCTGCCCCGCTGACGCTCCCTCGGTGTTACGCCCGATCACGATATACCCATCGGCAGCAGCAAGGCTCGAAATCAGCCCCGACTTGCTGCGCACCGGAGAGGCGAAAGCTTCGCGCCCATCCTCGTCAAACGCCCCGCGCGAAGCCTTACCGGATGCGCCTTCGGAATGAGGTTCCGCACCTTGCCCACCTTTAAGGCGCGATGCGCAATCTGGCTCTCCCTCGAAACGCACCGCGACGAATTCGGCGCGCCCGTGATTCGAGGGAATGCCCTCGCGCAACGTCGCCCGCCTGACGCGCCCGCCCGCATCGCCCGCTCCGCACATCCGCGCAAGCAGCGGACGCACCACCTCGAGAAACATGAAGTATGCGGCAACGGGATGCCCCGGCAAGCCGAACGCAGGTTTTTCCCGCACGGCGGCGCACATCGTGGGCTTACCCGGCTTGATAGCCACGCCGTGGTACAGAAGCTCGCCAAGCTCGGACAGCACGCGCGCCGTATTGTCCCTCTGCCCCGCAGACGACCCGCCCGAAACGAGCACCATGTCGCACTCCTCGAGCGCACGCCGCACGGCGCTGAGCAACGCATCGTATTCATCGGGCACGATGGGGTACCGAACCGGGCGCGCGCCGCATGCGCGCACGGCGGCGGCAAGCATGGGAGCATTCACATCGCGCATCTGCGCCCCCACGGGCTTGCGGAACTCATCCACGATCTCATCGCCTGTGGATATGACGGCCACCGAAACATCGTCAAGCACCTCGCACTCCGTGATGCCCATGCTCGCAAGAGACCCGATGTGGTGAGGAGCGATGCCCACACCCGCACGCAGGACCGGCTCTCCGGGCTTCACGTCGTCGTTCTTGAACACCATGTTGTCGCCCGGGGCAACCGCCCTCATGATGCCCACCGTGCCGTCGCCGTATTCTTCGCATTGCTCCAGCATCACTACCGCGTCGGCGCCCTGGGGAACCTGTCCGCCCGTGAGAATGCGCATGCATGTTCCGGACGAGCATGCCGCATCCGGCGCGACGCCCATTTCGACTTCGCCGACAAGCGTCAAGATGGCGGGCAAAGCCTCCGAGCATCCAAACGTGTCCGCAGCCCTTACCGCGAACCCGTCCATAGTCGACCGATCGAACGGCGGCACGCCCTCCTCGGAAACGATGTCGCGGGCAAGCACCTTTCCCAGCGCACCGTCCAACGATACGACGCGCTTGCGATTCGCACAGGAACCGCCAAAGCGCTCGAGAGGAATCGAGCGCGCCTGCTCCAAATCCACCACAGTAAGCATCCCTCACCTCCGCTTTGTACCGCTCCGGCCGCCAGGAAAGCCCGGCTTCGCTCCGCCCTTCCCCAATCTGCCTCATCGAACCATGAACCCAGCCAATGCCGCCAGCGCGAATGCTGCAGCGCATACGCATGCCGTGACGCGCACCGCGGCTCTATAGGAGCGATCGACACCCAAATCTTTAAGCAACGATTTGCTTCCCACGCACACGTGGGCGGCAAGAGCTGCGGCAAGTGCCGCAATAACGAATACGCCCGAAATGTTGGACAGCATGTCGTGCGCCCCTACCGTCCTGATCACGAAAACGTGCACCGCTGCGGCCACGAGAAGGGCCACGCCTGTCGCCCATTTGAGTGCGAGATGACGCTTTTTGTTGACGCTAGGAGGGCGAACGGTGTCGGTGAGCTGCAGAGCGCTCGTAGCCCCGCACAATGCTACATGGGCAGCCGCCAGCGCGGCGCCAATCCAAACCACCCACGCAAGCCCCGTCGACAAGGGAACGAGCCCGGCAACGCTCCCGATTGACGCATGCAGCAGGAAGAATGCGGCGATGCAGGCCGAAACCACGCCGTTTACCAGCCGTGTCTTCGATTTTTTCGCCATGACTCCCCCTCTTATCCAGCGAGAATTATTGTACTCTTCAGGGCGAAAGATGCGCCTACGCGTCAGCGGGCGAGCCGCCTTTCCCCTTAAGCGCGCAGGGCAAAATGACTCACCGCCATACACGATGCGCTTGTTGACTCGCGGCCCCTCGCGGTCTATAACCGTCGAAAACCCGACACGAAATACCACCAGAGGGAGACGCCCATGAAGGCCACCGTGCTGATCGACAACAAAGCCCCCTGCCGTCTTGCGAGCGAATGGGGGCTTTCGGTGCTCATTGAACATCGCGGGCGCATGATGCTGCTTGATACCGGCGACAGCGGGGCGTTCATCCGCAACGCGGAGGCGCTGGGCATCGACCTTTCTCGCGTGAAAAGCGCCGCCCTTTCGCACGCACACTACGACCATGCCGATGGGTTCGATGCATTCTTCCAGGTCAATCGTATAGCCAAGCTTTACATTGCCCAATCGGCCCACGAGAACTGCTACGGCATCGACCGGGGCGAAATGGTGTACATGGGCGTTTCGCGCGGGCTGTTTGCGCGCCACGCCCGCCGCATCGTACGCGTAAGCCAACCCACCGAGATTGCGCCCGACGTGTGGGCCCTTCCCCATTCAACCGCCGGACTTTCCCAACGGGGCCTTGAGGCGCGCATGTTCGTGGCACCCGATCGGCCCGATTCCACGGGCGCTGAAGCATTCGACCATCCCGACAATTACCTTGGCGATGCGTTGAGCGGGAAGGTGGCCGACCTCTGCGCGGCGCACGAGCGCGTGCGGTCTTGCGTTCCCGTTCCCGGCGAAGACGAACTCGCCCCCGATGACTTTTCGCACGAGCAGAGCCTTGTTGTGAAGCTGGACACGGGAATCGCCGTGTTCAGCAGCTGCTCGCACTGCGGACCCGATGTCGCTATCGCCGAAGCAAAGGCGTTCATGCCCGGCGAACGCATCCTCGCCCTTGTCGGAGGTTTCCATCTCTACGAAACGTCCGACGAGGAAGTGCGTGCACTGGCGGCGCGCCTTAAGGTGGCAAACGTGGAGCGCATCTACACCGGCCACTGCACCGGCGATCGAGCGTTCGCGATTCTGGTAGAAGAGCTCGGCGAGGGCATGGTGAGCGAAACCGCCAGCGGCCTGACTATCGAGCTGGATTAGCCGAGGGATGGCTTCGGTGTAGCGCGCTTGCGCCGAGCGTCGTCGACCGCCCGGCCATCGCTCGTCCACCCCAATCGTCACCCGCCCCGACAGACGTGCGCCCTGACAGGGGGCGCCGGTAGGCGCCCGCCCCAACAGGCACCCGTTCTGGCACTCACTCACTCGGTCAGCATTTGCCAGAATGCTCGATTATGAAGGAATCATGTCGTTCGAGAGATTATAAAAATAGTTCTTGCAGAAGCAGCAATCAGACGATAATATACCTTTTCGCACTCAAGAAGTGCTCGTACATAGTGCGGGGTGGAGCAGTCTGGTAGCTCGTCGGGCTCATAACCCGAAGGTCGTTGGTTCGAATCCAGCCCCCGCGACCAACAATTCCCCGGCTCTCGCCGGGTTTTTTATTTTCTGGCACCTTCGGCATTGCGCTTCGCTTTTCGCGCCTTCGAACCAGCGTCTCGTTTTTGCGCCTTCGAACCTATACCTCATCGTCGAAGAACATGGTGGCTTTGCCGGAGTGTTTCGCCTTGTACAGCGCCGCATCGGCGCGGCGGTACAGATCGTCGAACGACTCCCCCGCCACACGCTGCGCCACTCCCACCGAAAGCGTAACCAGAAGCCCCGGCGTAATGTCAAACATGGATTGCCCGAACGCGTTGCAAAACTGCTCCACCTTGGCGCGCACCACATCGCGATTCACCAAACGGGCGAAGTACACCACGAACTCGTCGCCACCCAGACGGCCCACCACGTCATCAGCTCGCATGTTCTCCTTGATTGCATGCGCGAGCGCCACGAGAGCAGCATCGCCAGCCTGATGGCCGAACCGATCATTGATGTTCTTGAAATCGTCAACGTCCACAAGAAGCAGCGTGCCCTCGGCATCACCCGCCGCCGCATCAATGAGGCGCGTGGTTTCACGGCGGTTGAGAATTCCCGTGAGGGCATCGGTCGTCGCCTCACGCCGCAGCCGCTCGATGGTGTGAATGTGCACGTCGGCAAGAGAAGAACGAGCGCCGATGCCGTCAGACTCCTCGGGAATCGATGCGTGGATCAGCGTGAGCTTCCAGGCGCCGCCAATCAGCTTGAAGGTCGCGGTCATGCGCAGCAAAACGGGATTTGTCGCTGATTCGAAAGAGGGAGAGCGGGTCACCATAACAGAAGCGCCGCACTGCATAATGCCGGGCGCGAGTTCCCACTCAGCATACCCTGCAACCACATACCCCAAAGGCTTCGGATACGCCGCGAGTTCCTCGGCCAAAAGGCGCGACAGCTCATCCTTGTTACGCACCGCCTCGCTTGCCCACGTCCCCAAGGCGCGCACGCCGTCGCTTGCCACCTCGAGCGAGGCGGCAAGATCGCGCTTGGTGAAATACGCGTCAAGCATGGCATCAAAAGCCGGACGAACCGTGCCCACGGCGCTCATCCCTCCTCGCAACGACACGACGTTATATAGGAATGCAAGCATAACGAAAATTCCACGCAAAACGTTGCGCAACATTTCAAAAGTGCCAAAGCTAAGGCAAACGTTGACCCCATGGAGTCGCTTTCCAAAGTTGGGACGATTGTTCTTGACCAATATGCCCTGCGCCAGAGCAACGTCCTAGGCCTGGTGCGCCTTGAAGCAGCCAGGCATAACGGCAAGGTCCATACCGGCCAAACCCCTAGGCCCGACGCACTTTGAAGCAGCAATGAATCTTGGGATTGCGCGCGAAATCATAGGGGATGGTCTGCGCGGTAATGTCCTCTATGGCAACGCCCGCCGCCGCAAGCGCTTCATAATCGGGCTTGAAGTTGCGCAGATTGCAGCTAAACACCGCCTCGCCGCCTGGCGCCAGCAACCGCACTACGTGCGACAACAGCATCACGTGATCGCGCTGGACGCTCCACGTGTTTTTGCCCATGGCCTTGGAATTGGAGAACGTGGGCGGATCCACAAAAATCAGGTCGAACCGCGGCTTCTCGCGGCATGCACGCACGATCCATTGCAGCACATCGGCGCGCACGAACCCATGCTCGGGCCCGTCGCAACCGTTGAGCTCCATGTTGCGCGCGGCCCACGCGAGGTAGGTTTGCGAAAGGTCAACCGTGAGCGTGCTCTTCGCGCCACCCACCGCGGCATGCACCGTTGCCGTGCCTGTATAGGCGAACAGGTTCAAGAAACGCTTGCCCTCGGCCATCTGCCCCACCATTTCGCGCGTGATGCGGTGGTCCAGGAAGATGCCCGTGTCCAGGTAGCTGCCCAAATCGATCTCGAACACGTTGCCCGACTCCTGCGTATACATGATGCAGGCGTCTTTTTGCTGGTCAGTGTACTGACCGCCGCCGCGCTCGTGGCGACGCGTTTTAAGGAACACACGCTCGCGCGGTACCGCAAGCACCGCCGACGCGATTGCCACGGCGTCCTCCAGGCGCATACGAGCTCGCTCGGGATCGACCGATTTGGGCGCCTGGTACTCAGCGATGCACAGATAGCTCTCGCCCTCGCTTTTCCACACGCCATCATAGCGGTCGATGGCGAGCGCGTAATCGGGCAGGTCGGCGTCATACATGCGATAGCATGAGATGTCGTTTTTGCGCGCCCACTTGCGGCGATCCTTCGCCACCTTCTTAAGGCGCGCAGCAAACTGGTCGGCGCCCCTATCGCGCACCTGAACGGGTACCTCGGCGCCCGTTTCCAAGTTGGTCACGTTGATGGTGAATGGTGTGAATTCGTTGTTTTCCATGGCGCATATACTACGTGAGATTCTTGCCGCACGCAGCGCCTCGAGCCAAATTACATGGTTTCTTGCACCGAAGCGCCCGCTCATCCTCTACAATCGATTGAGGAACCTATGTGAGGAGGACAGCATGCCAACGAGGGACGAACGACGCGCCGAAGCCGCAAAGCATCTGGCGCTGGTGAACGGAGTATTCGCGAAAGAGACCGCGACGGCGATCGAATCGGCCGTCATCTACGAGGACGGCGAAGGCCGAGCCCTTGAGCTGCCCGAGCCCGCATTCGAAACAACCGTCACGCGCGCAACCACCGATTTCGCATCTAACGTGGTGCATCGCGCGGAGGGGAAAACGCTGGTGGTTGATCCCGCTTCTTTCACCCGCCCCGGCGGCGCCTACGAAGACGGCTCGTTTGGTCCGGAGCAAATCCTGTGCGCCGATAGCAACCTCTATCCCGTACTGCGCGGCATGAAAAAGACGTATTACGATGCCAACCGCGGCTACCAATGCGGCCAGCTGTTCACGGGACGCGCCCTGTACCTTGAGGGCATCGTGTTCACGCGCGGAGGCGACATGAAGGCCGCCGACGTGCTCGCCATCGCGGAGCCCAACCGCCAGCGCGCGCTTGAGAATCACCGCTCCGAGGCGGAATGCGACAAGGTGCTCGCAGACCGCATCGAAGCCATCATGCATATCGCCGCGGCTCACGAAATTGAAACGCTCATCGTGGGCGCCTTTGGCTGCGGTCGCGAAGCGGGCGACGAGCAGCGCACGATTACGCTGTTCAAGGAATGGATCGCGGCACACCCCGGCACGATCGCCAACGTGGTGTTCGCTGTGCCGCGTGCGCACTTCTCCGCATTCGATGCGGCATTCGGCCAGACCAAGAAGCCGGTTGTCGCGCAAGCGGCCCCTACTGAAGACGCCGAAGAGGACGAAGGCTTCACCTTGGATTTCGAGCTCCCCGAGGGCATTACGCTGCGCTCGTAACGAGGCAGCACCAGGCCCTGCGCAAGAAATACGCAACCCAGCTCCTGGACGCGAAAAGAAGGTTCAAGAAACGGGTAGCGGCTCCGCCCTTGCGCAGGGCCTTTTCGTATCCGCATGTCTCTCGTGCGCAAAGGCCCCTCAAACGCGCTACCCCTCAATTGGCCCCAACAGGAACATATTGTGGGTAGACTGAAACAGCAGCTTGCCCGTGGCGGCCTCGCGCGTGGTCACGCGAATGACCGCAGTTGACCGGCCGGCGTGAATGGGCTCGGTGGTCACGTCAACCTTGCAGCATGGTACGGCCTTGAAGAAATTGATGCTGGCGCTTTGGCACACGTTGTCGGAGCCCAGCGTAAACGTGGCAAACCCCGACCCAATCTCTCCGATGCAATACCCCGTGCCTCCGTGAATGCCGCCGTGGTAATTGCCCAAGCACGCGGGAATGTCCATGGTGAAGTGCACGTAGCCCGGCTCGGTCACGTCGATGATCTCGATGTTGTCTTGGAAATCCGGCGAAGGCGGAATATTGCAGCGCATTTTCTCCAGCATCACGCTCTTTTCCATGGGAAATTCCCTCTTTACGGCCATCATTGCCCCTCTCTCCAACGCCAAGCGGCTTAATTAGTTCTACTGTTCTCGATTAAACAGCCGGTTTACTTGAAGAGAAATAGACAACATGCGCAATCCGTCCCAAAATCCCTATGCAAACGAGCCGCGCCCTTCAATGGGTTTCCCGCGACCGGAAGCGCCCCCTATGCAAACGGGCCGCCCGAGCGCCGAGGTGGTGGCTGCCGGCAGCGCAATAGGAGCCCCTATGCGAACGGGTCGCACGCCACCATCTCGAGCACCAACTGCGCACGGATAGAGAGGGGCGCGCGGTTCTCCTGCAAAAACCGTGCGATATCGGCGCGGGGCAATTCGAATACCTCTATGAACTCGGTAGATTCGGAGCGCGGCTCTCCCACCTTTTCGACCTGGGCAAACACCATGGCGATACTCTCGTCGCCCATACCGAGCGACGAAAAGCCGGGCTGCACGAAGCTGTGGATGTGGACTGGAGTGCCATCGGCATTGCGCGCCAAATCATAGCCCGTCTCCTCGCGCAGCTCACGCGAGGCGCACTCCTCCACGCTTTCGCCCGCATCGCGCAAACCGGCAGGAAACGCGATGCACTCACGGTTCATGGGAAAACGAAATTCCTTGATGAGCAGAAACGAGCCCTCTGCTGTATAGCCCACGATGCACACGGCATCCACCTGCGGATCAACCGGGCCCTGCGTTTCAAGCTCGGCCTTGTACACGTCGAGCGGCTTGCGCGAAACCGCCTCATACTGATAATCGCGCCCATCGGGCAGGCGGAACTTGAGGATGTATTTATTGATCCAGCCTGAACTTACCTGTTCTACGTCTAAAAACTTGGGGAACTTATTATCGGTCACGATGGTTGCTCCTATCCAGATGCGCTTCGCTTTGCTTCTATCCATCACGGTATCACAGCAAAGCAAGGCGCGCGCAAATGCGATGCCAAATTAGGAAAGCGTTTTCGAGTTGTCGACGAGATCCATTAACTCGCTCTTGCTATGAATACCGAGCTTCCGGTAGATGCTCTTGCAATGCGTTCTAACCGTGTTTTCCGAGATATACAATGCTTCCGCTATATAAGGAACGCTGCGCCCCAGGGCGAGATACTCCATAATCTCCGCTTCACGTGCCGAAAGCCCTGATTCCTCCGCCATAGCGGAGCACCGATCATGCAGGGCATCTTTCACTGATAAGACAATAGACGCGGGCTCATCCGGTTCGTCATCGGAATCCATCATTGAAGCCGAGTCGGCATCCGAAAGCCACGATGCTAACGCACCAGAATCGGGAGCGCTCTCAATATCTTGGCCTCTCCTCCCAAGCGCAACCCCTTGCTTCCTGCGGCTAACAAAATATATCAGCAAGAGAATATATACGGACACGAGCGCAACCATCAGAAGTTGCACAACCCCAAGCTCGACTTGCATATGCGCGAAATAAGTTGTGGCAAATCCCGCACGGCTAAACGCGTACACGAACCCACCAAAAAGTCCGTAAACCGTCAAAGGACGAATACCGCACGACCGAGCTGCCGCAGCACAAAGAAACATCATGAAAAGTGACGCTACCGAGAAGATGGTGTACGCGGCAATGGCGAAAACAAACTGATATTCCTTACCGAAAAGAGGCAAGAGCACAAATCCAGTTGCCACGAGCACGACCGCAATAGAATAGAGCCTATCCGTCCAGAATGACATATTTGGAGAATACTTTCTCCACAGTACAAAGAACAGCACGGCAGATGCTAGGCGCCCAAACGTCATCAAGGTACTGAGCGTAGAACCGTATACGGGGTCATCCAAAACTAATGCGGGAGCAATTCCTCTTGCAAGCGCAAGCGAAGCGATGCACAAAGCTGGCTGCCAGAGCTTATCGAAAAGCTGCGCAAATTCTTTCTTCCTTGCTTTCGGAGCGCACGACCCAGGCTCACCTGCCTTTGTAGCGTCGATAGACAGCACAAGCAAAACAACATTCGCAACGAACGCAACAACAAGGACCGCAAGCGGAAGCCACTCAGGTTTTGACTGAATGACGACGAGATAAATTGCACCGGCGGCACCCGTACCAATCGTCAGCTCAATGCCAATAGATGAATCATCTTGCACCGCGAGAACATTCTGCCATGAAAGAAAGAACATGCTGTTTCCCGTGCCGGTCAAAAGCCCCGCCAACGAAGCAAACAATCCTATACTTTTTGCATCGCCTTGAGAAAGGCAGGCAAACAGCACTGCCACGCCCGCGGCCGAAAAGAAGGTCGCAGCAAGAGCAAGGACTTTTGCATGACATTCAATCGCCCACTTTTGAGAAGCAAGCGCGCCGATAAAAAACGTAACGGGAAACGCTATGAGTTGCGTGGCATTAAACCAATAGAGCACGTTTTCCGCATCCGCAAATTCTGGCAGAAAAAGCAGGGTGCCATTCCAGCCTATAAGGGAAATGACCACAAGATGGAAAGTATATCCAATAGCACAGAGCAATATTGTTGATTTGTTCCTATGCATCAACCCTCCCAACGGATGCTCCTTTGATTGTAAGCCAGCAAACAGCGCAGTAGGGGTTTTCTCTGGAGCAATGGCTTTCGTTTCTGCTTGAAATACGAAAATCACCCGGTCTATGTGATAACCCACAGGACTAAAAAGTCTTTTACCAAAGTGCGTGTGAAGACGTTATTTACCACAACTTTTATCGTTTATTCCGTCCTTATTGAAGGCCATCGTTTTCCGATTCGCCTTTGAATGAACCCTACGAGGACACGACACTTGGAGAGAGGAAGGGAACCATGGAAGCAAAGCTTGACCGCAGAGATTTCCTTAAAGGCGCTGCCGTAGGAGCCGCCGGCATCGGTGTCGCAAGCATGTTGGGAGCCTGTACACCCCAGCAAAACGGAGGCGACGAGCCCGAAGCGACTGCCCCGGCAACGTCAACCACCGATGGCGACCTCATCCTGAATGCCGAACTCGCTGACTCGAAGTGGAGCTTCGAAATTCCGCCCGACCCCATTCCGGATTCCGACATCAAAGAAATCGTCGAAGCGGAAATCGTCGTTGTGGGCGCAGGAACCTCAGGACTGTGCACGGCAGTATCGGCAGCAGAGCAAGGTGCCGATGTGCTGCTCATTTCTGCCAGCAAAGCACCTGTCAGCCGCGGCGGATCAAACCACGCCATCAACAGCAAGGTCATGGAGCGCGAAGGGGTGGAGCCCTACGACCTCGAGAAATTCATGATGCGCGAGCGTATTCTTGCCGCAAACAGCGTTGACCAGAAGAAATGGAGCAAGCTGTTCAACAACAATGAAGAGGCAATGAACTGGCTCATCGATCTCATGGAAGAACGCGGCATTCCGATGACGCTTGAAACATGTGCTCCTGAAGTGGTGTTTGGACCTGATGACCCGCAGTTCATTCCACTTGCCGCTCACGGCGCCTACAGCGAAGATTACGACCCCGGCTCTGGCCAGCCCCTCATTGTGAATGCTCTTGCGGAAATCCTTCAGGAAAAGGGCGGGCGCATCCTGTTCGAAACCAAGGGCGTCCAGCTAATCCGCGATGATGACAATACTGGTCGCGTCAGCGCCATCATTGCACAAGATCTCAATACCGAGGAATACACCAAATACGCCGCCTCTAAGGCAGTCGTTTTGGCAACGGGCGATTTCTCCGCCGACAAAGAAATGATGAAGAAATACTGCCCGTCCATGCTGCCTCTCATTGCCGATGACGCCGGCGAAGATTATGACGTAGGCCCGGCAACTACCGGACTCTATAAGGGCGACGGGCACAAGATGGGGCTCTGGATTGGCGCCGGATGGCAGCGCAATGTGCCGAATTGTCCTATGGTCAATGTCCAGCAAGGAACTGCCGCGCAGCCGTATTGCGGACATTGCGGCCTGACCCTCAACATCAACGGAGAGCGATACAGCAACGAGCACGCAACGCATTCTTACACCGGCCGCGCACTCATGCTGCAGCCCGGTCAGGTTTCCTTCCCAATCTGGGCAACCAATTATGCCTCGGAATACGGCCCCTGGTACGCCCGCGGCGCCTTTGATCTTCCCGAGATGACCACAGAGGAAGTTATCGCCGATTGGGAAGATAAAGTCGAAAGTGGACGCTTCGTCAAAGCCGATACGCTTGAGGAGCTGGTGGAATTGCTTGAGCTTCCCAAGGAAACTGCACTTGCATCGATTGCACGTTACAACGAGCTGTGCGAAAAGGGCCACGACGACGACTTCTTTAAGCGCGCGGATCAGATGGTTCCTGTGCGAGATGCGCCGTTCTATGGCGCCCGCGTTGGCGGTCGATTCCTCACTGTTATGGGTGGTCTGCGTACAAACGTCGATTTGCAGGTTTGCCAGGATGACGATACACCCATCGAAGGACTCTACGTCGTTGGCACCATGGTTGGCGATTTCTTCAACAACACCTATACGTTCTTGATGGAAGGCCTGAACTACGGTGGATGCTGTGTGACGTTCGGCTACGTGCTTGGACGTGAGCTAGCAGCCAAGTAAAAGTAAACCATAACTTAGCTTTTCCTTAGTGCCCGCCGCTTCCCTCCCTCGGCGGGCACTTCTATGTTCTCGTTCGCCCTATTCAGAGAAGCAACCTTGGCGCAACAAACGAAGAGCAACCCCGTTTTTTCCCTCTGCCCCCAATGGGGCATAAGGGACAAGACGAACAAAAACATTAGGCCAAATTCTCCTGTTTCAGTCTGTCGGCAATCCAGATTTTTATGACCGCCTGGCGGTTAATCGCCAACCTGCTTGCCGCCGCGTCGAGTCCCTGCACCATCCATTCCGGAAAATCGACGTTCACTCGACGTGTTTCGTTCATGGGAGGGCGCACAACGGCTGCGTCCAAATCAAGATAATCAAGAATGTCTTCTTTGCCCTCGTCAAAAATACGATCGAACTCTTCCGCATTAGCAGCCTGTTTTTTCATCATAGTAAGCCGCCTCCTTTTTCCTTGAGCGTCGCACCGAGATGATACGGATGGCTTCACCTCGATAGGTCACAATCGCAGTCCAATGCTTTCTTCCTATCAGACCGAAAACGGCAAACCGGGCTTCTCCGAAGTCTCCGCGGCACGGCACCTCGACAGTCTGCGCGTCCCAGAGACGTTGAGCGCAATCGAAGTCAATGCCGTGCTTGCGGAGGTTCGACGCACTTTTATTCGGATCATACTCGAATTCCATGCCTCATCTCTCCTTTATAGTATATACCATAGGTATATAAGAAATATATTGGCTATATAATGCTGATATATCATGCAACGATGACGTCATGGAGCTATCCTAGATTCAACACGGCCGTAACCGTTCGCTCATAGCCAACACCAAACTTAATTTGGCAATCATGCCGAAACCTCATCGAGACTCGCAAATTCTGCCTTGCGGTTTGCTCAAGAAGCCGTTTCAGCTTGGCTACAAACCCGCTCGCAACCACAGCTCAAGCGCTACAATTGCCACGAGTTCCAGCGTTTTGGAATGCGGCGCGCTTCTGCGCGTACGACGCCCGTCCGGCGCGACCTCATGGCCGCCCGCACGGGACAACACAACGATTCGCCTCGCAGAATCGCAAGCCCGCACTCCGAAACGTCGCATTCGAAAGGCATGCCATGACCATCAAACGATCGAGTATCTTCTCACCCCAAGACCTTCCCGAAGCTCCCTCGCAGTACGACCTGTTCACAAATTGCCGCATGCCCGCGAAAACGCACGCCGAAGACATCGTCGAGGCCATTGAGCGCACAGCATTGCGCCTGGATCTGCCCGTCGCCGCTGAGGTGGAGACCTTGGCTCCGGCATCGTTCTTCGGCCTCAAGAAAACATGCGTCATAGCATGGCATCCCAACCCACCCAGGGATTACTACAGCGTGATAATCGAACCCCATAGAGCAATCAGAGGCAAGGGTTTTGCTCAGGCGCAGTTCTGGCTGTGCGGGGAAAGCGGCATGCTCGACGTCATGCCAGGTAGACGCATGCAAAGCATGTATGCGCGCATCATGGATGAAGCCTCGCTCAAGCGCCCCGAGGACTGGGTCATCATCCCCGAATATGAGTACTACCAGCGCCTCTTCGACGTGGCAAGGCGAGCGCTTACCGAGCTATGCAATCGATAGCCGCATCGCAGAAGATTAGACGGAGGATTACCTATGGACATCATTTCGCAGGCGTTCGCGGCACACGCTGAAATCACGAAAGCCAGAATGGCGGCGGAACACTCCCCCTTCGAAGACCCCAAAGCCCTTGAACGCCGCATGCACGCCTATGCACGCCTCATCGTGGAGGCGGGCTGCGCGCTGCACCCCGGCCAAGAGCTGTTCGTGCGCGCCAACCTCGAGGCGGCGCCGCTCGTGCGCCTGATTGTCAAGGAAGCCTACGATCTTGGCGCGCGCCACGTGACGGTGCGCTTCTCCGACGAGGCCATTGAGCGCATGCATTACGACCGCTGCGCCATGGACGTGTTCGAGGAGTTCCCCGGATGGCTTGCCGAGCTCAACAACTCCATGGCGCGCGGTGGCGCGGCCGTGCTCACCATTGATTCCGACGATCCGCAGGCCATGGCGGGCGTGGATACGCGCAAGATTTCGGCACGCATCCAAGCGGGCCATGCCGCATGCGCCGAGTTTTACGATGCGATGGATTTCGGACGCTGCGTATGGTGCATCGCGGGCGCCGCAAGCCCCAAGTGGGCTCACAAGGTGTTTCCCGATTTGCCGGAAGATGCCGCGGTGGCGAGGCTATGGGAGGCCATCTTCCATACCGTGCGCGTGGATTCCGACGACCCCGCCGAAGCGATTGCCGCCTGGCGCGCGCATCGCCAGAGCTTCGCAGAACGTTGCGCCTGGCTCAACGACCAGCGTTTTGACGCCCTGCACTACACCAACGCGCAAGGCACCGACATCACCGTTGGCCTGCCGTCCGGGCACCTATGGAACGGCGGCGGGGATACCACGGTGGATGGCGTGCAGTTCTTCCCCAATATGCCCACCGAGGAGATTTTCACCACACCCGACCGCCTGCGCGCCGAAGGCACCGTGACAAGCGCCATGCCGCTTGCATACAACGGCAGCCTGATCGAAAACTTCAGCGTGCGCTTCGAGGGCGGTCGCGCCGTTGAGGTGCGCGCCGAGCGCGGGCAAGACGTGCTCCAGTCCATCGTGGACACCGACGAAAACGCGTGTCGCTTGGGCGAGGTGGCTCTCGTGCCCTTTAAGAGCCCCATTCGCGATACGGGCATCCTGTTCTATAGCACGCTTTACGACGAGAATGCCAGCTGCCACATGGCGCTCGGCCAGGGATTCCCCGACTGCTACCAGGGCGGCTTAGAAATGAGCGCCGAAGAGCTGCTGGCTGCCGGCGTGAACAAAAGCGCCACGCACGTGGATTTCATGGTGGGAACCGAGGACCTGAGCATAGACGGCATCAAACCCGACGGCACCAGGGTTCCCATCTTCCGCAACGGCAACTGGGCGTTCTAGCGCGCCGAATGCAAAGGACGTCATAAAGAAGCCTCCCGCTTCTCGTGTCCAAGAAACGGGAGGCAGCTCAATGCGATGGGCATATTAAGCGGCGTCAAGCCAGCAGCAGCAATCTGATGATTGGTTATGCGGAGCGCACCCTGACGCTAGCGGATGAAGTTCGTCTTCACGGGTCGCTCGAACTTGGGGAACTCGATGCCCGCCTGCTTGCCGGCGTCGATGCACTTCATCAGCCATGCCATGTTGCGACCGAGTGTGCGCATGGTTTGCATGCCCTCTTCGTCGCGTCGCACCTCATCGGGCGTGTTGCCGTGCACCTGATTCCAGTAGGGAGCGCCCACCACCATCATGTTGGAAATGGTGAAATACTTGTTCATCTGATCGAACGCCGCACTCGCGCCGCCGCGTCTGCACGATACCACCGCAGCCGCCGGCTTACCCGCGAACAACGCGCCTCTACCGTAGAACAGGCGGTCCATGAACGAGGTCATGGCTCCCGATGCGGCCGCAAAGTGCACCGGCGTGCCGAACACAAACGCATCGTAGCTCTTCGCGTCATCGATAACCTTGTTCACCACGTCGTCGATGAAGCAATGCCCGTCCTTGAGACACTTGCCGCAGCCCAGGCACCCCGAAATAGCACCCGTGCCCAGCCACATGATGTCGGCCTGCACGCCCTGCTCCTGCAGGCCCGTTTCCACCGCGCCGAGCGCCGTATAGGTGCAGCCCATCTTGTGCGGGCTGCCGTTGATAAGCAGTGCCTTCATAGCTCCCCCTTTGTCAAGCGCCGCGAGAGGCCCATGAAGCCAGCCGCAGCAAACTGCCTTTCACCGCCATGATACCGCGCCGCACTCCGCAAGCCAAACGGCGCCGGCGGAAACCCCGCACTTCTCAGGCCAAAGGCCCAAGCCCCTACTGCCTTTGCATAAAACTTATTTCCCTTTCACACACGTCAGCCGCTCTTCACATACAATCTTGCCAACTATCGCCAACGAAAGGGTAAACATGCCCTCTGGCATGTTTAGTCCGTGGCTGGGAACGCTGCTTGTCTGCGCGACACGTTCCTGAGTGCGCAGCAATCAGGAACCGCATAAAGAGAGAGGAACGGTATGACTAACGCGGCCCCGGGGACTTTCCCCGTTTCAAACCTGCACCCCACGCGCGTGAACCCCGGCGCGCCTGAAGTGTTCGCAGGCGTGATTTTCGACCTCGATGGCACGCTCGTAGACTCCATGGATTACTGGGATAGTCTAGGGCCCAACTACCTCTCCGCACGAGGCATCGAGCCCGATCCCGCCGACCATGAGAACTTCAAGACGCTCACCCTGGAGGAAGCGGCGGTATACGTGAAGGAGAAGTACCACCTGCCCGAACCCGCCAACGAGGTGCACAACGCCATCATGGACGGCATGCGCAAGCCCTATCTGGAGCTTATTCCTCTCAAGCCCGGCGTGGCATGCATGCTGAACACACTCGATGCGGCGGGCGTGCGCATGTGCATCGCCACCGCGTCGGAAAAGGAGCTGGTGATTCCCGCACTCGAGCGCCTGGGCATCGCTCATCATTTCCAGGGCGTTTACACCTGTCCCGAGGTGGGCGTGAGCAAAAGCAAGCCCGACGTGTTCGAATGGGCGCTGCGCGAGCTGGGCACGCCGCGCGAAACAACCGTCGTGGTCGAGGATTCGCTCCACGCTATCGAAACCGCCAAGCGCGCAGGATTCCCCGTGATCGCCGTGCATGAGCACACCGCGGCCCACAACGTCGATGCCATCGAGGATGTTGCCGACGCCGTGATAGCAAGCTTTGAGGATATGGCACAATAGGACCATGAGGCTCTTTGCGCGTCCCGCTTTCGGCGGCGCCCTTGAGCCACCCGCGCAGGCATCCCACCGTGCGGGCGCCATGAATACGTGGAAAAGGAGCACCAGATGAGCAACTGCCTCGTCGCGCAATCCGGCGGCCCCACCGCCGTCATCAACGCAAGTTTGGCCGGCGTCGTGCGCGCCAACCAGCTCAACCCCGTGTACGACCGCGTGTTTGGCGGGCTACATGGCATCGAGGGCGTGCTGGATGACAAGCTTTATGACCTGACCGACCTTTCCGGCCGCGACATTGAAATTCTCAAGCAAACGCCGTCGAGCGCGTTGGGCACCTGCCGCTACAAGCTCAAGCGCGGCAACGATGCCGATTACAAGCGGCTGGTGGATGTCATGGACGCCCACGACATCGAGACGATGTTCTACATCGGCGGCAACGATTCCATGGACACGGTGGATGCGCTCAGCGAGTGGGCGCACGAAAACGGCATCGCCAAGCGCTTCATTGGCATTCCCAAAACCGTGGACAACGACCTCGTGCCCGTGGACCATTGCCCCGGCTTCGCGAGCGCTGCCAAGATCGCCTGTGAAATCACGCACGCCACCTACCTGGATTACGCCGCCTACACGCGCCCCGAAGTGTTCGTGTTGGAAACCATGGGCCGCGATGCCGGCTGGCTGGCCGCGAGCTGCTGCTTCACCGGCAATGTAGACCTGCTGGTGCTGCCCGAGGTTGACTTTGATAAAGAGGCGTTCCTCGCCGAGGTGCAGAAAAAGTTCGACGAGAAGGGCGAGTGCTACATCGTGGTGAGCGAGGGTGCTCATTATGCCGATGGCACCTACCTCTCTGCGGGCGACACCGCCAACGATGGCTTTGCGCACGCGGTGCTGGGCGGCGCGGGCGCTACGCTTAAGCAGATGATCGTCGACGCCGGCATTGTTCCCCGCGGCGTGGTGCAGGACCTTTCGCGTGCGGCGCGCTCCAGCAACTTCGCGCAGAGCTTGGTGGACGTAACCGAAGCCTATGAGCTGGGCATGAGCGCGCACATGCGCTCGGCCGACCCCGCGTTCACAAGCGCCGTAGTGGGCATTCGCCCCCGCAGCGCCGAAGACATGGCGGCAGGCGTATACAACGCCGAGTTCTTCGCCGGCCCCGCCAAGGACTTCGCGAACTACGTGAAGCATTTCCCCGCTGAGTGGATTCTGCCCAACTACGCCGGCATCACGCAGGAGGCCATGGACTATTTCCGCCCGCTCATTCAGGGCGAGCCTAAGCTGGTCTACGAAAACGGCATGCCTGCTACGTTGGTGCCGTTCAACAAGCGCTAACCGATTCCGCCGTTTTCCGAACGGTTCAAAGATGCATCAAACGCAAAAGGGTCGCCCCGCTTGGGACGGCCCTTTTCAGTCCTGGCCTTTACTAAGGCTATTCGCACACGGCCCACACGCGAGCGGGTAAGCCGGTTGCGCCCTCGATGTGCGGCCACGCCACGAAAATGATGGCGCCGGCCTCGGGCACCTGATCGAGATTGGCCATAAGCTCCACCTGCAGATGCCCGTTATCCAGTACATAGCGCTCGATAGCCAAATCATCCGCCTCTACCGCCAGATACGACGCGTCGGTGTCTAGCGTTTCATGGCCGTTCATCGCGATGCCGCGCTCCTCATAGAGGAATCTGATAACCTCCATCGACCAGCCGGGGCAATGCTCACCGTCCTCGTCATCAAAATTGTTGAGCGCGTTGTTATCGGGCCAGCGCTTCGACCAATCGGTGCGCAACGCCACGAATGCGCCCTCGGGAATGCGGCCATGCTTGGCCTCCCATGCCTCTACGTCTCCAAGCGTCACGGCACAATCGGGATTCTCGGCCACTTTTGCCGTGATGTCGATCACGCACAAAGGATGCGCGGCATCGGCGACGCCATACGCCTCGGACCCCACGGCGCCCGGCGTGAAATGATTGGGGAAATCCACGTGCGTACCAAACTGACCGGGGAATTTATAGGTATGGATGCGGCAGGAGAGCATCTCTTCGTCATAATCGAACACAGTCTTGCACAGCTCCACCGACCCATCGGGAATACCGCCCCAATACGGGCTCTCGTTGGTCAGCGGATGCGTAAGATCGACCCATTTGCAGCCCTGAAGCTTGGCCAAGTCTTCCCACAATCCCATGGTAATCACTCCTTCAGTCGTACGGCGCGCCGCACCGAAAGCGCGGGCTTGGTGCGATGCCTATGATACAGCAGTCCGTTCGCCGATTTTTCACCCGAGGGAGCCACGCTGCTCCTTTTGCCGCGCCCTTCGCGTTAATATTCGTGAAGAAAGCATGGATGCCCTCGACGCAGGAGGAAATCGTGGAGACTCGTCGGCCTTCAAGGCGCTCGCAAGACATGCCGCCCATGACAGCGCAGCCCTACGCGACGCGGCATCGCCATGGCCGAACGCAGCGGCGCGATGGAGAGCTCTATCGCGCCGGCACTTCACCATTCAATGCCTATAACGCACCGCACGGAGGCAGAGCCGGCGGGGTTTCAGCGCGTCCTCGTGCCGGCATGAATGCGAGATTCGTGATTGCCCTCGTTGCGATAATCGCAATCATCGCCGCTATCGCGATTGGCGTGTTCTCTTGCACAAGCAAGACAAACGCCGCCCAGGAGTCCCTTGAGGTCACCGACGGCTCCCCCGCCTCCGCGAACTCCTCGCAGACGCTCGTGCTCAACGACGCCGTTCGCGGCGAGGCGCCCGTGAGCGGCGTATCCGAACGGTTCCGCGATTGCGAAGAGACCGTCGATGAAAACGGCATCGTGCACGGAACCACGCCCGACGGCATCCGCTACACCGTGCTCGGCCGCGGAGAGCTGGCCCAAAGCCCCGACCGCGTGACGTTATGCGCGATTGGCGATCAGCTGGTGACCGAATACGTCCTCCCCTTCGCCGATGCCTACGCGGGCAAAACCGGTGACGGCGAATACGACTTCACCCCATGGTACCGCGAAGTCAAACCGTTCATCCAGGAGCACGACCTGCGCTTTGTCAATCAAGAAACCGTCATGGTAAGCGAGGAGAAAGGATATTCCTATTCGGGATACCCCACGTTCAACTCGCCCGAATCGGCTGCGGCATCGGTTGCCGACACCGGCTTCAACCTGGTGAATTTCGCCACCAACCACACGTATGATCTGGGAACCTTTGGCATTGAGGCAAGTCACGAGGTGTGGGATCGCTATCCCCAGCTGCTCGTAGGCGGCAGCTACCTTACGCAAGAAGACCGCGAGACCGTGCACATGATCGAACGCAACGGGCTCACGTTCGCCTTCCTTGCCTACACATACGGCGACAACGCGTTTTCTGACGCCTCGCAGATGCCCAACAGCTACTATTCGTGCGCGTTTGACAAAGATGCCATCGCGGCAGACGTGCAGCGCGCCCAGAAAGTAGCCGACGCGGTGATCGTAGCGATGCATTGGGGCACCGAGTACGTGAACGAGCCCAACGAGCAGCAGGTGGAATACGCTCAGTTTTTGGCCGATTTGGACGTTGACCTGGTGCTCGGCACGCACTGCCACACCATTCAGCCCGTGGAGTACGTAACCGGCGAAACGGGCAACACCGTTCCGGTGGTGTATGGGCTTTCCGACTTCATAAGCTGCTGGACCATTACCGACACGATTATCAGCGGCATCTTCACCTGCGATTTCGTACCGCAAGAAGACGGCAGCATAGCAGTGGAGAACTTAGAGTGGCATCCCACCATCGAGTGGGACGACGGCAGCGGCCAGCCCTATGTTCGCCTGCTCGCGGGCATGGACGAGGCCACGACCAACGCAAACACCCGCACCCCTGACGTGGGAGACGATTACACCTACCTGCGCGATTTGACGAACGAAGTCATCGGCGACGACGCTGCGACGATTGTTTGGGAATAGAATATTTGCTCTATTCCGAGCAACAACACCGCTAATGCTCGCATTCCGAGAGGTTCGCCACATGGCTGGAGGAGTCGTACAAACGCGACCTGCCCGCCGCACAGAGGACAGTTTGAGACGAGCCTACAGCGGCCATCTGTATGGCTCTTTCAAACTTTTGCACTGAATCTATGATAAGATATCCGTATGAAAATCGCAAAACATACCGAGACGTTAGAGCGCCTCCTCGACAAGGGGGACGGAGTGCTCACAGCCTCGGACGCGCTCAGGGCGGGGATCCCGAAGGACTCCTTCTACCGTTATGTGAGCAGCAAAGGCCTGAGGCGGCAGTCCCAGGGCATCTACCTTTCGGCAGACGTCCTCCCCGATGAGTTCGCTCTGCTGCAGGCGCGCTACCCGAAGGCCATCTTCTCTCACGACACCGCACTCTTCCTGCACGGGATGAGCGAACGCGACCCCATTCCGGTTTCAGTCAGCGTCAAGTCGGGGTACAACTCGCCGTCACTCAAGAACCAGGGCGTGCGCATCTACTACGTGAGGCCCGAATGGCACGGGCTCGGTGTATGCGAGGTCAGGACCCCGGACGGCAATATCGTCAGGGCGTACAACAAGGAGCGAACCGTCTGCGACCTCATCCGGAAGAGGACGAGCGCGGACGTGACGGAGTTTAACCAGGCGATGCGAGCCTGGGCGAAGTCGAAGGACAGGAACCTCGCGCGGCTGTCCGAATACGCCAGGAAGATGAACATGGAATCCCGAGTGTGGGACGCAATTGGAGTGCTCTTATGATCGACAACCCGAGAAGGGTAAAAGACCTCATCAAGAACCTCGCCGGGGGCGACAGCGGCAGGGCTCAGCTCCTGCAGCGCCGCTACGCAATGGAGCGATTCCTCGAGAGAATTGCCGAGTCGGATTACAGGGAAAACCTTATCCTCAAGGGCGGGATGCTCGTCACCTCGATGCTTGGCGTCGGGGAGCGCATGACTCGGGATACCGACATGACCATGCAGGATAAGCATCTCGACATCGAGAGCGCCGTCGAGATGACGAAGGAAATTGCAGCCATCCCTCTCGAGGACGGAGCATCTTTCTCCGTTGAGAACGCATACGAGATTATGGAGGACTCGGAATACGGCGGCGTGCGCATCGAGATGAGGGCACGTCTCGGCAAGACCGAGATTCCCATGAAGATCGACATCTCAACGGGAGACGCATTGACGCCTGCCGCCGTGGGCTACGCCTATCGTCTCCTGTTGGAAGACCGTACCATAAACATCCTCGCCTACAACGTCGAAACCGTGCTGGCGGAGAAGGCAGAGACCATGCTCGCCCGCTCGACGTTCAACACGCGTATGAGGGACTTCTATGACATGTGGGCCCTCACAAACGCCGGATCGAAAGTCGACCGCAAGATTCTGGCGGATGCGGTCGCCGCCACCATCGCTAACAGGGGCAACGGCGTGAGCCTAGATGCCTCCGAGAATGTCCTGAAAGCCCTGGCAGCAAGCGATACCATGCACGCGAACTGGAAGAGGTACCGAGATCGGAACGACTTCGCGTCCGGCCTGGAATGGGAAGAAGTCCTTTCCGCCGCCCGGTTAATCTGTGAAATGGCGAAAAAGACTCAGTAACCATCCGAAAGCCGGCCTCAAACGCAACATCGCGCGTAAGTCGCTTCCTGCTTATTTCCGCTCGTGAACCGGAAAGTAATCGCAGGAGAACAGCGCACCGCGCGCTCCGCCAAAGCTCGCAACCTCCAGATGGCACGATGCCGTGCGCGCGGCGTCATGCACAAAGCACGCCTTGAGAGCCCTCCAGCCCAAGGGCGCGCATATACAGTGCCATGCCGCCCACGACCGACACATGCCGTGCGCATGATGTCTCAGGCAAACGCACCAGAAGGCCCCATTCGGGGAGTGAATCCCGATTGGGGCCTTGAGGGGGGTGCCGCGCCGTCAGGGAGGGAGGGGGACGACGCGGCGCTTCGATAAGCGGATGAAGCAATCAGCTCGAACGCTTCAAACGGGAATGGCTATTTGGCGGCCAGAGCCTTGCCCACCACGTAACCCTGGGTGTGGCAGCGGCCGAGAGACAGACCGGGCAGATCCATGGGATAGTCGGGGCTGCCGAAGAAGTTGCCGGCGCAGTTTCCGATAGCGTACAGGCCCTCGATGGGATTGCCGTCGGCATCGAGCACGTTCATCTCGCCGTTCACGTTAACGCCGTGCACGATGGCAGACAGGCGAATGTGACGATGAATACCGTAGAACGGCGGCTCGGTGATGGACTTGAGCCACTTGGCCTCCTTGCCCATGTCCTCGTCGACGCCCTTCTCCACGAGCTCGTTGTAGCGCTCGACGGTAGCCACGAAGTTAGCGGAATCGATGCCCAGCTTCTCAGCGAGCTCCTCCAGGGTGTCGGCGGAGTAGGTGCCGATCAGGTCGGTGTACACGCCTTCCTTCTCGCCCTCGACCTCGGGCATGTAGGCTTCCATCATCTTGGGGTCGTAGAGCATGCCCGGCCAATCGGCGCAGTCGTCCATGTACTTGCTGTCGAAGATCTGGGAGTACCAGCCGGTGTCCTCGGCGCTGGTCAGGAAGTTGCCCATGTAAGCCATGGCGCTGCGGGCCTCGTTGCAGAAACGGGTGCCGTCGTCCTTGACGCACAGGAAGGGCATGTCGGCCATGGAGCCCGGGCCGGCGTCGAAGTCATGCTGGACCTTGGAGCCGCACACGGGTTCCATGCGGGCGCCCGCCCACACCATCATCTTCTGGCCGTCGCCGGTCTTGTTCTGCTGCTTGCGGTCCATGTTGGCCATGTCGGGGTTGTAGTAGGCCATCATCTCGTCGTCGTTGGTGTAGTCGCCGGTAGCGATGACCACGCCCTTGGCGCCGTTGAACTGCACGTACTGGTTGTCCAGCTCGGCGATGACGCCCACGACCTTGCCGGAGTCATCCTTGACAAGCTGCTGGGCGGGGCAGGAGTAGAAGATCTCCAGGCCGTCCTTGCCGTCGAAGTAGGCGCACAGGTCCTGCATGCCGGTGCCGGTGTTGTAGGGCTTGGGGCCGAAGTCGAACGCGAAGTACTTGACGGGCTGGCCGTCGATGGTCTGGATGGTGCTGGTCCACTTGGCGGTGGTGTCCTGGATGGAGCAGCCAGCCTCGGTGGCCTTCTCCCACAGCCAGGTCAGAGCCTCGCCGGAATTCTTGGCCCACAGGTCAACCTGCTCGCGGTGGGAGCGCCACACGCACTGCTCGGTGATCCAAGAGGTGACGGCGGCCACGCCCGCGGGACCCGTGCCCTCGGGATCGGCGCTGTCCAGGATCAGCGAGTCGCAGGTGTTGCCCTGAGAGATGGCCAGGCTCTCCTTCTGGATGAGGGCGACCTTCGCGCCTGCCTCGGCGGCAGCGAGCGCGCAGGGGACGCCGGCAGCGCCAGCGCCCACGACCACGATGTCGAATTCCTTGGTCTCGGCGATGTCGGTGATGGGCTCCGGCTGCGCGAAGAACGCGGGCAGACCGTCTTCGGCAACCGCGGCGCCGGTTTCGCTCGTGCCGGCGGTGCTAGGCGCACAGCTCGCAAGCATGCCCGCGGTAGCAGCGCCGGCGGCCGCAACGCCACCGAACTTGAACAAATCGCGACGAGTGAGTTCCATATTCTCCTCCTTGGTCTTTGGCCCGACGCCCATCGGCGGGGCCTCAATCGGCCGGCATCTCGCAACGCAAGCGCCAGCCTCCCTCCATGGCGCAGGCTCAATGCCGCACGCCGTGCACCGTGCATCCACGGGCACGCCTCCCCAAGAGGCAGGCCTCACAATACGGAACCGTTCCTCTTTCGCCATCGTCCAAATGAGAAATTAGTAGGTCTATTTCCTTTAACCCTTTTTATAACCCCCTCATTTACCTGGGAAAACTCGCTTTTACGCAAGAATGCCCAAATGCGCGACCCTACGTTTTCCTTTACAATGCCGCGAGGGAGGATTAAAGGGGGACTTTTGACAAACACCGTCAAAGAAAGCACCGAAGCGCCAAACGAGGCCCGCACGCAAGCGGCCTTGGATGCGCATGCGTCCGAACGAGGCACCATGCAAGATGAATCTCAGGCGATGCAAGCCGAACCGGACGAGAAATCGGACGACGCGCGCACGTCTCTTCTCTTTGGGTTCATCCCCGTGGTTCCGCTGGCGTTTTTGGGCTTGGGAATCTATCGCGCATGGATTGAGATCGCGTTCGTGGGCTCGTTCGTGGATTTTCCTTTTGGGGCATCCGCTCGCGACCTTTTCGACGCGACGATGGTCGTTGTGTCGCTTGTCTGCGCCGCATTCGCAAAACGCATAGGCCCCTTCTTCAACAAGCCAGGCATCTACGTGCCAAGCGGCATCCTGCTCGTCGCATCCACGGTTTGCGTCTTCGCGGCATGCATGCGCCCCGAGCTCGCAGGGCTACTCGCGCCGATAGGCGCACTTACGGGAGGCGTAGGAATCGCGTTCCTCATCTTGCTCTGGAGCGAGCTCTACGGATGTCTGAATCCCATGCGCGTCGCTTCGTACTACTCGCTTGCCATTGCTGCCGGCGCCATAGTCATCTATATCTATCGCGGGTTCGCATTCCCGTGGCTTTTTGTCATGACTGCGCTTCTGCCGCTTGTGTCGCTCCTGTGCGCACGCAGCGGGTTTGACAGCCTGCCCAAATCCGAACGGCCCTCTACGGTATGGGTACAGCTTTCGGTGCCCTGGAAGGCTATCCTGCTCATGGCCACATACGCGTTTGCGTACGGCATGCTGGAGATGGCGTCATACGAAGGGTCGTTTGGACCGCACTCCTCGCCGGGCACGGTAGTGGGAGCGTTAGCCGTGTTCTTTGGCGTAGCGGCGCGCGGCAAGCGGTTCGACTTCGGGCTCGTGTATCGCGTAGCGCTGCCCCTTACCGTTGCCGCGCTTTTGCTTTTGCCCTCGTTCAATTTCATGGGCGGAGCGGCGAGCAGCTTCTGCGTATCGGCAGGCTACACCATGCAATCCATTATCATCATGCTCATCGTGGCAAATCTGTGCTATCGCTACGGAGCCTCGGCCATCTGGCTGTTTGGCATCGAACGCGGCATCCGGCAGATTTTCATGATGCTCGGCCGCGGCGTGACCGACGGCGCCCATGCGCTCAACCTGCTCGGCGGCAACGGTGAGGTGTTCATCAGCATCGTTAGCGCCATCGCTGTCGTGGCGGCCACAATGATCCTGATGTCTGAGGGTGAACTGTCCAGCAGCTGGGGCGTAAAGATGGTTCGTCGCAGCGACGGCCAGAACGAGCCGAACGAGAAGGCCCCCGAAGTGTCCATCGCAGAGCGCAAGCACGAGCTGGCATCGCGCGTGGCCGCAACCGCCAGGGCATACAAGCTCAGCGCCCGCGAGGAAGAGGTGCTGCTGCTTTTGGCGCAGCGTAAAACCGTGGGCATCATCGAACGCGAGCTGTTCATCGCCAACGGAACGGCGAAGGCGCACGTGCGCCACATCTACCAGAAGCTCGACATCCACACCCGCCAAGAGCTCTTCGACATGCTCGGCGTGGAAACGGAAAGCCCCGCAGAAAAAAGCTGACCAGCAAGGCACTCCTTGCCGGTCAGCTCTATCGTTCTACTCATTTCAAAAACAGCGACCCGCCGCATCCAGAGTCAGCGTGCGCAAGGCGATGAGAACGCGAGCGCGCCCGTTCCGCGGCACTACCTTGCCTCTTTCAGCGCCTGAGCCAGCTGATCAGGGCAGCTCGTGGGCTTAAAACCGCAGGTGGTGCCTTCGAGCGTGGAGATCACCTGTTCAACCGGCATGCCCTCCACAAGCTTGCCGATGCCTTTAAGATTGCCGTTGCAGCCGCCCATGAAGCTCACATCGTACACGCGGCCGTCACGGACGTCGAAGCTGATGGCGCGAGAGCAGGTGCCATGGGTTTTATAGGTATGCATAATCCCCTCTTTTCGCAACAAGGCGACGATACGCAAGACCGCCGCCGTTTAATGACCTGCAAAAAGTATAGGTGAGCAAGAAAGCCGTACAGGTGCGCATCACGGCGCATGCACTGAATGAGCACGAGGAAAGAGCGCCTGCTCGCCTCTCGCACGAACGGCTACCCGCGCGCCCTTAAACGACGCGCCATCTTGCGCATACGCACCGCCACAAGCAACGCGCGACGAATGCGAGGCGAAAACACGCGCATGGAGACATCGCGCGTACCCGCCGGAAGCGCCGTGTTGCCCAAATCGTTGGCCATCGCTACGCGCTCAGGCTTAAACAGGAACACCAGGTAACGCGCCGTGGCGTACAGCACGATTGCGGTAGCGAACGCCGTCTCCGCCGCAAGCAGCACACCCATCCACATCGGATTTCCCAGCAACGTCGCCGTTTTGGACAAAGCGGAGGCGGTTATCACGAAGGGGAAGGTGAACGCCGCATAGCTGGGATAGAAGGGCAACTTGAGCATGGGAGGCAGCTTGATCAGCACGAATACGAAAAACGCCTGGGCAAGAACCTCCATGAGCACCGCCACGTGCGCATTGGGATCGAACACCGCACAATATCCCGCGAGCGAGAGGCTCATTGGCGCGGTATAGATGCACAGAAGCGGCTTGGCCGGCTGGGGCGCCTCATGCTTGGCGTAACGAAGCGTAACAACCACGAGCAAGACCATATAGGCGACAAACCCGAACCACCAAATGCCGCGGCCTAGCGCCTCAAGGCCAAATGTCGGCGACGTGATGGAGGCAACAATGATGCCCACATAGCACACGAAGTACGTGGGAAATACCTGCGATAGGTCGAATTTGCGAATGAACGACCAGGTGAACCATGCGATCCACAAAGCATGGGCAGCAACCGCCACCACCCACAGCACGAACATCGCCTGCGGAGCAAGCGGCGCGAACAGGGCGGCTATCTGCATGGCAGCCATGAACGCGCCCACCGCGACGCTCGCAAAGATGGAGTTGCCCAGGTCATGCCTGACCATGCGGGGGAAGAACACCGTCTTTGCCACCAGCATCAGCAAAAGAATCGCGGCCATGGCGCCAAAAATCCAGGCCGCAGGCTCCCAATACGGGCGCAGAAGGCCGCCCAGAGCCACGAGGCCCAAGGCGAGGGCGCCAATGGGAATGGGCACTCGCTTGACGGACGTAGCAAGATATTGCAGGGGCGTAGGGTATGTCTTCTGTTCATTCATAGCCGGGGCACTATATCATGCCACGCTCTGACGCTCACGCTTTCCCGGGAAATCCGCGCGACGCCCACATTGCGTCCAATGCCCGCGCCGTCCGCATCCGCGCACCCATGCGACGCCCGAATTCCAGTCCCATCGCCGCCACCGCCTTACCCCAACGCGCTCCTCTCGGCATGGACTTCTCCTGTGCCCCCAGCTCAAAGCATCGCGGCTGGATTATAATCGTGCGAAATATCCATCACACGCCCAAGGGCGCGCCAGAAGCCAAGTTAGGAGGACCCATGCCCAAGGCTCGCAAAGCGCTTGCAGGCATAGCCGCCTCCTTCTTGCTTGCCGCATGCATAGCCGCACCCGCGTTCGCAGCCGACGCATCGGGCCGAAGCGGCCTTGAGGGCGCCGCCGAGGCGTTGCGCAACGAGCTGGCCCCCTCCATGCTCACGTACGAAAACTACCAGGAGCAGCTTGGCACCGAGGGTTCGGTGAGCATCGCGCACGCTCGCGTGCAGGGCCTGCAGGACGTCATGTACAACGGTCAGCCCGAAACGCCCACGGTCACCCTCAAGCTCGACAACGCTACGCTGCGCGCCGGCGAGGATTTTGACGTCGAATTTTCCGGCGACAACGTGAACCCCGGCACGGTGAGCGTCTTAATCACGGGCAAAGGCGCATACACGGGCACCATCGAAACCTCGTTTACCATTCTGCCCGGCGATCTTTCGCATGCCACGGTGGACGTGATCCCCGACCAAGAGGAAACGGGCGAGGAAATTTGCCCTACCCCCACCGTCAAGCTCGACGGGTCCGAGCTTGCCCGCGACGTGGATTACACCGTGACCTATAGCAACAATATTCAACCCGGCACTGCCACTATCGTAATCGAGGGCATCGGGAACTGCTCCGGCACCGCGCGCGCCACATTCGAGATCGTCGAGGCGCCTGAAGAGGATAGTTCGTCCCATCAGCCTGCAACCATTCCTCTGGTCGTTGTTGCGCCCGTTGTTGTTGCGGCAGCGGTGCTTCTTGTCATCGGCGTCTTCGCCTTCCGACGCAATAAGTCGCAGCACTAGGGCGCTCTTTCGCACGCGGAACAAAACCGAAGTCGCGCAGAACCTGCCGGACCGTGACGAGTGCGTTCTTTTGCTCGGCGCGCAATCGACGCGCCTTAAAGGTTTTGCCGCTTTGTCAAACGCATCATTTCGTGCACGACGCAAAAAGCCGCCCGAAGGCGGCTTTGCGGATACGGGGGTCGTATTGAACGTGAGTCCGTATGCGAAAGTTGTATTGGATGCGATTCGCTTTGCGTGCGGGCTACCCAAGAAAGCCGGAGAGGTCGTCCTCCTCTTCTTCCTCCACGCCGCCTTCGGTGAATTCACCCCAGGCACTCGAATCCGCAAACTTGAGAAACGTCTCAGGGTCGAGCTCCATGCGCAGGCGATCCTCGCCGAACTCGGCGGAGAAAAACCCCTCGAACGCCTCCTTCACGGCATCGTTCACGGGCGCAGAGAACCAGATCCACGCACGCGTGGGACCATTGTATTCGTCGAAATCGGCGCCAAGGCCGGCATCTACATAGCGGCCGTCGTTGTACTGCAGCACATAGCCGTCGATAGCAAAATGTCCCGTAAACTCCGTGCGCGTAGCAATGCCCTCGACGGAGTTGTCGGCGGTGTTCGCCTTTTCGAGGAATGTGATCTGCACGTCATCAGACTGGATGCCTTCGCCGAACTCAACCCTGTGCTCATGCGTATCGTCCATATGGACCTCCGTTCATTGGCGTTTCATCAACGCGATGTTTTACTCAACGCGCTAGCTTACTAAAAACGGCGCCCTTTCGACCGCCGCTTTTAGTCAAATTGAATATATTGAGGCACAACTGTTGCCGTAGCTTACAGCGGACACCAATCTTGCATGGGTCCACGCCCAAATGGCTCCACAAAGTTCCCGACCGGTTCGGCCGGCCTCAGGCTCGTCCAAAGGCGAGGGCGAGCAGAAAGCCTCCGACCGACGCTCGGGGAGCTCATGGCACCTTCGACGGAGCTGGACGTTAAGCCATAACGGCTTCGTAGCCCTCTTCCACAACGGCGGCAACAAGCGTTTCGTCGGGCACCTCGGCGGAAAGCTCAACCACGGCACTCTTCTCGTCCAGATCGACGTTCGCCGCGGTCACTCCCTCGACCGCCTCGAGGGCTTTCTTTACATGCTTGACGCAGTTTTGGCACATCATGCCTTCTACATGTAGGGTTTTCTCCATGATGGATTCCTTTCCTTCGATACTGCTCTTGCTATCATCATTCGCCGTCGCCGTACGAGCAGACGGCGAATCGAAAGCACCTGGTTTGAATTCGGCGTCGGCGCCATCTTGGGCGCCCAGGGCCGCCTCGGTCGATGCGGCCTGAAGGCGAGGCGCATCCGCAGGCGAAGGAGCATCGCCCGCATCCGAGAGGGGCCCGCCCGCCGTTGCCGCAACAGCCGCCTTGCGCGCCACGCCCGTATGCGCAAACTTCGGCCTCCATCCGCGCAAACGCAGCGCGTTGCTCACCACGCACACTGAACTCAGACTCATGGCCGCGGCGGCGATCATCGGGTTCAAATTAACGCCCGCCCAGCTGAGCGCGCCTGCCGCCACGGGAATGCAGATGGCGTTGTAGAACAGCGCCCAGAACAGGTTCTGTTTGATGGTACGCATCGTCGCACGCGACAGTTGGATGGCCGCAGGCACATCCAAAAGGTCGCTCCTCATAAGCACCACGTCGGCGCTTTCGATAGCGATATCGGTGCCGGCGCCGATGGCGATGCCCACATCCGCCCGAGCGAGCGCAGGGGCATCGTTGATGCCGTCGCCCACCATGGCGACGCGGCCGTCCTGTGCGAGGCGCGCTACTTCGGCGGCCTTATCCTGAGGCAGCACGCCAGCAATCACCTGGCCGATGCCGCACTTTTGCTGCACGGCACGAGCGGTGCGCTCGTTATCGCCTGTGATCATGACGGTGTTCACGCCCATACTTGCGAGTTCGGCAATTGCCTGCGCGCTCGTGGACTTCACCTGGTCTGCCACGGCGATCAGTCCAAGCGCCTTGCCGTCACGCGCGAAGTAGAGCGGAGTGGCGCCTTCATCTGCCGCACGATCGCCCGCCTGAACAAGCGTGCCCAAATCGACGCCCTCGCTCTTCATAAGGCGCGCGTTGCCCGCAACGCACATCGCTCCGTCAACCACGCCGCGCACTCCTCCGCCCGCAACCTGGGCAAAGTCAGTCACCCGCACATCGCCGCACACCGCAGCGACATCGTTGCCCCTCGTTTCACACGCCCCCGCATTTCCCGTTTTGCCGCACTGCTCCCCGCTTTCGCCCGCGGCGCCAGTGCGCGCCTCTGCATACGCCACCACCGCCTGCGCCAACGGATGCTCGGAAGGTTTTTCTACGGCAAGGGCGATGCGCAAAAAGTCCGCCTCCGAAACCCCCGGGGCGCACGTCACGGCCGTCACGCTTGGAACGCCGCGCGTGATGGTGCCCGTCTTATCGAGCACGACCGTTTTCACGTCGTGAGCGGTTTCCAGCGCCTCGGCCGATTTGATGAGCACGCCATGCGTGGCGCCGCGACCCGTTCCCACCATGATGGCGGTAGGCGTGGCCAAGCCAAGCGCGCACGGGCAAGAAATGACCAGCACGGTGATAGCGTGGGTCAGAGCGGCTTGGAACGTACCGCCCGCTACCATCCATACGACGAACACGAGGACGGCGATACCGATAACCACGGGCACGAAAATCCCGCTGATCTTATCCGCCATCTTCTCGATGGGGGCCTTAGTGCTGGTAGCCTCGTCCACCATGCGGATGATACCCGCCAAGGTGGTATCGCCGCCCACACGCTGAGCCCGCATCTTCATCCATCCGCTGCGGCTGATGGTGGCGCCCGTCACGCTGTCGCCCGCGGCCTTTTCCGCCGGCACGCTCTCACCCGTGATGGCGGATTCATCAACGGAGGCCGATCCCTCCAGCACAATGCCATCGACTGGCACGCTTTCGCCGGCCTTGACCACAAGGATGTCCCCCACGCGCACCTGCTCGATGGGCACTTCCGCCTCTACCTGGCCCCGCACTACCGTAGCCGTTTTGGGGGAAAGATCCATCAAGGCCTCGATGGCGCCCGTGGTCTTGCCCTTCGCGCGGGCCTCGAAGTATTTGCCCAACGTGATGAGCGTCAGAATCATAGAGGCAGAATCGAAATACAGATTCATGGACGCATCGTGCGCCGCTGCCATATCGCCCGCGCCAAGCGCCGCGCCCATAACGTACAGCATCGCGATACCGTAGATGGTTGAGGCAGCCGAGCCCAGAGCAATGAGCGAATCCATGTTGGGAGCGCCATGAATGAGGCTCTTGAAGCCGCCGCTGAAGTACTTGAAGTTGACGAAGATGACCGGCAGCAAGAGCAGGAACTGGGTGAGCGCGAAGGGCAGCATCCCGGCATCGCCTTGGAAAAACGCTGGAATGGGCGCGCCCGCCATGTGCCCCATGGCCAGATAGAACAGCGGCACGCAGAATACGATAGACACAATGAGGCGCATACGCATGTGGCGCTCGTTTGCGACAGCAAGTTCGCTCGACCTTTGCTGTGCCGCCATAGGCGAAGGAGCGGCCGACGAGCCTTGCGCACCGCCCAGCCCGTCCGCCGCCTTCGCTGCATCCGTGCGAGGCAGCGCGCCATAGCCCGCTTTGTCGACGGCGGCGCAGATGGCGGCGCTCACCTGGGCAACAACCTCGGGCTCATCGCTTGCGTATTCCACCTCCATGCTATTTTTGAGCAGGTTCACCGCCACGGACTCTACGCCGTCCACCTTTGCAGTCGCCTTTTCTACGCGCGCCTTGCATGCCGCGCATGTCATGCCGGTAACGTCGAAGGTCGCCTTCATCGCATGAACCTCCTGATCAGCTTCATGGCCTCATCCACCACTTCCACGTTGCCGGCCCGCACCTGCTCAACCACACAGGTTTCCATATGATCCTGCAGGATGATTTCCGCAGTACGGTGGATGGCGCTCTCGGCGGCTGCGAGCTGCGTGAGAACGTCGCCGCAATAGCGATTGTCCTCAATCATTGCCTTTACTCCGTTGAGCTGGCCTATCGCTCGATTGAGTCGCTTTTGGATATCGGCCTGGAACGCCTCGGTGCGCTCGGTGTTCTTGTGGCGGCACGAGCAGCAATCGCGCGTGGCGGTTTCGCACGCGTCAACGACTTCCGCCTCTTCCCTGTATTCTTCAGCCATATGCAACCTCCTATACCCCTTAGGGGTATCATCATCCTGAGCGCATTATATACCCTTTGGGGGTATATGCAAGAGGGAGGTAAATCTGTCGACAGGAGAGCAAACATAGAGGGAATCTGGGTCAAAAATGGCGTGGACGCCGGCGTGGTTCGATTCAAATTCCAGCTAGATTCGGGTAAGGATTGGGAAAGGGTTTGGCAAGGGTTGCAGGCTATGCTGGATTCAGTCGCAAGAAAGGAGCCCGCCCATGGATGGCTTTGCGCCCCGTTTCCCCCTCTTTTCACATGCGCGCTTTGCTGCCAATCTCCTTACGTGTTTTATACGTATAAAATACGGGATTTCTCGTATAATATATGGCAACAAAACAAAAGTAAGGAGGCCTCATCATGCCTATGACCATCAGCATGGACGACACGCTCAAGCGCGAATTCACCGCTGTGTGCAAAGAAATCGGGCTGAGCCCCTCCACGGCCATCAACATATTCGCCCGCGCCGTGGTGCGCGAACAGGGCATCCCCTTCAAACTCACCTCGGCAGACACGCCCTCGGTACGCACGCAGGAAGAGTTCGACGCGCTGTGTCGCAATTACTACGAGCATCTTTCGAGAGAGCTTACGCAATCGTACGAGAGGATGAAGGCGGGCCACTATGTGACAAGGGAAGAACTGGAAGAACACTGGACGAAAGCCCATCCGGAAGCAAAATCATTGTAAAAGAGGAACGTCCATATAAGTCGTATTTTGACGATGAATTTGACTGTCGGTTCGAATCCCTCTCCCCTTTCATAAAAGCGTATGTCAGCCATACGATTGATCTTTTGGAGATGTTCCCCACCATGGCGCGCGTATACAATCCGTCCTACGCCGCCACAAAACCGCCCATGCCATGCCGACGTGCCATCGTTCCCAAGACGCATTGCTGCTTGTACTATACCGCAGACGAAAAGGAGCGAACGCTTTACTTCTTGCGCCTAGGCGACACGCGCGAAAACCCGCTCGCCCCGTGGAACTCGTTCGATGAGGATAAGTAGCTGGAACGATGGAAACACAAAGGGCGAGCATCCAAAAAAGGGACGCTCGCCCTCTAGGAGGGGGCTCGCGACGCTAAGCCGCAAGCGAAATGCTTCGGTAGATTGCCTACTGGGCGGCAAGTTGTTTGGCCACCATACGACCGAAAGTCATCGTGCGACCGCAGGCGAGGCCGGTGACAAGATTGGGGTACGTACCCGAGAAAAACGCACCTGAATCGTTGCCGGTCACATAAAGGCCTTCGATTGGCGTGCCGTCTTCGCGCAACGCCTGCATCGAGGAGTTAATGTTAATTCCGTCGATGGTGGCAAGCAGCATGCCCGTATTTCGAATGCCATAGAACGGCGCCTTGCGAACGGGCGAGAGGCGGAAAGGCTCCTTGTTAAAGTCAGGGTCTTCCTGGTTGTCGTAGTTCTCATTGTTTCGCTCGACCGTTGCAACGAGCGCATCGGCGGGGAGACCGAGCTTCTCCGCCAGCTCCTCAATGGTGTCAGCCTGCTGAATGAAACCGCTCTCCATCAAGCCAGCATTCATTTGCTCGACAACCTCGATCCCGTTGTTAGGAGCCGCACCGTTGTCGAAGGGGAACAATCGCGAACAGCCATGCATATCGAATTGTTCCGCGATAAGAGATTGTGGTGGGCACCCTGCAAACTGCCTTGGGCAGAACGAGGAAGAACGGCATCAAAAAAGGGCCGCAGGCATCTGAAAACTGCCTGCGGCCCTTCGTTTTTTCGTTCGGCAAGCGAAATAGCCGCCCTTATTCCTGCGGCACCTCGTAAGTGCCGCCGGCGGGCTCGCTCGACCGCACGCTCTCTACTACCTGCGGATTCTCAACCTGACAGGTGTAGCCTTCCACGATGTCCATATCGATGGTCACCTTGGAGCCTTCCATCACGTGGCCCGCGATCATTTCGTTGGCGATGCGGTCCACCACCTCGCGCTGCACCAGGCGCTTCAGCGGACGAGCGCCATACACCGGATCGAAGCCGTCGATGGCAAGCTGCTCCACCGCAGCAGGCAGCACCTCGAGCGTGATACGGCGGTCGGCCAGACGCGCACGCACGTCTTTGAGCTGCAGCTCCACGATGGGCTCCATCTCGGCCGATGTGAGCGGATTGAACGTGATCACGTCGTCGATACGGTTCAGGAACTCAGGTCTAAACGTAGCGCGCAGTGCATCCTGAATCTGGTTCTGGAGCTCGGCCAGCTTCTTGGCGGCGTTTGCCATGTTGCCGGACATCATGTCTTCCATCAGGTTGCCCATGTTCTCGCCCTCGTTCTGGCGGCTGAACTCGCTGATGGACTGGCTGCCCACGTTGGACGTCATAATAATCACGGCGTTCTTGAAGCTGACCACACGACCCTGGCCGTCGGTCAGGCGACCATCGTCAAGCACCTGCAGCAGGATGTTGAACACATCCGGGTGCGCCTTCTCCATCTCGTCGAGCAGGATGACGCAGTACGGGCGACGGCGCACGGCCTCGGTGAGCTGGCCGCCCTCGTCGTAGCCCACGTATCCCGGAGGCGCACCTATCAGACGCTGCACGCTGAACTTCTCCATGTACTCGGACATATCGATACGCACCATGGCGCGCTCGGTGTCGAACAGGTACTCAGCCAGCGCCTTGGCGAGCTCCGTCTTGCCCACACCCGTGGGGCCCAGGAACAGGAAGCTGCCGATAGGCCTGTCGGGGTCGGAAAGACCCGCGCGGTTGCGGCGAATAGCGCCCGCCACGGCCTTCACGGCCTCGTCCTGGCCGATGACGCGCTCGTGCAGCTTGTCCTCCAGATCGACCAGCTTGGCCATCTCGCCCTGCATCATCTTGGACACGGGGATGCCCGTCCACGCGCTCACGACTTCAGCGATTTCCTCCTCGCCGACCTCCTCTTTGAGGATGGCGCCGTCGCCCTGCTTAGCGCTCACAGCCGCCTCAGCAGCCTCCAGCTGGCGCTGCAGTTCAGGAATGCGCGCATAGCGGATCTCGGAAGCCTTGGCCAAATCGCCCTCGCGCGTGACCTGCTCCTCCTCCACATGCGCCGCGTCGATCTCGGCCTTCAGGCGCTGCACGTTCTCGATGGCGTCCTTCTCGTTGCGCCACTCAGCCTTGCGGGCGTCAAGCGACTCCTTGTCGGTTGCCATCTGGCGACGCAGCTCCTCCAGACGCTCCTTGCTGGCGGGGTCATCCTCCTTCATGAGCGCCTGCTCTTCGATCTGCATCTGCGTGTACTTACGCTCGGCCGCATCGATTTCCTCCGGCATAGAGTCGATCTCGATGCGCAGGCGGCTGGCCGCCTCGTCCATCAGGTCGATGGCCTTGTCGGGCAGGAAGCGGTCGGCGATGTAGCGGTTGGACAGCTCCGCCGCGGCCACGATGGCGCCGTCGGTGATGCGCACGCCGTGGTGAATCTCGTACTTCTCCTTCAGGCCACGCAGGATGGCGATAGAGTCCTCCACCGAAGGCTCGCCCACCAGCACCGTCTGGAAACGGCGTTCGAGCGCGGCGTCCTTCTCGATGTACTTGCGATACTCGTCGAGCGTGGTGGCACCGATGGCGTGGAGCTCACCGCGAGCCAACGCAGGCTTGAGCATGTTGCCCGCATCCATGGAGCTGTCGCCCGTAGAGCCGGCGCCCACGATGGTGTGCAGCTCGTCGATGAACAGGATGATGCGGCCCTCGCTCTGCTTGACCTCGCGCAGCACGGCCTTCAAACGGTCCTCGAACTCGCCGCGGTACTTGGCGCCTGCCACCATGGCACCCAGGTCGAGCGCGATGATGTCGCGATCCTTCAGGCTGGAAGGCACGTCACCCGCCACGATACGCTGGGCCAGGCCCTCGACGATTGCCGTCTTGCCCACGCCGGGCTCGCCGATGAGCACCGGGTTGTTCTTGGTGCGGCGCGAAAGCACCTGGATGGTACGGCGGATTTCCTCGGAGCGGCCGATCACCGGGTCGAGCTTGCCCTCGCGGGCCTGCTGGGTGAGGTTCTGGCCGTACTGGTTCAGTGCATCGAGCTCGATAGAACCCTGCTGATCGGTCACACGCGCGTCGCCACGAAGGTTCTCGTAGGCCTCCTCGACCGTCTTGCGCGTGACGCCCAACGCGTTAAGCTGCTTGCCCGCCTCGCCGCCGTCTTCGGCCAGCGCGATGAGCAGGTGTTCGCTCGTAGCGTAGCTGTCGCCCATCTTCTCGGCGATTTTCACCGCGTTGTCGATGGTCTTCATCAGGCCCTGCGAGGGGATGGCCATGCCAAGCCCGCCGCTCGTCACCTTGGGCGCGTTCTCGATGGCGGCATCGACGTTGCGCTTGAGCTGCGCCGGATCGGCACCGACGCGCTTGATGATGGCGGAGAGGTTGTTCTCTCCGGAGTCGAGCAACGCCTTGAGCAGATGGATGCCCTCGATCTGCGCCGCCGAGGCGTCGTTCGCAATGCTCATTGCAGCCTGAAAAGCCTCCTGAGCCGTAATTGCAAGTTTGTCTAATCTCATGATTCCTCCTGACGGCTTCCTCTGACGGGCATCTTGCCTTTCAGAACCTGCGTTCCTTTAGTCACGACCACAAGGTCGCTCCTGTCAGGAACGCAGAACCTTCAAGGCAATCTGCTCCGTCAGAGAAACCCTGTCTCCACCTTAGTTGAGTCTGCGAATCGCTCGTGGTTCGGGCAGCATGAGCGCCGTTACGTTCTCGCGCGTCTCGAGCTCGTGCACGCGGTCGGCGAGGCGGCGGACCTTCTTGTGGAGGTCGTCGATCTCTTTGTCGCGCTCGTCGATGCGGCCCTTAAGGTCGAGGATGCGGATAACGCCGGCGAGGTTGATGCCCTCGCTGGTGAGTTCGTTGATCAATTCCAGCCTTTCGATATCGGCCTGCGAATACATGCGCGTATTGCCGCTCGTTCGCTGCGGCGTCACCAGGCCTTTTTGCTCGTAGATGCGCAGCGTTTGGGGATGCACCCCGGCGAGCTGGGCCGCTACGCCAATCATGTACAGCGGTGTATCCCTGTCGGCCATGATTCACCATTCCTTCCAACCTACTTCGCAGCACCCTGCTGGCCTGCGAAAACGTTTGCGCACCTTCGTGCGTCCCCCGCCGACGTTGCGCCGGCGGTATCGCCTATCTCACATTCAGACCGGCGCGCACATCCTGCCCGGCGGCCTCGCAAGCCGCCTGGAAATCGCGCATGGCCTGCTCCTGAGCGGGCGTCATGCTCTTAGGAATCTGGACCTGCAGCGTGATACGCAGCGATCCGGTTTCGCCACCCTTGACGTTGGGAGCGCCCTTGCCCTTCACGCGCAGCACCGTGCCGTCTTGGCATCCCGCAGGCACATGCACGCGAATCTTCGTGCCATCAGGTGCGGGAACCGTGACATCGGCACCCAACGCGGCCTCGGCCATCGTGATGGGGACATTCATCAGCACGTCGGCACCGTCGCGCGAGAACACCGGATGCGGGCTGATGCGCGTGGTCACCAGCAGATCTCCGTTTTCGCCGCCGTTCGTGCCCGCGGCACCCTTGCCGCGGAACCTCACGCGCCCGCCGTCAACAGCGCCCGCAGGCACCTTCACGTCGAGCGTTTCGGCAGCCGCCGCACCGGGAAGCTTCACGCTGACCTTCTTTGTGCAGCCATGAAACGCCTCGTCAAAGCTCACATTGAGCGTCACATTCATGTCGCGGCCCTTTTGCGGGCGCGGAGCATAGCCTCCGCCGTATCCGCCGTATCCGCCGTAGCCGCCACGCTGCTGGCCGCCGAAGCCGCCGCCGAAAATATCGCCGATATCCCAGCTGCCGCCGAATGCGCCCTCGCCGCGGCGAATGCTTTCAAGGATGTCGGCCCAGCTGCCGAAGCCGCTAAAGCCCTGACCGCCGCCGAAAGGAATGCGCTGCTCGTCTGCCGTGCCGTACTGGTCGTACAGCTTGCGCTTCTTCTCGTCCGACAAGACCTCGTAGGCCTCGTTGATTTCCTTGAACTTCTCTTCGTCACCGCCGGCGTCGGGATGCATCGTGCGTGCCAGCTTGCGGTACGCCTTTTTTATCTCGTCCTGGGTGGCGGTGCGAGACACGCCGAGCGTCTTGTAGTAATCCGGAGTCGCAGCCACGATCCACCACCTTTCCATCCTGACGGTCGCCCGTGGCGGGCATCTTGCCTTTCAGAACGTCCTGACTGGCTTCGCCATTCAGGACGTTCGCTCTCGCTCACCTGACTGGAAATTCGACAGCCCACTGGGCTGGTCGAACAGTCACGACCACAAGGTCGCTCCTGTCAGGAACGCAGAACCTTCAAGGCAATCTGCTCCACCACGAACGCCCTGTTTGCCACTTTGCTGATTCTTCCACGAACCAGTTCTCTTACACGGAAGGCGGACAACCTGCCCGCCTTCCTACAGTTACTATTCTTGCTCGTCGCCTTCTGCGGGCTCCGGCTCGCGCTTGGGGCCGCCGGTGGCAAGCGTCACCATTGCGGGACGCAGCACCTTCTTGCCCAGGCGATAGCCTTTCTGGAACACCTGCGCCACGGTCTCGTCCGGCACGCTGGCGTCATCCACGGTGGCGACCGCCTGATGCTCGAGCGAATCGAACGCCTTGCCGGCGGGATCGATCGCCTCAAGCCCGTGCTTCGCGAAAACGCCGTTCAGCTTGGTGCTGATGGCCTTCACGCCATCGAGCAGTCCCGCCTCGCCGTTCTTTTCCGCATGAGCGATGGCGCGCTCGAAATCGTCAAGCACGGGAAGCACATCGTTCATGAGCTTCTCGGCGGCGCGAGCGCGCATCTCATCGGTTTCAGCAGCGGTGCGCTTGCGATAGTTGTCCCAATCCGCCTGCAGGCGAAGGTACTTGTCGCGAAGCGCCGCGGCCTCTTGCTCGGCCTTGGCAAGACGTTCGGCCTGCTCGACCACGGCATCGGCCTCGGCGGCAATATCGGCGTCTTCGGCCTTTTCGGCGGCACCTTCAGGGGCCTTCTCCGCCGCAGCGGATTCGGCATCCTGCGCCTTGGCGCTTTCTGCCTGAGGGGCGGAGCCGCTGGCAGCAGCGGCCCCTTCGTTCTTGTCGTCGCTTCCCTCGATGGGAATCTCGCGAGCCTCGGGGGCGACTTTCTTGGCGTCGTCCTTAGCCATGATTACTTACCTTCGTTCTTGTCGTCCACGACCTCGTAGTCAGCCTCGATCGGACCGTCGTCGGCCGGATTGGCAGCGCCGGCAGCACCCGGGGCGCCCTGGGCCTGCTGCGTGCTGTACACGACCTCGGCCAGCTTGTAACCGGCCTGCTGAAGCTTCTCGCCAGCAGCCTTGATGGCCTCGATATCGGTGCCGGCCAAAGCGTCCTTGGCCTCCTTGATGGCGTCCTCGGCAGCCTGCTTGGTCTCGGCAGGAACCTTGTCGCCCAGGTCAGACAGGGTCTGTTCGGTGGCGTTCACCAGCGAATCGGTGTTGTTGCGAGCCTCGATCTCGGCCTTGCGAGCCTCGTCCTCGGCGGCATGAGCCTCGGCGTCCTTGACCATGCGGTCGACTTCGTCGTCAGACAGAGCGGTGGAGCCGCTGATAGTGATCTGCTGCTGCTTGCCGGTGCCCAGATCCTTAGCGGACACGTTCACGATGCCGTTGGCGTCGATGTCGAACGTGACCTCGATCTGAGGCACGCCGCGACGGGCAGCCGGAATGCCGGTCAGCTGGAAACGGCCCAGCGTCTTGTTGTCAGCGGCCATCTGGCGCTCGCCCTGCAGAACGTGAATCTCGACGGACGTCTGGTTGTCGGCGGCCGTGGAGTAAATCTCGGTCTTGCGGGTGGGGATGGTGGTGTTGCGGTCGATCATCTTGGTCATCACGCCGCCCATGGTCTCAACGCCCAGCGACAGCGGGGTGACGTCCAGCAGCAGAATGCCCTCGACGTCGCCGGCGAGCACGCCGCCCTGAACAGCCGCGCCGATAGCCACGACCTCGTCGGGGTTCACCGACATGTTGGGCTGCTTGCCGGTCATGGTCTTGACCAGCTCCTGCACGGCGGGCATACGGGTGGAGCCGCCCACCAGGATGACCTCGTCGATCTGGCTGGAGGTCAGGCCGGCATCCCTCAGGGCACCCTCGACAGGCTGCTTGCAGCGGTCGAGCAGGTCACGCGTGATGCGCTCGAACTCGGCGCGGGTCAGCGTGTAGTCCAGGTGCTGCGGAACGCCATCGATGGAAGTGATGAACGGCAGGTTGATGTTGGTCTGCGAGGTGCTGGACAGCTCCATCTTGGCCTTCTCGGCGCCTTCCTTCAGACGCTGCAGCGACATGGGGTCCTTGCGCAGGTCAACGCCGTGATCGCTGTTGAACTTGTCGGCCAACCAGTCGATGACGCGCTGATCCCAGTCGTCGCCGCCCAGGTGGTTGTCGCCCTTGGTGGACAGAACCTCGAACACGCCGTCGCCCAGCTCCAGAATGGACACGTCGAACGTGCCGCCGCCCAGGTCGAACACCAGAATCTTCTGATCCTTGTTGGTCTTGTCCAAGCCGTAGGCCAGAGCAGCAGCGGTGGGCTCGTTGATGATACGCTTCACCTCGAGACCGGCGATCCTGCCGGCGTCCTTGGTGGCCTGGCGCTGCGCGTCGTTGAAGTACGCGGGCACGGTGATGACGGCCTCGGTGATGGTCTCGCCGACCTTGGCCTCAGCGTCAGCCTTCAGCTTCTGCAGAACCATAGCCGAAATCTCCTCCGGCGTGTAATCCTTGCCGTCGATGTCGATGACGGAACGGCCGTCCTTGCCCTTCACCACGGAGTAGGCAACGGTCTTGCGCTCTTCGGCGGTCTCATCGTAGCTACGGCCGATGAAGCGCTTGACGGAAGAAATGGTGTTCTTGGGGTTGGTGACAGCCTGGTTCTTGGCCTGCTTGCCCACGACGCGCTCGCCATCCTTGCGGAAGCCCTCCACGGACGGGGTGGTGCGGTCGCCCTCGGCGTTTTCCAGGATGACGGGGTTGTTGCCGTCCATGATTGCCATGGCGGAGTTGGTGGTGCCCAGGTCGATACCCAGAATCTTGCCCATATTTCTCAGTCCTCTCTTTCGTGCGAGACCGCCTGGCGCTGCGCCCCGGCTTGCCGCGCTCGGCTCTGACCCGTTTGGCCTTCGCCTTGCCTTCGCCCCGCTTGGGCTTATCGCCCTCGCTTCACTGGCTTGCCGTGCGCCCGCTTCAAGCGGCCTCACGTGGCGGGCTTCCCCGCCGACTGTTATTACCTGTATCGGTTGCAGCAGGTTCGCGCTTTTGCATGTTTGCGATTGCTCGCCCCCGCACTGCCAAGGCCATGCGATTCTCGCGTTGCCAGACCGTGCAATCTGCATGCATCTAAGGCGCTGAGCCTTTCTGCACGATTGACAATATAAAATCTAAGTGCTTCATTGTCAACTTATCTCACAAGTTATTTCGCACGTTACCTAAATGTTGAATTGAGAGGGCACATGTTCGTCCGCACCATCCCCAAGCCAGCGTCTCACAGCGTCACGAAATGCTTTTTGGAGAAGGATTCCCTGCCCACCACCCAATCCGAGTTGAACGGGGCATGGGCGTGAAACAGAAACAAGCAGAACCGAGATGATTGCCGATTCCGCCATGCCAGCCGCATTCACCGGATTCGTCGCACCTGCCGAACCCGCCCCGTCGCTTGCGCAACCCCTACGATCCTAGACGCTGCGACGCTATTTCCTCAAGAACGGCGCGCAGTTCGTCCCTTGAATGTACGCCCACTTTGAGATGCATATAATACCAACTCGAGAGTTGTCCACCAAAGTAGGCTGCATCAAAAGTCACTCGCTCAATTGACGCTCGTCCAAAAAGCATTTAGCAAAACCGTTCTCATGGATTTATACGCCAACGGTGCGAAAGGCGTTTTGTCGCCGAGTGAGAACAGGCACTCACGAACAGCATGCCAAGCAAAACGCTAAGAGAAGATGGCTCCATGCCCTGAATCGAAGCGGTTTACAAATGCCAAGACGATGTAGCCGCACTGGAATATGCCGACAAAATCTTTCCGAGGCAGGTGGTATCAAACCACCACAATACAACGGCGCTTGTGTGCGCCCAATCTTCACTCAAAAGTCGAGCAAAGTCTTCATGCAAACAAAGAAGCGACGCCTGCGGAGGGGTGCAGGCGCCGCGAAAGGAGCTATAAATTGATGAGATGGAAAGGATTGTGCGCCAACCAAAACCGATCTCCGATGAATGCATCACAGGCTGATTCTAAACGAAACCACGGCAAGACGTCATACCCACTTCACGCCCAAGCAACACGATCTACAGATCGCCGCCCAGCAGACGCGCCACATGACGGCCCTGAGTGGACGAGCGCCCCGACGCCACACCCACGATGTACTCGGGATAGTTACCCGAGAAGAAGCTACCAGATACATCGCCCGCCGCATAGAAGCCAGGAATGGGCGCACCGTCTGCCCCAAGCACCTGACAATCACCGTTGATGCGCAGACCATCGCAGGTGGTGAGAAGCGTGCCACCAAACCACAGACCGTAGAACGGAGCCTCACGAATAGCAGACAAACGGTACGCTTCTTTGCCGTAGTCATCATCGACTTGCGCGTCAAACTGCTGGTTGTAGCGCTCCACCTGCGCAAGGAACGCCTCCTTGGCGCTACCCTCAAAGCCCAACTGATCAGCAAGACCTTCGATGGTATCGGCGACCTTCAGGATACCCGCCTCGACCGACGTAGCGCAGAATTCCTCAATTGACACGCCCGCGGCCATGCTTTGGTTGGCATAAGCGGAGCAGCCGATGGTGCTGAAGCGAATGATGTCTTCGGGAGCGTTAGCGTCAAACACCTGGCACCACACGCCACCCGGCTGCTGCGCAGCCTGGAAACACAGTGTGTCATATGGCGCAGACTCATTGGCAAAACGCACGCCGTTGCGGTTCACCTTCATGAATGGCTGACTGCCGATATTTTCCTGATAGATGGTGCCGGGAAATGCTGCAGACTCGCCCTCACCTATGTATCCGCAGTCCACGCCCACCTCAACAGCGCCACGATCAAAAATCATGGGAGCAGGATCAGGGTCTTTCACACCGCCCGCCCATAGACCAGCACGTAGGCCGAGGCCATCATCGGAGGGATTGAAGCTCGATGAGGTGCAGCATCCGACAGCTGCCGGCTGTAGTGCCTGCATCATCACGGGGTTGGCAGGGTAGCCACCCGTGGCAAGCAGAGTGTTGGCAGCTTCAACACGCACGTAGCCATTGTCAGTTTCAAAGATTGCACCGGTCACGCCACTCTCGTCATGCAGGAGCTTGACCAAAGCGTATCCAAAGCGCACGCTGTCGGCAGAGGTTTCCTGCACATGTGACAACAAAATGTCGTTCCGCATGGGAGGAGTGTACGGGGGCAGATAGACATGCTGCAACACAGGCAGATAGTAGTCGGTTCCGCCGGTTGCGTGGTCGCTCGGCATATCAACAATCGCCTGTTTTTCGGCGGCAACCATCATCGGATCCATCCACTCAAACAGCTCGGCAGATTCGTTGATCCACATCTTGATGACGTCCTGGCTGCATTTACCAGATGCGTAGCGAGTAAGCTCGTTCAGAAGCTTCATGCCATCCACTTCGCCACCCTGAGCAAGCGCCACCGAGGAATTGACGATGCCCCAGTACTCGCGCGTCTCAGTGACGCAGTCGTTTTTCTCGGCGAGAATAAAGTCCATACCCAAGTCGGCTGCGGTGCCTGCCGCGCACATGCCTGCAGTGCCCGCACCGATGATTAAAAAGTCAGTCTGCTCGGTGCTCACGATGTCGGCATCGGCGATTTCGGGCTCTACACCCAGCCAATCGACGGCAGCGGCAGCGGTGCCTTCGGATACAGTGCCCTCGGAGCTTGCGCCCTGTTGAGCGGGCGAACACGATGCCAGCCCCAGCCCCGCAACGGCAGCCCCACCAAGAGCGGCGCCGGTGAGGAAGTTACGACGCGAGATTCCTTGATTCTTCTTCATGATTCCCTCCTTTGTCGCTGGTGCATCCCCGGGAATCGCACCCATTGCATCAACGCAGACGATGAACGTCCGTTTGATGCCGCACACCTTATCGTCCTCGTGCTCGCACTGCATCACCCTGGCAACGCGAAACCTTTTCACTTATCTACGAACTGGCCTTTTACACTTTCCATTATCGAAAATAGCCTTGAGAGGGTGAGATGCTCACAGGGCGCCCTAAGTGGTGTTGGGGTGGTATTGAGATATACTTTCACCCAATAGGCTGCACAAGAAGGGAAGGTTATGGCTTTTATCGCGCACGCTCAAAGCATGTCTTCTTCGCGAGCGCTTCCGTCCGGCATCGCATTGTGCGCAGCGCTTGCATGCCTGCTGCTTTCATCATACGTACTCAATGCATCACTGTTCCCCGCGGTCGCCCAAACCTGCCCTGTGGCACGCGAGCTTTCCACGTACTTTGGCGCAGCGGGCTCGATTGTGTTCGCCGTCGTGGCGTACCGCAAGCCCTCGATCATGGCGGAAGGCGTGTGGTCAGGAATATGTCTTGTCTTTTCGATGGGCTCGGTTATAGCTCTGTATCTGGGTATTTCCATCCAATCGTCCCCGATGCTGGTAATAGGCAGCCCTTTTGGCGGCATAAGCTACGTATGGTTTTCAGTGCTGATGGGTATAGCACTTACCAATATCGGGGCACGACGCGCAGGAATGGTAATCCTCAACGCGTTCTTGATTACCTACGGCGCGCATATCGTCTTGGACGTAAGCGGACTGGCTCGTCCTTTACCGATTGCTGCTGCGCTGTACTCCGCTCTGCTGACATGCAGCTACGCGCTCATGCGCCGCGATGCGCGCGCCATCATGCGCCCTCTGCGCGATACGTCCGCGCCTACCGTGCTTACCGTTACCAGCCCTTCGTCGTATCTTCCTATTTCTAATTACATATATGTATCGATCTTGCTCTTCAACATAGCGTGCGGGTACTCGTTCGCAAGCCAAACCAATCAAACGCTGCTGGGATTCATGGCTTCTTGCGCACCCGTGATTGCGCTTCTATGCCTGGCGGGCGTCAAAGATGCCTTTCCGGCGGACAGCGCGTACCGCACGGCGGTACTGCTGGTGTTCGCAGGGTTTTTATTCACTCCTCTGCCACTTTTGGGCGCGACGGATGTCGTAAGCGCGCAATCTCATACCGTGCTTTTGAACGCAGGCACCGACTGCTTCACCGTGGTGATGTATTACCTGATTGCAAGCGTGGGAGCGCGCAACAAGCTGGGCGCAGTGTCAACGTCGGCGATAGCATTTGCTGCGCAATGGGTTGGTGTCGGGACAGGAGCACTCATCGCGCAGGGAATCGCATCTGCCGCCCAGACTAATCCGATTCTGTCGCTCTGGGCAACCTTCGCCATGACGTTCGCATTCATGGCTTATAACTACGTAGCGCTGCGACGGTTCAGCTTTACGGCAACCATCGAAAGCGTGGTGCCTGCGCATGTGGATGCGGAATTTGACGCGAATTGGGATAGGCGCCCGAACGACTCGGTGCCGTCAGCGACCAAGAATGCGGCGCAAGAGGCACGCCCAGATGATATAGCGCTGTCGACGGCGAGCACGAATGTGCTGCGAAAAGTACGAATGACCACCCCAGTGGACGAGCAAGCAGAAATCGGGACCGAAGCCGATTTGCTCGCCGATATTGCAACTGCGTCCGGACTCACCCTCAGCATTGTCGTGCCAGGAGGCGAAGTCGCGCCAGCCGTCCAAAACGCTGCGGATGCAAGACCGACGCCCAATGACACCCTTGTCGTCGACAGCAAGCCATCCGTATTCCCTAGCTTCACAACCACAATCAGTGAAAGCACGCGTTTGGATTCCCGTATGTTCGACGCTCCGAACGCACAAACATCTGAAATCCCAAGCGTGCAAACGCATGGCAATCAGAACGCGCACATCGGGGACTTTGATGAGGCGTGCGATGCGGTGGCTTATCAATTTGGTCTGACCAGCCGAGAGCTTGACGTGCTCAAACTGCTGGCACGCGGCCGTACCAGCCCCATTATCCAAGAAAAGCTCGTTCTGTCGCACAACACCGTGAAAACTCACGTACGCCACATCTACACCAAACTTAATGTGCATTCTCAGCAAGAACTCATCAGCATCGTGGAGAGCGAACGTGGGCGATAGCGCTAGGGGAAATCGATTGGAGCCTTGGCCAACGACCAAAATCAATAGCAATACAAAAGGAATCTCCAATTTTAAACTGCAGCCCAATTCTCGAACGCGTCCAATAGAGACGACCTAAGCCAGCTCCCCCCAGTTTAACCCGCCGCCTCCTCGTGCCCTAATGAACCACGCACTCGTCGAAGTCTCTCCTGAAATCCCCGAAGCCAGGTCGCCCCTCCCGTAGGGCTCAATCCGCCATAAGAATCGGCTTCGCCACAAATCCCAATTCTCCGTATAAAGCACTTAACGCCAGCGAAATCGACGTCAGTTGCCTTCAGGGAAAATCTAGCTCCGCCAATACATTCGATAGGCACCCGCATGCAAAAAAGGCCGCCCGCGAAACGAACGGCCCCTGTCTCCCGATTGCCCTCCTGCAATCAGTTGATCATCTTGTAAATAGTCTCCGCGACGACGTCGGCATGCACGCCGGCGGCAAGCACCAGGAAGCGCAGGGCGCAGCCGCCCACAAGAGCTCCGAGCGCGCCCACCAAGGTGGGAACGTCAATGCTCGACTTGCCCGAGATGGCCCGCCCATCTCCCGTCGCCTGAGCCCCGCCCGCGACGACGGCCGCATCATCCGATTCGCTCGAAGCGCAAGACGCCTCTTCAGCCCCTTCGAAAGACCCGACAGATTGCGGATTCTTGGGACCCTCCTTGGCGAGAAGTCCGCGCAGCGCCATGGAGAGCGGAAGCGCGATCACCACAACCGCCACGAGACCCCAGAACCATCCCGCCAACTGCCCCGAGACGAACATGGACGCCGATGCAGCGGCCGCAGCGCCTGTCGCGCTCGAGGCGTCGGCGGAAAGGGCGGTGCCCAGGAAAACCGCAAGCACGACCGCCTCGACCAGAACGAGAACCACGACGCAACGCTCCATGAAGCGCTTCGCCTCGGAGGCAATCGCCTCCTTCTTGGCCAAAACGATGGCCACGACTTCGACGAGCGCCACGCCCGTGTCGAACGCCGACACGGTGAACAAGGCGGGCAGAAGCAGCGTATCCCAGAAAGGAACGCTGCCGGAAGCCATCAGCAGCATGCCCGTGTAGAACGCCACGAACGCGCCGAGCACCATTCCGATGACGGCCAGCACGGTCCTGATGGAACGCTCACGCGGGCCAAACCATGAAAGTTTCTCGGCGAGCCAGGCGTTGACCTGCGGCGTTGCGAGCAACGCCGACAAGCCGAACGCCACGATCGCCCCGAAGGCACCCCATGCGCCGTAGGTCATCCAGGACGTGAAATGGCTGAAGCTCTGCCACATCAGCAATCCGCGTATCGGGGTGACCAGCTCCATGAGGAGCAGCAGCAGACCGACAACGAGGCTAATCGCAGCCGCCCACATGGAGACGCACACGATTTTGCCGTGATGCTCCTTGTCCTTCAAATACAAGATGGCCGCCATGATGAACGCACCCGCGCCCATGCCGCCCAGAAACAGATAGAGAGCGGGCTGCCATCCCCAAACCGATTGCAACTCCATACCCTACTCCGTTCCAAGCACCAGGCACGACGGATCGTTCATGTCGGCTATAGGAACCGCCGATTCGTTCGTCGCCTCAAGCAGCTCATCCATAGGCCCGAATTTCAAAGCGCCGAACTTGCATGCTCGCACGCAATACGGGTCCTCTTCCCCTATCTTCACTCCGGCCTTCTGGCAGGCGTCGCACTTGTCCATCGCCACCGAGTTGTATCGCGGCACCTCATAGGGACAAGCCTGGAAGCAGTACTTGCACCCGATGCAGCGGTTCGAATCGACGCGAACCAGGCCGTGCTCGTCTTTGGAGATGGCGCCCGCGGGGCACACATCCATGCAACTCGGATTCGCGCAATGCATGCACGAGGTGGAAATGAAGAACGTTCTTCCCCTTTGCCGCTGGAAGGACGAGACGCGCCTTCTGTCGGGAGTATCGTCGGAAAGCTTGTTCTCCTTCCTGCACGCCTCGACGCACCTGCCGCAACGGCAGGACCCGCCTCTACATCCAGGAAGAGCTCGTCTTGGCGGAGAATACCGTCAAGCCCACATCGCCCACATATATAAAAAGCTCGGCGTGAACAACAGGCAGGACATGCTCGACCTGATGTTCGGGAAGAGCGACACGACGACACCGAACGACGTCCTTCAGAGATAGCCATTTACGAAACGGCTGCCAAGAGAATGCACGCCAACACCGCCTATGGCAAGCCGCAAAGAACCGCCCGCAATGCAGGCGGTTCGAAAAAGACGTCATTGATACCTTCGAGGTCCCTCGATTCGAGAGACATCTGCTCTTTCCGGTAGTGTGCCGATTGTTGGTGTCAAGATCCCGTTCGGGAGGCGCGGGCCGCAGGCCCGCCCGAGCGAACGGGACATCGCCCAGGATCGCCTGCATTCTACACCATCACGCTGCCCTCTTCGCCTCG
>NZ_QIBX01000005.1 GCF_003725995.1 Slackia equolifaciens
GCAAAGGGGGAGGGGGAAGAGGATTCTTCCTCTTCCCCCTCCCCCTTTGAAAGAAAGGAAACCATGCAATTCCAACGTATCTGCCTGGCCCACTACCACGAGCTAGGCCTCAAGGGCCACAACCGCACGGCGTTCGAGAAAAAACTCATGTACAACCTCCAGGCGTTGCTCGATCGCCCCTGCGTGGAAAAGGTCATTCGCATATCGGGTCGCATTCTCGTGATTTTTGTGCACGAAGCCACCGAGGAGGATGCGGAATCCACGGTGGGCCTTATTGCTCGCGTGCCTGGAGTCGCACGTGTGAGCTGCGGATTCTCCTGCGAGCGCGATATCGGCGTCATGTGCGAGGCCGCCGCCCAGGCGCTGGCAGAGGCGGGGGAGTTCACCACGTGGAAGGTCGTGGCTCGCCGCAGCCATACCGATTTCGAAATCGATTCCATGCAGATGAATCAGATTGTGGGGGCGCATCTGTGCGAGCGCTTTCCTGATAAGCCCGTGAAGATGAAGCACCCCGACGTCGAGGTTCACGTCGAGGTAGTGCAGGGGCATGCTTATATCTATGCGCTGAGCGTGCCCGGCGTGGGTGGTTTGCCCGTGGGCACGGCCGGGAAAGTGGTGTGCCTTATTTCCTCGGGCATCGACTCGCCTGTGGCCATGTGGCGCATGGCGCGCCGCGGCGCCACCGTCATCGGAGTGCATTTCTCAGGGCGCCCGCAGACGGCTTCCACCTCGGAATATCTTGTGGACGACATCGCGCACGTGCTCGAGGAGTTCGGCGGAATCGCGCGCATCTATATCGTACCCTTCGGCGACTATCAGCGCGAGATCGCCATGCAGGTTCCTCCTGCGCTGCGCATCGTCATCTATCGCAGGCTCATGATGAAGATCGCCGAGCGCATTGCCCACAAGGAAGGGGCCAAGGCCCTGGTGACGGGCGAAAGCCTGGGGCAGGTGGCGTCCCAGACGCTCGACAACCTTGCCGCCACCAATGCGGCGGTGGACATGCAGATTTTCCGTCCGCTCATCGGCTGCGATAAGCTGGAGATTATCGCCGACGCGCAAAAGCTGGGCACGTTCGACATCTCCAGCAACCCCGCGCCCGATTGCTGCACGCTGTTCATGCCGCGCAGCCCTGAGACCCATGCGAAAATTCCCGAGGTGGAGGCGGTGGAGGCCAATCTGCCTTACGACGCGTGGATAGACGAGATCATGGACGCGCTCGAGCTTCACGAATATCGCTGCCCTTCGTCGTACTGGCGCGCAAAGCGTCGTGAGAAGGATGAAGCGCCCGCTCAGGCGTAGGATTCATAGCTGACCCGATTTGTCAGGGGTTCAAAGCTTGTCTGTTTTGCAATCGATCTGCAAACGAAGCAAGCTTTGAACCCCGTTTGTCGTTGTTGAGGCGTTTTGGAACGAAGGGGATTTGCGTTTTCCGGGTCAAAAAACGTTCGCAGTCGCGTCGCAAACTGCTCATACGGGGCGAGCGGGCTGATGAAGCATGGGGCGGCGCGCATTCCGCATGGATGCGCCGCTTTGCGCAAAACGCCGTCAGGAGTGACCGGGGCTTGACAAGGGGAGCATCATAACCATAGGCCATATCACGGAGAAGAAGAAGGAATGTGGAAGGCGGTGCGTTATGGGTTTGTTCGGCGAGCTGTTCGGCGGCGGTAAGCGGCAAGGTGACAACGGGCAACAGCGGAATGCACAGTCTGGCGAAGTAGGGGATTGGGCGAGCCTGCAGGTTTTAGTGGACGATATCGCGAATGCTATCCGCAAAAGCCGGATCGATCTTGATTGGATTTCGGTTGACGCGGACATGTCTCCTCGCTACGTCGACGCCTTTCTCAATATTCATGAGATCGGCGCGCGTTTTGGCGATAACAGGTTTTACCGGTTCAGGGATCACGGGTTTGCGACACCGTCCGACCCTTTGGCCCTTGCCCAGGCGTTGGCGCAACGGCTCGATCTTGCGATGGAGCCAACGTACGAGGAGAGTGGATGGGATCATTTTGGCCAGTCTCGCTATAGATTGTCCGGTTACATGCTGCGTTCTGCAAAGGGCATAAGGGTGCGCGAAGAAGAAGAGAATCGATTGAGGAGGTGCTAGCAAATGAACCTGTTGTGCGTGTATGAATCTCCCAGAGCGGGTCACCGTGTTGCATTGAGGGATCATGCGGTAAGCATAGATCTTGACACCGGGGTCAATTACGTGGCGCAGTGCACCGATGGCAATGCGTATATCAAGGTAATCTGCCCTCGTTACAACCCCGATGGCTCCCTGTTCGTCACTCCGAAGGCGGAGCTCGATCGGCTGCGTGCTCAGGCGGTCGACGAGCGACTCGGTTCGAAATACATTTAAGCTTTATCTTCGGTAATGTGGCGATGCGTCCGGCGACGCGGCGAAGCGTTTCACGCCGCGGCGAGGCGCATCAGGGTTGAGATATGCCTCGCGCGATTGTTTCTTGCCTGTTAAATCACGTGCCGTCCACCCAATAATTCACCCCGCTCAATGGACTTGCGGGGCCGTTCTCCCCATAATGAGCAGAACGCTATCGCGGAGTAAAGCGCGATAGCAGAGTATCCGTTTCGAGAGCGTCGCGGCGGGCGACGCAACTGGGAAAGGGGATGATGGGGATGGCAGACGAGTCCGCAAAGAAAACCAGGCCGGGCAAAGTCGTGCAGTTCGCAGGCACCCTGGTGGGCACCTTGGTCGGTTCGGGTTTCGCGTCGGGCCAGGAGGTCATGCAGTACTTCACATCGTATGGAACCCTGGGCATCTTCGGTAGCTTCGTCACCACGCTGCTGTTCGCGGTTCTGGGCGCTGTGTTCATGAACTACGGCTACAAGCATGCCAGCGCGGTCGATTTCTCGAGCTTCCGTTTCTTCGCCGGCAAGTATATCGGCACGTTTCTGCAGTGGTTCACCATCCTGTTCTGCTTCCTGATCGGCATCATCATGCTGTCGGGCGCGGGCGCCACGTTCAACCAGTACTTCGGTCTGCCTCAGTTCGTGGGCAGCGCCATCATGTGCGTGATCGCACTGGCAAGCTCGCTTCTGGGAATGAAGCGCATCGTAAACCTGCTGGGAACCATCGGCCCTATCGCCATCGTGTTCCTGATCGTCATCGCGCTGGTGGCATTCTTCACCAACTTCCAGAATCTGGGCAACGCCGATGCGGCCGTCGCTGCGGCTGACGCTGAGGGCGGCGTGCTTCGCGGCATCGGCGACTCCGTGAGCTGGTGGTTTATGGGCGCCGTTATGTATGTTGCCTACAACATTCTGGCTGGCGTGCCGTTCATCTCGCGTATGGGCGCCGAGGCAAACACCCAGAAAGAGGCTGTGCTGGGCGGTCTGTTCGGCGGCTTCCTGCTGGGCCTGTGCGCCGTGTGCCTGAACCTGGCCATGCTGTCCACCTACGCCGACGTGAGCCATCTTGAGGTCCCTGCTCTGCAGTTCGCGCAGATGATTTCCCCGGCTGTGGGCATCGTATTCGCCATCGTGCTGCTGATTATGATCTACAACACCATCGTCCCGATGTTCGTATCGGTGGCCAACCAGTTCGTCACCGAGGAACAGGATCCCGTCAAGCATAAGACGCTGATCGTGGCGTTGGCGCTGGTCACTCTCATCGGCGGGCAGCTGCCGTTCTCCATCCTGGTGAACACCATCTACCCGTTCGTGGCGTACTTTGCCATCGCTTTCATCGTCATCATCGTCGCCCGCACCATTTACTGGAAGGTTACGGGCAAGACTCCCGCTATGGAGCGCGACGAGGATTAGAAATTCATTCTAGAGCTGTACAATAAGGGAAATCGACGCGGCGGATTCGTCTGCCGCGTCGCTGCGCATGCGGAGCGCCTGCGGGTTGCATGCGGGTTCTTCCTGGGAGAAGGATGCGCATCGTCGCCCCGTCGGTGATGGGGCGTGGTGCTTGAATGACGCAAGGCAAACGCGTAAGCGATTCAACGGCATGGGCGGCGAAGACGGCAAGAGAGAAGAGGTTCATCATGGCGGATGCCAAGAAGAAGCTTTCGCAGCAGATGGTGCAGCAGGAGCAGAAGTATTATGCTCCTACGGGCCGCATTCCGTACTACGACATGGTTATCGACCACGGCGAGGGCGCCATGCTCTACGACGTGGACGGCAACGGGTACATCGACCTTCTGGCCAGCGCCTCGGCAACCAATGTGGGTCATTGCCATCCGCGCGTGGTGGATGCCATCACCCAGCAGGCGCAGAAGCTGATCCATTACACGCCGGCGTACATGTACCACACGCCCGAAATCGAGCTTGTGCAAAAGCTGTGCGAGATCGCCCCGGGCGATAGCCCTAAGAAAGTCGTGTTCGGCAATTCCGGATCCGATGCCAACGACGCTATCATTAAGTTCGCGCGCGCCTACACCGGCCGCCAGTACATGGTGAGCTTCCAGGGCGCCTACCACGGCTCAACGTTCGGCTCGCTCACGCTTTCCGCCATCAGCCTGAACATGCGTCGCAAGATGGCGCCCTTGCTGCCCGGCGTGTATCACATTCCGTATCCCGACGCCTACCATGAGGGCGTGGACCATCTTTCTGAAGAGGAGCAGGCTGCCTACTTCATGCATCCGTTGCTCGAGATGTGCGAGAACTACCTGCCTCCCGAGGAGATCGCCTGCATCATCATGGAGCCCATCGCGGGCGATTTGGGCATCATCGTGCCGCCGAAGGCCTATGTGGAGCAGCTCTACGCGTTCTGCCAGGAACACGGCATCCTGTTCGCCGTGGACGAAGTGAACCAGGGCATGGCGCGTACGGGCACGTGGTGGTCCATCGAGCATTTCGGCATCGAGCCCGATTTGATGAGCGTTGGCAAGTCCATCGCGAGCGGCATGCCTCTTTCTGCCGTCATCGGCAAGGCCGAGGTCATGGATTCGCTTGACTTCCCGGCGCATCTGTTCACCACGAGCGGAAACCCCGTGTGCTGCGCCGCTTCGCTCGCGACGATCGGAGTTATTGAGGACGAGGGCCTGATCGAGCGCTCGCGTGAGCTGGGCGCGTATGCCCGCGAGCGGTTCGAGGATATGCAGGCGCGTCACAAGATCATCGGCAGCGTGCACGGCATGGGACTCAACCTGGGTATCGACATCGTAGAGCCCGGCACGCGCACGAAGTGCGCCAAAGATGCGCTCAAGATTATCTACCGCGCCTACGACGAGGGCGTGGTGATGATCACCATCGCCGAGTCCATCCTGCGCTTCCAGCCGCCGCTGGTCATCACCAAGGAGCAGCTCGACCGAGCGCTCGATGTGCTCGACCGGGTTATTGGCGAGGTCGAAGAGGGCAAGGTTCCTGACGACGTTGTTCCCGCCGGCAAAGGCTGGTAGGTCTGTTTTCAGGCGTCTTGCTTATCTCCCGTGTCGCATTTGCGTTCGAGCGCGCCCTCCGTTTGGCGGGCGTATCGGTAGGCGGGAAGCGTCATGCAGACGTTCGCTTAAGGGCCGCGACTTTCGGGTCGCGGCCCTTTTTGTTTGCGCGCGAGGCGTTTGCATGGGGCTCGTCGGGTGCGTTTTGCGCTCCGGCAAGGTTTTGGCAAGATTGTGGCCAAAACGAGAGGGCAATATTCTGAGAGATCGCGGTGGTGCAGGGGGGAGCCGGCAGGTTTCGATCGAGGGGCACGGCGCATTCCGCATAATCCGCGACGCAAAAAACGAATTCCGCGGAAAGGGTTTGGCAAGGTTTGCAGGCTAGCATCGAATCAGACCGATGGGATGGCGCCGATCGGCGCTCGATGCGGAAGGCGGTGCCTTATGCCGTTTGCCCAATCCTCAGAAAGCATCCTTACCAAGATTCGATCCCTGCGCGTGCCGCCTGCCGCGCTCATCGGTGCCGCCGTGCTTGCTGCGGTATGCATAGCGGCGGTGGCGTTCGGTCCGCTTTCGGGCGGAACGCCGGCGTTTGTCGTTCCGAGCGATTCCGCCGAAGAATCGCAGGGGGAGCCTGGGGATGGCCCTGCAGGCGATGCCGGCTCCGCTGCGGCTGCGAGCGGTGCTGGTGGGTCGAGCGGTAGCGCGGCCGATGGGGATGCGGCTTCCTCGTTTGCGCCGTTTGTAACCGTGCATGTTGCCGGGGCGGTGGCGGATGCGGGCATCTACTCGATCCCCGAAGGGTCCCGCGTGCAGGATGCGGTAGATGCGGCGGGCGGATTGGCCAAAGACGCCGCTCCCGATGCCGTCAATCTCGCCCGTGTGCTCCAAGACGGCGAGCAGGTGGTGATTCCCACGCAAGAACAGGTCAAAGGCGGCGCGCTTCCCGCAAGTGAGAGCGCGCAGACGTCAAACGGCGCCGGGTCTTCGGCTGCTGCGGCAGTCGTCAACATCAACACCGCCGGAGCGGATGAGCTGGATACATTGCCCGGCGTGGGGCCTGCCACTGCTCAGGCTATCATCGAGGAGCGAGAGTCGGGAGGGCCGTTCGCGTCGGTTGAGGATATCCAGCGCGTAAGCGGCATAGGCGAGAAAAAGTTCGAGAAGCTCAAAGATTCGATTTGCGTATAAGGGCGGACGATGGACGCTTGCATGAGGCGCTGCGACGCGTTGCGCATGGCTTCAGGCGGGTTGCGCGTCTCTTCGCTTCTAGACTCGTTTCTTGGCGAGGGGCACGTGCGCGAAGGCGGGAATCGCCCTCTTCGTCCCCGGCCTCCTATCACTTTCTACGTTGCGGTGGCTGTTTGGATCTGTGCCGTTTGTCTCACGGTGATGAGGATTGACGCGGGATTGATCGACCGCGGCGTACCTGAGGACTTGAGTGCAGGCGAGGTCGTATTCGAGCTCGCAACTGACGCTCAGCAGGGCGATTTCGGCAAAAGCGCGCAGGCTTTCGTACGACGTTCCGACGGAAGCCGGGTCAAGGTGCTCCTGTCCTATGAGGGCGACGTGCTGTACTTCGCGCGCGAACGCATCGTGGGCGCGGCCCGTTTCTCGGAACTGTCCGAGTCGTCGTTTGCGCGGTATGCGGCGGAGGGGATCGCGTGCCGAGCGAGTGCGTCGGATGTTCGGCTCTGCGCTGAGCAGGGAGTTTTTGGCCCTGTCGTAGCTGCACGCCGCTGGGCTGCCGGGCGTTTCGATAAAATCCCCGGCATGGGTTCCGCGCTGCTTCGCGCGTTGCTTCTTGGAGATCGCAGCCATTTGGAAGAAGGCGGGCTCTACGACGCGATGAAGACGGTGGGCCTTGCTCATATGGTGGCCGTTTCGGGTTCGCATCTTGCCGTGGTCGGAGCGTTTGCTGCTGCGATTCTGGCCAGGGCGGGTGTGCCGCGGCGTGCATGCGTGGTGGCGCTATGCCTGATGTATGCGGCATATTCCGTATTCACGGGGCTTTCGGCGCCCGTGATCCGTTCAGCCGTCATGGCGGGCGTGGCGATTTCGTGCGTGTTCGCCTCGCGAAGGTCGTCGCCCCTTGCGGCACTTTCGGTGTGCGTATGCGTGCTCATTGCGATGGACCCAGCGAACGCGCTCTCGCTTTCGTTCTTTCTCTCTGCCGCATCCACGTTTGGCGTTGTGGTGTTCGCTGGGCTGTTCGCCTCGTGGTTTCGGCAGGCGCTGGGTGGACGCGCGGATGCCGTGAGTGAGGCGTTCGGTATGACCATGGCCGCAAACCTCCCCATCTTTCCCGTGACGACGAGCGTCTTCGCGCGCGTGCCGCTCATATCTCCGATCGCCAATCTGCTTGCTGCTCCGGTGTTTTCGGTTCTCCTGATAGGGGGACTTGTTGCGCTGGCAATAGCGGCCATCGTGTCCGATGCGGGAATGTTCGTGCTGCAGGCGATGTGCGTCCTCTCGGGACTGTTCTGCGATGTGGCGATGGTCCTTTCGCGCGTGCCCTACGCGGCTGTGCCGTGCGCAATTGGGGCCGTGGAGGCCACCTTGGTAACGATCGTCGCCGTTGGGGCCGTCTGGGCCGTTTGGCCGGATGTTTCTGCAAGGGCGATGAGGCTGCTGGCGTGTGCGACGGCTGCGCTTTTCATCGTCCTATCGCTATTCGCGCCACGCCTTTCGGCGGATGAGATTGTGATGCTGGACGTTGGCCAGGGGGATGCGATTCTTGTTCGGAGCCAAGGGGCCGCATTGCTCGTGGACACGGGGAACCAGGATTCAAAGCTTTCTGCCGCGCTTGCGCGTCATGGCGTGATGGCGCTTGATGGGGTGGTTGTTACCCATCACGACGATGACCATTGCGGATCGCTCTCGGCCCTCGATTCGCTGATCTCTCGAGGGGGCGTGTTCTTGGCTGAACCGACGTTCTCTTGCGGCTGCGACGGATGCGACGAACTCATTTCCGATGCGCAACGCGTTGCCGGACCCCATGGAGTGAGCGGCATTGCGCAAGGCGAAGCGATCAAGGTTGGGCGTTTCATCTGCACCGCCGTGTGGCCAAAGTCGTTCTGCGAGGAGGGAGGCAACGCCGACAGTCTGTGCCTGCTCGTTGAGTACGATGCGCAAGGCGATGGGCTGCCCGAGGCGTGCGCTCTTCTGACGGGCGATGCGGAGGCCGATCAGCTTGAGGCGATGGTGGAGTCGGGGCTGGTGGGGCATGTGGACGTGTTCAAAGCGGGGCATCACGGAAGCAAAAACGGCGTGAGCATTGAGGCGTATGCTGCGATGTCTCCTTCGGTGGCGCTGATCAGCGCGGGCGAAAACAATCGTTACGGCCATCCTGCGCAGGAGGCCCTTGAGGCGCTTGACCAGGCGGGGGCTGAAGTATTTCGCGCCGATACGATGGGCGACGTGACCTGCCGATTTTCCGAATCCGGCATAGAGGTATTCGCGCAAAAGGATGCAATTGCTTGAAAACGTGTAAGTTATAAGCTACAGTAAGGAGTGCAGATGATGAGGGTGGTGCAGGCAAGGTCGTATCGTCGCTGGTTTGAGAAGCTGTCGGATCGGAGGGCAAAAAGGGCGATTGCGGCACGCATCCGTAGGATTCAATCTCAGGGTGCAATCGCGGGAGACTGGAAACCGATTGGGAGCGGCATTGTCGAGCTGCGCTTTGATATTGGTCCGGGATATAGGGTATACGTTGCTTTGACGGGGAGCGCATTGATCGTTTTGCTTGCGGGAGGAGATAAATCAACCCAACAGCGCGACATCGCCAAAGCCAAGCGTGTTTTGGAGGATTGGAGAATGCTGAATGAGAACTAAATTCACTTCGTGGGATATCCAGGAATATCTTAAAACCGAGGAAGACATCGCCGATTACCTCAATGCCGCCATAGAAGAGAATGACCCCGAGTTTCTTCAGGTTGCCTTAGGCGATATCGCCCGGGCGCGCGGCATGATGGAGCTCTCGCGGCAAACCGGTCTTTCCCGCGAGCATTTGTATCGGGCGCTCAGCAAAGACGGCAATCCGCGCATTAAAACGGTGGAAAAGATCTTGGACGCATTGGGTGTCGAAATGGTGTTTAGGAAGAAATCGCCTAAAGGCAAATCCGCCGATTCTGTCATGTAGGGCGCACTTCGCCCCGTTTGCGTTAGACTGATTGCTATGGCTGACTCGAATCTTCTTTCCGCATACCTTGTCAATGGCGAGGACGAACTCAAGCGCGAGACCGTGCTTAAGCGTTTACGTGCCCGTATGGACAAGCTGGGCGATATGGATTTCAATTCCGATACGTTTGACGGCGCCGACGCCTCAGGTCCAGATATCGTCACCGCGTGCAATACGATGCCGTTTGCCAGTGAGGCGCGCCTTGTAGTGGTGCGCAATGCCGATTCGCTCGCCAAAGCCGATTCCGAAGCGCTTGTTGAGTATCTTGGGTCGCCAAGCCCCACGACGGTACTTGCATTGGTGTCGCGCAAGCTGGCGAAAAACACCCGACTGTACAAAGCGGTTGCGGCGTTGGGGAAGCAGGCCGTCATCGACTGCACTCCGAAGAAGGCGTACGAGCTTCCCAAAGTGGTTCGCGGCATGGCCGTTTCGCACGGTGTCACGCTCAACGATGCAGGGGCGCGTCGGCTGGTGGATCTGGTGGGCGAGAACACCGTCCATCTCGACGCCGAAATCAAGAAGCTCGCATTGGCTCATTCGGGAGGGCAGCCAATCGGCCCAGCCGAGGTCGAGATGCTCGTTACGCGCAGCGCCGAGGTGAAGCCCTGGGATTTCACGGCAGCCTTCGCCGCGCGCGATGCGGCTGCTTGCGTCTCGCTTTTGGGCAAGATGGAATCGGTAAGCCCGTACGCGCTGATCGGCATGTGCGTCACGCGTCTGCGGGAGCTTATCACCGCCCATGCGCTTGCGGCGCGAGGTCAAGGGGGCGCCAAGGCACTTGCGGCCCATCTTAAACAGCCCGAGTGGCGCGTGAAGAATCATCCGGCATGGGCGCGTCGCTGGAGCGCCGAGGAGCTGCGTCATGCGCTCGTTTCGGCACGCGAAGCCGAGCGCGCCATGAAAAGCGGCGCTGTTGCCGAAGACGCATTTATGAATTGGATGCTTTCCGTCATCCGCACGCGCTGATATTATGAACCCGTATCTGCCCGAAAGTCCAACGGGCGATGGGGGTTCTTCGTGAAAATGAAAAACATCAGTCTCAAGACCATCTATCTCAGTGCGCTTACCGCCGTGTTTCTGGTGGCGCTGGCTATGTTCGCGGTTTTCGATCTGAACTCCCAGCGTGAACAGGCGGAATCGGCGATGCTTGAAGAAGCGCGCACGTTTGCGCGCGAAATGGATGCAGTCTGGCAGTTCATGGATAACTCCCAAGACAAAATCAACTACACCTCCGACGGAACCTATGAATTCAAGGGGCTCCACTGCGCGGTGGTGGGCAAGAGCGTTGGAGCTATTTTTTCCGCCGGAAGCGATTATGCCATACGTTATGTGAATCTGGAGCCCCGCAACTATCAAGGCACGCCCGATGCCTTCGAGACGGAGGCTCTCAACGCCTTCAATGCGGACCACTCCGTGACCGAGCAATACGGTATTGCGGAGTATGAGGGCGAAGAGCGGTTTCGTTACGTGCAGGCGCTTGAGGTAGACGAAAGCTGCTTGGAGTGCCACGGGGATCCGGTGGGAGAGATCGATAAAACCGGTCATGCCAAAGAAGGATGGACGCTTGATTCGGTGGGAGGTGCTATTAGCATCGTCCTTCCGACCGATATGCATGTGCAAGATATGTGGGAGAACTTCATTCGGGACTGCATATACTTCCTGCTCATTGCCCTTGTCATCGGCGGTGTGGTGTGGGTTATCACCTCGATGTTCGTGTTTCGCCCCCTCAACCGCATGAAGCTGGCGTTTGGCGAAATGCAGGGCGGATCGCTCAAGGTGACGCTTGACGACACGCGCACTGCCAAAGAGATCGGGCGCGTGATGCGCGGATTCAATTCTATGGCGGGCGAGCTGCGTTCGATTTATGCCAATCTGGAGGAAGAGGTGGGCGATCGCACGCGCGACCTTACACGGGCAAACGAAGCTCTCGAGCGTCAGCGCGACGATCTTGCGCGACTCAATCAAAAGCTCGAGCAAGAGACGGAGTTCAAATCCAACCTGCTTTCAATGGTGAACCATGAGCTGCGCACACCGCTTACCTCAATCATCACTTTTGCCCAGCTTTCGCGCGAATCATGCGAAGGAGGTCAGGAGGGCGAGCGCGCCAAATGGGAGGAAATCGAAAAGAACGCTCAGATTTTGCTGCGTATGATTAACGATATGCTTGATATGGCGCGATCGGATTCGGGCAATATCTCGGCGTCATGCGAGCCTGTTGATCTCGGCGATGTTGTTGCTTCGGTGAAATCGACCATGGCACCCCTGGCCAAGAAATACCAGGTCGGATTCAGTACGAGTGTCGCGCCTGATGTCCCTCTCGTTATGGGAGACTATGAGAAAATCGCGCGCATGCTTGAGAACCTTGGAAGCAATGCAATCAAATTCACGCCCGATGGCGGTAGCGTGCGACTGACCGTGGAATATAATGCGGCTTCGGATTCCGTTTCGCTGAAGATGGCCGATACGGGAATAGGCATTGCGTCCGAGGATCAAACTCGTATATTCGACAAGTTCTTCCAGGTCGATAGCACCTCAACGCGTAAATACAACGGCAGCGGGTTGGGGCTTGCTCTGGTGCGAGAGTATGCACAGCTGCAGGGCTATTCGGTGCGCGTGCAAAGCGAGTTGGGCTGCGGGTCAACGTTCACGGTGGAAATTCCCAAAGAGGCGATTGTGGGGGATGACGATGTATAAGGTCATGCTGATAGACGACGAAGAGAGCCTGCAGCGAGCCATGCGCGAGCTGCTGGAGGCGCACGGGTATGCATTCTGCGGGGCGACCAACGGCGAAGAGGGCATGGAAATGCTATCCACAGAGCATCCTGACCTGCTGCTCTTGGACGTGATGCTGCCAGGAATCAACGGCTTTGACCTGTGTCAGCATATTCGCGCGCAGGGGAGGCGCATCCCCATCATTTTCATGTCGGCCAAAAGCGATATTGTGGACAAGACCATAGGCTTTAGAGCGGGAGGGGACGATTACGTAACGAAGCCGTTCGATTCAGCCGAGCTTCTCCTGCGCATCGAGGCGAATATCCGCCGGCATAAAGATACGATGGATTTCGTACACGCCACCAATCGCGAGGGCGTGGCGAAGATCGGCGAGCTTGAGGTGCATTTCGACGAGTACAAGGTACTCGTGCGCGGCAAGCCGGTGACGCTAACCACCAAGGAGTTCGAAATCGTGGCGTTTCTGGCCGCGCACCCCGGCAAGGTGTTCACGCGCAGCCAAATTCAGGAATACATCTGGGGCGATGCAGACCCGAAATCCAACAGCATCACCGTGTTCGTGCGCAAGATTCGAGAGAAGATCGAGGAAAACCCCTCCGAGCCCAAATACCTGCTCACCGTGCAGCGCGTGGGCTACAAGATGACCGACGAGGTGTAGGACTTAGACTGCCAGCTGCTTGTGAAGCGCGGCTTGGGGGGTAAGGGAAATTCACGTCGCGTTAAACTGCGAGCGCGAAAAGCCATGCGGGCAGCGTAACGGTTTGGTGGACCGTCTTAGCGGATTGCTCCAGGCGCATCGTCAACATGCATTCGTCCACGAGGGTGGTGTGCTCGTTCTGCCCGGTCTTTTACGATGCGAGTTTATCTCGGGTTAATCTTTAATTCACCCAAACCTTATAGTCGGTTTATCGCAATAATGCACTCTGCGTCGCACAATGGTTGCAGCGGAAATTGCGAGACGTTTTCGCATCGGGTTCATCTGGGGGAGATGCAACCCTCCCTCCAACATCTTCTCCAGGGCCCGGTTTGTCCGCATAGTCCTAAAAGGGAGAAGGGGGAACTATGGGCGAGAGCACATCGCGCGGATTCACTCGGAGGAATTTCATCAAAGGCGCAGCGCTTCTCACTGCAACGGGAGCGCTTGCGGGTTGTGCGCCGCAGACCGAAGGCATGCAGGAGGCAACGACCGAGGTAAAGCCCGATGAAATTTACTGCGGGTCATGTCGCGGAGCATGTATGCAGGGTTGCCAACTGAATGTCCATGTGCGCGATGGCAGGGTGGTGCGCACGTCTGCTCGAGAGCTGCCCGATTCGCGTTATACTAGAATTTGCAGCAAAGGTCTTACGCAGCCATTCAGGATGTACAGCTCCGAACGCTTGCAATACCCTATGAAGCGTGTGGGGGAGCGCGGCGAAGGCAAATTTGAGCGTATCAGCTGGGATGAGGCCATTCAAACCATCACTGACAACTGGAAGAAGAACATTGAGGAATTCGGTCCCGCTTCCAATGTCAAATGCACCAATGGCGGCAACTTGGGTGCACCTACATTCGTATGGAGCACGCTCGCGGCCATTCTCGGCATGACGTCAGTCGGTACCGATTTCGATGCCGCCTGGAGCACTGCGGGAACGCCAATGCTGGGCGGGCCGGATATGTTCCGCGCCCAGAACGAAAACGCTGACCTACTGAATTCCAAGACCATTGTGGCTTGGGGTTTTAATCCCGTTATTTCTCACGTGCAAACCATGCACTTTATCAATGAGGCGCGAGAGAACGGCACGAAGTTTATTGTCATTGACCCCGTGTTTAGCCCTACAGCTCAGTTTGCCGACTGGTTTATTCCCATTAATGCGGGTACCGATGCCGCTTTGGCCATGAGCGTGCTAAATGTTGTTGTGGAAAACGGCTGGCATAACGAGGAGTTCCTAAAGGCGCACACTGAAGCACCCTTCCTTATTAAAGAAGACGGGACCTTCTTGCGCATGAGCGATTTAGGGGTCGAGCCCACCGAGGGCGACCCGAATCCCCTGACCGGCGAACCCACCATAATTGACCCTAATGTGGTATGGGACGAAGATGCCCAGCAGGCTGTTGCATATGCGGAAGCGAAAAATCCGAAGCTTTCTAAAATACCCCAGGTTGAGGGCTTTACGGTGAAGACCGAATGGGAAGTTATTGTTGAGCGTATTGCAGAATACGGCCCCGATGCGGCTTCCGAAATTACCGGAGTTCCGGCTGACGACATTCGCGAGCTTGCGCGCGTCTATGGCGAAGAAGGTCCTGTCAACACCTACAACATTTACGGGTTCAACCACTACTTCAACGCCCATCAGGCATATCGTGCCGTTAATACTTTGGGCTTTGCGCTTGGCTACATTGGAGTTCAGGGTGGGGCTACGGGCAGCGGCAACGGCGAGCCCTATGGTTTATACAACGTAGTTGGTGTGAGCATGCCAAAAGATGCCGATGGAAATTACTGCCAGGGTACGAGCCCGCTTTCGCCGCCTGTAAGTGAGTTCAATGAGATTTTTGATACTGGTGAATACCAGGGACAGCCGTTCCCACTCAAATCCATTGTATTTGCTGTAATAAATCCCCTGGGAACCAACACTGGGCGAGAGTACATGCTGGAGTGGATCAACAAGTTTGAACTTGTTGTTGTGGCAGATATGGTGATGAGCGAGACCGCGAAATACGCCGACATACTTCTTCCGGTGGCTTATTGGTTTGAGGTGGAGGATGCTTTGTGGCAAAGCACCAACTCCCCATTTGTTCTTTGGCAGGACAAGGTATGCGATCCTCTTTATGAGAGCAAAAGCGACCGCGAAATGGTAAAGATGCTCGTCGATGCGATGGGCTATAGCAATTTCCCATTGCTGGAGAGCGACGATGCCTATCAGCAGGCAATTTTCGACACCGATGCACTGCGTCAGAGCGGCATTACGCTTGATAAGCTCAAGCAGGAAAAAGCTTTGCGCCATTGGACGGCAGACGGATCGGAATTCATCGCCTATAAGAACTACACGTTTGGTACCTCGTCAGGCCTGATTTCCCTCTACCAGGAAGAGCCGTATGTCGCCTATGTTCCCAACTCCGGCTCAAACGTCGATGCGGAGCGTGAGCGCTCTGTTGCCTGGACACCGCCCAAGGAGGCGTGGATTAACAGCGAAGCGCGCAAAACCTTCCCCTTCCACTGCATCTCGGAGCGTCCTCGAACTCGAACTCACACGCAATGGCAGGATGTGGGTTACCTTAACGAGCTGTATCCCGAGCCTGTGTGCAAGATTAACCCTGAAGATGCCAGCGAGCTTGGAATAGTTGAAGGGGATACCGTCAGGTTGTTCAACGATCGCGGCAGCGTGGTTATGCGTGCCGTTCTTCATGCGGGAGCCCCGCGTAAGACGGTGACGGTTCCTCGTGGCTTTGAGATGGATGAGTTCATCGAAGGGCACTTCGGTAATCTGTCCATGCACGAATACGACGGAATCAGCAGGAATCAGGTATTTCTCGACTGCGCAATTGACATTGAGAAAATCGAGGAGGGCGAATAGCAATGACGCGATACGGAATGGCGATAGACCTTAAGCGCTGCATCGGATGTCATACCTGCGCAATTGCGTGCAAGGTTGCTAACAATATGCCCGAGAACATGAACTATAGCTGGGTTGAAACAGTGGGCGGAGACGCCATAGACACCGCCTCGGGGACTTTCCCCCAGTGCACGATGTCATACCATCCCATGCAGTGCCAGCATTGTGAGAGCCCAGCATGCATGGCGAACTGCTCGTCGGGCGCGACCCAGCAGCGCGAGGACGGGATAGTATGGATTGACTACGAACTTTGCATCGGGTGCGGATCGTGCGTGGAGGCGTGCCCATATGATGGAGTGCGTACGACAATTACGGAAGAGCCCAGCTACTATCTTGATATGCAGGTGGGGGAAGCGGATGCTCCTCCGCACAAGGTTAGCACCACGGAGAAGTGCAACTTCTGCTACAACCTCATCGATCGCGGCGAAGTGCCCGCATGCATGCAGCTGTGCCCGGGTCGCGCCCGCTACTGGGGTGACTTGGACGATCCGGAATCCGAAATATCCAAGGCAATTGAAGGACGTGAATACGTCTTTATGAACGAGGATGCCGGAACAAAGCCAAAGGTTTACTACCTGCAATAGAATCGAGTGTCAGCGCGGCGCCGTAGCATAGCCTGCGGCGCCTGCGCTTGGTTGGAGGGAGATGAAGAGGTGAGGAAGACGACGGAGGAAAGCTTGCGCTTGGCAATTGGGATGGCGGACAGCTGCGAGCTTTTTGGAAGGGCATTTTCATTTCCTGACAGAGATTTAGCGTATGCCCTCACATGCGGGAGTTTTCAGGCGGATTGCGCCTCATGCCTCAATGAGATTGGGTTGAAAGGCAGTAATGTAGATGAGGTAGCTTTGCGGCTTAGGCGGCATGCCGGCGGGCAGCCCGATGAGCTTTGCGAATCATTGCGCGTTGCGTATTCGATAATGTATCTAACTCCTGGTGGGCATACCCCCATCTTCCCTTACGAAAGCGCTTTTCTCCATGTGGCGCAGGGGCGTGAGGATGTTCCTGCTTTGTTCCAAACTCGCGTTGCGCTTGATGTCGAGCGTTGCATGAAAGAGGCGGGCGTGATGCCCAAAGACGCCCATAGCGAGCCCTGCGATAGCGTTCAAAATGAGTTCCTTTTCCTGTCGTATCTGTTTGGCTCTCTTGCTTCAGCACTGCATAGCGGCGATTGCGGTGCGGCTGCAGACTTGGAAACCAAAATTAGTTCTTTTGCGTCGCGCCATGTTGCTGTTTGGCTTCCTGATTTTCTTATCCGTACGATTGAATATCCCGAAGCGGGAGCGTACGCTCATATTGCGCAGGCTGCCACTTTGCTTGTCGGCAGATTGTGCAACGACTATGCGGGCGGACGGGAATCCGACAGGGTGTGACAAATGGCGTTTCTTGCAATATTGGCTGGATCTGCCGGTGCCGTCTTTGCATTGCGCAATCCAATTCATAGAGCGCCAGCACTGTTCTATGCGTTGGCCGTCTGCGTTGACGCGCTGTTTATTTTCGGCGATTCTTTAGGGCTGCCGCGATTGGTGTCGCAAGGGCTGTTCGCCGCTGTCCACAAGTGCACTCTTGCGCTCGCTCTGTTTGTCATCGTTATGTTCATAGGCGTTTTCTCTCGCGAATCGCGCGTGCGTCGTTGGCTGCAGCCAATTCGGGCTGAGCTATCTGTAATTGCATGGATTCTTTCGCTGGGCCATATGGCGGTGTATCTTTCTTCGTACGCGACTCGCTTGATTTCTGGAAATGTCAATGGCGCCGTTTTGGTGGCGCTCATTGTGGCGCTTGTGCTCTTTGCGCTGCTCCTTATTCTTGGGATAACTTCGTTTAAGCTGGTCAAGCGTTATATGCAGGCTGAAACTTGGAAACGAGTCCAGTCGCTTGCGTATGTGTTTTTCGGGCTTGTGTACGCGCATCTGATGCTTATGCTCCTGCCGCCTGCCTTGAAAGGTGGAGAAGCTGCGCAGGTTTCGGTCGCCATCTATTCCGTGGTGTTTATTGGATATGGCGCAGCACGTCTCTTTCGTGCGCTGCGCGACTCGAAAACGCATGCCGAGCAATGAGCGGCTGCGGTATCATAGCCGCTTGGGATAGTGAGTGGGGGTCGTATGACGCGATACGGGATGGCAATCGATTTAAGGCGCTGCTTTGGTTGTCACACTTGCTCGGTGGCATGCAAGGTTGCAAACAATCTGCCCAAGGACATTCATTACAATGTGGTGTACACCAAAACGGATGATGGGGATATTGACGTTCCTGGCATTGCAGCGGCAGAAGGAGCGCTTTCCAATGACATAGCGGGCGGCGTGTTCCCCAACTGCCATCAGTATTATTTGCCGCGTTCGTGTCAGCATTGCGAAGCTCCCGCCTGCGAGAATGTTTGCCCTACGGGCGCTACGCAAATTCGCGACGATGGGATTGTGTGGATAGACGACGAGCTGTGCATCGGCTGCGAATCGTGCATTGAGGCATGTCCGTACGAGGGCGTACGCACGCTCATTCCGGGGGATGTGAGCTACTATCTTGATATGGTGGTGGGTGAGGCGGATGCTCCGGCGCATCGCAGCGGCACAGTTGAGAAGTGCACGCTCTGCTACAACCTCATCGATCGCGACGAGGTGCCCGCCTGCATGCAGCTGTGCCCGGGCCGCGCCCGCTACTGGGGCGATCTTGATGACCCCGAATCCGAAATCTCCAAGGCAATCAAAGGGCGCACGTACGAATTCCTTCACGAATCCGCTGGCACCGGTCCCAAGGTGTACTACCTGCGCTGACATGCTCCCGCATTAAAGATTGCTTCGTGTTCAGGCGGTGCGCTTCGGTGCGATGCTGAAGCGCAGCCCCAAAGAATCAAGTACCTTGGCAAGGGTTTCGAATCGTGGGTTACCTTGTTCGCACAGCGATTTGTAGAGGCTTTCTCTTGAGAGGCCCGTTTCGCTTGAGATGGAGCTCATGCCTTTGGCGCGGGCTATGTCTCCTAGAGCCGCCTGCAGTAATTTGGGATTGTTCAGCTCGATGATCGCATCCAGGTACGCAGCCATATCCTCTTCCGAATCAAGGAAATCGACGATATCGAAGCGTTCAGTCTTCATCTCGATGCTCCTTTCGCTGGCGCAGCAATTGTTTGGCGGCGCGGATATCTCGGGCCTGAGTGGTCTTGTCTCCTCCCGCAAGCAGGACTATCAGTTTATTCTCGAACATGGCGAAGTACACGCGATAGCCCGGCCCGAATGGGAAGCGCAGTTCGTAGACGCCGTCGCCTACGGGTTTCCAGTCTCCCACCAGCGTTTCCTCGATTCGTATTTCCTGGATCTTGGCGAGTATGCGAAAACGCGATTGGCGATTTTTTAACCCGTTTATCCATTTTTTGAATCTTGGCGTTAGCTCCGCATCCCACATGTGCACCTCCATACTGTATCCTACAGGATACAAACAGTCAAGAGTAAGCAAGTCACGCCGCATGCACGCATGCTTTTTTGTGCAACTATGGTGGCATATGAACCTTGCCGAAACATTGCCGAAGTTTGTGTCCGAATTCGATCGGAAATATGATTGGCCTCTAATCAACCTACCTCAAAACCTTGCCCAAACCTTGCCGGTTTTTGCTCGGGTTCTGCTAGAAACCTTGTCGAACCAACAAAAAAGCCCGCGATTGCTCGCGGGCTTTGTCTCGCTCAGATATGAGCTTCTGCCGTGACGGCGCCTTGCTACTCAGCAGCCTCTTCGCCCTCGGCCTCAGCGGCGGCAGCCTCGGCGGCCTTGCGCTCATGGGCGGCCTTCTCCAGCTTCAGGGTCTCCTCGCGGCGCTTGGCCTTCTCGGCGTCGGCGGCAGCGTAGGCGGCCTTCTTCTCAGCCTTGCGGGCGGCCTTCTTGGTGCCACCCTTCGCCTCGGGGACGCGCTTCTCGCGCTTGGGGGCGTTGGCGATATCCTCGGGGGTCACGACGGTGTTGGCCAGCTGCATGACGCCGCTCTTGCGGTTGGCGGCCTGGTTCTTGTGGATGATGCCCTTACCGGCGGCCTTGTCCAGCAGGCGGCACGCCTCCTGGGCGGCAACGTAGGCCTTCACGCCGTCCTTCTCGGCGACGGCCTCGCGCACGCGGCGCACGGCGGTCTTCAGGGCGGACTTGTAGGCGCGGTTGCGCTGGCGGGCCTTCTCGGCGGTCAGGATGCGCTTTTTCTGGCTCTTGATGTTTGCCACAGTTCTTTCCTCCATACACGTGGGGTGTCCAACGATTGCCGCGGTTGGGTCTTGGCAACCGCTTGCGGCTTTTGCCGCGTACCTGTGCGCTGTACGCTCCGTATCGGCCGAGAGCTGGGGGCGGAGCGCGACGGGCATGTGGTCAGGCCCGCATTGCACACAGCGATGGATAACTATAAGCGCCCGCCTCGCTCGAGTCAAAGGAAATCTTGCGAATATGGAGGAATATCTGCGAAAACGAACAATCGGGCGGCGCCTATTGGGTAGGATGGCGCAGAGAAAAACGCGCAGGGGCTTGGTCGGGCTTGAGCTTCGTCCTTTTCGACCTCGGCGCTTACGCATTCAGGAGAGCATTCATGAACTACAATAACGTGAAATTCATGGCGGCGTACGGCACGTCTAAGCAGCTGCCCCCTTCGCGCCGCGCGGAGGTGTCGTTTGCCGGTCGTTCGAATGTCGGCAAGTCATCGCTTCTGAACAAGCTTTTTAATCGCAAGAAGCTGGCGAAGGTCTCGTCGAAGCCCGGCAAGACATCCACGATCAACTTCTTTGAGGCCGATTCCGCCGATTTTGTCGATCTGCCTGGCTACGGATACGCTCAGGTGTCCAAATCGGAGAAGGCTCGCTGGGCGGAGATGATCGAGGGCTACTTCAACCAGGATCGCGATTTTGCGCTGGTCGTGTCGCTCATAGACATACGCCATCCCGCCACCGCTCTCGACGTGCAGATGGTGGGATTTCTCCAGACAACCGGGCTTCCGTTCATCATCGTGCAGACCAAGGCTGACAAACTGAGCAAATCGCAGGTGTCGCGCTCCACCGCCGCCCTGCGCAAGCAGCTTGAGCTGGGGCCGGAGGTGCCCGTGGTGGCGGTTTCTTCCGAAAAGGGCACGGGCATCGACGTGCTCAAGCGTCTCATCGACAGCTATATCGAGCCGTAGGGCGTGCGTTTTCGCTTCGTCCGTGCGAAAAACCCGTGCAGCGACGCAATGGTGCGCGCCGCGAAGCGCTTGCTCATTTAAAATGAAAACGTTTGACACATAACGGTTTTTACATAGGTAGAGAAGGCATTGCATGGCAACCGACCCCCAGTTTATTCGCAACTTCAGCATCATCGCGCATATCGACCACGGCAAATCGACGCTCTCTGATCGTATCCTTGAGCTCACGGGCACCGTGGCTAAGCGCGATATGACCGATCAGCTGCTGGACTCGATGGACATCGAGCGCGAACGCGGCATCACGATCAAAAGCCAGGCCGTGCGCGTGATGTACACCGCCTCTGACGGCCACGAATATCAGTTCAACCTTATCGATACGCCGGGGCATGTGGACTTCACGTACGAGGTGAGCCGCAGCCTGGCCGCGTGCGAAGGCGCTGTGCTGGTGGTGGACGCCACCCAGGGCGTGGAGGCGCAGACGGTGGCAAACGCCATGATGGCTATGAACGCGAGCCTGGAAATCATCCCGCTCATCAACAAGATCGACCTGCCTTCCGCCGACCCCGAGCGCGTGAAGGGCGAGATCGAAGACGGCCTGGCGATTCTGGCCGATGACGCCATCCTGGCAAGCGGCAAGACGGGGGAGGGCGTGCCCGACCTGCTCGAGGCCGTGGTGAACATGGTGCCCGCTCCCGAAGGCGATGCGAGCGCCCCGCTGCGTGCACTCATCTTCGACTCGTATTTCGACCCGTACCGCGGTGTGGTGGCGCTCGTGCGCGTGGTGGACGGCTCCATCAAAAAGGGCGATGAGGTGCGTCTGGTAAATGCTGGCACCGAGATTCTGGTAGAAGAGGTGGGCGCGCGTCACCCCGCCGAAATCGCGCTTCCGGAGCTTTCCGTGGGCGAGGTGGGCTACCTCGTCACGGGCCTCAAGGACGTTTCGCAGGTGCGCGTGGGCGACACCATCACCAGCGCCAAGGGCGGCGTGAGCGAGCCTCTTCCGGGCTACCGCGAGGCAAAGCCCATGGTATACACAGGTCTTTTCCCCATTGATAGCGACCAGTACGAGGATCTCAAAGAGGCGCTCGAGAAGCTTTCGCTCAACGACCCGGCGCTCATTTGGGAGCCCGAGACCAGCCACGCTCTGGGCTTCGGATTCCGCGTGGGATTTCTGGGCCTGCTCCATATGGAGGTCATCAAGGAGCGATTGGAGCGCGAGTTCGGCCTTGACCTCATCGCCACAGCCCCCAGCGTGGAATATCACGTGTTCATGACCAACGGCGAGATGATCAGCCTTCATTCTCCCCAGGACATGCCCGACCCCTCCAAAATCGACCACATCGAGGAGCCGTACCTGAAGGCCACCATCATGATTCCGCCCGATTACGTGGGTGCGGTGATGGACCTTACCGTGTCGCACCGCGGCACGTTCAAGACGATGAACTACCTCTCCACCACCACGGTGGAGCAGATCTGGGAAATCCCATCGTCTGAGCTCATCCTGGATTATTTCGACCAGCTCAAGAGCCGCACCAAGGGCTATGCGAGCCTTGATTACGAATTCGATGGCTACAAGCCCGGCGCGTTGCAGAAGCTCGACATCCTCCTATCCGGCAAGCCGGTGGACGCGCTCTCCTTCATCGTGCACAAGGACAAGGCGTACGACCGAGGCCGCGTGCTGTGCGAGAAGCTCAAGGGCATCATCCCGCAGCAGATGTTCGAGGTGCCTATCCAGGCGGCGGTGGGCGGTCGCGTGCTGGCACGTCAGACCGTTCGCGCCAAGCGCAAAGACGTGCTTGCCAAGTGCTACGGCGGCGACATCAGCCGCAAGCGTAAGCTGCTTGAAAAGCAAAAGGCGGGCAAGAAGCGCATGAAGGCCATCGGCAACGTAGAGGTGCCGCAGGAGGCGTTTATGGCCATTCTGAAGGTGGACGAATAACATGGCGAGAAACGACGATTACGATTGGCTGAACGATCCGTTCGATGAGAAGAAGGCTGCCGCCGAGCGCGAGCGTGCGCACATGGGCGGCGGGTCCAAGGCGGCGGTAGCCGTGGGATGCTTCGTTGTCATCGTGCTGGTCATTGTCATGTTTGCCGTGGGCGGCTGGATTCTTTTGGGAATGGGCTCCATCGGCTGACAAACGGAATGGCGGGTGCGGCTCGACGCGCCCGCTTTTGCGTAAGGAAGGAGGGCGCATGCCGCACGATCCGTATAAGGCGCTCTATATCCATCTGCCGTTTTGCAAACACCGCTGCGCCTATTGCGATTTCGCGACGCAGGCGATCGCTTCTGACAGCCCGGCAATCGATGAGTACATGGACGGCCTCATCATGGATGTTCGTCGCAAGGCGAAAGAAGGGGAGCTTGCTGCCATAGAAACGGTGTACATCGGCGGCGGAACGCCGAGCTACGTGGGCCAGAAGCGCTTGAGCTCGCTTCTGTACGCCCTCGGCGTTTCCATGAACCTCACGCCTGAGGTTGAGTGTTCTATGGAGGCCAACCCGGAGTCGCTCACGCCCGAACTTATTCGCGACGTGTACGCGCTTGGGGTGAACCGGCTGTCTATTGGCGTGCAGAGCTTTGACGACGGCTTGCTGAAGACGCTCGATCGCATCCATGACTCCGCCCGTGCCGAGGCTGCGGTGCGCGCGGCGCTTGAGCGCTTCGAGAACGTGTCGATCGATCTGATGTGCGGCATTCCCGGCCAGACGCCCGATATGTTTCTGGCCGATTTGCGGAAAGCCGTCGATCTGGGCGTCACGCACGTGAGCGTGTATCCGCTTACCATCGAGGACCATACGCCCTTCCGTCGCATGGTGGATTCCGGCGAGCTGGAAGACGTGAACGAGGAGCATGAGGCCCTGATGATGGGCATGGCGCCCAACGTACTGGGAGAGGCGGGCTTCCATCGCTACGAGGTGGCGAGCTACGCCAAGGATGGCTACGAATGCCGCCACAACAAGGCGTATTGGACCGGAGTGCCGTATCTGGGCCTTGGCGCGTCGGCCGTTACCATGACGCAGAACGAGAGCCGCCGGATGCGCGTTCAGGACGGCGAGGTGGTGGACGATTTGAATCGCCGCCAGATGTGCGCAGAGGACCTGATGATGAAGATGCGCATGTGTGCAGGTGTATCCGAGGAGGAAGTGCGCAAGGCGGCGCTTCTTTTGCCCGGCGTGCTAGATGTGTTCCGCGGGCTGGTACGCGACAATCTGGTAAAGCGCGAGAACGGCCGCTATATGCCAACGTTGGGCGGCTGGCTGTTAGGAAATGAGTTATATGGAAGAATCTTCGAACTGGCTCCGTAAATTGCTCTCATCCCAGGGCTCGCGTGGAGAGGAGGCTCCGTGCTCAAACAGTCCTGCTCGCGCGAACATGCCGGAAACGGCATGTTCGGTTCGTGCGGAACTGCGCGCGGAGCCCCCTCTCCGCGCTCTGGCTGAGCCGCACGTGACTCCGCCTGCGCCTTTTGGGGTTACGTTTCCTTCCCGTCCCCTAGACGTGCCTGTGTTGCTTGCCCCCATGGCCGGGGTGAACGATATCGCGTTTCGGGCGCTTTGCTTGGAGTGCGGCGCCGATCTTACCTATACCGAGATGGTTTCCTCCAAGGCGCTTTCGTTCGCCAACGAGAAAACGCGGCATCTGCTCGATCGCGCGCAGGGCGAGCGCGTGGTTGCGGTGCAGCTTTTCGGCCACGAGCCCGATACCATGGCGCGCGAGGCCGCCTGGATCGAGCAGGAGATGGGGGAGGCGCTGGCGTATATCGACATCAACATGGGCTGCCCGGCCCGCAAAATCGTGAAGAAGGGCGACGGCTGCGCGCTTATGACCACGCCCGATGTGGCGCGCTCGATCGTCGAGCAGGTGGCGCGTGCGGTTGAGCACCCGGTCACGGTCAAATTCCGCAAAGGATACGCGGCGGGGGAGGATATCGCCGTGGAATTCGCCCGCATGATGGAGGGTGCGGGTGCGGCAGCGGTCACCGTGCACGGGCGTACGGCTGCGCAGTTCTATTCGGGCGAGGCCGATTGGGACGTGATCGCCCGCGTGAAGCGTGCGGTGAGCGTGCCTGTGATCGGCAACGGAGACGTGAAATGCGGCCAAGACGCTGTTGCGCTCGTGCGTCAGACGGGCTGCGACGCGGTGATGATCGGCCGTGCGGCTCAGGGCAATCCCTGGATATTCGAGCAGGCCAAAGCTGCGCTTGCGGGTGCGCCTGAGCCGGCGGCTCCCAGCGTCGAGACGCGCGTGCGTATGGCGCGCCGTCACGCCGCCATGCTTTCCGAGCGAATGGGCAACCACATCGTGTACATGCGCAAGCACGTGATGTGGTACCTTCACGGCATCCCCGGAGCCGCTCGCGCGCGGGGCGAGCTCAACCAGTGTGTGACCCTGGATGATTTCAATGCCGTGCTTGACCGTCTGCTGGAGGATGCGTATCGCTTTGAGGCGGAGGATGCCTTCGTTCGTTGACGGATGCGTGACGGTAGCGTGACAATTCACGATATCGTTAGCACTCTGCGCCCGGGGCTGCTAGAATCTCTACGTTTAAGAATCCATGACCCCGCGCAAGGGATAAAGCCCTAAGTGCGGGGCTTCGTACGCAGAAAGGCCGTAATTCGGTGCTATCCGATCGTCGACAGAGGGTGCTCCAGGCGCTCATCGAGGAGTATGTTGCCAATGCGCAGCCTGTGGGCTCGCGCACGTTGGTTGATCGCTATCGCCTGGGGGTGTCTCCCGCGACGGTGCGCAACGAGCTTTCCGTGCTTGAAGACGAGGGCTATTTGACCTCGCCGCACACCTCCGCGGGTCGCATTCCCACCGATGCCGGCTACCGTGCGTTCGTGGACGATTTGCTTGCGCAGGAATACGGCGACGAGGCCTCTGATTCCACCTTCGACGACGTGCGCGACGCCGCCACTCGCGTCGATGAGCTCATGGAGCAGACCTCGGCGGCGCTCGCTCGCCTTACCGACTGCCTTTCGGTGGTGGCGGCGCCCTCGCTTCTGGGCTCGTCGGTCAAGCAGGTGTCATTGGTGTCGTTTTCCGACTACCGCATACTCATGGTGGTGGTGACCGAGGAAGGGCAGGTACTCAATCGCTCCGTCGAGTTCGTTGAGCCAGTGAGCACCGAGGACCTGGCGCGAATTCAGAATTCGCTCAATGCGCTCCTTGCCGGCCATTCGGTGAACGAGATTCGCAAGGAGGAGGCGGCGCGTCGTGCGTACGAGGCGTTTTCGAGTCCGCTCGCGCGCGTGATCATCGAGGAACTCATTGCTTGTCTCGAGGAAGCGGATGCGCTGCGCGCCCACAGGTTGGGGCTCTCTTCGCTTTTGCGCAAGCCCGAGTTCAAGCAGACCGAGGCGGCTCTTCCGGTGCTGCAGGTGCTCGAAGACGACACGGTGCTCATGCATCTGTTCGATGACGTCGCCGAGGGCGCCGAGCCATTGGGCGTTCGCATAGGCAGCGAGAACGGAGCAAGCCAGCTTTCCGGCGTCTCGGTGGTGGCTGCGCAATACGGTCCTCCTGACGCGCCGGGCATCGTGGCCGTTATCGGCCCCACGCGCATGGATTATTCGAAGGTTATTCGCGCCGTTCGCGCCGCACGAAGCGCGCTGCGCGATCTGTAGAAGATAGAAAGGTCCCCCAAGATGGCCAAAGATCTGTATGCGGTGCTCGGCGTTGCCAAGACCGCTACCGACGACGAGATCAAGAAGGCGTTTCGCCGCAAGGCGCGCGAGCTGCACCCCGACGTGAACAAAGCGCCGGATGCCGAGGAGCGCTTCAAGGAGCTCAATGAGGCATATGACGTGCTTTCCGATCCGTCCAAGCGCGCCCAGTACGACCGTTTCGGCACCATTCCCGGGGCGGCGGGCGCAGCGGGCGGCGGTGCTCCTTACGTTGACTTCGAGGACCTGTTCGGCGGCGGCTTCGGCATGGGGGATCTGTTCTCCAGCTTCTTCGGCGGCGCAGCGGGCGGTCGCGCCACAGTGCGCAAAGAGGGTCGCGACATGGGCGTGGGTCTGCGCCTGACGCTTGAAGAGGTCGCGGCGGGCGCCAAGAAGGAAATCGTGTACGACCGTCTGGCGCCCTGCGAAACCTGCGGCGGAACCGGCATGGCCGAGGGCGGCCATGAAATCGACTGCCCCGAGTGCGGAGGCCGCGGCCGCGTGTTCACCGTTCAGCATACGTTCTTGGGCGACATGCAAACGGCCAGCACGTGCCGCAACTGCGGCGGCACCGGCAAGGTCATCGACCACCCGTGCGAGGAGTGCGAGGGCCAGGGCCGCATCCCCGACCGCCAGCATGTGACCGTGGAAGTTCCGGCAGGCATCCGCGAGGGCCAGCAGCTGCGCGTGAGCGGCTTCGGCGAGGCGGGCATGCACGGCGCCAAAGCGGGCGACCTCATCGTCACGTGCCGCATTCAGCCGCATGAGTTCTTCGAGCGCGAAGGCGACAACCTGCATGCGCGCGCGAACATCAGCTTCATTCAGGCAACGCTCGGCGCTGAAATCGAAATCGACGGCATTTTCGAGGATGAGAAGGTGCAGGTGCGTATTCCCGAGGGATGCCAGAACGAGCAGGTGGTGCGCGTGAAGGGCATGGGCATGCCGCGCCTGAACGCCGATTCGCGCGGAGACATGTACGTGCACATCAACGTTCTCATTCCCAAGCGCGTTACCAAGAAGCAGCGAGAGCTTTTGGAGAAGGTGGCAAAGGAGTTCGGCGAAGAGGTTGCCGCGCCCCGTTCTCCTCTGCAAAAGCTGCGCGATGCGTTCAACTAACATGAAATTCCATGTAGTCAATTTGGGCTGCAAGGTCAATCGCGTTGAGAGCGATGACTTTGCAGCCACGCTGCTTTCGCAAGGCGCGCAAGCGGTGGATGCTGCGGCCGCCGATTTGATCATCGTCAACACGTGCACCGTGACCGGCGAGGCCGAGAAGAAGACGCGCAAGGCCGTGCGCCAGGCTCTGCGGTCCAACGATCGTGCCCGCGTGCTCGTGACGGGATGCGCGGCCGCTATAGACCCCGAAACCTATACGGCGATGGGCGAGCGCGTTCAAGTGGTCCCCAAGCTTGCGGTGCATGCGATGCTCGCCAGTGACGCGGGTCTCGAATCGCATGGGCATGACCGTTGGGGTGCGGGCGTCGAGCACGTGCATGTTGGCGAGGAGTTTCCCACGCGCGTCGGCGTGAAGGTGCAGGATGGCTGCAACAATGCGTGCACGTACTGCATCGTGCATGTGGCACGCGGCCGCGCCTGGTCGCGTCCTGCCGAAGAAATCGTCGAAGAGGTGCGCCGCACGGCCGAGGCCGGGGCGCGGGAGATCGTGCTTACGGGCATCAACCTGGGATCGTATTCCTACGACGGGATGGGTCTCGCCGACTTGCTGCGCCTTCTGCTTGACGCGACGGGTGTGGGCGTGCGGTTCCGCGTTTCATCCATCGAGCCGCGCGACGTGGACGACGATCTGATTGCGCTCATGGCCGCGGCTCAGGGGCGCATCTGCCGCCATTTGCACCTGCCGCTCCAATCGGGTTCGACCAAGGTGCTGCGCGAGATGGCGCGTCCGTACAGGGCCGAACAATTCAAGGATCTGGTGGACAGGTTGTACGATGCCATGCCGATGCTCTCGCTTTCGACCGACGTGATCGTGGGCTTTCCCGGCGAGACGGAAGAGGATTACCGCGCCACCGAGGACATGGCGCGTGCGTGCCGGTTCTCCAAGATGCATATCTTCCGGTACTCCAAGCGCGAGGGCACGCCCGCCGCGCGTCGCACCGATCAGGTGGCGCCCGAGGTGAAGGCCGATCGCGCCAAACGTCTGGAGGCCGTGGGCGCCGATCTTCGCTCGGCCGACCGCGCGAGGCGTGCCGGAACATGCGAGCTTGCGCTCGTTGAATCCGATGGCGTTGCCACAACGGAAAGCTATCATACGGTTTCGGTGCCTGCGGGTGCCACGACGGGCGACATGGTGGAGGTCGTGCTATGAGCGGCGAGCCGAAAGACACCGCAACGCACCGCAGCGCAGATATGGGCGATGCGGCTACGGAGGGGCTCCGTCCCAGAACCGGGCAGGACATGAAAAGCGGGAATTCGCTGTTCAAATCCTTCGGCTACGCTGCACAGGGCGTCAAGTCGGCGTCGGGGGAGCGCAATTTCAAGGTGGATTGCGTTGCAGCCGTGCTCGCGTTCGCGCTGTGCGCATTGCTGCAGGTCCCGCTGTGGGGCTGGGCCGCGGTCGCGGTGTGCATTGGCGTGCAGCTCGCTATGGAAACGATGAACACCGCGCTTGAGGCCGTGGTTGACCTTGCGTCGCCCGGGCTTCATCCGCTGGCCAAGCGCGCGAAGGATTGTGCGGCGGGTGCGGCGCTTATCACGGCCTGTGCGAGCATCGTCGTGGCTGGGATTGTATATGTTCCGGCGTTGCTGAAACTGGCAGGTGTCTCCTGATCGGGTTCGCGTTCTGCCGTTTTCCAATGCGTCGGGTGTGATTTGCCGCCAAAGCGGCAAAGCGATGAAAGCGAGGGCGTATGTCGCTCCATCATTTCTTTCTGGACGATCAGGTGTTGGCCGATGAGGCGGACGAGGTGTTTCCTCTGCGCCTTTCTGCGGATGACCGCAAGCATGCCAAAGTTCTGCGTCTTGCCGCGGGCGAGCACGTGAGCGTGGTGGACGCCGCGCGTGACTATTTCGAATGCGAGATCGTGCAGGTCGAAGGCGGCGATATCAGGGCGCGCATCTCGCAGCGGCTCGACATGGAGCAGACGGGGCCTGACGTTATCTTGGTCCAGGGCATCGCCAAGGGCGAGAAGATGGACGACGTGATTCGACACGCCACCGAGGTGGGCGTAGCAGCGTTCATTCCCATGGCGAGCTCGCGCTGCGTGGTGAGGCTCGATGAGAAAAAGGCGGCCTCGCGCGTGGCGCGCTGGCGGGCCATCGCGAAATCGGCAGCCATGCAAAGCGGGCGCCTTACGGTGCCGGAGGTGGGCGAACCCATGAGCGTGAAGCAAGTCGCCGAAGCGCTTTCGGGTGCGACCTGCGTGCTCGTGTGCTGGGAGGAGTGCCCCGCCACCTCCACCATCGCGGATGCCATCGCGCGCGGCATGGCCGAGTGCGCTATGGGCGACAGGCGCGACGCGCGCATCGCCGTTGTGGTGGGGCCGGAAGGCGGCCTTTCTGCCGACGAAGTGGATATTCTCACGTCGGGGCCACGCTCATGGCCGGTAACGCTCGGGCCGACGATTCTGCGCACCGAGACGGCGGGCGTGGTGGCGCCGGCGCTTGTTCTCTACGAATGCGGCGGCATGGGAGCGAAGGGAAGCGAGGAATAGTGAATATTGCGATTGAGATCGAGCACGGCGCCGATATCGCCGAGGGCGTAGACATCGAGGGCATCGCTCGCTACGTGCTCGAACGGGAGGGTCAGCCTGAGAACACCGAGGTGTCCATCACGCTTACCACCAACGAGGAAGTCCATCGCCTGAACAAGGAGTTCCGCGGCATCGACCGCCCCACCGACGTGCTTTCGTTCGAATGCGACGGCTATGACGACGATTTCGACTCCGATACGGCCTACGAAGACGCCGGGGTTCCCGATGACGAACCGTTTTTGCTGGGCGACATCGTAATCGCGTCTGACGTGGCGCGCGAGCAGACCGCGCAGTTCGGCACCACGCCGCAGCAGGAGCTTTACGTGCTGTTGGTGCACGGGCTTTTGCATCTGTGCGGCTGGGACCACGTGCATTCCGACGAGGAGGCCGAGGAGATGGAGGCGCGCGAGCGAGAGATGCTTGCCGGTTTCGGTCTGCCGGGCATTCGATAGACGACCGTCTGCGCACATGAAGGAAACGCCGGGGTAACGCCTTGGTGAACGCGGCGTTTCGATTGGCGGCGGCCTTATGGCGGCTGCGGTATGGCGCGTTAGAATGGGCGCAGGTTTCCAAGAGAAAGGTTTCGCCATGCAAGAATCCGACATCAGCGTTGTGCGCGGGGTGAGTATCGCCTCCATTGTTCTTTCCGTGCTTGCTATTCTTGGCTGCGTTGCGGTGATAGCGCTTTCGGCCGGCCTGGGCGCGGTGGCGAGCGACCCGTCGAACTTCGACGGATATGTCGAATATCGCGATGAGCTGGGTGCCACGAACGGTATCGACGCTCAATACGACATGACCCCCGAGGAGACTTCTGCGTTTGTGTCCGCAGTATTCGGGTTCATTAGCGCGTTTTCTGGCGTCGGTCTGGTGCTGTGCGTTATTTCGCTGATCGCCGGTATCGTTGGTGTGCGCAACTGCCGCAACCCGCAAAAGGTGGGCAAGGTTTTTGGCTGGTCCATTGCGGGCGCCATCTGCTCCATTTTGATGGGCCGCGTGGTATCTTGCGTCCTCCTTATCGTGAATGCGGTGTATTCGAACCGCTTGAAGAAGGCAGCGCAGAATCCTGTCGCGTATGCTCAGCCGGCCTATGGCGCGGCCGCTCCCCAAGGGTACGTTCAACAGCCCGCTGTCGGCTATGCGCCGCAGCAGGGAGGCATGGCGTCCGGTGCTTCTCAGCCCGTTATGCCTCAGGAGCCTACGCAGGCTTACGCCCAGCCGGCAAGCGCTCCCGTTCAGCCCACAATCCCGCAGCAGCCGCAAGCCTCTGCGACGCCCCAGCAGCCTGAGCCTCCGCAGCAGAAGTAGCATTCGCAATCTGCTGCAGCATGCTGATAATAATCTGAGCCAGGTCGATACCCATCTCGGTGTTGACCTAGTTTTTGGTCGGTTTCGCTTCCTGCCTTAAGTTCTTCCGCTAAGTGGGTCAGCCTCGCGCTCTACGGGAATCTAATCTCTGGGCCGGATTATCCTCGATAACTTTAGAAATCGTCTTGTTGGCACATAATTCGTCATCAGTGTCGTTCTCGTCCGGTATAAAAATGGCGTTATTTGCTAACTTTCAGCATGTCCGGTATAAAAATCGCGCTATATGTGGATGCAGGTGGGGCGAATCGTATGCATCGAGTTGATTCTCTGTCGTGTGTAGCTTATTGAGCTGGGGTTTCTCGAATGACATTTAATGAAGTCTTGTGAAAAGGCGTTCATTGAATGCTCTCGATCGGGATTCGACATACATATAACGCGTTTTTTATACCGGGCATTCGAATTCTTGGCACATAACGCTGTTTTTATACCGCATCCGCTACAGATTCCGTGTCAATCGTGATGCTGCGTTTCGTGCACGACACTAAGGGTTGGGCTGACGCCAACTTGCGGACGAGGACGTGTGTATGAGACGGTGGTGCCTGGGCGGCAGTGCGCGCGGGCGGTCGAAGACGATTGGTTCATCTTAAATGGGGGCGTCTCAACTTCTGATGTGCCCTCTTTTGTTAAAGGTTGAGGCTTTATGCCGAATCCCATTCCAGATAAATACGTCCTCGAGACAACGAAGTAACTTTTCCGTGATAGCGAAAAAATACCTTGTTACCTGGGATTGTTTTGATATACTACTGCGTCGGCTTGTTTAAGCGTTCCGTTTCACGTCGGAGCATGCGGCATCTCGTCAGAGAACGCGGCGTTTCCATCCGACCTCTGTTGCGGTGCCAGGCAGTCCAGGGCCTTTAAAGGTTCGGCTCATCGGGGCATTGCTTGCGATGCCCGCGCACGCGCGCAAGGCCGCTCCTGAAATCGCGTTTAGGCAGCTCAGTCGTTGTGAAAGACTAACAGAAGGAAACGAACATGGACATCATTCGCGCTATCGAGCAGCAGCAGATCAAGGACGTCACTCCGTTCAACGTGGGCGACACCGTAAGGGTTCACTATCGCATCGTCGAGGGCAATCGCGAGCGTATTCAGGTGTTCCAGGGCGATGTCATCCGTCGTCACGGCCATGGCGCCCGCGAGACGTTCACCGTCCGCAAGATCAGCTTCGGCGTGGGTGTTGAGCGTACCTTCCCCGTGCATTCCCCCAAGATCGACAAGATCGAGGTCGCGCGTGAGGGCAAGGTTCGTCGCGCCAAGCTGTACTACCTGCGCAACAAGGTGGGCAAGGCTGCCAAGATCAAGGAGAAGGCGTTCAACTAGCGCTTCATTCCTGCGTGATGAAAGGGGTCGCAGTTCGCGGCCCCTTTTTCTTTCGTATCGGAGGTTATCATGGGTAAGACGCTGGCTGAGATTCGTGCGGAGCTCCAGCATGCCGACCGCGATCAGTACGAGGCGCTTGCGCGTGCGCTTGCGGCGGACGAACGAAAAGGCGTTATCCAGGCGCTTGCTACGGCAAGGAAGCGCCTGGATGCCCAAGATGCGGAGGCGGCGCGTTCCGAGCGCATGTATTCCTTCCAACAGGAGCTTGCCGAGGGCGTGGTCGTTGGCCTTGACGAGGTGGGGCGAGGTCCGGTTGCGGGGCCCCTGGCGGTTGCGGCGGTTGTTTTGCCCGATCGACCCCACATTTTTGGCCTCAACGACTCGAAACAGCTTACCGCGCAGCGCCGCGAATCCCTTGCCGCGACCATCAAGGAGACCGCACTTGCGTGGGCGGTAGAATACGTCGAGCCATCCGAAATAGACGAGCGTGGCATGGCGGCGTCGCTGCGACTCGCCTTCACGCGCGCGCTTGCGGCGGTTGAGGCGCAAGGCGTACGCGCCGACGCGGTGCTTCTGGATGGCAACGCGCTTCATTTGGATCCCCGCGAGCGAAATGTGGTCAAGGGCGATAGCAAGTGCGCGTCCATTGCCGCAGCGTCGATTGTGGCGAAGGTGGAAAGGGATGCCCTGATGGACGAGTACGCAAAAACGTGGCCTGCCTATGGGTTCGACCACAATAAGGGATATGCGAGCGCGGACCACATCGAAGTCATCAAAGCGTTGGGCACATGCCCCATCCATCGAGAGACGTTTTGCCGCGCATGGACCCAGGCAACGTTGTTCTGACGGGCAGCATCATTCAAAGCCGTTGGAAAGCCGTGCTCTTGCGCGGCTTTTTCATTTTGGGAGCCGAGCAAGAAACGGGCAAGGTTCGAAGGGGAGTCCGGCAAGGTTTTGCGCATGGCAAGAGGGGATGCTCCGTTAAACCGGAAGGATGCCGGGGCGGTTTTCGCAAGGTTTCAGATGGTAGTCGGCCAGAAACCTCATAATCTGCGCGGCAAAAAGCGAATTCGTGGGAAAGGGTTTGGCAAGGTTTGCAATCTAGGCTTGTAGGCACGGAACGCGAATTCGTGGCCGGGTGCGCTTGGCCGCGAGCGCGGCGCGAAAGACCCGGCGTCGCGAAAAGAGAAAGGGGATTCCATGCGAACAAACACCGGACCTACATGCCATGCAGCCTGCGAAGGGCGCCCTTCTCAGGTGTCTGCCGTCGAGGTGACCGTGCGATGCGAGCGGCAGAGGGGGTCTGTCTGCTGCGGCGAACTCGACGTGTGCGACCTCGACGAATGCGGAATCGATGAGGAGGAGTGCGTCCTGCCCGACGGGCCTTTCATTTTGGGCGGTTGCGAAGGCGAGTTCATTGGGATGTGCGATGTGGGCGAGTTTTTGGGCTTCGACCCCTTTGCCTGCGAAGAGGATGAGCGGGACGCGCAATCGGATGGGGAGGACTACGATGACCCGCGGGCGCTTTCGCCCAAGCAGCTGGGCCGTCGCGGCGAGGAGGCCGCGTGTGCGCTGCTGCGCCGTAAGGGCTACGTGATACTGGAGCGCAACTGGACCTGCCCCGCTGGCGAGGCCGACATCATCGCGCTTGATGACGGATGCATTGTGTTCGTGGAGGTCAAAACCAGGGCCGGCATCGAGCGGGGGCTTCCCGAAGAGGCGGTTACGGCGCAAAAGCGTGCGAGATACGAGCGTATCGCCGGATTTTTCCTGAGTCAGTACGATGGGCCGGGCGCGCGCGTGCGTTTCGATGTCATCGGGGTGCTCGCTCTGCCGCGTAGGCGAGCTCTCGCACGGCACCTGGTCAACGCCTTTGCAACGGGCGACTAGCATGCAGGGGCGATGCATCCTTCGCTCTGCAGCGCTCGTGGGGGTGCGCGCGGTTCCTGTGGATGTGGAAGTTTCGGTGTCCAACGGCCTTCCAGGCATGTCCATCGTGGGCATGCCCGATGCGGCGGTGCGTGAGTCACAGGAGCGCGTGCGCGCCGCCATCAGGGCCTGCGGCTTCACGATGCCGGCGGATAAGGTGGTTGTGAACCTTGCGCCCAGCTCCCTTCGAAAGACGGGCTCTGGATTCGATTTGCCCATTGCCGCCGCGCTGCTAGGCGCCACGGGTCAGGCTGATGCAGAAAAGCTTGCCAGGTATCTCATGGTGGGCGAGCTCTCGCTCGAGGGGCGCGTACGGGCTGTGCGCGGCACGCTTCCATATGCGGAATGCGCGCGCAAAGAGGGACTCGATCTTGTGGTGGCGGCGGACGCGGCCGACGGCGCCTACCTCGAGGGGGTCGATCAGCTGTGCGTGAACGCGCTCGGACAGCTGCGTGCGATGAACCTCGCGCGCCTGCGCATCGCCGAGGGCGAGCGGAAGGGAGCCGGAATCGACTTCGCCTCGGTGCGCGGCCACGACATGGCCAAGCGCGCGCTTCAGGTTGCAGCAGCGGGCGAGCACGGCGTGCTTCTCATGGGGCCGCCGGGGTCGGGCAAGACGATGCTCGCTCGCGCGCTGCCGTCCATCCTTCCGCCGCTCGATGACGACGAGCGTATCGAAGCAGCCATGGTCCATTCGACCGTGGGCGAGCCCGTCGAATCGATCCTTTCCGGCGTGAGGCCGTTTCGAAAGGTTCACCATAGCGCCACCACCGCGGGGCTCGTGGGCGGAGGCAATCCTGTGCGTCCCGGCGAGATATCGCTCGCGCATCACGGGGTGCTGTTTCTTGACGAGCTGCCGGAGTTCAGCTCGAGCACGCTGCAGGCGCTGCGCCAGCCTATGGAGCAGGGCAGGATTCTGATTACGCGCGCCGACGGCTCGGTCGAGCTTCCGGCCAAGTTCATGCTCGTAGCGGCGGCGAATCCGTGCCCGTGCGGCTATTACGGCGACCCTTCGCGAGAGTGCACGTGCTCGGCGACGCAGGTGCAGCGCTACCAGGCGCGCATCGGCGGCCCCCTGCTCGACCGTATCGACATCCATGTGGACGTATGGCGCACAGACCCCTCTGACATCATTCGCGATGCGGCGCCGCAGACGTCCTCGCGCGAGCTGTTCGAAGGCGTGCGATCGGCGCGGGAGTTCGCCTCGTGGCGGCGCGACGTTCTGGGCGATTCGGAGCGCGACGACGCCGAGGCGCTTCTCGCATGCTGTCGCATGAGCGCATCAACGGGGCGATTGTTCGAGGCGTTGGCCCGCGATGCTCTGCTTTCGGGGAGAGGGATCACGCGCGTGCTTTCGCTCGCTAGAACCATAGCCGACATGGCTCAATGCAAAGAGGTGCACGAGGAGCATGTGCTCGAGGCTATGGGGCTGCGTCTGAGAAGGTAGGCTCGGTGGGCCTGGAGCGCGGCGGATCTCCGCTTCTGCGAAAGCTCCGGCGCATTCGATGGGTCCGGTGGGCCTGGAGCGCGGGCTTGCGTGCGGCCGAAGGCGCTCTGCCGCGTCTGCGGCGAACTTTGCGAGCGAATGGCGCAGATCAGGGGGCAAACCTATGCAGCACGAATCGAAGGAGCGGTGTCGAAGGGAGTTGACGGCGTTATGGGCGAGAGGCCGCATGCGGGCGTGCGCGGCGCACGATGGGAGATAGCGCGAGGGTCGGAGGGGTATCCCGCGGCCTTGGAGGCGATACCACGCCCGCCCGATACGCTCTATGGCGTGGGCGATCTCGACGCTCTCACGGAAGGGCTTTCGGTGGTGGGCGCCAGACGGGCGACGCCTTACGGCAGGAACGCTGCGAAGCTCTTTGCCGGGATGGCGGCAAAGCGTGGAATTACGGTGATATCCGGCGGGGCTTTGGGCTGCGATTCATGCGCCCATGAGGCCGCTCTTTCGGCTGGCGGCAAAACGGTGGCGTTTCTCGGGGGAGGCTGCAATCGGCCGTATCCCGTGCGTAACGTCGGCCTGTTCCAGCGCATCGTGGATGCGGGCGGCGCGGTGGTGTCGGAGCATCCGTGGGATTTCCCTCCGGTGGGCTACACGTTTCGCGAGCGGAACAGGCTGATAGCGGGCCTGGGGCGCGCAACGCTCATCGTGGAGGCGGGGCTTCCCAGCGGCACGTTCTCGACCGCCGACGAGGCGCTTGCCGCCAATCGCGACGTGCTCGCTGTGCCGGGCTCCATTTTCTCCCCTACATCGCGCGGGGCGAACGCGCTCATCTCGCAAGGGGCGTATCCCGTGGTGGACGAGGCGTCGTTTTCGGAGCTGCTGGACAGGCTGTTTCCCGAGACGCGCACGGGCCAGCTCGCTTTCGAAATGCCGCAGGAGCACGACGACCCCATGCTTGCTGCGTTGGCGGCCGATCCGCTTCGTCTGGAGCAGATGGTGGAAATGTTTGCCGACGACGAAGAGGATCGCGTGGCTGCCATAAGCAGGCTGATGACGCGCATCGTGCGGCTTGAGGGCGAGGGCGTCATCGAACGGTTCCCCGACGGGCGTTTCGGGGTGACGAAGATGCGACCGACTCGCGCCTAAGCCTTCTTAGGGACGTGGGACAAAACGGGGCTCGCCCCCGTTTCCTCAGGTGCTAAGCCCCTTTGGCCGTGGGGCATAGCCGGGGCTTGGCCCTTTTGCTACGTCGGGTGTTAAGCCCCCTAGGGGCGTGGGGGGTAAAGGCGTAGGGATTGATCCTGCGTTTTGCGGACGCTAAGCCTCTTGGGCGTGGGGCAAAACGGACGAACCTTTAATTTTTGGACAAGTTTTCAGGCTGGCCGGGAACGGAACAGGGTTTTTCGGCGGATTAGCATCGGGATCGGGCCTAATGATGCCGTCCAGCCCTGTTCTCATCGTTGTGCCGCGGCGTTGCACCAGGAAGAACCCTGGTGCAACTTTCTGAGAGGTGTTTGATGACGCTTTCGCGCTCGGCTAACCTGTCGATTTGTCCAAAAAACGCGGTCTCTTTCGCAATCGGATGCTTGCGGCGCGCGGGAATGCGCTACAGGACGTGTGCCACGCGGCATGTTGGATGTCGCGTGAAGGTGAGCAAGCCGAGCGACACCCTGTAGGTCATGTGGAGGTATACAAGGCGAATGAGATTCCGGGTGTCGCATGGTGGCGTGCGATCCGAACGGCATTCTGGAGGTCGCGTGGCGGTATGTGGGGCGCACCTGTGCGAGGCGGCGCGCGCCGGGGTGCGTGTGGTAAGCTTTCGCGCATGGAAAAGACTGTGAACATCATCGGAGCCGGCCTGGCCGGCAGCGAAGCGGCGCTGCAGCTCGCCTCGCGCGGCGTGCGGGTGCGTCTGATGGAGATGCGCCCTGCCACATCGACGCCTGTGCATCATACGGACGAGTGCGCCGAGCTTGTGTGCTCGAACTCGTTCAAAAGCACCAAGCCCGAAAGCGCGGCGGGCATGCTCAAAGCCGAACTCTCCTCATTGGGGTCCAGGCTGATCGACGCGGCGTGGGAGAACAAGGTCGATGCCGGGGGCGCGTTGGCGGTCGACCGCGACGGGTTCTCCCGGCGCGTGACGGAGCTTGTGCGTGGAAACGAGCTCATCGATTATCGCGTGGAGGAGGTGACCGATCCGTTCGCGTACGAGGCGGACGCCACGATCATCGCCTCGGGGCCTCTTACATCCGATGCGCTCGCTGCCTGGCTTGCTCGCACGACGGGGGAGGAGAGCTTGGCGTTCTTCGACGCCGCCGCTCCTATCGTCGCGGCCGATTCGCTCGACATGGACGTGCTGTTTCGGCAGTCGCGCTATGAGCAGGACGCACCGGGCGATTACCTGAACGCGCCGTTTTCCAAGGAGTCCTACGATGCTTTCATCGAGGAGCTCTTGGCGGCCCAGCGCGTTATTGCGAAGGATTTCGAGACGAAGGACCTATTCCAGGCCTGCCAGCCTATAGAAGAGATCGCCCGCAAGGGGCACGACGCTCCGCGCTTCGGAACGTGCAAACCTGTGGGGCTGGTTGACCCTGCGACCGGGCGCAGGCCGTGGGCGGCTGTTCAGCTGCGCGCCGAGAACGCGGAGCGGACCGCGTACAACCTGGTGGGCTTTCAGACTAATCTGACGTTTCCCGAGCAGCGGCGTGTGTTCCGCATGATTCCCGGCCTTGAGAACGCGGAGTTCGCCCGCTATGGCGTGATGCATCGCAACACGTTCATCGATGCGCCGCGTCTTCTTGGGCGCGATATGCGCTTGGCGCCCGAGAGATGCGCGGGACACGACGTGTACATTGCCGGCCAGCTTTCGGGAACAGAGGGATATTGCGAGGCGATCATGTCGGGGCTCGTGGCCGCGCTGAACGCATTCGCTCGCCTGACCGCGCGCGAATTGCCGCGTCTGCCGCGTGAGACGGCATTCGGCGCGCTTCTTGACTACGCGACCGACCCCGCCACCCAGGGCTATCAGCCCATGCATGTGAACTTCGGCATCATGCCGCCGCTGCCCGAACGCGTTCGCAACAAGCAGCAGCGCTATGCCGCCTATGCCGCGCGAGGATTTGCCGCCATGGAGGGCTATGTAGCCGATCTGCGCGTACGGGGAATCCTGTAGGAGGTTGTCGTGTCCGAGGGTCGAGCGAAGGGGGATGCAGGCGAGCTCAGCCGAGGGAGCGCGTCGGAGGGAGCTGCCGGCGAGCTGCCTAGGGGCGCGACCATCGACGCTGCGTACGAGGCGCTCGTCGACGCCTTCTGCACGTCGCTTGTGCAGGAGCGCAACCTCTCCTCCCATACCGCGCGCAACTATCGTATCGACCTTGCGGATTTCGGGCGTTGGGCGGCGCGCTGCGGCGTTTCTCCGCTCGCCGCGAGCCATCGTCACGTGCGCATGTACCTCGCCAACCTCGATCGCGCGCAGTATTCGCGTCGCACCGTGAATCGAAGGCTTTCGGCCCTGCGCACGTTCTTTCGCTGGCTGATCGTTCACGGGTATGCGGAAAGCGATCCGGTGAGTGCGCTTTCGGGGCCCAAGACGGCAAAGAGCCTGCCCCATGCCATCCCCGCAGCGCAGATGGACGCGCTGCTCTCGGCGTGGGAGGGCGACGCCACGCCGACCGGCATGCGCAATCGCGCGCTGCTCGAGTTTCTCTACGCGTGCGGAGCTCGCGTTTCTGAGGCTTCTGGCCTGCTCGTGCGCGATGTGTCCTTCGAGTCGCGCCTGGCGAAGATCTTCGGCAAGGGCGGCAAGGAGCGCATCGTTCCTCTGCATGATGCGGCGGTCGAGGCGATGGAGACGTACGCGATAAAAGCGCGCCCCTCACTGCTCTCCGGTGCGGAATGCCCCTATTTTTTCGTATCGTCCCGCGGGGCCAAGATGAGTACCGACTCCATGCGACGCGTGTTCAAGAGGAGCCTCGTCATGGCCGGAATCGACGAGGCATACACTCCGCACGACATGCGCCACTCCTTCGCGACTGACCTCGTGGAGGGCGGCGCCGACCTGCGCAGCGTGCAGGAGCTTCTGGGTCATGCGAGCCTTTCCACCACGCAGGTGTATACGCATCTGTCCGTCGCGCACCTCAAAGAGGCCCGCCGGCGCGCTCATCCTCGCGGATAGGCGGCAACGCCTGCTCAGCCGATACGCCTGCGCCATCCGCGGGCTTTCGAGCGCGGGGCTTCGTTTCCGGGTCTTTTCCATGCGTCTATCGTGTCCTTTGCATCGAGTACGTCGCGTGGGGTATGGCGCATGCGGTCTCCATCGGATAGAGTGGCCATATGACTAACATCAGACTTGACATACCCTTTCGTGAAGACATCCCCGAGCCCGTGGACGACGAGGAGGAGCGCACGCCCAAAGATTGGGCGATTGACGCCGCCGTGGCCATAGCGGCGTTCGCGTTCGGGTGCGCGCAGCTTTTGCTCGCGTCCACGTCGGTCGTGTTCGTGGACAACCTGTTTCGCGAAATGATGCGGCAGGTTGATCTGGTGCCCGGGTTCTACTCCTATGTGGCGCTCGCCTTCACTACGCTTCCGCTTGTGCTGCGTCGCGTGGCGCCCTGGCCCACGCTGCTGATCGTGCTGTCATGCTTTCTGTTCACGGCCGGCTACATGTATGGCTTCTCGCTGTCGGTTGTGGGTCCCGTGGTTGCGGTGTACACGGTGGCGAACGAGCGCCCCCGGCGCGAGGCTATCCTTGCGGCGGCGGTTGTTGCCGTAGGCGTGGCGTTTGCCCCCACGCCGTATCAGAGCGTGACGCTTGCCTTCATCATGAAGGGCATGAACGTGGCGGTGGTTGCCGCCGGCGGTTTGGCCGGTTTCGCCATGCGCGTGTATGCGGCGTATCTCCTTGAAACGCGTCGGCGTCTTGACGAGGCGGAGCGCGGGCGCGAGGAGCTCGCCGCGCGCCGCGTGGCCGAAGAGCGCGTTAGCATCGCGCGCGATGTGCACGACATCACCGCCCACTCGCTTTCCGCCGTTGCCATACAGGCCGCCGCTGCCGAGCGCCTCGTTGATATAGACCCTGCGGCCGCCAAGGAGGCCATCGGCGACATACGCGCCGTGTCCAAGGGCGCTCTTGAGGAGATTCGTGCGATGATCGGCGTGCTGCGCGGCGACGAGGAAGCCGAAAAGGCGCCCGCCGAGGGCACGGAGCGCATGGGCGACCTGGTGGAATACCTTGAGCGTGCCGATATCCGCGTGACGCTGACCGACCGCGGCTATGACCGGGCAGCAGTGCCCGCGTTCGTGGACATGACGCTGTTTCAGGTGGTGCGCGAGGCGGCCACCAATACCGTGCGGCATGCGCAGGCGCATCGCGTGGATATCCTTCTGCGCTCTACCGCCTCGCAGGCATACGCCAAATTCTCAGACGACGGCGTGGGCATGGATACCGACGCCGCGAAGCACGCGGAGGGCCATGGCCTTCAGGGCATGGCCGAACGCGTGGGCGCGATAGGCGGCACGTTCACGGTGCGCAGCGCTCCGCAAGAGGGATGCACCGTGATCGCCGAGATACCTTTGGAGGGGAACCATGGCTGATATTGCTGCTGCTAACGATGCGGGTCGTCCCATTCGGGTCGCCATTGCCGACGACCAGGAGCTTGTGCGCAAAGGCTTCAGGCTCATTCTTTCGTCGTTCCCAGGCATCCAGGTGGTGGGAGAGGCCGTGGACGGCGCCGACGCCGTGGCGCTCGCGCGCCGCATGCGTCCAGATGTGCTGCTCATGGATATCCGCATGCCTCGCAAGGATGGCATCCAGGCTACGCGAGAGCTCGCCGCCGACCCCGACACCGCCGATGTGTCGGTGCTCATCCTTACGACGTTTGATCTGGATGAATACGTCTACGATGCCCTGGCGGCTGGCGCGAGCGGCTTCCTGCTCAAAGACGTCGAGCCCGACGAGCTGGCCCGCGCCGTGCGCGTGGTGCACGAGGGGGATGCCCTCATCGATCCCTCTATCACGCGCAGGCTCGTGGAGGCCTATGCCGAGTCGCGTCGCCGCAAGCGCTTCGACGGCACCGCGGTTGAGGCTCTCACCGACCGCGAGCGCGAGATCCTCACGCTGGTGGGTCGGGGCTTGAGCAACGAGGAGATTGCCGACGCGCTTGTGATTTCTCCCGCAACGGTGCGCACCCACACCGGGCGCATCATGACCAAGCTCGACGCCCATGACCGTGCTCAGCTGGTGGTGGCGGCGTATGAAAGCGGTCTGGTAAAGCCCGGGGTGTAGGCCGATTGCCTGCGTCTCGATAGCGCCCGAGAGCGGGGAGGGGCGTGCGTGCCTTTCGGAACGGCGCCATATGCCGATTGCCGTCTGGGCGTTTGAGCTTTGCTGACAATCGGTAAGGTTGATGAAAGGTCTGCGCCAGGATGCCGTAAGCCGCCTCGTTCATCATGGTCTTTATCTGATCCGTGATGGAATAGGAGGTTTACGCATGGAACGAAGCTCGGTAAAAGGCCTCATCGTCGTGATCGTCGCCGTTGCTGCCGTGGTGGGTGCGGCTTGGTTCGCGCTTTCGTCGGTGACGGGCGAAGGTGCGCCGCGGTATGCGCAGATAGACAATGCGCGCGTGCATGACTCGGGCGACTCCGACATGCCGTTCGAATACACGCTCGCCGCTTACGACGAGCGCGGGCGATCCGAAGAGGTGACGTTTAAGACCACGCGCGAGCTGCGCGACGGCGCCTACCTCATGCTGCGCGTGCTGCCCATTCGCGGCGTGGTTTCGTGGGAGGAGGTTCAGCCCCAGGATCTCCCGCAGGCGTGTCAGGATGCATTGGGGGCATGAGAGGGGCTACGCTTTTCCGCGGGTCTTCCGTATGGGGCATTGTCTGCCGCATTGTGGAATCCCGGCGAACCTGCGCACGAATGTTCGCAGGCCCTCTATCGCTGCGCTATCATACTCGGTTGCCGAAATGTGACCCGTGAAAGGGGAGAGCGTGGCAAGCGATTCCATCGTCATCAAGGGTGCCCGTGAGCACAACCTCAAAGATATAGACCTCACCATCCCGCGCGACAAGCTGGTGGTCATCACCGGCCTTTCTGGCTCGGGCAAGTCAAGCTTGGCCTTCGACACCATCTACGCCGAAGGCCAGCGTCGCTATGTGGAAAGCCTCTCGGCCTACGCGCGCCAGTTTCTGGGGCAGATGAACAAACCCGACCTCGATAGCATCGACGGCCTGTCGCCTGCCGTGGCAATAGACCAGAAGACCACCTCCAAAAACCCGCGATCCACCGTGGGCACCACCACCGAGATCTACGACTATCTGCGTCTTCTGTTCGCGCGCATAGGCGTGCCCCATTGCCCCGAGTGCGGCCGCGAGATCAAGAAGCGTACCACCGACCAGGTGACCGACGAGATCCTGGGCCTGGGCGAGGGCAAGCGCGCGCTCATCCTGGCGCCCGTGGTCATGGGCCGCAAGGGCGAGCACGCAAAGCTTCTGGCCGACCTCCAGAAGGAGGGCTTCTCTCGCGTGCGCATCGACGGTGAGGTCGTGCGCCTTGACGGCGAGCCCCGCAAGCTCGACAAGAAGTTCAAGCATTCGATCGACGTGGTGGTGGACCGCGTGGTGCTTAAGAGCTCGGCGACGAGCCGTATCGCCGAGGCCGTGGAGATGGCAACCAAGCTTGCCGAGGGCCGCGTGATCGTGCATGTGGTGGATGACGAGGACAAGGGGTCGGACCCGCAGAAAAGCACGCCCGGGTTCACCGGCGTCTCTACCGCCGACCATCTGTATTCGCTTGCGCTCGCATGCCCCGAACACGGCCATTCGATGGATGAGCTCCAGCCGCGCGACTTCAGCTTCAACGCGCCCTACGGCGCTTGCCCCGACTGCGCCGGCCTGGGCAGCCGCGAGGAGGTAGACCCCAGCCTGCTCGTGCCCGATCCGTCGCTTTCGCTCAACGAGGGCTGCATCGCGCCGTTTTCGACGGGCAACTACTATCCTCAGGTGCTGCGCGCCGTGTGCCGTCATCTAGGCGCCGACCCTGCGACGCCTTGGGAGGATCTTCCGTCCAAGGTGCGCAAGGCTCTTCTCTTCGGGCTGCCGGGCGAGAAGGTGCGCGTCGACTACGTGACCGTGGACGGCCGCGAGACCTACTGGTTTATCGACTGGGAGGGCGCCTGCGAGGCCGTGATGGGCCGCTACAAAGATGCGCAAAGCGACACGCAGCGCGAGAAATACGAGAAATATTTCGCCACCATTCCTTGCGCCACCTGCGGCGGTAGGCGCCTGAAGCCCGAGATCCTGGCCGTTACCGTGGCGGGCAAGAACATCCACGAGGTCTGCGAGATGAGTGCGGCGGAAAGCCTCGAGTTCTTTGAGGCCCTCACCCTCACCGACCGCGAAGCCGTGATTGCCGCCGCCGTGGTGAAGGAGATTCGCGCCCGCCTGAAGTTCCTGGTGGACGTGGGCCTGGACTACCTCACGCTCGAGCGCGCCACCGCCACGCTCTCCGGCGGCGAGGCGCAGCGCATCCGTCTGGCCACCCAGATAGGCGCGGGCCTCATGGGCGTGCTCTACATCCTGGACGAGCCCTCCATCGGCCTGCACCAGCGCGACAACGAGCGTCTGATAGCCACGCTCGAGCGCCTGCGCGACCTGGGCAATACGGTCATCGTGGTAGAGCACGACGAGGACACCATCCGCCACGCCGACTATGTGGTGGATATGGGCCCGGGCGCGGGCGAGCTGGGCGGGCACGTGGTTGCTGCCGGCACGCCCGAGGAGGTGGCCGCCGCTCAGGGCAGCATTACGGCCGATTACCTTTCGGGTCGCCGCGCCATCGTGGTGCCCAAGGAGCGCCGTCGTCCCAAGCGCGGCGCCGTGAAGCTCGCAGGCGCCAAGGCAAACAACCTCAAAAACGTGAGCATCCAGGTAGAGATAGGCACGCTCACCGTGGTCACGGGCGTTTCGGGCAGCGGCAAGAGCTCCCTGATCACCGACACGCTGGCCCCTGCGCTCTCCAACCGCATCAATAGGTCGCACCATCGCACGGGCGAATACCGCAAGCTTTCCGGCTACGAGGAGCTGGATAAGATCATCGACATCGATCAGAGCCCCATCGGGCGCACGCCTCGCTCGAATCCCGCCACCTATATCGGGCTATGGGACGACATCCGCGCCCTGTTCGCCAGCACGCAGGAGGCCAAGGCGCGCGGGTATGCGCCCGGACGCTTCAGCTTCAACGTGAGCGGCGGCCGCTGCGAGGCGTGCAAGGGCGACGGCCAGATCAAGATCGAGATGCATTTCCTGCCCGACGTGTACGTTCCGTGCGAGGTATGCGGAGGCAAGCGCTACAACCGCGAGACGCTGCAGGTGACCTACCGCGGCAAGAACGTCTACGAGGTGCTCGAGATGACGGTGGACGAGGCGCTGGAGTTCTTCAAGAACATCCCCGGTTTGGCGCGTAAGCTGCAGACCTTGCACGACGTGGGTCTGGGCTATATCCGCCTGGGCCAGCCCGCCACCACCCTCTCGGGCGGCGAGGCTCAGCGTGTTAAGCTGGCGAGCGAGCTGCAGCGCCGTCAGACCGGCCGCACGTTCTACATCCTCGACGAGCCCACCACGGGTTTGCATATGGAGGACGTTCGCCAGCTGCTGGACGTGCTGCAGCGCTTGGTTGACAAGGGGAACACCGTGCTTGTGATTGAGCACAACCTCGACGTCATCAAATGCGCCGACCGCATCATCGACCTGGGCCCCGAGGGCGGATCGAAGGGTGGTACCATTGTGGCGTGCGGAACGCCGGAGCAGGTCGCGCAGGTGGAGGCGAGCCATACCGGCCGGTTCCTTAAGGATATTTTGGGTTAGAGGCGAAAACCGGCGGCGTGCCATCGGGACATGCCGCCACACGTGCCGCAGTGCGCGGCCTGAGGAGCTGCGCCGCATGCGGCGCGAAGGGGGAAAGATGAAACGCAGGATCAAGGGCATGGTTACGCGCTCTCGCTTCGTGCGCGGCGTGTTCCTCGCTTTGCTGGGCGGCGTTGGCTGGGCGTTCTCCGGCACGTGCGCCGAGTTCCTGTTCGAGGAGTTCGCGGTGCGCACCGATTGGCTCACCGCGGTGCGCATGACCGTCTCGGGCGTACTGTTCATCCTGCTCGCGCTCGCGATCGACCGCAAGCGCCTTTTTGCTGCGGCGCGCTCCAAGCGTTCGCTCGTGGGCTTTTTCCTTTTCGGCATGTTCGGCATCATGTTCTGCCAGTTCACCTACTTCACGGCGATCAGCTACACCGATAGCGGTACCGCCACCGTGCTTTCCATGATCGGCCTGGCTATCATCATGCTGTACAACGCGCGCATCAGCCACCGCATGCCGCGCAAGCGCGAGATCACGGGATTGTGCCTGACGCTCATCGGCGTGTTCCTCATCGCCACCCAGGGCGACGTGTCCAAGCTCGCCATTCCTCTCCCGGGGCTGGTGTGGGGCTTGGCGGCGGCGCTCGGCCAGGCGTTCTACAATCTCATTCCCACGCGCCTGATTGGCCGCTGGGGTTCTATCGTCACCATCGGCATGGGCATGCTGATGGGAGGCCTGCTCATGTGCGTGATCGTGCAGCCGTGGATCGATCCCATGCCGCTCACGCCCGCATCGCTTCTCGGCTTCGCGGGCTGCGTGGTCATAGGCACGCTTATCGCGAGCTGGGCCTATATGCAGGCCATCTCCGATATCGGTCCCGTCAAGGCGTCTCTCATCGCAGCGGTGGAGCCCGTGGCGGCCACCATCTTCACCGCCGTTGGTCTGGGAACCTACTTTCCTTCCATCGACCTGGTTGGATTCGCCTGCATCATCGCCATGGTGCTCATGGTGAGCTCTAAATCCTCCAGCAAAGAGGACGGGATCCATGATGATGCGGAGTACGCGCCCGCCGAGCCCGATGCGAAGGGGGTGGCGTGATGGCCGCAGCGGATCCGCGGGGAAATCACGCGGAAGGCATCATGCCGGATGCGGCGCCTGACGCGCCCTCGAAGGAAGCGTGCGGTTCGGAGCATGCCGCCGAAGCCGTCGAAGGCCTGGAGCCCGTGCCCGCCGATCAGCCGGCCTGTTCCGCCGAGGCGGCTCGTATGATCACGGCGCGCTCTGAGAAGCACGATGACTGCCACTCTAAACGCGAGCGCATCGCCCTGGGCGTTTTCGCGTGCCTGCTTTTCGCGGGCGCCGTTGCGCTTTTCTCTTATATCAATGCTGGACATGGTCTCAATGTTGCCGCTACGACCATCGACGACGCCACAGGCGATATGTCGGATTACGGCGTGATACTGTTCGAGGGCACGGTGAGGCCCGATGCGGCCGACGAGACCGATGATGAGGACCAGGGCGGCGTCCAGGGGATCCTCTCCGGCATCTTTGGCTCGGACGACGAGGAGGATTCCGCTTCGGGCTCGGGGTCTTCCGGCGCATCGGCTGCGTCGAGCGGCGCATCGTCGCAAGATGAGGCGGATTCCATCGATGGCGAATCCGCGGATAGCGCCTCGCGTGAGCTGGGGAATGGTTCGGGCACCGCGTCCTCGAGCACCACGGGGTCCTCAAAGCGCTCCGTGGGCGCCCAACGCGACACGGTTACGCTCGAGGACGCTGAAGAGGCGTATCAGGAGAAAGGCGCCTCCATCATCTCGATCGATTCGACCGACCTCGGTCGCTATGCCTCAGGGCGCATCATCATGCAGGGCGATCGCACCTACGGCATCTTCAGCCTGACGGAGGAGGATCTGGCATCGCTCTCCACAAAGGGACGCGCCACCACGCGCATCACCACGACCACCACCAAGGATACCGCCGGCTCGCTTAGCACGAGCACCACCACGCGCGTGCGCAACGCCTACAGCAGCGTGGCGGAGATGTTCGAGGACGTGGATGAAGACGACGTGTCGCCCGCCACGCTTAAGCGCATCGAGGGCATTCTGCAGCACTTCGAAGACTGCGGGGTGGATACCGTGGTGGCGCTCACGTCCGATCCCACGCCGTTCAAATACGTCGAAGGCGTGGACGTGGTGGTGACGTTCAAGCAGTCCGGGCGTTTCTCTATGGCCGAGACCATCGACGGCGCCATGTACTTCGATGCGCCCGAGGCGGGTCAGGTGGGCGTGCTCATGGTGGCTCCCGGCAACGTGGTGTCGGCGAAGGTGATGAGCTAGGCCCGAGCGCCGCTCCCCGTGTTTAACCGTCTGTAAACACAGGGATTGTGCCCGTGCGTGATAGCATGAATATTCAACACTCATTCATCGAGGTGCGATGCGGGCTGCGGCCCGTCTCGCGTATTGTGTCGGGCGACCGCTCGCCTCTTGGGCGGTCTTTAAGGATTTTGGGGGAGTATATGACGCTAGCAACCGAAGCGCCCCAAGACGCTATGCGCAATGTGCTAGGCGGGTTGTGCCTGGGCACCACGCGTCGCCTTGAGGCGAACGCCCGCGGCACCTGTCCCGTGGACATGACTCGTGCGCTCGTGGGCGTCGCCCATGCGCAGAGCTGCGGCAAATGCACGCCGTGCCGCATCGGGCTGGGGCAGATTAGCCAGATGCTTGAGCGCATCATCGACGGCCGTGCCGAGCAGGGCGCGATCGATGCCTTGGAGAACTTGGCCGAGCAGATTCGCATCAGCTCCGATTGCGCGGTGGGTTATCACGCCGCCGAGCAGGTGCTGCGCGCGGTGCGCGGCTTCCGCGACGATTTTGAGAAGCACGCCGCGTCGGGCCGCTGCGTCATGTGGTCGAGCCAGGGCGTTCCCTGCGTGGTGAGCTGCCCTGCCCATGTGGATGTTCCGGGGTACATCGCCCTTACGGCCGCCGGCAAATACGACGATGCCGTGGAGCTCATTCGCAAAGACAACCCGTTCCCCAGCGCGTGCGCGTATGTGTGCGAGCACCCGTGCGAGAAAACGTGCCGCCGCACCATGGTGGACGATGCGGTGAACATCCGCGGCATCAAGCGCTATGCGGTGGACCACGCCACGGCGCCTCGTCGCGTCGAGTGCGCGCCGGCCACCGGCAAGCGCGTTGCCATTGTGGGCGCCGGCCCTTCGGGGCTCACCTGCGCGTTCTACCTTGCGCGCATGGGGCATGCCGTGACCGTGTTCGAGCAGCGAGAGAAGGCGGGCGGCATGCTGCGCTACGGCATCCCCAACTACCGCCTCCCCAAAGCCATCCTTGACGACGAGATTTCGTCCATCGAGGCGTTGGGCGTCGAAGTGCGATGCGGAGAAGCGGTAGGCGAGGGCGGCAAAAGCATGTCCGACCTGCGCCGCGACTTCGATGCGGTGTATCTGGCCATCGGTGCGCACGGCGATAAAAAGGTTGGCATCGAGGGCGAGGACGCATCGGGCGTGGTGAGCGCCGTGCAGATGCTGCGCGAGGTCGGCGAAGGGTCGCCGGCGGATTTCGACGGCCTTGACGTGTGCGTGATCGGCGGCGGCAACGTTGCCATGGATGCCGCGCGCTCTGCCGTGCGCATGGGCGCCGCAAGCGTGCGCGTGGTATACCGTCGCCGCGTGGCCGATATGACGGCTCTCGCCGAGGAGATTGAGGGCGCCATCGCCGACGGGGTGGAGATCTGCGACCTCATGGCGCCGCTGTCCATCGCGACCGACGAGGGCGGCAACGTGCGCGCTTTGGTGGCGCAGCCCCAGATCATCGGGCCGGTAAAGGCAGGACGCCCCGCCCCTATCGCCGCCGACCGCGAGCCGGTGGAGCTTGCCTGCCAGCGCATCGTGGTGGCCATCGGGCAAGACATCCTTTCCGATGCGTTCGCCGAGGAAGGCGCGCAGCGTGACCGCAAGACGTTCCACGTGGACGAGACGCGCGCGGTGCCCAGCATCGACGGAGTGTTCGCGGGCGGCGATGCCATGCGCAGCCCGGCCACGGTCATCCTCGCCATCGCCGACGGCAAGGAGGCGGCCAAGCATATCGATGAGTACCTCGGGTTCCATCATACGATTGCGGTGGACGTCGAGATTCCCGCTGCCCGTTTGGACGACCGCGTGCCATGTGGACGCGCGGTGATGGGGGAGCGTCCCGGCGCCGAGCGCCGCGGCGATTTCGAACTGGTTGAATACGGGCTCTCCGACCAAGAGATGCGTCAGGAGGCGGCACGCTGCCTCAACTGCGATCACTTCGGTTGCGGAATCCTGCATAAAGAGGGGAGGCTCGCGTGGTAAACGTCACTATCGACGGCGTGAGCGCAACGGTCGCCGAGGGAACCACCATTCTCGAGGCGTCGCGCGCGAACGGGGTTGATATCCCCACGCTGTGCTATCTGAAAGATATCAACGAGATCGGCGCGTGCCGCCTTTGCCTGGTCGAGGTGGAAGGCGTCGACCATCTGGTGGCAGCGTGCGATAACCAGGTGACCGACGGCATGGTGGTGCGCACCGATACGCCGCGCGTGCATGCCGCCCGTCGCACCAACCTGCAGCTCATCTTGTCGCGCCACGACCGCCGCTGCCCTACGTGCTTCCGCAACGGCACGTGCCGCCTGCAGTCGTTGGCCGATACGTTCGGCATCCATGAGGTGCCGTTCGAGAGCTCATTCGACTCGCGCCCGGTGGACGCGCGCTTCCCGCTCGTGCGCGAGCACGCCAAGTGCGTGAGCTGCCTGCGTTGCGTGTCGGTATGCGCCAAGGTGCAGCATCTCTCCGTGTGGGATCTTGTGGATTCCGGTTCGCGCGCCCGCGTGGACGCGGTTGCGGAGGATATGTGCTCGTTCTGCGGCCAGTGCATCACGCATTGCCCGACGGGCGCCCTGCACGAGCGCGACGATATAGCCAAGGTGTCTGCGGCGCTCGCCGATCCTGACAAGATCGTAATCGCCCAAGTGGCGCCCTCGGTGCGCACCTCGTGGGCCGAGGGGCTGGCGATCGATCCCGCTCAGGCGACTCCGCAGCGCATGGTGGCTGCCATTCGCAAGCTCGGCTTCGATTACGTGTTCGATACCGATTTTGCGGCAGACGTGACCATCATGGAGGAGGGCAGCGAGCTTCTGCATCGCCTTGACGAAGAGGGCCCCATGTTCACGTCGTGCTGCCCCGGCTGGGTTCGCTTCCTCAAGGCGAAGCATCCGGCACTTGTGCATAAGCTCTCCAGCACTAAATCGCCCCAGCAGATCTTCGGCGCGTTGGCCAAGAGCTACTATGCCGAACTGCTGGATGTGGACGCGTCGCGCATCTTCGTGGTGTCGTACATGCCGTGCGTGGCGAAGAAGGAGGAGTGCACGTATCCGGGAATGGACGCCGCGGGCGCCGGCCCCGATGTCGACGTGGTGCTCACGGTGCGCGAGCTTATCCGCCAGCTGAAATCGCGCTTTGTTGACGTGGCTCTGCTGCCTGAGGAAGAATTCGATGCTCCCCTTGGCGTGGCCACCGGCGCGGGTCATATCTTCGGCGTGACGGGCGGCGTGATGGAGGCGGCGCTTCGTAGCGCGTACTTCCTGGTGACGGGCGAGAACCCCGATGCAGACGCGTTCCGCGAGGTGCGCAGCGCCGGCGCGGACCGCGGTTGGCGCGAGAAGAGCTTCCAGCTGCCTGACCGCACGCTGCGCATTGCTGTGACTAGCGGACTTGCCAATGCCGACGCCTTGTGCACCGCTATCGAGCGCGGAGAGGTGGACTACGATTTCGTTGAGGTCATGGCATGCCCCGGTGGGTGCGTGGGCGGCGGCGGACAGCCGATCCACGAGGGCGAGGAATGGGCGGCGCCGCGTGCCGGCATTCTGCACGGCATCGACCAAAAGAGCGCCTTGCGGTTCAGCCATGAGAACCCTTCGGTCAAGGCGTGCTACGAGAACTATCTGGAGGCTCCGCTTTCCGAGAAGGCCGAGGCTCTGCTGCATTCGAACCATCTGAAAGATTGGAGCATGCCATGGAGGTAGGTCAGACGGCTCGCTGCGCGCGGGCGTTCGGGCGCCGGGCGTTTCTGGCTCTTTCGGCGATGACGTTGGGCTGCATTCTCGCTCTTTCCGGATGCTCGCAGCAGGTCGTTTCGGAGGGCGAACCCTCGTCTGACGCTACGGCTCAGGACGAGACTCAGCAGATTCAGCAGACCGAGGTGCGCATCGGCGCGCTCAAGGGCCCCACGGGCATGGGGCTTGCCGGCATGATGGGTGACGCGCCCAGCGGCGTGAGCGATTCGTGCGCCTATTCGTTCGAGCTTGCCGGTTCGGCAGACGAGCTTACGCCCATGCTCATCCAAGGCGATCTGGATATGTGCATGGTGCCCGCCAATCTGGCTGCCGTGCTTTACCAGAAGACCGAGGGCGCGGTGCAGGTGCTGGCCGTGAACACGCTCGGCGTGCTCGACATTGTATGCGTCGACGATAGCGTGCAGAGCATCCAGGATCTTGCGGGCAAGACCATCGTATCGGCGGGCAAGGGCTCTACGCCCGAGTACGCCTTGCGCTACCTGCTCGAGAACAACGGCATCGACCCCGATACCGACGTGACCATCGAGTGGAAGAGCGAGCATGCCGAATGCCTGGCAGCGCTCGAGGCCGATTCCTCCGTCGTTGCCATGCTTCCGCAGCCTTTCGCAACGAGCGCGCTTTCTAAGGTGGAGGGCGCACGTATCGCTATCGACCTCAATGACGTGTGGGACCAAACGGCTCAGGCGGTGGGTTCCGACGCGCAGCTGATTACCGGCGTGGTGGTGGCGCGCACTCAATTCGTGCAGGATAATCCCGATGCGGTGGCTGCGTTTATGGATGACTATGCGAATTCCATCACCTTCGTGAACGATAACGTGGATGAAGCGTCGCAAATCATCGGCGACCAGGGCATTATCGACGCGGCGGTGGCGCAGAAGGCGATTCCGTACTGCAACATCGTGTTCGTGTCGGGCGAGGAGATGAAGTCGTCGCTTTCGGGGTATTTGCAAACGCTCTATGAAGCCGCGCCCGAATCGGTGGGAGGCGCGATGCCCGGAGAAGATTTTTATTATCTGAGCTAGAAAGACTATCTGGGTCAGACAGGTATTGCGATTGCGTATGGCAAGGCGGCTGTCGCGCGTGCGGCTGCCGCCTTTCTGTATGATGCTATTGTCCGAGTGGTGTTTTTCGCGATGCACTCTCAGCGGAAAACCCGCGAATCGGCGAAGCTTCGCATCGGTGGAAGGAAGGAGGGGCGGTGTTCGCCAAAGGAAAAGGCGGTTTGCAAAACGGCGGCAGTTCCAAGCGTCGCGGGCATGCCTCTTCGACGCGTTTCCGCATCCGCCCATGGGCGGTAGTGGCATGGGTCGCGGCATGGCAGATTGCTTCTATGCTCATGAGCAGTGCGCTGCTGCTGCCTGGGCCCGCCGACGTGCTGGTGCGTTTTTTCGAGCTTGCCGCTACGTCGGAGTTTTGGATGCGCGTGGCATTCACGCTCGTGCGTATCGCGGAGGGGTTTGCATTCGGGACGCTGCTCGGCCTGCTCTGTGCCGCCGGCGCCATGCGCTTCGTGCGGCTGGGCGAGCTCTTCGCCCCTGCGATGGCTCTCATGAAGAGCGTGCCCGTCGCCTGTTTCGTGGTGCTTGCGCTTATATGGGCTGGGGCCTCGCAGCTTGCCGTGGTGGTGAGCGTGCTGGTGGTCGCGCCAATCGTGTATGAAAACGTGTGCGACGGCGTGCGCTCGACCGATGTTCGCCTGCTGGAGATGGCGCATGTGCTGCGCGTGCCACCCTTGCGCAGGTTGTCGGCTATCTATCTTCCTCAGGTCTGGCCGTATTTTCGCGCGGCGTGCGCTTCGGGTATGGGCATGGCGTGGAAGGCCGGCGTCGCGGCGGAAATCATCGCCATTCCTGCCGGCTCCATGGGCGAGGCCCTCTACGGTGCGAAAATCTATTTCGATACGGCTGACCTGTTCGCCTGGACGCTCGCCGTGGTCTGCCTGAGCGTGCTCTTTGAAAAGGCGCTTTCATGGCTGCTGGTTGGCGTGGGAGGCGCTTTCGGAATATCGGCGGACGCATCCGATCGTCGGTCGGGCAACGCCGGATTCTACCGAGGGGGGAAGGGCGTGTCCGGCGCTGACGCCGATCCCGGCGCGGGCTCAAGGTCCGACTCCAATTCTGATTCCAATCCCAGCCCCAACCCCGCTCTTCACCAGCCCTATTGTGGCCATGGCGCATGCGAACCGGAGCTTTCGGTCGTCAGGTTTTGCGATGTTGCCAAGTCGTTCGATGGGGTGCAGGCTTTTTCGGACGTGTCGTTTGCGGCAGAGCCCGGCGCATCCGTGTGCCTTATGGCTCCCTCGGGCTTTGGCAAAACCACCCTGCTTCGTATGGCGGCAGGGCTTGAAGCGCCCGACGAAGGTTCGGTTTCGCTTTTCCGTATTCATCGCGATGGCGAGTCGGGCTCTTCTTATCAAGAAGGCCCTGCCTGCAATTCCTGTGCGGCCGATCCCCGTCCCTCGTCTCTGCGCGGTGCAACCTCGGGCGCGAATGCGCTTCCTCGGCATGGAGGGGCGGGCGCGCGGCCTCGTTCCGTGCGTGAGGTGCCGCGTGTTTCGATGGTATTTCAGGAGGACCGCCTGATAGAACACCTTGACGCGCTCGCAAATGCGCGTCTGGCGCTGCACCCTCGCGATGCGGCATGGGCCGAAGCGCCGTCGTTGCTCGAGGCGCTCGGTGTGGGGGAGTGCATCGGCAGACCCGCGCGCGCATGCTCGGGAGGGCAGCGCCGCCGCATCGCTTTGGCTCGCGCCCTGCTTGCGCCGCATGACATTCTGCTGCTCGACGAGCCGTTTTCGGGGCTGGACAGCCGCTCGCGGGAGACCGTTGCCGCCATCGTGCGCGATTGCGAAGAGGGCCGCACTCTCATCGTGGCTACCCATGACCCTTACGAGGCAGAGCTTCTGAGCTCTTGCGTGGTACGCCTTGCCTAGCTCATGAAGCGTTTGCTGCGCGGCGTTTGCGATGGCTGCTCTTGTCGTGAGGTCATGGTTTCTGAGAGATGAATCCTGTCCTTCAGGATCAAGGATAGGGTTTCGTCCGTTGTTTTTCCGACGCGGCGCATCTGGAGGAGGCCACCGCTGCCATCTTGCGGCAGTCGTGCGGCAGGCCCTCTTCCGCTATCGGATGCGACGGCGTGCTGCGCGCGCTGCATAAGCGGCGATGGCGGTGGCGCACACCGACGCGCATATGAGCGCAAACAACGGCGTCGCATCGCCCGTGGCTGCGAGGCTTTTCGGCTCGTTCGCGTCGTTCGCCTGCGGGTCTTCGATCGAGGGCGGCTCCTGCGACTCTTCGCCCGAGGGAGGCTGTTCGGTTGCGGGCGAGAACCGCGCTTCAAGCGCAACGTCGCCAAGCACCGCCATCGCATAGGTCGCATGCGCGGATACGAGCGTCCCTGAAGCGTCGTACCAGCCCGTGAAGGCGTATCCTTGCGCAGGGGTCGCCGTCCATGTTGCCGTGTCGCTTGTGCGCACGGTGACGTTCTCGCCCGCCTCGGCAAGCGGGGCACGAACCTCCGCCGTCCCGCCTTCGCCTGCCGAAGCCGATGCCGTGCAGCTAAGGCCGGCGAGCTGCGCCGCCGCTTCGCTCGGCAGCATGAAGATGCCTCCCTTTGAACCGTCGGCATCGGTGCGCGCGTCGATGCCGGCAAGGTACAGGGCGTCGTTCGCCATGCCGCCAGCCGTTATCGTGATTCCTTCGGATGCGCTTGTGCCAAACGAGCCGAGCGCGTTCCATTCCCAGCCGTCCTCGTTGTGCGCGATGAGCGAGGTGTCGCCCAGCCCTTCCCAGGAAAACCCGGTGACCACGATGCCACTTCCCGTGGACACTTTCACCGCGTTTGCAAAATCCGCGATGGTGATGGAATCGAATACGGGGCTGCCGGCGATGGCGCCGCCGTCGCTCCAGGTGTCAGATGCGGTATCGTACTCGACCGCATGCAGAATGCCGCTTCTGTCGACGCCCAATCCTACGACGCCCTCCGGAAGGGCGAGCACGCCGTACAGCACCATGCCCGCAGTCACGCCGCTTTCGAACTGCGCGACGTCGAACCCGGAACCATTGGCAGAGGGCTGCGCCCACATCATCTGCGCAACGCGGACGGTGGTCGTGCTGTTCGGGTCTCCCTCGATTTCGATGGTTCGCGTGGTTGTGATGCCGGAGTAGCAGTAGACCTTGCCGGCGTACGCTGAGACTGAGAACCCTATGAGCGCACTGTCCGCGTCGCCCTCGATGCGTTCGACAAGCTGGTACGGAGTCCATTCGTCGTCGGCGATGGAATAGGTTGCCGCATACACTGCTTGATCGCGGTTGCCCTCGTCGTCGAGCTCGCTGCGGGCGCAGAACCCGAAGAGCGAACCGTTGAGGTAGGCGTACTCAAGCGCTGCGCTCACATGGGCAAGCGTTTCGTCTTCGGGGGGAGTGCCGGGTGCGGTGCGCTGTTCCCACGTTGCGCCTTTCGCCTGGGGATCGGCGCAGTAATAGAGGTATGCACCCTCGGGATCGGCATAGTACGTCCCGTTCGCGGCGCCGACGAGCGAGCCGATGGGAGCCAAGCCCTCGAAATCGGGCGCATCCATCACGCGCTCGAGCGTTATTCCGCTTGCCGGAGCATCGGGGCCTTCTGCCACCGGCATCGTATAGGCGGCCTTGTACACCCGTCCCGTTTCGGCGTCGGTTGCATCGAAGCGATGCTGCTCGCCGTCGAACGTCGCGGCGGGGGTCTCCACCGCGATCCAGGAGCCGTCATCGGCCTCGTCCACGATCTTCGCAGGTTCCCCGTCGATGGCAACGAGGGCATCCTTCAGGGCGTAGCCGTGCAGTACGGTCACGCCGTTTTCAGCATCGGGCGATGCGGACCACGTGTTTGCGTTCGCGCTCTGCCCATCGGCCGACATCGCTTCGGCTAGGTTGATGCGCCCGTCGGTCGCGGTTACTCGCTGCCCATACACCGTAGGGCTTATCTTCATCTCATCGGTGGTTCCCAGCAGGCGGCCGCGCAGTTCGAGCGGGTTCTTGTTGGGAAGCAAGCTTGCCATGAGGGCGTACGACCCGCTTGCAACGGGCGCTGCCATCGATGTGCCGCTCATGTAGGCATATGGGACATAGTCGGATTCGTCGCCAGTGATGCGTCCGATCCCGACGTTTTCGATGGAGCAGCCCGCCATCATCGACGCGTCGTCGCCCGAGACCGCCCTTCTTCGGTTCCGGTTGCGAGCGTCGCCCAGGAGTTTGCAAAGAAGCTCACTGCGACGCATATGCTCAGCGTGTCGGATTCGGTGTCGATGCCTGCAAGCGCGAGGCCGTTCGTTGAAGTGCTGTAGACGTTATCGAACGCAACCCATCCCCCGGACGATGGGGAGAGGTTCTCTCCGCTGTCTCCCGAGACTTCGAGGGCCCAGGATGCCGCAACGCCGTTTTGCATGTCCTCGGTCGAGAGCCCGAGGCCTGCCGTGGCGGCAAAATCGCTTCCCGCCAGCGGAGAATCTTTGAAGGGGTTGTCGATTTGCCACGAAATTCTCGTCTCGAAATCGACCGGCGATATGCCGTGCTGGTCCAACACCGAGCCGTTGACGTCTATGCGCAGCCCGCCATCATCGTGGGAAACCCGCACCGCCTCGTCAAGGAGGGCGTCATCCACCCGGGCGTATTCGCCGCTCTCATCAGGCGCGTATCCTTCGATCGTATAGCTGCCCTGTTCGAACTGGGAAAGATCTCCCCAGTACGTAAGCTCTTTGCCCTCCTCGTGCGAGAGACATGCATCGAAGAAGCTCACGGCGTCGTGCGTGCTCACGGTAGAAAGGATTGATGAGCCCGGTGCCGCCGCGTCCACCTGCGTCTCGTTGTAGTTAGAGAAGTCCGACAGGTCGTTGAGCTGGTTCGATGAAGCGATCACGATGGCGTAGGGGCTTTCGAGCCCTACGGTGGAGCGGTAGAGGAAGTTCGTGTCGGAGTAATCGTTGCCCGATGCTATAAACGACATAACGCCCGCGCGTCCTGCCTGGTTGATCAGGTAGTCCAGCACGGGGGAGTAAGCGGGGCCCGCCCATGAGTTGTTGACGGCAACGACGTTTTGGCCTGCAAGCTTTGCGGCAACGATGTATTGGTACGACGAGACGATGGCGCTATCCGACATGTCTCCCGGCGACGCGCCGTCGACGGAACACTTGAGAGCCATGATCTTGGTGCTTTGCGCTACGCCCGCGATACCTTCGTCGTTGTTGGACTGGGCGGCGATGATGCCCGCGCAGTGCGTGCCGTGGGAGGCCGCGGCTGCGTCATGAGGAGTGGGGTCGTCGTCGTTGTCGCCGAAGTCGTAACCGGGGGCGCCCGCAGCGCCCGGCAGCATGTCCAGTCCAGAGGGCTTGCTCCACATACTTTTTGCCAGGTCGGGGTGCGACGCGTCGACGCCGGTGTCCACCACGGCGACGATGTTCTCTCCGGCGGGGCTTGGGGAGTGCGCGGAAAGCGCCGCCTCCAGGTCTATGCCGCCAGCCTCTGCGGTGTGCAAGCTGTACTGACGGTCGGCATAGTACGTGTCGTCGAACGTGACGGAATCGACGGACCGAACGTAGTTGGGCTGCACCGCCTCTACGAACTCGAGGGCGGACAATTCCTCTATCAGCTGTTCGGTTGAGGAGCCGTCGCGCTCCACGAGCGCGATGCGGAGGTCGGAGCCGGTGGGAATGGCGCCCGCGGCGTCACCGTCTGCGGAGGCGACGCTCTCGGCCCCGTCGGAAAGCGATCGCGCCGAGCTTGCCTGGGCGGCGGAGTCGACCGCCGAGAAGTCCCATGTTTGTTGCACCGAAAGCCCCTGCGATTCAAGCAATGCTGCGTCCGCCTCGTCGACTGCCTCGTCGGAGCCGGATGTGCCTCCGTTACCCGAGAACGGTTGGATGCCGCCGTCGGACGCCGCCCCGTCGGGTACGCGATACAAAACGATGGCCTGGCTTTCGATGCTCGGGGCGCTTTCCGAGGACGCAGCGTCCGGGGTGCCGGAGGGCGACTCGTCTGCATGTGCCGCGGCAGGGGCCAGCCCCCATGCCAGCGCAATAGAAACCAGCAGAGCGAACGCTTTCCGCGGCCATCCGTTTTGCCCGTCGAGCGTCTTGCCTGTTGTCGTCATGGGTTCTCCTTGTGCCGTCACTGCAAAACCGCCTACGTCGATGCTACGTCGCGTTAGTCTCACGGAAGGAGTGTAGCATGCGTGCGGCACAGTGCGGGCTCCGTGTCGCAAAGCGGCAATCCGCGGAAACGAAAGGCGAGTCTTTACGGGGGTGCGCAACGTGGACGCTTTCCATCGCGGCGATACGCCTGGAGTCCCCCCTGCAACGCAAAAGGCCCGGTCGTTGACCGGGCCCGTCGACGGATCGAGATATGATGGATGCGGTTTGGCGAAGGCCTACACGATGCCCTGGGCCATCATCGCGTTCGCCACCTTGAGGAAGCCGGCGATGTTGGCGCCCATAACGTAGTTGCCTTCATGGCCGTACTCGCGGGCGGCATCGTCGCAGGCATGGTAGATGCCGCGCATGATGCCCTCGAGCTTGGAGTCGACCTCTTCGAACGTCCAGGACAGGTGCTCGGCGTTCTGGCTCATCTCCAGGCCGGAAACCGCCACGCCGCCGGCATTGGCGGCCTTGCCGGGCATGAACGCCACACTCTGTTCCTGGAGGTAGGCGGTCGCATCCAGCGTGGTGGGCATGTTGGCGCCTTCGCCTACGACCTTGCAGCCATTGGCGACCAGCGTCTGGGCGTCTTCGAGCCAAAGCGTGTTCTCGCGGGCGCAGGGCAGCGCGATGTCGCAGGGCACGGTCCATACGCCACGGCCATCGCCCTCGTGCCAGGTGGCACCCGGACGCTCGTCTACGTACATGGCGAGGCTTACGCCCGCGTCATGGCCGGAGCGCTTCTTGTTGTAGATGCCTTCGAGCACCTTGTAATCCACACCGTCGGGATCTTCGATCCATCCCTTGGTGTCGCAGCAGGTCACGGCCTTGCCGCCCAGCTCAGTGAGCTTCTGGATGGCGTAGATGGCCACGTTGCCGGAGCCGTGCACGGCTACCGTCTTGCCCTCAAAGGAGTCGCCCTTGCTCTTGAGGTACTCGTCCACGAAGTACACCAGGCCATAGCCGGTGGCCTCGGTGCGGACGAGAGAGCCGCCGGAAGGCAGGTCCTTGCCGGTGAGAACGCCGGACCACTCGTTGCGCAGGCGCTTGTACTGGCCGAACATGTAGCCGATCTCGCGGCCGCCTACGCCCAGATCACCGGCGGGGACGTCGGTGTTGGGGCCGATGTGACGCGAAAGCTCGGTCATGAAGCTTTGGCAGAAGGCCATGATCTCGCGGTTGGATTTGCCCTTGGGCTCGAAGTCGCTTCCGCCCTTGCCGCCGCCCATGGGCAGAGTGGTCAGGCTGTTCTTAAGGATCTGCTCGAAGCCCAAAAACTTGAGCATGCCCTGGGTGACGGTGTGGTTGAATCGCAGGCCGCCCTTGTAGGGGCCGATGGCGCTGTTGAACTCGACGCGGTAGCCGCGGTTCACCTGAACCTTGCCCTCGTCGTCGACCCAAGGCACGCGGAACGAGATGATGCGCTCGGGCTCTACGAGGCGCTCCAGAATGGCGTTCTCCTCGTATTGGGGATGGGCGTCCAAGACGGGTTCGAGGGTCTCAAGAACCTCCGTTGCGGCCTGGATGAATTCGGCCTCGTGGGCGTTTTTCTCCTTGAGCTCGTCAAGGACGCGCGATGCGTAGGACATAGATATTCCTTTCTCTGCAATGCGATCGGCGTGGTTTTGCGTTCAGCACTTTATCACGATAGAGGGCATTTGTTTCGCTTGTGTAACGGGTATGTTTCGATTGCGCGCGGATGTTTCGGGTTGCACGTGTATGCCTCGGATGCACATGTTTCGGTTGCGCGCGTTTCTTGTGCGTGCATACCTCGGCCGCTGCTTGAGACGGGGCTGGGATGGATGCCGAATTGGCAACGGGTGGCAGGGAAGGGACTTGGAATGCGTTACTATTGAAAAGTGCTTGAGATTCAGCGATGATGCGGGCGCGTCGTCGCTTTCAACAAGATGGGAGCTATGCATGGCGGAGGAGAAGAGGCGCACCTTGCGCAGGGCAATATGGATGGCGTTCGCGGCGTTTCTTCTGTTCGTGGCAGCGCTGGGAGTGGTGTATTCCAGGCAGGTGCTCGCGGCTCTGCTTGCGGTGTGGACCGCCGTGCTTCCGCTGCTTCTAGGCTGCATTATCGCCTACGTGCTCAACCTTATAATGGGTCGCCTTGAACGCGTGTATTTCCCCAAATCCACGAACAAGGCGGTTATGGCGTCGCGCAGGCCGGTGTGCCTCATCCTTTCCATCGCCATCATCGCCGCCATTGTTGCCGCTATCGTGAACCTGGTTCTTCCGCAGGTCAGAATGAGCTGGGACGTGTTGGAAAACGGCGTGATGATGGTCGCGCAGAACCTGTACTCATGGGGCGAGCAGAACGAGGAGGCGCTGCTGGGCGCTCTCGGAGCGGGCGGCCTTGACAGCTTGCGGGAGAGCTTCACCAAGTTCGTCGAGAACCTGTCGAACGGGTCGGGCGACGGCGCCTCCCAGCTTTCCTCCATCCTCACCACGGTGTTCTCGACGGTGTATTCCATCGCGCACGGCGTGTTCATCGGCATCGTGGCCCTGGTGTTTTCGCTCTATATCCTCATCGATAAAGAGCGCGTGATCCGCGGCGGGCGTGCGATCGTGGAGCTGCTGCTCCCGCCGAAGGGCGCCTCCGCCGTGCGCCATGCCGCGCACATTGCCAACGACAGCTTCTCGCGCTTCATCACGGGCCAGTGCATCGAGGCCGTGATACTGGGCGTGCTCTGCGCTATCGGCATGACCGTCTTCGGTATGCCGTATGCTCCTGCCGTGGGGGCGTGCGTGGGCATGACGGCGCTCGTGCCCGTGTTTGGAGCGTGGCTCGGCGGAGCCGTGGGCTTTTTGATGATCCTTACCGTGAATCCCATGACCGCCGTGTGGTTCGTTGTCTTTCTGGTCGTCCTTCAGCAGATAGAGTCGCATCTGATTTATCCCAACGTGGTTGGCGCATCGGTCGGTTTGCCGGGCATCTGGGTGTTTGCTGCGGTGCTCGTGGGCGGCGCGCTGTTCGGCGTGCTGGGCATGTTCCTAGGCGTTCCCACCGTTGCCACCGTGCGCACGCTCGCGATTGAGCGCGCCGCAAAGGTGCGCGCCAAGCGAAGCGCCGCCTCTGCGAAAGAGCCATCGACGCAGAGACCGTCTGATGAGAATGAGGCTCCTGAGGAGAATAGGCAGTCCAGGGAAAAGGCCTAGCGCCAAAACGAGGCGCCAGGTGGTGCGACGCCATCTATGGTTGAGCGTCTCGGTTAAAGCGTCGCTTAGCGAAATCTTTGCATATGTTTTTCTCGAGCCCCGCAATCGCGGGGCTTTTTGCCGTCTTTTTACGTCCGGGCGCTTAAACGGTCATTTCTATTACATAACCTTCTCCGCAAGTTGGCGCACCCCTCGAAAGCCTCTGACGTAGCGTTCCTACTATGTGAACCCGTCGCCCGGTTTCGATGTCTTGCACGTGGCGGCCCTTTGCTTTGGCGGAGCGCACCCGGTCCCGTGCTCCGCCAGGCATCGAAGGCTGCGTGCGCGGGCGTCATGTCGTTCGGACAAGAGGATGAAGAGGAACTCACATCATGCACACCATCGAAATTTCACGTCGTAACTTTCTGAAGGGCTCCGCAGCGCTCGCGGGTCTCGCTGCCTTCGCTGCAATGACCGGCTGCTCGAGCTCTGGCGGCACCGACGCCGCCTCCGGCACGGGCGATGCCGCCGCGGCATCCACCGACCCCATCACCTTCGTGTGGCTGCCCGACAACTCTTCCGCCGACCTCTCTGCGGCGCGTGAGGCCATGGGCGCCGCCGTCACCGCCGCATGCGGCCGCGAGGTTGAGCTTTTGACCACCACCGACTACAACGTTGCCATCGAGAGCCTGGTTTCGGGCAACGCCCAGATGGGCTACCTCGGCGCCGAGGGCTACGTACAGGCTCACGAGCGCAACGCAGCCGTTTTGTGCGCCTTCACCCAGAGCGACGAGGAGGGCGGCCTTGACGGCGCCTGCTACTACAGCCGCATCTGCGTGCGTCGCGAGGATGCCGACCAGTACAAAGACGGCGACTCCTATTCCATCCAGAACATCAAGGGCAAGAGCTTCTCGTTCGTGTCCGCCACCTCCACCTCGGGCTTTGCCATTCCGTCCTCGGCCATCGTGAGCCAATTCGGCCTGGAGAGCTCCGACGAGCTGCTCGAGGGCGGCAATTTCTTCAGCGAGGTGCTGTTCGGCAATTCGCATGCCGGCTCCATGGTGAACCTGCTCGCTGGCGACTGCGACGCCGCTGCCTTCGACGACGTTGACGTCGACATGTATCTGGAGCTCGTTGAAGGCGAGGCCAACACCGTGGGCGCCGTGTATCGCGCTCGCGAGGACGCCGAGGCCCCCGTTGATACCGTGGCGGGCCAGGAGTTCGTGATCATCCAGGTGACCCCCGTGCTCAACGCCCCCTTCTGCTTCAACACCGACGAGCTCGACGAGGACACCCGCACCAAGATCACGGAGTACTTCTGCTCCGATGCCGTGGCCAACGACCCGCAGATCTTCGTTGATCCCGAGGACGAGAACGCCTCCGGCATCTTCACCAAGGATTCCGACGCCATGGGCTTCGTGGCTGTGGAGGACTCCTGGTACGACCCCATTCGCAACATCTAGTTTCCGCGCAGTTTGAGCCCGGCATCCGCAGGGTGCCGGGCTTTGCGGCGTCTGGCATGCGGCAGAGTCGCGTGCGCAACGGACCGCTTTCGAACCCATCTTGCGCAAAGGACGTCATTTTCGCGGCGATATGCGTGAAAACGATTCGCGCCGTAACAATGACGCCCTTTGCGCAGGGCCGGGCGTATCGGCGTTCGAAGATGCGGGCACATGCATATTTCATTACGAGAAAGGCGAGGCATCCATATGACCGACAAGGGCAACCTTTTGGAGGTTCGCGGACTTACCAAATGTTACAAGGGCGACGTCAAGGCACTTGATAACGTGTCGATCGACGTTCGACGCGGCGAGTTCGTGACCATCATCGGCGCGTCGGGCGCGGGCAAATCCACGCTTCTGCGCTGCATCAACCGCCTGATTGAGCCCACGACGGGCACGGTGGCATTCGACGGGCGCGAAATGACCACGCTGGGCAAGCATGATCTGCGCCTGGCGCGTCAGCGCATCTCGATGATCTTCCAGCACTATAACCTGGTGTATCGCATGACGGCCATCGAAAACGTGCTGCATGGCCGCCTTGGCTACAAGTCCACGCTGGCTGGCGCGCTCGGCCTGTACTCCGAGGACGAGAAGGCGCTTGCGTTCAAGGTGCTCGACCAGGTGGGCCTGTCGGATTTCGCCTACACGCGCACCGATCAGCTTTCGGGCGGTCAGAAGCAGCGTGTGGGCATCGCGCGCGCTCTTGTGCAGGAGCCCCTGCTCATGCTGTGCGACGAGCCCATCGCAAGCCTCGACCCCAAGTCTTCCCGCACGGTGATGGAGCGTTTGCGCTGGGTGGCCGACGAGCTGAATATCGCATGCTTGGTGAACCTGCACCAGGTTGATTTCGCGCTTGAGTTCTCCGATCGCATTATCGGTCTCGCAAAGGGCAAGAAGGTGTTCGAAGGCACGCCCGACGAAGTGAACGAAGAGGTCGTGCACGAGGTGTACGGTGACATCGATATCGAGGGTCTGCCGGGCGATCGCATGGTGCCCACCATCGTTCAGGCCGACGTGGCGGGCGGCACGGCGGGCGCTTCGAGCACCGGGGTGGCGTGATGGCCGCCCGCAAGCTTGCGCCCTTGGGCCCTAACGGGGGCGCAGAGGACAGCCTGGCCAAGACGAACGCGTTCTTCCGAAAAAAGACGCTGGTGCTTTTTGCCATGGTGGTGGCGTTTTTCGTAATCAACGGCGTGTCGGGGGCCTTCGTCGAGTTCGACTTCGTTTCGGCTGCGGTGGATGTGCCCGCCGGCATCGTGTGGATGCTCTCGGAATTCGCGCCTTCCGCCTCCTCGCTCGAGTACCTCGATTCCATCATGCCGGCGCTCGGATCCACCATTCTGGCGTCGGTGGCGTCGAGCTGCATCGCCGCGGTGTTCTCGTTCATCCTGGCGGTTCTCGGCAGCCGCAGCGTGGGAATCGGCGGCCCCATGGCGCTCATCGTGCGTGCCATAGCCTCCATCTTCCGCAACATCCCCGTAGTGGCTTGGGCGCTCGTCTTGCTGTTCTCGTTCAAGCAAAGCGAGTTCACCGGCTTCTTGGCGCTGTTCCTCACGTCGTTCGGCTACCTCACCCGATGCTTCCTCGAGACCATCGACGAAATGAGCACCGGCCCCATCGAGGCGCTGCGTGCAACCGGCGCCACGTATTTCCAGATCGTTGTGCAGGCGGTTATTCCCATGAGCGTGACCTCGGTCATCAGCTGGGTGCTGTACATGATCGAAACCAACATTCGCGACGCTACGCTGGTGGGCATCCTTACCGGCACGGGAATCGGATTCGTGTTCGATGTGTACTACAAGAGCTTCCGCTATGACGTGGCCGGGCTCACCCTGGTGACGATCGTCATCGTGGTGATCGCATGCGAGACGCTTTCCAACTACATTCGAAGGAGGATCATGTAATGAGCGAGGCAGGAAACTCCCCGGCGCGTCGTACGCGTTCGGGCAAGCTCCGCGTCCATGTGATGCACAAGGCCGATGCCGCGCTGTGGGTTGTGGTTGGGGCGCTGGTGGCGGTGACCGTGTTCGCCATGGTCATCATGGACTACGGAAAAGTGAACTTTTTTGATGCGTGCGTGGCCGCGTTGGGCGACTTCTGGGAGATGATGTCCACGCCCGGCCTGGCGGGCCACTTCACCGCCGAAGACGTGATCGTGGGCCTGTTCGAGTCGCTTGCGCTGGCGGCTCTCACAACGTTCATCGGCGCCGTCATCGCGTTCGTGTTCGGCCTGTTCGCGGCCGTCAATCTTTCCAATAAGGCCGCCAGCAACGTCATCAAGATCCTGATGAGCATCTTCCGCGCGGTGCCTACGATTCTGTGGGTGCTTGTGTTCTCGGTCGCCATCGGGCTGGGGCCTGAGGCGGCGGTGGCGGGCCTTCTGTTCCACAGCATCGCCTATCTGGTCAAGGCGTATTCGGAGGCATTCGAAGAGATCGACCCCGGTACGCTCGAGGCTTTGCGCGCTTCGGGCGCCCGCTGGTGGCAGATCGTGTTCCAGGCGGTCATTCCCGCCAAGACCAACGAGCTGCTTTCCTGGACGTTCATCCGTTTCGAGATCAACTTCGTCAACGCCGTGGCCGTGGGCGCCGTGGCGGGCGCGGGCGGCATCGGCTACCAGCTGTTCCTGGCCGGCAGCTTCTATCTGAACCTGCACGAGGTGGGACTCATCGTGTATCTGTGCCTTGCCGTCGCCGTGGTGCTGGAGATCATCGCCACCCAGCTGCGCAAGCGCTTCATCGTTCAGCAGTAACCCCGGATTCCGATTGCGTGCAGGCTTCTTTCGGGCCTTGATGCTCGAGGAGGTTTGCCGCAGGGCGGATGGGCGGAGGGAGGGGTTCACGCGCAGTTCCGCACGGTAAACAGGCCAGTGGCCTGTTTAGTCCCTCCCTTCTGCGCCCGAGAGGGCGCCGGGCATGTTCGCGCGAGCAGGACTGTTTGAGCATGAATCCCTCCCTCCGCCCATCCGGAGGAAGCCGATTGATTTCATAGGGCTTTTGCAAGACGTAAAGAAAGGAACCAAGTGACATGAGAAGACGCGAAAGAACGCGCATCCTCGTGGACGGCGACCGGTCGCTTGCGCGCAGCATGGCGGCAGAGGTCGAACGCGCGTTTCCCGTCGAGGTGCTCGACGACCCGCGCGAGGGGCTGGTGATGGTCAAGGTGCGCGAATCCGCCAAGCGCCAGACGTTCTATCTGGGCGAGGCGCTGATGACGTCGTGCCGCGTGAAGGCGGGCGACGCTCAGGGTTTGGGAATCGTCATGGGCGACGATCGGGAGCTCGCCTTCGACCTGGCTCTGATAGATGCGGCTTTTGCGCGGGATGGCGGGCCCATCGATACGACGCGGTGGGAGGAGCGCCTGCGCGCCGAGCGTGCGCGCATCGATGCCGAGCGCGCGCTTGAGCAGGCCGTCACCGGCAATACGCGCGTGGACTTCTCGACGATGGAGGTGGAGCTGTGATCTCTCAGAATTCCGAAATCCATCGCATTCAGCATGCGTTCCGCACGACGATGGATGCGCTTGCGCATCCCGGGCGCGTCAACGTGCTCCCTCTTGCGGGCGGCGATTCCACGCCTACCGGGCTGGATGGCGCGTTGGACACGCTCGTGCGCATGTTCGTCGACCAGGCCGTGACCTTCGCCTATTTGGGCGATGCGGTGCGTGAGCGAGCGATCGCCTCCGAAACACGTTCGCGTGCCGCAGGCGCCGCCCAGGCGGCGTTCGTGGTGGTTCCCTGCGGGTCCACCGATCCGACCGTAGCCTATGCGGTGGAAAAGGCGACGCCGGGCACGCTCATCTCGCCCGACAGGGGGGCCACCGTGTTCATCGGGTGCGACGGGCTTTCGTCCGACCCATGCGACGGCATGTTCGGGTTCGCGGTGAGCGGCCCCGGCGTTGCGGGCGAGGCATGCTTCTACGCGTCGACCGACGTATGGCAGCGCGTTCGCGAAACCCGCGGTGATGAGTATCCGTGCGGCATCGAAATCATGCTTGTGGATGGGGCGGGGCGCATCGTGGCCATCCCCCGATCGTCTCAGGTTATTGCACTCGGCGCCTGCGTAAACGACGAGGAGGTGCGCTAATGGGCTACGTTGCCGTGCGAGGCGGAGGCCTCGCCATCGAGGAAAGCTTGAAGCTTCTCGAATACCAGCGCGCGCACAGCGGCGTCACCCTCGAGCCTGACGCGATTCGCCGCGCGTTTCCCGATGCGATAGACCAGGTGATGGGGGAGAGCTCGCTTTATGCGCCCGACCTGGCGGCGCTTGCGCTCAAGCAGGCCCGCGGTTCTATAGAGGAGGCCGTGTTCTTGCTGCGCGCGTTTCGCTCCACGCTCGAGCGCCCGTATGTATCACGTGCGGTCGATACCTCCGAGATGAGGGTTGACCGCCGCATTTCCGCTGCGTTCAAGGACATTCCCGGCGGCCAGGTGCTAGGTGCCACGCGCGACTACAGCCATCGCCTTATCGACTTCGACCTTGCCCATGAGACGCCCGAGGATCAGCGTGAGTGTGCGGCGGAGTTGGAGCGTCATTTCGGAATCGAAGAAGGCGCGCTTGATGAGGCGTTGCTTGCGGCCGATACGCCGACCGAAGGCTCTGCATCCGAGGGACGTTATCCCAAGGTGCTCGATTATCTGCGCTCAGAGGGGATTCTTCCCATCTGCGACAACGATGACGCGGAGCCCGTGGATGTGACCATGGGCGCTCTCGAGTTCCCCTGCGCGCGTTCCGCCCGCCTGCAAACGCTCTCCCGCGGCATGACTCAGGCGGTCGAGGCGTTTGGCTACGCGGCCATCCGCGGATACGGGCCGTCGCATCCTACGGTTGGCGAGCTTCGGCATGGCATGGCCGAGGTTTGCGTGGATGTGCCGGGCGAAGAGAGGTGCGATGCCGAGGACGCCTACTACCTCGGCAGCATCCCCCTCACCGAGGTCGAAAGCGTCTTCGAGGTCGAAACCGAGGAGGCCGGCGTCACCACACTCTCATTCGAAATCGGGTATGGCCTGGTGATGGGCGGCGCTGAGACCAAAGCCATCGCCATGAGCGTGCTCGACCACTGCCTTGATCTGGGAGATGCGCGCTATCCCACGCAGGACGAGGAGTTCGTGCTGTACCACGTGGACGGCGTGGAGGCGCAGGGATTCATCTCGCACCTCAAGCTTCCGCACTATGTGACATTCCAGTCCAAGCTGGACACCGTGCGCACCGCACGTTCGCACGAGAGCGATGCGGAAGGGTCCGGGGCTGCGCCTTCCGATGCCGAAGCCGCGGATGTCGAGGCGCATGCCGCTGAATCCGATGGCGGGGCTTCACCGGACGAAGCGAGCGCTGCGGTTGATGCGACCGTCGATGAGAAGGAGCGATAGGGACCGATGGAACAGATGTACAACTTCGCGTTTTTCGACGAAGCCTCCAAGCGTGAGATTCGTCGCGCGATTATCAAGGGCATAGCCATTCCCGGCTATCAGGTGCCCTTCGCAAGCCGCGAGATGCCTATTGGACGCGGGTGGGGCACGGGCGGCCTGCAGGTGACGCTCGCCATCATCGGCGCCGACGATGTGCTCAAGGTTATCGACCAGGGCTGCGACGAGAGCGTGAACGCCGTGAACATCAAAAAGCTCGTGGCTGCTACCACCGACGTGGAAGTGACCGAGGAAACGGGCGAGGCCACCATTATCCAGTCGCGTCACCGCATCCCCGAGCAGCCGCTTACCGAGGACCAGATTCTGGTGCTCCAGGTTCCCACACCCGAGCCGTTGCGCGATTTCGAACCGAGCGAGGCCAAGACGCGCGTGCTTCACGCCGAGGCGGATTACACCGGAGCATGGCTGGGGCTGTTCGACCAGATTGTGAAGTTTGGAGCAACCACCACGGGCGCCGACCATCCGTGTCTGGTGAACGAGCGCTACGTGATGGCGCCGAGCCCCATTCCGCGCTTCGACACGCTCAAGCTCAACGACGCCGACAACCTGACCATCTTGGGCGCCGGCCGTGAGAAGAAAATATACGCCGTTCCGCCCCATACCCATGTGGAACCGCTGGATTTCGAGGACTATCCGTTCCGCGTCGAGTCATTCGAAGGGCGCGCATGCCGTTTGTGCGGGGCGACCGATGTGTATCTGGACGAGTTCGTGGACGAGGTCACCGGTTCCACCGTATACCAGTGCAACGATACGGCCTGGTGCGCCAAGCGCCGCGCCGAGAAAGGCGGTGAATAGATGAGCGCTATGACGGTTGCTGCGGGCGGCTTCGCGAACGCGCAGGCGGCCGAGGCGCCCTGCCTTTCGGTTTCGCATCTGTCGCTCAAGTTCGGCAAAGGCTGCCCCGCATGCGAAGGGGAGCACGCCAAGCTCGAACGAAACGTGTGCCCCGTGTGCGGTACCGTGCACGCCGTGCGCGACGTGAGCCTGGAGGTGTATCCGGGAGAGATCATCGGCATCGTGGGCGAATCGGGTTCGGGTAAAAGTTCGCTCATGAAGTGCATCTACTTCGATCAGCAGGCCACGTCGGGCGACGTGCGGGCGCTACCCTACGACGGCGGCGCGGAGAACATCCTCACGTGCTCGCCTCAGCAGAAGCGCTTTATTCGCAATTCCGTGTTCGGCATGGTGTATCAGAACCCGTATCTGGGCCTTCGCATGGATTTCTCCTCGTTGTCCAACATCGCGGAGCAGATGATCGCGGCGGGCGACCGCAACGTGGGGCACATGTGCGAACGCGGCTATTACCTGCTCGACAAGGTGAACATTCCTGCCAGGCGCGCGAAGGACGCCCCGGCGTTGTTCTCCGGCGGCATGCAGCAGCGCGTGCAGATCGCCAAGGCGCTCTCCAACAACCCGCCGATTCTGCTGCTTGACGAGGTGACCACCGGTCTCGACCTGTCGGTTCAGGCAAGCGTGCTCGATCTGATCCTGCGCATCAGGCGCGACTTCAACGTGAGCATGCTGGTGGTGAGCCACGACCTGGGAGTCATTCGCATGCTGGCCGACCGCACCTTCGTGATGCTCGATGGCCAGGTGATCGAGCACGGTCTGACCGATCAGATCCTGGAGGACCCGCAGCACGCCTATACCCAACAGCTGGTTTACTCCTTGCTGTAGCGGCTCGCCTGGGGTGGCACGCCCTCCCGGGCGCGGAAGCCCGGGACTAAACAGGCCACTGGTCTGTTTACCGTGCGGAACTGCGCGTGGCGCACCCTCCCCCCGCGCCCCTCTCTCTAAGATCGCGCGAAAACGGCAAGACATCTTTCGAAAGGACCTTCTCCATGCCTTCACCCGATATCAATTCAATGATCATACGCGGCGGCAACGTGGTGTGCGCCGACCGCATCCTCGAAAACCATGACGTGATAGTGCGCAACGGCGTGATTGAGGCGATCGCGCCCGCATCCGATTCGGCCTCCACCGTGCGACCGCTGTACTTCGCCGGCGCCGACGACACGGGCACGCCCGGCTTCGACATCGACGTGGCAACCGGTCTGCCCGTGGTGGACGCGCGCGGTGCTTATGTGACGCCCGGCATGGTGGACATTCATTCCGACTACATCGAAAACATCGCGAGCCCGCGACCCAGCGTGGTGATGGATCTTCCCACCTCGCTGTACAAATGCGACCGGGAGCTGGTGGGGCACGGTATCACCACCATCTACCACTCGCTTTCGGTCATGGGGCACGATGAGTTCAAACCTAAGCCTATCAGGCATTTCGAAAACGTGAGCAAGCTGCTCGACACCATTGGTGCCATGAAGGCGGGCGAGGAGCGCGACCATCTGATTCGCCACCGCATGCACCTTCGCGTGGAGCTCGATGCGGTCGATCGCTATGAAGAGATCAAGGGCTACCTCGAGCAGGGGCGGCTCGACCTGGTTTCGTTCATGGACCACACGCCCGGCCAGGGGCAGTACAGCGACATGCTGGTGTACCGCGAGACGGTGAACGGCTATCACGACGGCAAGCTTTCCCAGCAGGAACTCGACCGCATTGTTGCGGGGCGTCTGAACTGCGAGAAGATGTCTTACGACCAGCTGGCCGAGCTTGCCGACATCGCGCGAGAGCAGGGCATTTCCATCGCCAGCCACGATGACGACTCCCGCGAGAAAGTGGATGTGATGCGCGGGCTGGGCGCGGCGATCAGCGAGTTCCCCATCAATGAGGAAACCGCTCGCTATGCGCTTGAAAGCGGTATGCACGCCATCGCGGGTGCGCCCAATGCCGTGATGGGTCACAGCCATTCCGGCAACCTTTCGGCACGCGAGGCGGTTGTTGCGGGCGTTGTCGACATCCTGTGCTCTGACTACTATCCTGCCGCGCTTCTCGATGCGGTGTTCATCCTGAACAAGACCTGCGGCATCGATCTCGCCCGAGCCTTCGCCCTGGTGACCGTCAACCCGGCGCGCGCGGTCGGCATCGACGACGAGGTTGGAGAGGTGGCGCCGGGCAAGCGGGCCGACCTGCTGGTGGTGCGCGAGATCGGCACCGGCAACAACGGCGATACCATGCCCGTGATAACCCGTGCGTTCGTGGGCGGACATTCGGTGTACCGCACGCATTATCCCAGCCAGCCGTTTGGCTATGGTCGTCCCGCCGCCGATGCAGAAGGGATTGGTGCCTAAGATGTCCACGCCGCTGCTTTCTATCAAAGACCTATCCAAGTCGTTCGTGATGCACAACGTGAACCGCCGCGTGATGGGCTGCCAGCACATCAGTTTCGACGTGATGCCGGGAGAGTTCGTGGGCATCACCGGGCGTTCCGGATCGGGAAAATCCACCATTCTGCGTTGCATCTGGCGCACTAATCTGCCTGAATCGGGATCGATCCTCTACGATTCTGCCGCGTTCGGCGTGGTGGACCTGTGCACTGCGCCCGAGCGGCAGATGCTGTACCTTCGCGCCAACGAGATGGGATACGTGTCGCAGTTCTTGAATGTCCTGCCGCGCCAGACCGCCTACGACATCGTGCTCAAGAGCGCGCTTGAGACGTATGGGGTGGAGCGCATGGAGGAGGCGCGCGAACATACCGAGCGCATGCTGCGTCATTTCGACATCGCCGAGAACCTATGGGAGCTGTTTCCGCGTACGTTCTCCGGCGGCGAAAAGCTGCGCCTGAACATCGCCGCCGCCATGATCAAGCGTCCGAGGTTCTTGCTGCTTGACGAGCCCACCGCGTCGCTGGACAATGCGTCCAAGGTGAAGGTGCGCGAGCTCATCGAACAGCTGAAGGGCGAGGGCACCACCATGCTGGGCATCTTCCATGACCTCGAGTTCATGGAGGGGCTTTGCGACCGCGAGTTCAATATGCAGAGTGGGGTCATAGTGTAGGAAGAACTGCCGGGCATGGGTGCCGGGGATAGGCCCCATGCTCAAACAGTCCTGGCTCGCACAATCGCCCCACTGGGGCGATTGGCTCGTGCGGAACTGCGCGTGGGACCTATCCCCGGCACCCATGCGCAGGGGCGAAACCTTCTTAATGAGGGAAAGCGCCTTAGTCTTCTCGAGGGTTCTGTTGGTTGAGGGGATATTAGTATGGCTAGTTATTCTTTGCGGGATGTGCTTGAAGGCTTGGGCGTGCTTTCCTCTGATGAGACGTTCAAGGCCGATCTCCATGTTCATTCGACTGTTTCTGACGGGTCGTGTACGTTTGCGGAGTTGCTTGACCAGGCGAAGGAACAGGGGCTTTCGCATATTGCGTTCACCAATCACGATACGACGCATGGCTTGGCCGAAGCGGCTCGCTTGGCAGAAGAATCCGGCGTGCGCGTGATTGGCGGCATCGAGATAAGCGCGTACGACTTCGAACGCGGCCGCAAGGTGCATGTGCTGGGTCTGGGGCTTTCCGAGGATGCTCCCGCGATTGCGGCGCTGTGCACGCCAACGCTTGAAAAGCGTGATGCGAATACGCGGTGGCAGCTGGAGCAGATTATTCGTGCCGGATACGACGTGGATATGGAGGCCTTCGAACGCCTGTCCAGCGCCTCCACGTGCGCCTACAAACAGCACATCATGGCTGCGCTTATCGACGAGCCTTATGGCACGCCGGCCTATAAGGCGCTCTACAATGCGCTCTTCAAGGGCGGCGGCATCGCTGATCGAGATATCGAGTACGTAGATGCGCGCGATGCGGTGCGCGCCATCGTGGCGGATGGCGGGCTGCCGGTGCTCGCGCATCCCGGTCAGATGGATAGCTGGGATTTTGTGCCCGAGCTTGTGTCGTGCGGCCTGTCGGGTATCGAGAAGTACCACCACGACCACGATGCAGCCGACGAGGAGCATGCGCAGAATCTCGCCAATCATTTCGGCCTGTTCGTGACCGGCGGTTCGGACTATCACGGCGTCTTCGGCAAGCCCGCTCACCTCGGAGAGCGCTGGATCGAAGGGTAAAACCTGCGATGTGGGCGCAGAAAGAAGGGGCGATATCGTATCGCCCCTTCGTATTTTTGCCTGATGTGGCGGATTGTTTAGAACGCAGTGGGCGCCATGAGGACTTTTCCGGTGCCGCGGTATACGTTCACAAGGCCTTCGCCCGAGGCGGCCGAGCCGATGAGCGATTTGCCGGAACGCTCAACCGTGAACTCGAGCGAGCCGCTCCAAGCGAGCGCCATGTTGCCGTCCACCTTCAGCACGTCATTGTCGAGCGTGATTTCAATGAGCTCTTCCTTGGGGCAGGGCGATTCGATGGCGAGCGCGCCGTAACCCTGAAGTCCCAGGTTGAACAGGCCTTCGCCGCCGGCCACGGCAGAGGAGATGTTGGAGCGCATGATGGTCTGGTGCTGCAGGCTGGAATAGCAGGCCAGGAAGATGCCGTCATCGAGCACGATGGAGTTGCCCCAGTTGGCAACATCGATCAGGATGATATAGCGGTACGTAGGCTCGAGCACCATGATGCCGGTGCCCTCGTATTCGGGTTTGATGGCGCTTTCCTTGGTCACCGCGCCGCGCAGCGCCTTGGTGAACAGGTCGCCCGCGCCCTTGACGCCGGACGACAGACGCACGTCGCCCGCCATCCACTGCATGGCGCCCGCCTGCACGGTGATGGGCGCCTGGCGCAGGTCGCACACCACCTGGCGGCGACGCACGTTCATCTCGCTGGCGAAATACGCGGTGATGGCCGTCTCGGCGTTCACGCTCAAGTCGCGCTTCCATTCGATGACCTTGAAGGTTCCCAGCTCGTCAACGACGGTGACGTCATCGTTCTCGAGGAAATTGCTGATGGTGAACATGCCTGCTCGCTTTCTCTTCGCCCTGCGGTTTGGGTGCTTTCAGCTGCTGGGGGTGCGCTTTTGGCGGGGCGGTTTGCAATGCCCCTGGTTGGTGCGCTACCGCGCCCTCAGACGGTGAAAGCAATATGTGGCATCGGCTGGTGCGGCCTGCGCTTGTCGCTTCCAGCGTGTCCACATCATAGTGCAGTCGTGCGCCTCATTTCGGTCAGGAATGGGAATTATTTCGCGTCGAGGCCGGGTCCTATGCAAAATTCGCGTAAACGGGACGTGCGGGGAGCGAACACGAGGGCGGGCGTCTTCCGGTCCGGGCGCTGCCGGCTGCGGTTAAGTCGCAATGGCAAATTCGCGTTCGCTATGGCGGACTCGTGCAAACGAGGAGAAAACGGGTTCGGCAGGCTGTGAACATGTCGCCATTGCGCAATCCGCGTCTGCTATGGCAGGTTCATGTAAACGAGGCAAAAACGGTCGGGGTCTCATTTTTTGGACAAATTTTCAATCTAGCCGGGGGCGCTGGGGCGTTTTGAGCTGGATATGCGCGCAATTCGAGCCGCGCAGAGCAACCGGGTTCGCACCTTTTTTCTTACCATGGCGTATTCCCAGGAAAAACCCATGGGTAACTTTCCGGGAGGAGCTCCGTTTTCCGGCTAACCTGAAAATTTGTCCAAAAAATGGGCCGTGGTTCGTAATCCGACTTATTTCGGAGCTTTGCAGTGAGCAAGGCTGCTATCTGCACGGCATGGCGTTTGCGCCGCAGTCGAACATGTGCCCTGCGTGGTGCGGCGGTTTCGATTTCGTAACGAAGCTTGCCACGCGGCGATTGCGGAAACGGGCGGCACCGCGGCTCTGGTAAGATTGGCGTGCCGACGCGTTCGAGATTCGAAAGGGAGTGGGGCGCATGGGCATTCTGATAGCCGTGGTGATTGTCGCGGGCGTGCTCGGGTGGGTCATCGTGAAAAACGACGAGCTCTCGGGCCTTGGCCGCACCGTGCGTTCGGGTTCGTTCCGCTCGCCCCATGGCAAGCTCGTGCACGTGAAGGCGCTCGGCGAGCTGCCTGCCGAAGAGCCCTGGCCGCAGCGGTTCAAGCGGTGCTTCCCGCTTGTGTCCTGCGTGGCCTTCGTTGTCGTGCTCATCGTGCAGTTCGCATTCATTCAAGCCGGAGCGACGTCCGATTGGATGGACATCCTTGGCAGAGTGCTGAATTCGCCCTTGCCTGCGGCGGTGATTGCCGGCGAGGCGCTGATTCGCCTCCATGATGGGCTGCGCCTGCTTCCCACCTATATCATTGCGCTTCTGGGCGCGCTCGTGATGCAGGCCGTGCTTATTGCGGTGTTCTCGATGGTGGCATGGCTCATCTCGCTTGCGAGCTTGGCGGGCGCTGCGGTGGCTTTGATGTGGACGGTCGTGATGTTCGCCTCGCCGTTCGCGTTCGCGCTGGGTGCGGCGCTCGCGGTGGCGCGCACGGGGCGTATGGTTAAGTTCCGCCGCCGATTTGCCGATGGATCGGAAAACGATATCGAGGTGTCTACCAACAGTGTTGCTTACGGCGCGTATCGCGAGATGATGGATGCGAAAGCGGCCTAAGAAAGAAAAGAGGCCGAAAGGCCTGTCGATAGACGGTGCGGTGCGAATGCCCGCGGTAAGGAGAACATCATGGGAATTCTTGACGATTTGAGCAGCGCGTTCAGCAAGGCGCAGGCAGGCGCGACCCGTTTCGCCGACTCGGCGAGCCTGAAGTTCAAGCTGGGGGAGGCCGACCGTAAGCGTCGCGATTACATGGCGCAACTGGGCGAAAGCCTATATGGCATGGTATGCGCCGACCCTGCTTTGAGGACGGGCCGCGAGGAAATTCTTGCGGGCATCGCGCAGTGCGAGGCAGATAAGGCTCAGGCGCAGGCCGAGCTCGATCGCATCGCAAAGGAGGCCGCCGAGGCCAAGGTCACCACGCTCGTGTGCCCCAACTGCGGCGGCACGCTCGTGCAGGGGGCTTCATTCTGTCCGGTTTGCGGGTCCCAGGTGGCGGCGGGTCAGCCGGCGCAGCCCCAGGCCGCACCTGCTGCCCAGCAGCCCGCGTACACGCAGGCGCAGCCCCAGGCAGCGCAGGCGCCGCAACAGCCCGCGCAGCCCGCTGCCCCTCAGCAGCCAGCGCAGCAGCCTGGCGCGGCGCCTCAGCCCGCTCAGGCGGCATCTGCGCAGGAGCAGTCTTACGAGGTGCCTGAGAAGTAGGACTGCACCTCGGTGGCTCCATGCACTGAAGGCCGCTCTCGTTGTTCATGCTCACGAGGGCGGCCATTTCTGCGTTTTGGCTTGATTCCTGTGCGAAAATAAAGAGCATGAAGTATTCCGATGTGCTGGGAGGCACGCCGTGCCGTCGGCTGCGTGCGTCGTCGGTTGCCGTGGTCGCGCTGTCCGCCCCTGCGCCGTTGGCTGCAGCCGCGCTTGCCAGCATGTCGTTACAGGCGGTTCGCGAGAGAAGGATGCGCATGAAAACTCCGCTGCATACGCTTAAATCGGAGCTCGGTTCCAAATCAAGGAACAAAGACGGGTTCAATTTTGGCATGGCGCTGTGGAGCGCGCACGCCGAGCGCTGGTGGAATGATTATCTCGAGCAACTGGGTTCGGTGAATCCCCGCAATCGCACGCGGGCGGAAGACGCGGCGAGCAAGAGCGCGGCCGAAAAGCTCTCGCGCGACGAATGGGTATACCTGCTCTTGGTGGATGGGTTTTTCGAAAAAGAAGATCTCGACGCCGATGTCGTAACGCGCGCCGCCGTGCTCAACATGCGCATGGACAAGCCCATGTATCGCACCCATGAGCACGACCTGTTCGAAACGCGCCAGTTCGGCGCCTCGTTCAACGACCTGCCCAATCCCCGGCTCGTGCGCGTGTCCGATATTCCCTACAAGCTGGGCGCGGTAGATTGCTGGAACAGCGCCGCGCCCGGGCGTTTTCGTCCGCTGCGTACCGCCGATGCGAGGCTGCATCCCGGCTGGGCAGTTGCGGGGCGCCACGCGGCGCGTATCCTGTTTGAGCCCCGAGCGGCGGAAGGCCCCGAGGGCGCGCGCCGCGCATACGACGCGCTGCGGTCGTTCTGCAGCATCATGATCGACTCCATCGCCGAATCCCAGTGGCGGATCGAGGGTGGCAGCGGCGTGATGTCGGGCGCAGCGCCGCTTCTGCGCCTTCTCAACCAGGAGCTTTCCATCTCGCCCAACGTGAGCGACGCATACGTGCCGCGCTTCTACGCGAATGTGATGACGGGGTTCCTTCTGGCGGCCGTCTACGGCGTCGAGGCGGTATACGACTATGGTCTGATCGAGCGGCATCGCAGCGTGACCACGGTGGATGACGCCGAAACCCTCATGTACGATGCGTCGTTCCAGCTGAACTACGTCAAGTCATCCGGGTATACGGCCACGGTCTTTCTGGCCGACTCCGATACGCTCGCTCCCATCTCCATGGTGCGTACGGTCGAGCTGGATTCCTCTGCCAAATACGCCGCGGGGCGTGCGCCCTCCATCCCCGAAGGCGGCGAATCCCATGCATGGCACTTGCTCTTCCTGCCGGGCGACGAGTCCGTAAGCCGGCATATGTTCTCGCTCGAGTACGATTCCGGCAAAGGCGCCTGGGTGGCCACACGCCCGCCGCGGGCGTCGAGGGGCTGGTATTTCTGCGGCCCCTCCACGCTGTCGCGCGCTCAGATGGTCGAATGCCGCAAGGGCGAATCGTTCGTTCTCAAGCCCGGATCGCGCATCATCGTGCCGTGCGTCTCCGGCATGGCCGACGCCATCGTTTTGCCAAGCATCGTCGTGGTGTTCTCATACCGCTTCGATCTGCTTGACGGCGGCAAGTGGAGCAGGGATGTGCATGCTCGCGAGTTCTTGAGCGTGGGCGCACGCGATATCTGGATTGACGCCTTTGGCGGCGAGCCGCGTCCTTTATATGTGCCCACGAATGCAACGCTTCTTTCCGAGCAGTGGAAGGATTTTCAGGGCAGCCAGGTGATCGTGCAGCGCTGGACCGGTTATTTCGATGCGGCGCGCACGTTTCTTGCCGAGGCTGCCGAGCTTGAGCCCGACGATCGCGCGCGGGTCCAAGACGAGCTTGCCGAAGGCTGCGGCCTCATTCTCAAGATGGCGAAGAAGGCGGCGAGTATTCTGAACAAGGATTCCATTCTTGCCCATGACGATTTCGCGCGTCTCCACGACTACTCCTGCAGGTTGCAGAAGTGGGCGAGCGACGCCCGGAAACGCGGCTAGCGCACAGAGCGGCGCGCGCGTGTGGCAAGCGACGTGGGAGCGCCCGCGCGGCAGCGGGCGAGTACGGGGCGTGAGAACGCGATTGATGGACGTCGTGTAAGGCGGACGAAGACGGCAACAGGTAAGGCGGGTGCGACATGGTGGACGATTGCGGCGGCGCGCGGCCGACATTGTTGTGGCCGACAGGGGATAAGACCGCCCCTTTCGGCCCGCCCGCTACGGCGGCGGAATCCGATGCTGCGGGTGAGTCGTGTGCGCCTTCTGCGAGCCGCACAGCCGAAGCGAGCCAAGGCGAGCGCCTCTGCTTTGCGGTGGAGGATTGCGCATCGTCCGAGTTCGGGGGTATGTCGGCCTTGTCGTTCGACGTCATGGGCTGCGGCGGGCAGGGCGGCATGTCGGGCACCTATACCGCCGTGCTTCACACGGCCGGTGGCGCAACGCCGGGATCCAGCTTGGGGCGGCTTGAGGGCGGCACGGTCCTTCTCAAAATAGCCTCTTCTGAACGCGCGGCGCGAAACGAGTGGTGCCACCTTAAGGAATTCCGCTCGCTCTCGGCGCTGCCCGAGCCGTATTTCCTGGTTAAAGAGGAGAATGGCAGCGGAGCCGAGCGCTATGCCATTGCGATGGAACTGCTCCAGGGCGAAACGCTTGCCTCCTGGACACAGGACTGGATCGATCAATGCGGTTGCCCGCCTCCGTTTGAGTACATGATCGATGCGCTGAATCCGGTGTTCGACTTCATCAAGGTGGCCTCTACGGCACGGCCGCCGCTCGTACACCGCGACATCAAGCCGTCGAATATCATCGTGCAGGTTCTGTCCGGGAAAGGTCTCACGTGTCGCCTCATCGACCTGGGAATCTCGTATCGAGCCGACGCATCGGACGATGGCACGCTGCCGGAAGCCCTCTCTTCGTCGGGCACGTGGGGCTTCGCTCCTCCCGAGGTTATGGCGTATCGCACGCCGGGCGCAAAAGATGCGGCCGGCGTGTTCGACGACCCGCGCGTCGACACCTTCGGGCTTGCGGCGATGCTGTTCGGCGTGCTTTCGGGCAAGTCGTACGCATACCACTGGGACGGCGGCTTCGCGCTGACCCATTGGTGGGATCGGGAGCATCGCTCGTACCCCTATTCCCTTCTGCGCGACTATCTGCGCAAGCACGAGGCCATCATTCCCGATATCCGGGTGGCTACCGATGCCATCCAAGCCGTTGTGGATTCGATGGACGAGCGCATCATGAACGCCTTCGCTGCGGGGCTTTCCGATAACGCTTCGGAGCGCCCCCTTCCGGGCGATTTCATCGAAACGCTCAAACGCTGCTGCGTCCGGGGCGAGGTGGAGGAGCGCCTTTCCGCTGCGTATCAGCAGGCGCTTGAGAATCATCTGGCCAAGGATAAGGCGGCTCTTCCTGACTATATCAAGCCGTTTCCCGATTTCGACGAGGTCATGGAACTCGACGAGGAATGCACCGCCCCTGCTCGGGGCTTTAAAAAGCATTGGATGGGGCGCGCCGTGAACTTCTGGTGCGAGGCGGGCAAGGCGGAGTTCGAACTCGAGCGGCTTTCGCACGACTTCGTGCGCGCAGGCGTATTCTCGGATGAACCGGATGCCACGCGCGTTCATATCGATAAGGAGCGGCGCAAACTCGAGGCGGATCAGCGCAACCTGAGGAGCCTTGCGACTGACACGCTGAAGAATCTCGCCGTATTCCAGCATCCGCCGCAGTACCCGCTTTGCCATTTCCTCTACGGCTGCTGCCTGAAAGATTGGGACACGGCGACGACCATGGAGGAGGTCTGCTCCCACTGGCGTGCCGCGGCTGACGGCGGCCTGGCGATTGCCATGTTCGATGTGGGCGTATACTACGAACGGTGCCGCTATGGCGTGAGCGTCCACGATTACGAGTTCTATGTGGCCGATGCGAAGTATCGGTACGGTCAAGCGCTCGCGTGCGGGTTCGAGGAGGCTCGGTCATGCTACGAACGGATATGCGCCGAGGAAGAAGCCCAGCGGTTGACGAAGATGTGGCTTCAGGGCTCTCGCGAGCAGCGGGTCGCCGCACAGCGAGAGGCGCTCGAATGGAAGCGCAGCGGCGTAAGGGGAAAGTTCGTTTTTTGGGACGAGCGGGACGGATAGGGATTCATGAGCGTAGCACCGCGGCCGACGGTCGACATATCGTGGGAGCATCCCTCGTGCCAGCCCGCCACCACGTTGCCGGCGGGCGGGCCGCCGCATGCCGCCTACGAGGCGGGGGAGGATGTGCTGATGCGCGTGCGCGATGCCGCTTCGCCCGAGCTTCTGCTCGTAGACGAGGTGGTCATCCACGTCGTGCGTCGCATCACGCGCGGCGGCATGTCGGGTACCTATGAGGCGCGCATCGACGCCGCAAAGGGCGAGGTGCCTCCGAAGCTCATCGGCATGCGCGTGGTGCTCAAGGTGGCCGATTCTGACGAATTCGCAGTCAACGAGTGGGGGCATCTGCGCGAATTCCGCCACATGTCGGTGCTGCCCGAGCCGTACCTCTTCGGCACCGCGAGCGTGTTGCGCGCGGAGGGGGCCGAGGTTGGTCTGGACCGGCGCGCTATCGTGATGGAATTCATCGAAGGCGCCGACATGGCGGCGTGGGCGCACGATTGGCAGCGCGAGATGGGCACGCCTCCTCCCCTGGAATCGGTTCTCGATGCCATGAACCCCGTGTTCGATTTCATCAAGATAGCTTCCACTGCGCGTCCGCCGCTTGTGCATCGCGATATCAAACCTGAGAACCTTATCGTGCAAAAGACTCCCGAGGGAGTCAGGTGCCGCCTCATCGACCTGGGTATTTCGGGCCGGACGGCAGGACTTGCCGCGGAGCGTCGAACCGTGGGCACGCAGGGGTTTGCGCCGCCGGAGGTTCTTGATCCCGTGGGGCGCTATCCGGTGAACGACCCTCGCGTCGACACGTTCGGGCTGGCTGCAACGCTGTTTAGCGTGCTCTCGGGCTCTGTGTACGACTACGCATGGCGAGGCGGTTTTCCCATTGCGCATGACGATGGGCTGCGCAGCAGGCTCCGATTGCGTTTGCAGGCATCGCTGACCGAGACGTTCGGCGTGCCCGCCGATGCTCATGCGGTTGATGCCGCCGTGCAATCGGCGTTCGATGCGATCGACGCCGAGGTGCTCGAAACCATCCGCAGAGGGCTGGATTCCTGTCAGGAGGAACGCGTGAGCCCGAGCGATTTCGTGGACGACCTGCCGCGTTTGCGTTTACGCTCGTTGCTTGAGCTGCATGCGGCCTCGGTGTATCCGGCGCTCGTGGCGGGAGGGCGTGCGGGTGTTCGCATGGGCGACTCTTCGCGCGCTGACCGGTTCGTGGATACGGGGCTCGATATTCAGAACTCCACGCTCTCCGACGCGGTGCGCTACGACGGATTCGAGGACGATTTCGTCGTGTGCATGGACGCCTGGAATCGCGGGCGCTATGACGAGGCGGTGCCGCTCTTGCGCAAGCTGGCCGACGCGGGCGATGTGACCAGCCAATACAACCTCGGAATCTGCATACGCGATGGTCTGGGCGGTGCACAGGGCACGCCAGCCGAGGTGTTCTGGCGATGGAGCAAGGCCGCCGAAGAAGGGCATATCGTGGCCATGTACAACGTCGGCCTGTGCCTTGAAAGTGGCTACGGCGTGCCTGCGGGCGGCGGCGGTACCGATGTGGCGTTCAAGTGGTATAGGCGGGCAGCCGAAGAGGGCTTTCCGCTTGCGCAGGAGCGTCTGCGTCAGATCGAGGCGGCCCAGGAGAGCGGGCGCTGAACCGCGCAGGGCGCATCCTCGCGAATCCCGTCGAGCGCTTCGACGCGTGACTGTCTACGTGTCGATGGTCTGTTTTGCGCAAAACCTTTAAGAATATGAAACCCGTGGGCGCATATGGGACTCTTATCACGTCGAAATGCAGCGGCGAGAGATAAGGAGCCCACGATGAAGAAGGTACGGGAACGGTTGTCGAATCTGGCGAATAGGGCGCTGATCGTTGCGGCGCTTGCGCTGGTGGCCTGGGGCGCGATCACCGCGCTTGCAGGCTGCTCCGCCGAGGAGGCAAGCGGCGCCACCCAGCCCGAATCCACCGCATTCGTGGTGGGGGCGCATGCGAACGCGCCGCTGCCCAAGACCGACTGCGCGACCGACTACCTGTCGCAGGCGGTGGATACCAACGGCTACATCGAGGTGATTTCTGCCGAAGGCGAGCCGCGGAGTGCTGTGGCGGGCGCCATTGTGGGCTCGACCGCCAGCACCGAATCCAAGCGCGCCCAGGAGAACGACCAGTGGAAGGCGGCATTGCCCGGCTACCTGTCTGAGGTGCGCGCGCAGACGTCCGAGGTGGATACGCTCGCATCTATCGATCTGGCAGCCCGTGCTCTGTCCGAAGCCCCTGGCGCGCATCGCATCGTTGTGATGGACAGCGGCCTGCAAACCACGGGTGCTCTTGACTTCACGCAGGGGGCGTTGATCAGCGCCGATGCGAGCGAGGTTGCCGCATGGCTGTCCGACCAGAACGAACTGCCCAATTTAGACGGCATTCAGGTTGAGTGGTACTACCTGGGCGATGTCGCCGCGCCGCAAGCCGACCTCACGCCCGCGCAGCGCGACAACTTGCGTGCCATATGGCAGGCGATCCTCGAAGCCTCGGGCGCTGACGTCACCTTCCATGACACCACGCCAGGCTCCGAGGTAGCCGAGGGGCTGCCCGAGGTGAGCGTGGTCGATTTGCCCGAGCGTGCTTCCATGCCCGATTCGCTCACCGCTGGCGAAACCGTTCAGGTCGAGCTCACCGAATCCGATGTGAAGTTCCGGGGCGATTCGGCGGAATTTGTGGATGCGAGCCAGGCGCGTGAGGCCGTAGCCGATTGCGCCAAGCTCATGGCGGGCACTCCTGATGCGGTTTGCCTGGTGGAAGGCGCCACCGCCTCGGCGGATCCTTCCCAGGGCGATGAGGGAGAGCGCTTTATCCAGGAGCTTTCCCAGGCTCGCGCCGATGCCGTTGCATCCCTTCTCGTTGAGGCGGGCTCCAGGCCCGATGCCATCGAGGCGCGTGGGTGCGGCGACGACCACCCCTCTCATGTATCCGACCGCGACGATGCGGGTAACCTCGTTCCTTCGCTGGCCGCCCAAAATCGCAAGGTCATCATCACCATCTCCGCTGCATAGCACGGTACGAAGGGCGCTCACGTACGGCGGCGCTGAGCCCTGGCTGCAAGACGGGTGCGCCGCCGCGAAAGCGACCGATTCGTTTTCGCGTGTTCCTGGCCGACCAGAATCGAAACGCATGTAATCCACCGTGCGCCTGCGCGCGGAGAAGGAAGGAGGCCCCAATGGCCGACAAGCAAGACAACCCCGTAGAGTTTTTCAGATCGAAGACGCATCCCGTGACAATCTGGAAGGCAACCCTGAAGGGGTATCGCGATGGGTTCCAGGGGCGGCCTGTCAAGCTTGCCGACGGGATGCTCGATTCCGAATACATCCGTGCAACGCTTGCCCGCTACGAGCAAGACCTTTCGGCCAACTGGTCGAACTGCATCCCCAAGGTGAGTTCCATCGAGGCCTCCGTCTCATTGCGCGAACAGGAGCTTGGAGCGCTTCGACCTCGGCTCGAGGCGCTGAGGCAAGAAAGGGAGCGCACGCGCGGATCGTTCGACCCTAAGGCCCGCAAGGCGGGCGAAGAGAGGCTCGATGACGAGTTGGTCGCCTCCAGGCGCAGGGCCGATCTCAAGCGCGAGCTGGCGCCGACGCTTAGGTTGATTGAGGAGACGGAAGGGCGTGTTCACCAGCTCGAGCAGGAGCTATGCGGACTCAAGAACCGCGTGCGCGAGGTGGAGAGCATCACGACGCTTTACTGCAACTGTCTGGTGAACGAATGCGATGAGGTCCTTTCGCATTATGTACGAGCGGCGCTGCGGGCCATGAAGAATCCGATCGATCCGCCTTGGCGCCTGCCTCGCGTGAGGCTCGACGGCCAGCGCTTGTACCTGGCAGGACGCGCCGGAAAAGCGCTCGATAACAGCGAGGTGGTGTGCCCCTCGCGCGGCGTGGAGTTGCGAGACGCGTTTGGGGCTGGTGGAACATATGGCGTCGGATATGCGAGTGCGCCTGGATGGGGCACGAGTGCGTCATCGGATCATCCGGACGCATCGAGCGAATCGTCGGAAGGGAAGGTGGCCTAAGCCATGCTGAAGAGACTGAAGAAGGCGAGAGCCTCAAAGCGCGCCGGCGCCATCCCCGCACGCGGGTGCGGCTCCATTGTACTGAGCGGCGTGAGCGATGTGTCTCCGCTCGAAGCGATTGCCGGCGAGTACGTGATGCCCGATATGGAAAGCTTCGAGGACGAGATGATGCGCAAGGTCGAGGGCCTCATTGCGGCGGGCGCGCTCGACGCCGGCAACGGGGAGGCGCTTGATGCGCGCATCGACATGGAGCTCGAGCGCGTGTGCGCACGGTTCGAGCGTCAGCATGCCGAGAACGCGGTGATGCTCGACCGCATCGAAGCATCGCTTCAGGCGCGTCTGCGCGAGATTGAGGTGCGCGAGGCCGATGTGGCGCAGCGTTTGGGCGGTGCGCGAGACGAGGCGGAGCGGGTGCGTGCGCATGAGGGCGCCGTCAAGGGAGCTTGCGCCGCCGCATCCGAGGCAGGCGCGGCCGCTTCGCCCACCGTGGTCCGCATCGCTCCACGCATCGAAGACGGGGCGGTTCAGGAGATGAAGGGGGTCAGCAATGGCTAGAACGACCAAATCCGCGCTCTCAAAGATCGACGCAGGGCGTAGGAGGGCGTCAGGCACGGCGCGTCCGCTGTGGCTTCGCGCTTCGCAGGCCGCGCTCGTTCTGCTGGTGTGCGGCGATGCGGCGCTTCTGTACAGCTGCGCCGTGAAGGGGCTCGACGACGACTTCCTTCCTATCCCCATCACCATCAGCGTGCTCATGGGATGCGTCCTTCTGCCTCATCTGTTGGGGCGCTATGCCAAGCGCATGCGCGCCGAGGGCAACCCGCGGGGCGCCATCGTGGCAGCAGTCGGCATGGCGGCGCTGTTCGTGGCGCTGGTGGCAGCGGTAACGTATTTCCGACTGGCGGGCGACATCTCGCTTTTCGCCGGCACGCAGGCCACCGACGCGTCCTCGACCGACCTTGCTGCTATCGGGTCGCAGGTCAGCTCGTCGGATATGGGCAACCAGATTGCCATCACGGTTCTCATGAGCGTGATGCTTGTAGTCACGGCCACGTGCAGCTTCTTCTGCGCCTCGTGGAACGACGGCCAGCGCGAAGCCGACAAGCGCGTGCTGGCATTTCAAGAGCTCTCAGATGGCATGCAGGGTGATTTGGTGGAGCTGCGTCGCGGCGTGGAGAGCGTGCAGAACCTGCGTGCCGCGGATTCCGCCGCCTTCGAGGCCGCCAAACGCGAGGCAAGGGCTTCGTTCGGAGCCGTAAAGGCCGACGTTCGCATCCGCCTCGAGCAGGCGCTGGCAAGCCCGTCTGCCACCTCGCGCCTGCAGGGTCCGGTGCCCGAGGCGCAGGCTATGCGCGCAGAGGCAGGCTCCGCCTAGGCCACGTTGCGGGCTATACGGGCAGAGGCGGGCTCTGTCTAGGCCACGACGCGGGCCGCAGAGGAATACGGTCCGCGCTGGCCAGGTCCTATCCGCGCGATCGTCGCGGCCGTCAAGGAGGCGTGCGATGCGATCCGTGCAGGCCAAGTCGCGCCTCATTCCGTTACGCAATTCAGAAGCTTCCAAGCATAGATGCGCATCTTGCGGGACAAGGTGCGCATCGACGCTTTTCGTTTTGTTGATACGATACCTTGCTTTTTTGCTGTGCCGGCGGTGTGCCTATGCCGTCGGCTTTGTGTCATCTGAGCGAGCAAGCGTGGCAGGTTTGTGCGCTGTGGTACCATCATGCGGCTTTGGGTAATCTATCGCGGGGGATAAGAAGATGCATGTCAACATTTATACCGACGGCGCGTCGCGCGGCAATCCCGGTCCTGGCGGCTACGGAACGGTGATGCACTATACCGATCCTTCTGGAAAGCTTCACGTGAAAGAGCTCTCTCAGGGTTTCGAGCGCACCACCAACAATCGCATGGAGCTGCTTGGCGTGATCGTGGCGCTCGAGGCGTTGCGCCGGCCGTGCACCATCGATCTGTATTCCGACTCCAAGTATGTGGTGGATGCATTCAACCAGCATTGGGTGGATGGGTGGCTCAAGCGCGGGTGGAAAAACGCCAAGAAGGAGCCCGTGAAAAACCCTGACCTCTGGAAGCGTTTGCTTGAGGCCAAGCGACCGCATGATGTGACGTTTCATTGGGTGAAAGGCCATGCGGGGCATCCCGAGAACGAGCGCTGCGACGAGCTTGCTACGAGCGCCGCCGACGGGGAGGGGCGTATTCGCGATGAAGGCTTCGAGGCGGGCGAAGGGCTGTTCTAGAATGAGCCAAGCCTGGGCTTTCTGACCATAGCGGTGCATCCTGGGCATGTCGCAAAGGTTGCCCGCCGATGCTCTAAGCAGGCGCGACATGGGCTGTCGCGTGCTTCGCGGTCGGGATGCAAGGCAAAATGTGTACGAACGTCCATATTTTTCGAAATTTCCCCTTGCGCTTCGTAGACGTCTTTAGTAATATATCGCCTCGCGCAACGCGAAGCGTTGAATCGGCGAGATGGCCAAGTGGTAAGGCAGGGGCCTGCAAAGCCCTCACCACCGGTTCGAATCCGGTTCTCGCCTCCAATTTATGCGGACATGGCTCAGTTGGTAGAGCATCACCTTGCCAAGGTGAGGGTCGCGGGTTCGAGCCCCGTTGTCCGCTCCAGAAACACCAGCCCCTCGAAAGAGGGGCTTTTCTTATGCGTGGCATTGTTGCCGCTGCAAGGCGAATCTTATGAGTATGACCGATAGTGGCTGGGCTTCTCCACGATGGATGGGGCTTCGCTTGCGGCGCCTTCGTGTCGCGTCCGCGGAATTCCTCTTCTCCATAACGGATGAGCCTTCGATTTTTGGACAAGATTTCAACTTAGCCGGGTTCGTCGGACGTTTGCGCGGCATTTTGTGCCCAGGGCCGCCTTGCGAGCTGCCACGAATCCGCCTCTCTGAAACAATGCGCATCGTTATGCCAGGTAAAACCCTTATGCAACTTTTTTCGCTAGCCGATGCACGCGGCTATCCTGCAAAGTTGTCCAAAAATAAAGAGAAGGTTCGTAAAAACATCCCAACGTTCGCCTTTTACCATGCGACTGGATATCGATGCGGTATCCTTTCAGGGCAATTCGCAATGTGATGATCGGCGATAAGCCAATCGATTGGAGCGCGTTATATGGGCGACTTTTCAGACAAGGTATTCGAGCAGGTGCGACGCATTCCAAAAGGGAAGGTGTCTACGTACGGGCAGATCGCGAGGCTTATTGGCAGTCCGCGATCGGCTCGGTATGTAGGATGGGCGCTTCGCGGCAATACCGAACCGGTGAAGACTCCATGTCATCGCGTGGTATTTAAGGACGGGCGCCTTGCGGAAGGGTACGCGTTCGGCGGAGAAGGCGTGCAGCGTGAGTTGCTTGAGAAGGAGGGCGTGCGGTTCGTAGACGCCGATCATGTAGATATGGAAACTTGCCTTTGGGATCCGGGGTTCGATGACGTGGGCCGTCCGGCGGATATCGACTGGGGCCGCGAAATGGGCGATGTCTGATCCCGCGATTTCCTGTTTGCTTTTGGGGATGCACGCGCGGCTGCGCCTCCTCTTTGGCGCGGAACTCCCCGTATCGATTCGTTGAGGTTGGTGTGCGCGTGAGATTTCCTTGTTGCGTGGCCGTGCGCATGAGCCAGCCGCTTGGTCTTTTCAAACTCAGGAAACGGGTTGGCTACAGAACGTTCTCCTTTAGAAAACGATTTCGGATTGTCGCACGTCAGCCGCCTCCTTCGATTATGATGACGCCGAGAACCCGTGGGGCGTTCCCGCGAACGAGGGCCATCCTCGGAGGCGGAAAGCTGTTTTATGGAGCCCTCCGTCTGCTCTTTAGGCGAGAGGATTCTCTAGGGTTGATGGGCGGAGAAGCCGGAGCGAGGAGGGGAACCATGATGAGCAACAAGCGCATGACGAGGAAGCATACGGCCGTGTTTTCGCGAGGCGGAATAAGGTTTATGGCTCGTGCGTTCGCCCTGTCGGCAACGGCGGCGCTTTTGATGTTCGTTCTCTCGGGCTGCATGGTGACAGATCAAACGGATGCCACGCTTGACGATGCGCGCGACGCGGTGCAGGAAGCCCAGGATGCAATAGACGGTGCTGCCGGCGACGTCCAGGATGCCTTAAACGGCGTGGGCGATACGCTCTCGGGCATCGCGAACGCGCCGCAGGCGTTGCTGGATATGTTCGATTCCGCAGATGCCCTGTTCACGAAGATGGCGAGTGCTGCGGTGTACGACGCGAACACCGGCGAAGAGATCGCTGTAGTGGATGACCGTCAGGCTATCGAAAATGTCGTGTCGAAGGTGAACCTGGTTAAGCTCGTATCTTCGCACCCCGATTCATCGACGGCGGAGTATCAGATTACGTTCTCGCAGAACGAGACCATTAAACTAGGTCAGTCCGCCGACGAGCTAAAGCAGGTAGAAGCTGTCACGTTCACTACGTACACCGATTCGAATATCGTAACTATTTACATTCCCGCGGTTCATGATTCCATCAACACGTTCGATTTCGAGGTGTCCCAGGAATTTGCCGACGCGCTTCGTGGCCTTGCTGGATAGCGGGTCTGCGATCTGGCCCGGAATCGTTCGGGGTATTGCCGTTACGCGGGGCCACTCCGTGGTGTTTCCGAAATGATGACGAGCGAATGCGCCTATTGCGGCGAAGGCTCCTTTATAATCATTCGTTGCGTAATGATGCGGCCGAGCCGTAATGTCATGCGGTCGGTGTTTGTCCCGGCCTTGCATGCGACGGACGCGTAGCCGAGCAACGATAGGAGCATTCATGTTCGACAGTCTTTCCGACCGCCTGCAGGGCATCTTCTCGGGCCTGAAATCAAAAGGCCGCCTGACCGAGCAGGACATCGACTCCGCCATGCGCGAGATCCGTATGGCTCTCCTTGAGGCGGACGTCAATTTCAAAGTGGTCAAAAGCTTTATCAGGTCCGCCAAGGAGCGCTGCCTCACCGCCGAGGTCATGGATTCGCTCACGCCTGCGCAAAACGTCATTAAGGTGGTGCTCGACGAGCTCACCCGTCTGCTTGGCGAAAACGATGCCAAGCTCACGCTGTCAAGTCGCATTCCCAACGTGATCATGCTTGTGGGCCTGCAGGGCTCCGGTAAGACTACCGCCGCCGCCAAGCTCGCTTATCTGCTGAAGGGCAAGGGGCACAGCCCGCTGCTGGTTGCTTGCGACGTGTATCGTCCCGCCGCTGCCGACCAGCTGCAAACACTGGGCGATGAGATGGGCGTCAAGGTGTATCGCGGCGATGGGCAGGATCCGGTGAAAATTGCCAGCGAGGGCGTGCGCTTCGCCATCGACAACCTGCGCGATGTGGTGATCGTGGACACCGCCGGTCGCTTGCACGTGGACGAGGACATGATGGCAGAGGCCGAAGCCATCAAGGAGGCCGTCACTCCGGACGAGATCCTCATGGTGGTCGACGCCATGACCGGCCAGGACGTGGTCAATGTCGCCCAGGCGTTCGCCGAGCGCGTGGAGTTCGACGGCGTGATTATGTCCAAGATGGACGGCGACGCCCGCGGCGGCGGCGCGCTGTCGCTCAAGCAGGTCACGGGCAAACCTATCAAGTTCATCAGCGCCGGCGAGAAGCCCGATAGTCTGGAAGAGTTCCATCCCGACCGCATGGCCAAGCGCATTCTGGGCATGGGTGACGTCATCAGCTTCATCGAGACCGCATCCAAGATTCGCGCCGACGAGATTGAGGCCGAAACCGCCGAACGCATGCAACGCGCCCAGCTCAACCTGAACGACTTCCTGGAGATGAAGAAGCAGGTCAAAAAGATGGGCGGCGTGTCCAAGCTTATAAGCGCTCTGCCTGGTGGCGACAAGGCTATGGCGTCGGGGCAGGTGGATGAGAGCGCTCTCGACCGTATGGAGACCATCATCTTCTCAATGACGAAAAAGGAGCGCGAGCACCCCGACATCCTCAATGGCAGCCGACGTGCCCGCATCGCTCGCGGCGCCGGCGTTACCGTGCAGGATGTCAATCAGGTCATGAAGCAATACAACGAGACCAAGAAGATGATGCGCAAGATGATGCCCGCCATGGAAGCCATGGAAGGCGGCCGCGGCAAAAAGGGCAAGAAGGGCAAAGGCAAGGGTAAGGGTCGCAGGCCGCGTTTGGGTATTCCCGGCATGGGCGGCATGAAGATGAGCGACCTGAAGAAACTGCAATCGATGATCGATGCTCAGGACAAGTAGTCCAAGCGTCACGCTTTCGGACGATGCGCCCGCCGCTTTGCCTGAAAGTATGTTTCTGCGCGGCTAACGGCTCAATCCGCGGGGCGTCCGGCGCGCTCGTGCGTATTCTTCTTGCACGGCAACCGCGCCGCCGTATAATCGGAATGGCATGTAAATCCTAGAAAGGGGTTTGGAAATGGCAATCAGGGTTGGCATCAATGGTTTCGGGCGCATCGGTCGTCTCGTGTATCGCGCTATGGCGAACGACCCCGAAATCGAAGTGGTCGCAGCCAACGACTTGGGCAATATCCCTGCCGTCGCACATTTGCTGAAGTACGATTCCGTCCATGGCCGTGCGTTCGAGAAGGTCGAGGTCGTGGAAGACGGCTTCATCGCTGACGGCCACAGGGTGCGCGCCCTTTCCGAGCGCGATCCGCTGCGTCTCGCCTGGGGCGAGCTGGGTGTCGATGTGGTTGTTGATTCCACGGGCGTGTTCAAGACCGGCGAGCTTGCGCACAAGCACATCGAATCCGGCGCCAAGAAGGTGGTCATTACCTGCCCCGCCAAGGGTGAGGACATCACCGTGGTCATGGGCGTGAACGACGGCGATTACGACAAGGAGAAGCATCACATCATCTCCAACGCGTCGTGCACCACCAACTGCCTGGCTCCGTTTGCCAAGGTGCTGCTTGAGAACTTCGGCATCGAGCGCGGCTACATGAACACCGTGCATGCTTACACCAATGACCAGAAGATCTTGGACCTGCCCCATAAGGACCTGCGTCGCGCCCGTGCCGCCGCGTTGTCCATCATCCCCACCACCACTGGCGCCGCCCGCGCTGTTTCGCTGGTGCTGCCCGAGCTGAAGGGCAAGCTGGACGGCTTCGCCACCCGCGTGCCCGTGCCCGACGGGTCCATGGTCGATCTCACGGTGCAGCTTTCCCGCCCGGTCACCAAGGAGGAGATCAACAACGCGATGAAGGCCGCGGCCGAGGGTCCGCTCAAGGGTATCCTTGAGTACACCGAGGATCCGATCGTCTCCTGCGACGTCATCGGCAACTCCCACTCGTCCATCTTCGACGCCCAGCTCACCCAGGTGATGGGCGACAACAACGACCTCGTGAAGGTGGTTGCTTGGTACGACAACGAATGGGGCTATTCCAACAGGGTCAAGGATCTGGTCAAGATTCTGCTCTAGTCATCTACCACGGTGCGCCGGCTTCGGGCCGGCGCATTCTTTCTAAGGAGGCATAATGGCCGATATCAAGTCCGTCGAGGCGGCCGACGTTCGCGGCAAGCGCGTCCTGGTCCGTGTCGATTTCAACGTTCCCGTGAAGGAAGGCGCCGTCACCGATGACACGCGCATCCGTGCGGCGCTGCCCACTATCACGTATCTGCTCGAGCATGGCGCGAAAGTTATTCTGATGAGCCACCGCGGTCGCCCCTCCGGCAAGGGCTTCGAAGAGGAGTTCTCCATCAAGCCTGCCGCCGAGCGTCTGGCGCAGCTGGTGGACGCTCCGGTCGCCGTGGCGAGCGACGTGGCGGGCGAGAACGCCCATGAGATGGCAGATAAGCTGCAGCCGGGCGAGATTCTGGTTCTTGAAAACCTGCGCTTCGATCCGCGGGAGAAGAAGAACGATCCGTCTTTCTGCGAGGAGCTCGCCTCGCTCGCCGAGGTATATGTGAACGACGCGTTCGGCACCGCCCACCGCGCCCATGCCTCTACGACGGGCGTGGCTCATCTGCTGCCTGCCTATGCGGGCTTTCTCCTCGCGGGGGAGGTGCAGACGCTTTCCGGCATGCTGGCCGAGCCCAAGCGTCCTTTCGTCGCCATCCTGGGCGGCTCGAAGGTCTCCGACAAGGTTGGCGTGATCGACGCGCTTATCGACAAGGCCGACACCATCATCATCGGCGGCGGCATGTGCTTCACCTTCCTGATGGCAAAGGGCTTTGAAGTGGGCACCTCCCTCAAGGAGGAGGATTGGGTCGAGCGCGCTCGTGCCATGATGGAGAAGGCACAGGCGGCCGGCTGCGAGCTTCTGCTTCCTGTTGACGTTGTGGCCGCCGACAAGTTCGCCGAGGATGCGAATACGGTCACCTGCGCAGCCGATGCCATTCCTGCAGATATGATGGGTCTGGATATCGGGCCCGAGACCGAAAAGCTCTACGCCAACGCCATTGCCGGGGGCACCACGGTGTTCTGGAACGGTCCCATGGGCGTGTTCGAAATGAAGGCGTTCGAGCACGGCACTCGCGCCGTTTGCGAGGCCGTTGCGGCCAATGAAGAAGCGGCGACCATCATCGGCGGCGGTGATAGCGTTGCGGCCGTGAACAAGTTCGACATGGCCGACCGCATGACGTTCATCTCCACCGGCGGAGGCGCCTCCATGGAGCTCGTGGAGGGCAAGGCGCTTTCCGGTGTTGAGGCGCTGAAGTAGTTTTACGTTGCCCTGATGTACGTGCGAGTTCGGCGGGGAGGGGTTCCACGCGCAGTTCCGCACGGTAAGCAGGCCAGTGGCCTGTTTAGTCCCTGACTCCTGCTCCCGAGAGGGCGCGTCGGCGGGCGTTTGTCGAACGCCGGCTGCGAACCAGGACTGGACTGGCTGCGCGTGGAGCCTCCCCTCCGCGCCAGACCTGCGTTACGAGTTTCAATCTCAATCGTCCAGAAAGGACTTTGCATGACCCGCAGACCTATCATTGCCGGCAATTGGAAGATGAACATGACGCCGGCCGAGAGCGTGATTCTCTCGCAGGGCATTTCCAACCGCTATGCGCGCGGCTGGGACAAGGTGGACGTGGTGGTGTGCCCGCCCGCTATCGACCTGCGCTCGGTGTTCACCGTGCTCGATTTCGACAAGTCCAACATCGACGTTGGCGCGCAGAACGTGCATTGGGAGCCCTCCGGCGCGTTCACGGGAGAGATCAGCATCCCCATGCTCAAGGATGTGGGCTGCTCGTGGTGCATCGTGGGCCACTCCGAGCGTCGCGAGATGTTCGGCGAGACCGACGGCGACGTGAACCGCAAGGTGCGTGCGCTGGTGGATGCTAAGATGTGCGCCATCGTGTGCGTGGGCGAGAGCCTTTCCATGCGCGACGGCGGCGATGCGGTGCAGTTCGTGTGCGACCAGGTGCGCGCGGCGCTTGCCGGCCTTGATGCGCAGGAGGTCGCGTTCGTGACTGTCGCCTACGAGCCCATCTGGGCCATTGGCACGGGTCGCACGGCTACGCCCGAGCAGGCGCAAGAGATGGCGGCCGCCATCCGCGCAACGGTTGCGGAGCTCGTGGGGCAGGAGGCCGCCGATGCCATGCGCGTTCTCTACGGAGGCTCCATGAAGCCCGAGAACGCCGACGGTTTCCTGGCATGCCCCGACGTTGACGGCGGCCTTATCGGCGGCGCGGCTCTCAAGGCCGAGGATTTCGCTGCGTTGGTCGAGGCGGCGGCTAAAACCGCATAATGCATTTCACGAGGGGTCGCCCTTTGCGCGGCCCCTTCGTGTCTACAACTCGGAGCGTGGCACGCATCGGACATTCGCTCCTCGTGTAGCACACGGCCCTTCGAAACATTCTAAACTCGCATTTTGTAGCAGGACATTAGCGCCTGAGTTCAAGCTCGGAATTTTGTATGATGGCCTATCGGGCTGCAATGTAAGGTAGAAAGAAAGGAAGCCTCTTATGCGTGACGACCTTCGTCTTCCCGCGCTTCTCGTGATTATGGATGGCTTCGGCATCGAAAAGCCCGGACCCGGCAACGCCATCTCGCTCGCCAAGACGCCCTATTTGGACGAAATCAAAGCGACCAGCCCCCGTTTGACGCTTGACGCATCGGGCGAGGAAGTGGGTCTTCCGGCGGGCCAGATGGGCAACTCCGAGGTAGGGCACTTGAACATCGGCGCTGGTCGCGTGGTTGATCAGGAACTCACCCGCATCAACAAGGCGTGCCGTTGGAACTTCTTCGCCGACGAACAGGAGTGGTTCGAGGAGGCCCCCATCTGCAAAAACGCTGCGCTCAACGAAGCGATAGACGCCGCGCTGGAATCGGGAGGCACGCTGCATCTGATGGGGCTTGTGTCAAACGGCGGCGTGCACTCCAGCAACGAGCACCTGTATGCCCTTGTGCGCCTCGCTCATGTGCGGGGCGTGTCCAACGTGCGCGTGCATTGCTTCATGGACGGACGCGATGTGCCCCCAACGAGCGGAAAGGGCTTCATCGAGGAGCTGGAGTCTTCGGCCTTGAATGGCACCAATTGGCTTGCGCGCATCGCCACCGTCTCGGGCCGCTATTACGCTATGGATCGCGATAATCGCTGGGATCGCGTGAAGCGCGCATGGGACGCTATCGTGCACGCGCAGCCCGTCACTGAATTGAAGGCAGCGGATTATATCCAGGCATCTTACGACGCGGGCGTGACCGATGAGTTCATTGAGCCTGCGGCTATGCAATACGATCAACGGGGCATTTCTCCCGCTTACGATGGCATGCATGATGGCGATGCGGTGGTGTTCTTCAACTTCCGCCCCGACCGCGCCCGCCAGCTCAGCCACGCATTTTTGGACGACGATTTCGACGGCTTCGACCGTGGCGAGCGCCCGAACGTGCATTTCGTCTGCTTAACGGAATACGACGAGGCACTGGACGCTCCGGTGGCGTTTCCCAAGGAGTTCCCACAAAACGTGCTGGCCGACGTGCTCTCCAATGCGGGCTTGCGCCAGTATCACATCGCCGAGACCGAGAAGTACGCCCATGTGACGTTTTTCCTCAACGGCGGCATCGAGGCAGAAAAAGCGGGCGAGAAGCGCGTGCTCATTCCTAGTCCCAAGGTGGCGACCTATGACTTGCAGCCCCAGATGAGCGCACCCGAGGTGGCCGATACGCTGGCGGCCGCAATCCGCAACGACGAAGCCGACGTGTATATCGTCAATTTCGCAAACTGCGACATGGTGGGCCATACCGGCATCATCCCGGCCGCCGTCGCTGCGGTCGAGGCGGTGGATGCCGCGGTGCACAAGGTGGTGGACGCCGCGGTTGAGAAGGGCGGTTTTGCACTGATCACGGCCGACCATGGCAATGCCGATAAGATGCTCGCTGCGGACGGAAGCCCTCATACGGCTCACACCACCGCTCGGGTGCCGTTCGTTTTGGTTGATTCCGAGACGGGGGAAGACCGTGCGACGCTCAAGATGGGCAATGGCGCGCTGTGCGACATCGCGCCCACGCTGCTCGACATTGTGGGGCTTGAGGCGCCTTCGGAAATGACGGGGAGGTCGCTTCTCGCCCATGAAGGCGCGTCCATTCTCACGGGAGTGCATTCTCGCGAGGGTGCATTCTCCTGATTGGGGAGGTTCGCTCAATCTGCGTTCGCAATAAGCTCGCCTCCGCGCATTCGTCTCATACGCCCGGCACCGCTATGTGGAGCTGGGCGTTTGCGTTTGCAAAGGCGTTTTACGTATCTGGAGCGAAAGCGGGGTATTCGGCCGCACAAGGAGAGAGCGTGAACCATGGGGCGATGCAGAAGCGGATACGGGGAGGCATTCAGCCGAACAAAAGAGGGCGTGCGAGCTATGGGGCGATGCAGAAGCGGGCACAGGGAGGCGTCAACTCGTGCAGGGGATGCGGGTTCACCTTCTTCTCCAATGTTAACACTCAGTTTCAAGATGCGCTTTAGTATGCGCTAGTGCTATGATGGCCGGCACGACTAAATTGATGGAGGATGCGCAGATGGAAGAACATGTTCAGCACATTCGACCGCCGCGCTGCGTTGGCGTGGTGGGGCTAGGCCTGATCGGCGGCTCGTTCGCCAAAGCTTACGCCGATGCGGGCATGAAGGTGCTCGCGCACGACATCGACAAGGGCACGCTTGCAGCGGCATGCGGGGAGGGCACGGTGGCCGCCCCGCTCACCCGTGACAACGTTGGAGAGTGCGATGCGGTGATCGTGGCGCTGTACCCGCAGGATACGGTCGATTGGGTGGTTGAGCACGCCGATTTGTTCGGCTCCGAAGCGCTTGTCATAGACTGCGGCGGCGTAAAGCGCCCGATTTGCGAGCCCCTTTTTGAGGCGGCCGAGCGAGCGGGTTTCGCATTCATGGGCGGCCATCCCATGGCGGGCACGCACCACTCGGGCTTCCGCTACGCGCGAAGCGACCTCTTTGCCGGTCAGCCCATGGTGCTGGTTCCGCCCGCCATTTTCTCCCCCGAGCTCATCGACCGTGCCAAAGCCGTTCTCGATCCGGCGGGCTTCGGCTCCTATGCCGTTACCACGCCCGAGACGCACGATCGCCTGATCGCCTACACATCGCAGCTTGCGCATGTGGTGAGCTCGGCGTTTGCGAAAAGCCCCACGGCTCTTAAGCACAAGGGCTTTTCTGCGGGCAGCTACAAAGACCTCACGCGCGTGGCGGAGCTCAATCCCGATATGTGGACCGAGCTGTTTCTGGACAACGCCGATAACCTGGATACTGAGCTCGAACGCGTTATCGTGGAGCTGCAGCGGTACCGCGATGCGATTGGTTCGGGCGACCGCGAGGGCCTGCGCCGTCTTTTGGCGGAAGGCTCGGCTGCCAAACTCAAGGCCGACGGCCGCTATGCGGATGTCCAGGGGATGATGTAGATGGCATCGAGCATCGGAAAGATCGTGCGCATTTCCATTTTCGGACAGAGCCATTCGGCCGGTATCGGCGTGGTCATGGAGGGCGTTCCTGCAGGAAAGAAGATAGACCTCGAGCGCCTGCGCGCGTTCCTTTCGCGCCGTGCTCCTGGCGGTATGCCGTGGTCCACGCCGCGCAAGGAGGCCGACCTGCCCGAGTTTCTCGGGGGCATCGTTGACGGTGTGACCTGCGGTGCGCCCTTGGCGGCGGTCATACGCAACACCAATACGAAAAGCGAGGACTATGATGAGCTGCGCCGTATCCCGCGTCCCGGTCACGCGGATTACACCGCGCAGGTGAAATATGGCGGCGCGCAGGATGTTTCTGGCGGCGGCCATTTTTCGGGGCGGCTTACCGCCCCTCTGTGCATAGCGGGCGGCATCGCGCTTCAGCTGCTCGAGCAGGAGGGCGTGGCTGTCGGCGCCCACATCGCCCGCATCGGCGCGGTGTGCGATGCGCGCTTCGACGCCCTGCGCGTCACGGCCGATGGCGTGCGCGCTCCCGGCTCAAAGGCGTTCCCTGTGATCGATGACGCGGCGGGCGAGGCCATGATCGCCGCGATCGCCGAGGCGCGCGCGGCAGGCGATAGCGTAGGCGGCGTCATCGAGTGCGCCGCCGTGGGCATGCCGGCGGGCGTGGGCGAGCCCATGTTCGACGGCGTGGAGGGCGCCCTTGCGCGCATGCTGTTCGGTGTGCCCGCAGTTAAGGGCGTGGAATTCGGGGCCGGTTTTGGTGCGGCGGATCTATTCGGCAGCCAGAACAATGATTCCTATCGCATGGAGAACGGCCGAGTGGCGCTTCAATCCAACAACGCGGGCGGCATTCTGGGCGGCATTACGAACGGCGCGCCCGTGGTGGTGCGTGCGGCGTTCAAGCCTACGCCTTCCATATCAAGGCCGCAGATGAGCGTCGATATGGAACGCGGCCAAAACGCCGAGCTCGAGGTTCGCGGCAGGCACGATCCGTGCGTTGTAGTTCGCGCCGTTCCCGTGGTGGAGGCCGCCTGCGCCCTTGCCCTGTACGATCTTCTGCTTCAGTCGAGGAGTGTTTGATGGAAGCTGACGTGAGCCGCGGTGAACCCGTGGAGAATATGCACGAGAGGGGTCTAGAGGAGTCTGGTTCCGGCGAGGCGTGCGCTTCGTGCGAGCTCGATGCCGCGGGGGGCGAATCCGCTGCATCGAGCCATGCTTCGAGCGTAGAGGAGGCCGCGGCAGCGCCCGTGGTAGACCTCGCTGAGTCACGCGCTCGCATCGACGAGATAGACGCGCAAATCATAGATTTGTTTCAGCGCCGCATGCGCATCTCGCGCGATGTGGCTGCCTACAAAAAGGCCACCGGCATGCAGGTGTTCGACAAGGCGCGCGAAGACGCCAAGGTGGCGCGCGCCCGTGAGCTCGCCGACGACGAGTTCAAGGATTACATGGCGCCGCTCTTCGACCTTCTCATGGAGATGAGCCGCTCGTACCAGGACAATATTCTTGCGCACGACACCCAGCTTGCTCGCGACGCCCGCGTCGTCGGGCGAGCCGAGTTTCCGGCATCTGCACGCGTTGCCGTTCAAGGCGTGCTCGGCGCATATTCCCATATCGCCGCGACGGAGCTCTTCAATGAGCCTGAGGTTTCGTTCCTTTCCACGTGGGAGGACGTATGCGACGCGGTGGAGTCGGGCGCTGCCGAATTTGGCGTGCTTCCGCTCGAAAACTCAACGGCGGGCGCGGTTGATCGCGTGTACGCCCTTATGCGTTCGCGTGGCCTTTTCATCGTTCGCGCGGCTACGATGCGCATCGAGCACGACCTTCTGGCCAAGCCCGGCGTGAGTCTCGAGGATGTGCATGAGGTGTTCTCGCATGAGCAGGCTCTGCGCCAGTGCGAGGGTTTCATCGCCGGCCTTCCGGGCGACGCGGTGGCAAGCGTCCGCGCCAATACCGCTATGGCGGCCCAAGCGGTTGCGAACAGCCCTCGGCGCGATGTGGCGGCAATCTCGTCGGCGGCGTGCGCGCGCATCTATGGCCTCGACGTTTTGGCGCACGACATCCAGGACGAAGGCGACAACTACACGCGCTTCGTGTGCGTGGCTCGCAAGCCGGCGCTTTACGGCGCGCCCACCACAAGCTCGTTCCTCATCGTGACGCCGCACATTGCGGGTGCATTGCACCGGGTGCTGGCGCGCCTTGCCACACTGGGCATCAATATGACCAAGCTCCAAAGCCGCCCTATTCCCGGGCGCGAGTTCGAATTCATGTTCTACGTGGATGTGCAGTGCGTGCCGGGCGACGAGGCGTTCGACGCCATGGCTCGTCAGATTCCTACGTTGTGCGAGGTGTGCCGCTATTTGGGCAGCTATGAAGAGGTGTCATGCTAGCGCTGCTGAACGGTTGCCGATGACATCGGGTCGTTCGCGCGGTGCGTTGGTGTTAAAAAGCGCCGAGGCCTGTACGCAGGCTTCGTGCCAATGCGGATAGAGAGTGAGGGTCGTATGGCAGAACAGAGGATATACGGGCTTTTAGGCGAGGATTTAAGCTACAGCTACTCTCCACGCATTCATGCGATGCTGGGAGGCTATGAATATAAGCTCATGGAGATGAGCCGTGAGGATGCGGCGGAGTTCGTCAAGCACGGCGAATGGGACGGCCTCAACATCAGCAAGGCCATCCAAAAGGAGATCATGCCGCTGTGCGACGCCTTCACCGATGCCGTGCGCAAGGTGGGGTCTGTGAACGCGCTGGTGAAGCGCGAGGATGGCACCATTGTGGGGCATAATACCGATTATTTCGGCTTTTCCTATCTGCTCAATTCCTATGGTATCGACGTCATGGGCCGCAAGGTTGTCGTGCTGGGCTCGGGCGGAGTTGCGAAGGCCGTTCACGCCGTGCTGCAAGACCGCGGCGCCTACGAGGTGGTTGTTGTGGGCGATGAGGGCGATGTGCCCATGGAACGCGTGTCCGAGCATTACGACGCCGAGTACGTGGTGAATGCGACCTCGGTCGGCGTATACCCGAACTGTCCCGACTCTCCGGTCGACCTCGAGCCGTTCGCGCGCACGGGGGAGCTGCGAGAGGGGTATGCAGACGGCCTGTTCGCGCTGATTGACACCACCTACAATCCTGCGCATTCGGGCATAGCGTTGCAGGCCGAGAAGCTGGGCATTCCGGTTGCGGGCGGCCTCCCCATGTTCGTTGCTCAGGCCAAGGCAAGTGTGGAGTTGTTCACGGGCAAGGATGTTTCGGCTTCTCAGATGGAGGCAGTACAGCGCAGGATCGCGTTCGAGACGGCAAACATAGTGCTGATCGGCATGCCAAGCGGCGGCAAGAGCACCATTGGCGCGCTGGTGGCGCAGAAGCTCGAGCGCGAATTCATCGACATCGACGACTATATTCCCCCTGCGGCCGGCAAATCCATCCCCGAGATCTTCGCGGAAGACGGCGAAGAGGCATTCAGGCTTATCGAGACTAAGGTAACGGGGGATATTTGCAAGGAAGGCGGTCGTGTGGTGGCCTGTGGCGGGGGAGTGGTGACCCAGCCGCGCAATTACGATCTCCTTCATCAGAACGGCGTTATCGTGATGCTCAGGCGACCGCTTGAACAGCTGATCAGCGATGGGCGTCCTATGAGCATCAGCAAGGGCGTTCCGCGCCTGGCGCGCGAGCGTGCGCCGCGCTATGTGTCGTGGGCGGACGTGATCGTTGACAACACTCTCTCGCCCGACCGCGTGGCTGATCGCGTGATAGATACCGTGCTTGCCTGTTTTGACCTGGATACGCTTGCATGAATGCTCGTGTAGGCTTTTGCACAGGTGCCGTTGGTGCTAAGCGGGACGAGCGAGGGGCTGCGCAAAGGTCGGCGAAATGGGCTGCCAGTCATTTCCTCTTTCCTTCTGGGATGTTTGCCGCATTGCAAAAAAGTTTAAAAAAGTGCTTGCAATGGTTGGGGCAAATGGTTAATATACTTACTCGCTGGTTTGACCAGCCCGAAAATGGGCGGTTAGCTCAGGGGGAGAGCACTACCTTGACACGGTAGGGGTCACAAGTTCAAATCTTGTATCGCCCACCATTTGCGGACATGGCTCAGTTGGTAGAGCATCACCTTGCCAAGGTGAGGGTCGCGGGTTCGAGCCCCGTTGTCCGCTCCAGAATTTTGAAGGCCGCTCGAATGAGCGGCCTTTTTCAGAGAAACGGCGCCAATGGCGCAGCAGCAAGGTAAGGAGTTAGTGACGTGAATCCGTTGCTCATCTTCGTTCTGATCGTTTGGGCCATCTCGGGCATCGGCCTTATCGTGTTCGTGCTTCTGCACTCCGGTAAGGGCACGGGTGTTTCCGATATGATCGCCAGCTCCCTGTACTCTACGCAGACGGGCACCAATATCATCGAGAAGAACCTCGACCGCATTACCATTATCTTTGCGATCGTGTTCATCATCTCGCTGCTTGTGCTGATGATCATTTATCCTCAGGGCTCTATTGCAGGTGCCTAAAAATTTCTCAAAAAGGTTCTTGCAATCTTCTGAGAGTTTGGTATTATTCTTTCTTGCGCGTCGGAGTGGTGGAACGGCAGACACGCTAGCTTGAGGTGCTAGTGCCCACATACCGGGTGTGCGGGTTCAAATCCCGCCTCCGACACCATCGAATGGTAACGCTCCCTTCGGGGAGCGTTTTTCTTTGCAAAGACTTTACTGTTGCCTTTCTCGATTGTTTCTATACTTAGTTGCAAGCGGGAGTTCTGTGTCCTGTTGCGTAGCCGATAGGCAGCTCGCTGCTCGACGGGGTACCGATGATTCAGCCGATTGCCCCAGCCGATAACGGCCCGGATGACTAAAGCAATCGGTCCAGCCAAGGCGGCGCCTAGGAGGGTTAGCTATCAATTTGTGTAAAGGATGGACCGGCTGTCGCGTTTGTTCCGAAGGAATTCCGTACCGGGTTGCGGAATCAATCATTGCTCTCGGAGCTGTTTAGAGTTGGCTGCGATAGGGGAGTGTTCTCATGGCGGATTTCAACCGTCCTCCCACCAAGGACGAGATACAGTATATGGGCGACCTCATTCACGGGAAAAGGCATCTCGATCTTATCGTGATAGCAGTTCTGACGGTCTTAGGGGCGCTGTTTGGTGTTGCCATAGGGTTCTCTAATGCCGCCATGGAAAACAAGCCCGTAGATGTCGGATTCACCCTCATGTGTGCCGGTGTCGTTGCGCTGGCCTTTCTCGTTGTTACATGGCTCATGCTCAGCGCTATTCGCACAATTATTGCAATATGCAAATCATGGGTTCCGGCTAGAGTCATCGTAGGGGTCGTGTGCGTTCTTCTGCTGGCGCGGCTGTCCCAAAGCGTTATGTTCTGGATGCTTGATCCGTCAAGTATCGTCATGAACCTCGTGACGGGGTGTATGGGGCTGATATTCGTCATCCTGTTCCTTATGCTGGGACTTCGATTGCTGTTTCTTGTTTACTGTATGATCACAGGAAAAGACGACGAAGAGACAACCGCACGTGCTATTGCTGCTCAAAGGAATCCCAAGGAAAAGAAGCGTGATTGACCATCTGCGTTTGCGCGCTTGCGGGAAATGACTTAGCCTCGTCTGCGTCTGCGTCTGCGTCTGCCGTGTTCATGCGCGCAACGCGTCCCGTGTCTTGTCACGATGCGCCTCGCGTCAGATGCCATGAAAATCGAGTTGCGAACTTTGCGTACAAGTTAATCCGTCGAAAACGACATTATTCTTGAGTTGCGAACTCTTTTATCCACGGCTGACGTAAATGGATGTGGTCTTGAGGATATTAGTGGGCTTTTGCGCGGCCTCAAGTCCCTTTGCAATGCACTTTTGATGCAACGCTGGTCGTATTCTCAATACAGTATAAATATGAACTGGGAATATGATGCAGGGTGAATGAGTGCGGAGCGTCGAATGCAGATTCTATGATTCAGCGATATTGCGTAGTCGATGCATCGATGGACATGAAGTTCGCAACTCGAAAAAAGTGGTGATTTTTCTTCATTCGTGTGTACAAAGCTCCGGCAGAGGCGGGGAGACGAAAAGAGACCCCGGTTCGGTCCAGTGATGGGTGGTACCGGGGTCTCATGAAGCTTAAGCAAGAATTATGTCCAAACTGATATGGCGAAAAGGGGCGAAAAGAGCGGCTGATGCCTCAATTGTGAGTTACTTCTCCCATTCGCCGAAATCGACTGCCTTGCCCTGCTTTCGCCAGGTGCGATACTCGGCGGAGGCGGTGAACAGCACGTCCGTAGAGGAGTTGATGGCCGTTTCGCAGGAGTCCTGAATAACGCCGATGATGAAGCCCACACCCACGATCTGCATGGCGATGCTGTTGTCGATACCGAAAAGCGAGCACGCCAGCGGAATCAGCAGCAGCGAGCCGCCCGCAACGCCGGAAGCGCCACATGCGCCGGCGGCGGCCAAGACGGAAAGCACGATGGCAGTGGGGATGTCGACCGTGATGCCCAGCGTATTGCAGGCCGCCATGGTCATCACGGTAATGGTGACGGCGGCGCCGCCCATGTTGATGGTCGCTCCCAGCGGGATGGACACCGAATACGTATCCTTGTTGAGCTTAAGCTTGCGGCACAGCTCCATATTCACGGGGATGTTCGCGGCGGAGCTGCGAGTGAAAAACGCCGTGAGGCCCGATTCGCGCAGCGTGCGAAGGAGAAGCGGATAGGGATTTTTGCGGATGCATACGAACGAGATGATGGCATTGGTGCCCAGCGCAACCACGGCCATGCAGCCTACGAGCAGGGCCAGAAGCGCGCCGTACTCGGTGAAGATTTCGATGCCGTTCTCGGATACGGCGGTGTATACCAAACCGAATACGCCGAAGGGCGCCAGGCCGATGATCCAGCGAACGACGGTGTTCACGGCTTCAGAAATGCTCGCAAACACGCCCTTGGTAGTATCGGTGGCGGCGCGAAGCGCGATGCCCAGCAGCACGGCCCAGGCGAGGATGCCCAGATAGTTTGCGTTCATCAAGGCGTCCACCGGGTTGGCGACAATGCTCAGGATAAGCGAGCTCAGCACCTCGGCGATGCCCTCGGGAGAGCTCTGCTCGGTGGCTGCATCGGCCAGGGTGATCTCGATGGGGAACAGGAAGCTGCCGATAACGGCAACCACGGCCGCCAAGAATGTTGCGACCACGTACAACACGATGATGGTCTTCATCGAGCCGTCGCCCTTAGCGTTGGCAAGCGAGCTCAACACCAGGAAAAACACCAGCACCGGCGCCACGGAGCGCAGAGCGCTTACGAACAGATCGCCAAGGGTTCCGATCCAGCTGATGGGAGAAGTGCCATCTATGTTGGGGAATATAATGCCAAGTACGGCACCGAACACCAGGAAGACCAGGATGCGTTTGATCAAGCTGATGCTATCCCATTTTCTCCAAAGCTCTTTCATGGGATGCGTCCTTTCTAACACTGCGAAAGAGTGACGACGTGCCCGGCTACGGACAGGCGCCATCGAGTGAAATGCAAGTATCTCGCAAAAAAGAGGCCTGAACGGGGGTCAATCCCCATCAGGCCTCTTTCATTGGGTAAGCGGGCGCTGAGGGGCGCTTTTATGCGGCGTCGGTCATCTTCTCAGACTCTTTGCCGGCATCGGGGTCGTTGAACACCTCGAGATTCAGGCGCTTCTCCTGGCGCGCCACCACAGTGGTGCACACGGCATCGCCGGTGATGTTGACGGCGGTGCGGGTCATGTCCAGGATGCGGTCGATGCCCATGATGAGGGCGATGCCTTCGAGCGGCAGGCCAACGGAGTTGAACACCATGGACAGCGTGATGAGGCCGACGGAGGGCACGCCTGCGGTTCCGATGGAGGCAAGCGTCGCGGTCGCGATGACCGTCGCGTACTCAATAGGGCCAAGCTCTACGCCGAACAGCTGCGCAGTGAACACCACGGCCACGCCCTGCATGATAGCGGTGCCGTCCATGTTGATGGTAGCGCCCAGCGGAATGGTGAAAGAGGCGATGCGGCGGTCGACGCCGATCTTGTTCACGATGGTCTCGATGTTCAGCGGAATAGTGGCGTTGGAGCTGGAGGTGGAGAAGGCAAACACCATGACGCCGACGAACTTCTTCAGGAACGTTATGGGGTTCACGCGTGCAAAAACGCTGAGCAGGATCATGTATACCACGAGGCAGTGCAGGGCGAGAGCGATAAGCACGCCTGCCATGTACTTGAGCATGGGGATGAACGCCTCGAAGCCCACGCCCGCGAACGTGCGGGACAGAAGGCAGAACACGCCAAAGGGAGCCACATACATAACGGCGGTGGTCATGTTCATCATGATATCGTTGAACTGCTCGAAGAAGCTGTGAACGGTCTCGGCCTTGCGGCCCATGATGGCGATGATGATGCCCACGAACAGCGCGAAGAAGATGACGGCGAGCATATCGCCTTCGGCAAGCGCGCCAAGCGGGTTCGAGGGAATGATGCCGAGCAGGGTGTCCACGATCGATACGTCGGTGGACGAGCCGCCGGAATCGAGAGCTGAGACGTCTCCGGCAACGATGGAGGACATGTCCACTCCCACGCCGGGGTTGATCAGGTTGCCCACGGTGAGGGCTACGGCAACGGCAACGGCGGTGGTGAAGATGTAGAACACGAGCGTCTTGACGCCTACGGTGCCCAGCGTCTTGGTGTCGCCGATTGCGGCGGCGCCGCACACGATGGAGCAGAACACGAGCGGGACGACGAGCATCTGCATCAAGCGGATGAAGCCCTGGCCGACGACATAGAAGATGCCGTTGACGAACACGTCGTCTCGCACGAATCCTTCAGGAATGAAATAGTGGAAAATGACGCCGCAGACAATGCCGAGTCCGAGGGCGATGAAGATGGCGCTGGTCAGGCCGAGCTTCTTACGAGGCTTTTTGGCCTTGGTATCGGTGCTTCCCATAAGGTTCCCTTTCTATTCACCCGTCGCATGCGACGGAGGCGAAATGCCGGTTTGCGACCGCGCTGGGGCGAAGTGTCGCGCCTACGCGAGCAGGTCGTGTTCGGCCATGTAGTCCTTGAGGTCTTCCTCCCAGGAACGCAGCTCGTAGATTCCCGTCAGGCGAATCATGAGGTTGTCCAGGTCGACTCGGTAGGCCTCGTCAGGGTTCTGCCTGCTCGCAAGCGTATCCGTCGGGGCGCCTGCCAATTTCAGGGCGCGGGCGATGAACTCGAAGCGGCTGCACAGGCCTTCGCTGGTCACGTGGAACGTGCCGAACTCCTCGGATTCCATGATGGCGATGATGAACTCGGCCACCGTTTTGCAGGAGGTGGGACGGGCGAACTGGTTGGCGGGCACCTCGACCGGTTCGCCTGCGCGCGCCTTGGCGATAGCGCTCACGATCATGTCGTCGGGGAGCGCGGTGTAGACCCAAGAGGAGCGGATGATGATGTGGCGCGGGTTCATGTCGCGCACGAGCTTCTCGCCGGCGAGCTTCGACTTGCCGAAGACGTGGTGGGGCAGGGCGGGGTCGAACTCGTTGACCGCATGCGGCATGTTGGCCGGGAACAGGTCGTCGGTAGAAAGATGGATAATTTTCGCGCCTACGCTTTCGCTTGCGATGGCAAGATTGCGCGCGCCGAGAGCATTGATGCGATAGGCGTCATCGGGGCGCTCCTGTGCGGCGTCGTGACGCGCGAGGCCGGCGCAGTTGATCACGTAATCGGGGCGGTTGGCTGCTGCGAAATGGACTACGGTGTCCAGGTCGGTCGCATCAACCTCGGCGTCGGTGGTGAGGATACGGTACTTTTCGTGGTCAAGACGGTGCTCGATGGCGCGGCCCATGCGGCCCGCAGCGCCAGCGATCCAAACGACCTCTTGCGGTCCCATTCTCATATATGTACCTCTTTCGCGTTGGAAGCCGCCAGACGTGTGCAGCCCAGAAAGGGCGATTTAGCACACTAGTGCGGCAAACGACAAAAAATAATTGGCATATTATACGGGAAATGGGCAACGTCGCGTCGCGCGATTGTGTTTCCCTTTGGTAAACGGTGGGATTATTTCCTTATTGAAATGGGAAAATGCACCTCTGGGTAAACTCGGGCGCGCCAGATGTGCGCCTTAATGGATTTGACGCGTTGTCAAAGGCGCGGAATCGTGTGGCCGTAGACGCCTGCTGCAATGCGCGCCTTGGACGATTTGCCGCTACGTCAAGGGAAGCGTGATCGTGGCGGAGAACCCCTCGCTTGGGCCGCCCGCGAATGCCACCGAACCCCCGTGTGCCGCCGCGATGCGCGCCACGAGCGAGAGCCCCAGTCCGTGCTCGTTGAACCCGCCCAGCTCGGTGCGGGTGAGGGTGGGGGAGCATTTCTGCTGGTCAATGTCCGATTGCACCATTGCTTCGCGGTCATGGCCGCCAACGGCCCTGGCGTCATCGGCGAAGGACGCATTCTTCGTTCTTGTGAGCGCAGGCGGTGGCACAGGGGCGTCGCCGGGTGCGACTAGTTTGTGCTCCTGCGGCGCGTCGGGGCCGTATTGGTCGAAACCGGGCGGCGGCGTGGGGCCGTTGACCTCTGCATCAAGGTCGAAGGGGGCCGACTGCATTCCACCCGCTTCGTGGTTGAGATGGGCGAGCGATGCTTGGGAAATTCCGCAGCCATCGTCGGAAACCGTGAGCTTGAGCGAATCTGGCTGCGCGTGTAAGGCGAACGAAATGCGGCAGCCGTTTTCATTGTGCCGAATCGCGTTGTCTACAAGATTGCGCAGAGCGCGTTTGACCAGGCGCTCGTCAAGCGGCACAGCAACGCCCTCGGCGTCGGGCGCCACGTCTACCTCGAGCTCGTATTATTCATCCAGACCGTCGTTGAGGTAATCCGCCGCTACGGAGCGCACCGTCTTCGACAGTGCACAGGGCTGCACGTCGAGCGGTTGCATGTCGTATTCGAGCTTTGACGCGATATTGAGGTCCGCCACCAGGTCGCGGATGCGTGCGCTTTGGCGCAGAATGGTCTCGGCCGATTTGCGCGCCTCTTCGGGGACGCCCTCGCCGGTGGCGATACGCTCGGCGTGGCCCATAGAGATCGCGAGCGGCGTTCGGATGTCGTGGCTTACTCCCGAGACCCATCGCTTGCGCGCCTCATCTTTGCGCCGTATCACGGCGCTTGCGGCATTGATGCTTTCGCCTACCTCGCGCAAATCCCCTCGCGCTCCCACGTGCACGCTCTGGCCTTTCGCAAGCTTGTCGAGCGATTCGACCACGGGCCCCACGCTTTTGAGCACGCGGCGCTTGGATATCACGTAAGCGGCGAAGAACACGGCGGCATCCATGACCACCATGAGCAGGAGATAAAGAGGAATGCGGGTGACCAGCTGGTCGGGTATGTAGAGCGTGGCGAAGGGGTAATAGGAGCCTTTGGGGTAGCATGTGACCAAAAGTCCATCGTCGCGCTGCCAGATGAAGCTCGGGTAGTCGTCCAGGTATCCGTAGCGGGTGAACACCGCCGTATCGCCCAGGTTGTAGGTGCGCAGCGCGCTTTCGGGGGCGTTGGGCGTATGCCAGGCCACCTCGCCGTCATAGCCGATGAGGATGCACCAACATCCACGCTCGTCGAGCGCCGCCTGCACGTTGTCGGGCATCTCCCAGCCGTCGTCGGTTTTCTCGAGCTCTTGTCCGGCCTCGCGTGCAAGATGGTTGGGCGCTCCGCCGGTGAGCGAGGCGTCGTTCTCAATCAGCGCCACGCCGATATAGAAGAAGAGGTCGAGCACCAAGACAGCGGCGACGAGCGCGCCGAAGAGAAGCATCTGTTTGCCGAAGAAGAGCGGAGCGGCCGCTTTGCGCCGAGCGCGCTTGCTGCGCCGTTCTGCCGCGGTTTGAGAGCGCTGCCCATGGGCTTCGTTCGGGTTGCGTCGGCCGGCAGTCGATTCCCTCCGGCCGTCTTTGTCAATGCGGCGTCTCAGGCGAGAAAGCACGCTAGCGTGTTCGGTTGGGTCATGTGCGTCGCGAGCGGTCATGCCTATCGGCTTTCTTTGGGCACGACGAGCTTATATCCTAGGCCTTTGGCCGTGACCAGCGATTCAGGGCGCGATGGGTCGGCTTCGATCTTCTCGCGAACGCGTCGCACGTGCGTCATCAAGGACTGCGCGTATCCGAACGTTTCGCCCCACACGGCCTCGCACAGCGCGTCGGTGGTCACGATGCGGTTCGCGTTGCGCGCAAGCGCTTCAAGCAAATCGTGCTCTTTCACGGTCAGCTGGATATGCCTGCCCGTGTCGTGGCGCAGCACATCGGCGTTGGCAAGGTCGAGCGTGCAGGCGGCAAGCTCGATGGCGTCGGGCTCGCCGGGGTAGCAGCGGCGCAGGACGGCCATGATGCGCAGCACCAGCTCCTGCGGGCTGAACGGCTTGGTCACGTAATCGTCGGCTCCGCTGCGAAGGCCCGCGAGGCGGTCGTCGGTCTCGTCTTTGGCGGTGAGGAAGATCACGGGCAGCGGACGAGCTTCGTCGAATGCGCGTAGATAGGTGCATAGCGTGAATCCGTCTCCGTCGGGGAGCATGACGTCCAAAAGCGCCAGGTCGGGTTCCACCGTGCGATATGCTGCGAGCGCCTCCTGCACGTTGCCTGCGGTGGTCACGTTGGTGAACCCCTCCGCGCGCAGCACGGTCTCCACGATGCGGCGCAGCTCTGCCTCGTCGTCCACCAGCAGAATCTTTTTTGCTTTCAGCTTAGCGTCTGACATGCTCGTGCCTTTCGTGCATTCCGCCGCTCCACCCCAACGGACGGTACATATTCCTCATCTATTAAACCACGCTCGCGCATATGTCACCAGGGCGCAATCGCGATGTCAGGCAAATGTCAGGTTCGCGCAAGGAGGCCGCAAGGTGCCCTCGCGATACTGGAGGTGCAGACGGGGCGCATGCGATGTGGCGTGCGCAGCCATGACGTGAGGAGGAACCATGCCTGGACATGTGCTTGAAGTGGAAAACGTCTCGAAGAGATACGGAGGGGCGCGGGGCGAGAACGCGACGCTTGCTCTCGACGGGGTGAGCTTTTTCGTGGACCAGGGCGAGTTCGTGGGCATCATGGGGCCGAGCGGATCGGGCAAATCCACGCTTCTGAACTGCATCTCCACTATCGACACGCTTACCGAGGGCGCCATCCGCATCGCCGGGCGCGACATCACGCTGCTCAGATCAAAGGAGCTTGCGAAATTCCGTCGCGATGAGCTGGGATTCGTTTTCCAGGATTCCAACCTGCTGGATACGCTCACCGTGCGCGAGAACATCGCGCTGGCGCTCACCATACAGCGGGCTTCCTCGCGCGAGATTCCGGGACGCGTGGAGGATATGGCACAGCGTCTGGGGATTTCCGAGACGCTGGACAAGTACCCCTATCAGATTTCCGGAGGCCAGAAGCAGCGCGCTGCTGCGGCACGTGCGGTGATCACGCGTCCGAGTCTGGTGCTGGCTGACGAGCCGACCGGTGCGCTCGATTCGAAGTCATCGGGCCAGCTGCTCGAAACGTTCGAGCTGCTCAACCGCATGGGGTCCACCATTGTGATGGTCACGCATGATGCGTTCACAGCCAGCTGGTGCCATCGCATCATCTTCATCAAGGACGGGCGTTTGTGGGGGCAGCTGCGTCGACAGGACGACACTCGCGAGCAGTTCTTCTCGCGCATCGTGGCCGCCACCACGCGTCTGGGAGGGGAGGTGCGCAATGCTGGCTAAGCTCGCTGCGGCAAACGTGCGCAAGTCGGCGCGCGATTTCGCTGTGTACTTTTTCACGCTTGTATTGGGCATTGCGGTGTTCTATGCGTTCAACTCCATCGCTGGCTCGCAGGCGGTGGCGCGCATCGGTGAGGATGGCCGAAAGATGATGGAGCTCTTGGCGTTCGTCATCAACATCGTCTCGGTGTTCATTGCTGTAATCCTGGCGTTTTTGGTCATCTACGCCAACCGTTTTCTCATCAGGCGACGCAACAAGGAGTTCGCGCTCTACCTTACGTTGGGCATGCAGAAGGGCGACCTGTTCAAGGTGAGTGCCCTCGAAACGCTCATCGTAGGCGTAGCGTCGCTCGCGGTGGGTTTGGCTATCGGCCTCGGCATCTCTCAGATATTGAGCAACATGGCCGCTTCCATGTTCGATTCCGAAGTGGAGGGCGTGGCGTTTTCCGTGTCGGGCAACGCTATGGCGCTTACGGTGGCGGCGTTCGCCGCGATCTTTCTCGTTACCATCGTGCTGAACACCGGGCATCTTTTCAAGGCGCGGCTCATCGATCTGCTCAATGCCGATCGACGCAATGAAAGTTTCAAGCTGCGTAGCCTGCCGCTCTCGTTCGTGCTGTTCATCGTAGCGTGCGTCATAATCGGCATCTCGTACAAGCTGCTTATGGATAACGGGCTGCTCGAGCCTTCCCCAGAGTTCATGGCGGCAACGGTGCTCGTGTGCGTGGGCACAGTGCTGTTCTTTTATTCGGTGTCGGGCTTTTTGCTCCGCATCACGCAAATGATCAAGCCCCTTTATCTGCGCGGGCTCAACATGTTTTTCCTGCGTCAGCTTTCGGCGCGTGCCAACTCGGCGTTTGTGTCCATGAGCGTGATCGCCATCACGCTGTTCCTTGCGATGACCAGTGTGTGCGGCGGCATCGGTATCGTGAACGCGATGAACGCGTCCGCCGCTAACGGGACCAAATACGATGCGAGCGTGGTTTCCACCTATGCCATGATGAACTACGATACGGGAGAGGTCGAACAGCTTGAGCTGGGCGAGTTCGGGGCGTTCGCCGAGGCGCATGATTACAACATGGCCGAAGGGCTGGCGGCGAGCACCGAAGCCGTGGGAGCTCCCGCATGGGACAACATGGTGGAAAGTGCCGTACAGATCGATTTCCGCCTGTCGGGCATTACGCTGGGCGACCTCAACGAGGCAACCGGGAAATCGATCTATGACTTCGTGGGCGCGGGTTTGCTCTCCGATGACATGGGCGGCCAGCAGCTCGATTACGTAGCGGTGTCTCAGTTCAATGCGGCCCGTGAGCTGGCGGGGCTCGAGCCTATCCAGCTGGGCGAGGACGAGTTCGCCATTTGGAACGACGCTGCGCTCACATCCGATTACGCCGATGCGCTCGCCGCAAGCCGCGCACAGCTGCAGATCGGCGGCCGCACGCTGACGGCTCAGCCCGAGGCTCAGGATGTGACCCTGGAAACCACGGGCGTCACCCAGCGAATCTGTGTGCTGGTGGTTCCCGACGACTGCGTGGAGGAAAGCGCCCCTCTATGGACCTCGCTTCTGGACGTGCAGTGCAAAGACGGCCAAGAAGACGCATTCCAGAGCTTCCTGCATGGCGTGCAGGATAGCGCCGACCCCAACACCTACCCCGTGAGCTTGATTCAAACGGTGAGCGAGGTTGAAACGCAGAGCTCGGGCTTCACTGCCGTGGTGAGCTATCTGGCCATCTATATTGGATTCGTGCTGGTCATCGCCTGCGCTGCTATTCTTGCCATCCAGCAGCTCACCGATGCGGCCGACAACGTGCGTCGCTACGAGCTGATAGCCAAACTGGGTGCTCCGCAACGCATGATCGACGGAGCGCTGTTCAAGCTTATCGGCATCTATTTTCTGTTCCCGCTGCTGGTGGGCGTGGCGCATACGCTGTGCGCGATGCAGGTGGTAATCGACGTCGTGCAGGTGTTCGGATACTTGGACATCGGCACGGTAAGCGTGGTCACGATGGTCGCCTTCTTGGCGGTATACGGGGTGTACTTCCTGGTCACGTACCTCACGGCGCGCAACATGGTGAAGTTTAAGCGCGTTTGATGCGGGGCGGCATTGAGTCGGTAAAACGCTCATCGCTTCACGCGGATGCCGCAGATTAAGCCGGGTTTCGTTTCGGCCGAAGCCCGGCTTTGTGTTTCATTCGAGCTGTTTGTCGAGCCAGGAATATGAGTTCGATTTTCCATGGGGCATCTTGGATGATGCGTGGCATACCTGTCGCCCATTCCCTTTTCGGTTGCCCGGGACTGATCGAGGTGGCTTCCGATCGAGTTGCCTGATTGACTCGATATTTTGCGTTTTGGACAAATATTTTCGATTTTCTACTTTTCGAGCTCAATACATGACGACTCGTAAAGCTTCTGGATGGTCGGAACGGCGAAAAATGCCGGTTTACCCGCGATTTGGGCCTCAAGTTTGTATTGTTCAGTTTGGCTAACAGTAGAAAAACGAAATTATTTGTTCAAAATTCCAAATCGCATTGTATTGATTGGGCTAGAAGAGTAACAAATTCTGGTCAAATGCGGTCAGCGGCATCATGGGTCGCATGGGCGGCAGGTATGCTGGCATGCGTATCGACGAATCATAAGCTGCCCGGAGGGTCCGGGCGCAAGACCGAAAGAGGGGTCCTGCATGAAACTTGAAACCGTTGGCGTTCCGGTCCTGTCCTGCGCAAAGGGGCAGGCGTTCGACCCGAGGTCCGTCAAGCTGATCGCGTGCGACATGGACGGCACGCTGCTTGACGAGAACTCGCAGCTGCCACCTGAGACCTTTGGCCTTGTGAAGCGCCTGCGGGAGCAGGGCATCCACTTTGCTGCAGCATCGGGCAGGCGCTTCGATACGCTTCAGGAGTTCTTCGCACCTGTGGCGCGTCTTATGGATTTTGTCGCATCCAACGGTGCCCAGGTGGTTGTGGACGGCACGCTTGTCGACCGCGAGGTGTTCTCCTATGCAGCACTCAAGCGCCTCCTTGCGCTGGTGCGCTCATTTGACTGCCTGGGACTTGTGGTGTACGACCGCACGAATAGCTATCTTCTAGATGATCCGGCTCGATACATCAAGGAATTCGATAAGGATCTGCCCAACCCGATTCGCGTGGACGATCTTCCTGCGCCGGGTGTGAGCATCGTCAAGGCATCGGTGTTCTGCAGCGAGTCGGTGATGGATATGGCGTACGTGCTCACGCGCGAGCTTGAATCGGATTTTGTGTTCGCGCCTTCGGGCAGTGTGTGGATAGACGTGATGCAGCGTGGCGTAAGCAAGGCTACGGGCATCGATCAGGTGATGGCGGTCCACGGGGTGGATCCTTCGCAGCTCATGGCGTTCGGCGATTCGATGAATGATTACGAGATACTGCGCATGGCGGGCCACAGTCGCGCGATGGCGAACGGGCGCTATGCGGTCAAGCAGATTTCCAAAAAGGTAATCGGCACCAATGCCGAGCACGCCGTGCAGCGTGAACTCGCCGCGCTGCTTGAAGCCCTGGAGTAATGCTCATGTACGGTAAAGAAGCAAGCAACCGAAAACAATAGATAGACCGCCAGCACTACACTATTCCGAACCAAAGACCAAAAGATAAGCATTTTGAGAAAATCTAAACTTTTGGATTTTCCTACAATGCCGACTACGGCGGAATCCCTCCCACTCCTTATATATTTCTTTCTGTATACATTGAATTTGTATTTAGTAAAATGCAGACAACACCACGGATCGGCTTTTGGCTGGACAATTCCAACCAAACACCGCAGCAGACAGTAGAAACCATTCTGAACGTTAGGAAGCCGGTATGATTGTTACATATAAGGGGAAGAAAAATTTCTTTTAGATACTTGTTTTCCTAAAACTGATGTGATATAATAATTCAATACCAGAAAAGGAGTAAAAAATATGCGGCAAGGTATTCTTAAATAAAACTATAATCAAATAGTGGGAACAAAGGATTATGATAGTCCCTTTTGTAGGAGCTTAGTTTTTTGTACCCAATTTAAGAATACTTTTGCCTTATCAATTTTGACATATCCCCAAAAACAGCACTCACAAACAGGTGTATGCTGTATATGTGTATGTCCGCAAATTATCATCCCCAGTGGTAAAAGTATTTTACTGCTGGGGATTTTTATGCCCTTCGGGGCAGTAAAGGGAGGACAATCACATGAAAATAATCAATATTGGAATTCTTGCCCATGTAGACGCTGGAAAGACGACCTTGACGGAGAGCCTGCTATATGCCAGCGGAGCCATTTCAGAACCGGGGAGCGTCGAAAAAGGGACAACGAGGACGGACACCATGTTTTTGGAGCGGCAGCGTGGGATTACCATTCAAGCGGCAGTCACTTCCTTCCAGTGGCACAGATGTAAAGTCAACATTGTGGATACGCCCGGCCACATGGATTTTTTGGCGGAGGTGTACCGCTCTTTGGCTGTTTTAGATGGGGCCATCTTGGTGATCTCCGCTAAAGATGGCGTGCAGGCCCAGACCCGTATTCTGTTCCATGCCCTGCGGAAAATGAACATTCCCACCGTTATCTTTATCAACAAGATCGACCAGGCTGGCGTTGATTTGCAGAGCGTGGTTCAGTCTGTTCGGGATAAGCTCTCCGCCGATATTATCATCAAGCAGACGGTGTCGCTGTCCCCGGAAATAGTCCTGGAGGAAAATACCGACATAGAAGCATGGGATGCGGTCATCGAAAATAACGATAAATTATTGGAAAAGTATATCGCAGGAGAACCAATCAGCCGGGAAAAACTTGTGCGGGAGGAACAGCGGCGGGTTCAAGACGCCTCCCTGTTCCCGGTCTATTATGGCAGCGCCAAAAAGGGCCTTGGCATTCAACCGTTGATGGATGCGGTGACAGGGCTGTTCCAACCGATTGGGGAACAGGGGAGCGCCGCCCTATGCGGCAGCGTTTTCAAGGTGGAGTATACAGATTGCGGCCAGCGGCGTGTCTATCTACGGCTATACAGCGGAACGCTGCGCCTGCGGGATACGGTGGCCCTGGCCGGGAGAGAAAAGCTGAAAATCACAGAGATGCGTATTCCATCCAAAGGGGAAATTGTTCGGACAGACACCGCTTATCCGGGTGAAATTGTTATCCTTCCCAGCGACAGCGTGAGGTTAAACGATGTATTAGGGGACCCAACCCGGCTCCCTCGTAAAAGGTGGCGTGAGGACCCCCTCCCCATGCTGCGGACGTCGATTGCGCCGAAAACGGCAGCGCAAAGAGAACGGCTGCTGGACGCTCTTACGCAACTTGCGGATACTGACCCGCTTTTGCGCTGCGAGGTGGATTCCATCACCCATGAGATCATTCTTTCTTTTTTGGGCCGGGTGCAGTTGGAGGTTGTTTCCGCTTTGCTGTCGGAAAAATACAAGCTTGAAACAGTGGTAAAGGAACCCACCGTCATTTATATGGAGCGGCCGCTCAAAGCAGCCAGCCACACCATCCATATCGAGGTGCCGCCCAACCCGTTTTGGGCATCCATCGGACTGTCTGTTACACCACTCCCGCTTGGCTCCGGTGTACAATACGAGAGCCGGGTTTCGCTGGGATACTTGAACCAGAGTTTTCAAAACGCTGTCAGGGATGGTATCCGTTACGGGCTGGAGCAGGGCTTGTTCGGCTGGAACGTAACGGACTGTAAGATTTGCTTTGAATACGGGCTTTATTACAGTCCGGTCAGCACGCCGGCGGACTTCCGCTCATTGGCCCCGATTGTATTGGAACAGGCATTGAAGGAATCAGGGACGCAACTGCTGGAACCTTATCTCTCCTTCACCCTCTATGCGCCCCGGGAATATCTTTCCAGGGCTTATCATGATGCACCGAAATACTGTGCCACCATCGAAACGGTCCAGGTAAAAAAGGATGAAGTTGTCTTTACTGGCGAGATTCCCGCCCGCTGTATACAGGCATACCGTACTGATCTGGCCTTTTACACCAACGGGCAGAGCGTATGCCTTACAGAACTGAAAGGGTATCAGGCCGCTGTCGGCAAGCCAGTCATCCAGCCCCGCCGTCCAAACAGCCGCCTGGACAAGGTGCGCTATATGTTTCAGAAGATAATGTAACGTCTTGCGCAATGCAAGCGTTCATTGCTGGCTATTGCGAAATATCATTGATAAAATCAGTATCAGAGAGGAGAAACTATTTTGAACCAGGAACAGACGAATATTACAACATAGATGTATTGACAGTTCATACTCATAGCCGGAATATCCCGCTTGCGGAGCATAGCTTTTTTTGACCGCAAAGCATTAGGCGGGTTACAGTAAATAAAAATGGACACGGCGATACCTCCCCGATACCGCCGTATCCTTAAAAAAGGGCGACTTTAATACACTACCCGCAATCCATTCTATAATAGGGAACAGCGGCTTTTGCGCAATATTAAATAAAAAAGCCGATAACACATAGGTTTTTTGACCTAATGCGTTATCGGCTCTGCGTCTATGCGTCTGGCACTTTTAATCATTTTTTTTTGAATTTATTATATGTGTTAGCTAACTGTCCACAAGCCGCGTTAATCTCTCTGCCATGAGAAACTCTCATAGTAACTTCAAGTCCTGCTTGCTCTAATTGATGTTTGAATGCAACTATTTCCCGTTTCTGTGGTGCTTTAATTCTTGAATTGCTTGTTGGGTTGTATTGTAACACGTTAATCATAACTTTTTTGCCCCGAAACCATTTTGCAAGTTGTCTTACATCTGAGGGCCGGTCATTTATACCCGGTAAAAGCAAATACGCAAAGACAATTTTGCGATTATGCCTTTCAGAATAGGATAAGGCTTGCTTAACAACATCTTCAATAGCATATATGCGCATGTGAGGAATAATACGATTTCTTGCAGATTGTGTTGCTGCGTGTAAAGATATTGTCAACTGAATTTTAAGATGTTCCTCGCGCAATTTTTTTAATTGATCGACCGGACCAACTGTTGATATGGTAATGCCGTCGGTTGGAAAGTTGAGCCCATATCTATCTCGGAGAATATGGATTGCTTTTATCAAGTTGTCATAATTGAATAAAGGCTCTCCCATACCCATAAAAACGATACGGTTTACTTTTCGACGCAACAATATAATCTGTTGTACGATTTCTGACGATGTTAGATTACGAACAAAGCCATTTCGCCCGGACTCACAAAAAATACAACCAACAGGACAACCGACTTGTGTGCTCACGCAAACAGTTCCACCATCTCGCCGCTTGATAAAAACCGTTTCAATGTATTTGTTGTCTTTCAGTTCGTAAACATACTTTTCAGTATCACTGCTTTTGCAAATATTTTTTACCAACATTGATAGATTTTTTTTGCGTGGTAATTGCTTATATAATTCTTCATATAAGGCTTTTGCTTCATTCTCGCCAATAACTTCCGACATTTCTTTGTAAGTAAATCCGTATGGATCATTCCGTACTTCCGCAGGCGTATATTTAGGTAAACGTTTCATTTTTATATCCTTTCTTCTAAATAATAAAAGTTTGTTTTTCTGTATTTTTGATTACAATCTCTAATTTTTCTACATCAATGATATGCGTCAATTTGCATTTAGGGCAGAAAAGAGGAAAATCTTTTAATACAGTATTATGAAATACTTGAACTCTCGTCTTTCCGTTACAAATCGGACATTTTATCCAATATTTTTTAAGCATGGGACTGCGGACGAAAAGTTGGACGCGATTCACGCGTCCGGAAGGGGGTCCGCATGTATGATAGGGACGTGGTGGAGCTTGCGCTGCTCGCCCTGGAGGAGGGCATGACGCACGCCGAGGCCGCCG
>NZ_QIBX01000006.1 GCF_003725995.1 Slackia equolifaciens
GGGGCGGGGTGTGCGGGTGTCGCATGACAAGGTGCGAAGTGCGGAGCGTTCGCACGGAGGTGTGGCGGGCGCTTTGATTTTTCGAGAGGGCGTGGCAAGGGCGGTGGAAGGCGTATTTACGGGTCGATGGAGCGGGCTTGAGGCCTTGAATCGTGCCATGAAAGCACGTCACCGGCTCGTGGTGCTGTATGGCTCTCGCGGCGTTGGAAAGACGGCGCTCGTGCACGAGTTTTGCAAAGACAAGAACTATATATGCTGGTGTGCTCCTGAGGCATCGGGCGCTGTGCAGCTGGAGTCTTTTCTCAATCGGCTGGAGCAGGGCAACGACGGATCGATTTCCGCGGCATTCGAATGCGCCTGCTCTCAGGGGAACGAATGGAAAGCCGCTTTCAAGGTCGCATTCGGCGAAAGCGCTTCCAGCGAGTTCGATGCGGTCATGCAACTTCACAATGCGCACGCCCGCAAAGATGGTTCTTCCGCTAAGGGCAAACCCGTAATCGTTCTTGACGAGTTTTCACGCGTTGCGCGCCAGGACGCGTCGACTTTGGAGGCCCTTCGCGCGGCATGGGAATCTGCCTCGTCCAGCGATGCGATGCTCATCCTCTGCGATTCGGATTCGGGCTTCGTTGAGCGGGAGCTGCTGGCTGGGGGCGGCGCATTGGGCGGGCTCGTCACCGATGCCATCAGGCTTAATTTATTGCCCTATTGGGAGGTAGCGGAATTCTTTCCACATTACTCGCCGGAAGAGAAGACGCTTGCGTATGCGATTTTCGGCGGAATGCCGCGCCATCTTACACAATGCGACCCTGAAATTTCGCTGGCTGATAACGTTATTCGCAACGTCCTGCGCAAAGGGTCGGCGCTCTACGACGAAGCGGAATGCATTGCCCATCGCGAATTCCGTGAGCCTGCCCGCTACAACAGCATTCTATGTGCGATAGCGCACGGCTCAACGCGGGTGAGCGAGATTGCGCGCGCCTCGTCCTTGAGCACGGCGAAGGCGAGCGTGTATTTGAAAAACCTCGTCAGTGCTGGAATTGTCGAGCGCGAATTTCCTGTAAACGTCGGGTTGCAGCAGGGCTCCATCTGCGGTGGCGGCCGCGGCAGGTACCGTATCTTCGATAGACTTCTGCGCTTTTGGTATACATTCGCGTTTCCAAACCTTTCGGATTTGGAGATGGGCGACGCAAGGGGAGTATGGGAGCGAAGAATCGCGCCAAGCCTCTGGCGATTTGCTGCCGAGCCCATGAGACTCATGTGTGCCGATTGGCTGTGTCGCGAAAGCTCGGCTAGCCGTATGCCTTTCGTTTGCAGCAACGTGGGCGCTTGGTGGGATTCTGGCACGTGGATAGACGTGACAGGCATTGACGAGGCCGGTACCTGCATGATTGTGGGCGCGGTTGAGCTCTCGAGCGAGCCTGTCGGGCTCAAAGCGTATTGGAATCTTGTTGAGAAGGCTGCCGTTTTGCCCGCGATTGAAAAGCACTACGTGCTGTTTTCACATGCTGGCTTTGACCCGCGCCTTGTTCAGTTTGCTAAAGGCGATAGCTTTGTGAGGCTTGTTCCGCTTGACGGTCTATATGCTTAAGTCGACTGCTGAGGGTTTTGGCGGTCTGCCATTGTTTCAAGTCGAACGGAGAAACCATAAGAATCATTTCCGCCCGCAAGGTAACCAAGCGTGAGTCGATGCAATACTGGAGGTATCGCCATGAAACCTGAATATGATTTTGAAGGGGCTCGCGCAAATCCTTACGCGAAAAAGCTTCGCAAGCCGGTGACCATGAATCTCGATATCGACGTAATCGATTATTTCAAGAGTGAAAGCGCGCGCACGGGCGTGCCATACCAGACGCTTATTAATTTGTATCTGGCGCAATGCGCGGAAGAGGGAAAACATCTGACCTTTTCTTAGGCTAGCGTACTCATTTTGAACATGGGCGATCGCTCGCATCGGAGCGCACCCGCATGCTCATTGCGTGATTTTGGAGCGCGTTCACGCGCGAGAAACGTGCGCCGCGTAATATGGGCGATGCACTAAAAAGGGAAGCCGGTCGAATGGCCGGCTTCGCAGCACTTTGGGGATGTCGTCGGAGTAGGGCGCCATGCGCAATGCCGCTCGGCTGCCTGTGGGAATGGCGAACGCGCCATGCGGGCGCGGGCCGGCGTATCGGTTCGAGTCTGCCGCCGTTCCGACGAGAACGCGCCATGCAGGCGCGGGCGTCAGGCCGCTGGCTCTCGCGTTCATGCGACCGCCGGGCCGCTCGTCGCATCTCCAAAACGCGAATGCAGGTAAGGAGCATGCATTATGGCAAACGCTACTGAAACGGTTCTCTATAAGCGCGAGGGCGATTATATTCCGCGCGTCGCTGCCGTGCACGATCTGTGCGGCTACGGTAAATGCTCGTTGGGCGTAGCCATCCCCGTGCTCTCTGCGGCGGGTTGCGACGTGTGCCCGGTGCCCACGGGCTTGTTCTCCAGCCATACGGCTTTCCCCGGCTGGTACATGCACGACACCACTGCCATCCTGCCTGATTACCTCAACGCCTGGAAGGGCATCGGGGTGGATATCGACGCCGTATATTCGGGATTTCTCGGCGCGCCCGAGCAGGTGGACATCATTCGCGGCATCTACGAGACATACCCCCATGCGTTGCGCGTGGTCGATCCCGTCATGGCCGATCATGGCAAGGTGTATCCCACGTATACGCCCGAATTGTGCCAGGCTATGGCCGACCTTGCGGCCGATGCCGACATTCTGACTCCCAACCTTACCGAGGCGGCCATTATTTTGGGCGAGCCTATCGGAGACGAATGGGGCGGCGTGGACATCGATGACGCCGAGGCCGAGCGCATCGTGCGTGCGCTGCTAGACAAGGGCGCCAAGAACGTGGTGCTCAAGGGCATCCAGCGCGGCGACGGCATGATTCGCAACTTCGTGGCAGGCCGCGATTGCGAGTTCTTCGAGGCCAAGAATGAGTATCTGCCCTACATGCTGCATGGCACGGGCGACCTTTACGCGAGCGCGCTGCTGGCGGCTGTGATGGCGGGCCGTTCGCTTGCCGAGGCGGCAACGTTTGCGGGCGATCTGACGCACGATGCCATGATCGTTTCCGCCAAGCAGCCCGACTTCAAGAACCGTGGCGTGAGCTTCGAGCTGCTGCTGGGCAAGGTGACGGGGCTTCTGTAATGCATTTTTCCATCCTACGCAGAGACCTGACTGCTTCCACGAATGACGATGTGTGGGAGCTCGCCTCTCAAGGTGCCGCCGAGGGCGCCGTTGTTGTGGCGCGCTCGCAGAGGCAGGGGCGCGGGCAGTGGGGGCGCGTATGGGTGAGCCCCGAAGGCGGTCTGTATTTTTCGCTGCTGCTGCGCCCGGGGATTCCGCAGAGCAAATGGCCCCTGATCAGCCCCGCTATCGCGCGCGCCGTATGCCGCGTGGCGCGCATGGAATGCGGGGTCGATCCCACGGCGTTTTGGGTCGAGCCTGTGCCGGGCGAGGATGCGGCTTCTGGCGATGCGCACGCGGCGAACAGCGGGGGAATCGTGGGCTCGATCGTCCAAGGCATGCGAAAGCTGACCGGTTCCGCGACGCCCAATGCGACCGATGCCGCCGCACCCTGCCTTGCCGACACCATCCACGTGAAGCACCCCAACGACGTGGTGTGCGATGCGGGCAAGGTTTGCGGCATCTCGCTGGAGGCACGTGATGGCTGCGTGGTGGTTGGCTGCGGCGTGAACGTGTTCCATCCCGATCGCCCCATCGAGACAGATGGCCGCAATGTGCCTGCTTACCTGGTGGATTTGGCGCAGGGCCGCCTGGGTACGCCGAGTGGGGAGTATCTTGATGCGCTTCTGGATGCGCTGCTCGTATCCATGGCGCACGAGCTGGAATCCTTGGAGTAGCGTCGCACCGGATCGCACCTTGCCGGAGCGCATGAGCTTGCGCAATTCTGCCGAGGGAAGGGCGCGTGCCGCAAACCCCTATCTCTTGGAGAACTTATGGAAGCGGGGCGCCTTGCGCCTCGTTCCCTTTCCAAAAGGTTTGCTCTTCGCATTGTTCCTCTTTACAATACGATTTTCGTAGTCGCTCTATCGACGATACCTACTGGGCCGCATTCGCGGCCTTTTCAACGTACATATCCGAATGCAGCAAGCGCACGGTACTTCACGGCAAGAGAGGCGGCGAGAGCATGAGCGCAGACATCACGAAAAAGACCCAGGAAGCATCCGCTTCCTCTGACGCCCCCAAAAGGGAAAACGAGCGCGTGACCCGCATGGGCACGGGCAATATCCCCAGGCTCGTGGTCGAATTTGCCATTCCGGCTATTTTGGGCATGCTGGTCAACGGCGCGTATCAGCTGATTGACTCGGTGTTTTTGGGTCACGGGGCGGGCGAAATCGGCCTGACTGCCGTAACCGTCGCCGGCCCTATCATGACGGTGTTCATGGCGCTGTCCATGCTTATTGGCGCCGGCGGCAACGCGCTGTGCGCCCTGCGTTTGGGCGAAGGTCGCCACGATGAGGCGGAGAACATCCTCGGCAACACCGCCGTTCTTGGCATCATCGTCTCGCTTTCGCTCGCGGTGCTTGCTCATGTTCCGGTGTTCATCGAGCCGCTCATGACACTTTCTTCCGCCACCGATAACGTGCGTCCGTATGCGCGCGAATTCATCCAGATCATCAGCCTGGGTTGCGTGTTCCAGATCGTGGGCATGGGCCTCAACAACTTCATCCGTACCGCGGGCGCGCCCAACCGCGCGTTCATGACCATGCTCATCGGCGCCGTGGGCTGCACCGTGTTCAATGCCATTTTCGTGCTGGGCATGGGCATGGGCGTGGCCGGTAGCGCGTGGGCAACGGTGTGCGGCATGTTCATCAGCTGCTGCACCGTCATCTGGTACTTCACCAAGACCCCCAACGTGCCCATCCGCCTGCGCCGCAAGTACCTGCCGCTCAAGGGCAAGCTGTGCCGCAGCATCATCTCGCTGGGCACTGCATCGTTCGCTATCCAGATCGGCTCCGCCGTTTCTATGGTGGTCACCAACTACGCGCTTGCCAAATATGGCGCCATGGATCCCATCGGCGCCGATAATGCGCTTGCCGCCATCGGCGTTGTCGGGCGCGTGGCCATGTTCACCATCCTGCCGCTGATCGGTGTTTCCATTGCCGTGCAGCCGCTTTTGGGCTTCAACTACGGTGCACGTCTGTGGGAACGCGTGAAAACCACCCTGCGCGTGGGCATCATCGGAGCTACCATTCTGGGCACGGTCATGTGGGTGCTCATCCTCATTTTTGCTCCGCAGGTCATCAATTTCTTCGGCATCAACGATGCGGAGCTGGTGGCGCTCGCCGCATTCGCCCTGCGCGTGAATCTGATCTTCCTGCCCATCATCGGCTTCCAGATCGTGGGCTCCAACTACTTCCAGGCTACGGGTCAGCCGGCAAAGAGCATCATCCTGTCGCTTACGCGCCAGATTCTGTTCCTGATTCCGTTGACGTTGATCTTCCCCGAAACGCTGCCTCACATTCTGCCGATGATAGACTCGCTCGACGCGGTGTACTTCGCGGTGCCGGCCTCGGACTTCTTGGCCATCTTTACCGTGCTCGTCTTTCTCATTGTGGAGATGCGCAAGATCAACCGCCGTATCGCCGATCAAAAGGCGTCGGGCGAGTATCCGCCTAGGGCGGCGTAAGACAGCGCAAGGAAGGGAAGGGATGGCTACGGCTGAGTCAACGATCGCCGGGACTCGCGTGCCTGCGACTGAGGGCGCAGGCTCTGGTGCGAGCGCAAGCTTTTCGGTGCCTCCGAAGCTCGAATTGAGCAATGTGTCGCAAACCTATGACGGCGCGCGCGGCAAGACGAGGGCTTTGGGGCCTTTGAGCCTGCAGGTTGCCCCGGGAGAATCCGTCGCTATTCTGGGTCCTTCCGGCTGCGGCAAGTCCACGAGCCTTCTGATTGCGTGCGGGTTGCTCAAGCCAACCCAGGGCGGCGCGTTTGTGGACGGCGCTATCGTCACGCGCCCGCGGCTTGAAACCGGGCTTATCCTGCAGGATTTCGGTCTGATGCCGTGGAAAACGGTCGAGCAAAACGTGGGGCTTGGTTTGCAGGTGCGTCGTGTGTCCAAGCGCGAGCGTCGCGAGCGCGTTGCGGACGCTCTGGCTCGAGTGGGGCTTTCCGATTTCGCCAAAGCGTATCCCGCCGAGCTTTCGGGTGGCATGCGGCAGCGTTTGGCCATGGCCAGGGCGCTCGCGTGCGATATTGACTTGCTGCTGATGGACGAGCCTCTCTCCGCGCTCGACGCGCTTCTTCGCGAAGAGATGCAGAACATGCTAAAACGCACGTGGCGCGAAGGCGGCTATGCCCAGGTGCTGGTCACGCACTCCATCGAGGAGGCGGTATTTTTGGGCCAGCGCGTGGTGGTGATGACGCCGCGCCCGGGACGCATCGCGTTTACGCTGTACAACTCCGAGATGCAGGCAGACGACTGGCGCGACGATCCGCTGTTTTTCGAGCGCTGCCGCGAGCTGCGCGAGGTGCTGCGGGCGGGCGAGGAGGTGCTCCATGCGTAAGGAGGGAATCGCGCGCAAGCTGATCGGGTATGCGTTGGCCATCGTGTTTATTCTCGCGGGCTGGCAGGTAACGGCCATGCTGGTGGACAATCCCGCGTTGCCCGGCCCTGCCGAGGCGTTTCCTATGGTGGTGCAGTATGCGGGCGATTTGTGGCCGGCGTTTTTGGTGAGCCTGTACCGCGTGGTGGTCGCCATGTTCATCGGCACGGTGCTTGCCATTCCTCTGGGGCTTGCTTGCGGACGCTCGCCAAAGGTGGACGCCGTGTTTGCGCCTGTGCTGTATTTTCTTTATCCGCTGCCCAAGGTGGTCTTGCTGCCGGTGCTTATCGTGCTGATGGGTCTGGCCGATGCGCCTAAGATTACGCTCATTGCCATCACCATTTTCTTCCAGGTGCTGGTTACGGTGCGCGATGCGGCGCAAAGCGTGCCCGAACAGGCCGTTATGTCGATGCGTTCGTTGGGCGCGGGGCGCCTTGACGTGTATCGCCACGTTATTGTTCCCGCCACGCTGCCGGAGCTTTTCACGGCGTTGCGCATTTCCAGCGGCACGGCGGTTGCCATTCTGTTCTTCGCAGAAAGCCTGGCGGGGTCAACGGGACTGGGCTACTTCATCGTGGACGCGTGGGCTCTGCTCGCTTATCCCAAGATGTTTGCCGGCATTATCGCCATGGCCGTGTTGGGTGTAATCCTCTATGAGATCTTCGACATCGCCGAACGCCGACTTACGCGTTGGCGTCGCCGCGGCTAGCGGGCCTTAAACAAAGTCAACCATGTCGTAGCTGACGTTTTCCGGCTTGTATGCCTCAATGAACTCCCGCGGCGTAAGCGCGGGAACGGGTGAATGCGCGAAATCCTTCTTGTTGCGCGTGACGATGATGTCTACATTGTTGCGCGCGCAGCATTCGGCCACAAGAGCATCCTCGCAGTCCTTCATTTCGTTTTCGTATGCCTGACGACAATCGGACTCAGTTACATCCAGGACATCGAACATGAAAAAAAGCGAAGGAAGCTGCGCATTTGATTCCTTCGTGCTCATACCGCGCCTATGGAGCACGTACACGATATCGGTTGTGGACGCCGCTGTAATATACGTGTCGAACTTGCGCATGAGGGCGATGTCGTATGATGCGTACGAATCCAAAAACCAATCGGTTTTGCCTGCGATGTCTATGACGACGTTGGTATCGAAGCAGACTCTCATTACAGGAGCCCCTTTCTCGCCAAGCGCTCTTCGCGCACGTCATCTGCGCCAAAACCTTCAGGCAGGGGAGCGCATCCGGCAAATTCCTTAAGCGCGCGACGCCGTAGTTCGTATTTATCTTGCTCCGCCTTTTGCATGAGGCAATCGGGCATTTTTTGCTCGCGTTCAAGATATTCGTAGAGCTTGCGAACCGCCTCGGACGCGGAAATGCCTTCGCGCTCAAGCACTTGATTTCCATGCGTTTTGAGCGAATCGAGCAATCGAATATTGAGAGTGGATGCTTGCGCCATAGATCCCTCCTTCGCTCGTTTTGCTTACTATATATCAATGCATTACGTAATGCAAGAAAAGCGGGCACATCAAGAAGGTGTCCGTTCGGGTGAGGGTCGTTAAGCGGAGCAGAAGCGCCAAGAAATGCACCTGCGTACGAAACAGGGGGTTCCAAGCAACTGCTTGGAACCCCCTGAATACACTGGCATTTTGTATCGATATACAATTAGAGGACTTCTGCGGCAGGTGCGTGCCCTGCCATGGTGTGCTCCATTTTTTGCGCGATCGCTTCGCTTTACTTCAACTCATCCATCTTGCGCACGCTGATCTGGGTCAGGCCAAAGGCGAGCTTGTTGATGAGCTTCATGTAATCCGTGCGCTCCAGCTTTTCGCCATGCACCAAGATCTCGTACACCACGCCACCGTCTCGATAGCCGTATCCCGAGGCCTTGTATTCGTGCTCCGTGTACAGCTTGCGATGATGCGCGCGTAGCTTCGAGCCGTCGGTGCCCGGGCGTACTGCGTGGATATCGAGCGCGACGCTCTTGCCTTCGTAGTGGTTTACGAGCGCATCGAGCATCTCTCCGCCCAAACCGCGTCCGCGCATCGACTCCTCCACGGCCAGATACTGGATGTATGCAGCCTTATCGTTCAGCGTGAGGCAGGCAAAGCCGCAGAATTCGCCGTTCTCGCAAAACGCCAGCAAGTCAACCTCTTTCGATGCGGAACGTGCCCGCAGCGCGAAAAAGGGGATGCGCTCCCACTCCTCGAAAGAAGCGCGATAGAGCTTTCCTGCGCGACTTGCGAAGTTTCCTTTGAGTTTCTCAATGGTAACCATGATGTAGGGTCCTTTGCTGGGGTCGATTATTGCTCTTGGCGTTCACGTATGAAAGCCAATTATGACACGGCGGAGCGGCGTTTCGCGCGCGAAATCGCGATGGCGGCCATGCAAAGTGGATGCCGCTTGCGGCGCGCTCATGCGCGGTGCCGCTCTTATGCTTGCAAGGTGCCGCGCGGCATCCATCGAGCTCTACACGCTTGGGACTCTCTGTGCTTGCGAGGCGCCCCTTGCGTTGCGCTCGTGCGCACCAGATGTCGTTTTACCCATCTGACGCGCGACGGATACTGGGCGTGTGCCTTCCTCGTGCCTGCGGGGCGCCGCGCGGCATCCGTCGGGTTGTGCACGCATGGGAATCACCTTCGCATATGAACCTGGCCGTCTCCGTCCTTGTCGGGTTGTGCACGCATGGGAAACTCTCCTATGCGTGAGAGGCGCCGCGCCTGCGAATCATGCGAGGCGTATGACCGCTGCACACCGCCACCAGTATCGCCGTGAATGCGAACGAGAGCACCAGGCAGCTCGAGGGCAGGAAGAACGCAATGCCGTAATCCACGTAATCGGCGCACAATCCCGCGAAAAACGCTCCGCCGGCAATGCCTACGTTTGATGCCGTGTTGAGCCACGAGAACATCTCCGCCTGCCGTTCTTGGGGCGCCAGGGTGCTTGCCAGCTGGTAGTGGAGATTGTCAACCGGCGCGCCGAATGCGCCTACGAGCAGCATCAGCACGCACATGACGGCAAACCCGTTTACGCCGAGTCCCGATAAAAGCGACACCACCATGAACACGCCGGTGAACAGCGCCATCTGCTTGACGGGCGCAATCGTGCGCGGATTGGGCTGGAACCGATGGAACAGCACCACACCTAGCACCGAGCCCACCGACCATGCGGAAATCGCGATGCTTCCGAGCGCCGCCTGGCCGGCATCGCTGTAGAACAGGGGAATGATGGTTTCCAGCCAGCCGCTGAACATGAGCCGCATGAGGGCGGCTAGGAGCAGCAGGATCACGGCAAGAGTGAGCAGCGGGACCCTGGTTGGCTCGGCTGCTTTATTCGCTCCCCCGTTGCCTTCTGTGCTCGTGTCGGGCGTTCCGGCCATCTGGGCGCGACGAGCGCGATTGCGTTGCGCGTGATTCTTGACCGGCTCGAGCGACGCGAGTACGAACGTGCCCACGAGCGATCCGGCGGTGGTTGCGATCAGTCCCGCTTCAGGTGCGCCAATTGCCACGAACACGCTGGCAAGCAGCGGACCCGTCACATAGAGCACGTCGATGACCAGCACCTCGAAGTTATACGCGGTGGCGATCATTTCCATCTCCAGCATGCTGGGCCAGAGCGAACGTGTGACGCCGGCGATGGGCGGCATGAACGCGCCGCAGCAGAATGAAGCAACCACCGCCAGCATAAAGTGCGTTTGCGCGAGCACCAGCGCCACAAGCGCCAGCACGCTCACCATTTCCACCACGGCGAGGATGCGCAGCGTGACGGGACCGTATCCTTTGTCCACGAATTTGCCGAACACGGGCGCCAAGCACGCCATGCCAATAGTGAATCCGGCGGTACAGAGGCCCGCGATGGTGGCGCCGTATCGTGTGCTCACGAAAAGCACCAGCACGATGGTGACAACGCCCACAGGCAAACGCGCCAGCACCATGGAAAGCGCGAGCTGCGGAACATGCTTCGTGTGGAAAAACGCGCGATAACCCGATTCGCCCACGGCGCCTCCTCTTTTCCGGTCTTGATGCCCTGCGTCGTATTCCACCTTTTGCGCTTCGTGTGACGCGACGCGTGCCTATTGTAAAAAGGGCGGGCCCAGTGCGCTATCGCATGATTCCAAGTAATCTTGATTCGTACGAAACGAATGCCACAAAGAACGCCACAAAAGTAGAGAAGGATTTGCCGGAGGAAGCGGGTGCGGTAAAGGGATGAGCGTAGCAAGGGAAGCTGCGGTGAGCGAAAAGAGCGCGACAAGGGGTTAATACGGCCAACGAGATTGGTGTGGCCGGAGAAATAAGTGCGTCAAATGCAACGAAGGGCGATTTGCTGCAGTTTTTCCCATGTGTCAAAAGTAGCAAAAAATGGACGGCCGTGTGACCTGGGAAAATGGAGAAGGAAAATCCGGGCTATTTCGCGCGATGCCAAAAAACTGCAGCAAACCGCCCTTCGTTGCAGGAGGACTCTCAAGCGATGGGCAAAAGCGCCCTGGCTCTCGTTGGCAGCGCTCTTTGTTGCGGGGGGGGGGTCATGTCGAGAGCGGGAAGGGCGTGCCGCCCGCTCCCGTCACGCCTTGTCGGCCGCGATTCTCTTTAGGCGCGCTCAGTTGCGGCGCGTTCAAATGCCCGCCGTGCCTTCGCATTCGTTAGTGAATATGCTCGTGGATGCTGGGAAGCGTCACGATGAAGCAAGCGCCGCCTTCGGCGCGGTTGAGCGCCTCAATGGTGCCGTCGTGCGCCTCGACGATGCTCTTAGCGATAGCGAGGCCCAGACCCGTTCCGCCGGTGTTGCGGGCGCGCGAGTTGTCGCCGCGGAAGAAGCGCGTGAACAGCAGTTTGGGGTCGATATTGCCAAATCCGGGGCCATCGTCGAGCACGCTGATGACCGATCGGTCGGCCAGGCCCTCGAGTCGGATGATTACGTGCCCGCCTTCGCCGATAAAGCGGGACGCGTTAGCCACCAGGTTGTAGACCACCTGCTGAAGGCGATCCGCGTTCCCCAGCACATCGGGCGCCTCGCCCGTTACGGTAAGCGTGCCGCCGCGCTCCTCGATGAGCGGCTCGAGCGCGTCGGCCACATCGGTCACTACGTCGTGTAGCTTCACGCGGCGCCAGCTGGTTTGGTCGGTGCCTTCTTCCACATGCTGAAGCGTGAGAAGGTCGTTTGCCATGCGCGTGAGGCGCTCGGATTCGCTGATGATGGTGTGGCAGAATCGCTCGCGCAGTGCGGGCGGCATATCGGGGTCCATCATGGTTTCGGCGTTGCCGCGAATGGCGGTGAGCGGCGTGCGCAGCTCATGGGCCACGTCGCTTATGAACTGGGTCTGGCGCTTCTGCTGCACCGCGAGGTCGGACATCTTGGTTTTGTTCTGCTCGCCCAAAGCGGCAAAATCTTCCGCCAGAAGGTCAGCCTCGTACAGCTTGCCTTCGGGTTTGATATCCACCGTGGCATCGCCTTCGAACACCGCCCGCGCCTTGCGATGGAGGTTGACCAAGGGTTCGGCCATGTAGTGCCCGATGATGAGCGAGATGATGAACACGAACGTGCCGCCGGTCAGCAGAATCCAAGCTATGACCAGGGGGTTTCCCGTATTGAACAGCGCGACGGCCATGAGCGCCACCACGGCGCCCGCAACCGCGAATATGGCTGTCAGAATGGCGAAATATGTCTGAAGGCGCTTCAACGAACGGCCCGTCCTATCGCTTGCCCGTGTTGGGCGTGCGCCGTGCTCCCCCCGTCTCGCCCGCAAGCGCAAAAAGCGCGCTGGGGAGTAGGCCGATTGTGCGTATGCGCGTCAGGCGTCATGCTTGGCTCCCCGCTATGCGCGCAGGCGGTAGCCGTAGCCGCGCACTGTTTCGATCACGCCGGCGTCGAAGCCTGCCGCCGAGAGCTTGTCGCGCAGGCGCTTGATGTGCGTATCGACGGTCTTCGTCTCGGTGATGTACTCCCAGCCCCACGCCTCGCGCAGCAGCTCCTCGCGTGTGACCACCTTGCCCGCGTCCTTCATGAGCGCCGCAAGCAGCTCGAACTCGCGCGGAGTCAGGTCGATGGAGCCATTCGGGCCAACCGCCGTGTGGCGGTCCTCGTCGAGCGTGATGCCCGCCGCGGTAAGCGCGCCGGAGTTGGAGACGGAATCCATGGTGCCGCGACGCAGCAGCGCGCGCACGCGGGCGATGAGCTCGCGCACGCCGAAGGGCTTGGCAAGATAGTCATCGCCGCCGATTTCGAGGCCTACGACCTTATCCAGCTCGGTGTCTCGTGCGGAAAGGAACAGCACGGGTGCCGTGGTGCGGGCGCGAATGCGGCGGCACAGCTCGTAGCCGTCCATGCCGGGCAGCATGATGTCGAGCACGAACAGGTCATATTTCTTGCGCATGGCAAGCGCGAGCGCATCTTCGCCGTTGGACGCTACGTCCACGCGAAAGCCTTCTTTCATAAGGCTGTACGATACGAAATCGGTGATGGATTGCTCGTCGTCGACGATGAGGATGGACTCAGCTTCTTCATTCATGGCGTGCCCTTCGGGTTGGATAGGGCGGTGGCGTGGCGACGCGTCAGGCAGGCCAAGGGCATGCGAGCAAGGCGACGTGCGCCTGTTTTTCTGCATCATAGCACGCGACCCTGCGTCTTATGCCGGAATCGGGCTCTTCCTCAAAACGGTTGACTCGCTGTTGCCGGGGATGGACCACGGCGCCCGCAATCGACCGCGAGCAACTGAGGTTGACTCGCTGTTGCCGGGGCCGGGCGCGCCAAGGGCGGCGCGCGCCGACGATGGGGCGCGGGCGTGCTGGAGCGCGCTGTTGCCGGAGGGCGGCTAAAGGCGTTTCGCTATTTGCCGGCGGAGTTGTTGCCGGGGCCGGGCGCGCAACGATGCTGCCGCATCCGGGGTTTTCGTGCCGCTTGTCAAGGAAACGCGAGGGCAGCCTGGCGACCGATGCGCCGACGGGTACAATGGGTCAATCCCGATCACTGTGCGTCTTTTGCGTGCCTCGCCGTTACTGCGGGCCGGGCGCGCGACTGAACGCCGCCGTCACCCAAGGAAGGAAGGGCCCGAAGTGTTGAGCGACATTGAAATTGCCCAGTCCGTAACCCCCGAGCATATCTCCAAGATTGCCGAGCGCGCCGGCGTGCCGCAGGAGTATTTGGAGATGTACGGCAACTATAAGGCTAAGGTCGACTACAACCTGCTGAACGATCATCCGCACGAGCCCGGCAAGCTGATTCTGGTGACGGCCATCAATCCCACGCCAGCCGGCGAGGGCAAAACCACCACCACGGTGGGCCTGGCCGATGGCTTGCGCAAAATCGGCAAGAACGTGGTGGCAGCGCTGCGCGAACCCAGCCTGGGACCCGTCTTTGGCATCAAGGGCGGCGCTGCGGGCGGCGGGTACGCCCAGGTCATTCCCATGGAGGACATCAATCTGCACTTTACGGGCGATTTCCATGCCATCGGCGCGGCCAACAACCTTCTGGCCGCAATGATCGACAACCATATTCAGCAGGGCAACGCGCTCGGCTTTGATGTGCGCAAGATCACCTGGAAGCGCTGCGTGGATATGAACGACCGCCAGCTGCGCAACATCGTGTGCGGCCTGGGCGGCAAGGCCCATGGCGTGCCGCGCGAAGACGGCTTCGACATCACCGTGGCGTCTGAGATCATGGCCATCTTCTGTCTGGCCACGAGCATCTCCGACCTCAAAGAGCGCCTGGCTCGCATCGTGGTGGGCTATACGCGCGATGATCAGCCCATTACCGCCGGCCAGCTTCATGCTCAGGGCGCCATGTGCGCGCTGCTCAAAGACGCGCTCAAGCCCAACTTGGTGCAGACGCTCGAAGGCACGCCGGCCTTTGTGCACGGCGGCCCCTTTGCCAACATCGCGCACGGCTGCAACTCCATCATGGCCACGCGCATGGCCATGGCGTTGGGCGACTACTGCGTGACCGAGGCGGGCTTCGGTGCCGACCTGGGCGCGGAGAAATTCCTGGATATCAAGTGCCGCTTGGCGGGGCTTAAGCCCGATGCGGTTGTGGTTGTTGCCACGGTGCGTGCGCTCAAGAACCATGGCGGTGTGCCCAAGGCCAAGGTCACCGAGGAAAACCTCGAGGCGCTTGAGGCCGGATTGCCCAATCTGCTGCAGCACGTGGACAACATCACCAACGTATACAAGCTGCCCTGCGTGGTTGCCATCAACCGCTTCCCGCACGATACCGACGCCGAGCTCGAACTTGTTGAGCGCAAGTGCCGCGAGCTGGGCGTGGATGCCGTTCGCTCCGAGGTCGCGGCGCGCGGCGGCGAGGGCGGTATGGCGCTCGCCGAGGAAGTGGTGCGCCTGTGCGAGCAGGGTGATGCCGAGGGTCGCAGCGCTTCCACGTTTGAGTTCTGCTACCCCGACGATGCGAGCCTGGCCGAGAAGATCGAGGCCATCGCCACGCGCGTCTATCATGCCGACGGCGTTGACTTTACGCCAAACGCCAAGAAGCAGCTGGCGCAGCTCGAGGACCTGGGCTTTGGCGGCATGCCGGTGTGCATGGCAAAGACCCAGTACAGCTTCTCGGACGATCCCAAGCTTCTGGGCGCGCCGCGCGGGTTCCGCATCACGGTGCGCAACGTCAAGGTGTCGGCGGGCGCGGGCTTCGTGGTGGCGCTCACGGGCGACATCATGACCATGCCTGGCTTGGGCAAAGATCCCGCCGCCGTGCACATCGATGTGGACGAGACCGGCAAGATCACAGGGCTTTTCTAGACGATTGCGCCATCTTGCCGGCTGGCGCGACATTCGCATGAGGCACTGCAAGATTGCGAAGCGCTCGGGAGCTTTCGACTTGCTGCGCCGACGGGGATTGCATGCGGAGCACGCCATGCCACGTCTCTGCCGGCGCGCTCGTCCGAGGCGTCGGAGCGCTTTTTGCTGACTTCTTGGCAATGTGCGATGTGCGCAGAATAGCGATGAGCATCGCGCACAGAATAGCAATGCGCATCGCGCAGAACGCCTGGTTGTTGATGTTGTTGCCGCTGCTGCCGGCATTGGCTAGAAAGGGGCGATGGTGCCCGATAAAAAGTTTATCGAGGCGGTTGCCTCCGCCGCTCCCACGCCCGGGGGCGGTGGGGCGAGCGCCTATGCCGGCGCACTGGCCGCTGCGCTCGGCTCCATGGTGGGCAATCTTACGCTGGGAAAGCAGAAGTATGCCGCCATTCAAGGCGACCTTAAGGGCGTGCTCTTGCAGCTCAAAGCGTGCCGAGAAACGCTGCTGCGGCTTGTGGAGGATGACGCCAAGGCGTTTTCTGCTTTGGCTCGCACGTGGAAGATGCCCAAGGCGACGACCGCGCAGCAGCAGCTGCGCCATGCTGCCGGTCAAAAGGCACTGGTGGATGCCTGCGAGATTCCGCTGCAGATCATGCGCGTGTGTGCGAAGGTGATCGAGCTGGATGATTTTTTGGCCCACAATGCGTCACGTTTGGCCTTGTCTGACGTGGGGGCGTCTGCCGCTCTTGCGAAGGGTGCCATGGAGGCCGCTGCGCTCAACGTATACGTGAACACGGCCATGATGGATGACGCGCCGACGGCCGAGGCGTTCGAGCGCGAGGCGAAAGATTTGGTCAAATCGTTCTCATACCAAGCCGACGTGCTTTACGACTACGTGCGCCATGAGATAAGCGGCAGATAATATGAGGTGTTTGGTGGCGGCTTTCGAGCTGCCACCTTTTTATGCCGCATAGCTTGACATCGCCAGAGTCTGCAAGCGCATGGCCCAGAGCCGATGCCATCCAAAGCCTAAGCTCAAAGCGCTTAGCCGAAAAACGCAACCTATAGGCCAAGAGCCGCAAAGTGTATAGCTGAAAGCTACAAAATGCACGAATAGTATTGTCCGGCGCCTTCTGTGCTACAAATCGCAAGAATAGTATTGTTGAAACGGCGGGTTCGGAGTGCGATGCTGTTATTGTCGACTTCCGAACAGGCATTATGCTGATTCTATCTTGCTTGATGGTGCGTAAGACTGGTCCGTGCTGCTTTTCGGGGATACTATTCATGCAATTTGCAGCACGACATCTCGCAAAAGATACTATTCTTGCGATTTGTGGCAGAAACTTTGTCAGGTACAGTCTGGGGCTATCGGTATTCAACTCATATTGGATTGAATGAGCGATTGGCGTGGACTGGGACGGTATCAGCATTCGATACGAATTGGGGTCGCATCAGCATGCGGCGCGAACCGGGGTGGCATCAGAACCGGGGCTGTATAAGTATGCGATATGAATTGATGCACACCAGCATGAAAGAGGGACCATGCCAAAGCTTCTCCTGGGAAAACCGGTGATTGACGCAATCGCCACCGAATTAAGTCCGCGTGTTGCTGCGCTTGCAGAGCGCGGCGCTGTGCCGACGCTTGCTATCGTGCGCGTGGGTGAGCGCCCCGACGACATGTCGTATGAACGCACCGCGCTCAAGCGCGCTGAATCCTTGGGGATTGCCGTGCGTCGCGTGACGCTTCCCGCCGATGCGTCTCAAACGCAGCTCATGAATGCAATCGCGCAGGTGAACGACGACGAATCGATTCATGGGTGCCTGATGTTCCGCCCTCTCCCGTCGCATCTTGACGAACAGGCCGCCTGCGACGCGCTTGATTCTCGCAAGGATGTGGACGGGGCGGGGCTTGGGTCGCTTGCCCGCGTGTTTTCGGGCCGCGGCAACGGATTCGCCCCCTGCACGGCGGCGGCTTGCCTCGAGGTGCTCGACCATTACGGTATTGAGGTTGCGGGCAAGCGCGCTGCGGTGGTGGGGCGCAGCCTGGTCATCGGCCGTCCCGTAGCCATGCTTCTGATGGAGCGTCACGCCACGGTCACGCTGTGCCACTCCCGTACCGATGACGTGGCGGCGGCCATGCGTGACGCCGACATCGTGGTGCTTGCGACGGGCCGCGCCCGCGCTTACGGGGCAAAGTGCTTCCGACCGGGGCAAACGGTGCTCGATGTGGGCATCAATTTTGATGCGGCGGGTGTTATGTGCGGCGATGCGGATTTTGACGCGGCGTGTGACGCACTCGGCGACGAGGGGGCTATCACGCCCGTGCCCCGTGGCATCGGCGGTGTTACCACGAGCGTTCTTATGAAGCACGTGGTAGAGGCGGCGGAGGGGGTTGTCGAATAAGGCCAGCTGCTGTTCGTTGCCGCCGCGGCGCCCTTTCCCAGCGTCTTTCCGCCTTCGTGAGAAAACAAACTCCGATTTGCCGCACCAGAAACGATGCCCCGCAAACGAACGCCGATTTGCTGCCGCACAAACGTCGTTTCGCAACCGAGTAAAAGTCGTTCTGCAAACGAACGCCGATTTGCTGCAGTTTTCTCGCGCCTCCCAAAGTAGCCCAATCGGAACAAGGCTGTGACCTGGGGAAACGCGAGGCCCAACGGCGGTGTACTCGGGGCACCTCTCGAAAACTGCAGCAAATCGGCGTTTGTTGCACGAGCATCGATAGGTTGACGTGCATTTGTATTCAGGGTGGTCCTTTTGGCGTCGTCTATCGCGTCGCACTGCCTATCGCGCGCATCGCTTATGGCGTAGCATTGGTCCTAATGTTGCATCGGCTATCATATCTTGCAATGGGAATCGTTCGATTTAATATTGCACCTCGTCTTACTCCGCTTCTGGCTCCTGGGTTTTGAACAGCGCGGCGAGTTCCTTTTTGCCGCTGACGCCTGTTTTGGTGTAGATGTGGTGAGTGTGCGCTTTGAGGGTTCCCGAGGCGATGAACAGCTCTTTTTCTATCTCGGGATAGGTTTTGCCGCGTGCGAGCAGCCGCAGAATTTCATCCTCGCGCGGCGTGAGCCGGCACTGTTTGGAAATTTCATCGCAGCGAATGAGCAGTTTTTCTTCATGCATGGCTTCAGCGGTCAAGTCGGCAGAATCGACAAGGTGTCCGCCCCAGTCTATCCATCCATTTTTATACAAAAGGAGCGCGCAAGCGAGAATGAGCGTGAGGATGAGGACGAGAGTGATGATTTCCTGGACGAGATGGCTTGGTGATACAGCGGAAAGTATGTCGGCGCAATCGTTGCCCCACACGATAAAGAGCTTGTCGATACGCTCCATGCCCATGAGCGCGATGATTGCGATGCCCATGCGTTTGGCCAAATCGTAAAACACCAACGAAATCAAAAGGCTCATGAGCGTGACGCTCATGGAGATAAGGTATCCAGACACGTATGTACCCAGGAGGCCTTCGGCGGGAATGAGGAGCAAACCGCAGGCCAGCAAGAACACGGGGGAGCGGTAGAGCGCGCTGAAACTGAATTTATCGGAGAAGAAATACACGGCGATGAACACTATTCCCATAATAACGGCGGTGGAAATAGATGAATGGATACCGCCGCCAAAGGCGATTTGCTGTTCGCGCATCCCGTAGGCGAAGGAAAACACTGCGAACAACGCAAGCGGTTTCCAGGGGAAAACGAATCGAGGGTAGACGCGCGGAGGCCTCTCTGCAACAGGAGTGTTGTTGTAGGAGAAAGCTACGCATGCTGTCGCAATGAGGGGCAGGATAATTAGAGCAAGCATAAAACGTATGCCATCCATACCCTCGCAGAAAAACACGATAGGCACCGCGAGAAAACGGGACGCAGCTAAATAAAGCAGAATGCGCACGATGCTGAGTGGAAACAGCGTTTCGGAATTAAGTAGGAGAAACACGCAAAAGCCTATTCCGCCCAGTAGGGCGCCCACGATGGAAAGCGCAGAGGCGTATTCATTCGAAATCGAAGATGTAATGATGCACAATGATGCTGCAATCATGCCCCCTGCGGCCACCAGCTTGCTCCATGGTTGTTCTTGAAGGGGCGACAGGCGCCTGGCCAGTAGGGCTATGGCAACGCCTGTGACTACATATGAATAATCGAAGACAATATGGGGATCGAAGCCCAAATCGAGGTTGACTCGCGGTGCGGCAAAGATGAGGGTCATCCATGCGCGTGCGCAGCCAAGAGCGAAGATGTAGGGAACCATCTGCTCGAGGTGGTCGATGCGCGGCTTGGGTAGAGTATGTCGAAACTTGTGCATGCAGCGATTATAGCCCAGATGCATTGTGCTCATGATTTCGGCTGGAAGGCGCGTTCGACGGCGTGGGTGGATGGGGTGTGGGCGTGTAGTCTGGCCTGGGAAAGGGGCTTTACGCTCGCAACGTAGACGTGCCAACTGCATAAGTCAGCGCGTCTACGTTTCACGGAGAGAGCATGCCGATGGCCTAGAAGGAGGGGATAATCCGGCTCATCGGCAAGGAATTTGCGAGAGTTGCCTTGGAAGGGATTGGTTCGAGGCTACAGGCTCGCCACGTAGCGGCCTGTCACGAAGCCAGAGGTAATGGCGCGTCCCACGGAGAGGCCCTCGATGTCCATGGGGTAGTCCACGCCGCCGTAGAACTGGCCGGAAGCGTTGCCCGCTGCGAAAAATCCCTCGATTGGGTTGCCGTCGGCATCCAGGCATTGCTGGTTCTCGTCGACGATGAGGCCGCCCAGAATTGCGGGCACGCTGTTGGCGCCGCGGGGAACGGCGTAGAACGGTCCTTCCTCGATGGGCACCAGATATTTCGCGCGTTTGCCGAACTCGGTGTCCATGCCAGTGGCGCACAGCTCGTTGTAATGTTCAATGCTTGCGACGATGGTGGCTTCATCAATGGGGTCGATGCCCCAGGACTCGTCCACCATATACTGGTTGATTGCGCTAGCGAGCTCCTCGATGCTGTCAGCTTTAATCAGCTGGCTCTCATCGGGAATTCCACCATTTCCGACGCCTAGTTGCACTTCGGAGGGGTCTTCCTCTACCCATTTTTCAGCAGTTTCGAGCCAGTTAGCGGGCATGATGGTAAAGAACTTGGCTGCCATGGAGTTCTGATAATCATATTCAGCAAGGTAGTCGCGCATCAGATTGTTCAGATAGGCAAAGCTCAGGACCTCGTTCATGAAGCGCTCGCCGTGGATGTCCAAGTTGAGGAAGGGGACCTGAAGGCGCGTGAGTACACCGCCGCCATGGACCATCTTGGAGTGGTTGATCGGGGTCATTTGGGCACCCGCCCAGATGCCGGCTACCATCCCCATCCCGTCGCGGAACTCGGACATAGTTTTGAATCCACGTAGATCGGGGCAGTAGTAGTTGCGCATTTCTTCGTTGCCGGAGCAGTCGCCGGAGGCGAGAATGACGCCCTTGGCGGCTTTGTACAGTGTGTAGGAATCGTCCTCGTTCTGGCAGATAACGCCCGTTACGCGGTTGTCCTCTTTGTAAATTTGCACAGCGGGGCTGTTGTAGAAGAACTCGACACCGTCTTCGGCAAGTTGCTCTGCGATAACCATGGCGGCGTCATTGTGGGCGCCTTCCATATGGTTGTACGTGTTGGCATGGAGGTAGAAAGTGTATCCGTTGTATTCCTTGGAGGAATCGAAAGGCTTGGACTCCACGCCGCGTGCGGCTGCGGTATCGGCCCACCAGTGGATTGCCTCGTGAGAATTGTGCGCCCAGGCTTCGAGCAGTTTGCGATTGGAACGGTAGGCGTTCTTCTCCATCAGGAACTGGACGGCTGCCTGGACGCCTGCTTCGTCGGTTTTATCCAAATCGACGGAGGCACCCATGTTGCCCGTGGTCTGAGCGGTGCCGATGTTCTGGACAACGGCCACATGCGCGCCCGCCTCCTGGGCGGTGTGCGCGGCAGAAAGGCCGGATTCACCGGCGCCTACAACCACTACGTCAAATTCTTTGGTCTCAGCGAACTCGGTGATGGGCTCGGGCTGTTTGAGGAACTCAGGAGTGTCGCCTGCGCTCTCGGATGAGCCCGCTTCGGCAGGGCTCGACGCCGTGGTGGGCGCGCAGCCGGCAAGTGCCCCGGCGCCCAAGGCACCAGCTGCAGCAATTCCACCGAATTTGAACAGGTCGCGACGCGTAACGTTTGCGGTCATGATTTCCCCTTCCTTGATAAGGTATGCATTTGTCGCCATCAATTGTCGTGCGGGGTGCGAGGCACGACGGGAGAAGGAGGGGTCCCGAAATCTGCATCGTGCTGCTCTGCATGGTGCAAAGCCTCGGTGCTGCGAGTGTCTTGAAGTCTTGCTCGCGTCTCTTCGGGCTGCCCGTCGGCATCGCTGCTCGTGCGATTGCTGGCGACGTGCCGCATGATGCACTGCGGGCGGCGTCGGCGCATCGACCATACGAGAAGTTTTTGTTTATTTGAATAAACCTAGGAATAAACCAGCGCTTGAACTGGGGATTTAATCCGAGGAATCCGATTGTCGCTCAACTCGAACAACAGTGAGTTCTTTTTTGCTGTGCACGCCCATCTTCACGTAGATGCGTTGGATGTGGCCTTCAATGCGTCGGATGACATACAACCTTTTCTCAATGCGCGGGTTCGTCATCCCGCGCGCGACCGCCAACGCTCTGCCGCAATTGAATGCTAGGGCCGCCTCGCAGAAGAGGTGGCTGGACTCGGCGGCCGCATGAAACGCCTGCCGCACGAAACGCCCGCCACGCGACTTTACTTTAATTTGACGCGCGCATGACATGAGCTTAGATGGAGGTTTGTAAAGTCTCGATCGGTGTTTCATAAGACCTGTGCGCAGGGACCGAATCGAGGGAGGGAGCTTCGATGAGGGCGCACGAACACCCGAGACGAAAGGATTCTCACTGATGATCAAAGCAAAGAAGACCAAGCTGCTTGCGCTTGCTCTGGCTGCCGTGTGCGCGTTCGGCATGTTCGCGCTCGCCGGCTGCTCTGGTGGCTCGAGCGACTCCGGAAGCGCCGATTCCAGCTCTTCCGAAAGCACCACCGAAGGCCCCTCCGGCGCTATCTCCGTCATCTCTCGCGAGGACGGCTCCGGCACTCGCGGCGCCTTCACCGAGCTGTTCGGCGTTGTGGATGACAACGACGTTGACCTGACCACCACCTCTGCCGTCATCACCAACTCCACCGCGGTTATGATGACCACCGTTGCTGGCGACCCCAACGCCATCGGCTACATCTCGCTGGGCTCTATGGACGATTCCGTGAAGGGCGTCGAGATTGACGGCGTTGCCCCCTCCGCCGAGGGCGTGAAGGACGGTTCCTACAAGGTTTCCCGTCCGTTCAACGTGGTGACCGGCGCTGAGGTGTCCGACCTCGCGCAGGATTTCCTGAACTACATCATGAGCTCTGACGGCCAGGCAATCATCGAGGAGGAAGGCTACGTTTCCGTTTCCGAGAATGGCGCCTATGAGCCCTCTTCCGACAGCCTGTCCGGCACCGTGAGCGTTGCCGGCTCCTCTTCGGTGACCCCCGTCATGGAGGCCCTCGCCGATGCCTACATGGCCGTCAACCCCGACGTGACCATCGAGGTCAACCAGTCCGACTCCTCCACCGGCGTGCAGAATGCCATCGAGGGCGTGTGCGATTTGGGCATGGCTTCCCGCGAGCTGAAGGACTCTGAGACCAGCCAGGGCGTTTCCGCCACCGTTATCGCTCAGGACGGCATCGCCATCATCGTGAACAACGACAACCCCATCTCCGCTCTGACCTCCGATCAGGTCAAGGAGATCTTCCTGGGCAACGTCACCGACTGGTCTGAGCTCGCCTAACGCGCGCCCGACAAGCCCCATACTATTATGAAAAGCATCAAAGAAACCATCGCGAAGGTGCTTTTCACGGCCGCTGCGGGGATCTCCATCCTCGCAGTGGCTTTGATTTGCATCTTCCTCTTCGCAAGCGGTCTTCCTGCCATCGGCGAAATCGGCGTGCTCGATTTCCTGGGCGGCACCACGTGGCGCCCCGCCGCCGACCAGTACGGCATCCTGCCCATGATCATAGGCAGCGTCTATGCCACCATTGGCGCGTTGATCATCGGCATTCCCATCGGCCTGTTCGCCGCGGTCTACCTGTCGCGTTTCGCGAGCCCTCGCGTCAAGCGCATCCTCACTCCGGGCGTTGAGCTTCTGGCCGGCATTCCCTCGGTCATCTACGGCTTCTTCGGCCTGGTGGTTTTGGTGCCGCTCATTCGCGAGGTGTTCAACGTGCAGGGCATGAGCCTGCTCGCCGCATCCATCATCCTGGGCATCATGATTCTGCCTACCATCATCACGGTGGCGCGCAATGCCATCGACGCCGTGCCCGACAGCTACTACGAGGGCGCGCTCGCCTTGGGCGCCGACCACGAACGCAGCGTGTTCCGCGTGCTCGTTCCGGCCGCGACCTCGGGCATTATGGCAGGCGTGGTGCTGGGCGTTGGTCGTGCCATCGGCGAAACGATGGCCGTAGTCATGATCGCTGGCAACCAGGCCGTTATCCCCGACAGCATCCTGGACGGCGTGCGCACGCTTACCACCAACATCGTGCTTGAAATGGGCTATGCCGCCGACCTGCACCGCGAGGCTCTCATTGCCACGGCAGTGGTGCTGTTCGTATTCGTTTTGATCATCAATATCGTGTTTGCTGTTCTGAATGGGAGGTCTAAGCGATGAGCGATACCGCTAAAGCAACTGTGGCCGCCCCGCGCAAGCCGCATCGCAAGACGTCTTCCATCATCCTGAATGCCCTTGTGCACCTGGCGATTTTCCTGACCGTCGCGGTGCTGCTCATTGTGGTTGGCTACATTCTGATCATGGGCATCCCCAACCTGAGGCCGGAGTTGTTCGCTTTCGAGTACAACTCGGACAATGTCTCTATGTTCCCGTCGCTCGTCGACACGCTGCTGGCCGTGCTGCTCACGCTGGTCATCGCCGTGCCGTTGGGCGTTATGGCGGCAATCTTTTTGGTGGAGTACACCACGCGCGGCAACAAGTTCGTGAAGATCGTGCGCCTGACCGCCGAAACGCTGGCGGGCATCCCCTCCATCGTGTACGGCCTGTTCGGCATGCTGTTCTTCGTGGTGTTCTTGGGCTGGGGCCTCTCGCTTCTGGCGGGCTGCTTGACGCTCGCCATCATGGTGCTGCCTACCGTGATGCGCACCACCGAGGAGGCGCTGCGCGCCGTGCCCGATTCCTATCGCGAGGGCAGCTTCGGTCTGGGCGCGGGCCGCTTGCGCACCGTGCTTTCCGTGGTGCTGCCGCCTGCTATGCCGGGCATTTTGGGCGGCATCATTCTCTCCATCGGGCGCATCGTGGGCGAATCGGCCGCGCTCATCTTTACTGCGGGCTCCGTCGCCTCCATCCCTGACTCGGTGTTCGGGTCGGTGCGCACCATGTCGGTGCATATGTACGTGCTGGCATCCGAAGGATTGCATATCGATGCCACCTATGCCACCGCTGTGGTGCTGCTGGTTATCGTGCTGCTCATCAACGCGCTGGCTTCGTTTGTTGCCAAGCGTCTTACGAGAAACGAGGAATAAATGGTAGACGTCGACCTCTCGGCGCTGAAGGAGGAGGCCGGAGAAGCCCCCGCGGCGCCTTCCAAAACCAAGATCGCCGTCAAGAATCTCGATTTGTATTACGGCGATTTTCATGCGCTGCACAGCATCAATATGGATATGCCCGAGAACAAGATCACGGCCTATATCGGGCCTTCGGGCTGCGGTAAATCCACCCTGCTGCGCACGCTCAACCGCATGAACGACCTGGTGGAGGGCTGCCGCATCGAGGGCGAAGTCATCCTGGACGGCGAGAATATGTACGCGCGCGGCACCGATGTGAACCGTTTGCGCAAGCGCGTGGGCATGGTGTTCCAGAAGCCCAATCCGTTCCCGATGACCGTGTATGACAACATCGCCTTCGGCCCGCGTACCCACGGGGTCAAAGACAAGGCCACGTTGGACGAGATTGTGGAAACCGCGCTGCGTAAGGCCGCCATCTTCGATGAAGTCAAGGACTGCCTGAAGAAGAGCGCCCTGCAGCTTTCCGGCGGCCAGCAGCAGCGCCTGTGCATCGCGCGCGCTTTGGCAGTCGAGCCCGAGGTGCTGCTGATGGACGAGGCCACGAGCGCTTTGGACCCGATTTCCACCGGTCGTATCGAGGAGCTCGCAACCGAGCTTAAGAAGGACTACACCGTCATCATGGTGACGCACAACATGCAGCAGGCTGCTCGCGTGTCTGACATGTGCGCGTTCTTCCTGCTGGGCGACCTGGTGGAGTTCGATGAGACCCAGGTGCTGTTCAGCCACCCCAAAGAAAAGCGCACGGAGGACTACATCACAGGAAGGTTCGGCTAAGTCACATGATGCGTACCGTTTTTGATTCCCAGCTCGCGCTGCTGGAGGCCCAGATGCTGGTTATGGCCTCTTCGATGGAGGAGGCGGTCGTGGGCGCCGTGGAGGTGCTGGAGTCGCGCGACAAGGAGCGCGCCCGTGCCATCATGGAGGGCGACGACGATATCGATCACCAGGAGCGCGAGATCGAGGCCCTGTGCCTGAAACTGCTTTTGACGCAGCAGCCGGTGGCGGGCGACCTTCGCCGCGTGTCCGCCGCGCTCAAGATGGTGGGCGACATGGAGCGTATCGCCGACCAGGCCGCCGATATCGCTGAGATCGTGCTGACGCTTGAGGGCGAGGCCTTCGATTCCAAGCTTAACAAGCACCTGGCAAAGATGGGTCGCCAGGCGGCGGGCATGGTGCACGATGCCGCGGAGGCGTTCGTGAAGCGCGACGGCGAGCGTGCCAGCCAGGTTGTGGGCGAGGATGCCAGCGTGAACGAGATGTTCGAGCGCGTGAAGCGCGACATCATCAAGGGCATCCAGGCAGAGAGCGATCCTGCGGCCAACCTCGTAGAGGCGCTTATGGTGGCGAAATATCTTGAACGTGTGGGCGACCATGCCCAAAACATCGCGGAATGGGTAGAATATTCAATCACGGGCCGATACAAAGGAGAGCTGCTCGGATGATTTACTACCTTGAAGACGACGAACAGATCCGCAATCTGACGCTGTACACGCTGTCTCAGACGGGGCATGAAACTCGCGGGTTCTCCCGAGCGGCAGAGATGGATGCCGCGCTCACGCAGGCCATCCCCGATTTGTTTCTGCTTGACGTGATGCTGCCCGATGAGGACGGCATCAGCGTGCTCAAGCGCTTGCGCAAAGACCCGCGCACGCAGGACGTGCCCATCATGATGCTCACGGCCAAATCCACCGAATACGATACGGTGACCGGGCTCGATGCGGGCGCCGATGATTATCTGGCAAAGCCGTTCGGCATGATGGAGCTGCTTTCGCGCGTGAATGCGCTGTTGCGCCGTGCCGCCCGCGACGCCGCCGATACCGCCGCGCCTCTTGCTACGGGTGAGACGCTGGACGCCGGCCCCATCTCTCTCGATCCGGCGAGCTATCGCGTTACGGTTTCGGGCGAAGAGGTGCGTCTGACACACAAGGAATTCGAGATGCTGCGCTATCTGATGGAGAATCGCGGCATTGTGGTGTCGCGCGATAAGCTGCTCGAGCGTGTGTGGGGCTACGGCGTGGCGGGCGAAACGCGCACGGTTGACGCGCACGTGCAAACGCTGCGCAAGAAGCTCGGCGAGGCCGATCCCGAGGCGGTTTCGTTCGTGGAAACCGTGCGTGGTGTGGGCTATCGCCTTAAAGCGTAAGCTGGCGCCTACGAAGCGGACCGGGCACTATGGACATTCGTATCAGATCGCTTTCTAAGGAGGATGCCGCAGGCGGCGGGTCGCGTCGCAGGTGGCATCTTTCTCGTGCGGTGGCATCCATGGTGGCCGCCGCCTCTGCCGCGCTGGTGATCGTGTGCTGCATCCTGTATGCGGCGGTGTTCTATCTCACGCTCGACCAGCGCGCCGTGGATGACCTTGCTGCCGAAACAGAGGGATACGCCCAGGTCATCAATGATTCAGGCTATACGGGCACCGATGCCATCGCGTTGGTGAAAACCGAAAGCACCATAGAGCCTGATACGCGCATGACGCTCATTTCCTCCGATGGCACGGTGCTTTACGACTCGCTTGCCGATGAGTCGTCGATGGAGAATCACGCTCAGCGCCCCGAGGTGGTGGAGGCCATGCAAACGGGCGAGGGCCAAAGCGGGCGCTACTCCGAGACGCTCGGCGAAGAAACGCTGTATCACTCGGTCTTGCTGGCCGATGGGTCCGTGCTTCGTCTTTCCGTTACGCAGTCGAGCATTTGGGGCGTCATGGGCACTATCGCGCTGCCTTGCTTGCTCGTGCTGCTTCTGGCGGTAGTGGTTTCGTTCCTCATCGGATACGCGATTGCCCGGCGCGTTATCTCGCGCATGGAGAAAATCGATTTGAACAATCCCATCGAAGGCGATGCCCCCGAGGAGCTTATGCCCTTGCTGCGCCGCTTGGATGCGCAGCACCGCCGCTTGGATGCGCAGGCAAGCGAGCGCCGCATGTTTACGGCCAATGTGTCGCATGAGCTCAAAACGCCCTTGACCGTTATCTCGGGGTATGCCGAAATCATCGACAAAGGCATCGCCAAGCCGCGCGACGTGCGCAGGTTCGCCGGCCTCATCCATGACGAAGCCCAGCAGATGAAGAGCATGGTGGAAGAGATCATCGCGCTCACGCATCTGGATGAGATGGGCGAGGGGCAGATGGAACTTGACATGCAGCAGGAAGTGCCGCTTGAATCGGTGGCAAACAACGCTGTGGCGCGTTTGCGCCCGTTGGCCGAGCGTTCGCGCGTTGACCTGGTGGTTCAAGTGAGCCGCGTGGATAACGAGCCCATCAAGGTGCGCGGCAATGCCCGCATCCTTGAGGAGATGGTGCGCAACCTTGCGGAGAACGCGGTGCGCTACAACCACGAGGGCGGTCGTGCCGTGGTGGAGGTGGCTTCCGAAGGCGGCCATGCGGTGGTGCGCGTGAGCGATACGGGCCGCGGCATTCCGCACGAGCTGCGCGAGCGCGTGTTCGAGCGGTTCTTCCGCGTTGAGGAGAGCCGGTCCAAAGACACAGGCGGAAGCGGCCTGGGGCTCGCCATTGTCAAGCACGCCGCCCAGGTTCACGGCGCCAGCATCAGCATCACCGACAACGACCCCATAGGAACCATCATCACCGTGACGTTTTCTGCAAAGTAACGCTTCATACTGCGCTACACTGTGAGGTTATAGCGCTTCGGGTGAGTTTGCCGGGGCGATTGACTATCCCCGAGCAGAAAGGCGAACATCGTGAAGCTTCTCGAAGAGCGCATCCAAAAGGATGGCGTGGTCAAGGCCGAAGGCGTGCTTAAGGTGGACAGCTTTCTGAACCACCAGATTGATATCAAGCTTCTTGATGAGATGGGCGCCGAATTCAAGCGTCTGTTCGCCGACGCTCCTATCAACAAAATCCTGACCATCGAGGCATCCGGCATCGGCATCGCGTGTATCGCGGCTCAGCATTTCGGCGTGCCGGTGGTGTTCGCCAAGAAGGCGCAAAGCATCAACCTCGATGGCGAAATGTACTGCACGCGCATCCAGAGCTTCACGCACGGCAAGGTGTTCGATGTCATCGTCTCCAAGAAATTCATCGGGCCTGATGACCATGTGCTTATCATCGACGACTTCTTGGCCAACGGCTGCGCTCTTAACGGTCTGATCGAGATCGTGGAGGCAGCCGGCGCTACCGTCGAGGGCATTGGCATTGCGGTGGAGAAGGGCTTCCAGCCCGGCGGCAAGAGCCTGCGTGAGCGCGGGTACCGCCTGGAGTCGCTCGCCATCGTGGACCGCATGGATCCCATGACCGGCAAGATCACGTTCCGTCCACAGGGCGGCGACGCGCCGACGTATGGCGAGGTGGTCGAGGTAAACGCCGATGACCTCGCAAGCGCCGATGCGGCGTTCGACGCGGCCGTGAAGGGCGAGGCGTAAGCCGTGGCGGCTGCGGGCGGCGCTAAGGGCGCAAAGAAGCAGTTCAACCACGCAAGCCTGTTCCAGCTCGACGGCGATATCCCTTTGCTGCGCGCCATTCCCTATGGCCTGCAGCACGTGCTCGCGATGTTCGTGGCGAACCTCGCGCCTATTGTGGTGGTGGCGGGTGCGGCGGGCTTGGGCGAGGGCCAGACTGCCATGCTGGTGCAAAGCGCCATGCTCATCGCCGGCATCGGCACGCTCATCCAACTGTTTCCCGTGTGGCGCGTGGGCAGCGGTCTGCCCATCGTTATGGGCATTTCGTTCACGTTCGTGTCGGTACTGTGCGTGATCGCGGCGCAGTACGGCTACAACGCGGCCATTGGCGCCATTATTGTGGGCGGCATCTTTGAGGGCACACTGGGTCTGTTCGCTAAGTATTGGCGTCGCATCATTTCGCCCATCGTGGCTGCCGTGGTGGTTACGTCCATCGGGTTCTCGCTGCTTTCCGTGGGCGCCACCAGCTTTGGCGGCGGCAGCGGCGCTGAAGATTTCGGTTCGCCGCGCAATCTGGCGTTGGGCGCCATTGCGCTGGTGTCATGCTTGGCGTTCCAGATTCTGGCAAAGGGTAAAACCAAGCAGCTTTCGGTGCTGTTTGGCCTGGTGGTTGGCTATATTGCGGCGCTTATTGCTGGCGCGGTCGATCTGAGCGCGTTCGAGAACATGCAGCTGTTCGCGCTGCCGCACATCATGCCGTTCACGCCGGAATTCAACCTGGGCGCCATCATCTCGCTGGCGGTGATCTTTTTGGTGAGCGCGACCGAGACCATCGGCGACACCTCGGCGCTGACCATCGTGGGTCTGGGCCGCGAGGTGCGTGAGAAGGAGCTTTCGGGTTCGCTTGCCGCCGACGGTTTCGTAAGCGCGCTTTCGGGCTGCTTCGGCTGCCTGCCCGTAACGTCGTTCGCGCAGAACATCGGCCTGATCGCCATGACCAAGGTGGTCAATCGCAAGGCCATTGCGACCGGCGCGGTCATCATGCTGCTGGCGGCGTTGCTGCCCGTGGTGAGCGCCGTGTTCTCCAGCCTGCCCGAGGCCGTGCTGGGCGGCTGCACCATCATGATGTTCGGCAACATTATAGTGAGCGGTTTCCAGATGATCGCCCGCGCCGGGTTCAGCCAGCGCAATATCCTGATCACGGCGCTCTCGCTCGCCATCGGCATCGGTTTCACCCAGGTGTCCGACATCTTTGTGATCTTCCCCGAGCTGGTGCGCAGCGTATTTGCCGACAACTGCGTGGCCGGTGTGTTCTTGGTCGCCGTGATCGCAAACCTGGTGCTGCCCAAAGATATTTCCATCGACGGCGCCGAGGTGGCGGGTTCGGCCGAACAGCAGCAGGCCGATGCCGAAGCGCTGAGCGATTTGCGCGAGCGCGCTGCTGCGGGCGATGCTCAAGCGGCGGCCGCCATCGAGTCCGAGGAGCCCGCGTTCGTGGCGCCCAAGCCCGCCGAGCTCGTATTCGGTGATCCCGACAAGCGCAAAGCGCCAGAGGACTAGCGATTCTTGCCAGAAGGAACCTCATCAAACGGGTCTCGATGAACGTCGTCGAGACCCGTTTGATGCTTTCGGAGGCTAAATCGCGTTTGCTCCTACTAGGACGAGGATGTCGAGGCCGTCCATGGTGGTGCCTTCGGCTACTTCGGCGGCGTTGAACGTGCGCACTTCGCCCCCAAGCGCGGCGGCGACCTTGTCCGCCTCGGCGCGCACGGCTGCGGCATCGTCGCCTTCGCCAGTCACGTATACGATGGTGCTGGGGAGGACAGCGGCCAGATAGCTGTCTGTAGAAATCTGGTAGTTGTCGCCCGCAATGCCGGCACCTGTCAGCGTTTCCTGCGCGGCACCGGCTAAGCCGTCAGCACCGCCGGCATTGAGGATGCGCACCACGAAGGGGCCTTCGTGGGTTGCTTGCGCTGCGGCGCCGTCGGATGCATCGTGCTCCGCCGACGTGTCGTCCTGCTCGGAAGCTTCGTCGTCTGCTGCGGTCGCGTCGTCGGCGTTGTCTTGCGCCCCGGTGTTCTTCTCGGTGTTGTTCTGCTGCTCCTGGCCGTAATCTACGGGAGGCGTTGCTATTTCGGGCTCATGCCCGCACGAAGAGAGCGCAAACGCGCACAGGGCGGCAAGGACAAGCGCGGCAAGCACGCGGAAGGCGAAGGCGCGCGGAGCGGTTGAAGCGTTAAGGTGGGCGAGGGCCATGGGCGCTCCTAACGTAACGTCGGTCAGATTAAGGTTCATTGAACTGCATCATTGTACTTCACGAAAAGCGTGTTAAGGTTTTCCAGCCGCCAAGAACGAAAAATGAACGTTCAGACGGCTGTGCGGAACCAATCAACCATGCGGCCCGCGAATTGCCGCGCATCACAGAGAGCGATGGGCGCTTTATGTCAAGCCAGCCAACCCTTATGTAGCGCAGGAATTGCTCCAACTGTTGTGCAGCTCGAAAATTGCAGCAAGCCACAGGGGCGATCGTCGCGTTGCATCGGGCGGTTTCCGGTTCTACCGATCGCCGTCCTTCGGCTGTGCAGCGCGATCTTCGCCGTTCTCCTCGTTCGCCAAAAGCAGGTCGAGCATCTCCTGCTTGTTGGATACGCCCAGCTTGGCATAGATATGAGAGATGTGGGTCTTCACGGTTCCCTCCGACAGCACCAGGGCGTTGCTGATGTGCGCCCGCGACCGCCCCTGCGCAAGCATCATGAACACCTCGCGCTCGCGCGGCGAAAGCGCATAGCGGTTTGCCAGCTCTTCGCGCCGGTCCACAAGCTCAGAGCCGGCATCGGCGGCGGCTTGCTGCGGTTGCTGCACGCCGCGGCGGTCGGCGAGCCACACCACCAGCGTGAGGATGGCGAACACCACGCATAGAATGACGGCGTTGTTGGCTATGCCCAGGTCGAAGAAGAACGTGATCCAGATGAGCGATATGGCGTTGTAAATGCCCGTGGCGCACCCGAGGAATCGATATGTCGCAACGCCGCCGCGCCTGATGAAAACCACGAGGATAGACCAGAACAGCACATGTCCGAACGCTTCGGCGGCGGTGATGAACATTTCCAGTATTGCGGCGGTGACGGCGTTGCTGGGGCTTATGCCCGCCGAGGCGAAAAACGCGAATATGAGCACGAGGAATCCGGGTAGAAAATCAGCCGATTTCTCGCCGAGCCGCTTGTTCGCGAAGAGGATTGCCGAAAGCGCGCCTGTGATCACGCATACGCCAAGCGCTCCGAGGAGCGAAACGGGGATGTTGGTGAAAAGGTTCAGCGGGTCGCCGAAGAAGCCCAGGGGCGTGATAGCCCGCATGGTGGCAAGGGCAACGGCGGCGATTGCCACCTGGGGAAACGGCCAGTCCCCCTCGCTCGTGGGCGATATGATGCCGGCCCACGGCCCCTTTTGTGCGGTTACGTTCGCAGCATGTGCTTCCGCGCTGTCGGCAAGGGCCGCATTCGGCTGCTCGGCATTTTTGCGTCCGAGGGATTCCGCTGCTTTCAGAAGGGCCGCCACAACGAAGGGGAGCGCTATGGCAACAACGGTGGCCGCCGAATCGCTCGCCAAAAGCGAAAGCGCGTGGAACACGAAGATTTTTATTATCAGGCTGCCTGCTACGGTGGCGATGGCGGCGCGCAAAGACGTTGTTCGGGCTATTACCAGGCAAAAGCTGCACGCGAACCAGGTGTAGCACGCCCCGGAGGCGACGATTCCCGTGAGCGCAAGCGCCTGGGGCGGAAGGACGCTTTGCTGGAACGAGGCCGCAAACGCGAGCGTGGAAAACGATGCGATGAACGGCGCGGCGAACTGAAGGGCGCCGGCGTGCTGCTTCACGCGTTGGGGGAAGGCCACCATGATGCACGACATCGCCAGAAGTCCCGTCAGCCAGAATATGCGCATATTGCCGAACGAGGAAAGCTCAGAATACGGAATGGCGAGCGCCGGCATATGGCCGTACAGGTCGGCCCAGACGGCAAGGAGCCCCCAGCCTAGAGCAATGCAGGCGGCAGCTCGGTACGAGCGGATGTGTTGCAAAGGTCCTCCCCAGATATGCGGGCTTAGGCGCCCGACATCGTATCCCTTTGCAGCCATTATGGATTTTGCGGCCCCGTTTCGCAATATCCGCCTTTTTGGGGATGCCGCCATCAGGCATTTTAGGACTTTTGGGTGATTGGCGGCCGTTTGCCGGGAGTCCATTATGGCCTCATTGGCAATCAAATCCAAAGGAGGAACCAAGGGACATGGACAAGAAAACCGCCATCGAGGCGACTACATCGACCACATCGCGCCGGTCGTTTGTGAAGGTCGCGGGAGCGGCGCTTGCAGGCGCCGCCGCTATGGGGCTTGCGGGCTGTGCGCCCCAAACGGGAAAGTCTTCTTCGGGTTCGTCGAATTCGGGCGAAGGCTGGGATGAAGAGTTCGACGTCGTCGTTGTGGGCGCCGGCATCGCAGGCCTCGCCTCGGCTTTGACGGTTGCGACCGAGGGACAGGGCGCTTCCTGCCTTCTTATCGAGAAGGGCCCCATGGCAAGCGGCAACAGCCCGTATTGCAAGGGCGACGCCATCTGGACGCGCGACCCCGAGGCAATGTCGAAATATCTGAAGAATCTAGCACACGGCACCACGCCCGACGACGTGCTTGATGCCTACGCGCAGGGCTGCTCTGAGATTTACGACTGGATGGTCGATTTGGGCGTCAACGTGGACGAGATGAGCGTCACCGAGCCTGCGACTGCCGATACCGCAGAGGAGTGGAACGCCGAGTACCACGAGCTCGAATACTCCTACGCTTTCGGCTATTTCGCGGTGGGCAAGAATAAGGATGTCGAGGTCAAGGGGCCGAACCACGTCCACGTGTTCCTCCAGGAAAAGGTGAACGAGCATTCCGACGTCATCGACTACCGTACCGATACGCCGCTGATGGACTTGGTGCAAGACCCCGAGACCAAAGAGATTCTGGGCGTCGTCGCCGGCGAGGACGGCAAGCGCATTCGCGCCAAGCGCGGCGTGGTCATGTGCCTGGGCGGCTTCGAGCACAGCCCCGAGATGATGCAGAACTACCTGAGCCAGGGTGCAGCCGTGCCTGCCGCCGGCAGCATGAACACCGGCGACGGCCACCGCATTTGCGCGCGCATCGGCGCCGAGTTCTGGCACATGAACAACTGCGCCGGCTTCTGGCTTGCGGGTCGCGACCTTGAGAACACCGCCTACACCAACCCGCCCATCTTCAAGCCGGCCCCCAAGGGCTTCGGCATCACCGTGGGCGTCAACGGTCGCCGCTTCTACATGGACTGGGACGGCTACAACGTTCGCGAGCGCTACCCCTACATGTCCGACATGAGCGTTCATGTGGGTTCGCGCCACGGCCATATGCAATTCGGCGGCGAATGGCCCCATCTGCCGCTGCCTTCCAAGGCATGGTTCGTGTTCGACTCCGACGGCCTTGCCCAGGGCGCCATTCCGCCCGAGACCACCAAGGGCCATCCCGACGAAGAGGGGCTCGCGCTGGCGGCGAACAGCATCGAAGAGCTGGCGGAAAAGATGGAAGTGCCCGTTGAGGAGCTGGTGACCACGGTGAACCAGTGGAACGAATGCTGCGACAACGGTAAGGACATCTTCTTCCACCGCCCCGAGAGCACGCTGGTTCCCGTCAAGAAGGCTCCGTTCTACGCTCAGCTGTGCGCGCCTTCGTTCCTCAACACCGACGGCGGCCCCGTGCGTGCGGCCGACGGCTCCATTCTGGACCACGACGGCAATCCCATTCCAGGCCTGTATTCCGCCGGCGAGTTCGGCTCCATTTGGGGTCATTACTACGAAGGCGGCGGCAATGTGGCGGAGTGCCTGGTGTTCGGGCGCATTTCCGCACGCAGCGCCTTGTCTCGCTCGGGCGAATAGTCCAAACCTCATATATCTTACGCGGCGCTTACCCTCCCTCCCCTCCAATTCCGGGGCGGCCGCGGCCCCACAGAGAAGAGCCCCCATGCGGGGCTCTTCCTGTATGGGGTGCAAGATGGCCGACAACGTGGAGCCGCCGCGTGCGCGCTGCGAGACATTGTGCAAACTGTGGGGCATCGCAGAAGATGATGGCTGGCTTGCGTCCGGAACGCCGAGGGTGATGGCCGTTTCATGCCCGAAATGCCAAGGGTGATGCGCCGGAATCGAGGGTGATATATTCGCAAAATGCCTGGTAAATTGCTTGCATCAAGAATCCTCCCCGCAAGGGTGATGATTCGCCCCTTCTGCCCCTCCTAGAATGCGCCTTGCTTCGCAGAACAAGCGCAAGTCGCCCACCCGCCGCAAGGCGAGGCGGGTGAAAAGACGGATCCTATTGGAGGGAACGATGGAAAAAGGGATTTCTCGACGCAATTTCCTAACGGGCGCGCTGGCCACCGCCGGCGTTGCGGCCGTTGCCATGACGGGCTGCTCTCCGCAGACCGCAAGCGAGGGAGGCTCTTCGAGCGCAGCCGCGCAGAGCGAGAGTGTTTCGCTTCTGACGCAGACGCCCGCCTGGCTGGGTGAGGCGCCTGAAATCGGCGAGGACGAGATCGTCGAAACCAAGCAGACCAGCCTGCTGATCATCGGCGCGGGCAACGCGGGCATGACCGCCGCGGCTACGGCAGCTGACCTCGGCCTCGACTTCATCATCGCCGAGAAGGCTGGCCAGGTGGCGAAGACGCGCAGCTGGTATGGCGCGGTCAACATCGAGGAGTGCTTGGAAGGCGGCCAGGAAGTCGACACCATCAAGCTCAACAATGTGCTGCGTCAGTCGTTCTGCGGCATGAACGACATGCGCGTGGTGAGGGTGTGGATCGACGAATCCGCTGAAATGCATACGTGGATGCGCTCGATCATGGATCAGTTCGGCTATGACGTGAATTTCGACGGCGACCAGGGCGACGGCCGCGGCGGCGTGGGAATCGACATGTATGTCCCGCCTATTCAGGTGAACTACGTGGCGCGCGAGGATTGCAGCGAGGAGCATGCCGAGATGGCTCGCAACGAGCTGCTTGAGGAGTACATTGGCGACAAGGGCTATCAGGTCACGTACAACCATGACCTCGCCAAGCTGGTAACGGACGAGTCGGGCGCGGTGAAGGGCGCCATCTTCAGCACCGGCGACGGCTATGTGTAGATCGATGCCGAAAACGTGCTGTTGACCACCGGCGGCTATGCCGCCAACCCTGAGATGGTTGCTGGCATCAACCCCATTCTGGCCAAGTGCGTCACGCTGGGTGTGTACTGGCCGGCCAACACCGGCATGGGCATCAAGGCCGCCATGTGGGCGGGTGCCATGAAAGACCCCAACGCCGCTGCCTTCGTGTTCGACCGCGGCGCGGTGCCTCCGGGAACCAAGGGCGGCTATACGCAGGAGAGCATCGAGGCGGGCGAGCCCGCGTTCCCCAGCACGGGTGCGCAGTTCAACCCCGGCACGCAGCCGTTCCTGAAGATGAACCTCCACGGCGAGCGCTTCTTCAACGAATCGGGCAACTACGACTGGGCTCCTTACGCTGCGGCCTCTCAGCCGAACGGCGTGTACGTGGAGGTGTGGGATGCCGGCTTCGCGGAGGACGTCAAGCGCTTCCATGGCCTTGGCTGCTCTTTCACCACGAACGTGATGATTAACCAGGTGGGCAAATCGGTGGACGAGTATCTGAAGGATTGGCTGGACAACGGCTCCCTCATCAAGGCCGACACGCTTGACGAACTGGCCGACAAGCTGGGCTACGAAGGCGAATACAAGGAGAACTTCCTTGCCACCATCGAGCGCTACAACGAGCTCTACGATGCGCAGGAAGACCCCGATTTCGGCAAGGAGCCCTACCTGCTCTCCCAGATGCGCAACGCACCGTTCTACGGCGTGACCCTGGGCGGCGCGCTGCTGGACACCAGCGACGGCCTGCGCATCAACACCGACATGCAGGTGCTCAACACCGACGCCGACGTGATTCCCGGCCTGTACGCCGCGGGTGATTGCAGCGGTTCGGTGTTCGCGGGCGGTTACTACAACCTGACCCACGGCATGGCGGTCGGCCGCTCCATGACCTTCGCCCGTCATGCGGTTCGCCGCATCGCAGGCGACCTGGACTAATTCCTTGCCTGCTCATTGAGCTCTATATTTCCCCTCCCTGAAGGGAGACGCCCTGCGGGCGTCTCCCTTTTGCTCTATGCAAGGGGGGTGCGAGGCTGCGGGGCGTGCAGGGCTGCGGGGTGGAGCGGGACGGCGGGATGGGACGGGCCGGCGGGATGGGATGGGCCGGCGCGTTGCCGCAATGCGTCTACAGCTTATCGATAAGCTCGATGAGCTCTTGCTGTGAATGGATGTCGAGCTTGGTGTAGATATGCTTGACATGCGTTTTCACCGTATTGTACGAAATGACGCACGTCTGCTCGATGTCTTTGCCGGTCATGCCCGAGGCGAGCATCTGGCATATCTCCACCTCGCGCTTCGTAAGCCCATATTTCTCGGCGGCAACGGCGCATTTGCTTTGTAGTTCGTCAGGCGGGGTGGGCAGCGGCTCTACGGCGCGCACGGGCTCCACTTCGAAGATGAGTTTCTCAAACGTGAAGCGCCGCAGCCAAACGTAGCTCAATATTAGGAACATGAGCAGAATGACCGCAATAGAAGACGTTGCCACAAGTTGATTGGATACGGTGGCGGCATTGATGAAATGCCCCGACGCCGAACCCACGAGCGCTCCGGCGGTGGTAAACGTTTTCCCCAGGGCTATAACGCGCAACGCGCCAATCGGGTTGCGCTTGCCCATAGACACCATGATGAGCGTTTCCAGTATGGAGAGTAGGCCGCTTCCCGTTGTGAGCGCGATGTTGCTGGCGAGTACGGGTGCCTGGTTGATGAACACGATGGCCGTCAAAAAGCCGCAGATGACGCAGAATGCTGCAATGCCGGCAATGGAATCGACGGCTGCGTGTTCGCGCGACCAGAGGAAGGCGGCGCCCACGAAGGCAACCACAAGAACGCTCGGCAAGATGCTGTGCACGGGAACGCCCGAAACGCAATTGAGCGCCAAAGCGAATCCCGAAACGCAGTGAAATATGAATACGCAGATGAATGCGGGATTCGTGACGGATACGAATGAGTGCGCGTTTTGAAGCTCAAGCTCTCGGATGTGTGTGGATCGGGCGTTCAGGTCGGCATAGTCATGCAGGCTCGAATTGGCAAGCGCGAGCTGGGCTAGGGGAAGAAGCCCCAGGAGAGCGTATTGGATATCGAGTCCGAAGGTGTCTACGGCAGAGGAGACAATGCCGGAAACGGCGTAAGCGACGCAGGCGCACAGGGCGACGTTTCCGAAGCTCGTCAGCCTGCAGAGCATCAGAATGGGCAGCGTGTTGTACCACGTTCCGCCTATGCAGAGCAGTGCGAACGCAAAGGTGATGAGTGTGGTGGCGCCCTGGGGCATGGCCAGGGATGTGAACATGAGCGCGCATCCCGCCACGGCCAAAACGCCGGATGCGGCAGAAAGGCGTTTTGCGGTTTTGGGAGATAGGATAAGCGGAACAATGAACGCAATGGCAAGCAGGGGAATCGCTCTGCTTGCCAAATAGATGACGTCTCGAGCGATTGGAGCAGAAACGGAGAGCGCCGAAATGACTTGCGCATTGAGCACGTGCCCATAAATATCCGATAAGGTGCATGCCGCAAGGCATGTCATCCAGATGAAAGCGTTGTTTTTAAATTCTGCAATTCTGTTTACTCTCCCAGTTTCGCCAGGTCAAGCGCCATCAGGCGGGCGATGGTGAGGATGTACACGCGCATCGCACGCTTGAGGCTCTCTTCGCTCACTCCCTCGTCGGCGCCATGCATGGGGCCCACCCAATCGGGATAGACGTCATGCGGGTCTTCCGGCCCGAAGCTCGCCGCGCAGGGGAATTCGCGCGCATAGGTGCCGCCGCCGATGGTGAACGGCTCGCCGTCGAAGCCTGTTGCCTCGCGGTAGGCCGAGGCCAGCGCCTGAATGGCGGGGCTGTCGGGCTTGGTGAGGAAGGGCGGCAGGCCGCCGGTGAGCTCTACAGAAGCGTCTGCGTCGGCGGCAAGTGCTTGGAACTTTGCCAGCAGCTCCTCGCCCGTCGTGGAGGTGGGGTAACGGATGTCGATGGTGATGCACATGCGGTTCTGCTCGCGGTGGATGGTGCCTACGATGCACGTGAGGCCGCCGAAGTATTCGTCCTGCGAATCGACGCCGATCGAACTGCCGTCGGTTGAGTCCATGATGCGGCCGATCATGCGCAGGTAGGCCTCTTCGGCGGGGTTGCATAGGCTGTTCGCAAGTGCGTATTTCACCAGCATGTCGATGGCGTTCACTGTGCCTTCGGGCAGTGACGCATGGCCACCGCGTCCGGTTGCCACGAGGCGCGCGCAGCCATCGCCCGCATCGGCGATCTCGATGCCCTCTGCCGTGGGCAGGTTGGAGGCGTCGGCGTGCACCACGAGGGCGGCCTGGCTGGGCACAGCATTGGTGGACGAGCTGCCCGTGGTGAAATCCACGATGCGCCCGTCGGGGATCTCAAGCGACGTGATGGCGCAGTCGAACTGGCCTTTTTCGCCGTAGCAGGCGGGGAAGGCGTTGTCGGGCGTGAAGAGGAACGCCGGAGCGGGATAGTGCTCGAGGTAGTAGCGCACGTCGCGCATGGTGCCGGTTTCCTCGTTAGTGCCCATGAGCATGCGCAGCGTGTAGGGCAGGCGCGTGCCCGTGCGTTCGCACCAGTCTTTAAAGAACTTCATGCAGTAGAGCGAAATGACCAGCGGGCCCTTGTCGTCGATTACGCCGCGGCCGATGAGAAAGCCCTCGCGGCGCTCGAGGGTCCAGGGGTCGCTCGTCCAGCCCACGCCGGGGGTCACCACGTCGGCGTGGCATATCATGGCAAGCTGCGTGTCGGACTCTCCCGGCAGGTCGGCGATGCCGATTTCGCCCGCATCGTCCCAGGATTTGAACCCCAGTCGTTGTGCCAGGTCAACCGAGGCTCGCAGGCCCTCATGCGCTTCGGGGCCGGAAGGGTCGTCCGGCGTGGCTCGATTGAAGTCGACGATGCTGGGCACGGCGACGAGCGTGCCGATCTCATGGACGATTTCCTCCCAATGCGCCTCGATAAACGCGTCGGCCTGGGTGAGGAATTCATCGCTGTTCGCCAGGGATAGCTGCGTATTTGCCATGGCATCTCTTTCTCTTGTGTTGCGCGAATGCGCCCATTCTACTCGCACCGGGCCAAAAGAGTTCGAATCGCGTGTGACCGATGAACAAATCCGGGCAGCCCCCATGATGTGGGCTCGTCGCAATCTGCGTTTTCCTGTGGCACGCCGGCGGTACTTCATATATAATACCCATTCGCGCCCGAGTGGCGGAATGGCAGACGCGGCGGTCTCAAAAACCGTTGTCTTTGACGTGCGAGTTCGACTCTCGCCTCGGGCACCATCTCCGCGCCAGCAGGGGGAACGTCATATGCGGCGTTCCCCCTTTCTTATTGTGCGCGCGTTTTGGCCGTCCAGTGCTCAGGGGAGCGTGCGGCGGGTGAAAGGCGCGCGGGAAGGAACCGACATGTCCAATTCGCAGCTTGACCTGGAAAGCCTGATTGTCGACATTCCCGACTACCCCGAGCCGGGCGTTGTCTTTAAGGACATCACTCCGCTCCTGGGCGATCCGCAGGGGCTTGCCGCCGCGGTCGATCGTATCGCCGAGCATTTCAAGGATGCCGGCGTGACCAAGGTGGTGGGCGCCGAGGCCCGCGGCTTCATGGTGGGCGCTCCTGTGGCATACAAGTTGGGTGCTGGCTTTGTGCCCGCGCGCAAGCCGGGCAAGCTGCCGCGCGAGGTGGTATGCGAAACCTATGCGCTGGAATACGGCACTGATGAGCTGCAGATTCATGCGGACGCCCTCACCCCTGATGACGTGGTGCTGCTGGTGGACGACCTGGTTGCCACGGGCGGAACGGCGGTTGCCCAGGTGAAGCTGGTGGAGAAGTTCGGCGCGCGCATGGCGGGCTTGGGCTTTCTGATGGAGCTTGAGTTCTTGCATCCGCGCGAGGTGATTGCCCAGGCTACCGATGCGGATATGTTCTCGCTTGTGCAGGTGAAATAAATCCTCTGTGCAAAATAAATCCTCGTCATATTGGCAAGCATTCAAAGCCGCCTTTCGGGGCGGCTTTTGTGTTGGGCGATTGCTTGCTCGGCCGGCGCGAGGCTCGCATGCATGCGCGCCCGGATGACGTGCATCCGCAATCGACGTCGTGCCCACGCCCGCCCGAAAGGAATGGCGAGGCGGCATGGGAGTCGCGCCTGGCGCGGGTCGTGCCCACGCCCGCCCGAAAGGAATGCCTGCGCGCACGGATGAGCACACATCCGCAATGTCATCCTAACGTAATAGATTTTTGTTTGAGGAGTGTGCCGATTTAAGGGAGCGCTTTAGTAAAGCGGCGCACGATAGTGGCCGGGCGGATGGCGCGTGCTAGAATCGGCCGGTTGATAGGTGCCAATTCAAGAGAGGCATGGTGGCTCCAATGAAACAATCCGCCGCGTTGATGCGTGCCGAATCGATCGCATACTGCGGTCTTTCTATTGCGCTGCTTACCGTTAGCGCTTGGGTCACGGTTCCCCTCGGCCCCGTGCCGTTCACATTGCAAACCATGATGCTGGTCTTTGTGGTGTTGCTGCTTCCGCCGCGCGAGGCGCTGGTCAGCGTGTTCGGCTATCTTGCGTTGGGCGCGTTGGGCGCTCCGGTATTCTCGGGCATGAAGGGCGGGCTGGCTTCGCTTTTGGGCCCCACGGGCGGATTCATCGTGGGATTTGGCCTGGGTGCTGTGGCCGCGGTGCTCGTTTTGAAGATATGGAAAGCTCCGGCGGGCGCGATGTCCGTTCGCGGTGGTTCGGCGTCCGCGTCGGGCGCATTGGGCGCTCGCGGCACTGCGACTTCTGCATCGGGCGCGCCGACGTTTTCTCTCAGCGCCCTTCGCGCTGCCCGGATCGTGGGCGCTGCGCGCAACCTGGTTGCCGCCTTCGCCCTGCTCATCGTTTCCTATCTCTGCGGATGGGCACAGCTCATGGCGGTTGCCGGGCTGGATCCCCTGGCTGCTTTCCTCGTGGGAATCGCGCCGTTTGTCGTTTTGGACATTATTAAGATTTCGGTCGGCGCTGCGTTAGCGGGCGCCGTTCGTCGTGCCGTTCCCGCGCTCAGGGCGAAGGCGGCCTAGAGCGGGAAAGGCCTGTAAGCTGGAGCAGGCGGCAGCGGGGCCATGACCGCTTTTTTGCCGCTAAATGGCAATTTTGTCGAGTTATGAACTCTAGAAGGGGTCTCAAGCCTTCCTCTATAGAGGTCTGTTTTGCAAAATCCCAGGTCAGCTTGTTGCACCAAACAGCATCGGGATGAAAGTGGTGCCGAAAAGAGTTCATAACTCGCTATTTTTGGCAAAACGGCGCAAATAATCTGTACATGCATCCTGAGTGCCAAAAGCCCCGCCGTCAATGGTTGTGACGGCGGGGCTTTGTCGGGGCGCCACGATTGCGGCGGGGCTTTGCCGAAGCGTGTACGGGTTTGCGTCCCTAGGCGGCGCGCTCCCAGGCGTTACGCCAGTGCGACCACCATAGTGAGGGGAACGGCCGCCATGACCACCAGGTAGCGAAGCATGAATCCGCCGACCAGGACGCTGATGTCGGAGGCGAAGCTGATCCAGTGCGCCTTGCGGCTTTCCTCGAACTCTTTGGGGCTAAAGAACAGGAGCCACAGCTCGAGCACGGTGGGAAGCACCAGGCCCACGGCCACCAGGCCGATCCAGAACCACAGCGCCCACTCGCCGCTTACCAGGTTGGCCACGCTTGCCGCGCCGGCGGAGTTGGTCTGCCCGGTGATGAACAGGAGCGACGCCACCAGCAGAAGCTCGATGATGGGCAGGCAGAAGTGGAACTTCTTGAGCACGCCCACGCGGTTGAACTCGTCGGCATGGCGGATGACGGCCAGCATCAGCACGCTTGCGGCGCCGGCGCTCATGGCGCCCACCACGAACAGCACGGGCAGCAGCGCGTTGTTCCACAGCGGGTAGGTCTGGCACACGCCCAGCAGCGCGCCGGTGTAGGCGGCCACGCACAGCGAGATGACAACGCCCACGATGTCAAGCCAGGTGGGGATGGATTTCTTCATGAAGTCCATCACGACGGCCACGATGGCCACCACCATGAACAGGCTCAGGAACACCACGCCCCAGGTCATGACCGAACCCCAGTTGGTGAGCAGATAGAAGAAGCGGATGGGGTTGTGCAGGCCCGCCTCGGCGTCAATCATGAGCAGCACCAGGCCGATAGCCACCGCGATGGGTGCCACGATGTGTCCGGTGCGGCGCATGGAGGTCGCGTCGGGATGGCGCCAGCCGAGGAACGCCGAAGTGATGTAGGCGCCCGCGCCCAGGCCGGCGAGGAACAGGTACCATGCGATGATGGAGCCCCAAATAGGTTCGTACGTCATCTTTCATCACCTCACGTAGAAGATTTTGGACTTCGTCAGGTCGCCCGCAAGCGGCTGCGCGTTCAGCTCGACAATCGCACGCGAGATTTCGCTCTGAGGATCGTCCAGGTCGCCGAAGATGCGCGCGCCGGTGAGGCAGGCCTCCACGCACGAGCACATCGGGGTGCCGTCGAGCGCGCCCACGGTGCACAGGCGGCACTTCTCGGCCACGCCGGTGACCTTGTTGTGCACGCGCACCTGATAGGGGCAGGCGGTCATGCAGTACTTGCAACCGATGCAGCGGCTCTCATCCACGCGCACGATGCCGCCCTCTTCGATATGCGTCGCGCCGGTGGGGCACACCTTGGCGCACGGGGCATCCTCGCAGTGCATGCACTGGATGGGCACGGTCTCGATGCCCACGACGGGCAGCTTGCCGGTTTCCTTCTCCTCGTAGCGGATGTAGTCGATATCGGCGGCTAGGCCGTTCTGACGCTGGCAGGCCGTACGGCACGCATAGCAGCCGATGCATTTGCGGGTGTTGATCAGCATTCCGTAGCGGGTCATCATGCACCTACCTTCTTAACCGTGACGATGGCTTCCTGCGTGCACGCCCCGCCGTATACGGGCTCGATGCCGAAGGGTACGAAGTCCATCTGGCGCAGGCCCACGCCGTATGCCGTGCGCTGGTCGGGCGACGAGCATCCGTAGTGGCTGGGTAGGTAGATGGACGTGGGCTCGATGCGCTGGGTCACATGCATGCGGGTCGTGCCGGTGAACTCGCTGGAGGAAACCTCCACCTCGTCGTTCTCCTCGATACCCATCTGCGCCGCCACGTCGGCGTTCATCCAGATGCGGTCGAGGCCGTACTTCTTGGTGATTTCCATCAGCGGCTCGATGTTGGCGGTCTGGGTGTGCGTGTGGATGGCCTGCTTGCCGCCGATCAGGCGGAACTCGCCGTCGCCGGGCGTCACGCGCGGCTCAAGCCACTCGGGGGAGGCGGGCAAACCCGCCGCTGCGCAGGCATCGCTCGTGAACTGGATCTTGCCGGTGGGGGTGGCCCACTCGGTCTTGGGGCCGTAGACCACCTTGATGTCGGGGAAGGTGATGGTGCCCTTCTCCTGCAGCTCAGCCAGGCTGATACCCAGCGTCTGCAGCTGCGCGTCGGCCAGCTCGTCGATAGTGAAGTTGAAGTACTCACCCACGCCGCACGCCTCGGCCAGACCGGAGAAGATCTCGTCGACGGGCTTGGTGCTGGGATGCACCTTCTCGATTACGCGGTCGCGCAGGCTCACCACGGGCACCTTGCCGCCCACGAACTCAGGCACTTCCAGGCGCTCGAGGTAGCTGGTGTCGGGCAGCACGTAGTCGGCGCACATGCAGGTCTCGCTCATCTGCACGTCGATGGCGACCACCAGGTCCATGGCGTCGAAGCATTCGGCCAGGTGTGCCGGGTTGGAGTAGCCGGCGGCCATGTTGGACTGGTAGGTGATCATCGCGCGCATCTTACCGTCGAGGGCGGCTTCGGCTGCAGCGAGGCAGGTGCCCATGCTGGCGGCTGCGAGCGGGTACTCGTCAGAACCCACCTTCTTGCCCTCGACCGCGGGAGGCGCGGGGAACTTCTGCGGATCGAGCGGGCCAGCAGCGGCGCCGCCGTAGAAGATGGCTCCGCCCTTTTCGCCCCAGCAGCCGAGCAGCGTGTTGAACAGGCAGATCGCGCGGCCGGTTTCGCCGGAGTTCTGGTAAGCGCAGCCGAATGCCGCGCGCCAGCTCTGCTCGATGGACGAAGCGGGGGCCGCCTCCCAGAGCTCGTTGGCCAGGCGCGTGATGGTGTCGGCCGGGATGCCGGTGATGCCCTCGGCCCATTCGGGCGTGTACTGGGGCAGCTTGGCGAACCAATCCTCATAGCCGATGGCGTTGGCCTCGACGTACTCCTTGGCGTAGGTGCCCTGGCTCACCAGGACGTTCGCCATCGCGAGCACGAGCGCGAGATCGGTGCCGGGCTTGATGGGCACCCACTCGTCGGCGAAGTGGATGGAGTTGTTGCAGCGCGGGTCCACGATGACCACATGGCAGCCGTTGTCGTGGCCCTTCATCATCGCATGCACCGAGGAAGGACGAATGCCGTCGGCGTAGGAGCGGCCGATGAACAGCACCATCTTGGCGTTCTCGATGTCGCTCGAGTAGTCGCCGGCGCCGATGGCCTGCATGAAGCCGCTGGTCTTGGACAGGTTGCAGGAAGCGCCGTGCGTGTACACGTTGGGACTGCCCAGGGCGGTCATGAAGCGCGGGCAGTAGAAGCTGCCGGACGGGCGCGGGTCGTGGACGAGCGAGATGGCCTCGGGGCCGGACTCGTCGATGATGGCGGTGAGCTTTTCGCCGATCTCTTGGAAGGCCTGCTCCCAGCTGATGGCCTCGAACTCGCCGGCTTCGTTCTTCTTGAGCGGATCGGTCAGGCGATCCTCGGAATAGGCGATGGCGGCGTAGCCGTAGCCGCGGGCGCACAGGGTGCCCTCGCAGTACGGATGGTCAGGGTCGCCGATCATCTTGCCCAGACGGCCGTCGGTCACGTATCCCGTGAATCCGCATTTGGACGAACAGGAGTTGCACAGCGAGTGCGCGGTGGTTTCCTGGCCGCCTCCCGCCTCGTCGGCGTGCGCCTGCTCCCAGGCGTTGAAGCTTACAAAGCCGCCCCCTGCGGCAAGCGCCGCGGCGGCACCGCTGCGGGCCAGAAAGCTTCGCCTGGTTATTGCGTGCTTCGACATGGTATCCCCCTTCTTGGTTACTCGTCGGTCAAGCCAAGGTGAAAAAGCGCAGCGCTTGGTCGTGTGCTTGATTCCAAAAGTGTCCCGCGTTGCGTGAAGCGCGCGGTGTGCCGGTGCGATTCGGCTTTCTGCCGCGAGTGGTGCGTCCTCGGGCCTCGCGGCCGGCGTTACGCCGATGCGGCTGAGGCGCTGGCCAGAGCCTCCTGGCGGGCGCGGATGCCGATAAGCGCATCGACGAGCGCCAGATAGAACAGCCCCTCGTCGCCTAGCGCCATCAGTTTCGTGCGATACGATCCGAGCCAGGCGAGGCGCTCGATGCAGAAGGTCTGCGCTTCGGCGGCCATCCCCGCCTCCAGCATCGTGGCGATGAGGTCGAGCTCGATGGCCAGGTGGTCGGGCGTGGAGGCGAACTCATCGGGAATCGCGATGCCCATGGAGCGCATGAGGTCGCGCATGTAGAGGGCGGAATCTCCCAGGTAGAGCCCCGTGCGGCCCGCGAACGGCCCGTCGCCCGGCTTGCTCCACGCGGTGTAGAGCGACTCCACGGGCACCGTCGATTGGGGCAAGCCGCCCGTGAAATGCCGGGCAGAAAACGACGTTTTCTCATCGTGGGTAGGTGGGGTGAACAGGGCGCGCACTTCCGTTTCGGCGAGAAAGTCGGAGAGGGGCTCGCCGCGGCGCGCGCGTCCTATAGGGGGAAGCGTTGCGCCCAGAGGCCTCTCGTCCTGAAGGAGGCTGCGGGCGCCGGAGAGGAAATCGGACCACGAGGCATCGGCGCGGATGGCGTTCCATTCGTCGCGCTCGACCGGGGCGAAGCAGCATGCGAACGTCGCGAACGTCATGGCATCGTTCATCATCGTGACCCCCTTTGGCATCTGTTAATCCCTTTGATACCGCGAGTATGGCGCATGACGCGTGGTCGTCTGTCCTCTCCTTGGGATGAATTTTTCCCATAAAATCCCAGGTCGGAAATGTCATCTCCTCTTTCATCTCAAACAGATGACACGATATGCGAGGCATGCGCTATCATTAACAAGCTTTATTTCGCGCACGATGGGACATCGGCGGCGCTTAGGTGCCGGCGAGTGCGTGCGCAGTGTTTTTTCAGAGGGGGCGTCCTGATGGGCGAAGGGGCTATGCGCATCGCGGAAACATTTCGGCAGTATTCCTCGCTTGCTCCGGGAATCGTAGGTCTCGCGTGCGCTCGCACCGGCATTGTGGTTTCGGCGGCGGGCAGCTATCTCAACACCGACGAAGGCGTATTCACCGACGGCGCGATGGCGCTGGTGTTCGTGTTCTTTTTCGCGATGGCAGCGGTTCTGTTCAAAACGCGTTTCGTGTTTCAGAAGCGTTTGATTAATGTGATTGCGCATGTGGCGGTGGCGCTCGAATTCGCGGGCGTGTTGATCATGGGCATGCTTCGCGCAACGGGCAATTGCACGTTCCCTTCGCGGTTTACGCTTTCCGCGCTTGTGAGCGCGGCTGGCATGGTGGCAATCGCCTATTGGCTGCGTCGGGCACGCGGTGCGAGTATGTCCACCGCGGCGGTGCTCGTGTTCTCGGCGATTTTCCTGAGCGAGGTCGCCGTATTCGCGACAGTGTTCCTTCCCGATGGGGTGCGCTGTCTTGCCGTGGCGCCTCTGGTGATAGCCCAGATTGGCTGCATCCACTGGGCGCGGCATCGGGGCAACGCCTCGGATCTTCCCACGCCCACGCGCGCAGACGACTATTTCGCCGTCATGACGACAGGCGCTACCAACCGCCGCTTTCTTGCTGCGTGCGTCGTGGGCATCGTCGCCGTTTCGCTGGTTATCGGCTTTTTGCGCGGGTTCCCCGACGGCAATCCGGTGCCGTTTTGCATGCCCACGCGCATCGCGTGCTTCCTGCTGACCGAAGCGGCGTGCGTGGCGTTCGTCGTTGCGACGCTGCGCCAGCGCACGCGCGTCATGACGGTGGGCATCTGGGTGGTCATGCAGTTTTTGGCGGCGTTCACGTTGGTGCTGTACACGGCGTTTCCGGGGCATCTGGATGTGGGCGCCATCACGGCGACGCTGCTCAATACGCTCATGGGCGCGTTCGCGTATTACATCGTGCTCGCGTTCATGTCGTCGGGTTGGCGCGATCCGTTCTATTACGCCATCACCATTTGGGGCACGTGGGTGTTCTCGCGAGCAATCGGCCGGTTCGTCCTGCTCAACGTGATGCCCATGGGGCACAGCCATTTCACGGGTACGGTCATTAGCCTGATGCTGCTGGTGGCCACGCAGGTGGTGTTCATCAAGCTTATCGAGGTTGCAGAATTCGCGGTGCGCTACGGCGGTGCTAATTCCATTGCTGGCGGTCGTCGCGGATCTTTGCTGGCAGGGGGTGCGGCTCTCGCCGCCAACGGCGATGCCGTGGACGAAAGCGCTGCGAATAACGCAGGTGAACCTCTGAATGCTGTGGCGGTTCCCGGCCACGATGGCAATGCTGCTGGTGTGACGTGGGAGGATGCCACGCGTCACGAAACGCAATGGACGGGCGATATGAATGCGCCGAAGCCCAGTAGGCTGGAGCGTCTGCTGGGTCTTGATAATGATTCGGCCGTCGCCGACGTGCAGAGCGCCGTCATGCGCCATCATGCGCAGAGGATGGGCGAGCAGTTCCTGCTGTCCGAGCGCGAGGTTGAGGTGCTGGCGTTGTACGCGTCCGGTATGACGCAGAAACGCGTGGCCGAAGAGCTGCATATTTCGCAGACCACGGCGCATACCCACATCGGCCGCATCTACACCAAGACGGGGCTGCATTCGCGTCAGGAGATCCTCGACTACTTCAAGCAGTACGCCGACGCGTGAGGCTCATGATTGCTGTCTGCGGATGTGTTCGTAGCAGTTTTTCGAAGTACGTGAAACGGATTACATACTCTCTTTTTCTGCCAAGATTCCCAGGCGTCTGAGTTCAGTGATCCATAGGGCGGCGATTTGTGCATGGCCTTGTTTGTTGGGATGCAGGTCGTCTTCGACGTCGTAGGCGGGACCACCTGCGGCTGCGGCAAGGTCAGCGACATCCGCTCCGCATTCGGCGGCCACAAAGCGGATGCGTTCGTTGAATTCATCAAGAGGGGTCAGATATGACCACTTCTCGTCGAATGACCAGGTGGGGTCAAACGCCTTGCGAGGTTTAAGCACGGTGCCGCACACGATGTGAGCGCTAGGGTAGTTCGCCTGCATACGACGGAGCATGGTGGCGTAGGCCTCGCGGAACGTGGGCTCTTCGGGCGATTCGGCATAATTTCGGTCGCACGGCACCGCGAACCCGAAATCGTTCACGCCGATATACACCAGAATGATATCGGGGCTGATGGTTGCTGCGGCGTCCGGATTGGACGGCGCTCCGCAGGCGGTCTTTCCCAATGCGCTCGTGCGATCGATGCCGCTTGCGCAGGGGAATTCCTCGCCCGTCACTTGGCTTCCCGAGTAAGAGTTGTTCACTAGCAGCTGAGCGTCCAGCGCCTCGATTACCTGCATCCACCAGGTGTCGCGCACCGATTCCAGATTGTTGATTGCCCGCTTCTCGGCGGTGTAGTACAACTCGTGCCCTTCGGGGATGAATCCTTCGTAAGTGGAGATCGAATCGCCCATGATGGATATGTTCACGCTGGTTCCTTACGTCGGCATACAGACATCACCGCTCATTGTGCCATGTTGGTGCACTATTTCGCGGGCGAAAACGTGAATGACGCCATTGTCAAAGGAAATAAGTTCGCGCAACCTCATGGTATCGTCTGGGTGACATCACATAAAAGTGCTTTGCGGTTGCTGTGGCACAACGCTTCGTTGCTGGACCTTTTACGATTGGCGTACGGGCGCGCTGCCGATATGCGCGAGCAAAGTGGCTCAATCGGTCGCTCGGCATCTGATTTGCGATGACTTTATTGTGAAGTCACTTTATAATGGAGGCATGAACCGCGATGACCTCAAGGCGAGATGTGGTGAAATACTTTAAAGATAGGGGCTTCTGGTCTGTGGGAGGAACCAAGCACGAGAAGTTTACTAATGGGAGCGTCACCATTCTGATTAAGCGCCATAGGGAAATCGAGGACGAGGTGTTTTATCGCCTGAAAAAGCAAGCAGGTCTTAAATGAGCATCGGCAACGTAAGGAACGGGGGCCGTTATGCAACGTACCTATGAATTCGAACTGTGGCGCGGGGAACGACAGTGGATCATTGCATCGTTTGATCTTCCAGAAGCCATAACGCAGGGCGAAGACGTCCAAGACGCATGCGAATCAGCGGCGGATGTGCTGCGCGAGGTGTCGCGTGATGCGATGATGCGCGGCATGTCGTTGCCCTCTCCCACATTTGAGAACGAGCCGCGCAATGGCGGAATTCGCGTTATCGTATCGGTGGAAATTGGTCTGGACGAGGTGGCAAAAGTTTCCGCCACTGAGGCGGCTCGGTTGCTCGGGGTCTCGCGGAGCAGAGTGACCGCCATGATTGCGAGCCGCCATTTGGATGGATGGCGCGAAGGGCGCAACACGTGGGTGACGTGCGCGAGTATTGAAGCGCGTCTGGCTGACGCTCCGACTCCGGGTCGTCCAAGGAAAGAGGAAATGGCGTAAAAAGAGGGAGCCGAAGCTCCCTCGTTCATGCTTGGATGTGGGCCAGCTTCCTGGCGTTCTGGATGTTTGCTTCGATGGCGTTACGCCAGTCCCAGCCAAATTTGGAACTTAGGCAGGTATCCCATCACGAAGATGACCACCATCAGCACGGGGATGCAGTACTTGATCCACACGTAGCTCCACGAGGCGAACTTCATTCCCTTGCCGGCATCGGCCTCGTTGATGAAGTTCTTCCAGCCCCAGCCGTAGCGGCTCGTGCAGAAGATCACGTAGAACAGGCCACCCAGCGGCAGGATGTTGTTGGACACGATGAAGTCCTCGAGGCTCTGGATGTCGCCGATGCCCGGCACCTGGAAGCCCGACCACAGGTTGAAGCCCAGGATGCAGGGGATGGACAGCACGATGATGCCTACGGCGTTGATGGCAACGGCGCGGCGGCGCGACACGTTCCACTGGTCCATGGTGAACGCGATGATGTTCTCGAACACGCCGATGACGGTGGACAGCGCCGCGAAGCTCATGAATACGAAGAACAGCGCACCCCAAAGCTGGCCCAGCCACATCTGGTTGAACACGCTGGGCAGCGTGACAAACACCAGGTTGGGGCCGGAATCGGGGTTCACGCCAAAGGCGAAGCACGCGGGGAAGATGATGAGGCCCGCAAGCAGCGAAATCATGGTGGAAAGCCCTGCCACGCTCACGGCCTCGCCGGTCAGGCGACGGTCGCGGTCGATGTAACTGCCGAAGATGGCCATGCCGGACGCGCCGATAGACAAGGTGAAGAATGCCTGGCCCATGGCGGCGTACACCGCATCGCCGAAGCCGTTCTCGATCATCTTGCCGAAGTCGGGCATCAGGTAGAACCTCAGGCCCTCGCCAGAGCCGGGAAGTAGCACGGAATTGACCGCCAGGATAACGATCGCCACGAACAGGCATGCCATCATCACGCTGGTGATGCGCTCCACGCCTTTCTGCAGGCCCATGCCGCAGATGCCGAAGCCAATGACGCAGATGAGCAGCATCCAGAGGAACATCTGCAGCGGATCGGCCTGCATGGCGGCGAACACCTCGCCGGTGGCGTCGGGCGCCACGCCGTTGAGCTCGCCGGCGGCGGTCTTGAACGCGTAGGCCACCATCCAGCCGGCCACGGTGGTGTAGAACATCATGAGGATATAGTTGCCCGCGAACGCGAACCACTTATACCAGTGCCACTTGGTGCCTTTGGGTTCCAGGATGTCGAAGCTGCGCGCACAGCTTTTCTGGCTGGCGCGGCCGACGGCAAACTCCATGACCAGGATGGGCAAGCCCAGGATGGCCAAAAACACCAAGTACAACAGCACGAATGCCGCACCGCCGTACTCGCCGGTCACATAGGGGAAACGCCACACGTTGCCCAGGCCGATGGCGCAGCCTGCGGAAATAAGGATGAACCCGATGCGCGAGGCGAACTTCTCGCGCGGCTGGCCAGCGCCGCCTTGCGTAGCGGGGGAGGAATTGTCGCTCATGTCCATAACTCCAGAAACTCTTATTGCTGACGTTCAAGCGAATCGTCTTTCCGGCTTCTGCTCCGGTTTGGCGTTGCGCCATGCACAAGCGCAAGCCGGAAAGGCGGCACAAACGACACATTATAGGTCATTCGCCGCGTTTTCGCGCCGCTATGCTAGACTAAAGCGGTTTCAATTCCTCGTTAACAAGGAGCGTCGCATGGATAAAGCGATCATCACCGTGGTCGGGCAGGACACCGTAGGCATCATTGCACGCGTGTGCACGTATCTCGCCGACCACAAGGTCAACGTGCTCGATATCTCGCAGACCATCATCGATGGGTTCTTCAACATGATGATGATTGTGGACGTTGCGGCGGCCGACAAGGATTTCGACGCCGTGGTGGAAGATCTCGAGCAGCTTGGCGACCAGATTGGCGTACGCATTCGCTGCCAGAAGTCTGAAATATTCGAAAAGATGCATCGCATTTAGGGTTTCGCCGGGGAGGCGGAGAGGTCCCCGGCGCACCCGCAATGCTACCGCTCGCTTTGCTCGCTATGCGCATTGCTCCGGTGGCCCGTTTTTGACGAATTTGAGCCACCGAGTGTCGCCGGGGCCTCTCCGCCTCCCCGGCGAAACCCTCGCATGCGCATGTCATTCCGATGAAAGGTATCCTCCGATGATCAACATTATGGAGGTCCATGAGACCAATAAGATGATCGAGCAGGAAAAGCTCGATGTGCGTACCATCACCATGGGCATCAGCCTGCTCGACTGTGTGAGCAATGATGTAGATGAGCTGTGCGACAATATTTACCGCAAGATTACCACCTATGCGAAAGACCTGGTGGTGACGGGTGATGCCATCGAACGTGACTACGGCATCCCCATCGTGAACAAGCGCATCACCGTGACGCCTATTTCGCTGGTGGGCGCCTCGGCGTGCAAGACGAGCGAGGATTTCGTCAAAATTGCCCATGCTCTCGATCGCGCGGGCAAAGAGGTGGGCGTCGATCTGCTGGGTGGCTATTCGGCGCTGGTGAACAAGGCTATGACCCCGGCCGAGGAGCTGCTCATCCGCTCGCTGCCGCAGGCGCTTTCCGAGACCGATATTGTGTGCTCCAGCGTGAACGTGGGCTCCACCAAGACGGGCATCGACATGAATGCCGTCGAGCTTCTGGGTCATGTGGTCAAGGATATCGCCGCTGCTACCGCCGATAACGACTCCTATGGCTGCGTGAAGTTCGTGGCCTTCTGCAACGTGCCCGACGACAATCCGTTCATGGCCGGCGGCTTCCACGGCGTGACCGAGGGCGACGCCGTGATTAACGTGGGCGTTTCCGGCCCCGGCGTGGTGAGCCGCGCGCTGGACGAGGCCAAGGGCAAGGATTTCGAGTTCCTGTGCGAGACCATCAAGCGCACCGCGTTCAAAATTACGCGTGTGGGCCAGCTGGTGGCGCAGGAGGCAAGTCGTAGGCTGGGCATCCCGTTCGGCATCATCGACCTGTCGCTGGCGCCCACACCGGCTGAGGGCGACTCCGTGGGCGAGGTGCTGGAGAAGATTGGCCTTTCCCAGGTGGGCGCGCCCGGCACCACGGCGGCGCTCGCCATGCTGAACGACCAGGTGAAGAAGGGCGGCATCATGGCGTCGTCCTACGTGGGCGGTCTTTCCGGCGCGTTCATTCCCGTGTCCGAGGACAAGAACATGATCGAGGCGGCTGCTAACGGGTGCCTGACCATTGAGAAGCTTGAGGCTATGACCTGCGTTTGCAGCGTGGGCCTGGACATGATCGCGGTGCCGGGTGACACGAGCGCTGCCACCATCAGCGGCATCATTGCCGACGAGGCCGCCATCGGTATGGTGAACCAGAAGACCACCGCGGTGCGCATCATCCCTGTGGCGGGCAAGGGCGTGGGCGAGATGGCCCACTTCGGCGGTCTCATGGGATACGCACCTATCATGCCGGTGAACCAGGCAAGCTGCGAGGCGTTTGTCACCCGTGGCGGACGAATTCCCGCGCCTATTCATTCGTTTAAGAACTAGGATTCTTTCAGAATGTATAAGCGTAAAAAATAGTAAGTATCTTTTTACTACTAAGGGCGAGTCGACTTTCGGACTCGCCTTTATCAATGGAGGGCAAAGCATGGCATCTCAAAATACGCAGGCAATCGGGGTTCGTTTGTTCACATCTTCCGATGTTCCCGCGATGCGCGAGATTTGGAATCAGGTCGTCATAGATGGGCGCGCGTTCCCGCAAGAAGACGTGCTCGCCAGCGACGCCGAGGCGGAGGAGTTTTTTGCGTCGCAGACGGAGACCGCTGTGGCTGTGCAAGATGGCGAGGTCCTGGGCCTCTACATCCTGCACCCCAACAATATCGGGCGTTGCGGGCATATTGCCAACGCGAGTTATGCCGTGGCGCGGGAGGCGCGCGGCAAACACGTGGGCGCGGCGCTCGTGACCGACTCTCTCCATCGCGCCAAGGCGTGCGGTTTCCGCGTGCTGCAGTTCAACGCCGTGGTTGCGTCCAATGCGTCGGCGCTCCACCTTTATGAGAAGATTGGCTTCACACGCTTGGGCGCCATTCCCGGTGGCTTCCGCAATATCAACGGCGAATACGAAGACATCTACCCGCACTACTATGATCTGACTACGCTCTAGTGGAATCTTCTTTTTCTCACATTTGCTCACATTTTCTAACATGATACATTGTGAGAAAGAAGGCGCCCATTCATGCAACGGGGTATTCATGCGCGTGCCTGCGTGGCAGGCGCAGTCTATCACCGCTGATTCAATGGCAGGCAGGAGGCTTCGATGCCCTATATCCATATTGATTCGCTTGATGACCCGCGTTTGGATGCGTATGCGCGTCTGACTGAGGCGCAGTTGCGCAATAAGCTGGAGCCCGAGAAGGGAATCTTCATCGCCGAGAGCATCAAGGTGATTGAACGTGCGCTCGAAGGCGGCATGGTGCCCGTGTCGGTTCTGATGACGCCACATTGGCTGGATGCGGCTGCCGACGTGGTGACGCGCATTGAAGCGGCGGGCGTTGCGGCAAAGGCCAACGAAAGGACCGGGGCGGCCGCGGGATTCGGCAGCATTGAGGAAAGCGATGAGGCAAAGGTAGCTGGCAACGCTGAAGTGACCCGTACGGCTGAAGGTGCAGGTGATGCTGAAGGAACTTGCGCGGCCGACGACGGGGTGCCCATATTCGTGGCGCCCGAAGACGAGCTCAAAAAGCTCACGGGTTTCGCGCTTACGCGAGGCATTCTGTGCGCCATGCGCCGTCCGCAGCTGCCGAGTGCGGAGGAGCTCATCGATCAGATCGCGCGCGAAAAGTCTGCCGCGATGGGTTGTGTGCCGGAAGATGTGCGTCTGCGCGTGGCCGTGCTGGAGGGTATTGTCGACCACACCAATGTGGGTGCTATTTTCCGCTCTGCCGCCGCGTTGGGTGTGGATGTGGTGCTGGTCACGCCTACGTGCTGCGATCCGCTGTATCGTCGTGCGGTGCGCGTGAGCATGGGCACGGTGTTCCAGGTGCCGTGGACGCGCATCGGCGAGAATGTGCACGAATGGCCGGCGGCAGGGCTTGAGCGCCTGCATGCGCTGGGTTTCAAGACGGCAGCCATGGCGCTTTCTGATGACTCAATTCCCCTGGGTGCGTCGCAACTTGCTGCATGTAACCGTCTGGCGCTGGTCTTCGGAACCGAAGGCGATGGCCTGGCGCAGCAAACCATCGCCGGCTGCGATTACACGGTACGCATTCCCATGAAGCACCACGTGGACAGCCTTAATGTTGCGGCCGCCAGCGCGGTGGCATTCTGGGAACTCTGTGGTTGTGAAGAGATAGTAAGTATCTAATGGAGACTACCAATCAAAAAGAATGTATAGATAAAGCAGCGTCTCAGGCGAGCGAATTCAACGTCGACGATTTGAAAGAGGCCCAGCGTCAAATCGATTCCATTCTCCATAAGCTGCGTGCGACGATTGTCACGTTGGAATCGAAAGGCCATCCCGAACGCTATAAGTCGCAGATCACGCTCGCCAAGCGTCGCATCAAGGCGCTTGAGATCGCGAATGAGCTGATAGGGCGCGAGCTAGAAAAGGAATATACCCATGCATAGAATCATGTTTGTGTGCCACGGCAACATCTGTAGATCAACCATGGCAGAATTCGTCATGAAGGATCTGGTGGAGAAGGCGGGGCGCGCGGATGAGTTCGTCATTGCGAGTTCGGCCACCAGTACCGAGGAAATCGGCATGCCGGTATATCCCGGCACCAAAAAGGTGCTGCGTGCTCACGGCATTTCCAGCGACGGCAAACGTGCGGTGCAGCTGCGTGCGGACGACTATGACAAGTACGACCTGTTTGTGGGCATGGATTCCGCCAACATCCGCAATATGCGTCGCATGCTGGGCGGCGACCCGGCGAACAAGGTGCGCAAGCTGCTCGAATTCCCCGAAGGCGTGACCACCGATGCCGCATCCGACGTGGCCGACCCCTGGTATACGCGCGATTTCGACACCACTTACGACGACGTGCTCCGCGGCTGCACGGCGCTGCTCGAAGCGCTTTCGCCTGCAGGAGAATAAAGCGACCCTCGTTCTTCCACTGGAGGTTTCTCCATCTTTCGCAACATTTAGTCAACGGCACTTAGATTTTCTGCAAAAGGGGTTGAATCCCAAAGGCTGGGTGCTAGTATAGCCAACTGTTAGCACTCGATGGGTTTGAGTGCTAGCACTCAGAAGCCGCGACGAACAATCGCATGCGTCTTTAAATGCGATGCTCGTTGCGCACGACCGCAAGGTAATAAAAGGCAACAGGGAAAGGACATTCCATGAATCTCAAGCCTTTGGGAGATCGCGTTATCGTCAAGCGCGACGAAGCTGAAACCACCACCGCGTCGGGCCTCATCCTGGCCTCCACCAGCAAAGAGAAGCCACAGAGCGGCATCGTGCTGGCTGTGGGCGAGGGCAAGCTGGACAAGGACGGCAATCTGATTCCCATGCCGGTCAAGGAGGGCGACCGCGTGCTGTACGGCAAGTACGGCGGAACCGAAATCACCGTCGAGGGCGAGGAAGTGCTCATCCTGCGTGCCGACGATCTGTTTGCGGTTTACACCGACTAACGTTGCGATTGCGAAGCGCTCGCGGCTCCAAATCGTGGCTGGAGCGACGACGATTCGCAAGTAAGAGCTGATTTGTAATCAGTGTTCACTTAGTAAGCTAGTTTCCGAAAGGAAGTTTAAGAACATGGCTAAGGAAATCAAATTCCAGTCTGAAGCCCGCAGCGGTCTTGCCGCCGGTGTTTCCAAGCTTGCTGACGCCGTCAAGGTGACGCTTGGCCCCAAGGGCCGTTACGTCGCCCTCGAGCGCAGCTACGGCGCTCCCACCATCACCAACGACGGCGTGACTGTCGCTAAGGAGATCGAGCTGGAGGATCCCGTGGAGAACATGGGTGCCCAGCTGGTGCGCGAGGCTGCCACCAAGACCAACGACGGCGCGGGCGACGGCACCACCACCGCCACGCTGCTCACCGATGTCATCGTGAACGAGGGCCTGCGCAACGTGACCGCCGGCGCCAACCCGCTTGCCGTGCGTCGCGGCATCGAGAAGGCCACCGAGGCCATCGTCGCCCAGATCAAGGCCGACGCCATCCCTGTGTCCGGCAAGGAGCAGATTGCTGCCGTCGGTACCATTTCCGCTGGTGACGAGTCCATCGGCAACAACATCGCCGAGGCTATGCAGATCGTAGGCACCGAGGGCGTCATCTCCGTCGAGGATTCCCAGACCTCCTTCGGTGTGTCCATCGAGACCGTTGAGGGCATGCAGTTCGACAAGGGCTACGTGTCGCCCTACATGGCCACCGACATGGAGCGCATGGAGGCCGTGCTGAAGGATCCCTTCATCTTGATTACCGACCAGAAGATCACCTCCATCCAGGATTTGCTGCCGCTGCTGGAGAGCATCAACCGCTCCGGCCGCCCGCTGCTGATCATCGCTGAGGACATCGAGGGCGAGGCCCTGGCCACCATCCTGCTGAACAAGCTGCGCGGCATCCTCAATGTGGTCGCCGTGAAGGCCCCTGGCTTCGGCGATCGCCGCAAGCGCATGCTGGAGGATATCGCTATCGTCACCGGCGCTCAGGTTGTCACGCCTGACTTCGGCATGACGCTGGCCGATGCCACCATCGACATGCTGGGCACCGCTAAGACCGTCAAAGTCACCAAGGATGACACCACCATCGTCGATGGCGCTGGCGACAGCAAGGCGATTGATGACCGCATCGATCAGATCAAGGCCGAGATCGAGAATTCCGACTCCGAGTTCGATCGCGAGAAGCTGCATGAGCGCCTGGCCAAGCTCAAGGGCGGTGTCGCGGTGCTGCGCGTGGGCGCTGCCACCGAGGCTGAGCTCAAGGAGAAGAAGAGCCGTATCGAGGACGCTCTGCAGGCAACCCGCGCGGCTGTCGAAGAGGGCATCGTTGCTGGCGGCGGCGTGGCTCTGCTGCACGCGCTGCCCGCTCTGAATGGCGTAGAGTGCGCGAACCATGACGAGGAAGTTGGCGTTGCCATCATCCGCAAGGCCATGGAGGCGCCGCTGCGCACCATCGCCCAGAACGCTGGCTTCGAGGGCTCTGTCGTGGTTGAGAAGGTCAAGGGCATGGCGAAGGGCGAAGGTCTGAACTGCGCCAACGGCGAGTTTGGCGACATGATTGCCATGGGCGTGTCTGACCCAGTGAAGGTCACCCGCACCGCTCTGCAGGCTGCCGTTTCCGTGGCTGGCCTGATCCTCATCACCGAGGCGACCGTCAACGAGATTCCCAAGGAGGGTCCGGATCTGTCCGCCCTCGCGGGTGCCGGTGCCGGCGGCATGATGTAATGCGTTTGCATTAACCATAGAACAACGCCATTCAAGGCGGCGGCCATTCGGTCGCCGCTTTGTTGTTTGGCGGCAAAACGCATGCGATTCTGCGTTGTTCCGCATCGTGGAACACCCGTGCCGTACGGCGGTTTGGGGGCGTTGTGGGGCATCTTGCGGCTCTTTAAACTTCGGGTCATACAAGCCCGCAGGGAGGCGGGCGGGGTAACGCGCCAGATGCTTGAACGCAAGCGAGGGGCGTGCCAAGCCGCAGAGATATTGCGGTTCTGGGGTTTGGCGAAGCTCTCCTCAGTGCGTTGGTTCCGACGCGAAGCTCAAGACCCAAAGGTTAGGGGGACGTCATGACCGCGATGCAATCAATGAAGTCGGAATCCACTATGGAAAAGGGGCTGTCACGCCGTGGGTTTGTGACTGCTGCCGCAATGGGGCTGGCGGGGGTAGCGGCCGCGGGGCTGGCAGGATGCTCTCCAAGCCAAGCGGGCGAGAAGGCCCCTTCTTCCGCATCCACGGGATCGAGCGTGCCTTCTTCGTGGGATGGCGAATACGATGTCGTTGTGTGCGGAGGCGGCGGCAGCGGGCTTACTGCGGCGTATTCTGCGCTTGAGAATGGGGCGTCGAGCGTGCTGGTGCTTGAAAAGGCCGGCACCACGGGCGGAACAACCGCTCTTGCAGAAGGCGCCATTCAAGCAAGTGGCACCACATGGCAAAAAGAAATCGCTGGCGTGATCGATGACAGCCCGGAGCTTCATAAGAATTTTTGGATGACCGACGGCGAGGGGCTTGTCAAAGAGGAACTTGTGCAATGCATGGCTGACAATGCGGCCGATAATCTGCAGTGGATGGCCGACAACTTCAATATCACTTTCTCGAACGTGTTCGGATGCTATCCCACGCCCTATATGAAAGACGAATACATGCGTGATCGCATCCATCTGATTACTGACGCATCCGACGAAACGAAGACCGGAGGCGTGGTGTGGGCCACCAATGCCCTTGCCGCCGTGCAGGAAAAGGGAGGCGAGGTGCAAACCGATACGGAAGTGGTTGACATTTACCAAGATGAAAGCGGCACGGTTGTAGGCGTTGCTACCAAAGACGGCAAGAACTACAAGGCAAACAAAGGCGTTGTGCTGGCGATGGGGTCAATTGACCACAACGAAGACATGGCATTCAAGTATGACCAGCAGCAGTATTGGGATATCAAGACGCAGGCCGTTGCTACTGCCGCAACCAATACAGGCGACGGCATTCGCATTGGAATGGCGCACGGCGCCGATACGGCGTTCCATGGTGCTGTCGACCTAATACTCCAAACTTGGAGCTACACCAACAACCAGAACCCCGAAATCCCCTATATCCTGATCGATATGCGCGGCAACCGATTCGTGCGTGAGGATACCACGTACGCCTTCCACTGCCGCGCGATGTTCAACGCCGCTATGGCCCAGGGCGGCATGGATGGGTGCACGTACATGCTCATGGACAACAAGATGCTGACGTCGGACGCCAAATGCTCCTGGTCTGATAACGCATCGGACGGCGCGGATGCTCGTAAGGCGGCGCTTGATGACGGGAGCCTGGTGCAGGCCGACTCGCTTGACGAGCTTGCGAAGGCGCTGGGCATGCCCGCATCCAATCTCAAAGCTACGGTCGAATCGTGGAATGCCGCGTGCAAGGCTGGGGAAGACGCCGCTTTCGGGCGCGTTGTCCAGCTGACACCGCTCGATGAGGCTCCTTACTTCGCCTGGAAAACCCAGAACACCAACATTGGGTCTATTGGCGGGCTCCTGATCAATACCGATGCCGCAATTCTCGATACCGATGGGAACCCCATTCCGCACCTGTTCGGCGCCGGCGTTGACACGGCAGGGTGGATTGGGCCGTACTACCCAGGCTCCGGCACCTGCCTCCAGGGCGCGCTCAATTGGGGACGCATTGCCGGTAGGAACGCGGCGACTACGGCATAGCTGAAACAATTAATTCTACTGAGCAGTTCGATATAGGGCAAAACCGCCGGCAGCGTCCCTCCTCGCACCGGCGGTTTTTGCATAACGGGCGCCGCTCGCTGACGAAGCTATGGTGCAAAGGCTCACTCGACGTATCCCATGCGTCGCGAAATGCCCGCCGCCGCACGCATAACCTTGTGCGCCACGGCGGCAAAGTCTTCCTCGGGGAGGTCGCCGTTTGATCCGCTTACGCCTACCGCCGCAACGGCCTCGCCGCTGAAATCGAAAATGGGGGCCGCAATGCATCGGTGGTCGAATTCCGATTCCTCGCAGTCGGCCGCCCATCCGTTTCGTCTGACGGTGCGCAAATAGCGCACGAAATCCCTGCGGTTTGTAATGGTGTTGGGCGTATGGGGCTCAAATGTAAAATCGAAAAGCGCCTCCTCAAGCTCTTCGGCCGAAAGGCACGACAGAAGCACCTTTCCCATTGACGAACAGTGGGCGGGATAGCGTTTTCCTACACGGGTGAAATCTTCATCCGCTTTGCTCTCGGATTCTTTGCCGATGATGGAAATGAAGGGGCCGTCGAGTACTCCTAGGTAAGCCGGAAGCTTCAGGGCGTGCTCAAGCGCAAGCAAATACGGGCGAGCTTCAACCTGAAGCTCGAGCGAATTGATGTGCCGACTCATCAGGATGAACGGTTGCGGCCCTAACTCGTAAGCGCCGGAAAGAGTTTTTTCGGCATATCCGCGGGTTGCCAGGGTCTGCAAAATGCGATGCGTGGTGGTTTTGCTCAGGCCTGTTTTGACCGCAAGCTCCGATACCCCAATTCCCCCATGGGAGCTTGAAAGCGCCTCAAGTACGTCCAGGGCGCGTTCGAGCGACTGCATTGTTTGTTTTTCGCGGCTGTCCATAAAAGTCCCCCCCTCCATGGGCCATTGACCAGTATAAACAAAACGCATCAGGGCGTATTGCCGCGGCTTTGGAATGCAACGCGCTGTTCATGGTTGGTTTCGTTGAGAAGGAGGGGGCTTTGGCTTGCGCACGCTGAGCCCATGTGCGACTGCGGTCTCATGCGCGGCCGGCGGGTCGCATGCGGCCGCAGGCCATGCGAGATACAGCTCCCATTCGACTACGAGCCATGCGAGGTAGCAGACCTCATATGACCGCAGCCAATGTACGAGACTCCGGGCTCCATTCTCGCCACGCCGCATGCGATGCTGCTCGCCGTCGGCACTCGGAAAGACGCCTCTTCTATAATATGCAGCGGTATTCTGCGGCGCCCATGGACGGCGCGTGCTTCATACTTGTGCGAAGACTGACGAAAGGCATCACGATGCTCGATGCGATTCCCCTGGAAGATAAAGTGGATTACCTGCGCGGCAAAGATCCGCAGGGACCGCACCAATGTACGTTCTACGCCTTCAACACCGAGGTGGCTTTGAGCGCCTACGGAGAAGAGCGAGCGGTGTTCCCGGCATTTTCTCAGGCGGTCGAGGCGTGTCGCCGTTATGAGCGTCTGTTCTCGCGCACGCTGCCGCATAGCGATGTGTCGCGGCTGAATGCGGCGGGTGGCGCCGCCGTGGCAATTGCGGATGAAACGTATGAATTGCTGCAAGGGAGCCTTCGCTATTGCGAGCAGTCTCTTGGTTGGTTCGATATCACGGTGGGAGCCCTCACCAGTTTGTGGGATTTCCAGCGCGGCGTGATGGCGGATGCCGATGAACTGCGGGAGCGATTGGGGCTTGTTGACTGGCGCCGCGTTGAGCTTGGCGGCGAGCCGGGCGCCCGCACAGCGCGGCTTGGCATGCCGGGCGCTATGGTGGATGTGGGCGGCACGGCAAAGGGATGGATTGCCGATAGGCTCGGCGAGCTTTTGCGCGACTGCGGCGTGATGCATTTTATTATCAACCTGGGAGGCAACGTGGTGGTGGGCGGCGGTAAGCCCGACGGCAGCCCCTTTGCTGTTGGCATCCGCAATCCGCGGGACACATCCAAGATTCTCGGCGCCGTGAATTTAACGGATGGCTCAGTGGTGACGAGCGGCCTTTACGAACGCTGCTTCGAGATTAACGGCAAGCGTTATTGTCACATTCTCGATCCGCGTACGGGCATGCCCATCCAGACCGATGTCGAAAGCGCCACCGTAGTGGCGGCAAAGAGCTTTGATTGCGATGGCTTTTCCACCACACTGTGCGCGCTCGGCATTGAGGGCGGCATCGAGTTTGCCAAAAGCCGCCCCGAAATCGCCGTCGCGATTTTCGTGGATGGCCAGAACCGCCTCTTTTATTCGACGCAATAACAAGGGCGGATCATTTTGCACAAAACAGCAACAAACATGCGCTGTTTTCCCAGTTCATGAGAAAATAAAGCCAACAGATAAGCAACGCCGAAGGGAGGCGACCATGGATCTTGAAGATTTGCTGCCCGTCATTGTTGTTATCGCAATTTATGGCATAGGCGTGTGGCTTTGGGGCGATCCCGGTTGGCCGCTCACGGTCATCGCCAACTTCCTTGGCGATCTTGGTTTTGGTAGCGGAACCGAAGGCGGCTACCCTTGGGAGGCCGCTTCGAAGTAGGACGATTGCCTAAAGCCAGCGAACCGCATCCGCCAAGCGCCGTGGCTTTTCGCCGCGGCGCGTCCTTTTGCGTTCTAGGCGCATTTGCGTATGATGCGAAGGGGAATGCGAATGCATGCATAGGTCGGAGGTTTGAGTATGGCGACTGCGGTCGAAGGAAAATACGAGCGCTTGGACTCTCCCGAGATTACGTGTGCGAGAGAGTTCGCTCGGGCGGTTGCGGCACGGGGCGGGCGCGCGTATTTCGTGGGCGGCTGCGTGCGCGATGCGATTTTGGGGCGCAAGACCAAAGACCTCGACATCGAAGTCCATGGGGTTTGCCGGGAGGAGCTCGAGCGCATTCTGAGCGAATTCGGAACCGTGATGCGGGTTGGCGAGTCTTTCGGCATCTACAAACTGTTCGGCAACGATATCGATGTGGCGCTTCCGCGTACCGAGGTGTGCGTGGGCAAGGGGCATCGCGACTTCGAAGTGCAGGTCAATCCTGCGCTGGGCATCAAAGAGGCTGCCCGCCGCCGCGATTTCACCATGAATGCGCTGTATGAGGATGTGCTGACGGGTGATGTTTCCGACCCTTACGGCGGGCTCGCCGATCTGCGCGCCGGCGTGATTAAACATGTTGATGGGGGCACATTCGGCGAAGACCCTCTGCGCGTGTTGCGGGCGGCGCAGTTCGCCGCGCGTTTCGACATGCGCATCGATGCTTCCACCGTCGAGCTGTGTCGCACTATGCAGCTCGAGCATCTTCCTCACGAACGCATCGCGGAAGAAACCAAAAAGGCGCTGCTCAAGGCAACGCATCCTTCCGTGTATTTTCGGGCGCTGCGCGAGATGGGTCAACTCGAAGGCTGGTTCGATGAAGTCGATTCGCTTGTCGGCGTGGAGCAAAATCCATGCTTCCATCCCGAAGGTGACGTGTTCGAGCACACCATGATGGTGCTCGACTGCGCCGCCGCGCTACGCGAACAAGCAATCTGGCCACTGGGCTTGATGCTCGCCGCGCTTTGCCATGACATGGGCAAGCCTAAAACTACGTTCAGGCTGGAGACGGGTCGAATCGTGTCGTACGGCCACGAGAACGAGGGTGTTGAAGTGGCTGCGACGTTTATGGACCGTGTGTTCCATGAGAGGCGCCTCAAGCAGTATGTGCTGAATATGGTCAAGCTGCACATGCGTCCCGGTTCGCTTCTCAACGCCAATGCAAAGCAGAAGTCGTTCACCAAGCTATTCGACGAGAGCTGCTGTCCGGCCGATTTGTGCCTTCTTGCGCAGTCTGACTGGGAGGGCAGCACGGGCGGCGAACCGTTCTCAACGGTGGCAGATAGACTCGCCGGGCATCTGCGATGTTTCGAAGAGCTTATGGCCCGCCCGTATGTGAAAGGCGATGACCTGATTGCCGCCGGGGTCGAGCCGGGCCCTGAGATGGGTGAGGTGCTGCGGTTCGCTCACAAGGTGCGTCTGGCGGGTGTTTCCAAGGGCGAGGCGCTCACGCAGTGCCTGGGCATGTACCGCGCGCTCCATCGCAAGGCCGAAAACCGGCGCAAACATGCCTGCTCTGGGGAGTGGCTCTCCTGTCGTGGCCAAATTTACTGAATCATAATTCACTGAAAAATAATTCAGTAAACTTTGGCGAATACAGAACGATTTTGGCTGGAATTCCACTCTCTCGTCGGCATAGGGCTCTTCGACGAAATGAATCAAGGGATGGGATATGCTTCCTCGCCCTTATGGACTTGCACTTTTTACTGAATTATAATTCACTGAAAAATAATTCAGTAAAAAGGTGAGGCTTCTATGTTTGTGGGACGAGAAAAAGAGCTTAACGAACTTTGCAACCAATTTTCCAGCAACAATCGCACGGCAGTGCTTGTATATGGAAAACGCCGCGTGGGCAAATCGACCCTTATTGCGGAAGCGGCAAAAAGTTTCGACGGGGTGGTAGTCAGCCATCTTTGCGCTCGCAGTACGTTTGAAGGCAATCTTTCGCTGCTGTGTCGTAGCACTTCTCAGGCTTTAGACCTACCGCCTTTCACGGTTCAAACGCTATTTGACTTTTTCGATTTCCTAGAAGCGCAGAACAAACGCATCCTTCTTATTCTCGATGAATATCAATATTTTAAAGATTCGTTGCGGAAGGGCGAGCTGGATTCCTATATGCAAGCGGTCATCGATCGGCTGTCGACAAATGTGAAAATCGTACTATGCGGCTCCTATGTCACGGTGATGCGTGAGCTGCTTGACCGGGACAACCCGCTTTTCGGACGGTTTACGGGAATCGTGTATCTGCATGAGATGGATTATTACGATGCGCGACGTTTCTATCCTCATGATTCCGTGCATGACAAAATAGCTCGTTATGCGGTTTTTGGGGGATCACCTTATGTGTTGTCCATGTTGGCGCCTGGGGAGTCTTTGGAGTCGAGCGTCAAGCGGCTACTGCTTCCCCAGAACAGTCTGTTGCGCTCCCACGTGGAAAACATCATGCTTGCTGAAATTCGAAAGAGTTTCGACATTCGTATTCTGCAAATTTTGGGCAACGGGAAAAAACGCTATTCCGATATTGCTTCCGCGCTCGGGGGCGATAACGCTGGGCTTTTGGGTAAGCAGCTCAATAACCTGCTTGATATGGAAACGATTGAAAAAACGAGTCCTATTAATCGTAAGAATGACAAAAAGAAGACGTTCTACTCAATCAAAGACAACCTTATGCGATTTTATTTCTGCTATCTGTTTGCCAACGAGGGAGCAATAGCTCGCATTGGCGAAGACGCATTTTACGAGAATGTTGTGGCACCGTCGTTAACTCAATTCATTTCATTGAGGTTCGAGGGTATTGTGATGCAGTATTTTTCCCGGCTAGCAAAAGCCGGTAAAATGTCTGGCATCGAAGATTTGGGTACCTATTGGTACGACGATCCCGAAAGCCATGAGAATGGGCAGTTCGATTGCGTCTTGCGGCAAAATGGGGCGTATGCATTCTATGAGGCGAAATACTATCAATCGCCTATGGGCCTGACCGAATGTCAGATGGAAGAACAGCAGGTGAGGCACCTTGCATCGGGGGGCGATGCGCGTATCGGATTTGTTTGTTCGGCTGGGTTTGATTTCAAGAGCGAACACTATGACCTGATCAGTGGCGAAGATTTATATTGCCTCGACTGAGTTTTTCGACACGATGTTTTATAAAGATTTCCTTCTGTGCTTCTATGACTTTACAGCAAAATGTTCTTCTACGTCGAATCGTGCGACGACGGCGCATTCACCGCGTCGCTCATGACCTCTTGCGAAAGATACTTTTTTCATACCTCATACGGAAAAGCTGCGTACTTGTGTTTTGCCGCATTGCTGAGATAAGATCTTGCCAAATGCGTAGCGCATCGTGGCGGAGGAGGCGTACGTGGCGGTTTGCATCAAGACGCTCATTCGTAACATCAACCTAGTTATAGGGTGCACGAACAACTGCCCATATTGCTACGCAAGGCGCAATTGCCGCCGCTTCCATATGACCGAAGATTTTTCCAAGCCGGTGTTTTTCGAGCGAAAGCTGCGTCTGCTCGATCGCAGGAACCCCGGCATATATTTGCTCACAGGCATGAGCGATTTGGCTGATTGGAAGTCCGAATGGGTTCGCATGACGTTGGACCGCATTGCGCAAAACCCGGAAAACACCTATCTATTTCTCACGAAAAGCCCTGATAGGCTTACGTTTAGCAGCAGCCTTGACAACGTATGGGTGGGCGTAACCGTGACGCGCGCATCCGAGCTTGGCAGGCTGGCATCGCTCAAACGGCGGGCCGCGTGCAAGCATTATTTCATCACGTTCGAGCCGCTGCACGAATCTTTAGGCGCGTTCGACACGAACGGGTTCGAATGGGTGGTTGTGGGTTCGGAAACGGGCGGGCGCCGTGGCAAAATCACCGCCCACCCTGCATGGGTGAACGAGGTGGCCCATCAGGTCAGGTGCGCAAACACCCCGATATTCATGAAGGAGGAGCTTGAGAAAATCATGGGTTCTGAGGCTATGATTCAAGAGCTGCCTCTATCGTTCGGTAGCAGCGCCTAAAAGCAGTGGTCAGCGCGATGCCGCCGAGCCATTCCAAAGCGAAAGGAAAGCCAATGGGTATAGAGAACATCGCCGTGCGCGAGGTGGAGGCCAAAAGCATTCTGACCAGATCAAGCCTGCCCGTGGGCGGGTATTCGGCCAACCCCTATGTGGGCTGCCCGCACGCATGTCGCTATTGCTACGCGTCTTTTATGAAGCGCTTTACGGGGCATGACGAAGACTGGGGCACATTCGTGGATGTGAAGCGGTGGCCGCGCATCAAGAATCCTCGTAAATATGCAGGCCAGCGCATTGTGATTGGCTCGGTGACTGACGGCTATAACCCGTTGGAGGAGCGCTATGCCGTAACACGCGACCTGCTCGAGCAGCTGCGTTACAGCGATGCGAAAATCACCATCTGCACCAAATCCGACCTCGTGGTACGCGACTTGGACCTTCTGACGAGCATGAGCGACGTTACCATTTCCTGGTCCATCAACACGTTGGACGAATCGTTCAAAAACGACATGGACCAGGCAGTAAACATCGAGCGTCGCCTTGCGGCCATGAAGGAGGCCTACGATGCGGGCATCAGAACTGTATGCTTCGTAGCGCCAATTTTCCCCGGCATCACCAATGTTCAGGAAATCATCGAGCAGGCGTGCGACCGTTGCGATTTCGTGTGGCTCGAAAATCTCAATCTGCGTGGCGGGTTCAAGCGCGACATCCTTTCATACATTCGCGACAAATACCCGCAGCTTGCTTCTCTCTATAATGAAATCTACGTACGCGGCAATCGCGACTGGTGGCGCAATCTTGAGGCACAGCTGCATGCCTTCGCCGAAGAGCAGGGTCTGCCCTGGCTAGATGGCTATCTTCCCGACGGCCGCAGCAAGCCTGGAAGTCCGGCGGTTATCAACTACTTCTATCATGAAGAGGTGCGCGATAGCGAGAACACGGGGGTTCGGAAGTTGCGGAAAGGCTAAGCGTGCGGCGAAAAGCTTGAGCGCATCATGTGCAGGAGGTGGGAATGAAGTATTTCCAAAACGGAGTGTGGGGGAGATTCGTCAAGTTCTACCTGCTTGCCGCCGTGATTGCCGTGGTTGCGCTGTGCCTTTTTCTGGCGTGGTCGTACAACGTGAAGGGGGAGGAAAACGTGCGCCGTGCCCTCGCCGAAGCCCGCACGCTCAATACCGAGATAGATGCCGCATGGGACTACATAGATTCGGTGCAGCCTATTCTCACACGCATGAGCGGTGACCCTCTTTCGGGCGGCGTGTATTGCGTGGTGGCCGCGAAAGACATCGCCGAGCGCTTCTCCAACAATTCCGAATACAGCATTCGATACGTAAGAATCAACCCTCGCAATGCTGAAGACGAGCCCGACTCTTTCGAACGGCAGGCGCTTGACGAATTCGAGCGGTCAAGCGCGGCAGAATATTACGGGTTGGTGCGCGAGGGCGATAACGCAGTGTTCAGGTATGTGACTAAGCTCACCATAGATTCCAGCTGCCTTTCATGCCATGGTGAGCCGGCGGGCGAGAAAGACGTGGCGGGGTATTTCAAGGAAGGCATGTCTGAGGGCGACGTGGCGGGCGCGGTGAGCATCGTCATGCCCATGGACGAGATATTCGCCCAAGCCAAAAACGACCTTGCACGCACCGCCGCGTTTTTCTGTGCGCTCATGGGCGTTATGGGCATTCTTTTGGCCCTTGCTCTGCGCAGTTGGGTGGCGAGGCCAACTATGGCCGAGAACAATCAGCTCATCCAGGAATCGCATACCAAATCGCGCATCATCACCGCCGCTGTGCAGGAGCTCAAATCGCGTCCGCCCGAAGTGTTTTCCACGGGCGATTTACGCGTGAATCTGCGCTCGGGAGAGGTGTTGCTTCGCGGCGAGAAGGTTGATCTGACGCCCAAGGAATCTCGCATCGTAGTGGTTCTCGCCAGCCATCCGAATGAAACGTTCGGTAAAGACGATCTCGTGCGAGAAATTTGGGGCGAGGAATACGTGGGCACCTCTATCAGCATTTCGGCCTACGTGCGGCGTGTCAGGTCAAAGATAGAGGACGACCCCGGCAACCCGTGCTATATCCTCACAGTGCGCCAGCGAGGCTATTGCATGCGCGCCGATGAACGGGAAAAGTAGACGTGAAAGTGGAGAGCGGGAGAAGAAGCTGTTTTCCCTGTTCAAAACTAAGGCTGCGATTTCGCAGCATCGCTTTCGATGGGTTCGCGCACGCCCTACACTGCTGAAGCGAGGGGTATATCACGTGACCATCGAAAGGGGGATGGGACCCATGACGAAAACAAGTGAACGGAAGATGCGCGCGACAGGCGTCACGCTTGCGGTTGTGGCGGTGGCTACCGCTGCTATTGTGGGATGCTTCGGTTGCGCACCCACAACGCCTTCAGCGCCAGATAGCTCTGCTGCCGAAGAGGAAAGCGTGTACAAGACCAATGCGGAATGGACTACGATGTATCCAGCAGAGGGCGAGTCGTTCGCACAGGCAAAGATGTCTAAGACCTATGACGCTTTCTACGCAGCATCCACCGCAGCATTCGGCCTGGAGGATGCCCCCGCGGCGTGCGCGTCGTGCCATTCGCGCGTAATGTTCGAGAAACACTTCAATGAAGTGGGCTACGACATTCTTTACGACAACACGTCCGAGTATGAGGACATGGAGTGGTCCAACTGCTCCAACTGCCATGTGGGCGACCCTGGTGAGGGCGAGGTCGAAGGCGGAAACCTGTACGGTGCCGTTACGTCGGCGAGCGCGTCCGAGCTGTTCCCTGAGGAGGATATGGTATGCGGCCAATGCCATGCTATGTTCCCCGGCCAGACCTATATGGAAGAGGCCAACGAGGGTATCGATCAGTATAAGTATGGCTACGACCCCGACAGTATGCTGAAGGCCATGCAGGAGTACTTCTCCGAGAACGAAATTACGGGCACCGATATTGGAGCTGGCATGGTTGGTGTTCCCGCTCTTGATCCCAACATCGACACGGTGCTCTATCTTACCGATGCTTGCACCGCGTTGGAGATGTTCCAGGACAGCAAGCATCAAAAGGCTGGCCTCACCTGTACTGACTGCCACATGCCTGAAACTACCACCGAGGAAGGCAGCGAGTATACCTGGCATAACATGACTCAGTCGCCGCTTGAGAACCCTGTTGCGCTGGAGAAGTGCATGGCATGTCATGAGAGCCAAGGCATTGAGAACACTGAGGAGATGGTGGAGTTCGCCGAAGGTAAGATGTCCGAGGTGAGCGAGCTGGCAACCCAGACCAAAACCGACCTCGATACGCTGTATGGTCTGCTCTCTGACGCCGTAGCAAATGGCGGCGTGGATGAAGCCACACTAGATGCGGCCAAGGAGGCGTACAACCAGGCCAACGTGTACTATCTGTTCCAGGGCGGTACCTCCAGCGAAGAAGTTCGTCTGGGAGGTCGCGAGGCTGCTCATAACTATGAGTACCAGATGGAGCTCTTGAACAAGGCGGAGGGCATCCTCCACGAGGCTATCGATTCGCTGCAATAACGTCGAAGCTAGCAATATGGCTGTGTCCCCTCCTGCAAGCAGCCAAACCACAGAAAGCCGTCCTCTACCCCTTGGGCGGCTTTCTTGTGTGTGTCTGATTCGATGGCGCAGGGCACGGATGTCGCAAACGACAACGACTTTGGACAATGATACACATTGCCAGCAATTCGGGTGCCGGCGATGCAAGTCCGAAGCGCGATGGTCGAGATGGCTACGGTGGTAGCCAGATTGTGTTAGTTGCGAGTTAGGGGATATACTTGAGTCCCCATTGTGCCAGCGCGTAGAACACAGGCATCAAGTCGCGCCCTTTCTCGGTGAGCGAGTATTCTACGCGCAGGGGCATCTCGTTGTATTGCACGCGGTCTATCAGCCCGTTTTCCTCGAGCTCTCGTAAGGTGCCAGAGAGCATGGTGTTGGTGATGGCGGGCATCATCCGCTTGAGTTCGTTGAATCGCAGGGACGATTTGATGCACAGCTCGTAGATAACCTGCAGTTTCCATTTGCCCTGGAGAATTTTGATGGTTGAAATGACCGGGCAATTGCCTTGCTCGGTCAGAATGACGCTACTCACCCGCTCTTCAAACTCTTCGTAGCTCATGTTCGGCTCCATACAATGCTCCTTCGAGGTCATGTGACAAAGAGACTCGGCATTTGTTCAACGTTTGCCCCTTGGTACGGTTTGACGTATCTAGTACATATTTATTGCGTACTAGATTATTTAATAATATCAGGTACGATTATTATACCGCATATGAAAACAGCGGGAAACGCAGACATAAGGAGGACTCCATGAAAGAGCTCAATATCTTCGAAGCAACTGCACTGACCTCTCCCAATTTGCTCACGTTGGTGTGCACCAAGAGGGAGGACGGCAGCACCAACCTTGCCCCGTTGTGCTTCGTTTCGTATCTATCTTTCGATCCGCCTATGATTGGCTTTGCCGCTGGCAAGCAGTCGCACACCGGCGAGCGCGTGCGTGAAACAGGGGAGGCCGTCATTGCCGTTCCCGGAGAAAGTCTGAAGGAGGCCGTCATGGCATGCGGCGCCTCCACCGGTGCCGACACCGACAAGGTGGAGCAGTTCGGCATTGAGATGATGGATCTCGAAGGCAGCGATATTCAGGTGCCTGCCGACAGCAGGGCGCTTTTCGTGGTGGACCTGACCCAGACAGTTGAGGTGGGTGACCATAATCTGCATATCTGTACCATCAAGAAGATTCTTGGCGATGAGGGCGTCAAGAACCTGTATGCCTGGAATGGTTTCACGGTTGTAGAAACTGCCCAGATGGGAGCCTAGGCATTAATCGGGCGCATTCGAATCGTTCATCTCGCAAGACAAAACGAGCGGATTGAAATAATCCGCTCGTTTTTCTTATGATACTTTTATATGCCGAAACGTTGCGGCGCTTAATTGCCTACTTGCCGAACAGCCTGGCGAAGAAGCCCTTCTTCTTGGGCTCTTCGGCGGGTGCGGGCGCGGGTTCGGCTGCGGGTGCAGGAGCCTGCTCGGCAGGAGCAGCGGCCTCGGCTTTGGCGGCTTCGGCGGCCTCGATGCGTTGGCTTACCGTGGGCTTGGGCTCGGACTTCGCCTCGGGCGCAGGCTCAGAAGGCGCCTCGGGAGCCGCGGGGGCTGCCGGCGTCTCTGCCTTGACGGGCGCGACCTCGGGAGCGGAAACCGCAGGCTTGCTCTCTGCGGCGGGCGCTTCCTTCTTCTCGGCGGCAGAATCTGCCGGTTCGTCCAGATCGCTCATACCTCCGTCGTAATCGGCGGTGTTCGCGGCTTCGTCATCGTTTTTGCCCTGGTAGCCGGCGTTTTCGGACTCCATCTCCGAATCGATGGCGCTTGCGCGACGCGCGGGCACGCGTTCGTAATCGAGCGCTGCCTCGTCTTCGCGCGCCTCTTCGTCAAGCGCTTCGATCTGCGTGCTCACGGCATGCATGATGAAATCGCGGCTGGGAGCCTGCGGGGCGCGCTCGGCGGCGATATACGCCTCCTTGATCAGGTGGTCCTGTGCGTCGAACGGCTTGGCGGCGAAGCTTCCGTCGGGGCGGCGTGGCACGAAGTGGTACAGCTCGGTGTAAGCGCCGTTAGGCTTGAGCTCGCGCAGCTTCGCGGTGTCGGAGAGCATGGTGTTGTAGTACTTCACGACCTTGGCGCGCAGGTCGGGGTCGTTCACCGGCCAGGCAATCTCCACGCGCTTATCCAGGTTGCGGGTCATCAGGTCGGCGCTCGACAGGTAAATCTTGCGCTCGGGGTCGTCTTCGGCGCCGAACATGTAGATGCGAGAATGCTCAAGCTCGCGGCCCACCACGCTCACCACGCGGATGTTCTCAGTATGGCCGGGCACGCCGGGCACCAGGCACGAGATGCCGCGCACGAGCAGCGTTGCCTTCACGCCGGCGCGGCTGGCCTCGGCAAGCTTCTCGATGACGTCTTTGTCGGTCACCGAGTTAGTCTTCATCATGATGCCGCAGGGCTTTCCGGCTTGGGCCTTGGCGATCTCTTCGTCGATGGCGGCGCAGATGTTCTGCTTGATCATGAGCGGGGCCACCCACAGACGCTTGTAATCGTCGGCGATGGTTTCAAGCTGCATGTTGCGGAAGAACTTGGAGGCATCCATGCCGATCTTGGGATCGCAGGTGATCATCGACAGGTCGGTGTAGAGCTTCGCCGTCTTCTCGTTGTAGTTGCCGGTGCCCAGCTGCGTGATGAACTGCAGGCCGTCTTTGCCGCGACGCGTGATGGCGCAGATCTTGGAGTGCACCTTGAAGTCGCGGAAGCCGTAGATGATGTTGCAGCCAGCCTGCTCGAAGCGCTGCGACCACTCGATGTTGTTGCTCTCGTCGAAGCGGGCGCGAAGCTCGAACAGCGCTGTGACCTCCTTGCCGTTTTCGGCGGCGGTGATAAGCGCCTCGGCAAGGCGCGACTGGCTTGCCAGGCGGTACAGCGTGATCTTGATGGAGATGACGTCGGGGTCAACGGCGGCTTCTTGCAGCAGGTGCACGAACGGATCCATGGACTCGTAGGGATAGGAGAGCATGACATCCTTGTGCTGCACCTGGTCGATGACGCTCACGCCACGCACCAGGCAATCGGGCCACTGAGGGCTTGCCGGCTCATCGGTGAGCGCTGCGGCGCGCTCGGAGCCAACCAGCCCCGCCAGGCCCCAGGAATATCCCATGTCAAGCGGCATTCCCACGGAGTACACCTGGTTGCGCTTGAGCCCGAGTCGCTTGCACAGGAAGCGCTCGGTGGTATCGGACAGCGGACGCTCGCTTTCCAGGCGCACGGGGGCAAGGCGTCCGCGCTTCTTCAGGATGCGCTGCATGTGGCTGCGGAAATCCTCATCGTATTCGTCGGATTCCTCGTGCATGTCGAGGTCGGCATTGCGCGTCACCTGGATAACGTTGGCATGCTTTACCGGGTACATCTCAAAGATATGATCGGCCGCCATCTCAAGCGCATGCTCGAGCAGGATGAAGGCGTAGCCGCCGTTGGGATCTTTCAGCGGAATGATGCGGTTGCAGTCGCGCGGCATGGGGATGATGCCCATGATCACGTTCTCGGCGGCCTTGGCGCGGGCTTTTGCCTTTTCGGGCTCGGCCTGGTCGTCCAAGCGCACGGCTATATAGAGCGCGCCGTTTTCCAGATGGGGGAACGGGTGCAGCGAGTTGATGATCTGCGGGGAGACGAGCGGCAACACGTTCATCTCCATGTAGTCGTCCAGCTCTTCAAGCTGGGCGGGGGTGAGCTCGTCGGGGTAGAGCTGGTGAATGCCGGCCGCTTCGAGCTGATGGCGCACCATGCGGAAATCCTCCGACGCCTTAGGGGTCAGCTCGCGCACGCGCGCATACACGGCATCGAGCTGCTCTGCCGGGGTCATGCCTGTTTTGCTGTCGTAAACGACCTCTTTGGCGAGCTCCAGGTCGAGCAGGCTGCCCACGCGCACCATGAAGAACTCTTCGAGATTGGAGCGCCAGATGGCGATGAACTTCATGCGCTCAAGCAGGGGTACGGCGGGATCGGTGGACTGGTCAAGCACGCGCTTGTTAAACTCGAGCCACGAAAGCTCTCGGTTTTGCATGTACGGCTTGTGAGCGGGGCGGGTCTTGGCCTTGCTCTTGACCTTCTTTTCCGGCTTACCGGATACATCTGCAGCAGCTTTGCGGCCGCTCGTCTCGCCGCCTTCATTAGGGGTAGCGATGGTGTCCGCCATAAAAATCCCTCCTGTTCTGCACGCAGCCGCCTAGCCGCACGCCCAGGTGCCGAGCGCAGCGGACGCGGCCGCTTTGATGCGTGGTCGAAAATGGGCGCGTTCCTCATAATTTGCCCACATCTTCATTATAGCGGTTAGTGGCCGTATTTCCTGAAGCATTGGGCGCGTGGCAACGCGACGTTACGCGAGCCGGAACGGCGGCGGTCGCGTACACGGTTTTGCGCGATGCGTTCGCCCGCCTCGTGCCGTCTTTCATATTCCAGGTGAAGGGTCATTCGAGGGGAACGCGTTCGTAAAATTCGCGTAAAATAGAAAGGTACGCTCAATCGCGATTTGACGTGCGTTCGAATGGGCGCACGCGTGGCGGGCACACGGCTGAATGCGCTGGGCGGCATCACGGAAGCGGCGCACGCCGAGGGAGACGCGCGTTCCCGTTGGCAATCGAGGGGAGCGTCGCGCGAGAGAAAGCAGGTAGTTCCATGCTCGAACAGGTTGATCTTTCCGTTAAAACTCCCAAGGAGGAATACAAGCCCGCTTACGACGCCCTGCTGTCCAAGCTCGTTGTTCTGCAGCAAAAGGCTCGCTCTGAAGGTCTGGGCCTCGTGGTTCTGTTCGAGGGCTGGAAGGGTGCCGGCAAAGGCAGCCGCATCGGCGATCTGCTCCACAACCTGGATGCCCGTGCCACGCATGTGCATGTGCTCTCCAACTTCGACGAGGAAGAGGCCAAGCGCTTCCGCGACATGGGCACCGGCGTGACCGGGTTCCAGCCGTTCATGCAGGAATTTTGGGATTCGCTGGGCATGCGCGGCGAGATGACCATCTACGAGCGCGGCTGGTACACCGCGGCCGCCCGTCGTTTGCTCTACACCGACAAAGAGGACCTCACGCAAACCTATCGCGCCGCCGCCGGCGAGTTCGAGCGCCAGCTTGCAGCCGATGGCTATGTGATCGTGAAGTTCTTCGTGCATGTGTCCAAGGAGGCGCAGAAGAAGCGCCTGCGCGAGCTGCGCTCCAATCCGTCGACCGCATGGCGTGTGACCGACCGCGATCTTAAGCATCTGAAGGACTACGACGAGACGTATGAGCGCTACGACGAGCTTTTGCGCATGACCGACTACGATTTCGCGCGCTGGACCATCGTCAACGGCGAGGACAAGCGTACCGCCAACCTGGTGATCGCCCAGACCATCGTTAATGCGATGGAGCGCGCACTGGAAAAGGGCGCCGATCCTGCGGCTGCCGCGGCGGCGCTCAAGGCTCAGCAGAACAGCGCCGGCCTGCTTGCCGCGACCGATCCGCGCAACCGTTCCGAGGAGGAAACCGCGCGCGTGATGGAAGAGGCCAAGCGCCAGGCGGAGGAGGCCGCGGCGCTCGCACCGCGCCATTCTCGCTTCACCATGGTTAAGCATCCGCCGCGACTGGAGGATATCGACTACTCGCTGGCGCTTACGCGAGAGGAGTATCGAGAGGAGCTGAAGCGCGAACAGAAACGTCTGGGCGAGCTTGAGCTCGAGATGTATCTTGCGCGCGTGCCGCTGATGCTGGTGTACGAGGGCGACGACGCGGCCGGCAAGGGCGGCAGCATCAAGCGCGTGGCGCAGGCGATCGATGCGCGTGCGTACACGATCTTCCCCAGCCCGGCACCTACCAAGCCCGAGCTGATGCATCCGCATCTGTGGCGCTACTGGACGCGTCTGCCGCGTGCCGGCCATGTGGGCATTTACGACCGCAGCTGGTACGGCCGCGTGCTGGTGGAGCGCGTGGAAGGGTTCGCCAGCCCCGAGGAGTGGGGTCGCGCGTACGATGAGATCAACGAGTTCGAGCAGGAGCTCAATGCGTGGGGCGCGCTGCTGATCAAGTTCTGGGTGGCGGTTGACCGCGACGAGCAGCTGCGTCGCTTCATCGAGCGCGAGAACACGCCCGAGAAGCAGTGGAAGATTACGTCGGAGGATTGGCGCAATCGCGATAAGGCGCCGCAGTACGCCTCCGCGATTAATGACATGTTCCGCTTGACCTCGACCGAATATGCGCCGTGGACCATCCTGGAGTCCAGCAACAAGTATTATGCGCGCATCAAGGCGCTCAAGACCATCAACGATGCTCTGGAGAAGCGTCTGGGGAAGTAAGGGTTGCCGGGCAGGCAAAGTGAGGGCCGCTGAGCAACAACGTAGTTCCAACCATCAGGGAGCCGCCTCGTGCGGCTCCTTTGTTATGGTGCACGAAAAGACAAGGAGCAACGGGAGCAGGTTCCGAAATTCTGTTCAAAGGCGAATCGAAAACCGGGAAGATTTTGACGAGAAGCAGAGTGCGAATCGGCAAGATTTTAGCAAGGTTTTAAGGTACGCCGAGAACAAAGAGCGGCAAGGTTTGTATGCCAGGATTTTCTCGTTGAGAGAAAGGGGCTGGCATATGAAACAGGCGATTGCTTGTATCGAAACCCAACGCCGGGTTCCAGCGAGACTGTCCCTGGGTCCCGGCTTCTTTCGAAGAGTGGTCAAAAGGGGTAGAAACTTCTATTTGCTTATTTTAAATACGATGAGTATACTTTTCGTATACGAAAGTAATTGCTGGCAGGTGGTTTAAATGGCCATCTGGGAAGGCAATCCTTTAACCGCTGATTTGATAATTTTGCCCAGGGCATTGCGTCATGGTCTATCGGAAGGGCAAATTAGGCACGCATGGCGAAATGCGATTGATTTCATTCGTATCGATTCCGATTTGGGGGATGGGTACTACATTAAAGCAATTGGGTTTGACGCTTCCAGTCGACCCATAGAGATGTCAGCGCGTGCCAGGGAATGCGGTCTGATTGTGTACCACGCGAATACTCCGTTAAGCACGCGTGCGCAAAGGGAGTTCGGCCTCAGCGAGAGGGGGAGGAAATGTCTGTGGTTTCGAAGGCTGAACTGATGGAGAGGTTTGGCCTATCTGAAAAGGAAATTGAAGAGCTTGAGGCCGCGGCGGATGCTGCTGATCGAGGTGAGTGGCCTAAAGGTAAAATCACAAGAATCGGTAGGCCTTCGCTTTACGAAGAAGAGACTGAAACGGTTTCCCACAAAGAACCTAAAAGCAAGATAATCGCGTTGGATGCCAAAGCTCGCGCGCTCGGCATTTCGCGTTCTCAAGCGCTGCGTCAGGCAACGGATCTGTGGCTTATGCAGGGGTGATTCTCGTACAATTTCTCTTGCCGGAATTATTGCGTGTAGGCAACGTCGATGGTGCGGTTCATGCTGGCTTTGGGGGTTGATGGCGCGGTTCGGGATGCCACTCTTTCTTCTTTGTGTGCTGTCTTCTAGGGCGCGTTATAATTGCCGCGGCAAAAGGGGGACGCATGGCAAAGATGGGTTATTACTTCAATCAGACGGCATGCATTGGCTGCAAAACATGTCAGATCGCGTGCAAAGACAAGAACGATCTTCGTGTTGGTCTGCTGTTCAGGCATGTGCGGCACTTTGAGGTGGGGAAATATCCCAATGCTCGCGCATACCATCATTCTTCAACGTGTAACCATTGCGAATCGCCCGCATGTGTGGCGGCGTGTCCTAACGGGTCTATGTACATAGACGATGCGGATGGAACCGTGCAGCATGATTATTCAAAATGCATTGGGTGCCAGTATTGCGTTCAGGCGTGCCCTTATGGCGTGCCGACGTATGATGAAGAGCTGGGTCAGGCGATTAAGTGCGATGCATGTATCGAGTTGCGGGCGAACGGCGAGCAGCCTGCTTGCGTGGCGGCATGCCCCATGCGTGCGCTCGAATTCGGTCCTATTGCTGAACTCGAAGAGAAACACCCTGATGCCGTACGCACAATAGCTATTTTGCCTGAGCCTACGCAAACTCATCCCTGCACTATTATCGATGCTAAGAATTCTGCTCTCGACCCCGACTATGTGGAAGTGATGCTGTAGAGCACTTCGCACTAACGATTTTGCCGTATTTAACGAGTGCCTAAACAATTAAGAATTCAGAAAGAATCGAGTAAGAAACTCTCAAGATACGCTGTATTGGTATTAATACATGCGGTTTTTACACTGTGTTCAGAGGCGACGAGAAAGTCGCGACGCACTCAGGCGTCAAGGGGGAACTGAATACAGAAGGGGGAAATATGAGCTATCTCGAGCGAATTCAGTCTTCCGGCATCAGTCGTAGAGGGTTCGTCAAGGCAAGCGCTGCTGCAGCGGCTGCTCTGTCGGTGGCAGGCATCGCCGGCTGCGCCCCGAACAGCGTCGAAGAGACCGCCGAGGAGACGGCAGGTTCTGAGCAGCGCGATCTTGTGAGCGGCGAATGGAAAACCGCATCATGCTGGCATAATTGCGGTGGTCGTTGCGTGAACAAAGCGCTTGTTCAGGATGGAGTTGTTATTCGTCAAAAAACAGATGACACCCACGAGGATAGTCCAGAATATCCTCAGCAACGCGGCTGTTTGCGCGGGCGCTCTCAACGCAAGCAGGTCTTTGCGGATGATCGTCTGAAATATCCCATGAAGAGAAAAAATTGGAGTCCTGATAATCCCCAGGGTGATCTTCGAGGAAAAGATGATTGGGAACGGATTAGCTGGGATGAAGCTTTCCAGTATGTCGCCGACGAGATGAACAAAATTAAGGACCAGTACGGTAACAGGGCATTCTATCTTGACTCTTGGACGATGAATACTGAGTATCGTCGTCTATTCGGACTCTTTGGCGGATACATTAATGGATGGGGTACGTGCTCTTTCGGAAATTATTCGCTCTCTCCTCAAAATTGCGGCTTTTCTGCTGCAGGTGGTTTTGAGACGTGTAATGATCGATTTGATTTCGAGAATTGCGAGAAGATCGTCATGTTGGGCGTAAATCCGGCATGGAGTGCTTTCGGAATGCCGATTAACATTCTGAAAACGGCGCATGATGCGGGAGCTACCTTTGTAGGTATTGACCCTGTCTACAATGAAACGTATTCGCTGCTCGATGCTGATTGGATTCCGCTCTATCCGGGTTCCGATACTGCTTTCTTGCTTGGTTTGGCGCACTCTCTTATCGTGCAGGACGACAATGGCTCCTTGATTGATTGGGATTTTCTCGATAAGGCCGTGCTTGGTTTCGATGCCGACCACATGCCAGAAGGCGTAGACGAAAAAGATAATTTCATGGACTACGTCCTCGGTACCTATGACGGACAGCCAAAAGATGCCGAATGGGCGTCGAGACATTGCGGCGCTTCCGCGGATCGAATCATGGCTCTTGCCAAAGAAATTGGCAAAGATAATAAGGTTGCTTTGTTAACCTCATGGGCTCCCGCTCGTACCAACAACTCAGACAATCTTCCGCAGCTTTTTATGATAATTGGCGCTATGACGGGCCATATGGGCAAATCCGGTCACATGACTACCTGCGTAGACTCTCAGACGTTTGGCAATCACGGCCCCTCGCTGGTGAAGCCAGGCGGTTCTGGCTTGGAGGAAATACCCAATCCGGAAAATGATTACGTGAATGACACCCAAGCTTGGTCAATGATCCTTGGCGAGCCGTATAACTACACCGGTCAAAGCAACGATGGTATTGAATGGAAGCCCTGTGAGGTGCGCACGGCGGATATTCATATGATTTTCCACGGCGGCGGCAATCGCTTGCAAAGCAGGCAGGCAATCCTTCAAGGCGTTGAAGCTCATCGCAAGGTTGATTTTGTAGTAACCGCTACGACCTTCTTTACCAACGATGCGAAATACTCCGATATCGTTCTTCCGGTTAATACGGAATGGGAGCGCGAAGGCGGCATGGTGACTGGCAATCGCGAGATGGTCATCATGTATCAGAAGATTGTCGATTCACTGTATGAAAGCAAAGACGATCAGGACATCGTTAAAGGAATTGGCGAAAAACTTGGAATTTCCGCCGAAGAATTGTATCCGTACGATCGAAAGCAGCAGCTGTTTAATATGGCTGCGGGAACTATTGTCGCAAAGGAGACTGGCGTATCGAGCTCCGGTATGGCTAACCCCTTTACCGATGATGGTTCGCAAAATGCCGACAGTGATTACGAGCTCCTTTTGACGATTACGCAGGAAGACATTGATCGCTGGGGTGTTGAAGGACAGCCGCAAGAAGGCCGTATCCCTATTTCGCAGTTGGAAGAAACGGGTGTGTACCAGATAGAGCGTTCCAAGGGCGACAACTACGGGTTCATCGCTTTTGAAGATTTCGTAAAAGACCCCGAGGCAAATCCGAGGCCTTATTCTGAGAGCGGAAAACTCGAGGCCTACAGTAAGGCTTTGGCGGATAAGGTCAATGGCATGGGCTATGAGAATTCTGACATTAAGCCTATTCCGACATTCATCCAGCCACTTAACGGGCACGAGGATACATATTCGGATTTCGAGAAGGGTACCAAGGGAGATTATCCGTTCCAAGTTGTTACGATGCATTATATGGGACGTTCCCATACGACTTTCGGAAACATCGCTCAACTTCAAGAGGCCTTTGTTTCTCCGGTGATGATTAACACTGTCGATGCGAATGATTTGGGCATTGAATCCGGCGATACCGTTATGCTCACGAGCAAATACGGCAAGACGCTAAGGACTGCCGTTGTGACGAATCGTATTATTCCAGAATGCATCGGGTTAACGCATGGTTCTTGGTCGGACTACGATGAGGAAAATGGCATCGACTATGGCGGATCGGACAACATATTGTTCGGAAACGATGTCGCTGGTCAAGGTACGTCGGGATTCAACACGTTGATTGTCAAGGTCGAAAAAATTGATACCGAATTGGTGCCGGATTGCGACAAACCTCGTCGAATCATTGAGCTGTAGTTGGGGGTAAGGAAACCATGGCCGATAAAATGGGTTTTTATTTCAACCAGGCGGCATGCATCGGATGCCGGACTTGCCAGGTTGCTTGCAAGGATAAAAACGATTTGGAAATTGGATATCTGTTCAGGCATGTTCTGAGTTTTGAAGAGGGATCGTACCCAAGCGTCAAATCCTATCATTACGCCGGCACGTGCAACCATTGCGAGATGCCGGCATGCGTGGCAAACTGCCCGACCGGTGCTCTCTACATCGATGATGAAGATGGCGGCACCGTTCAGTACGACACCTCCAAGTGCGACGGTTGCCAGGCGTGCGTGACTGCGTGTCCCTATAGCGTGCCGGTGTACTTCGAGGAAGAGAAGGTCGTGCGCAAGTGTGATGCCTGCATCGAGCTTCGCGCCAATGGCGAACAGCCTGCGTGCGTGGCGGCATGCCCGATGCGAGCACTCGAGTTTGGGCCTATCGATGAACTTGCCGCCGCTCATCCCGACGCTTTGAAGGACATCGCTATCCTTCCGGATTCGTCTACGACGAGTCCGTGCACGCTTATCGATGCACGTCCCGCTGCTCTCGAGGACGACTTCGTGGAGGTTCTCCTGTAAGGTAAACTCTCCATACTGTTGTATGACGGCCGCGGCGAATCCCCTCCCTTCGCCGCGGCCTGTCTTTGAAAGGTCCACCATGAAACACGACGACGCAATTGCCGCTGCGTTGGCAAACCGAAGCTTTGTATATACCTATCTGTGGCGTGCTTTTGCTGCCGAGCCCGACGAGGCGTTGCTGGCAACTGTCGCATCTGATCAGGCAACTGAGGAGTGTGTGATTCTTGCAGGCGAAGGGTCTCGCGCAGCGCAAGAGCAGCGTGTCTTGGTATCCACGGCATCGGCGCCCGATGCTCTCGAAGCGTTGAAATCCGACTATACGAGGCTGTTCATCGGTCCCGGCAAGCTGCCTGCCCCGCCGTGGGAATCGGTGTATGTGGCGGGCGAGGATTTGCTGTTCCAACCGAGCACACTTGAGGTGCGCGACGCATACCGCAAGGCCGGCTACCAGGCCACGGGGTATCCCCATGAGGCAGACGACCACCTCGCTACCGAGCTTGGATTCATGGAGGCACTCGCCAAGGATTCGCAAGCGGCATACGATGCGGGCGATTCTGCAAAGCTGCGTCTGCTGCTTTCCCAACAGACGATGTTTCTCGCGCAGCATCTGAATGTATGGCTGCCTCAGTTCGTGGAGCGTTTGCTGAATACGGAGTCGCCAAAATTTGGCGAATTCTATCCGCGTTTTGCCGTGCTTGCTCGCGAACTGTGTGCCGCTGATGCTGCGGCGTTGGTCGAGATTTCGGGTTCCTTGCAGTAGTGAAGGTTGACGTGCTCGCGCGAATGTCGTGCGGGCACGTCTTTGATTTTGCCGCCTTGTGATAGTGTGGCTTATCGGTACGATTGGCAAGGGCAAGCTGAGTTGAGCGAGCGTGAAACGTCTCAGATGTAAGCGCAGGGCGTGGGGATTAAAGCCGGGGGAATTATGGACGCGGGCAAAATCAAACTCAAGACTAAGTTTGGCGTGCTTATCGTGGCGCTGTTTGTGGTGTCTTTAGTGGCGAGTTCGTTGTGGACCTCGTATTCCCAACGTCAGCAGACCCTTAACGAGTTGCGTGAGAAAGGCCTGGTTCTTTCTCAGCAGATGACCGCCGTGTGGGATTTCATGAGCGCAAACCAGGATAGGTTCGAGGCATCGTCATTCTCTGAAACAGGTTCTTATCAGGGGCTTCATTGTGCCATTGCGGGTCGCTCTATCGCGCAGCTTTTCACCAATGAATCGGGTTATGTGACGCGTTTCGTCAATTTCGATCCGCGCAACATCGAAGATACGCCCGACGATTTTGAAGCTGCTGCGCTCGATGCGTTCCACGCTGATCCATCGCTCACCGAGTATTGCGCCGTGACCGAATATGACGGTCAACAGGTGTTTCGTTATCTTGCTCCCATGAAAATCGAGCGCACGTGCCTGGAATGCCACGGCGAACCCAAGGGCGAGATTGACATCACCGGCCACCCCAAAGAAGGATGGGCCATCGACGATATCGGCGGCGCCATCAGCATCGTCATCCCTATGGATCTCTATGTTTCCGCCGAGCAAGATAGCGTGCTGCAGAACGTGGTCTTTTTCATCGTGGTGCTGGTTGCGTGCCTGCTCATCGTGTATTTGACGCTCTCGCACTTGGTCACGAAGCCCCTTGGTAAGATTCGCCAAGGCGTGTCTCGCATCCAGACGGGCGATTTGGACGTGCGGCTCGACGGTGCCGAGTCATCTGCCGAGATGAACACGCTCGCGGCTGAATTCAACGACATGGCTCATGAGCTGTCCGATCTCTACGAAGGCCTTGAGGCCCAGGTGGACGACCGCACCGCGCAGCTTGCTCACGCGAATGAGGTTCTTGAGCGCCAGCGCGTGCAGCTGGAAGAGGCGAACGAGCTTCTGCGCAACGACAACGAATACAAATCGAACTTCCTTGCCATGATGAGCCACGAGCTGCGCACGCCGCTTACCTCGATTCTGGCGTACGCCGAGCTGCTCAACCGCGAGGGCAATCCGGTCGATGAGAAGGAAGCGGAGGCGAGCCGCGAGATTGAGGCGAACGGTCGCGTGCTGCTCGCGATGATCAACGACATTCTGGAGATTAGCCGCCTGGATGCCGGCAAGACGCAACTTGCGCTTGAGACCGTGGATATGGGCGACGTGGTGGGCCTGGTCCAGTCGGTGGTGGGGCCGCTCGCGCGTCGCAACGGCGTGAAGTTCACCTGCGACATCAATCCCGATGTGCCACTTATCCAAGGGGATTTCGAAAAGATTCGCCACGTGCTTGAGAATCTTTGCGGCAACGCGATGAAGTTCACGCCGGAAGGCGGCAGCGTGCATCTGGCGGTGGAGCGCGATGCCGCTGCCCACGAGGTTGTACTCAAGGTGATTGACACGGGTATCGGCATCGCCGAGAAGGACCAGCAGCGCATATTCGAGAAGTTCGTGCAGGTGGATTCCTCCGTATCACGCAAATACAATGGCACAGGGTTGGGCCTTGCGCTCGCCAAGGAGTACGCCGAGATGCACGGCGGGTCGATTGCCGTCCAAAGCAAGCCGGGGCAAGGTAGCACGTTTACCGTGCGTCTGCCGGAGGATCCGACAAACGTTACGGGCGCCTCCAGTGACCTGGCGACTACGCAATTTGGTGAAGCTTCTGCGCCTGAGCCGACGTGCGACGCATGCGAGGCAACTGGGGCAGAGGCGTCTCGCGAAGAAGAGAGGTGATTCGCATGGCGGAACCGTACAAAGTCATGCTGATTGACGACGACAAGGGCGTTCACGTGCTCATGCGCCGCATCATCGAGGACGCCGGATATAGATACTGCGCCGCCTATGACGGCGAGAGCGGCCTGAAGATGCTTGCGAGTGAGCATCCTGACCTGCTGCTTCTGGATGTGATGATGCCCGGCATGAACGGCTTCGATGTGTGCACGAAGATTCGCGGGCAGGGGCGCCGCATTCCCATCATCTTCCTCTCTGCCAAGGGCGACATCGTGGATAAGAGCATCGGTTTCAAGGCCGGCGGTGACGACTACGTGGTCAAGCCGTTCAGCCCCGATGAACTGCTGCTGCGCATCGAGGCGCACCTGCGCCGCCACAAGTCGGACCTGGCGTTTGCCAAGGCAGTGAGCCGCGAAGGCAGCAACAAGACCGGTGAACTGGAGATATTCTTCAATCGCTACGAAGTGCGCCTGCGTGGCGAACCGGTTGATTTGACCGCGAAGGAGTTCGAAATCCTGGCGCTGTTGGCGTCGAGTCCCGGTCAGGTATTCACGCGTAACCAGATTTACGAGCACATTTGGGGGCGCGATAGCAGTGTGGACGAAAACAGTATCACGGTGTTCATGCGCAAGATTCGCGAGAAGATAGAGGATAATCCCTCGCAGCCGAAATATCTGCTTACCGTGTGGCGCGTTGGCTACAAATTCGCTGAACGCGTGGATGTGGCGAACGAATAGGCCAAAACGTTACGAGGCGCGTTAGGCGTGCGACAGCAATGGGGGAGAGCGTGAACAGGGCGGAATACTGCGGGACATATGATGTGGTGCGTGCCGATTTCGAAGAGTCGGTGGCGCAGTTTGGGCTGCCGTTTGAGGCGGCTGAGTCGTGTCCCCGCGCGCATCGTCTTGAGCTTGTGTGCGAGGTGAACGCCTTCGGGCAAGGCGCTGATGAATCGCATGACGAGGTGCGCCAGCCCCTTCACTGTGAGAACGGCGATGCGAGCTTGTGGCGCGGTTGGATTTCGCCGGCATGTCTGGCGTGCCGCAAGGGCGAGCGCACGGCAACGTTTTTCGTGTCGCTCAAATGCACCAAGCATTGCTATTTCTGCTTCAACCCCAATCAGGAGGATTACGAGTTCTTCCGCACCCATACGCGCGATATTGCCGAGGAGCTGCGCCAGGCGCATGCTCAGGGTGCGCAGTTCGACTGTCTGGCGATTACGGGCGGCGAGCCATGTTTGCACAAGCCCGAGGTGCTCGAGTTCTTGCGCTGCGCGAAAGAGTTGTATCCCGGGGTTCATGTGCGCATATACACGAGCGGCGACTTGCTCGATGATGTGTTTTTGAACGATCTTGCCGCAGCGGGCCTCGATGAGCTGCGCTTCAGTGTGAAACCGCAGGACACTGATGGCGACCAGGAGGAACTGTTCAAGCGCATGGCCGCTGCCGTGCGCGTCATTCCCGATGTGATGGTGGAGATGCCCGTCATGCCGGGCGAGGAGCAGGAAATGCGCGATTTGCTCTTACGCCTCGACGAACTGGGCATTCGCGGCATTAATTTGCTGGAGCTGTGCTTCCCGCTACATAACGAGCAGGAATTCAAACGCCGCGGGTTCGAGCTGCGTCGCAAACCGTACAAGGTGCTTTACAACTACTGGTATGCGGGCGGCCTGCCCATCGCGGACAGCGAGGCGGCATGCCTGGATTTGCTGCGTTTCTCCGAAGAGCGGGGCTTGCGCATGGGTGTGCATTATTGTTCGCTCGACAACAAGAATACGGGGCAAGTGTTTCAGCAAAATCGCGGCTTTTTGTTAGACGACGGTTTTGCGCGTTCGCACGCGTGGCTTGCGATGGACGAGGCGGACTATTTCCTGAAGTGCGTAAAAGCGTTTGGCGAGGATGCGTTGCGTGTGCGTGATTGGCTGTCGAGTAAAGAAGGGACGGAGGCGGTCGAACTCGCTGAGGCGAAAGCTTTTGCGGCAGACGTGTTGTCACGAGAGATGCCTGGTGACGCGCAACCGACCATGGAAGCCTCCGTGCCGCAAGATGCACATTTCGATCACGTAGCATACAAGCGCGTTGCATCTTTGAATGACGAGGTCCGGCACGCTATGGATAATCGTGCCGCATTTCTGAGCGACCTTCCCATTGAAGACCGTGTGTCATTCGATTCAGAGGTTCCGTCGGCGGTATTCCCTGTCGCCTGGGAGAATGCCGTGCTGGAGCGCTTCCCTGATGCGGAACTCGCCGAGTGCTGGCACGTGGTGGAGTTCGACGAGTCCACCGGCCCCGTCCTGCGCGAGGTGTATGCGACGCCGCTTGGCTAAAAAGGCAAGCCCTCACCGGGTAAAACATGATTCCGTGAGCGTAGATATCGCAAACCATGAGCTTTGTTGCTCTGGCAGCCGGAAGGGGACAACCGGCCATTCTCGTGCCGGGATTCTGGTTTTCGGCCGAATGCGTGCGCTTTGCGCGGAGAAATCCGTACAATCTGAAAGGTTATGAGCGCAAAGGGCAGGAAAGGGCATGTTCATGGGTGAACACGCACGTGAATATATTCTGGCATTCGATACGGCTAACGAGGTCGTTGCCATTGGCGTAGGGAAGCTGCGCGACAGCGAGGCGGTGGCTTCTCGCAATGTCGACGCGTTGAAGTCGGCATCGGTCGACATTGTGAACACGCATGAAGTTGCTGCCCATCGTGCGAGCAACACTGTGCTTCTGTCCGAGGTGGATGCGGCGCTTGAGGCTGCGGGTATTTCCAAGGGCGACATCGCCGCTATCGTGTGCGGACGCGGCCCCGGCAGCTTCACCGGCGTGCGCATTTGCATGGCGACCGCCAAAGGTGCGGCGTCCGCGCTCGAACTGCCACTTTTCGGTGCGTCTACGCTGGATGCCGTTGCATGGAACGCGTGGGCCGATGGGGTGCGCGGGCGCGTATTGGTGGCTGCCGATGCCATGCGCAAGGAAGTGTATCCGGCCTTGTTTGACCTGGATGAATCCGGTGTGCGTCGACTCACTAACGACACGGTGGTGAAAGCCGTGGCGGCAGGAGAGTGGCTGGAGGATGCGCTTGCCTCGCTGGATTGTGAGGCGGATGCGGGCACGATGACGCGGCAGCTCATCATTCTGGGTGATGCTCTGACAAAATATGCCGATATCTTTACGGAGCTGGGTGAGCTTGCTCCTGAAGCGTTGTGGTCGGTTTCCGGTCGCGGCTTGATGCTTGCTCCGCGTATGGGCGATGGCAATCCCGCTACGCTGCTTCCGGTGTATACGCGTCTGTCCGACGCTGAGGAAAACGAGCGTATTCGCCTTGCCAAGACGGAACCGAAAAACCTGCACACCGGTGTGCAGGATGAGGCTTCGGGCGCGGCTGCTGCTCTTGCCTATCGCCCGCTCGATGTTGCCCACGTGCGCGATGTTGCACGCCTGGAGAGCGAGACCATGGGAAGCGACGCCTGGGCCGCAACGCTTGTGGCTGACGAGCTGCCCCGCAAGGATCGCACCTGGTGGGCGGCGTACGACGGCAAGAAGCTTGTGGGCTATTGCGGCGGATGGGTCGTCGACGGCCAGGTGCAGATTCTGAAGATTGCCACCGATCCGACGTATCGCCGTCGCGGTATCGCTCGCGAGCTCATCGGGCTTGTTGCCTCCGACGCGCGCGATTTGGGCGCTACCGAGATGACGCTCGAAGTGCGTCTTTCCAACGAGGGTGCGCAGGCGTTCTACGAGAATCTGGGGCTTGCGCGCATTGGCGTGCGCCCGCATTATTATTCCGACCGCGAAGACGCCGTTATCATGACGGGTCCCTTGCCGGTCGCCCAGCACGACGTGGCAGGCATGACGCTGCGTGTAGACGAGGTTGCGGCGGGGGACCTTGCGGTAACCATGGGGGAGGGCAACGCGTTCGGCGGTGACGTTGACGGCGCGCTTGAAACCCTGACGGCACCACTGAAGGATGCACTACACACTATGCCTTCGGCTCCGGAATCCCCCGCTTTCGCCCGCCCGCTCATCCTCGCTATCGAAAGCTCGTGTGACGAGACGGCAGCTTCTATCATCGATGGCAACGGCACGATTCTTTCAGACGTAGTGGCGTCGCAGATTGATTTCCATGCGCGTTTCGGCGGCGTGGTGCCCGAAATCGCGAGCCGCAAGCATATCGAGGCCATCTGCGGCGTGTGCGACGAATGCCTGGATGCGGCCTCGCGCAGCCTTGGGGCGCCTCAACTTCACTGGCGCGACCTGGACGCCATCGCCGTCACCTATGCCCCCGGTTTGGTCGGGGCGCTCGTGGTGGGCGTTGCCTTTGCCAAAGGCGCGGCTTGGGGCGCGGATAAGCCGCTTATCGCCGTGAATCACCTCGAGGGGCATCTCTATGCCAATCGCATTGCGCGCTCCGACATCAAGCCTCCCATGGTGGTGTCGCTTGTGAGTGGCGGCCATACCATGCTTGTACACGTGCGCGACTGGGGCGACTATGAAACCCTGGGCTCCACCATCGACGACGCGGTGGGCGAGGCATTCGACAAGGTGGCCAAGGCGTTGGGCCTGGGCTATCCCGGTGGCCCCATCATCAGCAAGCTTGCGGCGCAGGGCAATCCCAAGGCTATCGATTTTCCGCGCGCGCTCATGCACTCGGGCGATTTGCGATTCAGCCTTTCGGGGCTTAAGACCGCCGTGACTACCTACATTCAAAAAGAGCAGCAGGCAGGGCGCGAGCCCAACATGCCCGACATCGCTGCCAGCTTCACGGCTGCCGTGGTGGATGTGCAGGTTGCCAAGGCTAAGACTGCGTTGCTCGAAACGGGTGCCAAAGAGTTCTGTCTGGGCGGTGGCGTGGCGGCCAATCCCGAGCTGCGTGCGGCTTACGAGCGCATGTGCAAGAAGATCGGCGTGCGTTTGACCATGCCGCCGCTTTCGGCCTGCGGCGATCAAGCGGCCATGATTGCCGAAGTGGCACGGGACCGCTTTGCTCAGGGCAAGTTCGCCGACCTCTCGCTTGACGTGCAGGCTCACGCCCCGCTGGACGAGCCGTACTAACGTAGTCCTGTCGTCCGCTGCGTCCGCCGCGCTGCCACGGCGATGTGGAGCCGCTGCACGTGTCGGGCCTATTGATAACATTTGTCAACAGATTGCTCCAAAAGGGCGTTTGCCGCATATGCACAAGGCTTGTTCCTGTATCATGGCAGATTATATTGACCGCGCGCGCAAAGCGTGGCCTCCGAGGATGCGCCGGCGTAGTCCGCATCCGGATTCCAACCTGGGGCCGCCGTCGGCACTGTTGCCGTGAAGCGGGATGCTTCGCGCGATTAAGCCGCAAGGCAGGACGGAAAACCGCGCGGTCGGGTTTGAGACCCCAGTATAGTCGACCGAAAGGAGTACGTCTCACCCATGCCCATTGGCATAAGCTTGATTCTTGTCGTAGTGTTCCTTCTGATGAATGCGTTTTTCGTGGTAGCGGAGTTCTCGCTGGTGCGCGTTCGCAGGTCGCAGATCGATATGGCCGTAGAGGAGGGAAAGCCCGGCGCCAAAAACGCCAAGGTCATTGCCGACAACATCAACGCGTACCTTTCGGCCTGCCAGCTGGGCATCACGCTGGCGTCGCTGGCGTTGGGTTGGTTGGGCGAGCCCGCCATTTCGGCGCTGTTCCATCCAATCTTTGAGGCGTTGCATCTGCCTGCTGCCGCTGTAACCGCCATCTGTGTTGCGATCGGCTACTTTATCATGACCACGCTGCATGTTGTTGTGGGCGAACTCATTCCTAAGTCGTTGGCCATTTTCTCGACCGAAAGGTATGCTCTGCGCACCGCCACGCCGCTCATGTGGTTCTACCGCATCACCTACCCCATCATGTGGCTGTTCAACTCCATCACCAATGGTGTGGTGAAGCTCTTGGGCCATGACCCTGCCAACGAGCACGAGGTGTACACCGAGGAAGAGATTCGCCTGCTCATCGATGAGTCTACCGAGAGCGGTCTGATTGATTCCGAGCAGAACGAATTCGTGGATAACATCTTCGACATCGCCGACAAGGATGTCGAGTCTATTATGACCCCGCGTCCTGACATGGTGTGCCTGAGCATGGAGGACTCGTTGGAGGAGAACCTGCGCATCGTGGACGAGCACAAGTTCACGCGCTACCCGGTGTGCCGCAAGGATAAGGACGATATCATCGGCTTCGTCCATATCAAGGACCTGTACAACCTGCCCGCCGATGCCGGCATGGACTGCTTGCGCATTCGCCGCATGTTCGCCGTGCCTGAGGGCCTGACGGTTTCCAAGCTTTTGGGCCTGCTTAAAAAAGAGCACACCAAGATCGCTATCGTGGTGGACGAGCACGGCGGCACGAGCGGCCTGGTGACTATGGGCGACGTGTTCGAGGAGATCGTGGGCGATTACGACGACGAGTACTCCCATGGCGCCGGCAACGACGATTTGGTGAAGGTTGCCGAGGGGCATTATCTGTCGAGCGGCGCGTGCCCCATTGACGATTTTGCTGATGAACTGGGCCTGAACGACGACGATTTCCCCGAGTACGACACGTTGGGCGGTCTGCTGCTCGACGAGTTCGATCGAATTCCCGAGGCGGGCGATAAGACCGAGTACGTCAACGGCGCCACCACCGTGCGCTTCATCGTGCGTTCGATGGACGCCCGCCGCATTGGGCAGGTGGAGTTCTGGGTGACCGTCGAGGAGCAAGAGGAGGAATAGCGCGTTTCGTTGATTGCGCCCGGCAGTTAATCTAAAGGTAAACAAGAGGTGCCCTCGGGGCGCCTCTTTGCTTTTTGCGCGGCCTTCGACGTCGGGTCATTATGGAGAAAGCGGTTTCCATCTGGTAGAATCGGCGCATCGTATTTCAATCGCGCCGTTCTTCCTCATTCAAAAGGATCTGCCCGTTCAGGCTCGTTGCGGCGCATGTCACGGGAAAGGGGGCCTGGATGAGCGCAGAGATGAATGCCTGGCTGATCGATGTCACCACGCAGTTCGACGACTTTCTCTACACCTATATCCTGGTAATCCTGCTGGTGTTCTGTGCCGTGTATTTCACGGTGCGCACGCGTTTCGTGCAGATTCGCTACATCAAGGATATGTTCACCCAGCTGACTGAGAAGCGCCACGTTGAGGGCGAGAAATCCATTTCGTCGTTCCAGGCGATGATGGTGTCCACCGCATCGCGCGTGGGTACGGGCAACATTGCCGGCATCGCGACAGCGGTGGCAACGGGCGGCCCGGGCGCCATCTTTTGGATGTGGCTCATGGCCCTTTTGGGCGCGGCTTCGGCTTTCGTGGAATCTACGCTCGCGCAGATTTGGAAGGTGCGCGGCAAAGAGGGCGAATTCCGCGGCGGCCCCGCTTACTACATCCAGCAGGCGCTGGGTCAGCGCTGGCTGGGCATCGTGTTCGCCGTGTTGCTGATCATCTGCTATGCCTACGGTTTCAACGGCTTGCAGGCGTACAACATGGCGAGCGCGCTGGAATACTACATTCCCGATTACGCCACCAACGGCACCGCCGTGGCGTTGGGCATCGTGCTCATGGTGATGACCGCGTTCGTTATTTTCGGCGGATCGAAGCGCATCAGCATCATCTCGTCCATTCTGGTGCCCATCATGGCCGTGGCGTATCTGGCGCTGGGCATTGGCATTACCATCGCCAATATCAACCTGCTGCCCGAGGCGTTCGGCTACATCTTCCAGAGCGCGTTCGATTTCCAGTCCATCTTCGGCGGCTTTGCTGGCTCGGTAGTGGTGCTGGGTCTCAAGCGCGGTCTGTTCTCCAACGAGGCCGGTATGGGTTCCGCCCCTAACGCCGCCGCAACCGCGAGCGTGTCGCACCCGTGCAAGCAGGGCCTGGTGCAGACGCTTTCGGTGTATCTGGACACCATGCTCGTGTGCACGTGCTCCGCGTTCATCGTGCTTATTTTCTTCGTGAAGCAGGGCGGCACGTTTGGCGACCTCAACGGCATGCCGCTGGTGCAGATGGCCATCAACTCCTCGGTGGGCGAGCTGGGTATCCACGTGGTGACGTTTGCCATCTTCTGCTTCGCGTTCTCTAGCCTGATCGGCAACTACTTCTACGCCGAGGGAAACATTCGCTTCATCACCAAGAGCAAGACCGTGCTCACCGTGTTCCGTTTCACCTGCCTCGCCGCCATCATGGTGGGCTGCCTGAACAACTTCACGCTTGCCTGGAACTTCGCCGACATTACCATGGCTTTCATGGCGATGGTGAACCTGGTTGCCATCTTCCTGCTGGGCAAATGGGCGTTCAAGGCGCTGGATGACTACACGCGCCAGCGCAAGGTCGGCAAGAATCCCGTGTTCGTGGCCGAGAATATTCCGGGGCTGCCCGCCACGCAGTGCTGGCACGTGGGCGAAGACGACCTCAAACACGTCGGCCCCGAGCCGGTGCGCGAGTACTTCGAGGAAGCCATCGACGCCGATGCCGAGGACGTAGGGCTAAAATAGAATAGTCCGTCTTGCGTTAACCGTGCGCCGAGACCCACAGCAAGCGGGTCTCGGCGTTTTTCGTACTGCCGAAAGGTGAGCAATGGGAACGCTGCTGTTTTATTACACTCTGGCTGTGATGCTGATTATCTTGACCGCTGCTTCGTCGTGCGTGTCTACATATCTGGTGTCGCGCAACCGGGCGTTTTTGTATGTGGGCGCGGCATTTTTGTTCTACTTCTTTGATATTACGTTGGTGTTCCTCAATGATTTCAACTTTGGTATGGGCCAGGAGTACAGCTCCGACATGGGCAACCCCTTAAGCCTGATCACCGGGTTTGGCACGTTTTTGATGATGGTGCAGGCAATCTGTTATTTCTTGAACGCCAAAAGCCCGCTCATGCGTCTTGGGCTGCCTGTGGCCTGGGTGGTGGCGAGCGCGGTTGTGCTTGTGGCTTTTGCCGACACGCCGTTTGACAGTTTCGCGTTCTACCTCCAGCGGGCGCTGTTCTTTTACGCGCTTCTGGTTGTGCTCTTGGCCAAATTCGTGCAGCAGGGAGATGGGCCTTTGCGCTCGCGCCTGTGGAAGTTTCGCTATATGTGGCTTGCGGCGCTGGTGCTTACCACGCTCAGCATCGCCGAGGATGCCTACTTCATGCTGCTCGGCGCGTCCGACGTTCCCGGTGTGCTCTGGACCCATCCCGATCGCAATTTCTGCGAGAACATGATGCTCGTCATGTTCGCGGTTGCGGCAATTCGCTCGTCGGTCGTGTATCTGCGTCTGCGTTATAACAGTGGGATGGACGTTGCGGAGGATGACGAATCGGCCGAGCGCGCATTTCAGCGGGGGCTGCCGGCCTTCGCGCAGCGCTTCGGCCTCACCGCTCGCGAGAGCGAGATTGTGGGCCTGGTGGTGCACGGCAAAGACAACCAGAACATTGCAAGTCAGCTGGGCATCTCATTGAGCACGGTGAAGGTGCACATGAGCAATATCCTCAAGAAAACAGGCTGCGCCAATCGCAAAGAGCTGGTGCAGCAGTTTTGGAAAGGGTAGGGCTTGCGCGGCTCCCCACTCTGCATTTTTTGGTAAAGATTTTATACAATATCTTTTTGACCTGCGGTTTATGCAGGTCCTATACCCTCTTGGCGCAACGATAGCCGCAATTTCCTTCAAATGTAAGACCTGCTTTTGACTTGGTTGTTTTGATGCTGGGGATCAAAGTGCGTGGCAGCAAGACGATGCGTGATGCATCGGAAACACGTTCGGCACAGGATCCTAGCAACCCCAATGAAGGAGGGCGAAACGATGGCCGGAGTACAAGTCAAAAGCGAGATTGGCAAACTGCGCAAGGTGATTTTGCACCGCCCTGGGCGCGAGCTGCTCAACCTTACCCCTGATTCTCTTGAGCGTCTGCTGTTCGATGATATTCCGTATTTGGAAGTGGCGCAGCAGGAGCACGATGCCTTCGCGCAAAAGCTTCGCGACAACGGCGTGGAGGTTCTTTATCTCGAGCGCTTGATGGCCGATGTGATTCGCGACAATCGCCAGGTGCGCGAGCAGTTCATCGACCAATGGTTGGATGAAGCCGACATCCATACGCCGTACTGGCGCGGCCTGTGCAAAGAGTACCTCGATTCGCACTATGCCGATGCGCAGGCGCTGGTCGATAAGACTATGGAGGGCATGGCGCTTTCCGAATTTGAGATTGACCGCTCCAATATGCTGGTTGATCTGGTATCCGGTCCCACCGAGATGATCGTGGACCCCATGCCTAACCTGTATTTCACGCGTGACCCATTTGCCATGATCGGCAACGGCGTTTCGGTGAATCGCATGTATAGCGTCACGCGCCGCCGCGAAACCATCTACGGCGACTATATTTTCAAGTATCACCCCGATTTTGCCGGCACGCCGCGCTACTACACCCGCGATTCTTCGTTCCGTATCGAGGGCGGCGATATCCTCAATATCAACGACCACGTGCTAGCCATTGGAATCTCGCAGCGCACGCAGCCCGATGCCATCGATGCCATTGCGAAGAGTCTCTTCAACGACGAGACGTCCACCATCGACACCGTTCTGGCGTTCGATATTCCCAAAAGCCGTGCGTTCATGCATCTGGACACCGTGTTCACGCAGGTCGATTACGACAAGTTCACCATTCACCCTGGCATCTTGGGTCCGCTGACCGTCTTTGAGATCACCCCCGATGGCAAGGGCGACATTCGCATCAAGGAGATGGATTCCGATTTGGAAAGTATCCTGGCGAAGTACATGGGTCATTCGGTGAAACTCTTGCAGTGCGGAGCGGGCGACCGTATTGCCGCCGAGCGCGAGCAGTGGAACGACGGTTCCAACACGCTGTGCATTGAGCCCGGCAAGATCGTGGTGTATGCGCGCAACAACGTTACCAACGACTATCTGTACAAAGAGGGCCTTGACCTGGTTGTCATTCCCAGTGCAGAGCTTTCTCGCGGCCGCGGCGGCCCGCGCTGCATGAGCATGCCGGCCTGGCGCGAACTGCTGGTTTAACGAAGCGCTCTCGTTGCCTTGCGGCGGCGGTTGTAAAAGCGCTCAGACCTCCGGCCTTTTGCAACCGCATACGCACCTCAGGGGGCGGCCTCGCATACGGGCGGGCCGCCCTTTTTCGAAGCTTCCAAAGCGTTTAACCCCGAGGAGGGGATCATGTCTGAAAACAAGAATGGCTTGGGCCTTTTTGCGCTCATCGGGTTTGTAGTGAGCTCCTGCATTGGCTCTGGCGTATTTGCCACCACCGGACAGCTTGCCAACGTTGCCGCACCGGGACCTGCGCTCATCGCCTGGGTGGTTGTGGGCTTGGGCTTTTTATTCCTGGCTCTCTCTTTGGCCGATTTGGGCGCAAAGCGCCCCGATGTCGAAGGGCTGTACGAGTTCGCCTCGGAGGGCTTTGGCCCCTTTGCGGGCTTCCTCTCGGGCTGGGGCTATTGGCTTTCGGCCTGGCTTGGCAACGTGGGGTTCGCCACGATGATCGCCCAGGTGCTGGCGGGCGCCATCCCCGGCGTGTTCAGCACGGGCGTGGCGGGCAGCCCCAATATGGTCGCTATAGCGGCGGTCTCGGTGTTTTTGTGGGCCATCACGTTTCTGGTCATCAACGGCGTTGAAAGCGCCGCGCTGCTGAACTCCGTCGTCATGGTGGTTAAGATCGCGGCGATTTTCATCTTCATCGCGTTCGCCGCCATCTGCTTCAACGCCGGCGTGTTCACTGCCGACTTTTGGGGCACGCTCGAGCGCAATGCGGCCGTCATCGCGCAAAACGGCGTGAGCCTGGGCGATGTCCCGCAGCAGGTCATCAACTGCATCCTCATCATGATGTGGATGTTCATAGGCATCGAGGGGGCGAGCGTGATGAGCGCGCGCGCCAACAAGAAAAGCGACGTGGGCCGCGCGACCATCATCGGCTTGGTGGTGCTGCTGGTGCTCTACATTGGGGCGTCCATTTTGCCCTACGGCGTAATGCCCTACGAGGCGCTGATCGCGGCGCCGAGCCCCGCCACCACCACCGTGTTCGAATACATGGCGCCCGGCTGGGGCGGGACATTTTTGAACGTTTCCATCATTGTCGCGGTGCTTGGGTGCTGGCTGTCGTTCACCATGCTTCCCGCCGAAACGTCCTCTGGCATGTCGCGCGACCACTTGCTGCCGGCCAGTTGGAACAAGATGAACAAGAAGGGCGCCCCGCGCATGGCGTTGATCATTGTGAGCGCATGCGCCCAGGTTGTGCTGGTGGTTGCCCACTTCGCCGCCGACGCCTACACGTTTGCCATTAGCATGTGCACCGTGACCATCATCACCAGCTGGTCGCTTGCGGCCGCATACCAGATCAAGCTGGGCATCAAAAACGGGAGCGCCAAAAGCATCATCTTTGGGGCCGCCGCGCTGACGTTCCAGGTGGCGAGCGTGCTGCTTTCCGGCTGGACGTGGATGCTGCTTTCGTGCTTGGGCTACATCCCCGGGTTCTATTTCTACCTGAAGGCGCGCAAAGAGGGCGGCGCTGCGGGCCTCACCAAGGGCGAGAAGGTGGCCTGCGCCGTCATCGCGTTGCTGGGCGCAGCGAGCATACCGCTCACGATTGTCGGAGTCATTCCGGTGTTTTAGAAACGTCCGCCGAATTGCGCATTCGGCGCGCTGCATAGCACATTCTCTAGGGCGTGCTCAAGGCGGGCGCGCCCTTTTTGCGCTTGTTTTTCGATGCATGCAAAAAGCCCGCTCGGGGGAGGGAACCGAGCGGGCTTGAGAGGGGGCTTCGATAAGGAGTATCTGCGCGTCGGGTGGGCAGCATGCCGAGCATCGCGCGCAGGTCCGGCGGCCCGGGGCACACCGAACAAAACGCTCGGTGCGCCCCGGAATCCCTTAGATGCCCTTGGCGGCGTTCGTGCCGGCCAAGCGGCCGAAGCTCATAGCGGTGCCCAGGCTGATGCCCGCCACCACAACGGGGTATTCAACCAAGAACCTGCGGCCCATGGTGTTGCCGGCAACGTAGAGGCCGGGAATCACCTTGTCGTTGTTGTCGAGCGCGTGCATGTTGATATCGCAGTCGATGCCGCCCACCAAAACCAGCATGCCGGCGCTAGCGAACTGGCACGCATAGAACGGCGGGTTCTCCACGGGGAACATGCGCTTGGGCATTTTGCCGAAGTCCTCGTCTACGCCCTTGTGGCACAGCTCGTTGTAGCGTTCGATGGACGCCTTTGCTGCCTCGGCGGGAAGACCCATCTGGGCAATCAGATCGTCAATGGTGTCGGCCTTGACGGTGACGGCCTGCTCCACCATCTCGTCGGTGGTGTAGCCCAAACCAAAGCCAGCGAGCACAGTGGGATATTTGTCAACTTCGTCGGCAGGGATGTAGTGATTCACATAGCCATGGCCATCGGGCATGTCCTTAATCTGCTCAGGCCACTTGGAATCGAAGATCTGCCACGACTTCACGCCAGCTGCGCGATCCTCTTCGTTGTCGGAGACGGGCTGGCGAGTCAACTGATCAGCAATATTCTGGCCAGGCACGTCTTCGTTCATGAAGCGCTCACCGCGCAGGTTCAGCTGCAGGTAGGAGTCGACGCCCAGCGCACCGCCCATGTGGTGCGTCATAGGGGCGTGCGGGCCAAGCTCCATCTTGGCGCCTGCCCACATGCACATCAGGTGGCCATCGCCGGTGTTGCCGATGTTTCCAGCAGCATCCATCGTACCGTAGAAGCTGGTGAACTCATTAGCCCAGGGGATGTAGTACTGACGCATCTCCATGTTGTTTCCGTAGTCGCCGGTGGTCACAACCACGGATTTGCAGTTGATTTTGGTGTATTTGCCATCCATGTCATGCACATAGATGCCGCTGATGGCGCCATCGTCGCCCTTGATGAGCTGTTCGCCCCAGGTAGCAAACATGATTTCTACGTTACCGGTGTCGATCGCAGCCTGCTGAGCGGCCTGACATGCCCATTGCATGTTGGGATTCGTGGTGATGGTGCCGTGGAAGTAGGGGTAGTATTCCTCGTGCCAGTCGTAGCCCTCAAGTGGCGGGAAGCATTTGGGGCGGATGTAGTTGGGCTTGTCGGTCTTCTGATTGGCCGCGGTGGTGGGCAGCACTTCATAATCGGCGCCCTCGATGAACCAGTCGAAGTCCTCGCCTGAGTGGTCATACCAGTATCCCAAGAACTCAGGATCGGGACGATAAGCCATGTCTTTCATGAGCTCGTTGATGATGTCCTCTTTCGGAGCCCATTCGATGCCCAAGTCTTTCTGAATCTGGGAACCCACAACGCCGAAGTCGCCGGCCATGGAAACTACGGTGAAGTTGCTCTCGTCCTGCTTCTCAATAACGATGACCTTGGCGCCCTCTTCGGCAGCTGCCTTGGCGGCGGCGGAGCCAGCTAGGCCGTAGCCCACGATTACAACATCGCAGTCCTTCTCTTCGGCCACCTCGGCGGGAACCTCGGGGGCGGTCATGAAGGAGGGCTGGAAGGTCAGCGGATCTCCACCGGTCGTTGTGGCACCACTGCCGCTGGTGGCTCCTTCTGCGGAATCGGCTTTACCGGCGGGAGCGCATCCCGCCAAGCCGGCGCCGGCTACGGCGGCTGCGGCGGCTCCAAGGCCCAAGAATGCGCGGCGGCTGAGGTCTTGTTTGGTCATTTCCCTCTCCTCTCTTGTGGTTCCCCGTATTGCGCGGGGCGGTGCGGGCGTATCCCGCGTGCTGGGGTAATCTCTGCTTCGCTCTGCATGTGCGAGGCGCCCCAACGAGGCAAACCATACTCTGCGGCGCTCATATTTGCGCCACCTTGAGCCGGGTGGTTTTTGCCGTCGACATTCCTACCCGTAGCGGGTAGGGGTCTTTGAGAAGGGTGTGTGTTATGCTGGTCAGGGGTTTTAAAGGGGAGGGAAATGAATCGCATCAGGCAATACGTCGAAGGCCTCAGGCCGATCGACTTCTGCTTTCTGGGCGGCTACGCCCTTTATCTTGCATTCGGCTATATGGCGTTTGAATCGTCTACGGTGCTGTCGTCAGGCGGCGATCTGGGTGCTCAGGCGATATCGCTGTTTATCATTGTGACTCTGGCGGGGCGTCTTGCGGCGTTTGTGGGCGCGGCATTGGTGTCGGTGCGCCATCCCGGCTTAGGGCCGGTGGGATTCATCGCTGTGGCTTCCGTATTGGGGCTGGCGGGTTTTTTGGTCATGGGGATGCTGCTGCAATTTGTGCTTGATGTTCCTGCGGTCACGACGCTTCCCTGGCTGGGCTTGTCGGGGGCATTGCTGGGTGCTGCTGCAGCGGTGGGCGGTCTGGTGTGGGCGCGCTTTGTGAGCATGCTAGGAATACGTGCGGCGTATTTATATGTGGTGTTCTCCAATCTCACAAGCTTACCGGTATATTTCATTATCACGTTGCTCCCTTCTGCGACATACGTGCCTTTATGCTGCGTGGTGTTTTTCACCTCGATGGCGCTTGCTAAACCCTGTATCGATATGCGCCCGGCAACTACGGAATGCATCACTCGCGACGCCGTGCGTGAGGCGAGCGCGCGGTTGTGGCGTCCGGTGTTGGGCACATGCGTGCTGGCGTTTATGAGTGGATTCATGCTGCAGGTGGCGTTGTGGCACCCCATTCCGTTGGATGTGTTCCAGGGTACGTCGCTTATCACGCAGTTTGTTGTGATGGCCGCGCTTTTGGTGCCGGCGCTAGTGGTGAAACGTCCCATCGCTTTGGCCTCGGTATACAAGGTGGCATTGCCGCTTTCGGCTATGGGTTTTTTACTGTTGCCTGTTATCTGGACAAACGGCGGTGGGCTGGCCAACGCATGTGCACAGTTGGGCTACCTTGTGGCGGGTATTATTTTGTGGTGCATGTTGGCCGACAATGCTCGAGAGCTGCGTCTGCCGAGCGCTCTGTTGTTTTCGCTCGGATCTGGCTGCATCGTGATTGCGCAGATGGTGGGTGCCGTCGTTGGATTTGTGGGGCGCAAGACGCTTGCTCCGGGCGATGTGACGGTAACTGCTGTGGCACTAGTGTCCATCTACGCGGTGGCTATGGTGTCGATGTTTTTGTTCAAGGATCGAAGCTTCAAAGGCAAGTCGGCCGAGCATGCGGGCGATGCGGCGAATCGGTCGGACGCCCGGGGCGCGATGGCTGTAGCCGCAAGGGAAAATGAAGCGTCGGACGTTGAGGCTGCGGAAACCGAGGGGAGTGGACGCTCGGCGCTTGATGTGATGCGTGAATGCTGCGATGCCATAGGCGAACGGGCGCACCTGACGCCTCGCGAACGCGAGATTTTTCTGTATCTAGGGCGTGGTCACACCGTCTCCGCTATTGCTAAAGAGCTTGTGGTGTCGGAAAACACCGTGAAGTTCCACGTCAAGAGCATCTATCAAAAGCTTGACGTGCACTCCCGCGCTGACGTAATGGCGCTCATAGATAAAGAGCGTGTGCGTTAGACGAAGCTACACCGCTTGTTCGGGGTGGTGGCCAAGCGTTTTGGGTATTTCCATCGCAGTGGTCTGCAAGCCTTCCTCTTCCTCAATAAGATCGATGAGCTGTTGTTGCGAATGAACGTCAAGTTTGCGGTAGATGTTCTTGATATGGCTTTTTACCGTTTCGTCTCCGATGGTGAGCTCTTCGCGTATATAGGCTCGATTGCGCCCCTTTGCCAAGAGCGAAAGCACTTCTGTTTCGCGTGGTGAAAGGTGGCAGCGCTGTGCGATTCTCATGACGGCGGACTCCACGGGCGATTCCTCGTTTTCGTCTATAGGCCGTATCGACCCCCATCCCGTAACCGCAGACCCACGACCCAATACAAAAAGGGCAACAAGGAGAATACAAAATATGAGTAGTGCAGACATCATCGCCATATTCGATTCTTCTTGAAAAAATGCTGCCGCTTCTACAGCTATAACTGACCCAAAGAGCTGGCCCACTTGGATGGCGAGCATGCCCCAGCACGCCATCCATCCCGAAGGCGTAGCGCTCCGGGCTGACAAAACTGGCCACAACGCCCAAAGGACAATGTAGAAGTATTGATATCCCAATTGATGAACCGCTGTGCCTATGACGTTGAGGGGTTCATGCAACGATAGAAATAAGAAGCCTGCAGCCATCAGGGGAAGTGCCACCTGGTAGGTCAGGTGGTCAAAATCCATTTTATATACGCTTATGGTTAGATAAATCGCAATGGATCCAGCCACAATTGCTGCAATATTTAATAAATCTCGAATAACAATCCAATCATTCTCGATGGGCGCCATCGCTCCTTTCATGATGCCGAACGAGAAACCAAAAAACGCTGCCACGGCTATCATGCCCCACGGGGGGAGTGTTTTCACGTGAATGTTTCGGTTGTGGGCGGGGAGTGTGGGCAAATCGCGGCTAAAGTGCATGAGGAATACTACGCTCAGACAGGGAAGAATGGCAACGACGGTCTGGGCGATTGGAACGGGCAATTGGAGAATAATAAAGTAGGCACCTGCTCCGATGATTGAAGCCATGACGCTGCATTGAATTATTCGACGCGGTCCCATCGATGAGATAGATTCGCTCCATAGGACAACGATGATGCCGCTGCCTACGCCTGTGGCGATTGCTCCCAGCACGTATAGGGTTACGAAAAGTTCGTCAGGGGCTAATGCGGACATATGAGACAGCGCAAGCGTCCCCAGTGTCGAAAGGGCGCCTGCAATTTGAGCGAGAAATTGAATGTTTGCGAGGGGATTTCGCGTGCGGACAACGAGCAAAAGAAGCGCGATGGTGACGACGTTTGCTAAAAGCGAGAAGAGCCATAAAGGTTCGAGAGAGGGCACTTCTGTTATGGAAAGCAGCTTTGCGGCCTTGGCGATACTTGCCCGCTCACCCTCCTGATAGAAAAGCGAGCTCCAAAACACGCACCAGATCCATGTCCAATGAGCCGAAAAGCCAAGCACGTCAGACGTGCGCCAAGCGCTTTGCGTGCGATGCATCGTGTCCCTCCTCAAGGCGGCAATTGCAGTGGTACATACGTGAGCTTTTTGCCGCCTTCCCCTCTTTTCATTATATATCCGAGGAAAGAATGGATGTGAAGTGAATGCTTCGAGGGCATCCCCCTGGTGGGGGGAAAGATGCGTCATCAGCGTGTTTAACCCTCTCAACGGGATAGAAAACATTCGCAACGACCTGTAGGGTTCAAAGAGCGCAGCGAGTGGCTGCGTGGAATCCGATCACCCCAACAAAATGGGACGTTCGGTTCTGTGCCATCAATGAGGAGGGTAACCATGGAGAACAACAAGGGGATTTCCCGTCGTTCGTTCCTCGGCGTGGGAGGTGTTGCGCTTGCGGGCGCCACTGCTGCCGGGCTCGTAGGCTGTGCGCCTAAGGCCGTTGACGATTCAGCGGCCAGCGTTGCAGGTGACAGCTCTCAGGGCGGAATGCCTGTTGCAGAGAGCGGAGCTTCTGCGGGTCCCGATGTCGCTGGTATGCATAGCTGGGAAATAGCACCAGAGCCCATTGCTTCTGACCAGATTACGAGCATTGAAGAATGTGACGTTCTGGTCATCGGCGCCGGCTTGGCTGGTTGCTGTGCCTCGCTCTCAGCGTTGGAGAAGGGCGCCAAGGTAATCACCATCGACAAGAATCCTGAATGTGTTGTGGCGCGTGGTGTGCATGTCGCTGGCTTTCACACAAAGGTCCAGCAAAAGCTCGCTGAACAAGGTCTGGTTGAAGAGCCCGATTACAACCACGTAGTGCGTCGCTGGATTAATTGGGCACAGGGCCGCGTTAAAGAGCCTCTGCTGTGGGAGTTTGCACGCAAGAGCGGCGCCTGCTTTGACTGGCTGTATGACCTGGTGACCGGCGATAAGAACCTCGAAGCTCTTTTGTGGGACGGATATTACAAAGGGCCGGATTACACCGAGTATCCCGTTACTCACATTTTCTACCTCGCAGATAAGTATGAGGAGACGGTAAACTTCACTTTCTACCAGGGGTCTGGCGTAGGCGACGTGTACGGCAATGCGGTTCTGGTTCCTGCGCTGTATGAGCTGATTGCGGAAAACGGCGGAGAGATTCGCTGGAGCACCAAGAGCGAGCAATTGATTCGAGAAGACGGTGGTCCCGTTACTGGCGCTATCGTGACCGATCCCGACGGTAATTACGTTCAGATTAATGCAAAGTCTGTCATTATCGCGTCGGGCGACTTCGCGGCCGACAACGAGATGTTCCAGTACTATGCGCCCATGACCGTGTACGCTATGGACGGTCGTTACTACAATCCGCCTGATTGCGATACAGGTGACATGCACAAACAGGCCATTTGGATCGGCGGCGCTATGCAAAAATCCGAGCCTTATGCGGCCGTTATGCACCTCGATTTCGGTGCGGCGAGCTACGGCTTCCTGCATGTCAACTGGGAGGGCAAGCGTTTCAAGAACGAGGATGTCAACACTCAGTCTAAGAGCGTGACCAAGGCGCTGCAGACCCACAAAGACGCATGGACTATTTATGATTCTCACGGTCTCGAGCAGGTTAAAGAGCAGATTGATGCCGGTCTGGGCGGCGGTTTGCAGTGGGGTCAGCTGACCCAGCCCGTGGGTGGCGAGTACAATCTTGAAGCTCAGAAGAAGGTACTGGAAGGCGAAATCGCGGACGGCCTTACCGTGACTGCCGATTCGCTTGAAGAGCTTGCTGAAAAGATGGGCGTTCCCGCGGAGAATCTGGTCGCTACGGTCGATCGTTACAACGAGCTGTGCGACTTGGGCAAGGATCTTGATTTCGGCAAGCGTCCTGAGGTCATGGGCAAAGTCCAGGACCCCCCGTTCTACGCTGGTAAACTTGTTGCAAGCATGCTTACCATGTGCGGCGGTCTGCGCACCAACACCGAAGCTCAGGTGCTTGACGCCGAAGACCATCCTATCGAAGGTCTATATGTTTGCGGTTCTGCCGCAGGCGAATTTTTCGGCGCCGGTGATTACCCCACGTACGTTCCTGGAATTGGCCATGGCCGCTGCGTGACCTTTGGGCGCATTGCCGGTATTAACGCTGCTGGCGGTAATGCCGAAGAGGAAATTCCCAGTTTGGATATCTAGACGCATTTGCGATTTAGTTGAGGCAGTAAGGTACTGCTATCGTTCAGCCCCTCCAGGCGGTGGCAGCTTTGTTGCATACGAAAGCGAAAGCCTTTCCCTCCCTTGGGTTTTCGCTAATTGTGGTGGCCGATCCCGTTTTGCGGGGTCGGCCGCATTTTTTTCTGATGCTGAATACAGCTTGTTTTCCGGTCGAGTGGTGCGAGATTGTCCGAAATTGGAAGCTTATCGCACGAAGCAGGTGCCTAGTTCTGGTGCGTAGTTCGTGCATGCAGGCTTAGCTCTGTACCCATGCGTGTATCCCCTTGCCCCTCCCTTTTTTCCGTGCCTGCGCAAAGCCATGCAACGAAGAGGTTGGCCAAAGTAAACTGAATTTCGATAGGAGGCGGAAACGGAGCTTTCTGCCTCACCTATTTTGAAGCCGATGCAATGGGTATTCGGCGAGAGCCCAGGTCGATGCTGCGAAGCCTTTCGAGATAATCTGCAGGGAGAAGTGGTCTTCGCTGCGTCAGGTTCAAGTCTTGGCTGGACGTCTAGTGCAGATTCCATCACGAAGGGGCCGGACGTTCTTCGCCTTAGACCTAAGGGTTTGTGGAGGAATGCCGATATTGCGTCCTTCCTCTCGTAAGTAGGGGTTTGGGGTGCGTGCGGTAGCGAGAAATGGAGCTGGAAGAACTACTCCATGTAACAAAAAGGAGCCGCCCCGTGGGGCGGCTCCTGCGGTATTCGGCCGGGATTCGTTGGGAGGGAGGTAGCACCCGGTCGAACGAGGCGCTTTGGTTATTCGAACTCAAGCTCGCTGATGACGGTATCCTTGGCAAGGGCTTCGCCCACCAGCTCGCCGAAAGTCACGCAGCGGCCGTGGCTGACGCCGGGGAAGTGCACCGGATAGTCGTCGCCGAAGAAGTCGCCCTGAACGTTGCCAACGGCATACAGTCCGGGGATAACCTTATCGTCCTCGGTCATGACCTGGGACTCGGCGTTGCAGTGAAGTCCGAAGGGGATAGTCAGCAAGCTGCAGACGTTCTTGGTGGCGTAGAACGGAGCGGTCTGAACGGGTGCCAGGAACTCAGCAGGAACAGCGAAGTCAACGTCCTCGCCGGCTTCGGCCATGGAGTTGTAACGCTCGACTGTTGCCTTGAATGCCTCGGCGGGAACGCCGATGGCTTCTGCGAGCTCGTCCAACGTATCCGCCTTGATGAGCGTGCCTGCCTCTTCCCACTCGGCCATAACATCCTCGACGCCGTCCAGGAAGCGTTCGTAACGAGAGGGTTGCTGCTGCTTGACGTACTTCTCGTAATCGGAGTCAAAGATGGACCACGCCACGTTGCCGATGGTGTTCATGCGGGCATTGGTCAGCATGGGCTCAAAAGGCATCTCGGCGCCATAGCGCTTGCCTTCGCTGTCAACGGCGAGCCAGCACATGATGAACGAAGTCAGGTTCAGCGCGAGAGAATCAGCGGTGAACTGGTGAATCATCGGAGCGGCCGTGCTCTTCTGCAGGCCGGCACCAATCCAGCAGCCCATCAGGATTCCGTCGCCGGTGTTGCCGCCCATGGGGGTGTAGGTGTTGGCATCGGCACGGTTGGCGATGGGCGCGAAAGCATCAATCATCTCCTGGTTACCGCCGATATCGCCGGTGGCGAGCACTACGCCCTTGGCGCCGTTGTACTGCACATGGGATCCGTCTTCAGCGGTTACGATGACGCCCGTTACGCCGCCTTCCGCATCGCCCACGAGCTGTTCGGCATGGGTGTTGAACACGAATTCGGCGCCGTTCTCGGTGGCGGAGTTGTACAGCATCTCGCCAAGCGTCCAGTTGACCGACTTGCCGTCGTCGCGCACATCATAGGTCTCACCGCCGCGCACAAAGGAAACGGCGTCGGGATAGACGCGCCACTGGCTGTCGAGCTCGCTCCACATGTCGTACTTGGACGTACCGGAAAGTGCGTGCACCATAGAGATGCCTTGCGGTTCGCCCAGCTTCTCCAGGTAGTCGAAGACCTCACCGGAGCGGCTCGCCCATACGGAGATGAGCTCGTAATTGGTCTTTTGGCGGGAGTCAAAGTGGAGCTGGCGTGCGGGAATGTGCCAATCGATGTCGAACCCGTTGGACTTGTGGAAGTTGCTGCCGATGTTGCCCACGTCGACGCCGCGGATGGAGATTTCGCCCATGCGCTCGATAACGGCAACTTTTGCCCCGTTACGTGCAGCGGCCTCGGCGGTGGAGATGCCTGCCAGGCCGGCGCCGACAATCACGATGTTGTATTCCTTGGTCTCGGCGACGTCGGTGATGGGCTCGGGCGCAACCTCCCACGCATGCTTGACCTCGGTGCCCTCGGTGGAGCCGGAAGTCGCAGTGGTGGTGTCGGTCGATCCGCTGTCGGAAGAACCGCTGGGGCTGCAGCCTGCGAGCGCAGCGCCTCCCGCCACAACGGCGCCGGTCGCCAGAGCGCCCTTCAGGAAGTTCCTACGATCGAGTTCCATAGCCATAAGGTATCCCTCCTCTTGTCTTTTCCTCGGTCCCTTTTCCGAGGAACGCGCACTGAGCGCATATCTAGGAGGATGGTTTTTTGCACGTATGCACGCAACGCATGAATAACGCTATTTCACTAAATCAGGTAGCTCCCGTGATGGTGCTCTGAGGCTCACGTGATTCGGGTGATATGGATGATAAGGCCAGGTCAAGAAGCTGCTGGCGGTCGTGAACCTCCGCTTTTTGATAAATGTGGCGCACATGGGTGCCTACGGTGTTTTCGGAGATACCCAGGGCTTCGGCGATCCAAGGCTGGGTGCGTCCCTGTAGGAGTAGGTCTGCTACGTCTTTTTCGCGGGCGGTAAGGCCGATTCCGTCTAGCCATGCCTCCATGCGTTCTGCCGACGTTTCGCCCATTGCCCCCACCATGCCGGTGCTTTGTGCCGGGGAAGGGCGGGCGCTGCGAAGAAGCTCTGCCGACTCTTCGCTCGAAAGCAGCATGACTATGGCAATTACGACAAGATAGCCAACTACGGTGGTTTCTTGAAAAAAAGCCAGCGGGTTGGCACCCTCTTCTTGCCCCACGAGCAGAACGCCGCATACAAGACCCAGAGCCGTGGCGGCGTTTGCGACGAATCGAATAAACGCCACCGTTTTTACCGGAGATTTTGAACGCGTGTGCGCAATATGCGAAAACGCCACCCAAATGAACATGTCGAAAGCGGTATAACCCGCAATGATCACCGCGCCAGACACCAAGAACGTATCCGTTCCAAAGAAGAATGGCAGCATCATGATGCCCGCCACCATGATTAAAAAGCCGACGCGAAACACGGCGCTCGAGCGTTCGGGCCGTGCGACAAGAAGGCAAAACATTACAATGGCCGCCGCCCCGCGAGCCACTTGAACGCCGATTCCGTCTGCCTGGGTGGAAAACGAGAGGAGGTGTTGCAAGTATCCGAACCCGCTCATCACCAGCACCACTGCGCCTATGAGCATGGCTGACACGCCCAGGTGGTTCGTAAGAAAGGCTTGCATTCCGTGGGGAGAAGCGGCCGGTTCTGTTTGCGGGCGACCAAGCGATTTCGCCAGTGATTCATCGAGCCTCGATTCCACATCCATGGTGTCGGTAAGGGGTCTGAAGGCGGCTTCAGAAGTCTGCGCATTGGCGGTGGCGTCGCGGCGTTTCGTTTTGCGCGTCAAGGAATGGCCCATGGCCACGAACAGGGCGCTCGATGCCAAGGGGAACAGCGCAAAGAACACGGCGCGTGCCTCGGGAATCATGAAAAGCAAGGGCGCATCAAGCAGAGGTGCTATGGCGAACGCGCCCGCTATCAAAGGGGTTGCGCTTTTGGCGCCGTCTTTGCAGTACACCATGCCCCATGCCATGTTGTACATGCCCATGAACAGGCCGCATAGCAGGGCTCCCCCTGCGAATGCGCCCCAGTTGTTCGCCATGCCCGCTACGGTATAGAACAGCGACCCGATGGTTCCCGCAACGGCGACGGCAACGGTCATGCGTCGGCCCTCGAAGAGCTTTCCCACCACGTCGCCGCGCCACAGCACCAATCCGAACACCGGCAGGCTGAGCGCAAACGCGGCGATGGCGCCGTATTCGGGCATGAGCCCGTCCGTCCCTCCCGTCGCGAACAACGCGCTCATGAACAGCGCATCGAACCAGGCCCAGTAAAACCCCGAGCCCACAATTGCTTTCACGCCGTTGGCTCCTCCAACGCGGTTGATACCTTGCATACAATTCCCTCCCTGACGGGAATTGTACCAGGTGCGATCGCGCTCATCCTCGCGAGTAGGCCCACAGGTTCGCGCATTGGCCGAGCACAAGCTGGGCGTCCCATGTCTGCATGCTGCGCTCGACGCTGTTGGGGTCGCGCACCACGAGCTTGCCCGACGAGTCTTTGCCCACGATGACGATGAAATGGCCCACAGTGGTGAATTCGCCTGGCATCATAGACGCGATAACGGGTCGTCCTTCTTCGAGCGATTCCGAAAGAACGCTTTCGCTGGCAGGAAGCTCTTCGACCGAGAGCCCCAGTTCGCTCGCTCCGTCGCTCATGAGCGCCCAGGCCGTCATGCCGTCTTGAACGTAGCCGTTCGCCTCGGAAAACGCAGCCATTTCCACGGGACCCATGTCGGTTTTACCCGTAATCGCCGTATAAACCATGCTCAGGCAGGTGGGTCCGCATCCCGACGTGGCGATGTCGGATCCGGCATAGGAGTCGTGCGCCCAGTCGGGGTCGGTTTGGAACAGCGTGGGAACTTCTCCTTGACGCCATTCGCTTTTTGGTGTGCTCGTGCCATCTTGGGCTATGGGTGCTGCAGAAAGAGGCCCCGAAAACGCCCCCGAGGCACCACCTGCGGTCGGGGTGTCTGCCGCATTGTATGCTTCGGCGCGCATGGCGGTAAACGCTATGCATGATGTTACGGCGACGAGAGCCACGGCAATGCCTAGCGCAACGATGGAATCCATGCCGCGTCTGCGCTGGCCAAAGAGCCGACGAGTTTTGCGACGTGCCTGATAGATTGACGGGTCTCGCCGATAGTCCTCGAAGCGCATGATGGTTCCTTGCCCTCTCTCGTTGCTTTCTTGTCGCGAAAGATGTGTTCGTCGTCGCGCTCCGCCTTGTCGGTTGAAGATGAGCCCTCCTTCGCGTATCGTCCTGCTGTTACGCATCATTGCGATGGCATCTTCTGACCGTTGCACCGGCTTTTCTCCGGTTCAATGAGGCCGGACCGCGTCGAACCTTGCGTCGGCCTATCGCTTGGGCAACGTCGAACGCCCCTTAGGCTACCTGGGCTTCCGGTTAAAAGTCTTGCAAGAAACCGTGACAAGACGGGGACGCTCCTTAAGATTTGCTGAAGGGCCGCCGGGCGAACGGCCTTGCTGAGCGCGGGCCGCCAATGGAAATGCGAAGAAGCTCGGGCGCGGCGGGTCTTTCGGGCGCGGCGGGTCGTATTAAGTCTTCCTTAAGAAAGGGCGGCTCCTCTTGATGGCATGGTAGGATGGCGCCATGGATGAGTCCAAGAGGACATACGATGCGGGAATGCAGCCCCCTCAGGCGTTACAACGGCGCTGTGTAGTGGTGTGCGACGACGAGCATGAGATCGCCGATCTGGTGGCTCGGCTTCTCGAGCGCGAGGGGTTTTGCGCGCGGGCGACCTATTGCGCACAGGACGCGCTCGCCCTGGTGCGCGCAGGCGAGGCCGATTGCGCCATACTGGACATCATGATGCCTGGTATGGATGGCTTTGAGCTGGGAAAACGCATTCGAGAGTTCTCCGATATCCCGCTCATTTTTCTCTCCGCTAAAGATGAAGAGGTGGATAAGGTCTTAGGGTTCGCCCTGGGCGCAGACGATTACGTGACCAAGCCGTTCAAGCCGCGCGAGCTGGTGATGCGCGTGCGTGCCTGTCTGCGTCGTTTCAATCGGGCGGAGCAGGCCCCGCAAAGCGACGGGCGATTGAGCATGCGCGGCATCGAGCTGCACCCCGATTCGCACGAGGCGTGGCTGCTTGACGTGCCGCTCTCGCTCACGCCGAAGGAATTTTCCCTGCTTGAGGCGCTGCTTAAGGCGGGCGGAGCCCCCGTATCAACCGGCGATCTTTACGAGTTGGCATGGGGCGAGCCCGCCGACCCTGCCGGCATGAACACCGTGATGGTCCATATTCGCCATCTGCGCAAAAAGCTCGCGGAAATCGATGCGTCCACCCTTTACGTGGAAACGGTGTGGGGCATGGGCTATCGCATAGCGAAGGCGGCCAACGAGCGCAGGTAGCTGGCATCGGCACTCGCTTGGGCATGTCCTCGGCGGAGTTGCGCTATGGGGCGCGATGAGGGGGACCGCGCGATAGAGAAAACGGCGCCGTCGGAACATGGCGCAAAGTCACAATGCAAAGTGAACGGCTCGGCGAGAAAGGACTGGCATGAACAGTACGACGAACGCGTTCGACAACGGTCAAAACGGCAACGCATTCGCCGTGAAGCATGAAAACGACGGATTCGATGCGAATCGCGGATACGGCGCACCTCCCGCCCCTTCGGCATTTCGATCCTCGTACCGAACAGAGCAGGAGCGGCTGCTGCGTCGCAAGCTCCTGGGGCGCATGTTTGTTCTGTTGGGCGTATGGACCGCGGCGTTCTGCCTGTTCGCGTTCGCTTTCAACGCGATCATGGTTCCGCGCATCGCCGATGAGGTGGTGACGCGGTTCGCTCCCATCCAATACGTCGACGCCGAAAACGCCGGAACGGCGGATTGGAGCGCGTTCCAGCTGGCAGCTCAGGCTACGAGGAAAGACACGATCGTCGGCTATGTGACCGATCTGTATGGCTCAAGCGACGGAGAGGGCAGCCCGCGCGAGAATGCCTCGAAGGAGGCGCTCGCGATAGCCGATAAGGTTCGCGAAAGCCACCCGGTGAACAACGGATCGGAAATCCGCACGCCGTCGGATGATACGCTGTACGTGTTCTACGATGTGTCCGACGAGGCGCACCGTGCGATCGAGGACGCCGTCGGTTTCCTCATGCAGAGCGACTCCGCAGCATTCGACCGTCTTTGCAATGAGGCTTTGGCCTACTACGGTATGACGGAGTCGACAACCCCCATCGACGGCTTCGGCGGATACTATGACACCTATTATCTTGACGGACACTACGAGTATCGCGATATGAGCGTGTACGACCTGGTGAAATCGTTCAAGATTCCCCTTGCCGTAGGGGCGTTCCTTGTGGGCGTGGTGATAATCATGTGGGCGCTTCTACGACGCTCCCTTGATGCGTTCGACACGCTGTTCGGGGCCATGGAGGGCGTGCTGCTCAAGCGCGATACGCGGCCCGACCTTCCGCGTGAGCTGGAGCCCACTTCGCGCGCCCTGGAGGCCATCGCCCGTGAAAACGAGTCGAACGAGCTGGCCGCCCGTGCGGCTGAGCAACGCAAAAACGAGCTGGTGGCCTATCTCGCCCACGATATTCGCACTCCGCTCACGTCGGTGGTGGGATATCTGACCATGCTTCAGGAATCGCCCGACATGCCCATCGAGCAACGGGCGCGCTATGCGGGCATCGCGCTGGATCGCGCGCAGCGGCTCGAGGACATGCTCGAGGAGTTCTTCGAAATCACGCGCTACAACCTGCAGTCCATTCCCATCGAGCGCGAGCGGTTCGATGTCGGCATGCTCTGTCGCCAGGTGACAGACGAGTTCTTTCCCATAGCGGAATCGCGCGGCATATCCATCGAGGTGGATGCCGCAACGCCGCTCGCCGCCTTCGCCGATCCAGGCAAGGTGTCACGCGTGCTGAACAACCTGCTCAAGAATGCGGTGAGCTATGCCGACGAGGGATCGACGGTGCAGGTGCGTGCGCGCATCGATGACGGTGCGCGGTCGGGCGCGGGCTCGTTGCATCTGGGAATGCCCGGGCAAGAATCGCCGACGAATGCGACTGCGCAGGGTGCGCCTGCGGGCGCGGCGTTTGCGGAGCCGTTCTGCGCCGCCACGACGTCGGCTCGATGGCTGACGATCGATGTGGTGAATCAAGGTCGCGAGATAAGCCCCGCCCACCTGCAGTCGATCTTTGAGAAGTTCTATCGCGAGGATACATCGCGCAGCACGCAAGCGGGCGGAGCGGGTCTGGGGCTCGCTATAGCCCGCGAAATCGCACGCGCACACGGTGGCGACCTTTCGGCATCGAGCGAATCGGGCGTGACGACATTCACCTTGCGCATCCCTGCGTAATAAGGCACCTCGCGCGAGTGGCAACGGTGAAGCGAGGGTTCCGGCGGCGAAATTCTGGGGCTAAGGCACGTCGCGCGGGCGGCAACGGCGCGGGCATCCTCGCGGGTATCCTCGCGATACGCATTCCTGCGAAATAAGGCGCCTTTGTTTTCTGTTGTTTCCCAGCCACCGCCAACTGTTTGTTTGCGGTGGCTGTGGGCGAACGGGCGCCTTGACGGTTGCCCCACAATGAAACGGCGCGGGCGGCTCGCTCTTGCCGTGGCGGCCCGGTTGTCATGCCGGTACGTCGGGGGAGGAGCCATGCCTGTTTGTCTCAGCCATTCGTCGGCGTTCGAGTTCTATCGCGGGTGCGGAGAGCGAGGAATCGATACGTCAAGGCTGCCTAAGTCGGGGTCTATCGGAGATTTTTCGGCGTTGCACGTGTTCGAGGCGCTCGAGGATGAGGGTTTGAGCGGAATGCTTGCGCTGCCGGTGCATGTGGCGGTCAGGGAGCGAACGCATCAGAGGTTCCAGTGCGGCGTGGTCAAACACGGGGTTTCCGTCGAATTGCCGGAGCCTGCGGCGTATAAGGTATCCGAGCGCCTTTACGTCGCGTTGCCCGAGTTGTGCCTCGTGCAAATGGGCACACAGGCGTCTGAGGTCGATTTGGCGCTGCGAGCGTATGAGTTTTGCGGGTTTTATGCGGTCCGCACGCCCAAAGATGGCGGGGTGGCTGTTTCTTCGAGAGGCGGAAAGGCGTCCCGTCCGCTGTGGGGCGAGGAATTCGCATGTCGAAAGCCCCTGACCACCGTGCGAAAGGCGTATCGTCTCGCACGGTCGGTGCCGGGAATGCATGGCGTGAAATCGGCGCGCAAGGTGCTGTCATACATTCAGGATGGATCTATTTCGCCTGTTCAAACGGCGATGGTTCTTTTGCTCGCGGGTCCTACGCGCATTGGCGGCATGGGGTTCGAGGGGGCGATTCTGAACAAACTGGTTCCCACGAGAGAGGGCGAGCGGTGGGCCGATATCGTGTGGCCGCAGTATGGTATCGGGTTGGAGCTGAGCGATTGCACGTCAGTTGCCGCCTATCGTAGTCGTCTTCAGCGCGATAGGCGGCGAAGGATGACGAAGGTGGATGAGGTCTCCGTTTTTGCGGCGTGCTCTCAGGATTTTACGGATCTCGATCGCTTCGACAGTTTGGCGCGAAACATTGCCCGCGCTATGGGGAAGCGCGTTCGAATCAGCCTGAGGGGTCACCGGCAAAGACAGGCGGTTCTTCGGTCTCGGCTGCTGCCAATGCCTTAAAGCTGGTTTTGCTCCCGACCGCTCGGCGGCGGCTGTGGAAACGCCCTCCAAAGCCTATCGGCAAAACTATGGGAACGCCTTCCTCAACGAGGCAGAAGGTGGTTGAGCAAAAGAGGCCGCCCTTTAGCCCAAGGTCCGCCCTTTAGCCCAGGGGGCTATCCCTCAAGCTCCATGCTGCTCTTTTTGGGCGTTTTAGGGCTCGAGAGACGTGGACGCCCCGGGCGAGGCTTGCTGTTAAGACGGCGCTCGACGGACTCGCAGGTGATAAACGATGCGTTGCCCTTCGTGTAGCCCTCGAGAATGCCTGATTTGACCATCTGCGAGACGCGGGCGCGCGATACGCCCAGCTTCTCGGCTGCTTCGGAAGCGGTGATGGTATCGATGGCGTCAACAGAGGCATCGATGCTGGCGATGAGCACAATGCCGTCGGTGTGGGCAGGCTCGTTGCCGAACGTGGCTTTTGGCATGGGGCGCTTGTGGAGAAGTCGCTGTTCGATTTCGCGACGCAGCAGCGATACCGCCTTGCGCGACACTTCGGCACGGCTGCGGCCCTTGACTTCTCCGTCGAAATCGAACGGCGTGGCGCTCAGCGAGGTCCCTTGTGGGTAGAGTTCGAATTCGTAGGTGTGCACCATCGCTTTACGTCCTTATCTTCCGTGGGGTCATGGCCCCGTTTGTCATACGGCGTTCGCAATGGTTTTGGCGTCCAGGCACTCGCCCGGTATGCCCAAAAGGACTTTACATCCTTTTTACCTTTGCGGTTCTTGGCCGATACTACCCGCTTTAGGGGCGTTCCTGTTGGGCGACAGCCAACACTTTGCAAAAGTAGGGACTGCGGACGAAAAGTTGGACGCGATTCACGCGTCCGGAAGGGGGTCCGCATGTATGATAGGGACGTGGTGGAGCTTGCGCTGCTCGCCCTGGAGGAGGGCATGACGCACGCCGAGGCCGCCGA
>NZ_QIBX01000007.1 GCF_003725995.1 Slackia equolifaciens
GAGGCGAAGAGGGCAGCGTGATGGTGTAGAATGCAGGCGATCCTGGGCGATGTCCCGTTCGCTCGGGCGGGCCTGCGGCCCGCGCCTCCCGAACGGGATCTTGACACCAACAATCGGCACACTACCTCGTGGCGTCTGCGTCAATCCGTTACCGGCGCGAAATCAGTACAGAATTCCGAAATCCTGTACTAAAACTTGTAATTCCAGACGAAAAACCTGACAGTATTCTCGAAACTTGTACTCAAAACACGGAATTCTGTACTCGCAATCTAAAATTCTGTACAGAATTCCGGAAACTTGTACAAGTTTTGATCTGGTTGGTATGTGGAGGTGCGCAATGGAAAACTCATGCACTATCAAGCCCGGCGCATATAGACATTTCAAAGGCAACTTGTATTGGGTGTTGGGTATTGCGCGTCACTCTGAGACTGAGGAGCCGCTGGTGGTGTACCGCGCGCTGTATGGCGAAGGCGGTCTGTGGGCGCGTCCGCTGGCAATGTTTCTGGAGCCGGTTGATAAGGTGAAATACCCCGATGTGCCGCAAGAGATGCGCTTCGAGAAGATTGCGAACGATTCGCCCGAGGTTGCTGTCGTGCGCGCGGCGCATCCTGAGTGGTTTGGGATGTAGCCGCAGGTGGTTTAAGAATTGCGCCTCGTTGACCCGTGGGAATGATGGGTGCTTGCGTGCGCCGCGGATACGGTTGCCGCGGCGCACTGGAGGCGTGTCGTTGGGCGAACGTCACGGATGCGGTTGCTATAAGCCCCGGAAGGCGGTGTTGTGTGATCGCTCGCAGCCCTTACATGCCTCGCGTCGACTGCTCGTACAGCGAGATGATTTCGTCGCGGTTGTGCACATCGCACTTGCGGTAGATGCTGCGCAGGTGCGACTTCACGGTGGATTCGCTGATGAACAGGGTATTCTCAATATATTTGAGCCCGCGTCCAGCAAGCCACAGCTCCAACACGTCGCGCTCGCGCGGCGAGATCTCGTGCCTGGAAACGAACTCGTTCAGCGGGTTCGTCTCGGTTTCGCTGGGCTGGTTGGATTCGACGGGATTGTCGTGTACCTCGGCGCTTGCGTCGCTATCGGCTATGGCGGACTGCTCAGCGCGGGCGGGTGCGTAAGACGCAGGTTTTTCTGCGGCGGGAGCGAGCTCCTCATCGTCTTCAAACCCCACGTCGAGCATGACGGAGCCTTCGCTGAACGCAAAGCCCACAGCCACCAGAATCAGCATGAGCGCCACGGCGAAAAACACCTGCGGCTGGCCGGCGAACAGCGGAGCGAGCGCTTGGCCAAGCGTGCTGCCCACGCATTCGGCAATCCAGCCTACCGCAAATACGTGATGCGGTCGTACCGGCGTCTTCTTGGCCAGCAGCGCAAGTACCGCCCACATCATTCCCTCGGCAATGATGTCCACGCAGAACACGAGCGAGGCGCTGATGCCGATGGAAAACGTGAGAAGCAGCACAAGCGCGGCGAACGCGAACATGAGCACCTTGTAGAGGATGGAAGGGTCAAGGCGCCGACGCACTATAAAAGCGCTGGCGATGAAGAAGGCCGTCACTGCCAGCGGGATTACGAGCGAGATGGGCGAGACGGCGCTTGAAAACTCGCCGAATTCCGGGGCGAGCATGCCGAGCGAATTGACGATGAAAAACGTGATGGCAAGGCCGATAAGCGTGCGGATGGGCAGAGCCGCCGCAACGATCTCGATCACGCTGCGGTCTGCGGCGGGGTTGGGGTTCTCATCGTAAGGCACGCTTTCGGCATGCACTATTCCCTCTCCGGCGCCCGATGCGGGCAGCAGCACAAACGAAAGCATAGGCAACAGCGACACGAGCACGCTCGACGTTGAGGCGTCGCATGACAAGATACCCCAGCACATGAGTGCGGCGATGGTGATCGCGCATCCTGCCAGCACGATCACGGCGCGCGGCTTGAGTCGGGCGAACACGTCGAACCACGCCATGATGAGCACGATGGCAAAAAATCCCGAAAGCACAAGCCCCACGATGCGCGTTGGGGCAACGGAGGCCATTGCGGGAAACGTGCAAAGCAACGTGCCGGCGGCCATGAGTAGCGACGAGAGCGCAACCATGCCGGTGCGTCCCGTAATAGAGGGGAATTGCTTGGTGAGAAAGAGGCTTGCCAAGCAGGTGATAAGCCCCGGAAGCATCGAGGCGGGAGCGGCCTTGACCGCTGGCGCACCAAGCTCGAACACGGGAGCGATGAGCAGGATAACCGCCCACGCGCACACGCACGCATAGCCGATCGCATACCGAGCCTGCGCCGGCGCCATATCTACTGTACGAAAATCAACCATGAATCCCTCCCATGCGAATTATGGCACAAACCGTCGATGGCGTTATTCACGGGCAGGAGGGTTGAGCGGCTTTTCGCTAAGAAAAGATTAAATTCGACCATAAGGGTTGATGCTATTTATCAGGCGAAATGCGCATACGCGTGCAAGCGCGGAAATTTGGCGGGCAGTTTGCTTCACCGTAAAAAGCGCGCTAATCCCAATCATCCCCAATTCGACCCTTACGGTTGGTGCGCGCGTGGGGCGCGCGGCGCACAATACGGGCATCGCCGCGGCGGAGGGAAGCCGCGGGGTGCGTTGCAGATCACGGCGCGCATATCGGCGGCATTCCCCTCCTTGCCGCCGCTCGATGTTTGCCGCGGATCGCTGCGCGAGAAACCGCGAGCCGTATGGTTCGCGCGATCCTGAAACCAAAAGGGAACAGGGAGGATTAATCATGTCCGAAGAAACCAAGGGTCTCACTCGCCGCAATTTCCTGTCGGGCGCTGCCGTTGCCGGCGCTGCGCTTGCTGGTATGGCCGGCCTGAGCGCATGCTCTCCTTCTACCGCGAGCAGCTCCGATGACTCCGCAGACGCCGCCAGCACTACTTCCGGCACCACGGTTGGCTACGACGGCACCGGCACCATGCCGTGGCTGGGCGAGGCGCCCACCATCGACGAATCCGCCATCGAAGAGACCGTTGATGCCGACGTCGTAGTCGTGGGTCTGGGCTGCGCCGGCGTTCCTGCCGCTCGTGCCGCTGCCGAGGCGGGCGCCAAGGTCGTGTGCCTGGAGCCCTCTGCTCAGCTGAATAGCGCCGCATCCGACATGGCTATTTTCGGCGGCGAGACGCAGGCTCAGTGGGGCCGCGGCGACGGCTTCATGGATAAGAAGACCGTCGTGAACATGCATATGGAAGAGTGCAGCCACCACACCAGCTACAGCATCATTTCTAAGTATTACGACGAATCCGGTGCCGCACTCGACTGGTTCGTGGCGGGCAGCCCCAGCCTCTACATGGTCAAGGACAGCAGCTACGAGGAGATTCCCGAGGAGAACCAGGCCAACTACATGTTCCCCTACATGTATCCCGTGCCCGAGACCTACGACTACACCAAGGAAGACCTGCCTTGCTATCCCACCTCGGTCGGTTTCTCCAGCCTGGCAACCGTCATGCAGGACAACCTGCAGGTGGCCATCGACGCCGGCGCCGACGTGCGCTTCCACACCAAGGGCGTTAAGCTGATCACCGACGACTCCGGTGCTGTGACCGGCATCTATGCCCAGGCCACCGGCTCCGAGGGCTACATCCAGATCAATGCGCCCGCTGTTATCCTTGCGTGCGGCGACTATCTGGCCAACGAGGACATGATGAAGTTCTACGCCCCCGAGTGCGTTGAGAACGGCATTCAGATTCTCTCCATCGACTTTGACGACGAAGGCAACTACACCAACATCGGCGAAGGCTACAAGATGGGCGTGTGGGCAGGTGCCGCAATCGACCAGTGGCATGCCCCGATGATCCACCACATGGGCGGCGGCGCCGGCGCCGACGGCCGCGGCGTTATCGGCAACAACGGCTACTTGTGGCTGAACCTGCGCGGCGAGCGCTTCATGAACGAGGACATTCCTGGTCAGCAGCTTGAGAATCAGGTGGAGCTGCAGCCGCAGCGCAAGGCCTATCAGTTCTTCGACTCGTCTTGGCCCGAGCAGCTGCAGTACTTCCCCGCAGCGCACGGCGTGGCCTGCTTCTATCAGGAAGAGCCGCTGCCTGAGTACACCGCTTCTGGCCTGCGCATCAATGTGCGCACCCCTGACGACATCGACCTTGCTGTTGAGGAAGGCCGCTGCCTGAAGGCCGATACCATCGAGGAGCTGCTCTCCCAGATTGAGGGCATGGACGTGGAGACCGCCAAGGCTTCCATCGAGCGCTACAACGAGCTGTGCAAGGCCGGCGAGGACACCGATTTCTTCAAGAGCTCGCAGCGTCTGTTCGCCCTGGAGAACGGTCCGTTCTACGCGGCTGAGTGCGGCGTTGCGCTGACGCTGGGCAACCTGGGCGGCCTTGAGTCTGACGCCGACTGCCACGTGTACAACACCAACCGCGAGCGCATCCCCGGCCTGTATGTGGCTGGCGGCATGCAGGGTGGCCGCTTCGCCGTGCAGTACCCCATCTCGCTGAAGGGCCTGTCTGCCGGTATGTGCATGGTGTACGGCAAGATCGCCGGCGAGAACGCCGCCGCCTTGGCATAAAGGGCGAGGGCGCCAACCTGCCGCCGCGTTGCCCGTCCGCGACCATCGCGGGATGCGACATCGGGCTGCGCGACAACCTGCGAGTGCGTCGGTTCATTCTGGCCACCCGACGAGATGGTTGCGCTCAACGACAACAATCCGAGGGCGTGTCGGTTCTTCCCCTCCCTTTACCGGCGCGCCCATCTTCTGCCAATTCCCGCTTCGACGCCTTCTCCAATGCGTCGAAGCGGGGCGCTGTTTGGACCCTAGAGCACGATTTCAAACCCGATGCGCTTCTTTGTGGGCTCGAGGGGGTTGGTGATTTCGATTTCGCAGCAGCGCGTCATGCCGCATTTCTCAAAGGCGTGTTGCATGGGAATGTTGCCCTCGTGCGTGTCGGCGCGCACGCTCTTGAAGCCAAGAATCCGCGCGCGGTCGAAGCAGCGATTAAGCATGAGGCTCGCAACGCCGCGACGAGTGGCAGCTGCAGCGGTGGCAAGGCGATGGAGCGTAACATAATCGGCTTGCTGCTGGTCTTTAGCGCGCAGCTCCTCGGGGGTATTGGCTGCATCGATCAGCCATGCGCCGCTTGTAACGCGGGAATAATCCGGCTCACCCGCGCCCACGAAGGCAACGGTGCCCACAAGGGTTCCTGGAGCAAGCGGATGGCTGCCGTTTTGCGCATCGATAAGCGCATCCGCTTCGGTGGCTTCGACGACAAAGGTATAGCCGGCCTCGATGTCCGCGTGAAGGCGCTCGGGAGTGGGATTGCCTCCCTGCCATTGGTCAAGGCCGCGCGCTGCCAGGGCTGCCCGCCCGTCGCGCGTGATGCGAATCACGTCATCAAGGTCGTTCAGGGTGGCTTGACGGAAGATCATGGCGACTCCTGTTCTGCTGCGTTTGGGCGAATAGATGCGCATGCGCCTTCGCGCCTCCGCGCGTTAGGACGGCGTTGTTGGGGCGCAGGAAAGCAGGAAAAGGTCGCAACAGGCCGATTGACCTCGCCATTGTACGCTGGGCATTTCGATGGGGTGACGATGCTTCTTGCGCCTTTCCCGTCCAGCGCGAATGCGTTCAGCGACACCTGCTTGGGACGCGCCGCGCGCCCTGTCTTTGATGGTGGCGTGATTATAATGCTTTTGTTGTGCCGATGGGCGCCTGTCATCGTCTTCTATTTGTGGTAAACTCATACAGCTTTCGGAGGAATGGCCGAGTGGTTGAAGGCACTTGTCTTGAAAACAAGCAGGGCGAAAGCTCTCGTGGGTTCAAATCCTACTTCCTCCGCCACAAGTCAAATCGGGCCCCGTCAAAGGGGCCCTTTTCATGTCCAGGGGTCGTGCGGGATTTGAACCGGTGAGGTGGAATCGCGTGAAGAAAACTGCCCGGTGGGCAGTTTTTAGCGATTCGCCCGAGGGCTTTAGCCCGAGGGGTAGAGCGCCCGCAGGGCGCGGAAATCCTACTTCCTCCGCCACAAGTCAAATCGGGCCCCGTCAAAGGGGCCCTTTTCATGTCCGGGGGTCATGCGGGGTCCGAACCGCAAAAGAAAACCCTGCGACTCGCTTGGTGCCGCAGGGTTCTATCTAGCGTTGCAAGGTTGGTTCCTTTACGCTTCAACGGGCCTTGCTTCTTCGCCCTGGTTGCGCGCCTCCAAGTACTTCGACATGGTGTAATGCGCGATATCCGAGCGGTTAACCACGCCCACCAGCTGGCCTTCATCGGTCACGGGAATCTTCTTCAGGTGGTTCTCGCCCAAAATGCGGCACACTTCGCGCAAGTCGGTGTGCACGTCTACGGTGATCACGCCGCGCGCGCCGATGGAGCACACGTTGGATTCCATCACACGCTGCGCCTTATCGTCGAACTCGTCGTTATCGGAGTCGGTGGTGAGCTGGGTGAACAGCACCGGATCGGTGAACGTGGTCTTGCGCTTGGCCAGCACGCGCGCCACGTCGCCATCGGAGATGAAGCCCACGGCGTGCCCCTCTGCGTTCACGATGGGCGCCGCGCTGATGTGCTTGTTCACGAACAGCTCAACGGCGTCGCATACGGTTGCGGTGTCGGGCAGCGTGTACACGTCGCGCTGCATGATGCGCTCCAGCGTGCTGCGGTTGCGGCTGTCGGGGTCAACTGCGGCGCGCTCGCCCGGCTTATCTTTCACGCATACAATGGTGATGATCAGGCCGATCAGGCACAGCAGCGTGCCCACGAAGAACGCCGCGTTCACGCCCAAGATGCCCGCGTGCGTGCCGTCCATGCCGGTTTGCGCCGCCATGTTGGTGGCCATCGTGGACACAGAAACCAGGATTGCCGTGCCCAGCGAGCCTGCCACCTGGCGCAACGTGTTGCCTACCGAGGTGCCATGGTTGATAAGCGAATTGTCCAGCGCGTTCATGGCCCATGTGTTGATGGGCATGTTCACCAGCGACATGGAGAACATGCGCACCGCGTACAGCACGGTCAGGTAAATCACGCCCGTGGCATCGCCCAGGAACGCAAATGCCAGGGTGGACGCAGTGAGCAGCGACATGCCGATAAGGCTCAACACGCGCGGCCCATGCTTGTCGAACAGGCGTCCGGCGATGGGGCCCATAGCGCCCATGATGACAGCGCCCGGCAGAATGACCAGGCCCGATATGGTAGCGGAGTATCCCATATACGACTGCAGGTAAATGGGCATCAAGATGCCGGCGGCCAAAAGCGAACCCTGCACCAGCATACCGATGATGGTGCCGATCAGGAACTTGCGATTGGCCAGCACGCGCACCTGCAGCATGGGCTCCTCCATGCGCAGCTGGCGGCGGAAGAACAGCACCAGAATGATTACGCCCACAAGCGTTATCACGATGTCGGCTGCGTTCACGCCGGTGGAGCCTATGGTCGAAAGGCCGTACAGAAGCCCGCCGAATCCCAGCGTCGAAAGGATGACCGAGGGCTTATCAAGCGTGGAGTCGGGTTTGAAGCCGCCCATAGATTTGTCGATAAACGCCACGCTGGCGATAACGACCAGCACCGACAGGATGGCGATCGCGTAGAACAGCACATGATAGCCGTAAGAGTCGATCACCACGCCCGCCACGCTGGGGCCCACTGCGGGGGCGAACGCGATCACGATGCCGAAGATGCCCATGGCCGAGCCGCGGCGCTCGGGCGGAAAAGTGAGCATCAGGGTGGTCATGACCAGCGGCATGCTCACGCCTGCGCCCGCGGCCTGCAGCAGTCGTCCCACGAGTAGAACGGGGAAATTGACCGCCCATCCGGCAAGCGCGCTGCCCAAGGCGAACACGGCCATAGAGATGGCGAACAGCGTGCGCGTCTTGTAGCGGTCGGTCAGGTAGGCGGTCACGGGCACCATGATGGCGTTGACCAAGGTGAACCCGGTTGTCAGCCATTGCGCCATGGAGGCGTCAACCCCTGTTTCTGCCATGATGGAGGGCAGGGCGGGGGTCACAACGGTCTGGTTAAGAATGGCGACGAAGGTGCCAAACACCATGACTGCCAGCATCAGAAACTGCTTGCGGGTGAGCTTCAAATCATTCCTTTCTATTGGGGTGAGCTGGAAAAACGCCGCCGTCAAAAAGCGCTTCCCGGGGGAAGCGCTGCAACAACGATATGATGCGCGCCAACGAGCAAACGCTGGCGGACAGCCGATTGCTCGGTGATGCGCATGCCTGGGCAAAACCCGCGGCGATGTGGATAAAATATACACTCGGTGTAATTATCCACACAATGCGGGCAATTGTTTATATTGAAAACGCTCACAAATGCGTGAAATTTCGTTCATATATGAGCCGTACATATATAGGTGAGGTCATGAAGAAGGAAACAGAAATCGAACCAGCTGCGTGCGAAACCCCGCACGAAGATGCCCAGATGCGGGCGGTGCATGGAGCTGATGCTCTGGGCGAAGGGGGTCAGGGGCGGCTCGCGCACAAGGCCGAGGCTTCGGGCGAGGGCCCTCAGGCGCTGCCCGCGTACAAGGTTGCTGCCACAGCCGAAAAGGCCCAGGTTCCGGCGGCGCATGGGGCCGAAAGCGGCAGCCTGCGGTCGCGCAAAAAGGCGCAATCTCGCCATGCCATCGAGCGCGCGATACTTGAGCTGGTAATCGAGCGGGGATACGAAAACGTTATCGTTGAAGATGTATGCCAGCGCGCGGAAGTGTCAAAAAAGACCTTCTTCAACTATTTTTCTTCTAAAGACGCGGCCATCCGCGGCGGCTTTGACGCCATCCCCACGCCGGACGATTTTACCGCCGCCCTTGAGAGCTGCGAGGATGAAACGTATCTTGATTGCATCGTGCGTGTGGCGCAAGCGAGTATGGCAGAGGGCTTTCGCGATCCCGATCTTCGTGCCTTGCGCAGGGAAGTGTTCGCCTTAAGCCCGCAGCTGCTTTTCCGCGGGCACAAAGACATCGCCGAGATGCAGGCGAATATATCCCGCGCGCTTAGGGACCATCTCGAGGAGCATCCCGAGCGTCGCTTGCTGCCGGGCGAGTCTATGACGATGGAGGTCCTCGTTGCCACTTCCGCCATTGCAAGCATCATGCGCATTCGTCTGGTAACATCGGTGCGCGAGGATGACGTGATGAAGCCGTGCGACGCGAGGAGCCTGCTTGTTCGTGTGGCAGAAAGGGGCCTGTGATGCTGCCGGGAATTCCCCCGTCCGCCGATGAGGTAATCGAGGCCGACGAGCGCTTTATGCGCCGCGCGCTCGAGCTGGCCCGCGATGCAGGCAAGGCTGGCGAGGTGCCCATCGGGGCAGTGGTGGTGTGCCAGGGCGAAGCGATTGCCGAGGCCGGCAATAGACGCGAGCGTGACAACGATCCTTCGGGCCACGCTGAGTTTTTGGCCATCTGCCAGGCGGCGCGCGAGCTGGAGCGGTGGCGGCTTCCCGACTGCACGGTGTATGTGACGCTCGAGCCTTGCATCATGTGCGCGGGCCTCATGCATCAGGCGCGCATCGCGCGGTGCGTGTACGGCGCCCCCGATCCCAAAGCAGGTGCGCTGGGATCGCTCTATGCGGTTCATGCCGATGATCGGCTCAACCATCGTTTCGACGTGAAGGAGGGCGTGCTTGCCGAGGAATGCGCCCAGGTGCTGCGCGAGTTTTTCGAGAGTCGACGATAGGAGGCGTACCATCCGATATCGAAAGCGGGGTCTCCGTGCCGAAAGCGAGGACTCCCGATATTGGAAGCGAGGACTCCCGATGCCGGAAGCAGCGCACCGTCCGATGCCGGAAGCAGCGCACCGTCCGATGCCGGAAGAGGGGGCTTCCGATATCGGGATCAGCGCATCGCCCAATGCTGGAAGCGAGGGCTCCCGATGCCGGAAACGGCGCACCGCCCGATGTTGGAAGGGTGGCCGCCCGCAATCTGCGCGAACCTCGGCTCCCTTCCGGGGCCCTTCTGAGAGCCCCTTCCGACGACGGTAGCGGCATGGCAGTAGGGCAGACGTAGAGATATCCAAAAGATAGAACCAGGGATAGAAAAGGAATTCTCCATGAATCAAACCATCAAAGTGATTGCTCCCGCCAAGGTGAACCTGCACCTGGGCATCGGCGCAGCTCAGCCCGACGGTTATCATGCGGCCACCTCGGTGCTGCACGCTGTTACCCTGCACGACACGCTAGCCATGCGTTTTGAGGATGCGACGCCGGGTGCGGGGCTTACGGTGCGCGTACGTTGCCAGGCCGCGGCAGGCGTCGAGGCGCCCGACGTGGCCTCTGAAGACAACATCGCGCATAAGGCCCTAGTGGCGCTCGCGCAGGCGTTGGGACGCACGGCGGATGAGACGGTGACCGTAGACATCCTCAAAGCTATCCCGCATGCCGCAGGCTTGGGCGGTGGTTCGTCCGACGCGGCGGCGGCGCTTGTCGGTGCGTGCCGGGCGTGGGGTATTGATGCGCTGTCAAACCAGGTGATAAGCGTGGCTTCTGGGCTCGGGGCCGATGTGCCGTTCTTCCTCTACGGCGGCTGTGCGTGCATGACTGGTCGAGGCGACGTGCTCGACCATGAGCTTGAGCCCATGTGCAAGCCGCTCGTTTTGGTGCGTCCCGATGCGGGCGTATCCACCGCGGCAGCATATAAGGCGTTCGATGAATGCGGAGAGCCGGAATCCGCCGAGGCGGCTCAGGCGGCATGCGCGGTTCAATCCGCCGAGGCGCTGCCGCTGTTCAACAATCTTGCGGTTGCTTCCGAGCAGGTGCTTCCGCAGCTTGCGAGCGTGCGCGAGTGGCTGGCGGCGCAGCCGGGTGTGGAGCATGATGCGGATGGCAATCCCGAGGTGCTGCTTTCCGGCAGCGGATCGGCGAGCTTCGCGGTGTGCGAGAGCATGAACGCAGCATATTCCCTGGTGTCGGCGGCGAAATTGCAAGGCTGGTGGGCGCGCAGCTGTTCGTTCGCCTCCATTGGGGCGCGAGTGGTTGACGCTCCTGGCGGCACGCGCACCAACCTCGGCGCCGTGCACAAGAGCTGGTAGGCTTACGGTTCCCGTACCGTATTGCCGTCGTGCGCGGGGCCGCTGCGGTTGGCTCGGCGCGCGGCCCGGCAATCTGGTCTGGCGCAACCCCTCCGGCCATTGATTGCGGTTCATTGTGGCAATTTGGCTTCTGTACAGCCTGGTTCGTGCAACAAACGGCGATTTGCTGCAGTTTTTGAGGGGTTCCCCGAGTACACCGCTGTTGGGCTTCGCGTTTTCCCAGGTCACAGCCTCGCTCCGATTGGGCTACTTTAGGAGGCGCGCGAAAACTGCAGCAAATCGCCGTTTGTTTGCGGGGGCGACGTTTCTGGTGCAACAATTCGCCGTTTGTTTGCGGGGGAGACGTTTACGCGGTTGCGGAGCGACGTTCATGCTGCAGAAACCGCCGTTCGTTTGCGAAACGACGTTTGTGCAGCAGCAAATCGGCGTTCGTTTGCGGAACGCCCTTGATGCTGCTGCGGAATGGCGTTTATGCTGCTGCGAAACGCCCTTGATGCTGTTGCGGATCGACGTTAATGCCGCTGAGGAGCGGCGCTGGTGCTGGTGCGGATCGACGTTTATGCTGATGCGGAGCGACGTTTATGCGGCTGCGGGCGGTATCGATGCGCTGCTTTTGCGTGCCTGGCGCCTGGTCGGCGCCACCGCATGCTGCCCGCCTCTTCGCGTCCGACATCGGCAGCGCGTGGAGTGCGATCGGCGCCACTGCTTGCGTCTCGCCCGCCATCCGGCACCTTTGTGGCGCGGTTTTCATCTGTGCGCTTCGTCCAAAAGTTGATACGCCGCCGTATTGCGCCGTCCTACCTCTATAATGGCGTTGTTTATATAGCACTGCGAGAAAGGTTTCCTATGCCTATCTGGGCCATCATCCTCATCGTTGTCGTGGTCGTGCTGATCGTCGCGATTATTGGGCTCTACAACAATTTGGTCAAACTGCGCAACATGGTGGACAATGCCTGGGCGCAGATAGACGTACAGCTGCAGCGCCGTTTGGACCTTATTCCCAACGTGGTGGAAACCGTGAAGGGCTACGCCGCGCACGAGAGCGGCACGCTCGAGGCCGTGACCGCGGCGCGTTCCGCCGTGGCCAGCGCCGGCACGCCGGGCGACAAAATGGCGGCAGACAACATGCTGACCGGAGCGCTTAAGAGCCTGTTCGCCGTCGCCGAGGCGTACCCCGACCTCAAGGCGAACGCGAATTTCCAGCAGCTGCAGGCGGAGCTTTCCGGCACCGAGGACAAGATCAGCTACATGCGCCAGAGCTACAACGACACGGTGATGAAGTACAACACCGCCATTCAGACGTTCCCCGCAGTGCTCATCGCGGGTGCGATGGGCTTCAAAGAGCGCGAGAGCTTCGATGCGGTTGCCGGGGCCGAGGCGGCGCCGAAGGTGCAGTTCTAGGAAGGCTTTCGCCTGAAAGCGACCGGTGACGCCATGGTCCAAAAAGACGTCGTGCTCATCGTGGAGGACGATTCCGACATTATCGAGATTCTTTCGCTGTACCTCGGGGGCAGCGGCTATGGCGTGCAGGCGGCACGCACCGGCGAGGAGGGCCTGGCGCTTTTGGGCGAGGGTCGTGCGTCGGTCGCCCTGGTGGACATCATGATGCCCGGCATGAGCGGCTACGACTTTATCAAACAGGCCCGTTCGTTCAGCGACATTCCCATCGTGATCATTTCGGCACGCAGCCAGACTGCCGATAAGATGGTAGGCCTCGATTCGGGCGCAGACGGCTACATCACCAAACCGTTCGACCCCATGGAGGTTATCGCCTACGTGCGCGCAATGCTGCGGCGCTACCGCAACGAGCCGGCATCGTCGGGGGCATCGTTGCTCACGGCGGGTGATTTGCAGCTCGATACCGACAGGCTTTTGCTGTTCAAGCGGGGGTCCGCCATCGCCCTTACCGCCGCCGAGCTGAAAATCATGATCCGGCTCATGCGCTCACCAGGGCGCGTGTTCACCAAGGCTCAGCTCTATGAGGCGGTGACCGGGGAGCCTAGCGCGGGCGGCGAAGAAAGCGTCATGGTGCACATCTCGAATATCCGCGCAAAGATAGAAGACGACCCCAATCGCCCCATCTACATTGTTACGGTGCGGGGGATGGGGTACCGCCTGGAGGGCTAGCATGGCCCTGCTGCGCGACCGCATCCGCCAATCCGCCCGTCTTGCCGCGTCGAGCCTCACGGTGCGGCTGCTTGTTTGCGTGGGCGTCTATGTCACGTTTGTGGCCGCATTGCTTTTCGTCACGTTCGAAACGGTGGACAGGCGCGTGGAGAATGCGTTCCCCACCATGGAAACCGTGCTCGAATACGAGAGCGATCTGCAGCAGGACCGCTTCGACGCGCTGCCCGCCTCTATCACCAAGAACTGCGAGATTGCGGTGTTCGACGGAGAGGGCAACCGCCTGTACGCCTCCGACACCATAATAGCCGCCAATGTGAGCGCGAGCGATTTGTCTCTTCTGGAGGATTACGAGGGAGGTCGTGGCTTCTACGACATTCTGGAAAGCGAAGACTCCGCAGGCAGGCCCGTGCATACCGTTATCCTGTGCCGATACGATGAGGATACCTCGAGCGTGCATGTGGAGGATTACTGCGTGCTCGATTCCTCGCTCACGGTTGTGGAAGGGGGCTTGCTGGGAGGTAGGCAAGCACACTCACGGAGCGTGAATTCAACCTGCTCAAAGGGCTGTTCGGGGCGGGCAAGACCATAGAAAAGACCACGTATGAAACCGTTTCGGGGGAGTCGCGCACGCTGGTTCTGGTGTCACCGCTTGTGACGGACGCATCCTATTCGAACGCCTATAGCAAGGCGTCGAGCCTGTGGGCGGTTGCCGCTGCCGCCGCGCTTGCGGGGGCGGCGGTGGTTGCCGTGGCGGTGGTGCGCATCGTACAGCGCGGCATTCACCCCCTGGATAGGGCCATCGCCGCATCGCGAGGCCAACGGCGCACCGGCTCTCGCCGCGGTGGCGAAAAACGACGTCCCGGAGGCTCCGGCACCATTGCCGCCGAGCTGGCGCCTACCTACGATAGCTTCAACGAGCTCATGGGCGAGCTCTCTCCCGCCCGCGACGAAAACCGTCGCATTGTGGCCGATGTTTCCCATGACCTCAAAACGCCTCTGACCGTGATCAGGGGATATGCTCAAGCGCTCTACGAGGGCCGCGTTCCTCCTGAGAAGCAGCAGGACTATTTGAAGGCGCTGGTCGAACGCTCCACCGCATCGGCCGATTTGCTCGACTCGCTGCTTGCGTACGCCTCAACCGAGCATCCCGACTATCGCCCCAACATGCGTCGGGAAGACGTATGCCGTCTGGTGCGCGCGTTTGTCGCGCATGCCGTTCCCGAGGCAGAGCGGTCAGGTGGGTCCATCGACGCCCGCGTTCCCAAAGATGCCCTATTCGCCCAGGTAGACGAGCTTCTTTTCAGAAGGATGCTGTCGAATTTGGCGGGCAATTCCTTTGCGCACAACCCGGCCGGAACGCACGTGGAGGTTTCCTGCGAGCGGCGCGGCGATGCGGTGGTGATTGCTGTGGCCGATACGGGCCTGGGCATCCCGGGCCACTTGCGAGGTCGTGCGTTTGAAGCGTTCGTGACGGGCGACGATGCGCGGTCGTCGACTTCCGGATCGGGAACGGGCCTGGGGCTTTCGATAGCCCGCCGCTGCGCGACGCTTATGGGAGGCGCGCTTTGGTTTGCGGATTCCCCGCGCGCGCCCTTTGCCACCGAAGCGATAATCGAGCTGCCTCTCGATGAGGCGGGTGCGGAAGAGAGTTAACGCGACCCGGGTCGCTGTGCGCCGTGGGCGATACGCGCATGGGGCGCACGATGCGCAACGGTGCGGTCCGAGGACTCCTTCGAGGCATGCGATGCGCAACGGTGCAGTCCGAGGATTCCTCCGGGGCGTACGATGCGGAACGGAACAGTCCGGGGATTCCTCCGGGGCGTGCGATGCGCGCATGGGGCGTACGATGTGCGCATGTGCCCTCTCGATCGCAAGTTCGACGTCATACGCATCGGAAAATGTGCGATCCGCGCGTGGCAGCACCTTGCCGGTGGCGGATCGAACCGCCGAGAGCGGCCGTATCCATATGTCGCACGTATGCAGAATCTATGGTCTGCAGCTCCGTTCTGCCTGGGAGCCCGTGTTCGCAGCACTCTTCTGAACAGGCAATTCATAATCAAACCATCTTCCTAAAGAAATCTTTAGAAAGGCCTTAGGTCGCATGAAGGGCCCGGTTCTACCGTACTGCCCAGCAATGAAGGCACGCGTTGCGCGTGCACCATGCGCTCAGCTCCCATGAGGCTATCGCCATGGGCGGGCGTGGCGATACGGAGGCCGTTATGCATGCAAGAAAAAGCGTTCTCGCGTACCTAGAAGAGGGCGCGCGTAGTTATCCGCAAAGATGCGCCGTGGTGGATGCCGAGGGCGAGTGCTCATACGCGGAGCTTCGTACGCGCAGCCGCCAAGCGGGGAGCGCGTTCGCCAACCGCGGCGTGCGTCGCCGTGCCGTGGTGGTCTACATGGAGAAAAGCATTGATGCGCTTTCGGCCATGCTGGGCGCTTTGTATGCTGGAGGATTCTACGTGCCCGTTGATCCGCGCGCGCCCGTTCAACGTCTGTCTCGTATTTGCGACGCGTTGGGGGATCCTCTTGTCGTGGCCGACGCCAACCTGGTTTCACGCGCGCAGCAGGCGGCGGGAGAGTCTCGCACGGTGTCTTTCGAGGAGCTGCGTGATGCCGAAGCGAACGACCATGCGCTTTCGCAGGCCCGCCGCGGGGTGACCGATGCCGATGCGGCGTACGTGCTGTTTACCTCGGGATCCACGGGCGTGCCCAAGGGCGTGGCGGTAAGCCATCGCAGCGTGGTCGATTTCATCGATTCGTTCGTCGAGCTGTTTGGGATAGGGTCCGACGACCGCATTGGCAACCAGGCCCCGTTCGATTTCGACGTATCGGTCAAAGACATCTACGGGTCGCTCGCCGCGGGCGCAACGCTGGTTGTCATCCCGCGCGCCTTGTTCTCGCAGCCCGCCGCTTTGGCGGCGTTTCTCAACGCTCAGCGCGTAACGGTAATGACGTGGGCGGTGGCGGCGCTGTGCCTTATGACTGGCTTGCATGCGCTTGACGGAGAGGGTCTTCCGCATGTGAGGAAAGTGCTGTTCAGCGGCGAGGTGATGCCGCATGAGCACCTGAAGGCGTGGATGGAGCGCTTGCCCCGCGCGCTGTTCGCCAACTTGTACGGTCCCACCGAGGTCACGTGCAACTGCACGTATCACGTCATAGACCGCAGCCGCGACTATGCGGAAGGCATTCCGCTTGGCTCGTCGTTTCCCAATCGCGAGGTGCTGCTGGTGGGCGATGACGGCCGCGAGGTCACCCAGCCTGGCGGGGTGGGCGAGATCTACGTGCGGGGCACCTCCCTGGCGCTGGGATATGTGGGCGATGAGGGGGCAACCGCGGCGGCGTTCGTGCAAAACCCGCTCCACGCGCGCTACCCTGACCGCGCCTACAAAACCGGCGATTTGGGCCGTTTGAACGATGCGGGCGAGCTGTTTTACTGCGGTCGAACCGATAACCAGGTGAAATATCTCGGACATCGCATTGCCCTCGAAGAGATCGACCGCGCTTTGGAGGAGCAGCAGGGCGTATCGCGCTGTAGGTGCGCCTATGACGACGCCCGTAAGCGCATCGTGGCGTTCTACGAAGGCACGGCTCTTCCCGCGAGCCTCCTTGAGGGCGCTCGAGCGTCGCTGCCTCCGCAGATGATCCCCACCAAGCTCGTGCAGGTCGAATCCATGCCGCTCACCAAAAACGGCAAGGTGGACAGGCGCGCTCTTTTGGAGGATTTGGCGCGTTCGCGCGGTAAGAAGCGGCGTTTGGCCGTTTGACGGAAAGGATGACAAACGTGGCTCGATTGGATTTGGAGAATTTTGCACAACGCTTTGGCACGCCGTTCTATCTGTTCGACGAGGGGGAGCTGCTCAGGCGCATATCGTGGCTGCGCGAGCGGCTTCCCTCCAAGGTGAAGCTTGTGTACGCGGTGAAGGCGAACCCGTTCTTGGTTCCGGCGCTAGCGAGCGCGGTGGAGAGGTTCGAGGCGTGCTCGCCGGGAGAAGCGCGCATATGCCTGGAATCGGGCGCGTCGCCTTCGTCATTGGTGGTTTCGGGCGTGTATAAAGACGAGCCGTCGACGGCGCGCCTAATGGATGAGGCGCCGGGCACGGGGCGTTTCACCGTCGAATCGCTCGCCCAGTTCGAGCTGATCAGACGGCTGGCCAAAGAACGCGGCATACGGGTCTCCGTGCTGCTGCGCCTTACGAGCGGCAGCCAGTTCGGCTTTGATGGGGAGCAAGTTGCCCAGGTGGCGCAGCAATTCGCTCGGGACGAATGGGTGGACATCGCGGGCATCCAGTTCTTCTCGGGTACGCAGAAGACCTCGCTGAAGCGGTACGTCCGCGAGCTTGGCCGCCTTGACGATTTCTTGGACCACCTGCGCTCGACATGCGGCTTTGAGGCGCGCGAGCTGGAGTACGGTGCGGGCTTGCCCGTGGAGTATTTCGCCCCGCAAGACGAGCAGGCCGACGGCGAACTGGTGTGTGAATTGGGACGCCTGATTCAAGATATGCGCTTTCAGGGAGACGTTGCCATTGAACTGGGGCGCAGCATTGCCGCATCGTGCGGAACCTACGTCACGCGCATCGTGGACGCCAAGGTCAACCGCGGGCAGCGCTATGCGATTGCGGATGGCGGCATGCATCAGATCGTGTACTACGGCAGCTCGATGGCCATGAAGACCCCGCCATGCCATGTGCTTCGCAAGGGCGATGCAGCAGAGCATGCCGATCGGTCCGAGCTGTGGAACGTGTGCGGCTCGCTGTGCACGACCAACGACGTGATGGTAAAGCAGGCCCCGCTCGGTCCGCTGGACGTGGGCGATCTGCTGGTGTTCGAACGCGCCGGCGCCTACTGCATGACCGAAGGCATCTCGCTTTTCTTGAGCCGGGAACTGCCGCGTGTGCTTGCCGCCAGTGCGACGGGGGAGGTTCGGCTGCTGCGCGATGCCGTTCCCACCGACGCGTTCAACTCGCCCGTGCCGCTGACCTCGTGAAGACCCCGCCTTGCAAACAAAACATGCAAACGAACAAAGGAGACAAACCATGGATGAGATTATCGAGATTCTCGAAGACCTTCGACCCGGTGTCGACTACGCCACGTGCACCACGCTGATCGACGACCGCTACTTGGATTCGCTCGCCATTGTGGCGCTGGTGGCCGAGCTCGAGGATGCGTTCGACATCTCCATTCCCGCCGTTGAGGTGGTGAGGGAGAACTTCAACTCCGTGCAGGCCATGCATAAGATGGTCACCCGCCTGGCCGACGAGTTTTAAGCGGCGGCGTATACGCCGCATCGCCGCATGGCATTCGTGTTTGTGGCGGCGCTCGGCGCGACAGCGGCGTCGGGTTGCGTAAGGGCATCTTTGCTGCCCGTGCTGGCCGTGTGCGCGGCCGCGTTAGGCCTGGGCTGGTGCCAAGGAGCGCCGCCTGGGCCCTCTCCATATACTGTCCTATTTTGATCTGCGATGACGGATGAACCATGACGTCTTATTTCTCCTTTGCCTTTATGGGGGTGCTTCTGCCCCTTACCATACTTGCGTATGCGCTTATGCCGCGTCGGGCCCGCTGGGCGGTGCTTCTTGGTGCGAGCTATGTGTTCTTCTGGGCGATAAGCGGCAAGCTCATTGTGTTCGTGGTGGCATCTTCGCTTTTGACGTATGCATGCGGTTTGGGTCTATCGGCTTTGCTGGCGCGCCGCCGGGCTTACGTCGCGCAGGGCATGCCCCGCAAAGAGGCCAAACGCCGCACGGCGCGCTGGATGAAGCTCGTGGTGGTTGCCGGGGTTCTTGGCAATTTCGGCATTCTGGTAGTGCTCAAATATCTGGCGTTCTTCAGCGGGGCAGCCACCTCGCTTCTGGCGCTCGTCGGAATCAGCGCCAGAATCGAAGTGCCTTCGTGGGGCGTTCCCATCGGCATTTCGTTCTACACGCTTATGGCCGTGTCGTATTTGGTGGATGTATACCGCGGCACAACCAAGGCCGATCGCAACCCCGTTCGCGTCGCGCTGTTCCTTTGCTTCTTCCCGCAGATCATGGAAGGCCCTATCTGCCGATACGAGCAAACGGCGCAAAGCTTGTGGGCGGGCAATCCCGTGACGCGCCAAAACCTGTTCGCGGGCACGTTGCGCATCCTGTGGGGCGTGGCTAAAAAGATCATTGTCGCCGATCGGTTGAACCTGTTCGTCAAACCGGTGTTTTCCGATTGGCAGAGTTACGACGGCAGCGTGATTGCGCTCGCAGCAATCCTCTACACGGTGCAGCTGTACTGCGACTTTTCCGGCACCATGGACGTGGCGCTGGGCATGGGCCGCATCTTTGGCGTGACGCTGCCCGAGAACTTTCGCCAGCCGTTCTTCTCGCGTACCGCTTCGGAGTTTTGGAAGCGTTGGCACATCACGCTGGGCGCATGGTTCCGCGACTACGTGTACTACCCGGTGTCTCTTTCGGCTCCCATGAAGCGTTTGACCAAAGGGTCGCGCAAGGTGTTCGGGAACCGCTATGGCCCTCTGGTGGCATCGTCGGGCGCGCTATTTTGCGTATGGCTCGGCAACGGCTTGTGGCATGGGGCGGGATCGCAATACCTGTTCTTTGGCATGTACTATTTCGTGCTCATTCTGCTGGGCGGTTTTTTGGAGCCGGTTATGCAGCGCGTTTCCGATCGCACGGGCCTCAACCGCGATGCCGTGCCGTACCGCGCGTTCCAAATGTTGCGAACGCTCGTGGTGATATTCGTGGGCGAGTTGATCTTTCGCGCCGAGGGGCTTCGCGCGGGGCTGGGCATGCTTTCCTCCATTGCCCATTCGTTTAGGCCTGAGTCGTTTGTCGACGGCACGGTGCTCGGCGTGGGGATGGATGTCCACGACTACGCTGTCGTGTGCGCGTTCGTACTGGTCATGCTTTGCGTGGGCATAGCGCGCGAACGCGGGATGGATGTGTCGGGCTGGGTTGGCGCGCGTGCTTTGCCCATACGGTGGGTGGTGTGGATGGCGCTGGTGGTTGCCATTGTCGTGCTCGGCGCCTACGGCAAGGGGTATGTGCCGCTTGATCCCATTTATGCGAACTTCTGATTGTGAGGAGGCGAAGAAAATGGAAGACCTCATAAAAGAATCCCCCAGCTCCAATCCGAGCCCTGGATCTGATGCTTGCTCCGATTGCGGGTCTAAACCGGGCTCCGATTCCGCCTCGGGTTCTGGCTCCGGCGTAAAACCGGGTTCCGATTCCGCCTCGGGTTCTGGACCCAGCGTAAAGACGCCCTCCGCTTCCGGCGCGGGGCCCGAATCGAGCTCCGGTTCCGGCGCTGGGTCGGATTCCGGTCCCGCTCGAGGGCGCACGGCCGGACGCGTCCTGCGATGCCTGATGACTGCGGTGCTTGTGCTTGTTCTGGGCTGCGGCATGCTGCTGGGAGCTTCTTACGTTCTTATGCCCAAAGACAACTCCAAAGAGGCGGGCATGATCAACCCTAAGGCCAACGGTTTTCTTGCCGAGCCTAGCAACTCGCTTGACGTGCTCTTTGTGGGTGACAGCGAGGCGTACTCATCGTTCTCGCCGTTGGACATGTGGAACCGGCACGGATTCACGTCATATGTATGCTCCAGTCCGGCGCAAAAGACCTCATACAGTTTTGTCCTGCTTCGCCGCGCCCTGCAGGGGCAAAGTCCCAAGGTCGTGGTGTTTGAGACCAACTCATTTTTCAAGAAGGTATCCATCAACGAGGTGGCGGTAAATGCCCTTTCTGAGGTCTTTCCCGTGTTTGAGTACCACGATAGGTGGAAAAGCATCACCGCAAACGACCTGACCAGCCCTGTTCAGTACACCTGGAAGGACAGCCTGAAGGGCTTTCGTTATAGCTTCAAAATCAAAAAGGCTGATGCGTCTTCCTGGATGGCGGAGTCGAGCAGGGTGGCGAGCATACCGGGAATCAACAAGACCATCATTTCGCTCATGGTGGACTATTGCCGCGAGCACGGGGCTACGCCGGTGTTCATGAGCGTGCCAAGCACAAAAAACTGGAATAGCGAACGTCACAATGCCGTAGAGGGGCTGGCCCAGGAGCTGGGGGTTGACTACGTTGACCTGAACAAGGGTGATGCCAAGGTTGACATCGATTGGTCGGCCGATTCGCGCGACGCGGGCGATCACCTGAACTACGTGGGCGCGTCCAAGGTTTCAAAGGTCGTGGGCAAGCTTCTTGACGAGCGCTACGACCTGCCCGACCACCGCACCGAGTCCGAATACAACAGCTGGAACGAGGCGTATATCGCGTTTCAAAAGAGCCTCAAGAGCGCAAAGAAGGGCTGATCGCCGTAGACAACTGACTTCATAATTGAGATGCACTGCATCCTGCGATGCAGAAAAGTATAATGGGGCTGCTTTGCAAAGAGAGGGGCTCCATTATGTCTATGCCGGTGGTCAATCTAGTCAATGAGACGGTTGTGCCAGTAGTCGCAGATATTGACACTGAAATAATCCCGGAGGCAAGGTTTTAAAATGGCTTCAGGGGAGGAGAAGAGCCAGGAGTCTTCAGTCGTGGCGGTGGCCGCGGCCGTTCAGAATGCTCCACTGCTTGTTCTCGGTAGTATTGCTTGGTGGGCTATTCATTATTCTCTATTATGGGATGCTCGCATCGCAGAGACATATTCTGCGGAGGGAATACATGACATACGTTTTATTGTTACCGTTGCCGCAACTGTTGTGGTGTTGGGTTCGCTAACTCTTATTTCCCGCAGACACCCAACGCTGGTTTATGCCAACCATGCGATTACTTACGCGGTATTTGGCGCATGCCTCGTCGCATCGTTCTTTTTGATGGGTGCTCCTGTTCTAACTGGCGAAAACATAACGCTGGGTATTGTAGGGGCTGTGCTTTCGGGTGTGGGGAGCAGCGTCGTTATCGTGGTGTATGGCGAGCTTCATGCCCGAATGGGATGCAGCATAGAGCCGGCGATTTTTGCGGTAGAGGTGCTTGGCGGTATCGCGATGTATCTTGCTCTGCTGCTTATTCCTTTTGTTGCGCATCTGGTTATTAACGCCCTGCTTTCGGTAATACTGGCTGTATTCTTTTTTCGCTACAGTCAGTCCGATTCTTCAAGCGAGGGGCTCGCAGGGCTTCGTAACGCAAGAAGGGTCGATGCGACTGTTAATCAGGTGGTGGGGGTTGCCGTACTTACGGGCTTCGCCTACGGTCTGATTCGCCTATACGCGTCGAACGGTATGGATGAGACGAGCGTTCAATTCAGCATGTATTCAGAGTGTTTGGGTTCGTGTTTTGGCGCGTTATTATTATTCGGCGTGTTTGCGTTCGGTAGGCGTCAGTCTCTTCTGGAGCAATGCTTGCTGTTCGTGGTCCCAATGGTAACAACGGGAATGCTGTTCGTATCGTTGCAGGCTATGGGCACTTTTGCTCCAACGGCAATTGGCACCGGTGGTTTCGCCTGCTTCTTCAATATGATGTGGTATTTCGCGGCTGTGCTAGCAAGTCCGGGTTCGAAGCACTGTCTTTCGTTCTCGGTCTCGCTGTTGTTTTTCTCAAGCCAGTTGGGGCAGCTTGTGGGCGTTTTGGTACCAGCCCAATTTGCAAATTTGTTCTCGACGGGCCTTATGTATCTACTGTTTCTCGTCACCATATTGTTTATGTATCTGCGAGCAAGAGCTAATCAGGATAGCGCATTGGAGGCGCCGAAGAACGAGCTAATGAATCGATCGCCTGATCACGATTTGGAGATGCAAAAGGAGAGATGGCAAAGTGAGCTCGGTCTGAGCCCGCGCGAACTGGAGGTCGCGCTGCTGCTCGTTCAGCGTGTGCCCTATCGTCAGATTGCAGAACAGCTGTATGTCTCGGAGAACACGGTGAAAACCCACGCTCGCAACATTTACAAGAAGGCCGGCGTCTCATCGCGCGAAGAGCTTCTGGATACCCTAGAAGCCCTCGCGAAAAAAGTGTGATTATTTATGATTATCCTATCGAAACGCCAGGTAGATGGCGCATCTAAGAATCACACTCCATTCGCGATTGTTGGGAGGATATGCGGTTTTTAGAATGCCCTCCATCGGCGGAGCAAAGGACGCTCCGTACATTTCGAGGAGGGATTGAACATGACCAAAATGAATCTCGATCGGCGCAATTTTCTGAAGGGCGGTATCGCTGTAGGTGCTGCTGCGGCTATGGGCTCTATGCTTGCCGCGTGCGCTCCGCAGGGCTCTGCTCAGGGTTCCGCAAGCGCGGTGGACGACGCTGATGCCGCATCCGTATCTCAGGTGGGTGGGGGTTACGCCAACCCTGACGGCATCGGCATTCCCGTGGAGCCGAATTCGACTGAAGACGTTGATGTCGTGGTTGTGGGCTCCGGCATGGGCGGCTTCACTGCGTCCATGCTCGTCAAGGAGCAGATGCCCGATGCCCATGTGGTCATGCTGGAGAAACTTAACGCATTGGGTGGCAATACTAATTTCGCAGAAGGTGGAGCCGGCTTCCTTAATATGACCCCAGAGGAGGCGCGAAAGTCTGTCCAGGCTGATGTAATTCAGCGCAATTTCGTGGTAGACGGCTCTCTTTTCTATGCAATGCGAACCCAACAAGGAGATTGCGCTGACTGGCTGTTTGGAAAGCATCAAGTTGCAATCAAGGATTATGGCAGTGGCCAGCCGCTTTATGAAGGGGGTACGGGAGCGTCTGCAATCGCAACGCTCACTCCTCAGGCAGAAGATCTGGGTGTTGATATTCGCATGGAATCGCGCGCATTTGCCTTGGTTCTCTCTGACGAGTACACGGTAACGGGCATCCAATACAAAGATGTCGATGGTAACGTCGTGCAGCTCAACGCCAAAGCAGTAGTCATTGCGTCGGGTGGCATGAACACCAATCCTGAGCTGCTCAAGTACTATTCAAACGTTGATCTGGGCAAGGTTATGCCACTCGGCACCGGACAGGATGGTGATGGCCATCTGATGGTAGAGCAGACGGCGCATGGCCGTACTGGACTCCAGACCATCGACGGCTTCTTTGCGGGCATCGGCACTGCCGATGATCCATGCGGCTTCAATTCCGACTTGAATACTGGTGCTGGATTCCAGTTCTCCAGCGTGTTTGTGAACCAGTATGGCAACCGTTTCTACGACGAATCCTTTAATTTTAATACGGGATCGCAGCTGTTCTTTACTACTATTCCCTCGGTGATTTTGTCCCAGAGTCAGGCCTTCTCCATTTTCGATGATTCCTATGTCGACAGATGGGAAAAGGGCGAATGGCAGAATGGCCACAATGGTTTCGATAGTGCCACGAAACAGGGTGAACCGCTTAAGGTGCGTGGCGATCTTGAGAGCGTGAAAGACAAGGATTGGTTCTACCAGGCCGACACCATTGAAGAGCTGGGCAAGGCAATCGCCGCAGATGTGCCGAGCTTCGACGTGGACAACTTTGTTGCCACCATCGATGCCTACAACGCTGCCGCTAATGGCGCCGAGGATGAATGGGGCAAACCTCAGGAGTTCATCTGGCCGCTCGAGACCGCTCCGTTTTACGCTGCGAAGGCCGGTGTGAATGCCTATAACACCAACGGCGGCATCCACATCAACACTCATGCGCAGGTTGTCGACCCTGTTGGGAAGCCCATCACGGGCCTCTATGCTTCTGGCATCGCGACTGCCGGCTGGGACAGTCAGGTGTATGGCGGCGGCACCAATCAACCTGTTGCGCTTTGGTGCTCGTGCATGGCAGCGCTCCATATCGTGGAAAATTGTCTGGGCGGTACCGTTTCCGACAACTGGATGGGTGATGTGCCTATGACTGATATTCTGGGTGAGGATTACCAGAACGCAAATCCGCTGGGATAACGTCGAATCTTCGAAACGGCACCTGCCACATGGTCGCATATGCGTCCGGCAACAGGTGCCAGCACCCCAAGCTCATGCCTCATTCACGGCCGCGTCTTTCCCCTCCCTGGCGCGGCCGTATTATTGTGCGTTTAGTATCCTATGCGTCGCAGGGCGGCATCGTCCATGCCAAAGTGGTGGCCTATTTCATGCACGACGGTCTTGCGGATTTCCTCCACGATACGTTCGCGCGAATTGAAGCAGCGCTCATGCGGCCCCTTGAAGATGGTCACCACATCGGGCATCTCGCCTTCGCCGTACCATTCGCCGCGCTGCGTGAGGGCCACGCCTTCGTATAGCCCCAGGATTTCGCCGCCGGGACCCTCGCTTCCCGATGACATGCGCTGGCGCGCATTGGGTTCGTTTTGCACCGTTACCATTACATTGTCCAGCGCCTCAAGAAAGGCGTCGGGGATGGAGTCGATCGCGTCTTGCACGGCCTCCTCGAACTCATCATCCGTCATCGTGTACATAAGGCCTCCCCGTCTCGCAATTTACGCCATTATGACACGTTGTGCGGGCATTGCTGGGGGCGTAACGACGGTGTGGTGGTATTCTGAAAACATGAGGAGAAAGTGCCTTTAGAAAAGAGGGTGAAGATGGAAGAGAAGACCCCTGGCGTTCCCACTCCCGAACAGCCTGAGTCCCCCGCAACGCCGCCCGCGCCCAAAGCGCCCGAGTCGCCTGCCGCTCCGGCAAAGCCCGAGCAGCCCTCGACTCCTGAGGAACCCGCAACGCCGCCCCAGCCGGCTGCCCCCGATGAGGCAGAGGCCCCTGCTGCGCCAGCTGCTCCTGCGGCTCCCGTGGCGCCGGCTGCTCCCGTGGCGCCGGCTGCTCCTGAGGCTCCCGCTGCCCCGGTTGCTCCCGAGAGCCCGGCGGCCCCTGGCGCTCCTGCGACCCCTGCGGCCCCCGAAAGCCCCGCGGCCCCTGCTGCTCCCGCGGCCCCGGTTCCGCAGTCTCCCGCCGCACCTGAGGCACCTGCCGCTCCGCAGCCCCCTCAGTCGCCCGTTCAGCCCGCCGCCCCCGCGGCTCCGCAATCGCCGGCGCAACCCCATCAGCCGGTGCAGCCGATGGGCGCGCCCGCGCAGCCCGCACAACCCAACCAGCCCCAACAGCCGGTTCCAGCTCAACCTGCGGGCTTCGATCCCACTCAGCCGTTTGGCGGCAACCAGCCTCAGCAGCCAATGGGTGCGCCTGCGCAACCCGCTCAGCCTGGCCAGCCCCAGCAGCCGGTGCAGCCCAACCAGCCCCAACAGCCCTATGGCCAGCAGTCCCCGCAGCCGACTCAGCCCATGGGTTACAACCAGGGAGCTTATCCGCCCCCTCCGGTTCCGCCGGTGTACGCGCAAAAGAGCAGCGGCAAGGCAATCGGCGCTCTTGTTTGCGGCATTCTTGCCATTCTGTTCTCGTGGCTGCCTCTTCTGGGCATCATCCTTGGCATTGTGGCCATCGTGCTCGCTTCCAAGGCGGTCAAGCAGTTCGGTCGCGACGGCAAGGCAACGGGCGGCAAGATCTGCGGCATCGTGGGTCTTGTGTTCTCCATCCTCGGATTCATATTCTGGGGATTCGTGAGCTGCGCCGTTCTGGCGGCTGCGCCCTATGCCGATTCGGGCTATAGCGAAATCGACGAGGTCATCAGCTCTGACGATTCCGGCGCTGTGGCCACCGACGAGCTTTCTGCCGCCGAGCAGCAGGCGACCGACGCCGGGGTTGCCGAGCTGGAAAAGCTCGCCACCCAGGACGAGAGCATGGTGCAGTATCTGGCCGCCGATTTGGACGAGGGCTTTACCGAGGCCATGGATATGAGCCACGCCGATTTGGGCATCGACCCTGCCGACCTGGCCCGTTGGATGCTCACCGACTTCTCCTACACTACCGACGGAGTGTATGTGTACGAGGAAGACGGCGAGGGCACCATGTACGCCGATTTGGAGATACGCGATTCGTACGCATTCATGCTGAATTTCTACGACAAGGTGAATGCGCTCAATAGTTCCGAGGAAATCAAAACGATGACCGAGGATGACGCCAAGGCTCGCATCGGTGAGCTTTACTATGAGGCCATGGACGAAACCACCGATATGACTACGTATTACGCGTCCATCGACCTGGTGAAGGAAGGCGACCAGTGGGTCGTTGATCAGGATAGTTGGGAAGAAGAGCTCGACTACATGTTCGGGATCTACTAGGCCTGCTCCGACCCCGTATCGCTTATTCTTGTGCCTGTCGATTTTATTCGGCAGGCACTTTCTTAGGCCCAACCTGCGAGCTCTTATGAGAAAGAAGGCATCAATATGAAAATCATCGAAGCTCAGGTGTATGACTTCAACAAGGAGAACGCTCCGTGCGACACGGCAAAGCCGGGCGACATGCTGCTGTTCAGGACGTTGGACTGCTTCTCCAATCGCATTCCCGACGAGAACACCACCATGGCCGATCTCGACTACACCTACGGCTTCGCAAACCCCGCGGCTGGCCCCGTGTATGTTGAAGGCGCCGAGCCGGGCGACGTGCTGGTGGTTGACATTTACGACATCCAGGTGGCCGATGAAGGCACCATCGCTACCGATGACCACTGCGGCCCGCTGTTCGAGACCACGGGCTACCGCACCAAGAAGATCAAGATCAAAGACGGCGTGGCTGATTTTAACGGTGTGAAGTTCCCCATCAATCCGATGATCGGCGTTATCGGCACCGCGCCCGACGGCGACCCCGTGATCGACGGCTTCGTGGGCAACCACGGCGGCAACATGGACAACAAGCACATCACCAAGGGCGCACGCCTGTACTTCCCCGTGCGCGTGCCGGGCGCGCTGCTGCAGATGGGCGACGTGCATGCCACGATGGGCGACGGCGAGCTGTGCGGAACCGGCATCGAGATTCCGGCCGAGATTCTCGTCAAGATTCAGCTGGTCAAGGGCTTCGAGCTCAATTGGCCGGTGCTCGAGACGCAGGATAAATGGTATGTGAACGCGTGCGCGCCCAAGTATGACGAGGCCCTGATGAACGCCGCTAAGGAGATGCAGCGCCTTATCATGCGCATCACCGGCTGGGACGCTGAGGAGACATATATGTATATGTCCGTCCAATCCGACGTGGAAATCAGCCAGGGCTGCGAGCCGTGCGAGGTCCAGCTGTCGCTGCGCATTGGCACGCCCAAGCTTTACGACCTGGAGCCGCTGGTTCCGCAGCCGTAAGGCGTTTCCCATAAGGTGCCGCAACGCTCGAAGGCACGGAGGCTGATTCCGCGGCAGTAAGGGCGGTTCAGCTCCAGACTGCAGAGTCGATTTACGAAAGAGGCCCGCTTTGTACTTCTCCGGAGGTACAAAGCGGGCCTGAATTGTAAAAAGGGGGTACAAAGTAGGCTCGGGATGCAAATCGGAGGTACAAAGCGGCTTTCATTCGTAAACGCACTGCAAAACAAGGCTGCTTCGTACCTCGTATTCGCGGAAGGGTGCGCCCATGTGGGGGTCGCTTACGATGGGGCTCGTTTTGCGCTCTTTCCATCTGCAGAGGGAATCTGCGCCTCGCGTCTTTTCTCCACCCCCTCCTTTCTTCCCTCCGCATCGCGCCGCCGGCTTAGCTCGGGCGACCGTTCACCGCGCATCCGTTTCCGATGCGCTAAAACATGTGCACAAGTTCTCCACATATGGTACATGCGATGCTAAACTGCTCTATCGCATTAAAGCGATACACCAAAACCAAGCGACGTGGGCATGCGATGCCAAAGGGGGAATACCGCGAAGCTGCAAGGTTTAATCATGGGTTTCTCGGAACGGCAAGAGCGGCACGCCATCTGGGGAAATGAGCAAACACGGCACTGGGGCAACATGCGTATGCCGCTGGCTTTTGGCAGGTAAGGAAAGCGAGTAGAAGGAAAAGGCAATGGCAGAAAAACTTTCGAGCGCCGAGAAGCTCGAGCAGCAGTTCGGCTATAAGCAAGAGCTGCGCCGTGGCATGGGCCTTTGGGACGTCGTTTTGTACGGCGTTCTGTTCATGGTCATCATCGCCCCGCACTCTATCTGGGGCCTTGTGCAGCAGCAGGGCCTGGGTATGTCCACGCTGGTCTACCTGGTAGGTTTCGTGGCCATCGGCTTTACGGCTCTGAGCTATGTGCGCATGAGTAAGAAGTTCCCCATCGCGGGATCGGTGTACTCCTATGTGCAGCGCGGTCTGAACCCGCATGCGGGCTTTATTTCGGGCTGGATGATTCTGTTGGACTACTGCATCGCTCCTGCTCTGCTGTACACCATGGTTGCCAACTGGGGCGTTATGCTGGTTCCCAATAGCCCCTGGTGGTTGTGGATCATCGTGTTCGTTGCATTCAATACCTTCGTCAACATTCGCGGCGTTTCCCTCACCCGCGGCATCGACTTCGTGATTTTCGCCATCGAGATCATCGCCGTTATTGCGTTCGTGGCCCTAGGCTGCAACTTCATCATGGGCGGCGGCGGCGCTGGCGAGTTCAACATGGACCCCATTTGGCAGCCTGACGTTGTCACTCCCACCTTCATTGCTGCCGGCATTTCCATTGCCGCGCTGAACTTCCTGGGCTTCGACGGCATTTCCACGCTGGCCGAGGAAACCCATGAGCCCGAGAAGAACATCGGCCGCGGCATCATGATCGCCCTGCTCATCATCATCGTGTGCTTCAGCGTTCAGACCTACATCGCTTCGCTGATTCAGCCCGACTGGATGAGCTGGGATGAAGAGCACGCCAACAACGCGTTCTTCTATGGCTGCCAGCTGATTGGTGGCAACCTGTTCATGAACATCATGCTAGTCATTAACATCGTGGCCGTGGGCATTGCCAACATCATGAACGCTCAGCTCGCCGCTTCTCGTCTGCTGTACTCCATGGGCCGCGACGGCGTTATCCCGCGCATCTTTGGCAAGGTTCATCCCAAGTTCAAGACCCCGTGGGTTGGCTCGATCTTCATTGGCATTGTGGCATTCATTCTGGTGGCGATTCTGGGAATGGCCGACCTCGCTACGCTGGTGAACTTCGGTGCCCTGTTCGGCTTCATCATGCTGAACTTCTCGGTGTTCTGGTATTTCTTCGTGAAGCAGAAGGAGCGCTCCTTTGGCGGCGTAGTGAAGTACCTGATTTGCCCCTGGATCGGCATCGCCATTCTGGTGTATGTATTCACCGGCTTCCAGGCGCTCACTTGGGCGATGGGCATCACTTGGTTCGTTATCGGCATGATTGTGGCTGCGGTGAAGTCCAAGGGCTTCAAGGAGGTTCCCGAGGCATTCAAGAACTTGGATGTGTAAGGGGTATCGGGCTGCGTGCCGCGAGGAACGTGACTAAAGCCAAGGGGGTCGCCGTGTGCGGCCCCCTTTTTGTACAGAAGAGGAGGCAGATATGGCAGAACCCCTGGTTGCGGCCGATGCATCGCTCGATGAGGTGCGAGCGTTCTTTGAAAGCGATCGCTACGCCACCACGACGCTTACGCCCACGATCGAAGACGCGCGTCCCGGCTACGCTCGCGTGAGCATGGAAATAGGGCCGGATCATCGCAACGGTATGGGCGCGCTTATGGGCGGCGTGTCGTTCACGCTGGCCGATTTCGCGTTTGCGATTGCGTCCAATGTAGGCCAAGCGCCCACGGTTACCGCTTCGAGCACGATTGATTTCATGAGCGCGCCCAAGGATGCTCGTCTGATTGCCGAGTGCGAGGTGGAAAAGAGCGGCCGTTCGCTCTGTTTCGCCACGGTGCGCGTTGCCGATGGTGCCGGTAACCCCGTGTCGCGCATCTCGGTGACGGGTTTTCGCAAGGGATAGAGTCCAGGAGGGCCGATGGGTTTCCCGAACCTAGGGGCGTTTTATTTGATTGCGCTATCAGCCAGGCCATCGTCGAAAGAGGGATGTCCGGGCACTCTAGTTGTTCTTAGCCCGTTGAGACGAATGCCGATACGCATAGTCGAGCTTGCTGACGCCCTTTTAGGCGGTGTTTTCTATGGCCCGTTGAAACAAACGCCGATTTGCCGCAGCATGAACGTCGCTCTGCAACCGCATGAACGTCGTTTCGCAACCGCGTAAAAGTCGCCCCGCAAACAAACGCCGATTTGCCGCACCAGAAACGTCGCCCCGTAAACGAACGCCGATTTGCTGCAGTTTTCGAGGGGTGCCCCGAGTACACTGCCATTAGGCTCTCCGTTTCCCCAGGTCACAGCCTCGCTCCGATTGGTCTACTTCGGGAGGCGCGCGAAAACTGCAGCAAATCGCCGTTTGTTTCAGCCCACGTCGCCTTTTCATTGTTTTCATTGCGATTCCGCCATTTTCACTTCGACTTTTTTTGGGGGGGGGCACGCTTGCGCAGCGATGCCCTTCGTCTTAGGGTGTCACACTTGCGCAGCGATGCTCTTCGTCTTTGGGGGAGAGGCACACTTGCGCCGCGTGCCCTTTGTCTTCTGAATGCCGAGGGCAGGGCGCGCGGTTTTTTACGTGTCAAGCTTGGAATGTGTTGGACGCTTTTTGCGTATCGGAATGAGAAGCGCCGGGCAAAATGGATGGAATATGCGTTAAGACCGTCTCTTGCTGTCTGGACGCTTTGTTCCGATGGGCGTACTATCTGCCGAGCTGTTTTTAGACGAAGTCCGCTGGCACGGCGAGCGTTGAGAGAAGGATGCGCACTTATGGCCGAGATCTTGGAAGCCGTTATGCTCATATGCTTTGGCCTTTCGTGGCCCATGAACGCGTGGAAGGCATATCAGGCGCGCACCGCCGCTGGAACCAGTTGGCAGTTCATTCTGCTTATCACGCTCGGCTATGTGGCAGGCATTGCGGCAAAGTTTTGCGCGGGAGCCATCAATTGGGTACTCGCCGTGTACTTCCTCAATATGATCTTCCTCGGCTTCAATTGGGCAATCTATTTTCGCAATCGCACGCTGGACAAGACCAACGCTTTGCAGCGCGCCGCTCGCAAAGTGGCCAAAATGCATCAGAAGCAAGGGGCGTAAAGCGAGGCGCGTGGGACGTAGGGCCTGTCGCAGCAAGGCTCGCGGAGGGACGACTGACGAGGGCTGGATGCGCGGGCATAGGGCAAGGCTCGAAGGCGCGAGGGCTAGGCCAATTGCATCTGCCTATATACCCCACTTTCGGGTATTTCTTGCCTGGTGCGTGCAAATCCCCAGATAAATCCCCTGTACCACGCGATGATTTCCCTCCGTCGCGTAGGTAGAGTGCTCAGCATCAAAGCCGATCGGGCCAATCCGTAGAGGGCGGGTTGGCGGGCGCGATGCAAGCGTGCACGCACGAGCGCACCCGGCGCAATCGTCGTGTGCCACGCACGCTGCCCACCGTTCGGAAAAGACAATAGGAGGGAATCATGGAACTCACTCGTCGCGATTTGTTCAAATTCGGTGGCGTTGCCGCTGCTGGCGCTGCTACCGCCGGCGTGCTGGCCGGCTGCTCGCCCACCACGGCAAGCGAATCTTCTTCGGGCGACGCCGAGGCGACTACCAGCTCTTGGCGCGATCAGCCCGAGATGCCTACCGAATTCGCCGAGACCGTCGACTGCGATCTGGTAGTTGTTGGCGCGGGCAACGGCGGCATGGTTGCTGCCACCACTGCTGCTCAGAACGGCGCGAAGGTTATCGTGCTGGAGAAGAACGGCGCCATCGCATCTGCCCGCGAGGCTATCGGCGCGCTGAACTCCAATCTCGAGCCTGACCACAAAGAGGACGTGCCCACGCTCATCAACCATGCTGCCACGGTGAACGCAGGCGACATCAATGCCCCGCTCTACAAGACCTGGGCCGAGAAGTCTGGCGAAATGATCGAGTGGATGAAGGAGACCTTGGAGCCCAAGGGCATGCTCTTCCCGTTCGAGTGGCATGCGCCCGACGACCCGCATGCCTACTATCCGGCCATGTGCTACAACCCCTGCCTCGATGAATACAATCCCGATGGCCCCAACTATGGCGCCTACATGCACCTCGAGGTCATGACTGACGTGTTCACCAACGACCTGGGCGGCGAGATTCGCTTCAACACCCCCGCGCAGCAGCTCATCCAGGACGAGTCCGGTCGCGTGACCGGCGTTGTGGCCGAGGGCGAGAACGGTTTCATCCAGATCAATGCCTCCAAGGGCGTCATCGTATGCACGGGTGGCTACGGTGCCAATACCGAGATGCTCGACGAGCTTGCTCCCGGCAATTCCACCTGGTGCGGCCTGACCAGCGCCACCGGCGAGAACGGTGACGGCATCCGCATGGCTCTGTGGGCCGGTGCGGAGCTTGAGGCTGGCGGCGGCTGCATGGTGTGGAATCGTGCAATCCTGCCCGATGGCTTCGAGTTTGACGAATCCCGTACCGGCGGTGACATCTTCCTGCCCGGCAGCCAGCCCTTCCTGCATGTGAACATCAAGGGCGAGCGCTTCATGAACGAGGATCAGTGCTATCCCATGAGCTTCGCCGCCGGCGCCAATCAGCCCGGCCACTACAGCTGGATCGTGTGGGACGGTAATTACTGGGACGACATCAAGCAGTTCGACACCTGCGGATGCTCTCGTCTTTATCCTGCACCCAGCGGCACTGCCTTCAATGCCGACGTGTACGACTGCGAGGCGCTCACCAAGGAGCACCTGGATAGCTTCTGGCTGCAGCCCCGTCTGGAGAACGGTTCGCTCAAGCAGGCCGATACGCTCGAGGGCCTTGCTGAGGCCATGGGCTTCGACGCCGAGACCACCGAGACTTTCCTTGCCACCGTCGAGCATTACAACGAGCTGTGCGCCAACGGCGAGGACACCGATTTCGGCAAACCGGCGTACCGTCTGTCCGACGTCGAGACTGCTCCGTTCTATGCGGCCCGTATCGCCGGTGCGTTGCTGGTGACCATCCACGGCGTGATTACCGACACCAACAGCCAGCCGCTGCGCGCCGACGGCTCCGTGATTGAGGGCCTGTACGTGTGTGGCAACGACCAGGGTGGTTTCTATCCGCACAACTACCCGTCCAACTTCACGGGCATCAATGCTGGTCGCACGGCAACCTTTGCGCGCATCGCCGCCAAGCATGCGCTGGGCGTGGAGTAAGAGCCCGAACGCACCTATCGTGTTTTGGCCCGTTGCCTCAATCGCGTGGAGCGACCGAGGCAACGCCCCCCAACCTTACCGACAATCAATGTCACCCTCCCAAGAAAGAACCCTTCGGGGTTCTTTCTTTGTTGGGGGAAACTTGAGCAGTGCTTTTGTGGCTGCTACTGACCGTTCGCCACCATGTCGATGAGCTCCTGGCGGCTGTGCACGTCCAACTTGGCGTAGATGTGTTTGGCATGCGTGGCTGCGGTTTCGCGGGAAATGACCAACGCGTCGCGTACATAGGGGATGGAGCGTCCACGTGCGAGTAGGGAGAACACTTCCGATTCACGCCGCGTGAGGCCATGCTCGCGTGCGATGGCGGCGATGCGTTCGTCGATCGAGGGAGTGCGGCCCGCGTCGGGCGTTATGGAAGGCGCCCGGTTCATGTTGGGCGTAATGGAAGGCATCCGGTCTGCGTCGGGCGTTGCGGAGAGCGCGGCGCTTTCGCTCGGGGCGGCATCGCCGGTGCTGCCCCGAGTTGCCGGAGCGGAATCTCCCGCGGGGCCGCATACGTCGGATGCGGACGGTTCCGCATGGCTGGCGAAGGAGCTTTCGCTCGGGGCAGCCGAACCCGCCTGAGCATTTTTACTAGCATCAGATTGCGCACCATTGGATTCGTTCTCGCTCCGGGCGCCCGTGTTTCGGGGCGCTTCGGCATGTTGCGGCTCAAGCGACAGGGCGGGAGAGCCATCGCGATGAGTCCCGGGCGCCGCGGCGCTGTCGGCTTGCGCGTCCGTATGATTGAGGCTGGCGGCGCTTTCGCTCGCGCTGAACGACCCCTCGGCTTCTGGCGAGGCGAAACTTCGTTTGTCGTCGATGACGAACATGGTCACCATTACGAGCAGCGCCATAGAGGTGGCGGCAACCTGATCGAGGGTAATCATGCCAATGTGAATCGCCTCGGCGAATGCGGCGGTAGCGAGCACGCCCAGAAAATCGCCCAGATGGACCGAAATCCAACCCCAGCCATAGGCCTGCACGGCGGTCATCTTACCTTCGGATGAGACTCTCGCAAAATACATCTGCGTGATCAGGCAAAACGCGAAGCGCGCAGCCACAGACATGGTAAATGCCAGATAGCTTCCCAGTGCATCGCCGAACATGATGATGGCGGCAAAGCCTAGCACAAGAGCCGGGCACATCCATCGGTAGAAAAACGAGATGGAAATGCGCCGCGGCCCCACAACGGAAATGAAGGCGATGGCAAGCGTGAACAGGGTTGATACAAATAGGGCGACCTGCACGCCAGAGCTTTCGAAGGTCGACCGACCCTCCACGAGCGCGCCTGCGATGCATACGAACAGGCACGCCGCCATGATTCCCATGACGGTGCGGCCCATAGTGGCGGGGACGGAAAGAGCGGAGAGCAGGGAGGCTTTCGCATCTGCCATATCGCCTGATGGCGCCGTGGGCGCTCCCTCGTTCTCTTTGCGTGCGATGAGGAGGCATAGCCCCGATAGGAGCGGGAACGATGCCACCACCGCCACGGCAATCCAGCCGCTCATGGCGGAAACGCCCAGGGTTATCAGAGCGCCAAGCACGGCAGATACCGGGCCGAACAACTCGACTTCATCCTGCGGAATGCGTGCGTAGTGCTCGCCCCACGACACCCACATGACGCCGCTGCCTATTCCAGTCAAAAGCGAGGCGATGGCGAATATGACGGTGGTCGCGGCAATGCTATCGGCCGAAACGAGCAGCAAGGGTGTGCCCGCGGAGGCGACGACCGCCGTGGCGAGCTCGAGACGCGGATGCGCCGAGGGCGGTCCCATGCGTCGCTCTACGGCGATGACCGCGGCAAGCGTGGCAACCGATACGAATACCGGAAACGTATCGAAGAAAAGCGCAAGGGGTGTTGGTGCCAGCCCCGCATTGATGAGCGCGTCGCCTGACGGCGTACCAAAAAGCTGCAGATAGAACACGCAGAACACCCAAGCGAGCAAAAATGCCCAACCTAAACGATACGGCGCCTTCGCGGCGTCGAGCAGCGTAGGCCCGGCGGAAAAATCGCGTAGTTCGGCCGAGTTTGCGGTGGTAAATTGCATAGCTTCCTCTCCCTGAATCCCGAAGGGATTGTACTACGTAACCGCAATACGAACTGTCGAGGAGCTCGGGTGCCGCCGTGAGGGCTATTTTGCGATTTTGTACTGGTATTCGCGCATGAGCTCGGCAAATGCGGGCAGCGAGTTCACGATGGTCTCGTGGCTCACGCAATAGCCAATGCGCACCCAGCCCTCCACGCCGAAGCTATCGGAAGGAACAACCAGAAGCTCGTACGCCTTTGCGGTTTCCGAGAATGCCTTTGCGTCGGGCTCCAGCGCGCGCACCCATAGATAGAACGCGCCCTGCGGCGGCACGCACTCGTAGCCAAGGTTGGTGAGGCCTTCGTACAGAGCCTCGCGGTTGGCGCGGTACGCCTCTACGTCGCATGGAGCATCCACACAGCGCTCGATGACGCTCTGGAACAGCGCCGGCGCGCACACGAATCCCAGTGCGCGACCGGCTCCGCACACGGCTGCGTATACGCGACGAGCGTCCTTCATTGCGGGCGGCACCAGAATGTAGCCGATGCGTTCGCCCGGAAGGCTGAGCGATTTGGAATACGAATAGCACACGAACGTGTTCTCGTAGAGCGAGGGAATCCACGGCACGCTGGGTCCGCCGTATACGATCTCGCGATACGGCTCGTCGGCGATCAGGTAAATCGTGGTGCCCAGCTCATCCTGCTTGCGGCGCAGCGCGTTGGCAAGCTCGGTCAGGTCGCACGCGGGATACACCGCTCCAGTGGGGTTGTTGGGCGAGTTCACAATCACGCCTTTGGTGCGCGGGGTGATGGCGTCCTCGATGGCCTCGATGTTCAGCTGGAAGTCGTCCAAGCGCGCGGGAACTTCCACGCACGTACATTCGGCGGACTCGATGAACACCTTGTACTCGGGGAAATAGGGGGCGATCACGATGAACTCATCGCCGGGGTTGGCCACTGCGCTGATGGAAATAGAGAGCGATGCCGACGCTCCTACAGTCATATACAGGTCATCAGCTGAGTAGGTGGTGTCAAAGCGGCGGTTGAGCGAATCGGCGATGGCCGTACGCACGCCGGCGGCGCCCTGGGCGGGCGTGTAGGCGTGTACCTGCTCGGGCGGCAGCTCCATCAGGTCGATGATGGCATCGTGCACCTCCTTGGGGGCGGGGATGCTCGGATTGCCCAGGCTGAAGTCGAACACGTTTTCCTCGCCGATTTCGGCCTTGCGCGTCATGCCGTACGCGAAAAGCTCGCGGATGGCAGAAGGTTCGCTTCCCAGTTCGTACATACGCTGATTGATCATGACATCCTCGCTTTCACGGCGGTGCGGCGGCGGTTCTGGCAACGGTCGCTCTTCGACGCCGCCGGTTCGACGGAAATCGCCCGAGCGATTGCGATGCGCGCGGGCGAAAACAATTCATGCTGCAAGTCTAACGCGTACGGCGTTGTTCTATGGCGAATTTTGCAATGATTTCGATAGCGGATGTTAACACTTGGAAAATAAGGGATGATGGGCGGCGAAACGTCATGCGACCGCCTTGCGGATTGCCGCCCGTTGCGAAGGCTGGCGAATTCGGAAGGCGGGCGTTGCGAACGGGCCGAGACGAAGCGCGCACAAGGTGCGCCGGGAGATTGTGACCGAAGGATAGGAGGCTGCATGTTCGATGCATTTCTCGGGGCCGCCGCAGGAACCGGGTTCACGTTTTTGTGCACCACGGTAGGGGCGGCTGCCGTGTTTTTAATTCGTGGCAAGAAGGGCGGTATCGCGCAGACGCTGTTTTTGGGATTCGCCGCAGGCGTGATGATTGCTGCTAGCGTTTGGAGCCTGCTCATTCCCGCCATCGAGCGCGCGGAGGAGATGGGCCAAATCGGCTGGATTCCTGCGGCTGGCGGTTTTGTGCTTGGCGCGGCGTTTTTGTTCGTGCTGCACGCGCTTCTGCCGCACCTCAACATTGGCAAAAATCACGCTGAGGGCCTGCCCTCGCGATGGGGCCGCTCGACGCTGTTGTTCACGGCGGTCACGCTGCACAACATCCCCGAGGGAATGAGCGTGGGACTGCTGTTTGGCATGGCTGCTCAGCAGGGCGGCGACCCGGTGCTTTTGGGTATGGCTACCGCGCTCGCGCTTGGTATTGGCATCCAGAACATTCCTGAGGGAGCCGCGGTTTCGCTGCCGCTTGCGCAGGAGGGTATGAGCCGGACGAAGGCGTTCGCCATGGGCAGCCTTTCTGGTCTGGCCGAGCCGGTGTTCGGGTGCCTCGTGGTGCTGGGCATCGGGTTTATCACGCCGTACATGCCCTGGATGCTGGCGTTTTCCGCTGGCGCCATGATGTTTGTGGTGGTGGAGGAGCTTATCCCCGAGGCGCACCTGGGCGATCATAGCAACTGGGGCACCGCGGGCGTGATGGCGGGTTTTCTTCTGATGATGGTCTTGGATGTGGCGCTGGGCTAAGGGCTTTCTTTGCGGTTGCGGCGCCCTTCGTGAATTGGGGAGGGCGGTCTGACTCGGGCTGCAACGAGCGAGGGAGCGAGCGCCTTATGCCTTTTCGCGCGGCGCGCCTTGCGGTGCTTTAGCTCAGCCTCGTTTGAATGAGGTGGCGAATTGCCTCGATTGCGTGGCCGCGGAACATTGCGCGCGGGCCGGCGTAGGCCATTGCCTTACGCTGAAATGCCTGCTCAGCTGGCGCATAACAGTGGTTGGAGCAGGTCTTGCAGCTAGGGCGTGGCTCGCGACGGCAGAGCGCGCGTCGCACCTCGCCGTAGCGGGTATGAGCGGCGCATTCGGGGCATAGGCGGGGAATCTTGCGCGCGGGGTACACGCCAGCGCGAACAGCCTCGCTTTCATAAGGGGTGCGCAGAGAGTCAACATGGTGGTCGGCGCAATAGATTTCGGTCATACCTGCCAGCGTGACAATATCGCGGGCGACTTCCTTGTCCTCGAAGCGCGCCATAATGCGTTCGCGACTGCGTTCGTATGCGCGCGCGGTCATCTCGTCTGCCTTGCGCGCGGCTTGGGCGTCAAAGGTGGGCTGATTGGACGGGGCCTGACTGGCTGAGGAGTCGCTCGGCTGCATTGCGTTGGTGGTTCGGGGCGTGTCGCTCACTTCGGCTCACCTTCTGCGTTGTTATCCTGAGGCTCGGCAAAGGCGCCTCCGAGGATGCTCAACTCAGAACACTTCTCTACGTAGATTTTGTTGGCGGCGCACGTGGCGGCCGAAATGGCCATGCGTCGTTCCGGCGAAAGCTCGGCCGCGTTGGCTACCTTGAGCGCGAAAGCGAATCCGCCCTCGTGCTCGATTGCCCAGGCGCCTAGTTTATGGGAGGTAACGGTGCCGCAGAACAGCACGCGCAAACTCTCCTCCACCGTGGTGCAGAAGAAGTCGTATGCGGTGCCCAGCTCGTGCGTGGCGGCTTGAGCGTCCAGCAGCCGTTGGATATCGCCGATAGAGAACGTACGTTTGAGCAGGCAAATCGCAATCAGACGCGCCACATGCTCGCGCCCGTACCGTTTGCGGCGGGGCGTGGGAAGCACATGCTGTTTGACGTAGTTGTTCACCATGGACGAAGTGAGCAGCTTTTCATCGGCCGAAACCAGCGGGCGCAGCTGCTCTTCTACATAGGTAAGCACCTGGTCCATATAGAGGTCGATCGGCGGCAGCTCGGCGTAGCGCGGCAAGTGCAGCGTACGGATGAGCTCTACGAATTCGTGCTCGCCCAAGGCGGGGGTATGTTCGTCTTTTCTAGGCATGGTTCGTAGCCTATCAGGCGATCGGCTTGTCGGGATGATGTATTTCGTCCGCGGCCCATTGCTTCAAGTAAACTCCATATTGGTTGACACAGTAATCTTCATTACTTAATCTAGTTTCAAATACTAGATAAACAAGGGAGAAAACTTTGCTAGCTCAGAAAATAGCCGTAGTTACTGATTCATGCGCCGATGTGCCGGCCGAGGTGGCGCTCAAATACGGCATTCGCGTGGTGCCGTTGCATATCAACTATCGCGAAGGGTCCTACCGCGATCGCGTGGACATTCAGCCCCACGAGGTGTATGCGCGCTTTGACGAGGAGATACCCAAGACATCGCTGCCGGCGCCCGCGGAAGTGGTGGAGTTGTTTGACGCGCTCGCCGAGGAAGGCTACACGCATGTTGCCGCCGTCAGCATTTCATCGGGGCTTTCGGGCACGTTCGACATGATGCGCAGCGTGGCCGCAGGATATGGAGCGCTCCATATCGAGGTGGTGGACACGCGCAGCATCGCGCTAGGCGCGGGGTTTGTGGCGATCGCGGCGGCGCAGGCAGCGTGCGCGGGCGAGCCGTTCGAAGCCGTGATGCGGGCGGCGCATGAAGCTGCAGCCAAGACGCGGGTGTTCTTCTGCGTGGGCACCCTCGACTACTTGTACGCGGGTGGGCGCATCGGCAAGGTTACGCATTCGTTGGGCACGGCGTTCGACATCAGGCCCATCATAACGTGCGACGAGGAGGGCACATACGTGACCTGCGCAAAGGCGCACGGGCGCAAGGCGTCGCTCAAAAAGACCATCGCAGCGGCGCAGGCGGCGCTGGGCGATTCTCGGTCGTATCGCGTGGCAATTGTGCACGGTGCGGCGGAGGCAGAGGCGCGTGCCATGTACGAGCGTGCCGCAGAGCTGTTTCCCCATGCTCGCGAGGTATATTTTGAGCAGATTAGTCCTGCGCTGGTGGTGCATACCGGTCCGGGCCTCATCGGCATCGGCGTTCAGCGGATGGATTAGCGTACGCGGAGCGGCCTGGGTTTTTGCCCTGCATCGTGGCGGCCCCGCCTGCCGAGGGAGGGGAGCAGGCGGGGCAAATGTGAGTGCTTCGGCTTGGATGGGCGGCGCTGGGTCGAACCGCTTCAGGTACCCTATGCGTTAAGCGCTGCGTCTGCGGCGAACTGTCCGGCGCGACGTCCGCCTGTGCAGGCGCGACCGTGGCTTACGCCGGAGATGGTGATGGGGTAGTCGTCGAAGAAGAAGCTGCCCGAGCAGTTGCCCGCCGCCCATAGGCCGGGAATTGGGTTGGCGTTAGCGTCAATAACCTGCTGGTTTTCATTGATTTGCAAGCCACCCAGGGTAACGAGTAGCGTAGTGCCCGCATGTACGGCATAGAACGGGGGCTCGGTGATGGAGCTAAGGCATTGCTTGCGTTTGCCGAAATCGGTGTCTTCGCCGTTGGCGCACAGCTCGTTGTAATGCTCAATGGTCTTCTTGGCAGTTTCGGCGTCGATGCCTTCCATCTTGCTTAGCAGTTCGTCGATGGTGTCGGCCGACATGATGCTGCCGTCTTCGATAAACTGCTTGATCTGTTCGGGATCATGCAGCGGCGAGCGGAAATCCTTGCATACGATCATGCCCATGGCGGGGCCGTCGGTTTCCCATTTGGCATCCCAGATGACCCATTTCATGTGACGCGGTTGCGCATTGTGGGCACGACAAACGTAGGCATACGGCATGTCTTCGTTGCAGAAACGCTCACCTAGGTCATTGAGATAAAGCCAAGGCTGACGCGTTAGCGGAATGGACGGCATGTGCTCAAGCCCTTCGACGCCTTCATCGAAGTACATCGGACAATGAGGCACGGGATCGATGGCGGCACCTGCCCACGCGCCCATGCGAATGCCATCGCCAGTGTTGTGCGCGGGGGTGGTGATGTTGTGGATGTCTTCGGCATGATTGGGGATAAAAGCATCCATCATTTCTTCGTCGGCTCCGTAGCCGCCCGTCGCAAGAACAACTGACTTCGCATCAACTTGAACGGTTCCGTTTTCACCTTCGTAGACCACGCCCGTTACGGTTCCGTCTTCTGCCTGCACAAGCTGGAGTGCTTCAGAATTGAAGCGCACATCAACGCCAATCTCTTCAGCGTATGCGGTGAATGCTTTGGCCCAGCCGATGGCGTAAGGGGGCTCGTAGCCGGCCTCGCCGCCCTCGGCAATAAGTTCATCTGTGGGAACAATCTGGAACGCATCGGTTGCGAAATGCTCATACCAAGCGTCGGGTATGACCTGCATCTCAATGGGCATGGGCGCAACCTGGATACCATGAGAAGAAAGCATATCGGCTGCCCAGTCGAGCGCTTCGGCAGAGTTGTCGAGCCAAGCCTTCACAACCCGGTAGTCTCCGCGGTGGCCGCCCCATCGAAGCACTTCCTGCAGCACGTCGTTCTTGCGATCGCGGAGGTCAATGCCGACCTCAAGCTGGATTTTGCCGCCTACGGCACCGTAGTCTATTCCCCTGAACTGAGCTGCGCCGGTCTTTTCGATAAGAATGACTTTAGCGCCCTTTTCCGCCGCTGAGCATGCGGCGGAAAACCCCGCCATTCCTCCGCCGATGACTACGACATCGGCGCTTTCGGCAGAGGATATGTCCGCTACGGGTTCGGGTTTGGTTTCCCAAGTATGTGCGCTGCTTTCTGCCGATGAATCGCTTGATTTGGCTTGGGTTGGCGCACATCCGGCAAGTGCCCCTCCGGCTATGACTACGGCTCCCGCAGCGCCGGCGGCTCCGAGGAAGTTGCGTCGCGTAAGTTCCATGTCTGTCCCTTTCTCCCTTGTGTTGTGTCGATGTTTCGCGCTAGCGATTGCCGTTTTGCCGCTTGGCTTCTGGATGAGTTGCGGGGTGCGGCGCAGGTGCGTCTTTCGCCAACTCGGAATCTTGCTGGCGCGTCGCATCGGATGGTTAAAGCTTGCTGCCCGTCCTGCATGCGCGCAATCGGTATAATGCACGTATTGTGGGGGATGAGGGGTATCGGTAAAAACGCACGATGCCCTCTGATGAGGGGAAACGTTCTTTATGACAATGGGTCTTCCGACTACGGGGCGAATCAAGAAGATGCTCCGAGGCGCCCGCGTTTATGCGTTATTCGGGGTTGCGTCGCTTTCCGCATGGTTGCTGCTTCTGGCTGTTTCGCCTGTGTTTTCTCGCACGCCTACGCTTGCGGGGGAGTTTCCTTCGTGGCGTCTGCTTGTATGTGTGGTCACGGCTTGTGCTTTCGCAGTGGTCGCAACCTCATCTCGCGTTGGGCAGTGGGTCTCAAGCGGCCGGACTCATTTTTTTGCTATAGCGGCTTGCTGCGGTGCCTGTGGTTTGTTTGGCGTTCTCATTATCGAATTTTCACAGTCATTAGCATTGGGCGTTGTTTCGTCGGCAATGACGGCGGTGACACTTGTCTTGCTGTGCTGCGTGTGGACATGCCGCATTTCGAGCGTCATGCTTCGCGATCGCGTTCTCATTTTGGCCGGAGGAGTGATGGCCGGCTGCGTGGTGTACAGCATTGTTGCTCTCATTCCTCAACCTTTTGCGCTTTTCGTGGGTGGCTGTCTTCCTGCGACGTCTATTGCGTTTGCTTTTGCCGCTGATAGCGCGGATGCGCCAAGAGGGTATTCGAGCCAAGGTGGAGTATCGGTGTTCCCGTTCGAGGTCGAACTTGCTTCGTCGGCTATTTTATTTGGCGTGCTATTTGTGCTGTGCGGCCATGCGTTTCCTGATCGAGAAGCCCAGTGGGTTTCTGCCGTTGCGCCCGGCATGATTCATGTGGCGGCACTTTTTGTTCTGGAGGTCATCATCACGCTGGTGATGATGTTTGGGTCGGGAAGGACGAATCCTCTCATTGCGGTTCGCCCCTCGGCTATCGTGGTCGCAGTGTCGCTGTTGCTCTTGCCTTTTGCAAGCGAGATATGGCGTATGGGCTGTCTGGCGCTTGCGTTCGCTGGCTTTGGAAGCTTCATGGTGTATTTCGTGATAGTCATGGGTAATATTTCGCAGGAGCGCGGAGCCAATGCCTCTCAGGTGTGTGCATGGGGCATGCTGCTTGTTGTCGCGGGGGCGCTCATTGGGGAGGTCCTGTCGGTAGTGCTTCTAGCCATCCGGCCGATAATGCCGATAGATTATGTCAGCGCGCTGAGCATCTGCGGCCTGTTTGTCATGGTGGTTATGCAGTGGGGCATGGCCAAACGCTACGATTTGGCGCATGAGACACGCGAAATGGGCGGACATTATTTTTTGGACGAACGTCCCGCCGAGGCTTTGAAATTCCAAGAGATCGCCCGTCATTTCTCGCTTTCTCCGCGTGAGACTGAGGTGCTCGTAATGCTGGCAAAGGGGCGCAGCATTCCTTATATATGTGAAGCTCTGTGTATTTCCAAAAGTACGGCGCAAACTCATGTACGCCATATATATGACAAGATGGAAGTGTCGGAAGGCCGCCAAGGACTCATTGACGCCATTGAGCAATTTGGAGCCCAATAGGTTCTCATCGTGACGAAACCATGTCGATTTGCTTATTGATACTCATTCTCAATAAGAAACGGCATGCGTCATCGTACAATGAGACTACGCAAATGATTTCGCTTTGACACAGGAGGAGAATCATCATGGATCAGAAAGTCTACGAGCTCATCAACGCCCAGATTAATGCCGAGCTGTACAGCGCGTACCTGTACCTGTCCTTCGCTGACTACTACGAGGAAGAGGGCCTTGAAGGCTACGCCAACTTCTACGAGATTCAGGCGGCAGAGGAGCGCGACCATGCGCTGATCTTCCGTAACTACCTGCATGAGAACGGTCAGAAGGTGAAGCTCTCCGCTATCGCGCAGCCCGACAAGACCTTCTCCAACTTCCTGGAGCCCCTCGAGGCTGGTCTGGAGCACGAGAAGTACGTGACTTCCCTGATCAACGACATCTACTCCGCTGCCGCCGAGGTCAAGGATTACCGCACCATGAAGTTCCTCGACTGGTTCATCGAGGAGCAGATGGAGGAGGAAGACACCGCCGACACGATGATCACCAAGATGAAGCTGTTCGGCTCCGATGCCAAGGCGCTGTATGACCTGGATCAGGAATACGCCGCCCGCACCTACACTACGCCCAGCCCCCTGGCTGCAGCCGAATAGTCAGCGCTTGCGCTCAACGCAAAAGGCGGGTACAAAGCGGTTTTTGCCGCGTTCTGGCCTGCTTCGCCTCGCAATCGTGCGCTTTGATGCGGAATATACCGCCCGTATGGCATGTGCCGTGCGGGCGGTTTTGTATTTGCGCGCATCATGACGCCAGGCGATTTCCGTCAAGCGTGCGGGCACGCGTTTTCAAGTGATCCACGAACTCCGTTTCGGTCGCGTGAAGGGGACGGCCTCTCATCCAGGACACGCCAAAGGACCAGGTAAGACCCGTGAGCGGAATGGCGCGCACGCGCTCATCGCTCCTAAATGCAGCAAGCGCGCTCAAATGCGGCAGGGTGAAGCCGAGTCCGCGCCCCTTTTGCACGAAATCGTAGATCCAAAAAATCTCAGAGTAGTCGACGAAGCGCGGCAATCTTACGCCCGCATCTTTGCACAGGCGCTGCATAGCGGATCGGCACTTGAAGTAGTTGCCCGGCATGGCAAGCCGTTCGCCTGCAAGCTGATTGGCGCATACTCGTTGATCACGGGCAAGCGGATGATCGCACCGCACCCAAATTTCGGTGCCGGTGGAGTATAGCGGCACAGTTTCGAGGTCATCGACAACGGGCAGAATATTCAGCGCCAAATCGAACGCCCCGTCGAGCAGCAACCGATCGCATGTCGCATCGGGCACCTCAGTAACCAACACGTCGACGTTTGCGTGTTTGTGTTCGAACTGTCGCACAAAATCGGCACCCAGCATGCCCAATACTCCAAGCGATGCCACCAGCCGGATGCTGGTGCGCTGCTGCGCGGCGATCTTTTCGAACTGTCCCAGCAACAGGTTACGTTCTGCCTGCATGTGACGCGCAAATCGGTATAGCTCGTCGGCGTACGGGGTGGGGCGGCGCTTGCCTGCGTCGTCTTGCTGAAACAGCGGGACGCCCAGGTCTTTCTCCAATCCTCGGATTGCTTTGGCAAACCCCTGTGGCGACATAGGAATTCTGCTTGCCGCCACGCTAAAATTGGGCGCCTCGTATGCGGCGACGAAGTAGTCGTAGCTGTCTTTGACCATGATATCCCTCCCCCAATTGCAACCCGCGTTTTATTGCCGCTGCGCGTCAATCCTCTCGTGAAACTTGTCGCTTCATCGCTCTAATGCGCGGTCGCTCCCTTTGCGCCGTTTCCCCTTTAACATGCGCACGTTTCACTATACCTGCATCCAGCGTCACGCGAAACGCCCGAAATAGCTTCGGTCTTGTTGAAGCCATTGGTTACATTGCGAATCTTCCGGCTACATCAAAACTGATGCATCCGCTGGTCAAAGGGGCAATAATCGGATTGTGGCAAAGCCGCCAAGTGAGAGGCGAAGGCGAGCGGGTACGTTAAGGTGCGGCCGTGCAAGGGTTTGGGCAGAGGTGTAAAGAGCGCGAAGCCCAAACCAAAAGCCCCCAAGCGAAAGCCCCATGCGAGCACCAAACGCTCCGGCGGCGCACAGGAGGGATTCCGCCTTGCGCGGAAACATCTAAGGAGGAAGTCATGAGCAAAGCAAAACGCATCGATGTCAGCCGCAGGAGTTTCCTGGCGGGTGCGGGTCTTCTGGGGATGGGGGCCGTTGCGGGGACGGGTCTTCTGGGCTGCAGCCCCAGCGCCTCTTCTGAAGGATCCGCCAACGCTTCGGGCGACGCATCTTCTGCGGGTGATGCAGCTGCCACGGATTCTGCATCCGATGTGTGGGCCATTCACGAGCTTGCCGAGCCTAGCGAAACCATTTCTGCCGACGTGTGCATCGTGGGCGCGGGCGGCACGGGCACTGCGGCGGCCATCCAAGCAATTGATTTGGGCCTGAAGCCCGTCATCATTGAGCGCGAACCTGGTTACGGTGGATCTTTCGTGGGAACCGAAGGCATGACGGCTTTGGAGACCCATTTTACCGAGGCGGACGGCGGTGTTTATTTTGCCGGTGCGTACAATCCTGATGAACCCTACACCGTAAAAAACGCGGTAAATACGTGCTTGAACTACCATCACTGGATTCCTCAGCACAAGCTTTACGAGAACTACTTCGCGCAAACCGCCGAGACCATCGAGTGGCTTGAGGGACACGGCGTGAAATTCGAGGGAAACATTTCCATCGGCAGCGGCCCTAAGGTATGGCATGTGTATGACAAGGGCGACAACTCCAGCCCGGGCGGCTACTTCATGCAGTGCTTTAGCCAGGAGGCACAAGATTTAGGCGTTGAGGCACACTTCGGTTATTGGGGCCGTAAACTGCTGCGCAACGAGGACGGTAGTGTTGCCGGCGTTCTGGCTGAAGATGCCAATGGTAATGTGCTTCAGGTGGATGCGCCTGTGGTCATGATTGCCACCGGCGGCTACGCCAACAACAGCGAGTTCCTCTACGAGGTGTCTGAGACCAAAAACGAGAACATCCAGGCCATGGGCATGCCTATCCGCGAGGGCGACGGTATCAAGATGGCCAAGGATGCGGGCGCGGCAATGGCCGAAGGCCTGGGCACCGTGATGTGGTGCGGCCCTGTTCCCATCGGAGCTATTAGTGCGGTTTGGACGATTGATGCGTACTCCGCCGGTGTCCAGCCCACCGTGTGGCTCAATGAGCTGGGGGAGCGTTTCTGCAAAGAGGATCTTTGGATCGATGATTTCTCTGCCGCTGGTGTGTGCGTGCGCAATCAGCACAAGACCTATGCCCTTTTCACCGAGGCAGATATGCTGCGTTGGGAAGAGAGCGGCCCGTATGGCCAGGTGTTCTCGTTCGGTACGCCAGGCACGCCGCTTTCCGAAGCGCGCGAAGTGCTGATGGAAGCCGAGGGTGTGCACGTGGGCGATGACTTGGCCGCGCTGTGCGAAGAGGTGGGGCTTGACGCCGCCGCGGTGCAGGCGACTATCGAGCGTTACAACGGATACTGTGATGCCGCCGCCAAGCTCGACCCCGAAGACACCTCTGCCGACGAGGAGTTTGGCAAGAAAGCCAAGTATATGTACAAGATGGAGGAAGGCCCCTACTGGCTGCTCGAGACCGCCGATGGCTACTACACCACCTGCGGCGGAATCAAGGTGAATGAGAAGATTCAAGTACTTGACGAAGAAGGCCAGGTTATTCCTGGGCTGTATGCCGGCGGCTCCGACGCGGGAGGACTCTACGGCGATTCTTACGACGTGAAGTTTGCTCCCGGTTCTCAGGCTGGCTGGGCTGTGAATTCCGGACGCCTTGCCATGAAGGATGCTAAGGAGTACCTGGGCAAATAGCGTCTTACCGCAAAGCGATTCCAGCTTGATATCCTTATTTCCTGCCGAACTTTTTCTTTCGCGTCTCGGCTCGCCGTCCCCCTCCCTCCCTTAAGGCGGCGAGCTGGGTTTGCAATCAGTCTAGCGTCGCCCGTATGGGCGGCGCTTTGCGTTTACGGGGCTTTAGCGGAATTGCGATGCCTCTTCATTTATGGGACGCCCCGCGGAGGGTCTCGTCTCCCGTGAACGACAGCGATTTGACGTGGCGCCCCCTGCAATTCGTTTCCGTAAAAATAACGATGCTATACTGCAACGATGTGATTGCATGAAGCAAAAAACTCGCGTATGCGCGAAACGGATGTCCGTAGTCGCCGGGATGCTCGGCATGACGAGAGTAACTTTGCGTACACGCGAAGATGATTCGTGAGGCGGTTGTGCCTGGCGCCGCAGCCAAGCCAAACTGCCAGGTTGAGATTCATGCGAGAAGGGGAGGTGCGGCATGTCCGATGCCCAGAGCTCTCAGCAGCGGGCATTTGTCCGTGCGGGAGAGATTCAGCATTCGCTCGAGGCGATTGAGGCGTTGGCGCTGGGGCGTTCTGCGCGTCTGTCCGAAGGCGTGCATCTCGAGGGCAGCATAGATGGCCTGGTGAGCGCCTTGCTGGGCACCTATCTCCCGCGACGGGACCGCATCGACCTTCATGAGGGCGAGGGTGCGTGGGCTCCCTATGTCAAGCAGGCGTTGGATGATTTCGACGAATCGGTTCGCGTATATGAGGCGGCGCTGTATTGTTCCATCGTGTACCTTCTTGCCAGCTCGGAGCTCGATGCTCAGGAGGATGGTGCGCGAACAGCGGCCGGAAACGGCGGGGGCGCGCAAGGTGCGGATACGCTCCTCAGCCGATCGAAAGCCACGTTTGCCTCGCTGGTCAAATTCTTCGAACCGGAGCTGTGGAGCGTTTGCGATATGGATGCGCCCGTGCTCGATAGCGGGGAAGGCGCGCTTGGTGATCCGTATGACATCCTGGAAAGCGGGCACGATGTTCAGCCGTATCCTGCCTCTGTGCGCATGTTGCATTTTTACGACAAACTCACTTTCAGCCCGCTTGTGGGAGAGAGGCTCGCACGCCGCAACCTTCTTGATGGCGCCGGGCGCTACGATGAGATGATGGAAATTCTCGCAAGCTGTTTCGCGGAAAATCGCAGCTCCGCGACCATCCAGGCGTACTCGCCCGCCAAATTGCTGAGCTATATCGAAGGCATAGGCGATGCTGTAGCGCGCATGGTGGATGCATATCTGAATGCGCAAGGTTTGGCGCCTCTGTGCGATGATCAAGGATTTGCTCAGGTGATGGCCGCAATTGAGAACGCAAAGCGCGTCGCGTGGCTCGCGTCTCGACGGGCGGGGCGTGCGTGATGGCTGAGAGCCTGAAAGACGATTTCTACAATCGTCTGCGCAAAGATTACTATGCCTGCCGCGCACGCGATGGCCATGTGCGCGCATCGTTCGTGTATAGGTTTCTTGCCGCCCGCGAAGCGTCTAAAAACGCACGTCGCACAAAGCTTGCCGCCGAACGCAACGCCCTTTTGCAGCTCCTCGATGAATGGGGCTCGGCAGCCAACGTGCCCGGCTTTTCTGCCGAAGCCTCAGACCGTGCGGCTGTGCGCCGGCGTGTGCAGGAGCTCGATGCCATGATTGCCCAGGATGTGGAGCACGCATGCGAGGTATTCTTCGAAAACCATGGGTACCCGGTGTCACGCCAGGGCGCGGTCGAGAAGCGCGGGCGCAAGCGCGATAAGGCGCTAGATATGATCGATGCATTCTGCAGCGAGCAGGGGCTTCGCTTGAGTGCAGATGCGCAGCAGGCGATTGCTGCGCAGAATGAGCCTTCGCTTGAAGAAGCCGAATCTCTGTACGACGCCGTTGCGTTTGACTCAGAAAGGCGCCGCATGTTCGCGCCGCTCTTCGCGGATGCGCATACGGGCGTGGTGCTGGCTATTGTCGGGATAGATTGGCTGCGCGCCGAATTGGCTCTCGAGGTATTAAGGCGCTTCGCGTCGGATTCGTCGAATGCTCCAAAGGGCTCCGCGCTTCATTCGGCGCTGACGGCTCCTCACGCACAAGACGCTGTTGAAGCCGCCATTGGAACGGGCGAGGCACCTGTTTGTTTCCTCGCCGTGATCGAGCCTGAGGAGTACATTCCTGAAGAGGTGGAATACATCCAGGCGAATACGAGCATTTTGTTCAGCGTGAGCTACAACGATGGTGCACAGAGCGTGCTTTGGGATTTCGCGCAGGCATTCGATCGCTACGAGGTAGTGCGCGCTGAGCGCCTCAATTATTTCGTGCGCGTTGAGAACGGCTATGCGCCGCAGGAATGTTCAAGAACGTATAAAGCCCTCTTTAGGCAGGTCGATCAAGGTTTTGATACCGCAGCCTACGAGAGGGCAATGCTCGATCTTGATACGTCGCTGGAATCGGTCATCGGCCGATAGCGCGGTCGATTGCTTTGTCTGCGATCCCTCTGTTCTTGTTCCGTAAAAATTACGAATATTCTTTTGCCGTCTTCCGTAAGATGCAGGCATGCAATAAACGACCAGCATGAACGACAGGAGACGAGCATGAGCACAGTGATGAGCATGAACGAAGCGACGAGCATGGGTGCAGCGGCAAGCGTGAGCGCAGCAAGGGGCATGAGCACGGCGACGGGCGCAAGCACAGCGGCAAGCGTGGATGCGGTGCCGCCCGCCGTCGGCGCAACCTCAAGCCAGGCGGTCGGCAGCCGCACGGGCGAAGGCCAGGCAGCCGCGAGCCAGGCTGCCGTCAACCGCACGGGCAAAGGCCAGGCAACCTCGGGCCAGGCTGCCGTCAACCGAGCGGGCTCAGACGTCCCGCTCGCTTCACTCGACCGCCGTGTCGAAAACGCCCGCAAGGGTGTCCCCACCGGGCTTGACGCGGTTTTCGCCATCATGTTCGAAGTGGCAGAGGCCCCGCTTTCAAAAATCTACGGCGGCAGGGCTGCCTGCGCGAGCCGCGCCCTCTCTGCCGTACGGGTGCCCTTCGACGAGGGCATGCGCATGCCTTACGGGGAATTCTGCCAGCGGGCGTTCGAGCTCCACGACAAGGAGCCGAAAAGGTATCGCACGGTAGCCCGCGAAATATGCAAGCGGTTCCGGCGCGAACTGGAGCTGCGTGAAACAAGGCGCCAGCTCCTAGAGGGATACGACGTCAAGGCCCCTCGGTACAACAGGCTCATGTTTCTGTGGGGCAGCATCCTCTCCTCCGATTACCTGGAAGCGTCGTGCCTGATCATGAACGGCTCTTCCACTGATGAGGTGCTGCGGGCGATTGAACGGAGCGAGGCGGGCTGCCCCAAGGACATCGCAACGCTTTGCGCGGAGCCCCGTAGTGAGTTCACGATGGACGAGCTCTCGCACATGACCGTGACGGTGGAAGACGATGCAAGCCAGGATGACATTCTGCAGGAAGCGGCGCGCGTGCTCTGGGAGCACGGCGCAGAAGAGCCATCTGCGGAATCGGAGGCGCCGAGGTCGGCCGATGAGGCTTCACGGTTTGACGAGGTGGGAGACGAGAAGGACGAGGATATCCTCGCCGAAGCCCTGCTTATTGAGCCGTTTGCGGCTATCTACCGTGCCGACCAAATGGATGCCGATCAAACCCCCTTCATCGATTGGGATGAAGAGATCTTGTAACGGGCGGGTGCCGCCACGATATCCGTCGCCCGACGCTCCGCGCTTCTGCGCGGAGCCGTCCCCTACGAAAGGAGCCTTTCATGGCCGAAACGTTTAGTCCCTTCATCGTGCGCGAAACAAGCAGCGGGTTTATTCGTAGCTCTATCTGCGACGACATGCTCGACTTTCGCGAGATCGAGCTCGCGGGCGAGATAGATGACCCGCTGGCCAACGAGGTAATTCGCCAGATGCGCTATTTGGAGCGCGTCGATAGCTCTGCCCCTATCACGGTGTTTATCAACTCGATTGGCGGCGTAATCTCAAGCGGACTTGCCATTTACGACACCATGCGGGCGCTTCGGTGTCCCGTGCACACGGTATGCCAGGGTTTGGCCGCGAGCATGGCGGCCGTGCTGCTTGCGGCGGGCGACCATCGGCTGATGCTCGCTCACGCCAACGTGATGATTCATGACCCGCTGGTGGCAAGCCCCGGCATTTCCGGCAGCGCCCGCCACCTGGAATCCAAGGTGCGCAACATCATGGAGACCCGCGAGCTTATGGCTTCGATTCTGGCGAAACACACCGGCCGCACCCTGAGGGAGGTGTACGAGAAAACGGCAAACGACACCTACTTCGACGCTCGCGAGGCAATAGCGTTCGGCCTAGCGGACGGCATTCTAGAGCGCTTCTAAATCCATATATGACGTATGAGCACATCACCAGCGAAAGCGAGGATGCTATGAGCACGAAAACCGCATGCACTCCCATCACCCATCTGCTGCCCCGTAAAGGCGAACGCATTTTGGCCGAAGGCGTGTTTGTGCGCAACGACGCGCACTCCACCGGCCTTAACAACAACGACCTGATCATAGGCACAAGCGGATCGGGCAAGACCCGCAGCTACGTGAAGCCCAATCTTCTCGCCTGCGAAGGGAGCTTTATCGTGGCCGACACCAAGGGCGAGCTCTACGGCAGCCTGCGGTGCTCCCTCGAACGCCGCGGCTACGAGGTGCAGCTGCTCGACCTTGTGAATATGGCCCATTCGCCCTGGGGGTACAACCCCTTGAGCCACATACGCTTCGACGGGGCAGCGGGCCGCTATTCGCAGCAGGACATCATGTCGGTGGTGGCAGCTCTATGCCCCGAAGAGAGGGTCGACGATCCGTTTTGGGATAACTCGTGTCGTCTGCAGCTTTCGGCGCTTGTGGGGTACGTGCTAGAGGCGCTCCCTCCCGACGAGCGCCATTTGGGAAGCGTTGCCGCCTTGCTGGCCATTATGAACGAGGGCAAGAAAGGCATCAGCCTTCTGAACCTTCTGTTCTCCGAACGCGGGTACATAGACTCTCAAAGCTTTGCCGCTCAAAAGTGGAAGATGGCAAGAGGGGTGCAGGAGGCGGACAGGACCCAAAGTTGCATTCAGGGGTTCATCGCCGAGAAGCTTGACCATTTCGCCTACGATGCACCTCTGCATCTGTTCACCTGCGAGCGCCAGGTCGATTTCGCCCGCATGGGCTCAACCAAGGTGGCGCTGTTCATCAATGTGAGCGATGTCGATCGCAGCATGGACCGCCTGACGAACCTGCTTTATCTGCAGGCGTTGCAGAGCCTGTGCCGCGCGGCCGATGCCGAACCCGATCGCCGCCTGGGCGTTCCGGTTCGCATCGTGCTGGATGACTTCGCCTCGAACGTTACCATTCCCGATTTCGACCGAATCGTGTCGGTCGTTCGCTCTCGCGAAATCTCGGTGAGCATCATCATCCAGAGTCTCTCCCAGCTTGAGGCCATGTATGGCAAGTCTCGTGCTGCGACCATCGTGAACAACTGCGACCACATGCTCTACCTTGGCGGACAAGATGTTGAAACGGCTCAGTTCATAGGCATGAAGGCCAACAGGGCCGCGAGCACGATTCTGGCCATGCCGGTAGACGGCGCCTATTTGTTCGAACGTGGCGCTACGCCTCGCCAGGTGTCCAAGTTCGACCTCGATCTGCACGAGCGCCAGCTGCAGTGCGAAGCGGAGTCCGAGGCGACCCCTCGTGTGAACGGCGAAAGACCCGCGGTGCGCGGGGCGCGTGGCATCGCGCCAGAAGATTGCGCGGAGCCTGTTAAAGACCCTTCCGGCCGCGAGGCGGCATAGAGGGGCCGAAGGGGGCGGTGTGCTCCCTTCTTTTTTCCAGCTTGGAAACAAAATGGGGGATTGCTCGCCACAGGACCTGTGCGTCCAAAGCGCGGTGGTACTATTGCTCAATTCGAGGGAACTCACGCACGGCTGGCGCATGCGCGTCAGACACGCCAAAGAAGGATGCAGGGCATGACTCAGGCTGAACAACCGCTCAATGGGTTTGAAAAGGGATTCACCGCCGCCGATGAAGCTTGCAGCGTCGTTTCGCTTGTGCATAAAGCGCAGGAAGAGGAACCGACTTCCGCGCCGGGAGAGACGTATGCTCGGGCTCGCGAACTTGGGCTACGTACGTCGCAGGGCTGCCCCTACGCCGGTATGACGTTTACCGTGCGAAAGGGCGAGCTTACGGCGCTGCGCGGGCGCGACGGCAGCGGCAAAACGGCGCTTCTGCTTACGCTCGCCGCGCGTATGACGCACAACCAGGGAGAGCTTGCCATTCTGGGCGAGCCCATGCCAAAGCGCGCCCGTAAGGTGCAGCGACGCATTGGACTTGGGCTTGTCAAAGGCGTGAACGACCTGCGCCCCAACCTGACGGTGGAGTCGACGGTCGCCGCCGAGCTGAGCCTGTTCGGCAAGCCTGCCAAACGCGAAAAAGTGGAGAGCTACCTGCGCTCGTGGCAGCTGGAAGGCGCTGCTCGCATGAACGTGGGCGACCTTCCCGCCGAAAAGCTGCAGCAGCTCGGCATCGCATTGGGTATGGCGGGCGATCCCGAGGCGCTTGCGGTAGACGATGTGGAAACGGGTCTGACGCTGCGTCAGTCCACGCGTCTTATGGAGCTGCTTGCGCGCACCGCGCGCGAGCGCGGCGTGGCCGTGATGGTTGCTTGCGCCAGTCGCGATCTGGCGCAGATGGCCGACTGCGTGATTGAGCTGAGTTAGGGCAGGCGCCGTCGCGGGGTTCTTGTGGCGGCGCGCGGTTTTTTTTGGAGCGCGCATCGTTGAGCTCCGCGAGCAAAAATCCGAGGGTTCCTCGGTCGTGGGGCTCGGACGATTTGGCGGTACTTCGCATGATGGGGGAAGAGCATGGCATTCGGAGGGTTTCGATTCGCCGGTCTTGAGCTGAAGAACATCCTGGGCGGCGCAGGCATGAAGGCGCTGCTGGTGGCGCTGGCCGTGATTCCGTGCCTGTGCGCGGCGTTCTATCTGGCGTCATACTCCGATCCGTACAAGGCGCTTGAGCGCGTGCCGGTTGCCGTGGTCAACTTGGACGAAGGCGCCACCATCAACGACGAAGAGCGCAATGTGGGCCAGGAGGTGTGCGACGACATTGCCGCGCGTTCCGATGGCCTGCAATGGAACTTCGTGAGCGCCGAGGAGGCGCAGGCGGGCATGGAGGCCGGGACGTACTACATGACCTGCACGATTCCTGCCGATTTTTCCGAGAAGATAGCCTCGGCCGATTCGGGCGATCCCAAGTCGGCCAGCATGAGCGTTGAGTACAACGAATCGCAAAATGTGACTGCAAGCCAGGCGGGTCGCAGCGTATGGCAGCAGATTCAGGGCGAAGTGACCGATTCCGTCACGCGCCAGTATTGGAATGCCGTGCTTACGCGCACGAGCGACGCAGGCCAGAGCATGGAGGAATCCGCAACGGGCGCCCAGCAGCTCGCCGAGGGCATGGACACGGTGGTCGAGGGCAATGCGGGCATTACCGAAGGCATCGCAGGTATCGGTCAGGGCGCGGCGGCATTGCAGAGCGGCCTGGGCGCTATCGCATCGGGCGGCGACGCGCTCGCGCAGGGCACTGCGGCGCTTTCCTCCACGGGCGGACTTTTGAGCCAGGGCGCGAGCGCGCTTGCCGTGGGCACGCAGGCGCTTGCCGGTCAGACGAGTGCGTTGGGCGAGCAGACGCAGCAACTGGCTGACGGCGCCCAGGCTATTGACCAGGGCCTTGGTGCGGCGGTGCAGAGCATAGGCAGCTCCGATGATGATCTGAGTGCGGAAAACCCCACGCTGGCAGCTTCATCGCAGGCGGTGACCGATGGCCTTGCGCAGCTGTCGGACGGTCTTGCTCTGATCCAGGATGGCGCGGTGGCGCCCTTGAAGCAGGGACTTTCTGCCGTGAAGGGCTCGATTGATGACGTAGCGGGTGATTTGCATACGCTTGCCGATGATGCGGCCGCCTCCGAAGACGGCCAGCAGAGCGCGTCAAGCATTCAGGAAGCGACGGAGGCGGCGTCTGCCGTATCGCAGCACGTGTCCGATGCGCAGGAAGGCGTGGGCTCGGCAGACGAGAGCGTGTCTTCTGCCCAGGGCGATGTTGCTGCTGCCGCCAGCGCACTTAAGGAGCTTTCTGCGGCGGGCACGCTCAGCGCGCAGGATCAGGCAGCCGTGGATGACGCCCTTGCGCGCCTCGCCTCCGCCGATGAATCCCTCGCCTCTGCGGATGCCTCCCTTGGCGCCGCGTCATCGTCGCTCGGTTCCGCCGCCGAAAACGCCCAGTCAACTTCGGCGGCTATCGCAGGCATCTCGAACAGTTCGGCAGCCGGCATATCCGCGCGGATCGAGGCGGCGGCGCAAGCGCTCGATGCGGTTTCCGCTTCTGCCATCGGCGCCAAGGATGACACGGTGTCGCTAGGTGATCTGGGTACTGCCGACGGCGAGAGCGATTCCTCTTCGGGTGCCGACTCCGCCAAGGTCACGTTGTTTGCCGCGATCAACGGAATCGATGCCGGGCTCGACTCGACGCAGGCCGCCATTGGCGATGCGGACACGCCGGGCGCCTCGCTCGCCTTTGCGTCGAACGGCGTCACGCAGGGCATCGACGCGTTGGGCGAGGGGCTTTCGCTCACTCAGCAGGGCACCTCGGCGCTCTCTTTGGGCACCACGGCACTCGCTGCGGCTACTCCCTTGCTCTCTGAGGGAGTCACGCAGCTCGATCAGGGCGCACAGGGCGTTGCCACGGGTCTTGAGGCGTACATAGGCGGCGTGGATGTGCTTGCCCAAAGCGTGCCCGCATTTGTGCAAGGGCTTTCAGGCGTGGCAGAGGGAACGGGCGCGCTGGTCAGCGGCTCCAACATGCTCGCTCAGGCGTCGGGCCAGATGGGCGAGGGCCTTTCTATGGTGGGCGACGGCGTGAGCTCCATCGCCGACCAGCTGACCGAGGATTCCGACGGACTGCATATGCCCCAGGCCGAGATCGATGATAAGGCCCAGATGATGTCGACTCCCGTGGAGCTCGACGAGGGCTATTACACGCATGTGGATTCGTTCGCTGCAGGCATCGCTCCGTATTTCTGGGCGGTATGTTTGTGGGTCGGTTGTCTCATCGCGAGCTTCGTGCTGCGTCCGCTCGACCGTCGCCTGGTGGCGTCGGGCGCCAACCCGTTCGCGGCGGCGTTCTCGGGCTTTGCGCCCATGGCGCTGCTCGCCGCGGCTCAGTCGCTCGTGCTTATGGTGGTGCTGCAGTTCGTCTTTGGCATGCAGGTGCAGGGTGCGGCGCAGTTCTATGCGTTCGGCCTGCTCGCAGCGGTGGCGTTTGCGGCGATCATACAGTTGCTCTCCGCGGCGTTCGGCCTGGGTGGACGCTTGGCCGCCGTGGTGCTTCTCATGTTGCAGATCGCGTGCGCGTCGGGCGTCTTTCCCGTGGAGACGGCGGGCGGCTTGTTCCAGGCGCTGGGCCATATCGTGCCTATGACCTACGCGATTGACGGCATGCGCCAGATTATGTGCGGCGTGGGCTTTAATGTGGCCGCGCAGGCTGCCGTGGCGCTCGCCGTGGTGGCGATCGTCGCGTTCGCGCTTACGGCGCTTGCCGCCTACAGGCGCCGCATGGTGCGGATGGCCGATTTGCATCCCGCAATGCAGTTGGGCTAAGGGCGAATCGCCAAACCCGAAAATAGAATACCGCCAAATCCGAAAATGAAACCGCGCCAAACCCGAAAATGAAACCGCGCCAAATCCGAAAGTGGTATCATATCCCCAGATAAGAGGAGGCGCGTATGGTTGCTTATATTCCCCGTCTTGCAGACGGTCAATTGCAAGAAAAACTCGAACGCACAGGTGCGGTTCTGGTAAGAGGCCCAAAATGGTGCGGCAAGACGTCAACGTGTGAGCAGCAGGCGCGAAGCGCGCTTAAAATGCGTGACCCCGATGCGTATGCGGCCAATATGGAGGCGGCGCAAATAAGGCCTTCGCTCTTGTTGAGGGGGGAGCGCCCGCGTCTTATAGACGAATGGCAGGTTGCTCCTGTGCTATGGGATGCCGTAATCAACGAAGTCGATGCCGCTGGCGGTCAGCCGGGTCAGTTCGTGCTGACGGGCTCGGCAACGCCCTTTGGCCCTCATGACGATACAAAGCCCAAGCATACCGGGACGGGTCGCATAGCCCGCATTGACATGGACACGATGACCCTGGAAGAATCGGGCGTTTCTTCGAACGAGGTGAGTCTTTCTGCTCTTTTTGGGGGACAAGCTCAGGTCGAGGGTGCTTCGAATATAAGCGTCGAGCAATACGCCGAGCTCATTTGCGCTGGAGGTTGGCCGAGCCCTATTGCTCGTGGCACGCTCGATACAAAGGTCGCGAAAGACTATATAGGCGCAATATGCGAAAGCGATATATCCGAGGCTGCAGGGGTCGAGCTCGATCCGCTACGTGCACGCGCGCTCTTGCGCTCGCTTGCTCGGAATAGCGCCCAGGAAGCATCGCTTGCAACGCTTTTGGCCGATGTCAAAGACGTGGGGGTTGGCATGAGCGAGCCCACGTTGCGTTCGTATCTGAATGCGCTGCGAAAGCTGTTTGTGATCGAAGACATACCTGCGTGGGCTCCCACGTTGCGCTCGCGAACGCCCTTGCGCTCGTCGGCTACGTGGCATCTTTGCGATCCGTCTCTTGCGGCAGCCGCTCTTGAGGCTAGCCCCGATGCTTTGTTGAATGATTTGGTGTCGATGGGATATCTTTTTGAGACTCTATGCGTACGCGATTTGCGTTCTTACGTGCGCTGCATGGATGGCAGCGTTGCGCACTATCGCGACAAATCGGGTCTTGAGGCTGATGTGATATTGCGACTCAATGATGGGCGTTGGGCCGCGGTAGAGGTGAAGCTCGGTGGTGCCAAACGCATCGATGAAGGGGCTTCGAACTTGCTGACTTTGGCAGGCAAAATCGACCAGGCGAAATCCGGTGCTCCAGCGTTTTTGGCCGTTGTGACTGGCGGGCGCTATGCGTATACGCGCGAAGACGGAGTGCACGTGATCCCCCTGGGGTGCCTCTCCCACTGATATTGGTTCCGTTGCGCCTCATTCTCTATCCCGTACCGTGCGCATGGCCGATCTTCACCCCGCAATGCAGTTGGCCTAAGGGCGAATCGCCAAATCCGAAAATAGAATACCGCCAAATCCGAAAATGAAACCGCGCCAAACCCGAAAGTGGTCTGCATCCTGCGCTCCAGGCGGTTCGCTAGGACGGCTCCGGCCGACCTGCCGCGCGGGTATGCGTGCCGTCTGCCCGACGCGTAACGCTCCCTTCACATTGCGGCGCTACAATCTCCCGGTTCTGAACGCGTCGTTCTCTGACGCGGGCGGCCGTGCGACCGTGCGCCGCCCGCGCTGGTGGGAAGGGTACGAATATGTGCGGAATCGTCGGATATACCGGAACGCTCCAGGTCAAAGACATCCTGCTGCGCGGGCTCAAGCGCATGGAATATCGCGGTTACGATTCGGCGGGCATCGCCGTGCAAACCGCTGCCGGCATCAATGTGAAGCATAAGGTGGGCAAGGTCGCCGCGCTTGCGAACATGGTCGACTCCATGGATATCGTGGGTACCTGCGGCATAGGCCACACGCGTTGGGCTACGCACGGCAAACCGAGCGAGCGCAACGCGCATCCGCATACGGCCTGCGCCAACGACATCGCTGTGGTGCATAACGGCATCATCGAGAACTTTGCGAGCCTGCGCGAAGAGCTCGAGGGCCGTGGCCATGTTTTTTCCAGCGAGACCGATACCGAGGTGGTAGCGCATCTGATCGAAGAGGCCTATGAGGGCGACCTGTTCGGCGCCGTGCGCGCGGCATGCAATCGTTTGGCCGGCGCATACGCCATCGCCGCCATCTGCGAAGCCGAGCCCGGAGTGATCGTGTGCGCTCGCAAGGATTCGCCCATCGTAGTGGGCCAGGGCAAAACCGGCGCGCTCGTGGCAAGCGACATCGTGGCGCTCATCGATGAGACGCGCGACGTGGTGGTGCTCGAAGACGATACCTTCGCCAAGCTATCCTGCGATTCGGCCACGGGCGAGACGTCCATCGAGTACGTGGACATGGAGGGCAATGCCATCCAGCCCGAAATCACGCACGTGGACTGGGACATCGACGCCGCCGAGAAGGGCGGCTACCCCGACTTCATGCTCAAGGAAATCTACGAAGAGCCTCGTACCATCCGCGACACGCTTGCCGGGCGCATGGTGAACGGGCACCTGCAGTTCGACGAGCTTGCGCTGAACTATGACGAGCTGGCTGCCATCGATCGCGTGTACATCATCGCGTGCGGAACCAGCTACCATGCCGGCCTCATCGCCAAGAACCTCATCGAGGCGTGGAGCCGTATCCCCTGCGAGGTGGAGGTGGCGAGCGAGTTCCGCTACCGCAACCCCATCGTAACGCCGTCCACGTTGGTGGTGGCCGTGAGTCAGTCGGGCGAGACGGCCGATACGCTGGCGGCGGTGCGCGACGCGCGCATCAAGGGCGCCAAAGTGTTCGGCATTACCAATGTGGTGGGAAGCCCTCTTGCGCGCGAGAGCGACGGCGTCATCTACATCAAGGCCAACAAGGAAATCGCCGTTGCTGCCACCAAAAGCTTCTTGGGCCAGGTGGCTGCGCTCACGCTGCTTGCCATGCTTCTGGGACAGCTGCGCGGCGGTCTCACCACGGCGCAGATCCGCATGCTGTTCCGCGAGCTCGCCGATACCGCTCAGCAGATCGAGCAGATTCTGGCCGATACCGACACCATCGAGGCTGCGGCTCTTGCGTGCAAGGATGCGCAGAACGCCCTGTTCATCGGCCGTGGCATTGGGTCAACTATCTGCTACGAGGGCGCGCTCAAGCTCAAAGAGATCAGCTACCTGCACGCCGAGGCCTACGCAGCGGGCGAGATGAAGCACGGCCCTATCGCGCTGATTGACCCCGGGTTTCCGGTGATCGTGGTGGCCACCAAGAGCCCTACGTACGACAAGGTGATTTCCAACATTCAGGAATGCAAGGCACGTGGTGCGCTCGTGGTGGCTATCGCCACCGAAGGGGACGAGGAAATCAAGAAGCACGCCGATTACGTGATCTACATCCCCAAAGTGCGTGACTGCTTTAGCGCCATCACCGCCAGCGTACCGCTGCAGCTGTTCGCGCGCTCCATTGCGCTCGCTCGCGGCTGCGACGTAGACCAGCCGCGTAATCTTGCGAAGAGCGTGACCGTGGAGTAGAGGTTCATCGATTCGTCGGCCGGCAAAGCGCCCACTGCCGCGGAGGAATCTGGCGGCAGCCCTTCAATCGTCGCCCATGGCGGAAAGGCACGGTTGTTAGCGGTTTATGCTCCAGCAGATTCCATGGAAACGCAAGAGCCGCCCCGTTCCGATGAGCGGGGCGGCTCTTTGCATCGAGGGGCGCTGGCATGGCGTTCGGCGCGCGCTATCGTGCGGCGCGCGTTACGCTCGTTCGGGCAGGGCTCCCTCTCGGTAGGCCTCTATCAGGCGCTCGAGGTCGCGAACGCGCGCGCGTAGGCGGGCGCCGATATCGGTGTCGGCCACCAACGTGCGCTTCTCCATGCGTTCCACCACGCGACGCGTCGAATGGATATCCAACTCGCGCTCCACTGCTGCGGCCGCCGACTCCAACGGCTCATGCGCGGCGAGCACGAATCCCTGTGAGTTCGAGATGAGCGTGTATCCGGCGATGCCTGTCGTGGGCTGATAGGCGCGCGAGAACCCGCCATCGATGGTCAGCACGCGTCCGCCGCACTTCACCGGATCCTCGCCGTCTTTCGCCTTAACGGGCACATGGCCGCAAATGATGCGCGATGCCGCGGGGTCCATCCCAAAGTCCTCGAAGACGACGGCCATGGCCTCCGGGTCGTCGAGGCGTGCGTAGAAGGGGTTCTTGACCTCCTTACGTGCGGCTTTGTCAGCCACGAAGTAGATCTCGAACGTCGCCATCTTGCTCTTTGCGAACAGGGGCGATTCCGGGGCAAGCCACAACCACCACATCAGGTCGCGCCCGCGTTTGCGCTCCACCTCGTCGGCGCTGAAAAATGCCGCGCGCACGTAGTGCTCCAGCGCGTCATAGAGGGCTCTGCCGCAAAGCTCTTCGCCAAAGATGTTCGCATGCATAAGCGAGCCGTCCTGGGCAAGCGGCACGCTCGCGTGGAACAGCAGGCTGCCGTTGGAGATCTTATACAGGCTGCCCACTTTCAGGAACAGGCGCATGTGGCGCTGCAGCTTCTCGCAGCTGACAAATGCCTGCTCGAGGCGCTGCATGACCGATTCTTCCTCGGGCGTGAGCGCATAGGGGTCGGCGGGGTCGACGGTTGGCAGCACCTTATCCGCGAGTTCGTACTCCACGCCGTCCACCACGACGGTGCCGCGATCGTGGTCGATTTTGTCCAGCAGCTTGCGGTCGCTCAGGCCGAACTCGGGGTATTCGTCGATGAGCTGGCCTTCTACCTTGAACTGGATGATGGCCATGGCCTTTTGGATTTTGACGTTCATTTCGTATGCGCGCTCGTCCAAATCGGGATTGCCTTTGAGGCCGAATGCCACGCAAGGGTCATCGCGGTAGGCATCCATGGCAAACGCCGCCAAGGGCAAAATGTTGATGCCGTAGGCGTCCTCGAGAATCGAGAGGTTTCCATAGCGCGCGCAGTTGCGCACCACGTGAGCGATGCATCCACGCTGCCCCAGGGCTGCTCCCATCCACACGATGTCGTGGTTGCCCCATTGAATGTCCAGGCAGTGGTATTTCGCAAGCGTGTCCATGATGGCGTCGGGCGCGGGGCCGCGATCGTAGATGTCTCCCAAAATATGCAGGTGGTCAAGCGAGAATCGCTGAATGAGCAGGCATAGCGCCTCGATGAAGGCCGGGCCGCGCCCGATTCGCACGATGGAATCCACGATGGCTCGGCGGTATTCGTCGCGGTCTACCGCGCAATTGTCTTCGGTCATGAGCTCCTCGATGGCATAGGCGAACTCTTGAGGGTATGCCTTGTGCACTTTGGAGCGCGAGTATTTGCCCGACGCGCGCTTTGCCACGGCGATGAGCCGCTCGACCGCCTGCGCGATCCAGGCATCCGGGTCGTCGAGAGTGGGCAGAATGAGCTGCAGCTTTTCGTGAGGATAGTAGATAAGCGTTGCGAGCTGGCGCTTTTCCGTCTCGGTGAGGGCGTTGCCAAGCGCGTCGTCGATTTTCATGCGGATGGAGCCCGACCCGTTTTTCAGCAGATGCGCGAATGCCTCGTATTCTCCGTGGATGTCGGAGGCGAACAGCTCGGTGCCTTTGGGCAGGCTTAAGATCGCGTTGAGGTTTATGGCCTCGGCCGAGGCGTCGGCGATGGTGGGGTAGGTTTCGGAAAGCAGCTCGAGATAGCGCAGGTCGTCGGTTTGCATGCGAGCCTCCTCGGTGGCGGACGGAGTATGGTGTTTGCGATTATCGCGCATAGCATCCATTGCGGGCACGCTAAGGGGCAAGAAACTCGCAGGAGTCGAGTCGCGTCGGTCGGTGCGCCACGTGGGTTCTTGGTCGCCATCTTGTAGAGCGGTTCCGCGGCGCTCATGCACGAAGGTGATTGTGGGGTACAATACACCCTAGTAAAGCGGCCGATTCTTGGCCGCAGTCTGCAATAGCATTTCGAAACAATAGAAAGGCCCCGCATGCCCGTTGGTCTGGGAGTAGATATCGTCGAAATCGATCGCATGAGGCGCATTCTCGATCGTACGCCGTCGTTCGCGCGCAAGGTGTTCACCCAGGGTGAACAGGATTACTGCAACGCTAAAGCCAATCCCGCTACGCACTACGCCGCTCGCTTTGCTGCCAAAGAGGCGGTGTGCAAGGCGCTGGGCACGGGCATTCTCACAGACGGCATCACCATGCAGGACGTCGAGGTGATTCGCGATTCCCGAGGCAAGCCGGCCGTGGCGCTCCACGGTGCCGCCGCTCGCATTGCGGCAGACCAAGGCGTAGTTGATGTGCCCCTTTCGCTTACATACACCCATAGCGTCGCCGTGGCGAACGCCGTGGCAATCACCAAGGCGTCGCAGGCCGAACGCGAAAAGCACCGCGACGTGAAGGCCGAGCTGGCTCAGCAGTTCAAAGAGCTGCGCGGCATGCTGGACGACCTAAGCGGCGAAACGGCCAGCGCCGCGCATAAGGCTCAAGAGGCAGATGCCCAGGAGCCCCAAGAGGCCGATGCGCAAGAGCCTGCGGATGCTGCAGACGTTGAGCCGTTCCCAAACGTGTCGAGCTCCGGCGTATCGGGGGGGGGGGGCTCCCGGTAAGCCCAAAGAGCATGGAGCAGCGGACGCTATGAGCGCGCTCGGTAATGATGCGAGCGGCATCGTTGCGCAAGGCGCATCGGAAGAATCGGGGAGGGGTCAAGCATGAGAAAGCTCACAAAGAAGGCGATAGCGCAACTGTTTCCGCAGCTCAAACAAGATGCCAATAAATACACGCGAGGCACGTGCGAACTGGTGGTAGGCGACAGGAATTTTCCCGGGGCGGGTGTGCTTGCCACGATGGCGGCAACGCGCATGGGCTCGGGCTACGTCAAGGCGTACACGTCGGACGAGGCCGCTGCCGCGCTGCGCATCGTGCAGCCCTCGGCCGTGATCGCTTCTTTCAAACAGTACGGCGTCGAATGCCACGCTCAGGACGACTTGCATCCCAGCGCTACCGTGGTGGGGTGCGGCCTTGCGGGCACCGAGGGCAATATGACCCTTGTCAAGAGCGTGATCGCCGCAGCGGCGGTGCCCCTGGTGCTTGATGGCGGCGCCCTGACGGCAATCGCTACCGAATCGGGATTTGCCGCACTGGCCGACCATCGTCTGAACGGCTTCTCCGCCATACTGACGCCGCACGGAGGCGAGGCGGCACGGCTTATTGCCGCGCTCCCCGTCGATGCCGAGGTGGCGGATGATTTGCATGACCCCGCTCGGCAGGCGCTCAGGATTGCGCGCGCGTACGATGCGGTGTGTGTGCTCAAGGGGCCGCAGACGTATATCGCCTCCCCGGATGATGCGGGCGCCAAGGATGTCGCCGTGTACGCCGACGGCACGCCCGCGCTTGCCAAGGCGGGAACGGGCGATGTGCTGGCCGGTTGCATCGGAGCGCTGCTTGCGCAGGGGCTAAGCCCGCGCGACGCCGCGGAGCTCGGCGTGGTGATTCACGGCGAGGCCGGCGTTTTGGCTGCGGAAAAACTGGGCGCGTTTTGCGTGACGACCGAAGACGTGCTGCGTTTTATTCCCAAGGCCGTGAAAGAAATCGTCAAATAGCGCCACGCTTGTGTCACTCCGGTTACGAATGACGGATTGTGGCCGCGATTTGCTCTCCGAACGCGTAATCTAGAAACGTGGAATAACGCCGGCGCAATTGCGCTGCAAAAGATGCGCATTCCCGTGGCCAGGCAAGAGAAAGAGGGCGCCATGGCTTATAACAATCGCAATGACAATGACAACATCCGCGTGAGCGTGCTCGATTCGCGTGACGAATTCAGGCCCGGGCGAAACGGCGGGTCGGTTAATTGGCCGCGTTTCGTTTCCGGTGCGCTTTTGCTCATATTCGGATTGATATGCGTGTTCAGTCCCCTCGCGGTGCTTGCGGGGTTCGCCGCCATCGTGGCGTGCGTGATTATCGCGAGCGGCGTGGTGAGCGTCTTGTCGTATATGCGCTCGCGCAATACTATGTTCGCGCAAAGCGGGTGGAACCTGTTCTGCGCTGTGATGATCGTGCTGTTCGGCGTGGTCTTGCTCGCGTTTCCCATGGTGGGCATCGCAACGGTTGCCTGGATCTTCGGGCTGGGCATCGTGCTGTTTGGCGCGGTGCAGCTGTTCGCTGCGCGCCGATTGAGCCTGTTCAGCGGCGGCACATGGGGGCTTTTGGCAGTTACGGGCGTGCTGGAAATAGTTTTAGGCATTCTGCTGTGTATCTTTCCTGCGTACTTGGGAGTGTTCATCGGCCTGTTTGCCATCGTGCACGCCGTGGATATGATTGTGTTCAGCCTGCCTATTGGCCGCGATCGCAGCAACGGTATGTGGTAGGGCAGCGATGAATTGCAATAGGGCGGCGGCGGACTGAAGCGGGGCGGCATCGCGCCGCCGTGCCGCGCTCGATTGCGATGGCGGCTCTCACGGCACCAGCAACATTCTGCGTCTCGCTGCGCAATCCCCGCTTCTGCTCGCTGCCGATTTCGCGGGATGCAGGCGTATCAGGTTCCCTTGTGGCGATGGCTTCTTGGGGCGCCCGCTGAGGGCGTTTCGCATGTATCATAGGCGTTCAGAATCATGCAATACCTTGAGCCCTTACGGAGAATGCCATGGAACAGCTAACCGCCTTCGACGCGGCAACGGCAGCGTCGGTTGTGAGCGACCCCAAGACGCGCATCGACGCCCTTCGCAAAGAAATCGAGCATGCGTCCTATTGCTACTATGCGCTCGACGCGCCCGTTTTATCCGACGCGGCGTTCGACTCCCTCATGCGCGAACTGCGCGAACTCGAGGCTGCCCATCCCGAATTCATCGATCCCTCAAGTCCCACGCAGCGCGTGGGCGGCTATGTGGGCGAGCAGTTTGCGCCCGTGCGCCACGCCCAGCGCATGTATTCGCTGGATAACGCCATGGATCTTGACGAACTCGACGCCTGGATGGAGCGTACGCTCGACGCCATTGGCCACGACACGCAATTCGTGTGCGAGCTGAAAATCGACGGCTCTTCCATTTCGCTCACGTATGAATCGGGCGTGCTGGTGCGTGCCGCCACTCGCGGTGACGGCGTGACGGGCGAGGACGTAACTGCCAACATGCGCACCGTGCGCGACGTGCCACTGCGCCTGCGAGACGCGGGCATTGCCGGGCTGGCGAATGCGGATGCCATGGCAGAGGTGCGCGGCGAGGTGTACATGCCCAAGAAGAGCTTCGACGCGCTCAATGCTGCCGCCGAGGCCAACGGCAAGGCCGGCTTTGCCAACCCCCGCAATGCCGCCGCCGGATCGTTGCGCCAGAAAGATCCCAAAATCACCCAAGGCCGCGATCTTGCTACGTTCATATACGCCATCGCAGACGAACGCGCCATCACGGCGCAAAGCCAATGGGAGCTGCTCCAATGGCTGCGCGACTGCGGTTTCCACGTTAATCCCGATGTAGAGCTATGCGACACACCGCAGCAGGTGCGCGCGTTTTGCGAGCGTGTAGCCGAGAAGCGCGGGAGCCTGCCTTACGACATCGACGGCGTGGTGGTCAAGGTCAACTCCTTCTCCATCCAGCGCGAGTTGGGCTTTACCGCCAAAGCGCCGCGTTGGGCCATCGCCTACAAGTTCCCGCCCGAGGAAAAAACCACGCTTTTGCGCGACATTACCGTGCAGGTGGGTCGCACCGGAGCCATCACGCCGGTCGCCGAGCTCGAGCCTGTGCATGTGGCGGGCTCCACGGTGGCACGCGCCACGCTGCACAACCTCGACGAGGTGCATCGCAAGGATGTGCGCGTGGGCGATACCGTCATTGTGCGCAAGGCGGGCGACGTCATTCCTGAGGTGCTGGGTCCCGTACTGGCCCTGCGTCCCGAGGGGGCGCTTCCGTGGCAGATGCCCGAAACGTGCCCCAGCTGTGGAAGCCCCATCGTCCGCGAAGAGGGCGAAGCGGCGTTTCGTTGCATCTCCATCGACTGCCCCGCGCAGTCGCTTGAGCGCCTGCTGCACTGGGCCAGCCGCGGCGCCATGGACATCGACGGCATGGGCGAGGAGATCGTGGCGCGCCTGGTGGAGTCCGAGCGCGTGCGCGATGTGGCGGATTACTACAACCTTACCGAATACGATCTTGCCACGCTGGAAACGGGTCGCACCAACAAAGAGGGAGAGCCCATCCATCTTGGTTCCACGATAGCCGCAAAGCTTATCGCCGCAATTGAGGCGTCTAAGGGGCGCTCTCTTGCACGCGTGCTGTTCGGCCTGGGCATTCGCCATGTGGGCAAAACCACGGGAGAACAGCTCGCGGCCGCGTTTCCCAGCATGGAGCGCCTGATGTCTGCCTCGGAGGGAGAACTTGCTCAGGTGGACGGCATCGGCGGCGTTATCGCGCAGAGTATCGTCGCGTTTTTCGCCAACGAAGATAATCGCGAGGTCATTCATCGTCTCGGCCGCGCGGGCGTGACCATGGAGGATGCCGCGGCGGGCGATGACATCCCGCAAACGCTTGCTGGCATCACCTTTGTGCTCACGGGCTCGCTCGTGCAAAGCGGCATGACGCGCGACGAGGCGGGCGCGCGTCTGAAGGCTATGGGCGCCAAGGTGTCGGGCAGCGTTTCGAAGAAAACGGGATACGTGATCGCGGGCGAGGCTGCCGGCAGCAAGTATGACAAAGCGGTAGCGCTGGGCGTGCCCGTGCTTTCCGAGGACGACCTGCTCCGTCTGCTTGATGCGGGGTCGCTCGAGGCCGCCGGTATTCCTGGGCGCGAAGCGTAGCAATCCGAGATGTGGCGCGCGGCCCGTGAGGTGCTGGGCCGCGTGCAGCCTGCGGACTCGGGGCCTGCGCCGATTGATAAAGGCGCCAGCCCTTGCATTGGGCCGCGCGCGTAGTCTGCGGGCTCAGGGCGTTCTCTCGCAGAGGCCGGTCCAACTCGCGCTTGCGTTTGGTGCCGCCGCAATGACATTCTCTCGCAGAAACGGCTCTGGGCCGGCATCTGTCGGCGCGAGAAGCTCGTGGGGCCGCGAATGGCGCCCGGCGCTGAAGCGAACTGCGATTTGCCGCTGCACAAACGTCGTTTCGCAATCGCGTAAACGTCGCTCGCCGCAAACAAACGCCGATTTGCCGCACCAGAAACGTTGTCCCGCAACCATATGAACGTCGCTCCGCAAACAAACGGCGATTTGCTGCAGTTTTCGCGCGCCTCCTAAAGTAGCCCAATCGGAGCGAGGCTGTGACCTGGGGAAACGCGAAGCCGAACGGCGGTGTACTCGGGGCACCCCTCGAAAACTGCAGCAAATCGGCGTTTGTTTTCCTTTCGCCTTTGACGAAACGTTGCAAACGTCGTTCCGAGGCGCCGGTCGCGCGAATTAGCGGTATACTGGCAGGGCGCTGCGGTTTGCGGTGCCCTTCCATTTTTTAATTTCCAGCGAAATTCTGTGCACGATAGAGGTGGTTCGAGCCATGCAGGAGAGGTTGAGCGTCTACGACGAGAAAGTGCTGCGTCGCCTGATTCAGCTTGAAACCGCGCGCCGTCAGGAGCGCAAGCAGGGCCCGCTCGCCTATATCAAGCGCGACACCGAGGCGGGTGCCGCAATGCGCCGGCTTGACCAGCTAGGCATGATCGGGGCCATGTATAAAGATGGCAATCCCTATGTGGTTGAGGTGCTGGCCAAGGGGTATTCCTACATTGGCGTGGTAGATGCCGAGCGCGCCGAGATCATGCGCGTGGAGCGTCACCGCAAAGAGGATCGTCGTCATGACTGGCTGGTGAGCGTGTTCACCGTGGCCGTTGCCATGATCGGTGTTATCGCCGGGTTCCTCATCGGCCGCCTGGTGTAAGGCGCGCGCGGTTCGCTTCTCCCATTGCTTTTGCTTGGCCGCTACGCCGCCAAATCCCACACCACTTTCACGAATAGCATCACGAGCACGGCGACGATAATGGGGCGCACGATTTTGGCGCCGTCTTTCATCACGAGCCCGCTGCCGATGTAATTGCCCAGGATGCTGAATGCTGCGGCGGTAAGCCCCAGCCCAATCCATACCACGCCGCTCGAGAGAAACGTGACGAGCGCTGCTATGTTGGAGGCCAGGTTCGCCACGCGCACCTCACCTGATGCGTCTTTGACCGGCAGTTTTGCCAACGCTGTGAACGCTATCAGCATAAACGTGCCGGTACCCGGTCCGTAGAATCCGTCGTAGCCGCCAACGATGAGCGAGACTGCGGCCACGATCGCAACTTGCCTGCGGGGCGATATGCGCGCATCGGCAGGCACGTCGAGCGTGCGTTTGCGAAGCACGAAAAACGCCACGATGGGCAGTGCCACGATCAGCAGAACCTGAAATACGCCGGCGGGCGTGAGCAGTGCCAGCCGCGCCCCGATCGCCGAGCCCGCCAGGGCGCCGATTGCCGCCGGAATGGCAAGGCGCACCATGATGTAGCCTCCGCGCGCCATGCGAAAGGTGGCCACCGCGGCACCGATTGCCGATGACAGCTTGTTGGTGCCCAGCGCCGTATGAGCCGGCAGCCCGGCAATCATATAGGCGGGAAGCGATATGAGCCCGCCTCCACCCGCGATTGAGTCCACGAGACCCGCCAAAAACACAAGCGGGCAAACTATGAGCAGCGTTATCGGGTCCATGGATACCTTGTCCTGAATAGCGGGCGGATGAGAATGGTCAAAACGTGCGGATTATAATACGTGTCTCGAAGCGTGCGCTAGGCGCGTTCAGCGAAAGAGCGCGCTCGTCGAGCGGAATGCAGGGCGGGCGGAATTCGGCGCTGCGGTTGCCACGTGCTTCGTGCCACGTACTTCGCGGTCGGGCGGGCGGATTGCGCGCGGGCGGAATGCTGGCGGGCGGATTGCGCGCGGGCGGGATGCTGGCGGGCAGAATGCAGGGCAGATAGCGAGTGGGTTAGACAGGTTGCTCGCCGCCGTTGCATGCGCCAAACAGCAACAGGGGCCGGACGATCGGATCCGGGCGGCATGTTAGCACCGCGAATTGCGTGCCGCGCCGCCGCGCATTGCGCAGGCCGCGATGCGATTCGCGACATGGCGCTCTGGCCGCGATACGATTCGTGTCTTGGCGCTTGCCGCCTCCATCGCGCACCGTGTCGCTCGCGCCTCGACGCTTCGCCAACCGACGCCGCACATGCGGCAAGATGGGAGAGTTACATGGGAGAACAGAGTGCTCCGGCACGCAAACCCCTCAAAAAGCTCGGCATCATCGGTGGAGTAGGCCCCGCGGCTACGGCGCGTCTGTTTACGCGCATCGTGGAGCTGACCGATGCTGCCGTCGACCAGGATCATATCGACATCACCATTTTCAATCGACCTCAGATTCCCGATCGCACGGCGTATATTCTAGGAGAGAGCGATCAATCCTATATCCCTGCGGTGCGCAACGCGGCGCTCGAGCTTGAACAGCTGGGCTGCGATGTCATTTGCATGCCGTGCGTGACGGGCCACTATCGCTCCGACGAAACGTTTGGGGCGCTCACGCGCGCTCGCGCTGTGCACATGCCCATCGAAACGGCAAAATTTCTTGTTGAAATGGGAAAACGAACCGTTGGCGTGATGGCTACCGATGGCACGGGCCATGCAGGTGTGCTGCAAAGTGCCCTGGAATCGCAGGGCCTTCGCGCCGTTCTTCCCGAGCCTGAGTTCCAGGCCAAGGTCATGTCCATCATCTACGACAACGTGAAAGCGGGCCGCCCTGCCGATATGCAGGCATTCTACGACGTGTGTGCGCATCTGCGCTCGCGCGGCTGCGACAGCGTGATTCTCGGATGCACCGAGCTCTCGGTCATATCGGCTCCCGCAGTGGCGCATGGCATGCTTGTGGTGGATGCCATGGAGGTCCTCGCTATGCGCGTGGTGGAAGAATGCGGTGCGCGCGTGAAGGAAAGCGCCCGCGTGCTGGGCTAGGGCGTGGTCATGGCGACGGAAAATGCTCTCTTCATTCTGGACCACGGCGCATCGATGACGCGCGCCTGTACGCCGTTGTGCATGCCTGCGCCGAGCGACGGGCTTGCGGTGTTTGAAGATATGCGCTGCTATCGAAGCGCCAAGACGAACGCAACATATGCGTTTCGGCTCGACGAGCACGTGAATCGGCTGATGCGCTCGATGGGGCTCGCCATGATGGATGCGCCATGCACGGCGAAAAAGCTCTCGAACGCGGTGGTTTCCGCCGTCCAGCAGAGCGGGCTTGTCGAGTGCCGCGTGCGCATGACGGCATACCGCGCACGGCCTCTTGATGCGCCGGGCGGCAATCCCCTTGCGCGCATCGCAATTTCATGCGAAGGCGTCCAAGCTGATTCGGACATGCCTGCGGCCAAGGCCGTTGTCTCGTCATGGCGGGCAATTCCGGTCGATTCCCTTCCACAAGCAATGCGCTGCGTTGCGGCATCGTCGGTTTTTGCCCTTGCAAGGCAAGAGGCCGCTTCATGCGGGGCGAGCGAGGCCGTGCTGCTCAACGGCGCGGGTCTTGTATGCCAATCCACCTGCGGAAGCGTCATGGTGATGCGCGATGGCGTGTTATCAACGCCGCCCTCTTCTTCCGGCGCCTATGAGAGCGTGATGCGCGATACCGTGCTCAATCTCGCGATGGATATGGACGTGCCCTCCATCGAGGAGCAGTTGACCCGCGCCGATCTTGCCATCGCCGACGAGGCGTTTTTAGCCGACGACGTGCTCGGCATCGTGCCGCTTGCGCGCATCGACGGGCGTCAGGTGGGGCGTGGCAAGCCAGGCGTCATCACCGAGGCGCTCCAAAAGCGCTTCGCCAAAGCGTCGATGAGCGAGCTTGGCGATTACTCGAGCTGGCTGACGGAGATACGGTAGAAGCGGCAGGAGCGCACCATGAATCGCATCAACATCTTCGATCTGCACTGCGACACGCTCGATCGGCTCGCGCTGCACGAGGCGGCCGCCGATCTGGGGTTTTCTGAGCATGACGCCCATATTCCCGCCGAGCGCATGTCATCGCTTGCAAGCAACGTCGCCCATATCGATCTTAGCCGTATGCTCGGCGCTGGCTACGGTTGGTGCCAGTGCTTTGCGGCGTTTGTCCCCGACGGCCTGGGCGCGCAGCGCTCTTGGCGCGTGTTTGAAACGGTGCGCGATTATTTCCGAAGCCAGCTTGAGCAGCACGACCGCCTCATCGAACAGGTGCGCGATGCGCGCGATATCCGTCGCATTGTTGGCGAGGGCAAGTGCGCTGCCGTATTCACGGTAGAGGGCGGCTCTTTTATTGAGGGCGACGTGTCGCGCGTGCACGAGATCGCCGATGCCGGCGTGAAGATGCTCACGCTCACCTGGAACGGCAAGAACGCCATCGCCTCGGGCAACCAGACCGCCGAGGGCCTCACGCAGTTCGGGCGCCAGGTGATTGCTGCCTTGGAGGGGCGCGGCGTGGTGGTGGACGTGTCGCACCTGAACGATCGGAGCTTTTGGGACGTTGTCGAGGCAACGACGAGGCCGTTTGCCGCATCGCATTCCAACGCGCGCAGCGTATGCGGCCATCCGCGCAATCTGACCGATGACCAGGTGCGCGTGCTGGTTGAGCGCGGCGGCATCGTGGGGCTCAACTTCTGCTGCGACTTCCTGCGAGACGACGGTGCCGATCCTGCGCCTGATGATGTGTTGCGCCACGTCGACCGCTTTCTCTCTCTGGGCGCCGAGCATGCTCTGGCGCTTGGAAGCGATTACGACGGCACCGACGTGCCTTCGTGGCTCGATCCGGCTGAAAAAGTGGGCGCGCTGCACGCGCTCTTTGCGAAAGAGTTCGGGGAGGAGATTGCCAGCGCGATCTGCTTCGAGAACGCTCTTTCGTTTTTCGAGCGCAACGACGCCTAGCGGCTTCCTATTCCAGGGCCCCTCGTGCCTCGAAGAGTGCGGAGGCGATGGCGGCCACATTCGTCCGCGCTTCGGTGCAGTCGGGCTGGCTGGTCATGATGCACATCACGTAGGTGCGCCCGCCCGCCCGCACAATACCGGCGTCGCATACGGCGTTATAGGCGGGATCGGAGTCGGAAATCCATCCCGCTTTATCCATCACCTCGGCATCGCGCCCGCCCTCGGCGCTCAGGATGCCGTCTCTGATAAACGACGTGCGCGTTTGCTTGAGTTGCTCCGCCAGCCACGCAGAGCTCGCTTCGTCTGACTCCAGGTAATGCAGCGCATTGACCCACAGTTTGGCCGAGCTTTGAGCGCAGTAGGTGGGGTACCACGTGAGGGGGTCGCGAGGCGCGTCTTCCACGCCAAGCTCGGCGATCCAGCTGTCGTACCCCTCTCCGTCGTATTGGTTGCGCAGCATGCCGTAGGCGTCGTTGTCCGATTCGATGACCGCGGCAGAGATTAGCTCGCCCGTTGGATAGCTTGTTTTGCCGCTGGTCGCCCAGCTGCTCGTGGAGCTGATCGCGATGCTGCCGCGATTGCTGGACACGACGTCCACCGGCGAATTCAGCGTAATCTCCCCCTTGTCAACCAGCGCCTGGCATACGTATACGGCATAGGGGCCCTTGAACGAGCTCGCCCCGTACACCGCCGCACCCGCGTTGTACGAAATGCCGTTTCCCGTGCTGGCGTCAAAGAACACAATGCCCGCGTCGCCCAATCCCTCCGCGGCCTTCACCGCGGCGTCGATGGCATTCGTAGCGTTTTCCGGTAGGCTGGGTGCCTCCTCGCCGATTAGCGAGAACGTTTGCAGCTCCGCTCTGGTGGAAATGGCGTCAAGATCGGTCGGCTCGATATCCCCCAAAGGAACCTCTCTCGTTGCCGCCTCTTCGAGCGCTTGTTCAAGTTTCGCGGCGTCGTTGTGGGTGGCGTAGATTTCCATGACGTCATCCTCCAGCGAGGTAATCATGTCGGGTTGCGCAAGCGTGTGGGCGAGGGCGATGGCAACTGCGTCTGGCGCGGTGGATGCGGTTGTGCCCGTATTGTGCTCGGCTGAAGAGAGGCGCCATGCCATAACGGCGGCGGCGATGAAGGCGACGGCAATGAAAACGGCGGTGGCGGCAGTCGCGATGGAGGAAGCGCGTCGGCGCGCAGCTCGTTTTCCTGCTCCGCTCGATGCCGCATGCTTGCCGCTTCCGGGTTGATTTGCCATTACGCCCTCCGCCTCTCACGTTTGTGAAGAGTATATCGCGCAAAAGGGGGCTACTGCTGCAAATTCAACGCCTCGCGCGCATCGAAAATCGTTGCGGCCAGCTCTTCGAACAGCAGACGATTGCTTTCGCCGTCGGGCATGCCCGTCATGAGGGAGAAGATGTAGTCGTGTCCGTCGGCTTCGATGATGCCCGCGTCGCAGATCGCGTTGTAATCGGGGTCGGAATCGGAAATCCAGCCGGCTTTGTCGAGCACTGCGTCCGCCTCCGTCAACGCTTCGCGCAAAAAGGACGTTTCGGTGCATTCGAACAGCTCGCCGAGCCATTCAGCGGTCTCGCTCCCGCCGTTTAAGTAGGTATGCGTTTGCGTCCACAGGCGAGCCGTGCGCGCCCGCGCGGATTTTAAGTCATGTCTCGCCGCTCATGAGGCGGGAACGCGTTTCGATGCATACTAGTGATAAGATGCTCGATAGGTATCGGGCACAACGGAAAGGGGCACCAATGATTGATACCAAGGCGTTTCGGAGCTTGAGCTACGGGCTCTACCTTGTCACGGCGAAGGCGGGCGAGAAGCAGGCGGGTTGTGTGGTCAACACATTCGCCCAGGTCACGTCGCAGCCCCCTCAGGCGAGCATCGCCATCAATAAAGAAAACTTCACCACAGGCGTCATTTTGGAGGCGGGCCGCTTCGAGGTGAGCGTGCTTGCCCAGGATGCCCCGATGGAACTCATCGGCCGCTTCGGCTTTCACACCAGCGCCGATACCGACAAATTCTCCGACACGCAAATCGCCCTCGATGAGGCGGACATTCCCTATGTTGCCGAGCATACCGTGGCGCATTTTCGCGTCAACGTGAAGCAGACGTTAGATCTGGGCACGCACATCTACATCATGGGGGAGGTCGAAGAATCCTCGGTGCTCTCTAAGGACGAGCCCATGACGTATGCGTATTATCATCAGGTAAAGGGAGGCAAGACTCCGCCTAAGGCTTCGAGTTACGAAGGCCCCGCCGAGCCCGGCGCGCCCGTCGCGGCCGATGGTGCAGCCTCTGCAGCTGATGGCGCACCCAAGTTTGCCTGGCGTTGCACCGTTTGCGGCCATATCGAGTATGTGGACGAGCTGCCCGATGATTTCACCTGCCCCATCTGCGGCGTCGGGAAAGAGATGTTTGAACTCATCGAGCTGTAGCCCTCCATACTTTCCGGGGGGGCGCACATGTGCATCTGGCGAGTAAAATGCATATTTTGACTAAAAAATTGAATATAACGAATTTTTTCTTGCAATTAGCCCTGTCGTCGCGTAAGGTAGCACCATTCACTCCACCGGAGTGGAGTTAGGCGCGCAAGCGCCGGGGCAATGCAAGCCGGCAATATGTCACACACGTCAGGAAAGGAGCAGGCAGCATGGCAACTCGTACCGCACAGCAGCTTTCTTTCCGACGCCAGGGCCGACGATTCAGCGTGCGACGAGCTCGCATGGTGTCTGCGGTCCGCGTGGGGTAATTCCCCGTGTGATTTCCAATAGGAGCGCAAGGCAGCATCCGGGCTCGTCCCGGGTGCTTCTTTTTTGCCCTGATTCGGCTTGAAAGCGGAGCCGCAACCTCTCATCAAGGTCCGCAGCTCCAGCAGGCACCAACGTTAGACAAGCGCAATGCGCAGCAGGAACGCCCCGCAAGGGCGCACGAACCGCCCCGCGGGGCATAGGAAGGCAGGGTCAACCATGGCACAGGAAAACGAAAAGGAAAAGGTCGTTCTCGCATACTCCGGCGGCTTGGATACGTCGGTATGTCTCAAGTGGCTGCAGGTGGAGAAGGGCCTGGATGTCATCGCTCTCTGTGGCAATGTGGGCCAGGACGAAGAGGACCTTGAGTACATCAAGCAGAAGGCGCTGGACATGGGCGCCATCGCCTCCTACGCGCTGGACATGCGCGAGGAGTATGCCGAAGGCTACCTGACCCGCGCGATTGCCGCTAATGGCCTGTATGAGAACGAGTACCCGCTGCTTTCTGCTCTTTCGCGCCCCCTGCTGTCCAAGCACCTCGTTGATCTTGCGCATGAGTACGGCGCCAAGTACGTCGCCCACGGCTGCACGGGCAAGGGCAATGACCAGGTGCGCTTCGAGACCTCCATCAAGGCGCTCGACCCCACGCTGGAAATTCTCGCCCCTGTGCGCGAGTGGGATATGCACGATCGCGATCAGGAGATGGATTGGGCCAAGACGCACGGCGTGCCGGTTCCCACCACCAAGTCCTCTCCGTACTCCATCGATGACAACCTGTGGGGCCGCGCCATCGAATGCGGCGTGCTGGAAAACCCCTGGAACGAGCCTCCCGCAGACATCTGGACCCTCACCGTTGACCCTGAGGAAGCGCCCGATAAGCCCGAGTACGTGGAGATTGGCTTTGAGGCTGGCGTGCCGTGCTCGCTCAACGGCAAGGAGATGCCCCTGCTCGATATCGTGAAAGAGCTCAACATCATCGCTGGCGCCAACGGATTCGGCCGTTTGGACATGGTGGAAAACCGCCTCGTGGGCGTGAAGTCGCGCGAATGCTACGAGGTCCCCGCCGCTCAGACGCTCATCATGGCGCACAAGGCGCTCGAGGCGCTTACCCTCGACCGTGAGACGCAGCACTACAAGCTTGGCGTAGAGCAGCAGTGGGCCACCTGCGTGTACTACGGCCAGTGGTTCTCGCCGCTCAAGATGGCGCTCGACGCGTTCTGCGCGCAGACCCAGCAGTTCGTCACCGGCGAGGTGAAGGTGAAGTTCTATAAGGGAAATTGCACGGTGATGGGACGCAAGAGCCCCTACTCGCTGTATGATTTCGGTCTGGCGAGCTACGGCGCTGATGACACCTTCAACCATCAGGCGGCCAAGGGCTTCATCGACCTGTTCAGCCTGCCCATCGTGGTGTGGTCGGCCAAGCAGGGTGCGGGCGCCAAAGAGGCCTCCGCGGAATAGCCCCATGGCCTGCGGTTCGAAGGTCCGATAACCGATATTCGCAGCGGCGCGTCTTGCGGGGCGCGCCGTTTGCCGTATTGTTTCAACAGCCGCAAGGCTCGCGTTGTAACGCATGCATTCCGCATCAAGATGCGCAAGAGGAGAAAGGTGCCCCAGATGGCGTTGTGGTCTGGCAGATTCGAGAAGAGCGTGGGTTCGTTCACGCAGGCGTTCGGCGCGTCGTTGCCCGTGGACAAATCCATGTATTCCCAAGACATCAAGGGCTCCATCGCCCATGCTAAGATGCTGGCGGCGCAGGGCATCATCTCGCGTACCGACCTTGAAAAGATCGAGGTGGGCCTGCTTGAAATCGAGAACCAGATCGAGCAGGGCAAGTTCCGCTTCGATATCAATGACGAAGACATCCATATGGCCATCGAGAAGACGCTGATCGAGGACATCGGCGTGGCGGGCGCGCGTCTGCACACCGGGCGCTCGCGCAACGATCAGGTGGCAACTGACACGCGCCTGCATGCGAAAGACCTGCTTCATGAGCTGCTCACGCAAAACTGCGCCCTGCGCGGCGTTCTCTATGCCAAGGCGCGCGACAACTTCGATGTGATCATGCCAGGCTATACGCACTTGCAGCATGCTCAGCCGGTGCTGTTCAGCCATCACATGCTCGCGTATTTCTGGATGTTCACGCGCGATTTCAAACGTCTGACCTATGCGCTCAAGGCGGCTGACGCCAATCCGCTCGGCAGCGCGGCGCTGGCGGGCACCACCTATCCGCTGGATCGCCAGATGACCACCGAGCTTTTGGATTTCGACCATCCTATTCCCAACTCGATGGACGCTGTGTCCGATCGCGATTATCTGCTTGATCTGGAATATGCTTGCAGCGTGTCCATGATGCATCTGTCGCGCTTGTGCGAAGAGATCATTCTGTGGAGCTCCACCGAGTTCGGCTTCATTACCCTGTCCGACTCGTTTGCTACGGGCTCCTCCATCATGCCTCAGAAGAAGAACCCCGATTTCGCCGAGCTCACGCGCGGCAAGATGGGTCGCGTGGTGGGCGATTTGGTTGCGTTGTTGGTAACCATGAAGTCGCTGCCTTTGGCCTACAACAAAGACCTGCAGGAGTGCAAAGAGGGCGCGATGGACGCCGCCAAGACGCTGCATGACTGCATGGTGTGCATGGAAGGCATGATCAAGACCATGGAGCTGCACGTGCCCGAGATGCGCGCGGCGGCTGGCAAAGGGTTCACCGCCGCCACCGACGTGGCTGATTATCTGGCCAAGAAGGGCATGCCGTTCCGCCAGGCGCACGAGGTGGTGGGCAACCTCGTGCTCTACTGCGAGAAGCACCACAAGGGCCTGGAGGATTTGACGCTCGACGAGTTCAGGGAGGCGTCGGAGCTGTTCGAGGAGGACATCGTGTCCTCGCTCGACCTGGAGAAGATCGTCCGCGCTCGCAAGACGTACGGCGGCACCGGCCACGATGCCGTTAAGGTGCAGATGGAAGAGGCCAAGCAGGTCCTCAATGCCGATAAGGCTTCCATCGGCTACGTAGCCCAGCCGCTGCTGTAGGATGCCAGTAGGGGGCGGATGCGCCCTGCGGCGCCGCAGCGCTTGCACAGGCTGCGCTTGACATCTCAAGCCTGCGCATTTGAAATCCAAAGGCCGAGGCGCTGAGCGGCGCCCGGCCTTTTCTGTATCCCGAATCGCTGGCTCAGCACCGCCAAAAAGCATTGCATCACTGCGACTGCCTTACTGTGCGCGTCTGTTGCAATCGGCATCCGACGGCGCTCGCCGCCTCTGCGGGCGATGCTCCTTAAAAGGGGCATCGCAAGCGGGCTCGTTTGATGGGTTGTCGCTATTCCATCTCGTCTGTATTCTCATCTATTGAGTTTCAGGTATATTCGAAATTTCTGCATTTGAATTCAAAATTTTCAGGTATAACTGAAAAATGAATGTATTAGATAGGGTTTTTACGGCATGCCCGAAACGATAGGAGGGAACATGAGTATCCCCTTGCTACGTGTGGAACGGCCGAATTACCAGCGGGTTCTTAACGAGCTGCGCGATACTGAGCAGGTCAAAGTGCTTCAGGGCGTACGACGCTGCGGGAAATCAACCATTCTGGCTTCTTTCAAGGACGAGCTCATTGCTAGCGGCGTGCCGGAGAGCAATATCTTTTACCGCCGTTTTGATGAATTCAGCCTTCCCCTTGAGCAAACCGCCGAAGGTCTCATGAAAGATCTTGGGGCTGCCTTTGACTCCGCTAACCCCGATGCCATGATGTATGTCTTCCTCGACGAGATTCAGGAAGTTGAGGGGTGGGAGACGGTAGTGCGAAGACTGCACGCCCATCCTGGCGTTGACGTTTATGTGACCGGCTCAAACGCGCATCTTTTGTCCTCCGACCTCGCGACGCAGCTTGCGGGCAGGCAGGTGAGCATTCGGGTTTACCCCCTTTCGTTCGAGGAGTATCTTCGCTTCAAAAATGCCTATGATATTGCCTATCAGGACGCTGATACGGCTTTTTCTGAATACATGCGATTTGGGGGCATGCCCAGTCTGTTCTCGCTGCGAAGTGGAACGCCCGAGGGCATTGCGCGCGAGCTTTCTTCGATATTGGATACCGTCGTGCTCAATGATGTTGCGCGACGACTCAAAATTCGCGACTTGGCTTTGTTGCAGCGGCTTATTGCGTATCTGTTTTCTACCTCAGGTAATTTGTTCTCTACCAATAAAGTTGTTGGCGCCCTTGGAAGCGCCAAAAGGAAAACCAGCTCAGAGACGGTGGATAATTATATCGATGCGCTTGAGAAGGCGTACGTTGTTGCGGAGGCCTCGCAATCGGGGCTTCAAGGCAAGGAGCTGCTTTCGCCGTTGAGGAAGTTTTATCCCGCGGATTTGGGATTAAGGAATTTCATAACCCATTTTTCGGCGGAAAACACGGGCTTTCAGCTTGAGAACGTTGTGCATAACGAGCTTGTGCGGCGCGGTTATGCGGTTGGGGTTGGCGTGCTCAGGGCGGGAGAGATTGACTTTGTGGCGCGTCGGATGGACGAACGCGTGTATATCCAGGTGAGCGAGACCGTTCTTGACCCGGCAACGCGCGACAGGGAGCTCAGACCTCTGCGCGCTATCGCCGACGCGTTTCCCAAGATGGTGCTCACGCTTGACCGTTTTGGCACCGGCATAACGGATGACGGCATACGCATAGCCAATGTTGTCGACTGGCTGCTTGGGGAGGTTGGGGAATAGCGCGGGGCCGCAGAGGGTTCGCTGGAAGCTGCTGTCCACATTTAACGATGCATGGCTTCTGGCCGAAATGGAAAAAGCCAGCCCTTTCGGACTGGCTTTTAGATTACGAGTGGTGGGCCGTGAGGGGTTCGAACCCGCGACCTTGGGATTAAAAGTCCCCTGCTCTACCAACTGAGCTAACGGCCCACGCTTTGCGCATCAATTAGCAAATGCGCAAGCATGTATTTTACCGCCGCATGCGTAGCGGGTCAACTCAAAACTAGCACACCTTGAACACCCAGCCGTGCTTGTCCTCGACCTCGCCTTCCTGAATGCCGGTCAGGGTTTCGCGCAGCTTGGTCATCACGGGGCCCATCTCGTCGTGACCCTCGGGGAAGGTGATTACCTCGTCGCCGTTGTGTATTTCGCCCACGGGGCTGATGACGGCGGCGGTGCCGCACAGACCGCACTCCACGAAGTCGCCGTTTTGCACCTCGGAGAACTTCACGGGGCGCTCGATGACGTTCATACCCAGGTCCTGTGCCACAACCACGAGCGAGCGGCGCGTGATGGAGGGCAGGATGGAGTCGGTGTGCGACTGCGGCACTACCAGGTTGCCTTCCTTATCCACAAAGAGAATGTTGGCGCCGCCGGTTTCCTCTACGTACTCGCGCGACTGCGAATCCAGGTACATGTTCTCGTCGAAGCCGTTGCGGTGAGCCTCCATGGTGGGACGAAGGCTCATGGCGTAATTCAGGCCGGCCTTGATATTGCCGGTGCCGTGGGGAGCGGCGCGGTCGTATTGGGCCACGCACAGCTTGACGGGCTTGCAGCCGCCCTTGAAGTAGGGGCCTACGGGCGTCACCAGAATGCGGAACTGGTACTCGGGCGCAGGAGCCACGCCGATGACCTCGCCGGAGCCGATCATGAAGGGGCGCACGTACAGCGTGGCGCCGGAGCCATAGGGCGGCACCCATGCGGCGTTGGCGGCAACGACCTGCTTGACGGCATCGATGAAGCGGTCCTTAGGGAAGGGCGGCATTTCCAGACGCTCGGCCGAGGTGTACATACGGTCGGCGTTGAGGTCGGGGCGGAAGCATACGATATCGCCTTCTTTGGTGGTGTAGGCCTTCAGGCCCTCGAACACTTCCTGGCAGTAATGGAAGATGCCGGCGCATTCGGAAAGCGTGATGGTATGGTCGGGCGTAATCTCGCCCTCATCCCATTCGCCGTCCTTCCAATGCGCGACAAAGCTTGCGTCTGTCGGCTGATAGCTGAAGCTCAGGTTGCCCCAGTCCAGATCCTTCTTTTCCATCGTGCGACTTCCTTTCCCTGTGGGCTACGCGGCACCGGTCTGCGCTTTGTCCGCTGGACATCCGCCGGCTCATGCCTGTCGATTGCGCGCTCGTCATGCAAATGCTTTCAGATTGCGCGCAGGCGGGACTGCCCGTTTGCCAGAACGTCAAGGCGCTGCCGAATGCGCGACTGCTCGCGTTTCGTGTGTCGAATAAGTATGCGCCTTTGAGCAGCGCGGAAACGTTAAAAGTGCGAGAACATTTCAGGGACGGCGCTTTAGCGCGGTGGAGCGGCATTGTTGTGTTGAAATAATTGGGTTACGCATAGGATAACAAGACATTCTCCGGCTGCATCTTGCGCAGGCAACCTCCTTGCTTTAGACTATCTACCTTGGCGTTCGCATAGAGCGATGCCGCAAGCTGGGCCATGGTGTAATGGCAACACAGGGGTTTTTGGTGCCCTTATTCCGGGTTCGAATCCTGGTGGCCCAGCCAGAGCTGTTGGATTTGGTTGAGCTTCTGCCGGGTCAATGCATAGGCGTAGGCCAGGCAAGGATTCGAACCGATGAGGTGGATTCGCGTCAAGAAAACAGCCCAGTGGGCTGTTTTTAGCGAATCGCCCGAGGGCGTAAGCCCGAGGGGAAGAGCGCTTGCATAGCAAGCGCGGGAATCCTGGTGGCCCAGCCAGTACGTATTACGCCGTTCTTCCGAACGGCGTTTTTTCGCGTGAGGCGCTGCGACGCTGCGCGGGAACAGTGCACGCCGCCTAGCCATTCGTTCGGTCGTCGCGTACAAAGTACGCTTCCTTCCTCTCTCAAGGCTATGCGACGCACCCTGCTTCCGTTCGCTGTTTCGTTCCGTTTCCGCAGCTTTACCCCATATTTCATTCTCGTTTTCGACCGAAAGGTACTCCTTTGGCTATTACCGGCAAGCAGGTTCGTCAGCTTCGTAGCTTGGCGCATCATCTCGACCCTATCGTGTTCATCGGCAAGCAGGGCATCACGCCTACTATCGTCGCGCAGACCAACAGCCTGCTCGAGGGCAAAGAGCTCATCAAGTGCACCGTGCAGAACACCAGCGACCTTGATACCCAAGAGGCGGCATTCATGTTGGCCGATGCCACCGAGTCCGAGATGATTCAGGTCATCGGCTACAAGTTCGTGCTGTATCGCGAAAGCCAGCGCGACGACATAGAGCACATTCAGCTCGTGTAGAAAACGGCAGGCAAAACCAAGGGCGCTGCGGAGCGTGGCGTCTTGATTGCCGCTTCGCGGAAACCATGTATCGGCCGGGGCGCCCACGCCTCGGCCTTTTCTTTTGTCGGGGTCTTTCCCTATTGACCTCACTCGCCTTATTTTCTCGAACTCATGCGCGCAACTGTTCGCCAGAACGAATACAATTCAACCTTAAGTTTATGAAGGAAAGGGGCAACCGGTGGAGTATCGGGGTGCGCAAGAGACCGCATCGGCGTGGGAGGTTTCAACGCGCCTCGTCCAACGCCTGTGCGCAGAGGGGCGCGTCGATGGCGCGCGCAAAGTCGGCGGTTCGTGGGTCATTCCGCTGAGCACCCAAAAGCCGGCAGACCTCCGCTTGGCAAAAGACCGCGATGCCGGCCATTGCCCTGAGGATGTGCCCGCGAGCGCTTCTTTAGACAAGGCGGATGATACGCCGCTCGCCATCCTCGGCGCCGCGGTGCCCCCTGCCGTCCAGCCCGGTGCGGATGCGCTGGCCGGCTTGATGCCGCTTATGAATTCCGCGTTTGTGCCGGGTGCATGCGGCGAGGCGATCGAGAGCATCGAGGACTTGGAAGCAAGAGAAATCGCTCGCGCGGAATACTATTATTTCAGCGGCAGGGCAGAGGAGGCCGCTCGGGCAAGCAGCGCGTTTCTTTCGCACCCTGATCTTGCAACAAGGTTGTCCGCACACCTCATATATGCTTACGCCAACCTTTCTTTGGGAAACATCAACAGCGCGCGGTTCGCCCTGGCGGAGTTGCGCCTGTCGCTGCATACCGATGCCTCGTCGTCGCCGCAGAGCCGTATCGCCGAAGCGTTCGTGACGTATGCGGCGTCGGTACTGCTTCATCTTCCGGCGCCCGACGACATGCCTCCTGCTGAAACGTTTTTCTCATTGCTGCCCCCGGGGTTGCGCGCATTCGCTCTCTATATGCATGCTCATCGGCTGTATTTAGAAGGCGACTATTCCCGCAGCTTAGGCCTGGTAGAAGCGGCGCTTCTCATGATGCCGAGCGACTATCCCATACCCGAGATCTACCTTCACCTGGTGGCGGTCATGGACCACATGAGCCTCAGGCAGACGGATGCGGCTCGTACGCACCTGCTCGCCGCATGGGCGCTCGCTCGCCCCGACGGCCTGATAGAGGCGTTTGGCGAGCATCACGGGCTTTTGGGCGGTATGCTCGAATCGGTCATCAAGAAGGATTGGCCGGAAGATTTCAAGCGCATTATCGACATCACGTACCGGTTCTCTGCGGGGTGGCGGCGCATTCACAATCCTGTTGCCGAAGAGACCGTGGCAGACAACCTCACAACTACCGAATTCGCGGTGTCGATGCTGGCCGCGCGCGATTGGACAAACCAGGAGATAGGCGCTCATCTGGGGGTTTCTGCCAACACGGTCAAAAGTTGCCTCGCTTCGTCGTTCAGAAAGCTCGGCATCAGTCGTCGCCGGGATCTGCAGCAATACATGCTGCGATAGCATCACCCGTTTTGCGTCCCTAACGGGTGGAACCACCTTGCGCTTCTTTCCGTACGATGGCATGCGCGGGAAGTGTGCTCCCATGCCCTTTCCGCGGCCTAATCACCCGTCTTTCCGACGGGGCAAGCCCATCGGAAGGAAGAGCTGTTTCGGAGGTGGAGTATGAGCGGTGCGAACGTAGCAAGGGCGCATCACCTATCGCGTGCGGCGTTGCCGTTCGCGGCGATGCTCGCGGGCGTGCTTGCGCTGTGCGGGCTGTCGTGGATGACGCCCCCTGTCGCATATGCGGCAGATCAGGTGAACGAGCCCATCGTCATCGATGAAAACACGCCCGCCGAGGGCGCATCGGGCCCTGGCTGGGAGTGGGAATGGGCCGGATCGGCGGGAACGCTGACGCTTGACAACGCCGATATAGTCATCCCCGATACCTATAGTGGTAATGCGAGCGCGGCCATCGTTTTGCCCGCGGGCTCCACCATTCATCTCATCGGCGAGAACTCTATTGTCATGGCCGCCGGTTCCGCGTCGGCCGATGATGCCTACGCGGCAATCGAATGCGATGACGACTTATTGATCACGGGCGACGCTTCTTCGAGCGCCTCAATTCGAGCGGAGGCGGCGGGCAGCGCCGGCCAGGGCATCTGCGCCATGGGCGATTTGAACATCGGCGTCGTAGAGCTCAACGTTATTGCGGATACGACGGCGTCGTCCGAAGCATGGGGCTCGACTGGCATATACGTTGGCGGCAATCTGGTGATCAACAATGCCGCTACCGTAGCCGTGACGGGCAGCGAATATGGCCTGCATGTTGCGGGTAGCGCCAATATCACCGACGCTCGTCAGGTGAAATTCGGCACCGAGAACGCTTCCGCCGAGGGAAATTCGGCCTTGGTTGAGGGCGAAGCGATGATCTCCGGCGTTGAGGAAGTTATCATCACCGGCTCGGCATTCGAATCGAGGGGGCAGATGACCATCGCTGCATCCACCCTGACTGCCTCTATTGACGACTCCGACTGGGCTCTCTACGCGCATCAGGGCATAGAGATTACAGACGGCTCTTTTGTCGAGGCGTCGAGTCCTCGCAACGTCATCGAGACTAATGGCCATATGCTTATTCAGGATTCCGACGTTCGTGCCGAAGGCATTGGCGAAGAGAGCACGGCGATATTCGTGTCGGGCGACCTTACTATTGCCGACAGCAACGTGACAGCGCTTGGCGATGAGGCTGTGGCCGATACCGTCGGCATATTCGTCCGTGCCGCGAGTGGCTCCGACTATGCCGGGACGCTCACGTTGGAAGGGGAGCCGTACGTTGTTGCCGAAGGCTCTCTGGCGGCAATCCTGTTCACCTCCTCGGCGGAGGATTGGGAGGGCAATCACGTGGTGCTCGATCCCGCTATCGGCGTCATCGAGGGCGGCATGCTGACGTACGCGGAGCGTAGCTTGCCTGATCCTAAAGGGAACGTCGAAAGATCGAACAATGTGATGTCGCTTTGGACGTATGCGACCGATAAGGTGACCATCGATGACTACTACAGGGTGAATGGCGCATCCCAGCGTGTGGTCATCGGCGCAGAGCACACGGTGCTTTTCGTGACCGATAATGGCGATCCCGCCACGGGTCTTAAGTCCATTAAGGCAATTGCCGCCGACGGTACCGAGTATGCTGCCGAGGAGTGGCTAGATGGTAGCCATGTGGGCTACTATCGATTCCCCCGCGATCTTCCCGTGGGTGCGTATGAACTGGAATTCGACCCCGGTTACGAAACGGCGGACAGCGCCACCATCAGCGTGAGCGATGCGGGCTCCCAAGTATTTACGTTTAATTTCTGCACGGTGGAAATGAAGCAAGCGGATAACGTGTGGGCGTGGCTCGTCCAGCCGTCGACCGGAGACCGCGTGAGCGTGCTTGAGCACATGCTTATCGGCGCTGAACTGGAGCTTGGCGCGCAGCCCGACAAGGGTTATGCATTCGCGGAATACCGTGCCACCGGAGCGGCTCCCATGTGGGAGAACGGGGATTCTGGCGTGGCCAATCAGACGGTAGTCGTTGAAGGGGCGACGGCCATCGAGCCCACGGTGAAAGCCGAGAGTGCAGCCCCCGGTGCGGGAGACGAGGGGAAGGACCAGAATCCCGGCACCGATACAACGCCCGATGCGCCGTCCTCCGGCGACAAGGTGTCTTCTCTCCCCACCACCGGCGATGCTCTCGGCGGGGTTGTGGTGCCCGTCGCAATCGTCGCCGCACTTGCGATGATCGCTGCTATCGCGGCGGCCTGCAAGCGCATCCGCGGCGTGCGTTGATTGCTTTCGTTCGCATGGGCGTACACGTACTGTTCGCTTGATTCCGATTACACCCGTTTCGTGCCCGAAACGGGTGTAATTCGTTTCCGTGCTCATAGATATGATGCTGCTTAAGCTTCGAGAAAGGTGAGCTATGGGCGCGAATGAATTGAGCAAGTGGCAGAACGCGAACGAGCGGCCAGAAGGCATCACGCGCCGCACCTTTTTAGCGGGCGGCGGCGCCACGGTGGCATCGATGATGCTTCCTTGTTTAGGCACCTTCGGCGGCAAGGTGGCGTATGCGCAGGAATTCACTGCGGCGGGGGAGGGCGAGAGCGCATCCGAGCCCACCACGCAAATCATCGTCCTCTCTTACAACGAGATAGGGCTCTCCGTCTACGACGTCAACGAAGAGGGAGCCACCGCCCCGGTGCCCAACGCTCGAGTTTCCATTTCCGCCACCGTTAAAGACAAAACACAGACGCTCGAGGCCGTATCCGACGAAAACGGCGCGGTGGTCTTCGACGCATCCAAACTGGGAACCGCTATTGATTTGGGCACCATGGGCAGGTGCTACCGTTTCGAGGGCTCCGTCACCATCACCAAGGAGCATGGCTATCGCAACGTGACCCTCGAAAAGATTCGCGTCGACAGCGGTTCTGCCCTCAAGATTCCCTGTTGCAAGATTCGCGATGCGTCCATCCCGTACTTCGAATCCCTTTCGTTCAATGGATGGGATATGCAGTACGGCGAATGCGAGGTGATTCGCTGCGAAGCGGCTACCGATAAAATCGCGCTTACCGGCACGTTGCACATGGAGGGCGTGGATTCCGTCGAAGTGTCGCTTTGGACGCGCGATCTCGGGGAAGATGGCAAGCGTGCGAGCAGTCCCCTCTTTACCGCCACGGTATCTATGTATGAAGGCGTTGGCCGCCTGAGCAGAAGCGCGTACTATTTGCGTCTTCTCGCACCCACCAAAGACCTTCTGCCGCTTAAAAAGGCCTTTGAGATCCAGGTGACAGCGGGCGATCTTGCCTACGTGTTCCCAGTGAATCTTTCGGTCAAAGAGTCCGACATTCCGCTTTCCACCGGCAATGCCGACATCGTGCCCGGCGTTTCCTATGGTCAAACGGGTTCCGAGCACACCTTGTTCACGCTTCCCGATTCGTTCCCCGCCGTGCTGCGAGGGTCCAGTTTTACTATGTGGGTTCCTACGTTTCCCGTCGATTTCTACATTTCGCCGTTCGGCATCATGTTCTTGGGCATTGGCGTCACGGGCGAAAGAAGCGCGAGCAGCATAAACGGTTTTCGTGAGGCGAGCTTTTCCAACGAAACCAATGCTAGCGTGAAGCAGCAATGGAAGGATCTCAATGACCGGTGGAGTAAAAAGATAGACCAGTATAAAGATATGCGGAAGGGAACCGACCCTGGCAGCTCCAAGGCGTTCGGCCATAAGCTCTCGCCGTCGTTCGGAATCTCCGGTTCGGTCGAGGCCACGCTGTCCGCGGAATGCAACTGGCTTGAATCGGCTGACGCCATAAAGTTCATGGGCAAAGCCGCCGCCATCTTCGATTTGTATATGTTCGTGTCCCTGATTGAGCAGCTCACTATCGGTCCGGTGCCTGTCTTTATTGGAATCAATGTATCCCTCGATGCGCGGCTTTCGTTCTATGCCGCGATCGAGTCTCCCAAGGGCGAGCCGCTCGATATCGACCTCGTTCCCGAGAAAACCGGCATCGCCATTGTCATCAACCTCGAGCTGGCGCTTTCCCTCGGCGTGGGTATCAGCGGCGTACTCAGCGCGTCGCTGCGTGGAGCGGGCAGCCTCTCCATGTATTTTGCCCTGCTTGAAGCTACGGAGGATATCGTGCCTGGCGCTCCTCGCCACGTGGTGATTGGCGCCGGGATCGAGGTGGCCATCGTGCTGCAAGCCCTTGTTTTCAAATGGAGCGGCAAGATTTGGTCTACCGACTGGCCGCGCCTTTATGACAACTGGAAGGCGTCGAGCAACGAGGGCGGGCTTCCTTCCAGCTATCTCTCGAATGACTACGCGTTGGGCACGGATTCCAACGGCGCCGGCGTGTTCGCAAGCGATGCGCTGGTGGACGAGAACGGCGCGGTGAAGCTCGAGGAATTCGGCAAGATCGCCACTATCGTCACATCGTCTGAGCTGCTCAAGAGCAGGGAGGCGGCCGCCAAGGCAACAACGCGCGCCTTTGCCGCGCCCGAGGCCGCAGAGCCGATCAACTTGGGCAACGGTATGTTCGCCATGCCGTTCAACGTCGCTGCGCCCGATGCCTCCGAGGATGCGCTTTCTGAAGGCGAAGACGGCTATGTGTACGAGGACGTGGGCGAAGATCCCCAGGGGGTGTGCACGGGCTTTGCGGATATCGCGAGCATCGCGCCGAGCGGCGGCGTGGTGCCCAGCAAAGACGTGAAGATCATCAGCGCGTCGTTCAGCAATCCGCGCGAGAAGGTCATTACCTACGACGGAATTGTGTACCTGTTCCGCCTCATGAGCGTCGATTACTCCGTGGACGGCACGCATGAGGGCCGCACCCGTCTCTCTGCCCAGATCTACAACGCCGAAACCGGGCGCTGGGGACGTCCAAAGGTTTTGGATATTCCCGTCTCGCTTGCGGGCGTAGACCGCGCCGATATGTTCGACTACGATTTCGATGTGTGCACTCAGACGGAGATGTCGGCCAGCCTGTATCAAGGTATCTACGTGAGCCTTGTGAGCACCGTGCGCGCAAACGGAGATCAGACCACGTTTTTCGATGCGTCTTCCGAATCTATCCTGACGGTTGCCGCTTTCAACCGCGACCTCAAGCGCCTCTGGTCTTCCATGTGGAAGGAAACGCCGGGGTCGACCCCCGCCAATGCCTATACCGTAACATGCCCGCGCATCACCACCATCATGAAGAACGGGAGGCCGCTCCTGGTGGCGCTGGGCTATTTGCAGCATGCCGCCGACAGCCCTATGGAGCTTTTTAGCGACAACGCAACCACCACGTGCCGCGTGGCCGTTCCTCTTTCGAACAACCTGGTGCATACCGCGGGCGTGCCGGTGGACGCGACGGCCAACAGCCTCGAGATCTCCAGCATCGATGTCGACGACCAGGATGAATCGGTAGGTTCGTTCAGCCTGGTTTCCCATTCGCGTAACGGCGTAAGCGTCGCCACGGTCAAGCTGGCAATTAGCAGGGAGCTTCAGGACGCCTCCCCCGAAGAAGAGCTTGATGTCCTGAGCGCTCCCCAGTCCTTTACCTTCTCGGCCGTGCGTAACATCGTCAACGCGGCGGATGTATCCGACATGCGAGCGTGGCCCGGGCATGCATCGTTCCTCTCGCTGGTAAACGGGGAGCTCTACGAAGCGTCATTCGACCCCAGCGTTGAAAAAGGCAGCCTCAGCACGCGGCCCGTGGGCCCCGCATCTGCCAAGATGAGCGCGTTTAAGGTGAGCGACAACGGCAACGTGCTGTTCTTCATGGAAAACAAGGAGGGCAAAAAAGAGCAGTCGTTCGACGAGCACGGCAATCCTATCGATAGCCCCACCGAGAACCGTTATCGCGTTCTTGCGAGCCTGTATGTCGACGGGTTGTTCTCCGAGCCGTTCCCGCTGGCGGGCCTCACCCATCCCATCGACAGCATTGTGGGCGTATCGGGCAGGGATGTGTACACGTTTGTGACGTCTGCCATCACGAGCATGGAAAACAGCACGGCGGATCTGCATTATGTGGAGGTTCCCATCGTGGCCACGGCGTCTATTCTCGGATTTGCCGCCGAGGAGCTGTTCGTGCTGCAGGGAGAGAGCACGACGTTCGACATCGTGCTGCGCAACGACGGCAATGTGATTCTCACGGGCTGCGTCGCCTCGCTTCACGACCAGGAAACGGGCGAGAAGGTGGCCGAATCCACGCTCGCGTTTGCCGCCGAGAACGCGTGCGCGTCGGCGTGGAACCCCGAGCTCGCCACCGAGGTGATCGGGGATGAAATTGCGAACGGGCCGGCGTATTCCGACGATGCCGTGGGGTATTCCGGCGTAGAGGGCTTCCATCGGCTGGCAGACCCCGTTTCGGCGGGCGTGCTGCTTCCTGGAAAAACGTCGCAGTACCGCGTGGAATTCGCCATTCCCAGCGATTGGCACGGCACGAAGAGCGTCTACGCGGTTGTGAGCGATTTTAGCTACGAGACGATTGTGTCCATGGCGCCCGACGGCATGGAGGCATCCCCGATTAGCCATGACCCCGATCACGACGAGCTGCCGGGCGTGAGCATCGACGTGATCAAGCAGCAGTCCGATGTTTTCGACCCCGGGCTGAGCGAGCCGGAAGTGCGCGTGGTCAAGGACGGCGTTGACGTTGGACCGGGCGCGTCCGATGGCGGTCAGGATGGTTCCGATGACGGCCAGGGCGGAGGGTCGAACGGTGCCGGCGGTTCGTCGGGCGACAGCCAGCTTGGCAACTTCGCGCAAACCGGTGACGGTGCCGGCGTGCCCTTCGTTGGTGCGCTTGCCGGCGCCGCCGCGGCAGCATTCGTGGCCTACAGCGCCCGCAGAGCGGCACTGGAGCAAGGCGAATGGGCCGATTCCCCTGTCGGCCTTGGTCAGGGAGAGTCCTGTGACCGCGACAGGGATCGTTAACGACAAGCGTGTACGAGATGGGATGATGTCATGAGTGTGCCAACGATTCTCTTCGGCGAGGGCGCCCGCCCCGCTATCACGCGGTGGGAGCGTCGCATCGCCACCGTGCTGTTCGGGCTGGCCGCCTTGTTTGCGCTTGCCGTTTGTGCGCCTGTCGCGCATGCCGACGATGGGGCGGAGGGCATTGCGGCGGATGGCGCGGCCGTTGTTAATCTCGAACCCGACGGCTACTACAACGCATCGCTTGCCGCAACCCAGACGCTCGTACGCATCAGCGAACCGGGCACCTATGCGATTCTGGGCTCTTCCAGCTTGGTGAGGGTTGTCGTCGCGCCGGACCCGGGCGATGAGATACGGGTGTACCTGGGCAATGGGCTCAACCTTCATCCAAAGTCCAACGCTGCTATCACGGTTGTTTCTGCATACACGAGCACGAGTCAGTCCCACGTGGAGCTCATGCTGCTGCAGGGCGCCAAAGCGTCCCTTTCGAGTGGCGACACGTCTGCCGTCTTGCTGTTGGAGGAGCCCTCGACGGTCACGCCCCCGTCGTCTGAGCCCATGGTTACCATCGGCGCTCAGGACGCGCGGGGCACCCTCACCCTTAAGGCAGGCTCGAAGGCGGGAAGCGCCGGGTCTCCTGCGCTTGCGGTCGACGGCGCTGGCGCCGCGGACATCGCGGGGGGCACCGTCACGGCCACGGGCGCCGGAGACGCCCCGGGCATTGGCAGGGTATACGGCGGCCCCAAGCTTTCGGTCTCCGGCGGCACCGTTACCGCCACAAGCGGCGGCAACGCTCCTGGCATTGGCGTTGTGAGCGGCTCTGCCCAGGTTTCTGTCTCTGGGGGAACCGTGCACGCCAAAGGCGGGAAAGGCGCTCCGGGCATTGGCGGCATCGAGGGTTCCGCCAGCGTTTCCATTACGGGAGGCGCCGTCTACCCCTCGAACGGCTCTATTGATGACGCGCCGCTCATTGGCAGCGTGGAGGGCGATGCCTCCATCTCCATAGCGGGCGGAAAGACCGTTGCGACCGGAGAATACGGCCAGCTCGCTCTTGGCAGCAAGGCGGGCAACGCCCAGGTTTCCATTGCGGGAGGAACCGTGGATGTCGGGTTCGCGGCGTGCGGCAGCGGCCCGGATGGCACGGCAAAGACCATGATCTACGGCGGCTCATACACGGGCTTCACAACAGGCACGGGCGCATCGGCCTCTACTGCCATCAACCGCGCGGGCGTGACCACCTATCGCGTGTTCGCCGGGCTTGAAGGGGCGAAGGCCGGGGTCGGCCTGCGGTCGCTGGAGATTCATGGCGTGAATCCCCCGTATGCATTCAACGATGTCGAGACGTCTCTGATACAGGTGCGTGAAGGCGTGCAAGAAGCCGGCGTCATGCTGTGGTTGCCCGAGGCGGGCGAAGTGGTGGGCGCCGTCGATGGGGAGGGCGTGAGCTACACGGGCGAAATTCATCCGACCAAGCCCTCGTCCGGCCTCGATTACGGCATGCTCGACCAGGAGTGTAACCTTACGCTCGACCCTAATACCGATTATGGGTACGAAGGGGAAGCCAAGGTACGCTTGGGTTCGCGCGAGGTGGTCGTGGAGGAAGAGGTGGAGCCTAACGAAGACGGCCTCACGCTGCTCGGCTTCTTCGACGCACCCGAGGGCGGAACCATGGTCATGGATGCCCAATACCAGCTCGTGTCCGGCGTTGCGGGCTGGACGGATGTTGTGGGCCTATGGGATCGCGCCGACGCCCCCTACACCCTCTACGCGCAGTGGCATCGCGATCCTTATATCGTCGCCTATGATGCGAATGTTCCTGCTACTGCCAGCACCAGGGTTTCGGGTTCTATGGATGCGAGCCACATGGAATACGGCAGGGAAATTTCGCTCGATTCCGTGAGCTATCTGCTGCATGGCTACGAGTTTGCGGGCTGGAACACTCAGCCCGACGGCACGGGAGATGCCTACGACGATGGCGAGGCGGTTTTCAATCTGGCGGAGCCGGGAGAGCGCATTACCCTGTACGCCCAATGGAAACCCTGCTCGTATGAGATCACGTTCCGGCCGGGCGAGGGGACTGGCGAAAGCTATGTCCAGTCGTGCGTTTTCGATGAGGCGTCGGCGCTTGATGCCCTGAAGTTCCAGCCCCCAACGGGCGCGGCGTTTGTCGGATGGCGCGACGAAGACACGGGCGCGCTCTATGCCGATAGGGCATGGGCGAGCAACCTCTGTTCTGTAGACGGCGGCGGCGTTGTGGAAGGCTCTACGCTTGTGGCGCAATGGGCTCACAACGATGTCACCTTGACCCTCACCCACGATAATCGGCCTGTGCAGCTGGGCAATTCCCAAGAAGAGATCGTCCTGATTCCCAAAGATGGCGGCGAGCCCGTTGCGGGGTTTGTCCAAGATACGGCATCGGGCGCCTACGTGCTCGCCGATGTTGCTCCCGGAAACTACGGCATCGATATCAATGCCGTCGACGACAGCGGCGCTGCGCTGTATCCCACCGGCGCGCTCAGTCTGACGGTGGAGGCAGGCAAACCGGCGGTTTTGTCCATCGAGTATTTCACGGCCGCCGTCGAGGCGGGCGGTCCGGGCGTCGGGGCGTGGATGGGCTCGGCGGGCGTGGAAAGCCGCGTGGTGCTCAAGGGGACCGAGGTAACGCTTGGTGCCGCAGCCGACGAGGATAACTTCTATACGTTTGACGGCTGGAGCTGCCGAGGCGTCGAGCCTGCGCAGTGGAGCCCCGACCAAGAGGTTCAAACGGTCACCGTTGAGGGCCCGTTCGTGGCCGTTGCCCATGCTCGCTCCACCGTCTACATGGTGAACTTCGATGCCAACGGCGGCGAGGGCGCGATGGCGCCCCAGCGCATCGCCTGCGGTGACCCAACGGCGCTCAGCCCCAACGCGTTCTCACGCGAGGGCTATGAGTTCACGGGCTGGAACACCCTGCAAGACGGCACGGGCGTGTCGTTTGATGAGGGGCAGGAAGTTGCCGACATCGCAGCGCCGGGAGGAGAGGCTACGCTCTACGCCCAATGGGCTCCGGTGCGCTATGCGGTCGGCTTCGAGGCCAACGCCCCCGCTTCTGCAAGTACGGCGATTTCGGGCGAGATGGGCACGCAGCTGTTTGTCTACGATGCCCCTGCCGCCTTGCCCTCGTGCGCCTATGCGCTTCCGGGCTATTCGTTCGCTGGCTGGAACACCCAGCCCGACGGCAGCGGCGCGACCTACGCCGATGGCCAAGAGGTGCAAAACCTGGCTTCCGACCCCTCGAGCGCCATCACGCTCTATGCCCAGTGGGAGCCGGTTCGCTACACCGTTTCTCTGGACGTAGGGGGCGCCTTGACGGAGCTTGAGGCGGTGTTCGACACCCCGTTCGAGCTGCCGACGTCTGTCGGCGCGCCGAATGGCAAGACGCTCGTGGGCTGGGAGGGGCTTTCGTTCGGTTCGTTCTATGCGAGCGGGGCCACGGTGGTGAACCTCTGCACGGTGCACGGGGATGGCTCCGTTTCGGGCGACACGCTTAGCGCCGTCTTCGTGGAAGAAGGGGCATTCAGTCTTGTCGTCACCAACAACGGCGCGGGCGTCTCGCTTCCCGATGAGCGCGATATCGTGCTGGTGGATGCTGCGGGAGCGCAGTATACGCCGTTTAAGGCCGCCGGATCCGGCGTGTATGTGGCGCAGGGCGTGCAGCCGGGCGAGTATTCCGTGCTGATGGAGGGCTGGAACACCGAAGGCGTGACTGCCCAGGTGGCGGCCGATGGAAGCGGCTTCCTGGCCCTGGAATACTTCTCCGTTGACATAGCCGCCGAGCCCCATGCCGCCGCATGGGCGGAAGATCCCGCAACGGGAGAGCGCAGCCAGTTTGTGGAGCGGCTTCGGGCGAGAGACGCGTTGCGCATCGGGGCTTCGGTCGACGAGGGGTATTCCTTCGAAAGCTGGACGGCCGTAGGCGCTGAGCCCGAGTGGGAAAACGGCGATTCGTCTGCGGCGGAGCAGACCGTGATTGTAAGCGGGCGAGCGCTGCTCGAAGCGCATCCCGTTGCCAACAGGTACAAGGTACTGTTCGACGCCAACGGGGGCGAGGGCTCCATGGAGCCTCAGGATATGGTCTACGATGAGCCCCAGGCGCTTTTTGCCAATGCCTTCGAGCGCGAGGGCTATGAGTTTATCGGCTGGAGCACCGATCCCGAAGGCGGCGATGCGGTCTATTCCGATGGGGAGCGGGTGTCCAATTTGACGGCCGAGCCTAACGGCGAGGTGACGCTGTATGCCCAATGGGATGACACATCCGAACCGGAGCCCGGAACTGATCCCAATCCCGGCATCGATCCCGATGATCCCGATGATTCCGACGAACCGGGAACCGCCCCCGATGGCTCCGTGAGCCCGAATGATCCCGACGCCGGCTCCGATGCGGCCGATGGCCCGAATGCCCCAGGCGGTTCGGGCGGAAACGCCCACTCGGACGAGCGTCCCGGCGCAAGCGAATCGGGCGGTGACTCCGCGAAGCTCGCCGCCACAGGCGACGGTTCGCTGTGCGTGGTCGTGCCGCTTGCGGTTGTTGCCGCAATGGCGGCTGCCGTGGCGGCGAGCGCCGGGCGTGTGCATGTCTTCGGGCGGGCTTCCCATCGCTTGCCAGAGCGGATGGACAAATAAAATAGCCTCTTCGGCGCTGGGCTTGGTTAGTATTTAGCCTTGCCTGGCGTCGAGGGGTTCGGGGCGCTTGCGGCGAGCGGCTGCCCACAGGTCCATCGCGTGCGTCATAAACGCTTCGCTTCTTGGTTCGCCTCGCATTCCTGCCCCTTCGTCTTGGCTTACACCTACAATATGCGGCAGCAGTGCGAAATGTTGCAGTCGTTGTGCATTTTCATCGCTGAACGGCAAAAGGACCCTGCGCAAAAAGCCCGCTCCGAATGGAGCGGGCAAAGGCGAGAGGCGCGATATGTGCGTCGGTACGAGGCTTGCGCGCCGTCGACGCCGCTTTTGCTTACAGGATGAAGAACACCACCGTATCCACGATGAACAGCGGAATCAGGATGGCGCACGACCAGCCCATGTATCCGAAGAACGTGGGCATCTTCACTTTCGCGCGCTCGGCGATGGATTTCACCATGAAGTTGGGTGCGTTGCCGATGTAGGTGTTCGCGCCCATGAATACGGCGCCGGCCGAAACCGCAATGAGCGACTCGATGGCAATCGTGCCTACCGAGGTCTGGATGGCTGCCATGCCGGCTTCCGCTCCAATTGAGCCCGCCGTGGTCATAAACACCAGGTAAGTGGGCGAGTTGTCCAAGAAGCTGGAAAGCGCGCCGGTGGCCCAGAAGAACTCCCACGGCTGATCGATGCCCAGGGCGGCGCCGTTGGCGCGCAGCAGGGCCAGAGCGGGAATCATCGTGATGAAGATGCCTATGAACAGGCGTGCGACCTCGGCGATTGCGCCCCACTCGAAGTTGTTGGACTCGCGATACGGCTTAGGCGTGATCTTCATAGAGATGGCGGCGGCAACCAGGATCAGGCCCACCTGCACGATGTACTCCAGGCCAATGTGGATGTCGCCGAACACATAGAAGCCGTAGGTGAGGCCCGTGGAGGCGTCGGTGAACAGCCCGGATTGCGGGATAGAGCCATTGAGGATGACGGCCACGATGATCAGCGCGATGCAGGCGATGTTGCGCTTGCCCTCGATCTTGATAGGCGTGCGCTCGTCGGCCTCGTCCATGAGCGTCATGGCCTGGGCGCCCTCTTTGCCTTCCTTCTTGATGTAGTGGTGGTCAATCAGCGCGAACACGGCAAGCAGAACCACGGCGTTGAACAGCCACAGCGGCCACAGGTGCTCCAGGGGCCAGAAGAACGGCACACCGCGCAGGTAGCCCAGGAACAGTGGCGGGTCGCCCAGCGGGGTCAGGCAGCCGCCGATGTTGGCCACCGTGAAGATGAAGAACACCACGATGTGCGCTTTGTACTTGCGCCACAGGTTGGCGCGCAGCACCGGGCGGATGAGCGTCATGGCTGCGCCTGTGGTGCCGATGAAGCTGGCGAGTACCATGCCGATTCCCAACATGATCACGTTGTTGCGTGTGGTGCCCACGATGCTGCCCGCGATATGGATGCCGCCTGCGGCCACGTACAGGCCAAACAACAGCACCACAAAGGGGATATAGTCCACAATCACCACTTCGGCGAGCTCATAGGTCGCCTCGCCCACACCGTAAGCAACGGCGAAAGGCACTAAAAACAGCAGCGACCAGAACGCAGCTACGTGCAGCTGGTGTGACTCCCACCATTCGCCTTTGACGATGGGAAAGATTGCGATGGATAGCAGCATGCCCACGAAGGGGATGATGCTCCAAATTGGAAGAGTGGTTCCGATTTCCATAATGCATTCGTTTCAACTCGAGGGCGGCCGTACGGTGCGCGATGCGATTTCGCGTAATAACGTGCGCATATGCAATAGCGTGCGCATATGACACCGAATTTACAAAGTATAGTACGTCGGTGTGCTAGAGCGAGCGCATTTCCGCGAACGAATGTTACAACCTTGTTTCGAGCTGGGAAAACGTCTGCCTATATATGGCGATTCGTCAAAGTGGGGTATTGGCCTTGCGGGCTCCTGCTTGCTGCAGCTTGGAAGTTTTCCGGCTTTTTGCTAAGTGGTAGGTCAGCAGTCTCATCCTCGGAGAAGCTAGCAGTTTGCCTTGGCATAATTCGACTGCCGTACTCTTGGGAAGCTAAACGACTCTGTCTTTGGGAAAGCCGATGGCCCTCTCGGAATGCTCTATTCCTCGATTTTCTGGCATGTGGTGCCCAGGAAATGAAGAATAGAGCTTTATTCGGCTCGTTTGCAGCGGTGGTGGACTGGGCCATGCGGAGAAATCCCAGCTCGCGCATCGCTGCTTTTGCGCATGCCCCTCCTTGGTGCGCGAACAATGCTCTATTCCTGTCGTTTCGGGCAGCACTTGCCGGAGATTGTAGAAATAGAGCATCCTACAAGCTAACTGGGCTTGCGTAAAGTTCGATTCTCGTTTATAGTATGTCCTCGCGTTTTTATGAACGCAGTGCGCCGACGTGGCTCAGTTGGTAGAGCAACGCACTCGTAATGCGTAGGTCACCGGTTCGAGTCCGGTCGTCGGCTCCACGAAATAGCAGGCCAGAAGCCCTCGAGCTTCTGGCCTTTTTCTTTCATGTTCTAAGAACGGTGTTCGCAGATTAATAAAGGCATCCGTCATTTTCGCTTTCGCGATACGGGCGAACGTCGTTTATGCCCTACGCTGTTCGCTCGGCAATAAACTCGTCCAAGTTTTCTTCCTGGATGTCCAATGCGGCGGAAAGCTCGCTTCTGACCTGATGTTCGGCCTGTTCGAGCAGGCGCGTATACATGCTTGAGGGCGTATGGCGTTTTTCTCGCTGCTCCTCGATGCGGGCGCGCATGGTTTTCACCACCTGTGCCGCAGCGGCGCAATCGTTCGTGCGCAGAATTTTGCGGAAATGGTCTTCCACGGCACGTGAATTGTTGTCTCTGTAATCATCGATCGCAATAGTTGCCAGTGAATTGATCAGCTTCAATGCTTCGGCGCGGCTCATGATGGGGCGCATCAGCTCCTCGTGATCGGTGGGCACATATACCGTGCCGCCACGTTTGCGTGTGGGTGTGAGCACATAGTAAGAGCGCTCCACGCCGCCGAATGTCATCGGTGCGTCCACTTGCGAAATGATGCATACGCCGTAATTCGCGTACACCACTTTCTCATCGAGCTGATACATGCCAAACCCCAATCTCTTACGCTGCTGCCTGCGGTCGTGCTTCTGGTTATTGCTCGCGTCCGCCCGATGGCCGCGCCATCGTTCAAGCGGTCCAAGGCGTTCGACAATGTTGGTACGTGCGTACACCGAAATCGGCGAACGTGATCGCTTTCCTGTTTGGTCCGTGCTGGGTGTCGCGGGCGGGATGTGAGCGGTGCGACGCGGCGGCCTGTCGTTTCGGGCGGCCAGCCGAATCGCGGTTGGTGCAGAAATCTGAAATCAGCATACCACGCGTTTTACCCATATTTTACGAAATCCCCATTTTATTCGTAATCACCTGGGAAAACGGCAATAATGCCGGCATCAATGGCACGAAATGCGCCCCTCGGCAAAGCCAATGGGGCGTTTGATGCCTTTCACGTTGACACAAAACGCTGCGCAAGAACGAACCGTATTTGCAATCGGTGCGGAGTGCATGATGGGCGTGGGTGTTCTCGAAAGGCATCGAGCGGTTGCCTGCATGTGGTTGCCAAGGAAAGCACTCGAGCGCAATCGGCAGCCGACGTTATCTGGGTCGCCTTCGGAAGGATGGGAATAACGTAACGTCAAGAGCATTGCCGAAGTAATGCAAAGGGACCCTCGTTTGAGAGCCCCTTCGTTCTGTCAATGAGAGTGTCGGGTTGGGTTCTAAGCCATACGTCCTAGACGGCGGCGGTTCCTAAATCGCTTGCGCAATCAGCGTTCCCATGTCGGAGCATGTCACACGCTTCTCGCCGGGTTTGGCGATGTCGCCCGTGCGATGCCCCGCCTCAAGCACGCTATTCACAGCTGTCTCGATGGCATCGGCTTCGGTGGCCAGGTCAAAGCTGTAGCGCAGCATCATCGCCACGGACAAGATGGTGGCGATGGGGTTGGCCACATTCTGCCCCGCGATATCGGGCGCACTGCCGTGAATGGGCTCGTACATGCCGCGACTCGTTTCGCCCAGGCTCGCGGAGGGCAGCATGCCAATGGAGCCGGTGATGCAGCTCGCTTCGTCAGAGAGGATGTCGCCGAACAGGTTGCCGGTCAGAATCACGTCAAACTGTCCGGGGTTGGTGACAAGCTGCATGGAGGCGTTATCCACATACATGTAGTCAACGGTCACGTCGGGATATTCGGCGGCGATGCGCTCCACCGTCTCACGCCATACGCGACTGGTTTCCAGGACGTTCGCCTTGTCAACGCTGGTCACGTGGTTGCGGCGCTGGCGAGCCATCTGGAATGCGCGATGCGCGATGCGCTCCACCTCGGCCACTGAGTAGTTCATGTCATCATGACCGGTACCATCCTCGTCGCGATGCTTTTCGCCAAAGTACACGTCGCCGGTAAGCTCGCGCACAACAACCAGATCAAGGCCATCTTTGATGCGCTCGGGCTTCAGCGGGCAGGCGTCGGCCAACGGCGCATAGAGCGTGGCGGGGCGCAGGTTGGCGAACAGGCCCAATGCTTTACGGATGCCGAGCAGCGCCTTCTCGGGGCGATTTGCGGGCGGCTGGCTGTCCCACTTCGGGCCGCCCACGGCACCCAGGATAACACTGTCGGAGGCCATGCAGGCGTCCACCGTGGCGCGCGGCAGGCACTCGCCTGTGGCATCGATGGCGGCGCCGCCAATGAGCACCTCGTTGTACACGAACTCGTGGCCGAACTTCTCGCCCACGGCGTCCAGCACCTTGAGCGCTTCGTCCACAATCTCAGGGCCAATGCCGTCGCCCTTCATAACCGCAATGTTGTATTTTGCCATCCTCAATCCTCCATCAGATTACGCGCAGGTCCAATACAGTTCCAACGAAGCCAAGATTGCAGGTCAACCAGGCGTTCGTCCCGCCCTCAGCCTAAACGCGTGTCGGTGTGACGTGCGTCAGCAGGGAGGCGGAGCGGGGAGGGCCCGCTGCGAACACTCTGTTGCTCATTATTGTTCTAAAACGGGCAACAGGAGCTTTCCGCATAGCGAGCCGAAGGCGAGCGGTAGGAAAGCGGGTGTCGCAACGGGCCCTCCCCGCTCCGCCTCCCTGCCATTCGCAAGGCTACACCCCGCGCGCCTTCAGGCTGTTCAACAGCCCATCGTTGTCGATGATCCCCTGGATGAATTCGGGGAAGGGCAGCGCCTGGAAGGTTTGCCCCGTGGTCTCGTCGGTGATGGTGCCGGTTCCAAAGTCGATGGAAACGGTGTCGCCCGCCTGAATGGCCTCGGCGGCCTCCGCGCATTCCAAGATGGGCAGGCCGATGTTGATGGCGTTGCGGTAGAAGATGCGCGCGAAGCTGGCGGCGATCACGCACGCCACGCCGTTGTCCTTGATGACGCGCGGGGCGTGCTCGCGCGAGCTGCCGCAGCCGAAGTTCTTATTGGCAACTATGATGTCGCCCGGCTGCACCTTCTTCACAAATTCGGTGTCGATGTCCTCCATTGCGTGCGTCGCCAGCTCTTTGGGGTCGGCGATGTTCAGGTAGCGCGCGGGAATGATGACATCGGTATCCACGTTGTCGCCGTACTTGAAAACGGCGCCTCTAGCTTGCATTTGCATATCTGTTCCTTCCGTATATGGGAGCCGAGCGGAGGGCGGAGGGCCCTCACGCGCAGTTCCGCACGGTAAACAGGCCGGTGGCCTGTTTAGTTCCTACCTTCTGCGCCCGAGAGGGCGCATTCGGCATGTTCGTGCGAGACAGGACTGTTTGAGCATGAGGACCCTCCGCCCTCCGCTCGCTTACGGTCCTACAAAGTCGCTGGATCGGTGATTACGCCGGTGATGGCGCTCGCCGCTGCCACGGCGGGGCTTGCCAGGTACACCTCGGAATCCACATGGCCCATGCGTCCAACGAAATTGCGGTTCGTTGTGGCAATGGCGCGCTCGCCCGCGGCGAGAATGCCCATGTGGCCTCCCAGGCAAGGCCCGCAGGTGGGCGTGGACATGATGGCGCCGGCCTCGATGAAGATTTCGGCCAGGCCTTCGCGGATACACTGCAGATACACTTCCTGCGTGGCGGGGATCACGATAGTGCGCACGCCGTCGGCAACGTGTTTGCCGCGCATGATTTCGGCGGCTACGCGCATGTCCTCGATGCGGCCGTTGGTGCAGCTGCCAATGACGCTCTGGTCGATTTTGATGCCGGCCAGCTCGGTCACAGGTTTGGTGTTTTCAGGCAAATGGGGCGCTGCGACTGTGGGCGGAATCTCGCTCAGGTCGATATCGATCACGCGGGCGTATTCGGCGTCGGAGTCTGCTTCAAACACGCGCGGCTCGTGCAGCGCGCGATCCTTCTGATAGGCGATGGTGGCTTCATCAACGGGGAAGATGCCGTTTTTCGCGCCTGCTTCGATGGCCATGTTGCAAATGGCGAAGCGGTCGTCCATGGAGAGGCTTGCCACGCCTGGTCCGGAGAACTCCATGCTCTGGTACAGCGCGCCGTCAACGCCAATCATGCCGATGATATACAGGATCACGTCCTTGCCGGAAACCCAGGGGGCCAGCTCGCCGGTCAGATTGAACTTGATGGCCTCGGGAACGCGGAACCACGCTTTGCCCGTAGCAATGCCGGCCGCCACATCGGTAGAGCCCACGCCGGTGGAGAAGGCTCCCAGCGCGCCATAGGTGCAGGTGTGGCTGTCGGCGCCGATTACCAAATCGCCCGAAGCGACAATGCCCTTCTCAGGCAGCAGCGCGTGTTCGACGCCCATGTTTCCCACGTCGTAAAAGTGCACGATGTTATGCTTGTGCGCAAAATCACGGCACTCTTTGCACTGCTCGGCGCTCTTGATGTCTTTGTTTGGGGTGAAATGGTCCATGACCAGGGCAACCTTGGAGCGGTCGAACACCTTGTCCATGTCCGCCTTCACCAGCTCGCGGATTGCCACCGGCCCCGTGATGTCGTTTGCCAAGGCCAGGTCGATATCGGCCTCGATCAGCTGGCCGGGCACCACGGAGTCAAGCCCCGCATGTGCGGCCAAAATCTTCTGTGTTTGGGTCATTCCCATATTTAGTTCCGCCGTTCTATGAAGGGCGGAACGGGCAGCCGCTGCGAACGAATCTGGCGGCCATCTTGCCCTTCAATCGTCGCTCACGTGCAAAGCACGCCTCGCTCCTCTTTCAGGGCAATATGGCTTGCCAGCTTCGCCCTCGCTGACTTTACCTAACCTAAAAGGTAGATCCCGTTCCGCCTGGTTTCCTTACTTACCTAGTATTATTCCTGCGAGCAGGCGCGGTTTACGGCCGAAATCAGAGCCTTGATGGCAGCCGTCACGGTATCGCCGTGCTCGCCAGCGCCCCACACCAGCTTGCCGTCGCTGCCCTCGATGGCCACGTAGGCCATGGCGTGCGCATCGGATCCGGTGCTCAGCGTGTGCTCGGCGTAATCGACGATATGCGCGCGCAGCCCCAGCTTGCCCAGGCCATCGCACACCGAGTCCAGACGTCCGTTGCCGTTGCCGATCACGTCCTGCTCAATGCCGTCCAGCTTCACGGTTACGAACGCCTTGAAAGCCTTGTTGTTGTCGGCGTGCGTGTAATGGAAGTCCAGCAGCTCCACGCGGCCGGGATGGTTCACGTAGCGGCTGTGGAAGATGTCGTTCACCTCGGCGGGCGAGAGCTCCTTGTGAGCATGGTCGGACACGTCCTTGGACGCGTAGCTCAGCTCCTCGCGCATCTTGGGCGGCAGCACGTAGCCATAGTTGGTCTCCAGGATGTAGCCAATGCCACCCTTGCCAGACTGGCTGTTGATGCGAATGACGTCGGTTTCGTACTTGCGGTTGACATCCGCCGGGTCGATGGGCAGATACGGGCAGGTCCAGTGCTCGGGGTCGTGCTCCTTGCGCCACGCGAAGCCCTTGGCGATGGCGTCTTGGTGGCTGCCGGAGAACGCGGCGAACACCAACGAGCCGGCATAGGGGCGACGAGGCTCTACCACCATGCGGGTGGTGCGCTCGTACATCTCCACCAGGCTGGGCATATCGCTGAAGTCGAGCATGGGGTCAACGCCATGGCTGAACATGTTCATTGCGAGCGTGATGATGTCTACGTTGCCGGTGCGTTCGCCGTTGCCGAAGAGCGTACCCTCAACGCGGTCGGCGCCGGCCAGAACGCCCAGCTCGGCATCGGCTACTCCGGTGCCGCGGTCGTTATGCGGGTGCAGCGAGATCTCAACGCCTTCGCGATACTTCAGGTTCTTGTGCATGTATTCCACCTGGCAGGCGTACACATGCGGGCTGCTCATCTCCACGGTGGCGGGCAGGTTGATGATGGCCTTGCGATCGGGCGTGGGCTGCCAGATGCCCAGCACGGCGTTGCATACCTCCAGGGCATACTCGGGTTCGGTGCCGGTGAAGCTTTCGGGGCTGTACTCAAAACGGTAGTTGTCGTTGCCCGCCTCGTCGGTCAGCTGCTTTAGCAGCTTGGCGCCATCAACGGCGATCTGCTTGATCTGCTCGCGGTCGCGCTTGAACACCTGCTCGCGCTGCGCAACGCTGGTGGAGTTGTATACGTGCACCACCACGGGGGTTTTGCAGCCTTCCAGCGCGGCGAAGGTCTTGCGGATGATGTGCTCGCGTGCCTGGGTGAGCACCTGGATAGTAACGTCCTCGGGAATCATGTTTCGCTCGATCAGCGTGCGCGCGAACTCGAACTCGGTCTCGCTGGCAGCGGGAAAACCGATCTCGATCTCCTTGAAGCCAATCTCAACGAGCTTCTCCCACATCTCCAGCTTTTCTTCCAGGCTCATAGGGATGATGAGCGCCTGGTTGCCGTCGCGCAAATCCACGCTGCACCATTTGGGCGCGTGCTCGATGTAGTCCTTCTGCACCCAGTCGTAGCAGGGCTCGGGCGGCATGTAGAATCCAGGCTGGTATTTGGTATGGGTGGGCATTCCTGTCATGAGAGGTACCTCCTTATCAGGCCCGGTCGTGCCGGGCGTTTGCTGGCTGCATGAGAGGCGTCCTCGTGGTAATCCGGTCGTCGTTGCCGCACGAGGCGCCTGCAACGGCCGCTTGGGACGGCCGGGCGACGAAAGGATTTATAAGGCGCAGACCCGTTGGTTCGCGACGTTCGGGCGTTTCCGCTTCGAAGCTCGTGGCGCGACCTACAGGTGCGCCTGGATAAGCTTGGGGCGGAAGCCCCCGGCGGCGAGCGCGTCCACGATTTGATGCTTGTGCTCGGTGCCGTAGGCCTCGATGGTAAGACGCAACTCCACGGCGGCGTTGCGGTTGGTGCTCACGAATTGGTTGTGATCCAGCCTGATCACGTTACCGTTGTTCTCGGCAACGATGGAGGCCACGCGAACCAGCTCGCCGGGGCGATCGGGCAGCAGCGTGGACACCGTGAAGATGCGGTCGCGTTGAATCAGGCCGTGCTGCACCACGGAAGACATGGTGATGACGTCCATGTTGCCGCCGGAGAGGATGGAAACCACTTTTTTGCCCGTGAACGGCAGATGCTTGAGCGCTGCCACAGTGAGCAAGCCCGAGTTCTCCACGATCATCTTGTGGTTCTCCACCATATCCAAGAAGGCCACGATGAGCTCGTCGTCTTCGATGGTGATGATGTCGTCCAGGTTTTCCTGCAAATAGGGGAACAGCTTGTCGCCGGGCTCCTGTACGGCAGTGCCATCGGCGATGGTGTTCACGCTGGGCAGCTTCACCACGTGTCCGGCCTCGAACGATGCCTTGAGGCACGCCGCGCCCGCAGGCTCCACGCCGATGACCTTAATATGGGGGTTCAAAAGTTTTGCCAAGGTGGATACGCCGGTGGCCAGCCCACCGCCTCCAACGGGCACCAGGATATAGTCAACCAGCGGTAGCTCCTGGACGATCTCCATGGTGATGGTGCCCTGGCCGGTGGCAACCGTCAGGTCGTTGAACGGATGGATGAAGGTGTAGCCATGCTCTTCGGCGAGCTCAAGCGCCTTCTCGCATGCCTCGTCATATACGTCGCCGTGCAGCACAACCTCCGCACCGTAGTGCTTGGTGCGCTCCACTTTGATAAGCGGGGTGGTGGTGGGCATGACCACGATGGATTTCGCTCCGCAGCGGGTAGCGGCAAATGCCACACCCTGCGCATGATTGCCCGCCGATGCAGTAATCAGGCCGCGATTGCGCTCTTCGTCGGTCAGCGTGCTGATTTTGTAGTAGGCGCCGCGAACTTTGTATGCGCCGGTGCGCTGCATGTTCTCGGGCTTGAAATACACCTTGTTGCCGGTGGCTTCGCTGAAATGAGGGCTCTCGATAAGCTCGGTCTTCTGGGTCACTTCTTTGACTCGGATTGATGCTTCTTCGAATGTGTCCAGCGTGAGCATATCGTCTCATTCCTTCGTGGTGCACTTTTCCAATTTAGTGTAGTAAAGTAGTATACCTTTTTATCCGGTAATTGGAAGAGACGAAGCGCCGTCTGCCCCAATTGCCGGGACGTATTCAAACGGGTCTGACGGCAAGCGGCTTTGTCGTGCGGCGTGGAAAGCCTCGCGAGTCGTCGTCGATCCTCGCAACGATCGCTGGCTTTTCGTACGCGACGGTCCTGTTAAGAACGCTGCACCAAGCCGTTCGGTCCAACAGACACGTAACTGATACTGTATAAAAACGGCGATGCTCTTTTGGGCGAAGAGGCAATTGTTGCGCTACTTTTAACAAAACAAAGGCCGTCTTGGCGCGCGCGAGGAGTACCATAGCTTCAACCGTGCAGGAGAAGGTAGCCGCGCATGGGCCATCGCGCATTGCGCATCGTCTGTGGCGACTTGCCACGTCTCGCGCATTGCTCACATGGGCTTGTTCCGTCGCTCCGTCTCTCTGCGCAACCATCGCGAGAAAGAGGTGCTGCCATGAAGACCGTATCCACTCCTAACGCTCCTGCCGCCATCGGCCCCTACGTTCAAGGCAATATCGTCGGAGGGCTGCTGTTCGCCTCTGGCCAGATTCCGCTCGACCCCGCGACGGGCGAGATGGTTGGCACCACCATTGAGGAGCAGACCGCTCAGGTCATGAAGAACGTCGGTGCGTTGCTTGAGGCCGCCGGCTCCGATTTCGACCACGTGGTCAAAACCACGTGCTTCCTTGATGACATGGGCGATTTCGCGGCGTTCAACGGCGTGTACGCCCAGGCGTTCGGCGAACATCTGCCCGCTCGCTCCGCTGTTGAAGTGGGCGCGCTTCCCAAGGGCGCGCTTGTCGAGGTCGAGGTCATCGCCGAGGTCATCGCGCAATAGTAGGTTTGGTGCCTCGCGCCGTTGCGGCCCTTTGGCTATGGGGCTTTGCGCATTTCCACGAAGCCTCACGTATTCCCGCGATTCGTTCTCGGGGTTTCTAAGCTTTGCGATATTTGAGCTTGAGCGTCCCGCGCCCCCCCAAAACCCGCAGGACGCTCGGGCGAGCCCATTTGAGGCGCCCCGCGACGCGCACCTATATATAGTTGTTATATAAATGCATAAAGAAGCTATATAAATGCATAAGGAAGCGATGCGCCAGCTCTGTCCGATGCGCATCGCTTCGCTGAACTCCGTGCTTGCCGCTTGAGGGTGGGGCATGGCCTGAAAATGGATAGGTGGAAAAACATGACGGGGCAGCCTCTATTCGAGATGCATGACGTTTCGGTGGTCCGTGCTGGCAGAACGATTCTCCATGTGGACGATTTCGCGCTGGCAGAAGGCGAGCACATTGCTCTTCTCGGCCCCAACGGCGCTGGAAAATCCACCTTCATCCAGCTGTTCACGCGTGAGGTCATGCCGCTGCATCGTGATAATCCGCCCGTGCGTTTTCGTGGCAACCCTCGTCCTACGCTCGCGGATGTCAAATCGTGCGTAGGGGTGGTCAGCGCTACGATGCACGACCAGGTGCGCGTGCACCTTCCCGTCATAGACATCGTGAGCGGCGGCGTGTTCGGAACGCTTGGACTGCCGCGCCACGTCCAGGTTTCCGACGCCGTCATCGTCAAGGCTCGCGAATCGCTTGCGCGTCTCGGCATAGCCGATCTTTCCGACCGCGATGTGATGACGCTTTCCACCGGTCAAGTGCGCCGTGTGCTCGTAGCGCGCGAATTGGTGCACGATCCCGAGGTTCTGGTGTTCGACGAACCGTGCACGGGCCTCGACCCCGAAGGCATGTACCACGTACGCGATGCCATGCGCACGCTTGCCAGCGAAGGCTGCTCGGTGGTGCTCGTTACGCATTATCCCGAAGACATTATTCCTGCCATCGACCGCGTGCTGCTCATCAAAGAGGCGGCTATCATTGCCGATGGCCCCAAAAAGGAGTTGCTGAATAGCCAGGAGATGACGAACCTCTTCGGCGTCCCGCTTGCCGTCGACGAGGCCGATGGCTGGTACAGTATGCGTGGAACGTATTAGCTCCTCTGTCGTCTGCTCTTCGAGGTGTGGCGCTCCTTTTGCCCTGGCGGGTTCGGCGTCTCTTTGCTTTTGTTGTCAGTTTCTTTAAGTATGTCATCCACCTGCACCTCCAATTTTTCCTTTGCTGGCAGTTTTCTGGAGTATGTAATCCAGTTTGAAGTAATTTTGCGGGTTACGACTCATCTTTCGATTGCCTTCTGCGTTGGCGGCTTTCATTGCCCCAGGTCAATCGTCTTTTGGCGAACGGCGCTCGAATGACTCTGCGCCAACCATCCTTCCGTTTCCGAAAATTGACACGAAACCGGATTACATACTTGCAAAAACTGGCGAGATTCAGGTTTATAGGCGGAACGGTGGATTACATACTCCGGATAACTGTCATGGCGAGCCCACTCTGTTGCGCACAAGGTCAAAGGTTTCAATCCGTTAGCCTACTTCGTTTTTCACGTAGGAGGCTTGCTAGCTAATATGGGGCGCAAAGAGAGTGTGAGGCGTATAGCGTGTCGCTGGCAGCACGCAAAGGATCGAAGCGTACGGTAAGGAGTGTCGCATGAGCACGGCAAAGCGTATAGCAATAGTCGATTTCGATTTCCCCGATTCCCTCATCGAGGAGAACATGTGCGCTCGGGCGGGCATTGAGCTCACGGTACATGCAGGTCGCTGCGATGCCGAAGAAGTGGCACGCTACGCCCAAGGCGCCGATGCCCTTATCTCTTCATACGGCGACATCACGTACGAGGCGCTTGCTGCGCTGGCCCCGCGTTTGAAGGTAGTGAGCCGCACGGGCACAGGCGTAGATAATATAGATGTCGACGCTGCCACCGAACTTGGAATCGCAGTGTGCAACGTGCCGGGCTACGGGACCGAGGTGGTGAGCGATCACGCTATCGCGCTTACGCTCGCATGTTTGCGTCGCGTCAATGAGCAAGATGCCGCCGTTCGTCGGGGCGTGTGGGATTACGCGCGCACACGCCCGCTGGGCCAGGTGCGTGGCAGGCGCTTCGGCATCGTGGGCATGGGGCCATCGGCGCCGCGGCTGCACGAAAAGCTGCCGGGTTGGGATTTGAGGTAGTGTGCTATTCGCGTTCGCTTGAGCCGAACTCGACGACGGCAGAGGGATATGCCACACTGCCGCTCGATGAGCTTTTAGCGACCAGTGATGTAATAAGCGTGCATACGGCGCTTACGCCGCAAACGTATCACTTGATAGACGAGCACGCTATTTCTCTCATGAAGCCCAGCGCTATTGTGGTCAACACCTCACGCGGAGCGGTTGTCGATACGATTGCGCTTGCTCGCGCGCTCGAAAATAACGCATTGTGGGGAGCAGGGCTCGACGTGTTCGAGGGCGAGCCGCTTGATCCTGGGCATCCGATAGCGAAGGCGCCGCATACGGTCCTTACGCCCCATGCCGCCTATTGGTCGGAAGAAAGCGGCATCGAGCTTCGTACACGTACCTGCCAAGCCGCAATCGATGTGCTATGTGGCGTGCAGCCCAGAGACTGCCTTAATCCACAAGTGCTGCAATAGCATATATATAGATATATAAGGAGGGTTCCTAGGACGCCGATGGTGGGATTCGGCTGAAGGGATACAAGTTGTGGTGGAGTTCCGCAACGCCGTATGGAGCAAAGAGAAACGCACATCCAAAAAGAAAGTGTTGCAGAGTTGTGGAGACAAAAATTAGTGCTTCACATTCGAAACGACTTCCGTATAATAACAAACCCGCCGCAAGGGCGAGCCGCTTCGAAGCCGAGCAAGGCGCAAGCCAACAGCAAGACTCCGAAGCACCGGCAAGAACAAATCTTCAGATTCCTGAAAAAAGTTCTTGACACCGGGCGGGCGGCGAGGTAATATACTTCCTCGCGCCAGCAGCGAGCCTGCGACGCGAACCCGACCCGGGCGGAGCCCGGGGGCCGGGGGAACCTT